>NZ_JAXMOY010000004.1:0-270196 GCF_034669625.1 Marinobacter sp.
GTCATCCAACCTCGTCCGATTCTGTTGAAATTCAGCAGTCAAAGAATAACGGAGACTGGAAAGGAAAAAGCATGAAGGTACGCAAGCTTGCGGTTGCCCTGGCGTTGGCGGGAGGGCTCGGCTCGGGTATGGCTCAGGCCCTGGGGCTGGGTGAAATTGAGATGCAGTCCTGGCTGAATCAGCCGCTGGACGCTGAAATTTCGTTGCGACAAAGTCGTGGGGTCGATCCCGGTGATGTCTTCGTTAACGTGGCTCCTGAAGCTGCTTACCAACGAGTCGGCCTGGAGCGTCATCAGTTTCTGAGTAAACTGAAATTTGAAGTGGTTACAGAAGCCGATGGTAATCTCGCGATCAACGTGTCATCACGTGAACCTTTCCGCGAACCCTATCTGAATTTCCTGCTTGAACTGACTTGGCCGAGCGGCCGTCTGATGCGCGAGTACGCAGTGTTGGTAGATCCGCCGGTGTACGCGGAAGAATCCGGCGTACGCGAGCAAGTGGCGGTGCCATCGTCTGCGCCTCAGCGTAGCTCCACTCCGCGTACCTCTCGCAGTGAAGAGTCGATTCGCCGTCAGAGCGCGGTCCAGAACGCTCGTTCTTCTGGTTCTCGTGCTTCAGGCTATAGTACCGAGAGCTTTGGGCCGACCGGACCTTCTGACACGCTTTGGACGATTGCTCAGCGCATGCGCCCGAACAATTCGGTGTCTATGCAGCAGGTTATGCTGGCCATCCAGGATAAGAACCCGAATGCGTTTATTGGCGACAATATAAATCGCCTGAAGCGCGGTCAGGTGCTTCGTGCACCGACTCTCGCTGAAATTGAGCAACGCAGTAAGGCAGAAGCCTCTCGTGTTGTCGCAAGGCAGAATCAAGCGCTCAAAACCCCGCGTCCTGTAGATGCCACTCAATCCTCCGAAAAAGCCGCTCAGCCAATCGCAAAACCGCAAGAGGCCGAAGCCGGTGCAGAGCTTCGGCTTATTGCGGCAGATGAAACCGAGGCTCGTTCTGAGGAGCAGGGTGGTTCTGCTGGAGGCGATGGTACTGCTAGTGCCGGTGGTGTCGACGCAGGCTCGGCCGCGGCCCTGGAAGAATTGGAGGCAACGCGTCGGCAAAACGAAGAGCTGAACTCCAGACTCGAAGATATGCAGTCTCAGGTTGAGACTCTGCAGCGTCTTTTGGAGCTGAAGAGTACTCAGTTGGCTGATTTGCAGGGTGCAGTTTCGGAGGACGTCGTCGCCACTCCTGACGGTGGTCAAGGTTCTGAAAACGGCGTGTCCGCAGACGCTGGCGATGAGGCTCCATCAGATGGCATGGCTTCTCCTGACGAGTCTGTTGGCGAAGGTTCCGATATTCAAGCCGATGTTGCGGTTGCCGATGCTGAGGCCGTCGATGGTCAGTTGGCTGAAGGTGTTGAAGGCTTGGCATCCGCTGAAGAAGAAGGCACGCCGACCACAGATGATGGCGCCCTTGAGGGTTCACCTGAAGCCTCGCTAGAAAGTGTGGGTAGCGAGGGTGAGGCTGCCGGGACAGCAGTTGATCAGGCTGAAGAGGCCGGAGGAGGAGCTTCGGACGACGCGGCCAAACCGATTGCGAGCGGTTCTGATGCGAGCGCGCAAGTTCAGCCGAACGCTGAAAATCAGCCCGCTGAGGAATCGAAAAAAGGCTTGTTGGGTCAGTTGATGGACGCAGTCGTCGGAAATCCGATGTATCAGCTCGCGCTTGGCGGCGGCCTGATCTTGCTTCTATTGCTCCTTCTGTTGGTTGCTCGCCGGAATGCTAACCGTGAAAAAGCGTTTTACGATCAGTTGAACGCTGACGACGAGAGCGATTCTGAAGGTTTTGATCTGGCCCTCGCTAATGAACCAGATCAAATGGCAGTCGCCGCAGAGAGTGACTCGCTGGCAGAGGCTGACAGCTACATCGCCTATGGTCAGCATGATAAGGCGGCTCAGATTTTAGAAACAGCGATCTCACGTGAGCCCAGCCGCACAGATCTGCGTCTCAAGTTGCTTGAAACCTATGCCGATGGGCAAGATTATCAGTCCTTTGATAAGCAATTCGGCGAGGTGGAAGCTCTGGGTGATGACGAAGCTCTAGCCCGGGCAGTGGTGCTTAAGCAACAGCTGGAAGAAGCTGAGGCAATGCCGAGCATCGACGATCTGGAGAACGAGCTCCGTTCCGATTCCTTGGCAGGTTTCGCTTCAGAGGCATATGACAACGAGAACGAGCCGGAGGTGTCTGCAACACCCGTGGAGGACGAGTTCCAAAGTCTACAAAGAGGCACGGGAGGCATTGATTTTGGCGAAGAGTTGGACAGCGCTGAGAACCGCGAGGGTTCACCGGATGATGCGATAGAATATGATCTATCAGGCATTGTTGCGCTTGATAAATCAGATGAGTCAGAGCGCGCCTCTGCTGAAGAATCGGAGTTCTCATCGTTCGAAATGGATGTTGAGGCGGATTCGCAGGTCAAAAAGCCTGACGACGTTCTGGGCGAAAATGAGTTCAGTCTTGATTTCGAGCTCAGCGAAGAAGACGAGGCGGTATTAGGTTCAGGCGGATCAGAAGATGCGCTCGATACTGAAATGGATCTGACCGAAACTCTCGATCTTGATGGTGAATTGGACGATTTGGGTGCATTGCCAGTCGAAGAGACTGAAAAAAATGTCGATCAAGAAAGTGCCCTCGATGAGCTGTCCGGTGAAGAATCAGCTCTCGATGAGTCTTTCCTTGATGAGTTGGATGCAGAGCTCGAAAAGGTCGAGGAAGATGGTCAAGCCGACGCTCTGGATTTAAATGAATCCGGTTTAGAAGATCTCGAACTTGATGTTTCCGATGAAGACTTGGCTTTGATGGATGAGTTCTCTGATCTTGATAAGGCGGGTGCGTCGGACGAAGGTGATGGTTCGCTAGACGAGGAGCTGGGTCTTGAAGATGCTCTGGACGATTTGGAGCAAGGCGAAAGCCCCGTCGTCGAGGATGCAGCGGATATTCCTTCCTTGGAATCGGAAGTCGATGTTGAGGAAGGCGAGGGCAAAGGATTGTCGGGACTGAATGTCGATGATGCCGATCTTGCCGACGATGATGACTTCGACTTCCTTGCAGGTACTGATGAAGCCGCAACAAAACTTGACCTGGCAAGAGCCTATGTTGAGATGGGTGATGGCGACGGTGCCAGAGATATCCTCGAAGAAGTTGCGTTGGAGGGTAACGAAGAGCAGAAGGCTGAAGCGCAAGAGCTTCTTAAAAATCTCTCCTGATTCGTTATAATCAACTTATAATGGCAACAGCGCCGGCCTTTGTGCCGGCGCTTTGTTTTTCTGAACCTCAAAAACTGGATGCTCCATTGTTTCTTCAACCTAAGCCTTTAACCACAGACAACGCGATTGGTGACGGTCGGGTTGTGATTGTTTTTGAGTACGATGGTCAGGCATTTCATGGTTGGCAGCAGCAAAAAAGCGGCGTTCGGTCGGTTCAGGCGGAGTTAACGAAAGCGGTTGCCAAAGTCGCTGACCATCCCGTTGAGTTGGTGTGTGCTGGGCGTACAGATGCCGGCGTTCATGCTAGTTTCCAGATAGTACACTTTGACACCAACGCTGTGCGCACGCTCCGTTCTTGGGTCATGGGGATTAATACCGCGTTACCCAACGACATAGCTGTGCATTGGGCGGGTAACGGGGTGGGCGATTTTCATGCCCGCTTCTCGGCAACTTATCGGCGTTATCGCTACGTGATTTTCAATAATCCGGTTCGACCGGGTATTCAGCGTGGGCAGGTCAGTTGGAATTTCCGACCTCTGGATGCCCGGAAGATGCACCAAGCGGCTCAGGCGTTGACCGGTGAACATGATTTCACATCATTTCGTGCCGCGGGCTGCCAGTCTCGGACACCGATTCGGTTTTTGGAGCGAATTTCAGTAACCCGGTCTGGCGACTATGTGGTAATTGATGTACAGGCTAATGCATTCCTGCATCATATGGTTCGTAACATTGCGGGTGCCCTTATGGCCGTTGGCTCCGGAGAGCAACCGGTTAAGTGGGTTGGTGAGGTTCTAGGCGCACGGGACCGGAAGCTGGCTGGCGTCACAGCGCCACCCTATGGGCTTTATCTGGTCGATGTAGGGTATCCTGATCACTTTGGCATCCCCGAAGCGCTGTGCGGACCGGCTTTTGTCGCTCCGTGGTTCCCAAGGGCAGACAACTTGCCGATCGTTCCGACCCATATTCATCCCAAGCAGCCGGTTTCAGACTCATGACAACGCGCGTAAAGATTTGCGGCCTGACCCGAGTAGAAGATGTAGAAGCAGCTGTTGCCAGCGGTGCAGATGCGGTGGGCTTTGTGTTTTATGAACCCAGCCCGCGAGCGATTTCCATTGAGCAAGCGAAAGCGTTGGCGGCTGCTGTCCCGGCGTTTGTTACCGTAACGGGGTTGTTTGTAAACCCGACATCAGACTTTGTGAAGTCAGTGCTTGAGGTCGTTCCGCTGGATCTGTTGCAGTTTCATGGCGACGAAACACCAGAATTTTGTAATTCCTTTGGGCGGCGATGGATCAAAGCGATCAGAGTTCGTAGTTCAGAACAGATCTCAGAAGCGTATTTAACGTATAACAAAGCTGTCGGGTTGCTGGTTGATGCCTGGGACCCGGAGCGCTATGGCGGAACAGGACAGTCCTTTAATTGGCAACTGATACCGCAGGAACGCCCTATCCCCTTGATATTGGCCGGCGGCTTGTCATCTGCTAACGTAGCCCGCGCCATCGAAGAGGTTCGCCCTTGGGCGGTTGATGTCAGCGGCGGGGTTGAACTGAGCAAAGGTATTAAAGACGCCACCAAATTATCTGTTTTCTTCAAAGAGGTGCACAGTGTCCGTAAAACTGACTGATGAAATGTTGAAGGCACTCCCGGATTCCAGAGGTCACTTTGGTGCCTTCGGTGGCCGGTTTGTGTCTGAAACTCTGATGGACTCGTTAATGACGTTGGAGAAAGAATACCTCCAGCTGAAGGATGACGCAGAATTTCAGGCTAAGTTCGATAAAGATCTGGCCGACTATGTAGGCAGACCAAGCCCGCTTTATTTTGCTGAGCGCTTGACCCGTGAAACAGGTGGCGCGCAAATATGGTTGAAGCGTGAAGACCTTAACCATACCGGTGCCCATAAGGTAAACAACACCATTGGTCAGGCCTTGCTCGCAAGCTTTCTTGGAAAAAAACGCATTATTGCGGAAACCGGAGCCGGCCAACACGGTGTAGCAACCGCGACGGTTTGCGCCCGGCTAGGCCTTGAGTGTCATGTTTTTATGGGTTCAGAAGACGTTCAGCGCCAATCCCTGAACGTTTATCGCATGAAACTTCTGGGTGCCACGGTCCATTCGGTTGAGAGTGGAACGAAGACGCTCAAAGACGCCATGAACGAAGCCATGCGTGACTGGGTCGCGAATGTTGACGACACCTTCTACATTATTGGTACCGTAGCTGGCCCGCACCCCTATCCGCTGTTGGTGCGTGATTTCCAGTCGGTGATCGGTCGTGAGTTGCGTGAGCAGTCCATGGAGAAAGTAGGCAAGCTTCCGGATGCACTGGTTGCCTGTGTCGGTGGCGGTTCTAATGCGATTGGCATGTTTTATCCGTTCCTGACCGATGAGTCGGTTGAGCTGTACGGCGTTGAAGCCGGCGGCTTGGGTATTGAAACCGGAGACCATGCTGCGCCGCTGTGTGCCGGTCGACCTGGCGTTCTGCATGGTAACCGTACTTATTTGATGGAAGATGAGAACGGCCAGATTTCCGGAACTCATTCGGTTAGTGCCGGGCTGGATTATCCCGGAGTAGGGCCAGAGCATTCATGGTTGAAAGATATTGGCCGTGCCCACTACGTATCAGTGACGGATGAAGAGGCACTGGCCGGTTTCCGCACACTGACTCAGGTAGAAGGCATCATGCCAGCATTGGAGTCTTCCCATGCAGTGGCCTATGCGCTGAAGCTGGCAGCGACGATGGACAAAGACAAAGTTCTGGTTATTAACGTATCGGGCCGCGGTGATAAAGACATTCATACCATCGCCCAGTTGGATGGCATCGAGATCTGAAGGTATCAGGAGCAGGCATGAGTCGTATTGAAGGTGTATTGAAGTCCTTGAAAGAGCAGGGGCGAAAGGCGTTGATCCCCTATATTACTGCGGGTGATCCTCATCCTGATCAAACGGTCAGCCTGATGCACGCACTGGTTAAGGCGGGCGCGGACATTCTTGAACTTGGTGTTCCGTTCTCGGATCCGATGGCTGATGGTCCGGTTATCCAGCTGGCCTGTGAGCGAGCTCTGAAGTACAACACGTCGTTGCGCCAGGTTATTGGCATGGTTGAAGAGTTTCGAAAAACCGATGCCGATACCCCGGTTGTGTTAATGGGATACCTTAACCCGATGGAAGCTATGGGGTATGAGGTCTTTGCCGACGCTGCAGCTAAAGCCGGTATTGACGGGGTGCTAACCGTAGACCTGCCGCCTGAGGAAGCTGGTGACGTTGCGCCGTTGTTCGCTGAACGCAATATGGATTCGATCTTTTTGCTTGCACCGACCACGACTGATGATCGAATTAAGGCAATTAGTAAGCACTCGTCTGGCTATGTGTACTATGTTTCTATCAAGGGTGTGACGGGCTCGGCGACCATCAATGTGGATGAAGTTGCTGAGAAAGTGGCCCATATCCACGAGTTAACCGCACTTCCTGTGGGGGTAGGCTTTGGCATCCGGGATGCGGAGACCGCAGGCGCGATCGGCAAAGTATCCGATGGTGTAATTGTGGGTAGCGTACTGGTGGATACAATAGCCCGAAATCAATCAGATCCTGACGCCTTGAATCAAGCGTTGCACGATCTGTTGTACCCGATGCGCGAAGCGCTGGATAGCCTAGCTCCATAAAACGGTTTCCAGGCACTAAAGGACAGGATGAAAGCATGAGTAACTGGCTGGACAAGATAATGCCGAGCAAAATCCGCTCGGAATCAAGACAACGCACCGGTGTCCCGGAAGGGCTCTGGAAGAAGTGTCCGAAGTGTGGTGCATTTCTGTATAAGCCAGAGCTGGAAAAAAATCTGGATGTATGTCCAAAGTGCAATCATCACCTGCGCGTGTCGGCTCGCCGTCGTCTTGAAATTTTCCTTGATAAAGATGGGCGCGAAGAAATCGCAGCCGATCTTGAGCCGAATGACCGCCTGAAGTTCAAAGACACCAAGCGTTATAAAGATCGCTTGGCGGCTGCCCAGAAGGCGACCGGCGAAAAGGATGCTTTGATTGCGATGAGTGGCAGTGCCTTGGGCGTTCCTTTGGTTGCCTGTGCCTTCGAATTTAACTTCCTGGGCGGCTCGATGGGCCAGGTTGTGGGTGAAAAGTTCGTTCAGGCTGCGAACGTGGCGTTGGAGCGCCGCATTCCATTGGTTTGCTTCTCTGCGAGCGGCGGGGCGCGTATGCAGGAAGCCATCCTGTCTTTGATGCAGATGGCAAAAACGGCCGCTGTTCTTGAGCGCATGAAGCAAGAGGGTATTCCTTATATTTCAGTGATGACAGACCCGGTGTTTGGTGGTGTGTCTGCAAGCTTGGCTATGTTGGGTGATCTCAACATCGCAGAGCCCTATGCGCTGATCGGTTTCGCCGGCCCCCGGGTTATCGAGCAGACGGTCAGGGAAAAGCTGCCTGAAGGTTTCCAGCGCAGTGAGTTTCTGTTGGAACACGGTGCCATTGATATGATTCTTCATCGCCATCAGATGCGCGAAAGAATTGCCCACGTACTGGCGAAATTTACCGGGCAAGAGAAGCCGGGCACCGAGGCGCCGATCGAGTTCGAAATTTCAGAGAAGCCGGGTACCGATGAATCTGTCGAGTAACCCGGTTACGGCTTCGGAACGCCCAAGTGAGGGTGCGTCAGTTGATGAATGGCTTCAGTGGTTAGAAGCCATTCATCCCGCAGAAATCGACATGGGGCTTGATCGTGTTCTGGTGGTTTTGCGCCGCTTGTTTCCGAAAAAGCCCAATGCCCGGATCATTACCATTGCCGGTACCAATGGAAAGGGCTCCACCGTAGCGACTCTGGAGCGCCAGTTGATGGCGGTCGGGAGAACCACGGGTGCCTATACTTCGCCGCACCTCCAGTATTACAACGAACGCGTCCGAATTAATGGCATGAATGTGTCGGATTCTGCCTTGGTTTCTGCCTTTGGAAAGGTAGAAGTCGCTAGGCGCAATGTGTCGTTGACCTATTTTGAGTTCGGAACTCTGGCTGCTTTCGTGGCTCTTGAACAGGCTGGTGTTCAGGACTGGATATTGGAAGTAGGTCTGGGTGGGCGGCTTGATGCGGTGAATGTTCTGGATGCCGATTTTGCGATTATTACCGCCATCGATATTGATCATATTGGTTTCCTTGGCGATAACCGGGAAGTCATTGGTTTTGAAAAAGCGGGTATTTTACGCAGGGGAATCCCGGCCGTTTGCGCTGATCCGATGCCGCCCACTTCGGTGCTCCAGCAGGCAACTGCCCAGAAAGTTGATCTGCGACTGAGCGGTCGTGATTACCAGCTCGAATCCCGTGCTGATGACAGTGAAATCATTGATTTGGTGCTGGCAGAGTGTCGAGTTGCGTTGCCGGCCGGCCCACTGCCTGTGGGAAGTGTGGCAGCGGCTACCGTCATGGCTATGCAACTGGTCCCAACCGCGGATCTTGAAGTGCTGAGCGAGGCGGCGCATGCGGTCAGTTTGCCCGGACGATTCGAACAGCTCAACAGCGAACCGTTGATCATCGCTGATGTGGGGCACAATCCTCACGCGGCCCGGTGGCTGGCAAGTAAGCTTCATGAGCTGAAGCAGAAGAATCACGGGCGGATTGTTGCTGTTTATGCAGCGCTTGGCGACAAAGATGTTGAGGGAGTGGTTTCGGCAATGGCTCCTGTTGTCGATCACTGGTGTCTGGCCGGCCTGGATGTGCCCAGAGGTTTGACCGTTCAACAACTTGAAACTCGTATTGGCAAGATTTCCAGCTCCGGTTCCTATGTCACGATCGATGAGGCGCTGAGTGGCGCCAAGGACGAGGCCGCGGCGCAAGGAGACTGTATTGTGGTTTTCGGATCGTTCTTTACAGTGGCAAAAGCCAGAGCTTTGCTCTTGGGCGATGCGCCTTAAACTTTGTTCATTGGCCAGATATGGCTTCAGTTCTGTTTTTGACACAGTTACTATCGAACTGACATAGATTGGCATAGGGAGTTCTTTCAGGTGGACGGATTAAAACAGCGGATCATTGGTGCTTTGGTTCTGATCTCCCTGGCTGTCATTTTTGTGCCGATGATTTTTGACGAGCCCCATTCTCAGCGTCAATCTACGTCAATTACCATCCCGGAAGAGCCACCATTCCCCGAGGTGCAGATGCCTGCGGAGCCTTCTGGCGATGCGGTTGGTTATGAGGTCACTTCAGGTAGCCGGGTCTCTAGTTCTGAAAGCCCAGAACAAGCGCCAGGATTCCGAATTATTGAAGATGATACGGTTCAGGATCCAGCCGTGGCTGCACAGGCCGAGCCAGTCCAGACCAGTCCGGTCAAACAAGCTGAAGCCGTTGAATCTGAGTCAGTGACCGAGGTGGCAGAGCTCTCTCAATCAGAAGAAGCGCCAGCGAAGCAAGCCGATGAAAAGGCTGAATTCACTCGTACCTTGGAAGGTGCGTGGGTGGTTCAGTTGGGCAGCTTTGGAAATGATGATAATGCCCGAAGGTTGCGTGAAAATGTTATCGAATTGGGTTTTGGCGCTCATTTACAGCAGTTTTCCAGCGGCGACAAGACGCTAACTCGTGTCTTTAGTGGACCCTTCGTGAACCGCGCGGATGCTGACCAAGCCAAGGCCAAGCTTGATGAAAAGTTCGGCCTGAAAAGTCTTGTGACCCAAGGCGGAAAATAATTCCGCTGGAAAGAGAATTATCTTAAGACGAGAGTTTGGTGCGCTCTCGTTTCCTGTTAGAATTCCTCCTTCGTTTTCTCCACCGGGTTGTTCATGGAATCGCTGATCTGGATTGACTGGGTCATCATTGCCCTCATTTCTGTTTCCACGCTCATCAGTCTGAAGCGGGGGTTCGTTCGCGAAGCTCTGTCATTGGTGACGTGGATCGGTGCGTTTATCATTGCCCGAACGTTTCATCCGCAGATGCAAGCACTCCTCGAGTCTTCAGTCGAGACTCCACTGGTACGGTTGGTTGCTGCATTTGCCATTCTATTTTTCGGCACCTTGATCGTGGGTGCCATCATCAACAATCTTATCGGCCATCTGGTTAGGGCAACCGGGCTTTCCGCAACCGACCGAGTGTTGGGTATGGGGTTCGGACTACTTCGTGGCGTAGTGGTTGTGATTGTTGGTATTGCCTTCACTCGTTATACGCCTCTGGCACAAGATACCTGGTGGCAATCATCCGTCATGATTGACCGTCTGGCGGTGGTTGAGGACTGGTCTCGACGCACCTTTGGTGACGAATTTGCCCGCTTTCTGGGGCCGGCAGATGGTATTTCAGGTAACACGCAAGCACCCAGTGAACCGGAAGGCGTGGAACCCACGTCCGCCTCTCGCTAACATTCAGTTTTAACACTCGGAGAACCTTCCAGCCATGTGTGGCATTGTCGGTATTGTCAGTACTTCTAACGTCAATCAGATGCTGTATGACGCATTGACCGTTCTACAGCACCGTGGCCAGGATGCGGCGGGTATTGTTACCTTCCAGGACGATCGTTTCTTCTTGCGCAAAGACAATGGTTTGGTGCGTGACGTATTTCATACGCGGCACATGCGGCGGTTGGTTGGCAACGTAGGGATTGGTCACGTTCGGTACCCAACAGCAGGAAGTTCCAGCTCGGCGGAAGCTCAGCCGTTTTATGTGAACAGTCCATACGGCATCACACTTGCTCATAACGGTAACCTGACGAATGCCGATGAATTGAGTAGTGATTTATTCCGAACCGACCTTCGGCATATCAATACCAATTCCGACTCCGAAGTACTGCTGAACGTGTTTGCGCATGAGCTGCAGAAACTCGGCAAACTGAACCCGACCAAAGAAGAAGTTTTTGCGGCCGTTCGCGCCGTTCACCAACGTTGCCGTGGTGCCTATGGCGTGATTGCCATGATTACTGGTCACGGCATCGTTGGTTTCCGTGACCCGAATGGCATTCGTCCGATTTGTTACGGCGTTCGTGAGAGTGAAAGCGGGCAGAAGGAATACATGATTGCCTCCGAGAGTGTAGCCCTGAATGCAGCTGGGTTCACTCTGGTTCGGGACATCGAGCCTGGCGAAGCGGTCTATATTGAAACCGACGGAACGCTATACTCGGAGCAGTGTGCCGAGTCGCCTAAGTTGTATCCATGCATCTTCGAACACGTGTACTTTGCTCGCCCTGATTCCATTATGGACGGCGTGTCCGTCTATAAAGCGCGTCTGCGCATGGGAGAAGTGTTGGCTGATAAAGTGTTGCGAGAGCGCCCGGACCACGATATTGACGTTGTGATTCCCATTCCGGACACCAGCCGTACGTCTGCCATGCAAATGGCGTATCAGCTCGGCGTTAAATATCGTGAAGGCTTTATCAAGAACCGCTATATCGGCCGGACGTTCATTATGCCGGGTCAGACAATGCGGAAAAAGTCGGTACGCCAGAAACTCAACCCGATCGATCTGGAATTCCGCGGCAAAAACGTGATGCTGGTGGACGACTCCATTGTTCGTGGTACCACCTGCAAAGAAATCGTTCAGATGGCTCGGGATGCTGGTGCGCGCAACGTCTATTTCGCCTCCGCTGCGCCCCCTGTTCGTTACCCCAATGTGTATGGCATCGACATGCCGTCCGCGTCTGAGCTGATCGCCCACGACCGCACGGTTGAAGAGGTGGGTGAGCTGATTGGCACAGACTGGTTGGTTTATCAGGAACTGGATGACCTGATCACCTGTGTCAGTGATGTGAACGATGACATTAATGGCTGGGAATGCTCGGTGTTTAGTGGCAATTACATCACCGGAGATATCGACAAAGCCTACCTCATGCGTCTGGAAGATCGTCGTAAGGACAGCAGCGGCTCGAGCCCAAGCGTGTCTGATGTGGACTCTGATGATGACTCAGATAACGACAATATCGACTTACATAATGATGAAGACTGATCGTCGTCCTATATCCAGGAGAAAACCATGAGCCACACGCGTGAAGAACACCTCTGGATTCCGGAATCTGATCTGGAAGGGATGTCTGTTGATACGCTGTCGGTTAGGGCAGGGCAGATTCGTACGGGCCAACTGGAGCACAGCGACGCGATTTTCCCGACGTCGAGCTTCGTCTATGGCAGTGCCGCACAGGCCGCTGCCCGGTTTGGCGGTGAAGAGGAGGGTAATATCTATTCCCGCTTCACGAACCCGACGGTTCAGGCATTTGAAGGTCGGATTGCAGCCATGGAAGGCGGTGAGAAAGCCGTAGCCACGGCCTCCGGCATGGCGGCGATTCTGAGTACTTGTATGTCGTTGCTGAAAACCGGGGATCACGTTGTGTGTTCGCGGGGTGTTTTCGGAACCACGAATGTGTTGTTTCAGAAATATATGGCGCGGTTTGGTGTCGAAACAACGTTTGTCAGTCTGACCGGTGTTGATGAGTGGCAGGCGGCTATCCGCCCTGAAACCCGTATGTTGTTTATCGAGACACCATCCAACCCATTGTGTGAAGTGGCCGATGTCGAAGCGCTTGCTGGGTTGGCGCATGGCAACGATGCGTTGCTGGTGGTCGATAACTGTTTTTGTACGCCAATCCTTCAGCGACCGTTAGAGTTGGGTGCGGATCTCGTTATTCACTCTGCAACCAAATATTTGGATGGGCAGGGGCGGTGTATTGGTGGTGTCGTCGTGGGGCCGGCCAAATATCTTGATGAGATCTATGGCTTTATTCGCTCAGCAGGGCCCACCATGAGCCCGTTTAATGCCTGGGTTTTCCAAAAAGGCCTCGAAACCTTACCGATTCGTATGCGAGCCCACTGTGACAATGCGTTAGAGTTGGCTAAGTGGTTGGAAACGCAGCCATCCGTTGAAAAGGTCTTCTATGCGGGGCTCGAAAGTCATCCGCAGCATGAGTTGGCTAAAAAGCAACAAAGCGGGTTCGGTGGCATGGTGTCATTTATGGTCAAGGGCGGCAGGGAACAAGCTTGGCGCTTCATCGATGGCACTCGTATGATTTCGATCACGGCGAATCTGGGGGATGTGAAAACAACGATCACCCACCCGGCAACGACTACGCACGGGCGCTTGGCACCTGACGATAAAACAAAGGCAGGTATTACTGAAAATCTGATCCGGCTATCAGTTGGCATTGAAGCTATTGATGACCTGAAAACTGATCTCGCAAGGGGTTTTCAGGCGCTGGAAGACTAAACTTACACACGGTTTGAGCATTCATGGCGGAATCCGCTAAAGCGAAGAAATCTGTACCGACGGAACTCACAGACAAGCAAAAGCGCTTTCGCCTCTTGGTTGCTCAAGGGGCTCGTGAGGGTGCCGTTCTGGCCCTCATCGTGCTGTGTATTTATCTGGCCATGGCGCTATTTACGTTCAGCCATTCGGACCCTGGTTGGGCCAGTATCGGCCATGAAACCAGCGTAGCGAATTACGCTGGCCGCACTGGCGCCTGGTTGGCTAGCCTGTTGATGGACTTTTTCGGGCATGTCTCCTGGCTATTCCCGGTGATGGTGGCAGGCTATGCCTTCATGCTCATTCGCTTGCGCCACCAGCCATTGGACCTGCACTGGCCGTTGTTCATGGTACGGTTTGGCGGCTTCGTTCTGATTCTGCTTTCTGCCACTAGCTTGTTGTCTTTGTACTCTTTGTTCGGCTTGGGTATGTCCTCCGGTGGTGTCTTAGGTAAGGCCGTGTCGGAGGCGATGGTGCGGTTTTTCAACCTGCCTGCAACCACTCTTTTGTTGATTGCCATTTTCCTGTTTGCTCTGACGGTAACGATCGGGCTTTCGTGGTTCCGTTTGATGGACCGTGTTGGTGGCCTGACGTTGAAAGCAGGCTTGGCGATTAGTGCCTTCTTCAAAAATCAGACAGCCAAAACCGATCGGAAAGAGCGATCGCAATCTGCGAGCAATCCCGAGCAGCCGGTGGTCCAGAGCCAACAGCAAGATACCGTGGTGGAATCCAAGCGTGATTCCGCCAAGAAGACGCCTTGGTGGCGTCGCCTGTTTGCCAAAAAAGATCGCGCAGCCAAACAAAATCCGGATTCCAAGTTGCTCCAGACGCGCAAGGAACCCGCTTTGGAAGGGCGGCCAACGGTTGATCCCGAACCGTCGCATGTGGAGAGCTTCAGCTCTCGTGACGTTGAGCCCGTGGCGCCAAAACCGACTGCCAAGAAAGCGGAGAAGCCCATAAGCCGAGCGCTCAAGATTGCACCTTTCAAAAAAGACGATCAGGGATCCTCGGAGAAGAAAGGGAACAACAAACAAGGCTCGTTGCTGGAGGATATCGAAAGTCCCATTCCACCGATTACGTTGCTGGACCCGCCCGAAGAGCATCAGGAGAGCGGCTATTCAGAGGAATCTCTGGAGCATATGTCGCGCTTGCTGGAAGCGAAGCTATCCGATTTTGGCGTATCAGTGGAAGTGGTTGAGGTTAACCCAGGTCCAGTTATTACCCGGTTTGAAATCAAGCCGGCGGCAGGGGTTAAGGTCAGTAAAATCTCCAATCTTGCCAAAGATCTTGCACGCTCGTTAGCGGTACTGAGTGTGCGGGTGGTTGAAGTTATTCCGGGGAAGTCTGTGGTCGGTATTGAAATACCGAATGAAACCCGAGAGATGGTGCGTTTAAGTGAAGTGTTGGGTGCGCGGGTATTCACAGAGTCCTCTTCGCCGATCACGCTGGCGTTGGGTAACGACATTGGTGGTAACCCGATGGTCGCCAACCTTGCGAAGATGCCTCATTTGCTGGTTGCTGGTACCACGGGCTCGGGTAAGTCGGTAGGGGTCAATGCCATGTTGCTGAGCATGCTGCTTAAGGCTGGTCCCGAAGACGTTCGCTTTATCATGGTTGACCCGAAGATGCTTGAACTGAGCATCTACGATGGCATTCCGCATTTGCTGGCGCCAGTAGTTACCGACATGAAGGAAGCGGCCAATGCGCTTCGTTGGTGTGTCGCGGAAATGGAACGCCGGTATCGCCTCATGGCAAGCTTGGGCGTACGAAATTTAGCGGGTTACAACAAGAAAGTGAAAGATGCTCGGGCCGAGGGTGAGCCCCTGTTGGACCCACTCTGGAAACCAGATGACCATCTGGCGAATGATGAGCAGGAGCGTCCAGAACTGGAAACCTTGCCGTTCATTGTTGTTGTGATCGATGAATTTGCCGACATGATGATGATTGTCGGTAAGAAAGTCGAAGAGTTGATCGCGCGGATTGCCCAAAAAGCCCGTGCAGCGGGTATCCACCTGATTCTTGCCACTCAGCGACCCTCGGTTGATGTTATTACCGGTTTGATCAAAGCCAACATTCCGACGCGGATCTCGTTTCAGGTTTCCTCCAAAATCGATTCGAGAACGGTCCTGGATCAGGGCGGGGCAGAGCAGCTTCTCGGGCACGGGGATATGTTGTACCTGCCACCCGGTTCCGGTCTGCCGGTACGAGTACATGGCGCGTTTGTGGACGATGACGAAGTTCATCGTGTGGTCAGCGCATGGAAGGCCCGAGGCGAGCCGGAATACGTTGATGACGTACTAAGTGGTGCAGAAGGTGAGCATTTACCGGGTGTGCCTACCTTGAGTGAAGGGGGTGGTGGCGACGAAGGCGATGCGCTATTTGATGAAGCGGTGGCGTTCGTGACTGAAAATCGCAGGGTTTCGATATCCTCGGTTCAGCGTAAATTCAAAATTGGCTATAACCGCGCCGCCAATTTGGTGGATGCAATGGAAGCTGCAGGTGTGGTTAGTGCGGCGGGGCACAACGGGGCCAGAGAGGTTTTGGCACCGCCACCCCCTAGAAACTAGGAGCGTTATTATGAGTAGATTTGTGTTCTCCCTGATTGCGAGTTTTCTGTTCACTTTCAGCGCTGGAGTAAGCCATGCTGAGGAAGCTTCAGCCGGAGCCGCCGAGGAACTCTCGTCGATCCTTCGCAGCTATGAAACTTACCAGGCTGACTTTATTCAAATCGTGGTTGGTGAAAACGGTGGTCGTGTTCAAGAAACCCGCGGCTCCCTTAAAGCTAAGAGACCTGGGCTGTTTTACTGGGAGACAGCTGCTCCCTTGTCGCAATTTATCGTGAGTGATGGCAATACGGTTGAGGTCTATGACCCGGATCTGGAGCAGGTGACGATCCATAAGCTGGATGACCGTGTTCAGAGCACGCCAGCGCTGCTGTTGAGTGGCGAAGTGGATAATCTGGACGAAACCTATGAGGTCAGCCAGAGCCGAATCGGAGAACTGACTCGGGAGTTTACGCTGGTACCTAAAGGTGCAGACTCTTTGTTTGTATCACTGCGCCTGAGCTTCTTCGATGGCGAGCTGCAAGAAATGAGAATGGAAGATTCGCTGGCGCAGATCAGCATTCTCAGCTTCGACTCTATTGAACTGAACCAGGATGTCGATCAAAACGCCTTCACGTTGGAGTATCCCGAGGAGGTTGACGTCATTCGGGACGGTGCTTAATGCAGGACAGTCTGTTTCAGCCTGAGGTCGGGTTTCAGCCTCTGGCCGCCAGAATGCGCCCGACGACCCTTGCCGACTATGTTGGGCAGGCACATCTGGTTGGCGACGGTAAACCGCTCCGGAAGGCGGTCGAGCAAGGTCAATTGCATTCGATGATCTTGTGGGGGCCGCCCGGAGTCGGTAAAACGACATTTGCTCAATTGTTGGCGAACGTCGGAGCGTTAACGTTCGAGACGTTGTCGGCGGTGCTAAGCGGTGTTAAAGAAATTCGCGAAGTGGTTGATCGTGCGAAACATCGGAAACAGGCACAAGGCCGAGACACTCTCCTGTTTGTCGATGAGGTTCATCGCTTCAACAAAAGCCAGCAAGATGCCTTCCTTCCCCATATTGAAGATGGCACGTTCATCTTTGTAGGTGCCACTACAGAAAACCCTTCTTTTGAGCTCAATAGCGCTCTGCTGTCCCGTACACGGGTTTACGTTCTGAAGAATCTTGAATCTTCGGATGTTCTGACCTTGCTCAATCGGGCGCTTTCCAGTGAAGAAGGCTTTGCAGGGTCGTTAAAGGTTGAGCCGTCCGTTCTGGACACCATGGCTTCTGCATCGGGTGGGGATGCCAGACGAGCGCTTAATATTCTTGAAGTGGCCGCTGATCTGGCGGAACCGGACGAGCAAGGCAATAACCGGGTACTGTCGTCAACGCTTGAGCAGGTTCTGCAAACCAGCTTGCGTCGCTTTGATAAAGGCGGTGATGTTTTCTACGACCAGATTTCGGCGCTGCATAAGTCGGTAAGAGGCTCCAGTTCAGACGGCGCTTTGTACTGGCTGTGTAGAATGCTAGATGGTGGTTGTGATCCGCTTTACATCGCAAGAAGACTCGCCAGAATTGCCAGTGAAGACATAGGCAATGCCGACCCAAGAGCCCTGCAGATTGCTTTGCAGGCTTGGGATGCGCAGGAGCGATTGGGTTCGCCGGAAGGGGAGTTGGCCTTGGCTCAAGCTGCTACCTATTTGGCCATGGCTCCGAAAAGTAATGCGGTATACGCTGCGTTCAACCAATGTATGGCGGATATCAAAGCCGATCCCGATTATGAGGTGCCGGTGCACTTGCGTAATGCACCAACCAAGCTATTGAAAAGCATGGGGCACGGTGAAGAGTACCGGTATGCTCACGATGAGCCGGATGCTTACGCTGCGGGGGAAAATTATCTGCCGGAAGCGATCCGTCAGCGTCGTTACTATGAGCCCGTAATGCGGGGCTTGGAAATCAAACTCGCCGAAAAGCGCCAGCGCCTGGAAACTCTCGACCAACAAAGTGCTGTTAAACGCTATTGATTGACTGTGCCTGGATTTTCCACGGTGCTCAGGTCAATGGTGGTCAGCAAACTCACGGCGGGTATAATGTTCGCCTATTCACCCATTCGTTAACTGGATAATTCAGGAACACCATGCTCGATCCCAAACGTGTCCGTTCACAGACTGAAGAGATCGCCCGCCGGCTGGCCATTAAAAACTTTGAGCTCGACGTCGCCACTTTCGAACAGCTGGAAGAGCGCCGCCGAGCCATTCAGGTTCGTACCGAGACGCTGCAGAGCGAGCAGAACAAACGTTCCAAATCGATCGGCAAAGCCAAAGCGGCCGGTGAAGACATCAAACCGCTGTTGGATGAAGTTGAAAGCCTGAAACAGCAGCGCGGAGAAGCGGAAGACGAACTTCGTTCAGTGCAAGAAGCGCTGAATGCGTTTTTGTCGGGCATCCCTAATGTTCCAGATGAAGATGTGCCTCCCGGGAAGAGCGAAGAAGACAACGTGGAAACCCGTGTTTGGGGTACGCCCAAGGTGTTTGATTTCGAGCCGAAGGATCACGTTGCTTTGGGAGAAGCCATTAAGGGACTCGATTTTGAGAAGGCGACCAATCTGGCGCACTCCCGTTTCGCGGTCATGCGTGGCCAGTTGGCCAGACTGCATCGTGCTCTGGCGCAGTTCATGCTCGATCTGCACACCAGCGAACACGGTTACACCGAGACCTATGTGCCTTACTTGGTGAACGGAAATGCTCTTTTTGGTACCGGGCAGCTTCCCAAGTTTGAAGAAGATCTGTTTCGCACGGAGGGTGACAATCCTTTGTACCTGATTCCGACAGCGGAAGTGCCCGTTACCAATTTGGTGGCTGACACGATTCTGGAAGATGCCGAATTGCCTTTGCGCATGGTGGCTCATACTCCGTGTTTCCGCAGCGAGGCGGGCTCTTATGGGCGCGACGTGCGGGGCATGATTCGCCAGCACCAGTTCGATAAAGTTGAGTTGGTTCAGGTCGTGCGTCCTGAGGAGTCCAGCGCAGCCTTGGAGCAACTCACTGGCCATGCGGAGAAGGTGCTGCAGTTGCTTGAGTTGCCATATCGAATGGTCACTCTGTGTGGTGGCGATATGGGCTTCTCTGCGGTTAAGACTTATGACCTTGAAGTGTGGCTCCCAGGCCAGGGTAAATATCGGGAAATTTCGTCCTGCTCCAATACCCGCGATTTCCAAGCGCGCCGGATGCAGGCGCGTTGGCGTAATCCGGAAACCGGAAAGCCCGAGCCGGTGCATACACTGAACGGATCAGGCTTGGCGGTAGGCCGGGCAATGATTGCGGTTATGGAAAACTATCAGCGGGCTGACGGTAGCATTGTTGTTCCGGAGGCTCTTAAGCCCTATATGGGAGGCGTTGAGCGCATCCAATGAGCCGAAAAACCGAGGTGCCAGGTACAGGTGTAAAGGCTGGAGTGGGGCCGGTCCGGTTCAAGTCCAACCCTGTGACGGACAATCCCAATAATTCCGCCGGCGAGGTGGCTCTTGTTGGGGCTGGCCCCGGTGATCCTGAACTACTGACGCTTAAAGCCTGGCGTTTGATTCAGGCGGCTGAAGTGGTGTTGTACGACAGTTTGGTTTCGCCCGAGATCATGGCTTTGGTTCCAGAGCAGGCTGAGAAAATCCATGTTGGCAAGCAGCGGGCGAACCACACATTGCCTCAGGACCAAATCAATCAGCGTTTGGTCGATATGGCGAGAAAAGGGCATCGAGTTGTACGGCTGAAAGGGGGTGATCCCTTTATCTTCGGCCGTGGTGGAGAGGAAATTGAAACCTTGGCAGCGGCTGGTATTCGCTTTCAGGTGGTGCCGGGTATCACGGCAGCCTCGGGCTGTGCGGCTTACTCCGGTATTCCGCTCACGCATCGCGACCATGCCCAATCCGTGCGCCTTATTACCGGTCATCTGAAAAATGATACCTGCAATTTGCCTTGGTCGGATTTCGTACAGAATAACCAGACGCTCGTCTTTTACATGGGGTTGGTAGGTTTACCAATCATCTGCCGGGAACTGATTGTCCATGGTATGGATTCAAGCATGCCTGTAGCGCTGGTCTCCAAAGGAACAACCCCGGAACAGAAGGTGGTCACGGGTACTTTGGATAACATTGCCGAGTTGGTGAAAAGCAGTGGTGTTCAGGCGCCAACCATCGTGATTATCGGCCACGTGGTCAGTTTAAGAGGGAAGTTGGACTGGCTTGGGTTTGAGTCGATTAAGTGATCAGTAAGTAAGGCCCGGAACCGCTCCGGGCCTTATTCATTTTACTCACCGCGCTTCGGCAGCACATCCCTCAGCTTTTCGCGCATTTCACGAACCGCTTTTTCCGTTGTTTCCCAGTCAATACACGCATCGGTAATGGATACGCCATATTTCAGGTCTTCCAGGTTTTCGGGGATGGACTGATTGCCCCAATTGATGTTGCTCTCAACCATCAGGCTCTGAATGGAGTCATTACCTTCGATGATTTGACGAGTAACGTCCTGCATGACCAATGGTTGAATGCCAGGATCCTTGTTGGAGTTGGCGTGGCTGCAATCCACCATGATGGACTTCCGCAACCCGGCTTTTTCCAGTGCCCGTTCACACAGTGCAACATTCACCGAGTCGTAGTTCGGCTTGCCACCACCGCCGCGCAGAACAACGTGACCATAGTTGTTGCCCTTGGTGCGGATAATGGCGCCTCGGCCTTGCTGGTCAATGCCCAGGAAGCTGTGAGGGTGCGATACCGAGTTCATAGCGTTCACGGCGACATCCAGATTACCGTCGGTCCCGTTTTTGAAACCAATGGCCATAGACAACCCGCTGCTCATTTCACGGTGGGTCTGGGACTCGGTGGTACGCGCACCAATCGCCGACCAGGCAATGGTATCCTGCAGATATTGAGGCGAGATCGGATCAAGCGCTTCGGTTGCCGCTGGCAAACCCATTTCGTTGATATCCAACAAAAGGCGACGGCCAATATGAAGGCCCTGTTCAATATCAAAGGTGTCGTTCAGGTGTGGGTCGTTGATCAGACCTTTCCAGCCGACCGTGGTGCGTGGCTTTTCGAAATAAACACGCATCACAAGAAGCAGAGTGTCACTAACTTCATCAGCCAGTTTTTTCAGGCGGCTGGCGTATTCTCTTGCGGCGTCAGGATCGTGGATGGAGCAGGGTCCGACAACGATGAACAATCGCTTATCCTTGCCGTCCATGATGTCGTAGATAGCCTGACGGCCTGACGCGACAGTGTTTGCAGCCTTGTCTGACAATGGCAGTTCTTCTTTCAAGGCTTCAGGAGTGATCAATTGTTCCTGGTTGGCCACGTTCAGGTTTTCCAGTTTCTTGCCCGACATCTTGATGTATTTCCCCGACTCAAATCGTTACGTCACCGAAACAACTCCGTGTCGCTTTGTTCGGTGATTGAAGATAAACGCGAATGGTGCCGGTACACGGTTGCAGAAAACCCCGGCGAGTTGGGTATACTGCGTTATTTGAAGGTCCTTTTCAACGATTCCAGACAACAGGCACCGGATGTCCCCTAAGGCAAAGCAGCCACAGGCAGAACCCACCCCAAATAAGGGGGTTGCTGCCCGAATCAATCAGGTTCTCACCGGCATTCGTGTACCGGACCTACCATACCCCACCGGTCAATCCGAACAGGAGACAATACCGGATTGGCGGCCCTTGCTTTTATCTTGCTGGTCCGAGCAGCGGGATGAGCGCGTAACCCACGTTTTACGATCGGTTCAGATCGACTGGAGTGTCCGGCAGGTTAATGCCGCCTATTTGGCTGACCGTATTATGGATGTCTTTCTGAACACGAGTGGGCTCCATACCTCATTGGTCAGTCGTATCGCCCGCCTGAGATTCTGGTTTGCATGGCGGCTTGGTGAGGACGGCGGAAAGGGATTCCCATCGGTGGTGTTGGAATGGCTCGACCATTTGCAGGAGTGGCGGGGATGGAGCGATAACGGTGGCCGGTCATCTCGCGTATTGCTGGAGTTGCTCGATACCTTGGTTATTGCTGTGGCAGAGAGTTTTGAAAAACACTCAACCGAACCCGTGAAGAGGTACTGCCAACAGTGGTTTAATGACAGCCTGAAGAGGCTTGGTCAGGTCGATAAGCTTCGTCAAAGATTGTATGAAACCGAACGGGGTTTATCTCGTCAGCGTCATGCCGAACAGGTCGCTAGATCGTTGGTGGGCAGGGCGCTCACGGGCCGACAGTT
Organism: Marinobacter sp.; assembly: GCF_034669625.1. Lineage (GTDB taxonomy): Bacteria > Pseudomonadota > Gammaproteobacteria > Pseudomonadales > Oleiphilaceae > Marinobacter. The sequence goes on from NZ_JAXMOY010000004.1 coordinate 22,237, forward strand.
GCCAGTCGTTGTTACCCGGTTCGTGTTGGATGACTGGATGACTGTCCTTAAACAAAGCGTGCTGGCCGAGGGTGAGGAGAGCGAGCTGTGTCGACACGCTAATAAAATTCTTGAGTGGTTGGTGTGGGCCTGTGACCCTGAACTGTCTGACAAAGCTCGAAGTAAACTGTATCGGGTTGGTGAGCAGCTTGGGGATCTGATTCACGATGTTTGGCGCCGAGCCATGAGCCAGGACATACCCGTAGCAAAGATTGATGCCATTAATGCCGTCATCGTCGACAGGATTAAGGGAGAAGCGACGGAATTGGTATTAGCCTTGCCTGCGGGCCACAACTTGACTTGGGACGCCAGTTGGTTGGAGCGGCAGGCGCTGAAGGCCACGGACTATCAGTCCTGCCTGGAGCATTGGTTTGTAAAAGGCGAAGGCGTAAATGAACAGCGCCTGTTCTTCTTTACATTGCTGGCCGACAGCCAGGAAATCGTTTGGACTAACGGTTCCGGTGTAAAGCTCGGACTACAGGATTGGACAGAATTTCAGCGAGAGCTGAAGGTGCAGACGTTGCGTCGTTTGCCTGATCTAAAGCCGTTTGGCGAGGTATTGGAGGAAACGCTACTGCTACTGGCGAAAGTCTGCGAGAAGCAGCAACAGCAGCGTGAGCAAGCCGCAAGGAAGGCTCGTGCCAGAGCCGAGGCCTTACGCCGTGAAAAAGAAGAGGCAAAGCGCTTGGCCGCAGGGCAACAAGCCGCTAAAGAAGCAAAGATTGAAAGTCAGCGGGTGGCTGTCGAACAGCAACGAATTGCCGATGAAAAGCTGGAGTCAGACCGGTTGATGCGTGAAGCCCAAGCTGAAGCCACACGGCAGATCGACCACCTTGGCCTTGAAGGGTGGATTGTCCTGAAGAGCGAGCAGTCGAACGGTGAGCCATTGCGGCTCAAGTTAGCCGTTAAAATTGCGGCTTCCGGCAAATATGTGTTTGTCGATCGTTTGGGGCTTAACCGACATCAGTTCATGCGGGACGAGTTGCAGGCGGGTGTCGTCAATGGAACGATCAGGATACTCGGCGGCGGGGCTGCTTTTGATGACACTCTCAGTCGTGTCGTAGGCAGAATCCGGGTTGGACGGAATGGAGGGGGCGTGTGATGGACGAGGATTATAGTTTTGGTCGGGAGGCCTCCGTGCCTGACGGGGCTGACAAACGCGAGGATTACCGCTTATCAGCCCGGGCAACGGCAAGACTGAATGTCGAATCCGCAGAGCCCATTGAGTTCGGTGATGAGCCATTGGAAGCTTTTGTGAGAACGTGCGAGGTCAGGGATATCTCGGCAAGTGGCATGAGTTTGGTGACCATAGAGCCGTTGCGCGCGGGGTCCCTGTTGGCGGCCGAGATTAATTTGTCTGCACAGAAGAAGCTTTTACGACTGACGGTGGAAGTGATGTGGAGCAAAGAAGAGGGCAGCCGGTATCTGAATGGAGTACGCGTGTTCGATTCGGATGAAACAGACTATTTGAGCTGGCTTGAAGCTGTGGCGGAAGCCTTTTCGGGGCCAGAATAAACAAAGCCGGCATGATGCCGGCTTTGTTATTTGAGGGAACACAAAGACGTTAGTCTTCCAGTTCACCCATACCGGTGATGTTGAAACCACCGTCAACGTAAAGAATCTCGCCCGTGATACCGGACGCTAACGGCGAGCTCATGAACGCAGCGGCGTTGCCTACTTCTTCAGTCGTCACATTGCGACGCAGAGGTGCGCGCCGGGCATTCTCTGCCAACATGCGGCGGAAGCTCTTGATGCCGGAAGCTGCCAGCGTCTTGATTGGCCCAGCAGAGATGCCGTTCACGCGAATGCCTTCCTTGCCCAGGCTAGCAGCCATGTAACGAACGTTGGCTTCGAGAGAGGCTTTAGCGAGGCCCATCACGTTGTAGTTCTGCAGTACCTTTTCGGCTCCCAGATAGCTCAGGGTCAGCAGGCTACTACCTTCGTGCATCATTTTGCGCGCACCTTTCGCCAACGCAACAAAGCTGTATGAGCTGATGTCATGAGCGATACGGAAACCGTCACGGGTGGTGACATCAACATAATTACCATTCAGCTCATGACCGGGCGCGAAACCAACGGCGTGAATGATGATGTCGATGTTGTCCCAGTGCTTGCCCAACTCCTCGAAAACGTTTTCGATTTCTTCATCGCTGGCGACGTCACAAGGAATGGTGATTTTGCTTCCCCACTGGTCGGCAAATTTCTCCACGCGGGACTGAAGTTTTTCATTCTGGTACGTGAAGGCCAGTTCTGCGCCTTCACGAGCGAAGGCTTCGGCGATGCCATAAGCGATAGAATGTTTGCTGGCAACGCCAACAATCAGTGCTTTCTTACCACTGAGAATACCCATCGGTATCGACTCCCTATGTTCCTTGATTTTGGGGCATTATCCCTGACCCGGGTCTAAGGGGCTAATGTCAATTGGTCGTAGTGCTGTAGAAGAACGCCGCGTTAAGCAGATCCTTCGTATAGTGCTCTTGAGGGTTCCGAAAGATAGCTTCCGCATCCCCGTATTCAACAATTTCCCCGTGCTGTAGCACGAGCAGTTTATGGCTGAGCGCACGAACGACATTCAGATCGTGGCTTATAAAAATATAGCTTAGCCCATACTGCGCCTGAAGTTCTTGCAGCAACTCAATTACTTGCTTCTGAACCGTCCGGTCGAGTGCGGAGGTGGGTTCGTCCAGAATGATCACGTCGGGCTGCAAAACGAGCGCACGGGCGATGGCAATACGCTGGCGTTGACCGCCGGAAAATTCGTGAGGGTAGCGGTGGCGCGCATCGGCGTCGAGACCCACATCTTTCAAAGCCTGGATGACTTTCTCATCGTGTTGATCGGCATGTGATTGGTCGTGAACCTGAAGCCCTTCCTTGATGATTTCAGCCACCGACATGCGAGGGCTCAAACTACCAAACGGGTCCTGGAACACAATCTGGATACGGCGGCGCCAGGGGCGGAATTGTTTTTGAGACAATAGCGATAATTCAGTGCCGTCGAGTCGAATGGAGCCGCTGCTGCCTGTCAGTTTGAGTAGGGCGTGACCAATGGTGGTTTTGCCACTGCCGCTCTCACCAACGACGCCCAAGGTCTCGCCATGGCCAAGCTGGAGGCTGACATCTTTCACTGCGTGAAAGCTCTGGGTTACTTTGCCAAACAGGTTTTTCTTGAGCGTGAACGATACGTTCAGAGCCGAAACGTCGAGTAAAGCCTTGGCTTCGGTTCGTGGTGGCACGGGGTGCTCTGGAGGCTCTGCATCTATCAACGTTTGTGTGTAAGGGTGCTCCGGCGCAGCAAACAAATCATCAGTGTTTGCCTCTTCAACCTTGATACCTTTCTCCATGACCAGCACACGGTCGGCATATCGCCTGACAAGGCTGAGATCATGAGTAATCAGCAGCATGGCCATGCCTAGTTTTTGTTGAAGCGACTTCAAGAGCTCCAGAACCTGTTTCTGAACGGTCACATCGAGCGCAGTGGTGGGCTCGTCGGCGATCAGCAGCTCAGGCTCGTTAGCCAGAGCCATTGCAATCATTACCCGCTGTTTTTGGCCACCGGAAAGCTGGTGAGGGTAGCTTGCAAGGCGCTGTTCAGGATTGGCGATGCCCACCAGCTCCAGAAGTTCGATGCAGCGTGCACGCGCTTCTGGTCCGCGCATACCCAGGTGAATTTGTAAGGTTTCTGAAATCTGCTTCTCAACAGTGTGAAGTGGGTTGAGAGAGGTCATGGGCTCTTGGAAAATCATGCTGATTTTCCGGCCCCTGATCTTCTTCATGGCCTTTTCGGAGGTTTTAAGAACATCCGTGCCTTCAAACAGAATTTTGCCGGAGGGGTAGCTTACGTGCCGCTCGTCCAACAGCCGAAGCACCGAAAGGGCCGACACGGATTTCCCGGAACCACTTTCACCCACGACGGCCAACGTCTCGCCCGGGCTAATCGACAGGGTAAGGTTCTGCACGACGAGAGGGCCGTTATCGAACTGAATGGATAGATCCGAGATGGTTAACAGGTCGCTCATATCAATTCTTTCTCGGGTCAAAGGCATCACGTACGGCTTCTCCGGCAAACACCAGAAGAGTCAGCATGAGTGACAAGGAAACAAAAGCTGAGATGCCTAACCAAGGTGCATGCAGGTTGGCTTTGCCCTGAGCAATCAGTTCACCCAGTGAGGGGGAGCCTGACGGCAAGCCAAAACCCAGAAAATCAAGCGAGGTCAGGCTGGTAATGGCTCCCGCAAGAATGAAGGGTAGAAAGGTCAGGGTGGCGACCATGGCGTTTGGCAACACATGGCGGAACATGATGTGCCGGTTTTCCAGGCCCAACGCTCGCGCTGCGCGCACGTATTCAAAGTTGCGGGCTCTCAGGAATTCAGCCCGAACCACGTCGACGAGTCCCATCCAGCTGAACAACAACATAATGCCAAGAAGCCACCAGAAATTCGGTTGAACAATGGCCGACAGAATGATCAGTAAATAGAGCATGGGCAAGCCAGACCAGATTTCCAGAAACCGCTGACCAAGAAGATCGACTTTGCCGCCGTAATAGCCCTGAATGGCGCCAACGGCCACGCCGATAATGCAACTGACGAATGTCAGTGTCAGGCCAAACACCACCGAAATCCTGAAGCCGTAAATAACTCTGGCAGCCACATCACGACCCTGATCGTCTGTACCTAGCCAGTTGACGGAGCTGGGTGGTGCCGGGGAGGGCACGTCCAGATTGTAGTTGATGGTGTTGTAGCTGAACGCGATGGGCGGCCAGATCATCCAGCCATTAGCATTGATCTCGTCCGCGATGAAGCTGTCACGGTAGTCGGTTTCGGTCGGCAGAAATCCGCCAAAGGTCTCTTCGGGAATGGCCTGCGCTACCGGGAAATACCAGTCGCCGTTATAAGACACCAAAAGCGGTTTGTCGTTGGCAATCAATTCAGCGCCCAGGCTGATGCCGAATATCAGCAAAAACAGCCAGAGTGACCAAAAACCGCGGCGGTTATTACGAAAATTGCGTATCCGACGTTGCTGAATGGGCGAGAGCTTAATCACGATTACGCTCCCTCCCGGCTTTCAAAGTCGATCCGTGGGTCCACCACGACATAGGTTATGTCGCTGATGAGTTTCAGTAGAAGCCCCATGAGCGTGAAAATATAGAGCGTACCGAAGATCACCGGGTAATCTCGGTTCAATGCCGCTTCAAAGCCGAGCAAACCCAAACCGTCGAGCGAGAAAATGACTTCGATCAGGAGTGAACCCGTGAAGAACAGCGATACAAGTACCCCGGGCAAACTGGCGATGACAATTAACATGGCGTTGCGGAATACATGACCGTAAAGCACTTGTTTTTCATCCAGACCTTTCGCACGTGCAGTTACCACGTACTGCTTGCCGATCTCATCGAGAAAAGAGTTTTTGGTCAGCAAGGTGAGGGTGGCAAAACCACCGATGACGTTTGCAGTGACGGGTAGGGCCAAGTGCCAGAAGTAGTCGGCTATTTTTTGGTACCAGGTCATTGTGTCAAAGTCGGGTGAGGTGAGGCCCCTCAGCGGGAACCAATCGAAGTAGCTGCCGCCGGCAAACAGGACAATCAACAGAATGGCAAACAGGAACCCCGGTATGGCGTAGCCCACCACGATGGCCGAGCTGCTCCAGACATCGAATCGGGAGCCATCGGTGACAGCTTTTCGAATGCCTAGAGGAATGGAAATGAGATAGATAACCAACGTTGACCAGAGGCCGAGCGAAATCGACACAGGCATTTTGTCGATGATCAGCTCGACCACTGAACGGTCCCGAAAGAAGGAATTCCCGAAGTCAAAGGTGGCGTAATCTTTAAGCATTTCCCAAAAGCGTTCGTACGCGGGCTTGTCGAAACCGTAGCGAGCTTCCATTTCAGCGAGGAGCTCAGGAGGAAGCCCCCGTGCCCCTCGGCTTTCTCCCGATGCAGCGGACACTTCTCCACCCATATCACCGCCACCCGCTCTTGCCAGAGCATTGCCGCCCAGGCCTTCCATTTCGGCAATTAGCTGCTCAATGGGGCCCCCGGGGGCTGCCTGAACGATGACGAAGTTGAGAAGCATTATTCCGACCAGGGTCGGAATAATGAGCGCCAATCGACGAAGTATGTATGTACCCATCTAGGGAAGGAATCCTTTCATGACGGCTTGGTTCGCAGAGGGCCGATTAGCGGGTGACCCACCAGTTGTTATAATCGATACCGCTTTTAGGGGTAACGTCGGGCCCTGCAAGATGGTTCCAGTAGGCCACTCTGTCTTTACTCAAATGCCAGTGAGGAATCACGTAGTGGCCATGCAGCAACACATGGTCGAGAGCGCGGGCTCGATGCACTAGCTCATCACGGTCCGGCGCCTGAATTACCATGTCGACCAACTGGTCAACGATGGGGTCGTTCACGCCAATGGTATTGCGAGAGCCTTCTACATCAACATTCGTTGATTGCCAGTAGTCCCGCTGTTCGTTGCCCGGTGAGTCGGATTGGGGCAGTACTTGGGTGATCATGTCGAAATCGAAACTACGTACGCGGCGAATATACTGGCTGGTGTCGACAAGACGCACGCTGACATCGATTCCCAGTTTTTTCAGGTTCTGCGTAAATGGCAGGACCACACGTTCGAAGCTTTTCTGCGCCAGCAAAATCTCAAACGCCAGAGGCTCTCCCGTTTCATTGCCCACCATCTTTCCGCCTTGGATACTGTATCCAGCTTCCGACAGCAGCTTCAGAGCTTGCTTGAGGTTGTCACGAACGCTTGTGGACTTGCCGGTGTCAGGGGGCGTGTACACTTCGTTAAACACATCCGGACTGAGCTGATCACGGAAAGGCTCCAGGATCTCCAGAGTGCGTCCGGACGGCAGGCCATTTGAGGCCAGTTCACTGTTCTCGAAGAAACTGTCGGTGCGAGTGTATTGGCCAAAGAACAGGTTTCGGTTGGCCCATTCAAAATCAAACCCGTAAGCCAAAGCTTCGCGAACTTTCGGGTTTTTAAAGACGGCTTTACGAGTGTTAAAAACGAACCCCTGCATGCCGGTTGGGCGGTGATGCTCGATCGCTGCTTTGGTAATGGAGCCATTTTCGAAGGGCTTGCCGGTATAAGCTGTGGCCCAATTTTTTGCCGACGTTTCCTGTCGGAAGTCAAAGTTGCCCGCTTTGAAAGATTCCAGTGCGACGGTATCGTCGCTGTAGTATTCGTAGGTGATTTTGTCGAAGTTATAGCGGCCCTTACGAACCGGAAGATCAGCTGCCCAGTAATCCGGAATGCGCTCAAAAGTCAGGGCACGGCCGGCATCGAACGATACAATGCGGTAGGGGCCACTGCCCACGGGAACGTTGAGGCCGTTACCCTCGAACTCACGCTCTTGCCAGTAGTGGGCAGGAAGAATGGGCATTTGGCCGATGATCAGCGGTAACTCACGGTTTTCCGTATCCCCAAAGTCGAAACGAACACGGTGGCTATTTTCTACCGAGACGCTTTGTATGTCGGAGTAGTAATTGCGGTAAAAGGGGTGGCCTTCAGTCGTCAGGATGCGGAAGGAAAAAGCGACATCCTCTGCGGTAATTGGCGAACCATCCTGAAAGCGGGCTTGCTCCCGCAGATTGAAGATAACGTAGCTTCTGTCGTCGGGTACTTCGAGGCTTTCTGCAATCAGCCCGTAAGCGGAAAAGGGCTCGTCGTCAGAAGACACCATCAATGTGTCGTAGACATAAGTGCTAATGCCCGCAGCGGCGACACCTCTGACAACAAATGGGTTAAAGCTATCAAAGCCATTGGCGACAGCACTCAGTTTCAGGTGCCCGCCTTTTGGGGCTGCGGGGTTCACGTAATCAAAATGACTGAAATCTGAGGGGTATTTCACCGTCCCGTGCATCGCTATTCCGTGCACGGGAGCTGGCGCTTCTGCGGGATGACTGTCTGCGTACGCAACAAAAGAAGTGACGACTAAGGCCAGTGACGTAACCAGCCGTGTCAGACTCGGTAACTTACGTATTTTCTTCATAGTTCTCGCACGTTATGGGCTGTTTCTTATGTCAACGTAGAGTACCAGACTTTGGCCAGGTTGCAGATAACGGTTGGTATTAAGATCGTTCCATGATGCGATGTCACGAACATTCACCGAGAAGCGCGAGGCGATCGTAGACAAAGAATCACCTTTGCGCACGCGATACCCAACCTTACGAACCATGGCTTTACTTCTGGCGTTGCTTGCGACGGTTTTAGGTTGCTCGACCTTGCTCCAGATCACCAGTTCCCGGCCAGGATGGAGTGGGTCTCCCGGTGCCATGCCGTTCCAGGCGGCCACTTCACGTACGTTAACCCGATGCTCCCGCGCAATGTCCCAAAAGGTATCGCCTCTGCGAACGGTATAACGCACTTTGTTGCCTGAACGTTTGCGTTCTTGTGTGCGCTCGAGGCGCTGCGACTGACTCAAAGCGTAGGCTTCAGAGCTCTTGGTAGAGGAGGGAATCAGAAGCTGTTGGCCGATACGAATCATATCGCCATTGAGCTTGTTCACTTGGCGTATGACGGACGTTGTGGTGGAGAATCGATGAGCGATGCTGCCAAGGTTATCGCCTTTGGATACCTTATAGTTTTGCCAGGACACCCGTTGGTCGGCTGGAAACTTGGCCAACGCAGACCGGAAGGTTTCAGCATTTTGAGCTGGCACTAACAGGCGGTGTGGACCATCGGGGTTGGTTGCCCATCGATTATAGGAAGGGTTGAGCAGGTAAATTTCATCAATATCGACGCCCGCAAGTTTGGCTGCCTGTGCAAGATCGAGTTGTGAGCCGGTCTCAACCACTTCAAAGTAGGGCTCGTTCTCTAGTTCCGGCAATTCGATGCCATAGGCGTCCGGGTTGTCGATTACTTTTGCCAGTGCCAGCAGTTTGGGAACGTAATGCTGGGTTTCCTTGGGTAATCTTAGTGACCAATAATCCGTCGACTGGCCTGCCTTGCGATTGCGGCGCATAGCGCTGGAGACAGTACCGCCACCGGAGTTGTAAGCGGCCAGAGCCAGTGTGAAGTCACCGTCGAAACGTTTGGCCAACCGCTCGAGATACGTTAAGGCCGCATCGGTAGAAGTCAGCACATCCCGTCGATCATCATGCCACCAGCTTTGTGTCAGGCCGAAATATTTGCCGGTAGACGGGATAAACTGCCAAAGCCCTGCCGCTCGGCCATGGGAGTATGCAAAAGGATCAAACGCGCTTTCCACCACTGGCAGTAAAGCAAGTTCTGTTGGCAAGCCGCGAGCTTCGGCTTCGCTGAGTATGTGGTGCAGGTATCGGGCGCCTCTTTCGGTCACACGCTGAAGATAACGTGGGTTGCGGGCATACCAATCGAGTTGGGCCTGCATCCGCGGATTGTCGACCGAGTGATCCATTGCAAAGCCTGCACGCATGCGGCTCCACATATCACTTTTATTAAGGATGTCTGGATTAGAAGATTTAGGCTCGTCGAGCTTTTTGCGGGCTTCTTTGACTTTGGCTTTCAAATCCGAAGAAATGGCATCATCTAGCGGGGCATTCGCAGCTATATCCAGATCGGAATCCATAGCGGCGATCAATTCGTCGTCGCCTTGAGCCACCACAACGTGCTCGGATTCGAGAGGGCTGCTGTGCCAACTGCCGAATAAGGCGTTACTGCTGCATCCTGCCGTTAAGGATGTCGTTAACAAGACCAAAGAAAGGCGATTAACCGGCATAAATAGGGTTCCGGGAGGTTGCGCCGGATGCGAGTGACAAGCTCCGGCGTAAATAAATAATGCGATATGCAAACACGGTTCGTGGGAGATTTTATGAGACGTGTTTTGAGGTGGTCAAGGCGCGAGATGTTACGGCTTTGAGAGTTACTGTTACCCCGCCTCAATAACGGTTCGGCTCAGAAGTGATCCTTGCCATGCCGGACCGCCGCAAACACCTCCGCGGATTTTGTCACCGGCAAGCCTTTTTCGGCGCCGTAGGCTTTGGCAGTCTCAACAACCGCTGGATCATCCCAACGGAGGAACAAATTCAGAGCTTTTTCGTTTTTAAGACTAGACGGCACGGTCGCTTTCCCTGCTTGGCGCAATTCGTGGCATGCCTGTTCGAATTGGATCAAGCCGTCATCCTGAGGTAGCCAATGCCGGGCAAAGCGAAGGTTAGCGAGTGTGTATTCGTGGGCGCAGTAGATCGCGGTACTATCGGGTAAGGCTCGCAGTGAGTTCAACGAGCGGTACATCTGTTCCGGGGTGCCCTCAAACAACCGTCCACAGCCGCCGATAAACAGAGTGTCACCACTGAACAGTACCGGCGCACCGTTAACCTGAGTCTCGGTAAAATACACGATGTGGTCCAGCGTATGGCCCGGAGTTGCCATGACACGAAAACGAATCTTCTGCCATTCAACGTTATCGCCATGACGCGTGGTTTCTGTCACATTGGCAAATGGCGAATCCTCAGGGCCGACGATTCTGACGTCCGGATGGCTTTCCTTTAATTTGGCAATGCCGCCGGTGTGGTCCGGGTGATGATGAGTCACCAAAATGGTATCAAGTGTCAGTCCTGCATTTTTCAGGTAATCCGTGACCGGCTGAGCCTGCCCTGGGTCTACCACAAGAGCCTTGCCTTCGGCAGTATCTGCAAGGCACCAGATATAATTGTCTGAAAACGCCGGAATCGGGTAAATACTAAACATCATGACCACATGTGCTTGATGGATGTGACTGTTATCATAAAGCAACAGAGCGCCTATCCCAAGGTATCCGATGTCAGGGCCACAGGAGCAGAGGAATGAACCGTGAGAGATTCAAAGCCGATTGATTTCGCAGCACGACACGAAAGCTTTGAAGTCTGGTTTCAAAGCCCGCTTGGGCGCGCTCTGCTGGCCAGCCAGAGGTGCGTTCTTGATAGAGAGCTAAGCAGCCTCACGGGAGCGCGACAGTTACAGATTGGTTTGAGTCACAGGCTGCCGCTGGCCAGCGGCACGGATTATGTGCAGCGTATAATTACGACGCCAACCTGGAGCCCGAACATGCCCGATGGCGTAGCGGTTTGTGATTCAGCTGAACTGCCGTTTCCTGCAGATTCTATCGATTTAGCCATTCTCCATCATGCTGCAGACTTCTCTCAAGACCCCCACCAAGTGCTTAGAGAGGCGGCTAGAGTGTTGAAAGGCGAAGGCGTGATGGCGCTGGTCGGGTTCAACCCTTTGGGCCTATGGGGAGTTCGCAAGCTGATTTCACGTCACCATCAGGGGCCATGGGGTGGGCGATTCATGATGCGTTCGCGAATGGAAGATTGGCTCAGATTGCTCGGCTTTACTATCGAATCCTCTGCGACGTATTTCAGCCGGCTCCCGATTCAGAAACGCAACGGCTCCGTGTCCACGAGACCACCGTCCGGTAAACCCAATATTATTCCCGTCGGTGCCTATTACTGTATCCTTGCGCGCAAGCGGGTACCGGCGCCCATTCAGCGGCGCGTTAATTGGCGCAAGAATAAAGTCATGACGCTACCCGGCGCGATAGGCGCGTCGAGGGATTGTGTGAACAAGGTGCCCGGCAAGCTCGATACCAGTAATCATTCACCGGAGTTCTAATGGCAGGCAAAGTAGTGATGTACACCGATGGTGCGTGTAAAGGTAATCCCGGTCCGGGTGGTTGGGGCGTTGTTTTACGTTATGCGGGATCCGAGAAAAAAATGCACGGCGGTGAGCGCGAAACAACCAATAACCGCATGGAGCTCATGGCTGCCATTCAGGGACTGAAAGCCTTGAATCGTGCATGCGATGTCGAGCTATTTACCGACTCCCAGTACGTTCGCAAAGGGATTACCGAGTGGATGTCAGGGTGGAAGCGAAATGGCTGGAAAACCTCGGCCAAAAAACCGGTTAAGAATTCAGACTTATGGAAAGAGCTGGACGCAGAATCAGCACGTCACGACGTGAGCTGGCATTGGGTCAAGGGCCACGCTGGTGACCCCGGGAACGAGTTGGCGGACGAACTTGCCAACTTAGGTGTCGAAACCGTGATGAGCCGCTAAAGTAATAGAAGCACGAAACGATGTTCTCCGGAAGGTAATGCATGAGACAGATTGTACTGGACACAGAAACCACGGGTATTGACCCCAACGCCGGGCACCGGATTATCGAGATCGGTTGTGTCGAAGTTATTGAGCGTAAGCTGACGGGGCGGAACTACCACGTCTACATCAACCCCGAGAGGGAAGTTGAGGCGGAAGCCATTACCGTTCACGGCATCACTAACGAATTCCTGCAGGACAAGCCGAAGTTTGCAGAAGTCGCGGACGAATTCTTTGCGTTTATTGAAGGTGCCGAGCTGGTCATTCATAACGCGGCGTTCGACGTTGGCTTTATGGATTCAGAGTTTGCCCGTCTTAGGCCGGTACGAAAAACCTCTGAACATTGTGGCGTTGTCGATACCTTGGCAATTGCTCGAAAGAAACATCCCGGACAAAAGAACAACCTGGATGCGCTTTGTAAGCGCTACGGGGTAGATAACTCGAATCGAGAACTCCACGGAGCATTGCTGGACGCCGAGATCCTGGCGGACGTCTATCTTCTGATGACCGGTGGGCAAACTGCGCTTTCTTTGGATGCTGGTTCCGGTGAAGAGGGGAGTGTGACAGGTGTGCGGAGGCTGTCGTCAGAACGAGCGCGTCTGCCAGTTATTGAGGCCACCAACGACGAAGTCGGCGCACACGATGAAATGATGGCAAGAATTGAAAAGAAGGCTGGTCAGACGGTCTGGAGCAAACTTGAAGCCTCAGAGTGAGACCTATATCTAACTGTACTAATTGTTACATTTCAGCTTTCTTGAGCTACTTGAATTTTGTGTTATAAGTAATGATAAGTTCGCAAGTTTTTGCCGAATTTATTTCGTTCATGCACAGGAATCGCTAGTCTCCGCAACGTAACAGGAAGCGTTTATGGTCCAATCGTCTCTTGCGACGAAATCGCAGTCGTTTGATCTGGTTAAAGGTGAAATTGAGCAGACCATCAAACAAGCGGAATCGAGCCTTGAACGCTTTCAGGAGAACCGGGAAAGCGGGGAAGACCTGCAGAACTGTGTCGACTATCTGAACCAACTGCGCGGTATTTTCCTGCTCGTCGAACTTCGTGGTGGAACGTTGATTTGCCAAGAAGCCGTTAACCTGGCTAACGACGTTCCTGTCGGTGCCAACGACGACAAAAATATCTTGCTGACAACCCTGAACAGCGCTTTGTTCACCTTGCGTCGTTATGTCGAGTATTACCATCAGCAGCGCGTTGATCATCCCGAATTATTGCTCCCCGTTATTAACGACCTACGCGAAGCCCGGAAGGAAAAGCCTTATCCGGAATCGTGTTTTTTTGACGTGGATGTGCGTGAACGACCCGATTTCTGCTGCGATGTGGCGCTTCGCCCCGGCGTAGAAGACGATGCCGAGTACGAAGTTTTAGCGCGCCGCATGCGGCTAACGTTTCAGGTGGCATTGCTGGGTATACTGCGAGAGCAGAACGAAGAGGTCAGTAAAAAGCTCATTGCTCGTGCCGCTCGCGGTTTCGCTCGACTCTGCCAAAACGCACCAATGGGGCAGATGTGGTGTCTTTTGGCTATCACGGCGGATGCGATGCTCGATCGGGCGATGGGGTTCAGCAAGGCTCGTAAACGGCTGCTGATGCGTTTGGAGCGCTACACCCGTGAAATTGTGTACGTGGGTAAAGTCGCCACTGCAAAAGATGCTCCAGACTCGATCGTAAAAGATCTGCTTTACCTGCTTTATCGAAGCGGCTCCGCCAATCCAGAAATTGCCAAAGTACTGCAAAGCTACAATCTTCCTCCTTCGGATTTCCCTGACTCCATGATGGATGCGCATTCTCGCAGGCTCTATGGCCCGGGTAGCGATGTCCTGAAATCCTTGTCTGATGCGCTGTTGGAAGAGCTGAACCAGCTCAAAGACAAGCTCGACATTATCGAACGCGGCATCGAGCCGGATCTTGCAGAGTTATCCTCCATTGCAGATGCGCTTGAGCGACTCGGCAATACCCTGGTGATTTTGGACCTCAATCGCTTAGCCAGCATTTCTCGAAGCGAAGCCCAAAAGCTTCGGAATTGGGAAGCAGAGAATCGCTTGCCCGCTGAAGAAGAACTTTATGAGCTGGCGGATTCTGTTTTAGGCGTCGAAGATGCAGTTATGCAGATAGTAACCCGAGGGATTACGTCTGAAACCGACGCTCTGGCGGGAGCCAATAGTCGTCGTGAAGAATCGGTGTATCTGCAAGAAGCCATCTGGGTGGTTACCGAAGAGGCACGAGGTGCTTTAACGTTGGCGAAACGTGCGATTACCGCATTCATCGAATCGGACTACGACAAGTTACATCTCGCCAACTTGCCAGGCACGCTGCGCAGTATTTGGGGAGGGCTCGTCATGGTGAGCGACCCTGCAGCGGCGAGCGTCATTGCAAGAGTCGCAGATTCCATCCAGAACCAACTGCTGGATGCGAAAGAAGCGCCGTCGAGCTCTGTGCTGGAAGCGCTGGCGGATGCGCTTACTTCGCTGGAGTATTATATTGAGAGTATTGGGCGCCGGGATGAGAGCAACGTGGGTTTGCTCGACCTGGCAGAGTCATCATTGGCTGACGTAGGTTTGTAAGCCCTTCAGCCAAATGCCAGACATAAAAAAACCTGCGATCTACGCAGGTTTTTTTATGGAACATCCGATAGGGCTCAGCCCATGTCGAACAGCTCACCCAGCTTGGTCGCCAGCATCATGTCGCCTTCGGCGCGCAACTGACCAGCCATGAATGCTTGCATGCCGTCAGTTTCGCCAGAAACGATGCCTTCCAGAGTTTCGGAGTTCATGATCAGGGTAACAGAAGGATCGTCGTGAGCGCCTTCGTTCAACTTGCAAGAGCCGTCTTTGATTTCCAGGTTGTAAGTCTTGTCATCTTCGATATCAAACTGGAACACCAGGTCCAAGCCCTGTGCTGCGTCTGCGTTGAAGTTATTTTCCAGCTTCTCAAAAATCTGTTCTACAGACATTAGTTATACCCTTTTTGGTGATTGTCTTATCTTAATGGGCGGATCAACATCCCGAGCGAAACTGACTCTGTAGTAGCTGGGTATCGCCGACCTCAGTATTCGACTTTATGGTTACGGCAGGAGCATGTCAAGCTTGATCGAACGCTTGTTTTAATTTGATTCGGGCTTATCAGTTAAGGTGCGACAGAGTACACTCTGGGGTTTGCATAAAGCGCACTGGAGACTGCATTTTGGAATTCATTAGTGATTACGGATTGTTCCTTGCAAAGGTCGCAACTTTCGTTGTGGCGGCGATTATTTTGGCCGCTATTATTTTGTCCGCAAGTAAGCATAGTGATTCGGACGATGACGAAGGCGAACTGAAGGTTCGAAAACTTAACGACAAATACCGACACCTTAAAGAGTCAATTCAGGCCAAGTTAATGTCGGATGACGAATACAAGGCCTGGAACAAACAGAAGAAGAAAGAAGCAAAGGGAAAGAAAAAAGCGGCCAAAACCAAAAGCGAAGGAGACGTCGAAACAAAATCACGGATCTATGTCATCGACTTCGACGGCGACATCAAGGCCAGCGATACTGACACGCTCCGTCGCTCTGTAACCGCGGTATTAAGTGTTGCTGACCCGGATAAAGACGAAGTGGTCGTTCGCCTTGAGAGCGGTGGCGGCCTTGTCCACGCTTATGGCCTAGCATCGGCTCAACTTGACCGCATTCGAAACAAAGGGCTGTCACTGACCGCCTGCGTCGATAAAGTCGCAGCCAGCGGTGGCTACATGATGGCTTGCGTAGCCGACAAAATCATCGCATCTCCGTTTGCGGTTGTCGGCTCCATCGGAGTCGTTGCTCAGCTCCCGAATTTTCACCGGCTACTGCAAAAGAACAACGTCGACTTCGAGGTACTGACCGCCGGTGAGCACAAGCGCACGCTCACGATGTTCGGTGAAAATACTGTCAAAGGTCGCCAGAAATTCCTAGACGATCTGGAAGACACTCATGGACTGTTCAAAGAGTACGTCAGCGAACGCAGACCTGCTCTGGATATCCATACCGTCGCGAATGGTGATATTTGGTTTGGCAAACGTGCTCTTGAGGTCAACCTGATCGACGAAATCAAAACCTCCGACGAATACCTCATCGAGGCCTGCGATCGGGCGGAAGTGGTTTCTGTGTCATTCCAGCACAAGAGGACGCTGGCTGAGAAAGTTGGAATTGCGACCAGTACGGCACTGGAAGGTTCCGTGTGGAAGGTTTTAAGCGCTTTCAGGAATCAGAAGATTCAATAGCAGTCAGTATGATGGGGAGTAGAGGTGCCAACTTAGCTGTTGGCACCTGCTCACTTCTTAGCGTGTTCTGGCCGATTAAGAGGCCCGGCGCCGGAACAGCGGCACGTCGTTATCAACGGCAGCCTGATACGTCTCGGAGAAGAAGTTCAAGCACTTTTCTGCCTTGGATATGTCTTTATCGGCGCGAAGCACATACGCATCAAAGCCGCAGCGCTTCATGAACTGAAGCTGATCCAGAAGCACATCGCCCACAGCCCGAAGCTCACCCGTATACCCGAACCGCTGGCGCAAAAGACGGCCAATGCTGTAACCCCGTCCATCAACAAAGCGCGGGAAGTTCACGGCAATCAACGGCAGCTCGTTCACTTTCCCTTCAAGCAACTCAGGCTCATCATGGCTGTCAAACCAGACACCAATATCAGCCCGGCCGGCATAATGCTCATAGCCAGCAAGCCAGAGATCGGCAGGAATCAATGCCGGTTGGCCCTCTGGAATATCCAGAGAGTCACCCTCGGCTGGGCGGGCAACCACTACCCAGTTGTCGTTACGAATCGTGCCGTCAGCGGCAATAACATCAGGCATAAACCCGCTCCTTGAATGGATCCAAACCAACCCGGCGATAGGTGTCCAGGAAAGTTTCTTCTTCGGTTCGTTTCTCAACGTACACATCAATGATCTTGGAAACCACGTTTGGCATATCTTCCCTAGCAAATGAAGGCCCAAGGATCTTGCCGATATTGGCGTCCTGCTGTGATGAACCGCCCAGGCTGACCTGATAGAACTCTGCGCCTTTCTTGTCGACGCCCAAGATGCCGATATGGCCAACGTGGTGGTGACCACAAGCATTCATGCAACCTGAAATGTTCAAGTCGATGGGGCCCAGGTCGTAGAGATAGTCCAGATCATCAAACTGTCGCTGAATGGCGTCAGCAACCGGAATCGATTTCGCATTTGCCAGCGCGCAGTAATCGCCGCCCGGGCAGCAAATCAGGTCTGTCAGGGTGTTCAGATTCGCGGTGGCAAAGCCCATGTCTGTGATGGATTGCCAAAGCTCGAACAAGCGATCTTGACGCACATCGGCCAGCACCATGTTTTGCTCATGGGTCGACCGAGCTTCTCCGAAGCTGAATTCGTCGGCCAGATCAGCAATCTGCTCAAGTTGACGGTCGGTCATGTCACCAGGCGGTGTGCCGGTTTTCTTGAGCGTCAGTGTGACGATGGCATAGCCTGATTTCTTGTGCTCACCCACATTGTGAGTCAGCCAGCGATCAAATTCTTTGTTCTCGAAACGCTTCTGGCTCAATGCGTCCGTGGCATCGTCGAGAGCCTCATAAGCAGGCTCGGTGAAGTAGGTCTTAACCCGGTCAATCTCATCGTGGGTCAGACGAGTAGGGGAGTTTTTGATCTGTTCCCACTCGGCTTCGACTTTCTCGGCAAAGCTTGCCGGGCTCAAAGCTTTTACCAGAATTTTGATGCGTGCTTTGAACTTGTTGTCACGACGACCGTAGCGGTTGTAAACACGCACAACGGCTTCAAGGTACGTAAGAAGATCCAGTTCCGGCAAGAATTCGCGAATCACAGGGCCAACCATCGGAGTGCGGCCTAAACCGCCACCAACGTGAACTTTGAAGCCCAGTTCACCTTGTTCGTTCCGGACCATTTGGAGGCCAATATCGTGCACTTGAATCGCCGCACGATCGGTGTGCTCGGAGGCGTTGACCGCAATTTTAAATTTGCGGGGCAGGAACGCAAATTCTGGATGGAACGTTGACCACTGACGGATGATCTCGCAGTAAGGGCGCGGATCTGCAATTTCGTCTTTTTGTACGCCAGAGAACTGATCCGTAGTGGTGTTTCGAATGCAGTTGCCGCTGGTCTGGTTCGCGTGCATTTCGACTTCGGCCAGCTCGGCTAGAATGTCGGGCACATCTTCCAAGCGAGGCCAGTTGAGCTGAATGTTGGTTCGGGTGGTTACGTGGGCATAGCCTTTGTCGTAATCACGGGTAACCCTGGCTAATCGGCGCAGTTGCTCGGAGCGAAGCATGCCGTAGGGCACACAAATACGCAGCATAGGTGCGAGACGCTGAACATAAAGACCGTTCTGCAAGCGAAGAGGAAGAAACTCCTCTTCCGAAAGTTCACCCGCTAAGGCACGCTCGGTCTGATCCCTGAATTGGGCGACGCGCTCGGCGGCAATTTGTCGGTCGTGTTCATCATAAACGTACATAGTGGAACGTCCTGCCTGGCTATCATCAGAAGCTATTTGTTATGGCTGCAATTTTCGACACTGCGCCTTATTCCTGATGTGAAGGATACCAGTGACCTTTTATTCTCAAAACGATTATTTCTAAATATCATTATCGATTCAGGTGATAAGGGCGAAGATCGAACTGGACGAACATCAGTTATCTGCTTTAATTCCAACAGTTAGCCGACAAAAACAATGACGTTATTCGAGTGAGGTCCATATGAAGAATTCTGAGCGTTCCGACAGTGTCGTAGATTCAATGGCCGCAATAGCCTTGGTTGTCCTGACAGTGGCGTTCGCGGTGCTGTGGGTGTCGGGTCAGTAAAGCGTTATTGACCAGCCAGCACCAGATTGACGACCAAAATCAGGCCACCCACAAACAGCCCGGCAAAGATCAGGCCTGCGATGATGTAAGGCCCTGCGCTGTGGCTTGAGAAGTCTTCTTTCCGGCGTTTGTCAGACTGAACGCCTAACGCACCGGCAAGAATGCTTTGTGTGATTTTCAGAACCCCGGGATTCCGGGGTTTCTTGTTTTCGTCGGCTTTATTCTTGTTTTCAGCAACGTCTGACATGGTAACTTCCCGGGCTTATTCTGCAGGATCGTAGGCCAAGCTTGGCATTAGCCAACGTTCCGCTTCGGTTTTTGAAATGCCTTTACGTTCAGCGTAGTCCTCAACCTGGTCAACGCCAATTCTACCCACCGGGAAATATTTCGATTCCGGGTGACCGAAGTACCAACCTGAGACGGCAGCGGTTGGGAACATCGCGAAGTGCTCGGTCAGTTCAAGATCAATGTTTTCCGTCGCGGCCAATAACTTGAACAACGTTGCCTTCTCGGTGTGATCCGGGCAGGCCGGATAACCCGGGGCAGGGCGAATGCCGCGGTAACGTTCTTTGATCAGGTCTTCGTTGGCCATTTGCTCTTCGGTAGCGTAGCCCCAGAATTCTTTCCGGACCCGTTCGTGCATTCGCTCAGCAAACGCTTCAGCCAAACGGTCGGCCAAGGCTTTGACCATGATGGCATTGTAGTCATCGTTCTTGTCTTTGAATTCGAGTGAGAATTCATCAGCCCCGATGCCTGTTGTTACGGCAAAGCCACCGACATAATCTTCTTTGTGGGAGTCTTCCGGCGCAACAAAGTCGGAAAGTGCCATCATTGGCTTGCCCGGCTGCTTGTCATCCTGCTGGCGCAGGTGGTGGAGCGTTGTCAGCTCTTCTGTGCGCGACTCGTCGGTATAAAGAACCACATCATCGCCTCGGCGGCTGGCAGGCCAAAATCCGACCACGGCTCTTGCAGTCACGCGTTTCTGTTCAATCATTTGTTTCAGGATAACTTGGGCATCGTCGAACAGGCTTCGAGCCGCTTCGCCGCGCTTGGGGTCATCGAAAATCGCTGGGTATTTGCCGGAGATATCCCAGGCAATAAAGAAGGGGGTCCAATCGATGTAGTCAACGAGCTCGGTTAAATCGTAATCGTCGAATACGCGAACACCCGTGAATTGTGGACGGGCTGGCTCATAGTTTTCGAAGTCGATTTCGGGCGCGCGGCTACGGGCCTCTGCCAGTGTGACCAGCTTGGTACGGTCACCACGGTTTTTCCGGCGCTCTCGCACTTCATCGTATTCTTTACGGGCCGCTTCCACGAGCGCTGGCTTAGCTGTTTGGCTGAGCAATTGTGAGGCAACGTTTACGCAGCGAGAAGCATCGGAAACATAAAGTGCGATGTCATTTTTGTAGTGGGGTTCAATTTTAACCGCCGTGTGTGCCTTCGACGTAGTGGCACCACCGATCATCAGTGGCAAGTGGAAATCTAGACGCTGCATTTCACGGGCGACATGGACCATTTCATCCAGTGATGGAGTGATCAGGCCACTCAATCCGATGATGTCTACGTTTTCTTTCTTGGCCGCTTCCAAAATCTTTTCGCAGGGCACCATAACGCCCAGATCGATGACTTCGTAGTTGTTGCATTGAAGGACCACGCCGACAATATTTTTGCCGATATCGTGAACGTCGCCTTTCACCGTGGCCATCAGGATCTTGCCTTTGGCCTTCTGATTCTCATCTTTTTCCGCTTCAATGAAGGGGATGAGGTGGGCGACGGCTTGCTTCATGACGCGAGCACTTTTGACGACCTGCGGAAGGAACATCTTGCCATCGCCAAACAGGTCACCAACCACGTTCATGCCATCCATGAGCGGGCCTTCGATGACATGGATCGGCCGATCGGCTTCAAGACGGCAAGCCTCAGTGTCCTCGAGGATGAAGTTGGTGATGCCTTTAACCAGAGCGTGCTCTAAGCGTTTTTGGACAGGCAGTTCACGCCACGCAAGATCTTCTTCCTGGGTCTTGCCGCCTTTACCTTTGAATTTTTCCGCCGCTTCGAGTAATCGGTCGGTTGAATCTTCGCGGCGGTTAAGAACAACGTCCTCTACGAGCTCCTTTAAGTTCGGCTCGATTTCGTCGTAAATCACCAGCTGCCCGGGATTAACGATGCCCATGTTCATGCCAGCTTTGATGGCGTGGTACAGGAACACGGAGTGGATTGCTTCACGCACCGCGTCGTTACCGCGGAAAGAGAACGAGACGTTACTTACACCGCCGGAAATGGATGCGTGAGGCAGGTTCTCACGAATCCAGCGCGTGGCATTGATAAAGTCCACGGCGTAGTTGTTGTGTTCTTCGATGCCGGTCGCGATGGCAAAGATGTTGGGGTCGAAAATGATGTCGCCCGGATTAAAGCCTATGCCAACCAACGTGTCGTAGGAGCGTTTACAGATTTCGGTTTTTCGCTCATAGGTGTCAGCCTGACCATCCTCATCAAACGCCATCACGACGACGGCTGCACCGTAACGCATGCAGTCACGTGCTCGCTTGATGAACTCCTCTTCGCCTTCTTTCAAACTGATGGAATTCACCACCGCTTTGCCCTGAATGCAGCGCAGACCGGCCTCGATGACATCCCACTTGGAAGAGTCGATCATGATGGGGACCCGGGAAATATCGGGCTCCGATGCCACCAAATTCAAAAAGGTCACCATCACTTCCTTCGAATCCAACATGCCCTCGTCCATGTTGATATCGATAATCTGAGCACCGTTTTCAACCTGATCGCGGGCAACGCTCAACGCTTCTTCGTATTGCTCCTCTTTGATCAGGCGCAGGAAGCGTTTGGAGCCGGTAACGTTGGTGCGTTCACCCACGTTAATGAATAGGGTGTTTTCGTCACCGGTAAACGGTTCTAAGCCGGATAGGCGCAAAGATTTTGGACGGTCCGGTATTGGCCGCGCCGGGTACTTCGAAACGGCATTTACAATGGCTTCAATATGCTCTGGGCGTGAGCCACAGCAACCACCAATGATGTTCAGGAAGCCGTCGCGGGCGAAGCCCTCAATAATGTCTGCCATTTCTTCCGGGGTTTGGTCGTATTCGCCAAACTCGTTCGGCAGACCCGCATTAGGGTGGGCTGATACGTACGTTTCGGCTTTGTTTGCCAGCTCTTCCACGTAAGGACGCAGCGCATCTGCACCCAAGGCACAGTTAAGGCCTATGGAGATTGGTTTTGCATGGGCAACGGAGTTATAGAAAGCTTCAGTTGTTTGGCCAGACAAAGTTCGACCGGAGGCATCGGTAATGGTGCCGGAAATCATGATTGGCAGCTCGATGCCGCTGTCTTTGAAGAACTGTTGGGTCGCGTAGATCGCTGCTTTGGCGTTCAAGGTGTCAAAGATGGTTTCGATCAGAATGATGTCTGAACCGCCTTCAACCAAACCAGATACAGCTTCATAATAATTGTCGACTAGGGTTTGGAAGTCGACGTTACGGAAACCCGGGTTGTTCACGTCAGGTGAAAGGGATGCTGTACGGGACGTGGGGCCAACCGCGCCAGCCACAAAACGTGGTTTGTTCGGAGTTTTAGCCGTGAATTCGTCAGCGATTTTACGCGCGATCCTGGCCGATTCGACGTTCAGTTCACGCGCCAGCGACTCCATGCCGTAGTCGGCTTGAGACAGTTGCGTCGAGTTGAACGTGTTGGTTTCGATAATGTCGGCGCCAGCGTCCAGATACTCTGCGTGAATGTTGCGGAGCAGGGCTGGCTGGGTCAGGTTCAGTAGATCATTATTGCCCTGAACGTCATTGGCAAAATCTTTGAACCGATCGCCTCGAAAGTCTGCTTCATCCAGTTTCTGATTCTGGATCATGGTACCCATAGCACCATCGAGAACGAGAATGCGTTCTTTAAGGGCTAGATGGAGCTGTTCCAGACGGCTGTTGCGATCGGTCATAGATAAATTTTCCGGAGTCATGAATAACATCTAATAAATTTAGTGCCGCGGGATAATAGCAAAAATGCAACAGAAGGTCTTAGTACAGATGGTCATTATAAAGTGACTGAAAATTAGGAGAGAGAAGGGCGGAAATAAGGGAAATTAGTTACCTCTGGAATGCTTGACTGTTTTACTTGGTCTTTCAACTTTGGGCCAACTCTCTTAAAATGGAAGCTACATTTGAAAACAGGTAGGAAGCATGGCCGTGGTAACAGTGACAGAATCCGCACGAGATTATCTCGCAAGCTTGATCGAAAAGCAGGATGTTGAAGGCATGGGGGTTCGCATCTTTGTAACCCAGCCCGGTACCCGAAATGCGGAAACGTGCCTGGCATATTGCCCGCCAAATGAGGTGGTGCCGACGGATGAAGCGAAGGATTTGGAAAAATTCATGCTTTATCTGGACCACAACTCCGTACCTTTTCTGGAAGATGCTTTCGTCGACTATTCGAAAGATCAGATGGGCGGCCAGCTGACCATTAAAGCGCCGAATGCGAAAGTCCCTCAGGTTTCTGATGATGCACCCTTGCCGGAGCGCGTGAAGTACGTGTTGGCGTCCGAGATTAACCCGAACCTGGCAGCCCACGGCGGTGACGTTTCTTTGGTTGAGATTGTCGAAGAGTCGGTGGCTGTGTTGCGATTTGGCGGTGGTTGCCAAGGCTGTTCAGCGGTTAGCCTCACTCTCAAGCAGGGAGTCGAGAAAACACTGATGGAGCGTGTTCCGGAAATTACAGCCGTTCGTGATGTAACCGACCACACGCAAACCGAAAACGCCTACTACCAATAATTCCTGCTATCAGTTATTGCGTTTCCCTCCTTGGGCAGGTGGTGTCAGCCACCGCCTGCCGTTATCACCTCTTTTGACTGGCAATGCGGCCAATGTGGCCCGTACCCGGTTACTTCATTATCTGCCATATGAATGGACGTCTAATCCGGTTTTGTGCCGGGTAACACGAACGATAACCCGCGGGTCAGCGGGGATGATGCTTGGGGTTACGCTTGTCTGAATACTCTCTTCTATTGGTGCCCGTGGTGGCTGCATTTGTTGGGTGGGTTACCAATTGGCTCGCCATACAGATGTCGTTTTATCCCGTTCAGTTTATTGGGGTTGGTTTTCTCGGCTGGCAGGGTGTCATACCGCGCAAAGCGGAAAAAATGGCTCACATTTGTATCGATCAAACGCTTCAGCAGTTCGGTGATCTGAATTCGGTTTATCAGAAGCTTGAGCCGCACAAGATTGTCGAACATGTCGTTAATCTGGTTTCACCGAGGTTGGACGAATACATCGATGCCATCATGTACGAAGTGCAGCCCGTGCTATGGGACAACCTGCCGCTTTTCGTACGTTCCAAAATCTATAAGTGGGCGCGTGAACAGCTACCTGCGCGAATAGAAGAGCTGGTCGAGGACATTGGTGATGATCTTGACAGCCTTATTGATCTTAAAGCTCTGTTAAGTCGGCAGTTGCAAGAGCATCCGGATCTCATGAACCGGATATTCAAAGAAGCGGGTGCGGTTGAGCTAAGATCTGTGATCAACCGTGGTGCATTGATTGGTGCGCTGCTAGGGGCGGCATTGGTGCCGCTTTGGATGAACTATCGGGAACCCTGGGTCTTGCCTTTGGGTGGTTTTTTCATCGGCTTTATAACCAACTGGCTAGCCATTAATCTTATTTTTGCGCCGCTGCGGCCTCGGCGATTCCTGTTCTGGAAAGTTCAGGGATTGTTCCTGCGTCGCCAGGACGAAATCAGTGATGTGTGGGCTCGTTTGGTGTCAGAAGAGCTGATCACCGTCGAAAGAGTGGCCGATGCAATGGTTAACGGCGACCAGGCCGGTAGAACTCGAGCGATCATTCAGATGCATTTGAGGCCAATGCTCGATGAGTCGCTGGTATTAAAAGTCGCGGCTCAGGTCAGCGTGGGTATGACAGGCTATACCGATTTGAAGCGTGTCATGAATGACAAAGCCGTCGTGGCTACTCAAGATGTATTCGCTGATGCGGCGTTTAGAAAGGAGCGTGCGCCTGCTGTGGCAGCCGTTCTGTCTGAACAGATGAAAGCCTTGAGGCCCGAAGAGTTTCAAGACATCTTACGTCCGGCATTTCGCGAAGAGGAGCTTCAGCTGATGATCGTCGGCGGGATCTTCGGAGCTGCTGCAGGATTGGTTCAATTATTAGGGACAACGTATTTGCCCTTGATGTCCTTAGGTATTTAAATCAGAGAATTTGTTTATGCCGATATGGGTACAACTTGCGATTCAGGTGGCGGTCACGGTTCTCACCGTGGGTGTCGTTTTGGCCGGTTTTTGGTACTTGATTGTGCGTCCATGGCTGTCACAAAAGGTTCAGGAGCTTATTGATGCAGTGGAAGAGATCGAGCCCAAGGTAACGCGCGGTGTGCATCAAGGCGTTAAGGATGCAGCCCGAGAGGCACCCCAGCGAGCATGGGAAGGCGCAACCAAAGATCCTGCCAGGCAATTCATGAAGTTTGGTTCTGACCTGTTTGAGAACGGCTTAAGCAGTTTTTTGGGTGGAGCCGCTGACATGCAGAAATCTGCGGCCAGTGAGAGTGAGCCTGAAAACACGTCCGATACCCGTGAGCCCCGGCATCGTTCATAGGCAGTTCGTGGGCCTAGGCAGGCCGGCTATTTTGCTGGCTGTTTTGGCTGGCGTCCCCGGAAACAGTTGCATCAGGTAGATACTGTTTCCTTTCTCTTCGCCTAAGCTGTCTTTCACGGCTTTCACGAAAAGTCGATTCGAAGGCGGTGACATTTCATGCGCTTTATAAAAACCCCTCAGAAACTCAATGATTTCCCAATGATTCTCATTGAGAACCATGTCGTCTTCGGCTGCAATCGCAATGGCGACATCGGGAGTCCAGCTGCTCGATTCTTCTAGAAAACCTTCGTTGTTTCGTACGGGTAGATTTGAATGGCTCATGTTTACCAACTGATTATCTTTTCGTGTTTTTCCGTCAGCTGCACCAGCTCGCTGTAATCGATCGTTTCGATGTCACCGACTGCACTCTCAAGCGCCCTGGCTTCGATGTCTGCCTTCAGAGCATAGAGCTGGCAGGGGAGACTCAACTGGGTGCCAGCAGCGCTTAGTACGCCGTTTTCGATCAATACCAATGTGTCCGCAGGTGCCAGCGCATGCAAGCAAGCGACGTGTCTTGGGTGTTCAGGGGCTTTGTTCAAAATGTGGAGCGTAGCGCGGCTCGATGAATTGCCAGTCATAATCTCTGCTCTTTAGCCTGCGAATACCACTTGTTGGTGGTGGTTCAATACGTCTTGAAGATTACCTGCCAGTTCCACTCCGGAAAGCATTGCCTCTTCATTCAACCCATACTGCTGGCAGGCGTGTTTGTCTGCAATCAGTGCTTCTATCCCGAACATGGGGGCGGCGGACAGATTCTTTTCTGCTGACTTCTGGCCTACATCGCTCGGTTGCTGCCCTTTACGGAGCCAATTAACGCCAGGGCCGATAAACAGCATAGCCGCAGGCTGATCAAACGCCGCTAGTGAAAAGGCCATATCCAGCGCTTCACGCCCGGCCCAAGAACCGTAGGGTGCCTGATCGATCACGATGAGTGTGGTCACGTCAGCCTCCTCCATGGAAGTAGAGGGTTCTATCAGAGGTCTGTTTTCCTTCTACCCATTCACCTAATCCTGCAATGATGAAAGGTGAGCGGAGATTGTTACCGGCCAATTCGTAGCGTGCCTGTTCCGTTTCATCGACAAGACCCCGGCGCAAGGCAGAGGCAATGCAGGCTGCGGCCGGTATGTTGTGTTCTTTTAGTAGATCGGACCACTGTTGCGGCCAATGCACTTCATCGGAAGGTGGGGAGCTCAAGCTGGAGGCCAGGTGCACGCCTTCTCCGTAGAGGAATACGCGGTCAATTCTGTGCCCGGCCGACAGAGCCCCTCTGGCGAACATTAAGGCAGTTTGAGGCGCTTGAGTGGTCCATGGAGCGCCCGTGATAACAAGCGTATAAGCAAGCGAATTCGGCATGTGTGAGAGTTCTGGTAGTAGGTAGATCAGATTATGAGTGTACCGAAAGCAGAAACCCCGGCAAAGTGCCGGGGTTTCTGGAGGCTGGTTCAGCGAGCTGAATCAGTCATCGCCACTGAAGGCGCCAATCAGGTGCAACAAGCTGACGAACAGGTTGTAGATGTTCAGGTACAGCCCGGTAGTTGCCATGATGTAGTTTGTTTCGCCACCGTTCACGATACGGCTGGTATCGTAAAGGATGAAGCCAGACATCAGGAGCACGATGGCTGCGCTCATGGCGAGGCTGAATGCGGTTACTTGAACGCCGAACAGGCTCGCGACGAAAGCACCGAGCATGCCGACGATAACCACCATCATGCCTGCGACCAACATGCCACGCATGAAGCTGAAGTCTTTCTTGGTGGTCAGCACGTAGCCTGACAGTCCCAGAAACACCACGGCTGTGCCGCCCAGTGCTTGCATAACGATCTGGCTGCCGTTAGAAAACTGCAGGTAGTGCATCAGGATGGGGCCGAGTGAAAGGCCCAAAAGTCCTGTGAAGGCGAAAACAACACCGATGCCAGCTGAGCTGTTGGCGGTTCTTGGTAGAACAAGCCATACCAGTGCCAGTGCACCTAAGCTGCATACCAAGCTTGCGCCTCGGCTCAAGCCAATGCTCATGGAAACAGCGGCCATGACAGCACTGAACAGGAGTGTCATTGCCAGAAGGGTGTAGGTGTTGCGTAGAACTTTGGTTGCTGCCGGGCTAATGGCGCCCGTAGCGCTGCCTCGAGCGACTTGGAGGCCACCCTGGCTTTGAACGTTGTATTGCCTGTTATCCATTCTCGTCTCCGAATTTATCAAACGGCGGGGAGGGCACGGGCTGATCTCGCCTTGCTGATTCCCTCTAACCTGTAGCCCATAATAAGGTTGTATGCGCAACTTTCAATCATTTAGGACAATAAACCCAGCCAAGAAGTTCATTACACTTCGTCCACCTTGTCAAGATTGTTGAAAGGATGATCAATATAAAGAAAATGAACGAGAATTTTAGGAATTTCGATACAGACCGTTGACAGCATAGGCTATTCCGGTATCATGCACACCGCTGTCGACATGATGGCGAGAAAGATGCGGTGGGCTGGCAGAGCGGCTGAATGCAGCGGTCTTGAAAACCGCCGAAGGTTAATAGCCTTCCCGGGGTTCGAATCCCTGGCCCACCGCCATTTCTTTCTTAGTTTTCACTTCCTTTCTTGTATTTAAATATCCATCTCACGTTCCAGACCTTGCAGAAGAGCAATGGGCATGTCTGCCATTCTGTTCCACGTTCTTTCTGGTATTTGTTGAGGGGGGGCGATTGTGTTCGAGCGCGCACTTAAAACGGGCGTTTGAAAAAGCGTTGCCTCAAAACGGGACAGCGTCACACAATTTCCAGATCGTCTTTCTCCGATAGTTTCTCTGCAACAGGCGCCAATGTTGGCCGTAATGCTTTTGGCCCGTTAGTTGCTGAGTCTAAGCTGCATTCGCAACTTAGGAATCCTCCGAATGAAAATCAACGTCTTAAGCTTGGCTGCCATGACCGCATTTCTCACTGCATGTGGGGGCGGGGACAGTAGTAGCACCGAGAGTGTGGAAGCCAGCAACCCGATCAATGCTGAGCCAAAAGATGGGGTTGAGACGATAATCAGTGGCGCTGAGCGTTTTGATGGAGTGGCACCCGCTGTTGACGATTTTGGGTCATATCAGGTTGCCGGTCCAATCGATTACCGTTATGCACCTCTGCAAGTCACCTCCAGAATCGATGATGAAGGACGAAGGACTGAAACGTTCGAATCCGATGTGGCCGGAGTCATGCACTTCCCGGTTTTAACAGAGGAGCAGGCAGTTCCTGAGGGTGGCTTTCCGGTGATTCTATTTCAACACGGTCGTCATTCAACGTGTTCTACGACGGGCAACGAAAACGGTAACGAGTCGTCCGACACCGACTGTGAAGCCAGCGGCCTGGAGCCAATTCGGTCGGACAAGGGGTATGACTACATAGCTGAAAACATGGCTAGTCACGGCTATGTGGTTTTGTCCATCGACGCAAATGATATTAATGCCCAGGATGGTGGAAGCTCCAACGACGCCGGTATCACGGCACGCGCCGAGCTCCTGCTGCATCATTTGGATATTGTTCGTGACATAGCCACAAACCCGGATTCAATTTACCGTTTTGACCAACAGGGAACCAGCCTTGTTGCACTATCCGGCGTCACCGATAGTGAGCGGGTAGGGTTGATGGGGCACTCCCGTGGGGGTAACGCGGTGGCCAAGGCTGTCTCTTACAATCGGGACTTCACTATCAACAACCGGAACAACGGTGACAACTCTTTCACCCGCGCACATGAGATTCTCGGGGTGTTTTCGCTTGCTCCGACTGATTTCAGTCAGGAAGCTCCAACCAATACGGCCTGGGTAACTTTATCTCCGTACTGTGATGGCGATGTGGCTAACCCCCATGGCATTTATATGTACGACAATTTGCGTTACAACCCGGAAAATACTCAGGGTGCTCAGTATATGATCACTTCGATTGGCGCCAACCATAACTATTACAACAGCTTTTGGTTCAATGATGATGCTACTTTGAACGGTTTCGATCCATATTGTTCTGAAGCGTCGCCAGTTGGGGGACGTTTTGCACGTAGCGATCAGGAGCGGCATGGCGAATTCCTGATCGCCTCTTTTTTGCGACTCTTCGTTGGCGGTGAGACAAAGTTTGCAGGGTACTGGGGAGGAAAGGAAAGCCTGCCGGAAAGTGCGTGCCCAGTGGGGGTGGAAACATGCGATGAGCTCATTCATTTGTCGTTTCAGCAGCCTAAGGACTCGATCATTGTGGTTGATGACACGCTGGATGTGACTTCGTTGGAGCAGAACAATCTGGGCAATGCTAATAGCTCTGGGGCAACCGATGAGTTGTTCTGGTGTAACCCGGGCTTTGGCGGCGGGCTCGACAGCCGCGATGACCTCGCTGATGGGAATCTGGATCGCTGTATCTCACCGGCCACGATTTCTGGCGCACCGCAGATTTCTGTGGCTTATGTCGGTGCAGCGGCCTATGCGAGTTTTGAACTCTCGGAAACTGGCCTGGATGTCAGTGACATGGATTTCCTCAGTCTGCGAATGGGGGTGAGCACAACACCGGATAACATGTTGGGGCAGGATTTTACGCTGGTGTTAACCGATGCCAATGGCGTATCAGTGAGTCTACTGGCCAGCGATTATAGCGATGCTCTGTACGCGCCGCCCGGGCTCCCGGTGTCAGCACGGGACACTGGAGGGAAGACTATTAACAACATGGTTCCTTTCCGTCTGGATGCACTCCCAATTTTCAACAGCGAGCTGGACCTCGCAAGCCTTGTTCGTGCAGAGATCCGGTTTGATCAACTACCGGCGGGTAGCGTTCAGTTCACAGATGTGATGTTCCAGAAACTACCTTTCTAAATAAGCGGGTTTCTGAGCTGCGTTAATCCGGCAACCGACGGTACAAACCGAGGTTGCCGGATGCTAAAAACGGATACACTTCAAAGCGGATGTGAACCCGCTAACCTGCAGCATTCACGATGGCCACCATTGATTACTCGAGAGTGTGAAATCGAATATATTAAAGGCAGAAACGGCTTAGAAAATGCGATACCAGTTGGTAATACCGATATTCTCGATCAAACTTAGCCCTCGTGACTCTTTGCGACAACGGTCTGATCAAAGTTGCTAACGCTCCACTTGTCACCGCTATCGAGGTTATTTGCGATCTCTTGCGCCCACCCCAATACCGCTGAAGAATAATACACGCTCGAATTGCCTTGAAGGCTGTCTCTTTGCATAAATCCGGCAACCTGTAGGACGGCCCCGACGATGGCAGGGGTGCCAGAAGTGGTAATGGAGCCTCCATTTCGAGCGACTACCAGTCCGGCAAAGCATTCATTGCCGCTTAGTTCCAAGGTTCCGCCATCCAGGATGATGGTTCCACCGGCCGTTTTTCCGCTCAGGGACAGTGTTTGACCATCTCCAACGAGCCATATACCGGTTTCACTTTCATTCAAAGATATGTCACCTTCACTTCCTTCGGCGGTGCTCGCTAAGATCTCAATCTGATCGCTGAGTTCTATTTCGGCTCTCTCGGTAGCCTCGTGTGCCAGTTCGCCGTCTTCACCGTAATTATCGGCATAGCTTTCTGGGGTATCCACAATCGCGGGGTTTCCTTCAAACTGACTTTTCCCGCCGCTACTTCCACCACCATTGCCATTGCCGTTGCCGTTGCCGTTGCCGTTGCTTTCAACAATGGTGCCGTCTGGGATAATAATGCCGGCCTTGTCATCTTTGCCATTTGGATTTTCAGGTGGACTATGGCTGCCATTAGCTCCGCAGCCTTGCGCTAAAATATCGGCATCTCCAGCCTCTTGGCCCGGCAGCCAGCGATCGGTTCCGTCCGCGCCTGGTGATGCTGCACTGGTCGGCGGACTAAAAGTACAGTTCCCCCCAAAGCAGGTGTAGGCCGCGTCAGCATCGAATAACGTGCTAGAAAATGGTTGTGTCGCGAGCAGGCTCAGATCTCGACGGGCTCCGGTAGCAAGCTCTCCCTGGGCCGTCAGGAGCAGTGATCGCGGGGCTACGTCCTCTAATGCCAAGTTGTCGTTCGCGCAATCGTTCTTAATTTGGTTTCGATCTTTCCCATTACTATGCTCTGACTGGATGCACCGTACGCCGGCTAACAGCGTTTGTTCGGCCATGTTGTAAGCGGTGTGGGCTTGCTGGCTTGCGCTGCTTTGACGCATTCCGAGTATGGCGGTGTCTATGGCCGATACAGCCAAAATGCCGATCATGAGTTGCATGATGAGTACCGTAATCAGGGCAAAGCCCTTTTGGTCATTGTGGTTCATCATGGGCTGAAGTCTCCGCGTTTGTTTCGGTTGGCAAGGGCGTTATTGCGCAGCGCTATATGCATAGGGATTATTCGTGAGCCACCGTCCACCAAAGGCTGCTCAATTGTTATTTCTGCACCTACCATCACACCGCTGTTTGGGAGTGGCTTTGTGTGTGTGGTATCACCCCGGCCATCGCCATTGGTGTCTTCGTAAAGGCGGTTCAGGTTGAAGCTGACGATGTCGAATGCGACTACGGCGGTTTGTCCGTTGCTTTCGCAGTTGAGGTCCTGGCCGCTTATGAAATAACGCTCGACCACGACAGCCCCTGCGGTATTCGGAGCACCGGTGCAGTTGTTGCCAGGGTTGGTCGAGCTGGCTGTTCGGGTGATCTGAAGGCCGTTACCGTTTGCATCGTCGGGATCAGGGCTCACCACGCTCGCGGTTCGTATACGCGGAATGACGTGCTCTATGGTCGCCAGCAATGTTTGCTGGGTTCTCTGAATTTCGTTAGCTCGGTTGGTCTGCGTCATGGCATGCTGAAACATCTGAATCGCACCGGCTGACACGACCAGACCGATCAGCATTGCGATCATCAGCTCAATCAAGGTGAAACCGCTGGCGGATTGCTTCATCAAGATGCTCCCCCAGGTCCGGTGACTTGGAATTCCATTGCTGCCGTGTTGCCCTGTGGGGTGATTGTGAGTATGCAGCCACCATCATTTCTAACCGACAGGCTCATTGGTGGTGTAGATGGTTCGTTGATAAGTGGGTGGCTGGACCACGAATTCAGGTTTGCGATCGCTACTGAATTGTTGCAGCTGTCACCCGGGTTGGAGTGAATCCATGCGCGTTCTTGAATATCGGTTGCGATCACTCGCATAAGTGCATGCTGATCCGCTCGGTGCGAAGCCACGACCGCGCTGGTCACTAATGAAATTAGAGCCAGTACACCAATCGACAAAATGAGCATTGCGATAAGTGCCTCAATGAGCGTTATTCCGCTTTGTTTGTTCATCATGTGCCTGTGCCAACATGCTCGATCTTGGAGGTTCCGGTGGTCGTCAGCCTCACTCGCCTGACCGTAACGCGAGAGGAGGTGCCTCCAAGGTCGAAAGGCGTAATAGCTTTGTCAGAGGTAACTGCGCCATCGGCGGTAAACGTCAAGCCGTTGGTACTCCACTCCGTCTTAACCGTCACCTGGCTGTCAAACTCATAGCTTCGACGCTCGGGGTCGCTGGGCACCGTGCCATCGCAAGCGGCGAACGTGGTGTAAACGCCCTTTGTCCAGTCACCGTCCATGGGGCACAGCTGAAGGTTTTGCTGTGTTTTGGAGGCTGCTGAGCGTGCATGATGGATGATGCCGTGGAGATTGTTAGCGGCAGATCCTACGCGCATGCTTTGCTGGGTGGTCCAGAACGAGGGAATCGCGATATTGACGAGGATAGCGATAACCGCAAGAGTAATGATCAGTTCAAGAATCGTGAAGCCGTTTGTTCGGAATTTTGGTGTATGGGTTGTTGATGCCTGCACTCAATACCCCTGCTGTATTCTGGTTAGCTGCTTAGGTTTCCCTGAATATGCCTATTTGAGCCACTGAAGCCCTGCCAACTCTGGGTGTTTGTTCATCCAATAAAATCGTCAAACGGGCGAGCGTCTTCCGCTTCGTAGCCGACAGTGTGGCCGAAGGGAGACGTTTAGCGTTCGGATCTAATAGGTAAGGGAAGCTTACTGAGGAAGGTCGGCATCCATTCATGCCTTCGAGGTTCGCTTAGTTACGTGAGAGATTTTGCCCTATCTTATGAGCTTAATAAACCCTATTTTTCAGAGTTTTACGGTGCAGGGGATATTTTTTGAGGCATTTTAGGACAAAACGACTGTGGCTATGCGAAGGCTGCCAGAGTTTTCTTTCGCAGCTCTCTTGAATGACGCGCTGCTAATCCCAGTAGTCCGAGGCCAAAAAGTGCTAGCGGTGTGGGCTCGGGCACCTGAGTGGTTGTCAGTTTTGTGAGCCTGCCAGTGAAAGAATAGCCGGTTTCGGTGGTGAGGTTTGCGACATGGGCACCTTCAAAGGGAGCTGTTTTATGCAAGTTGTGGAAGATGTTTTCCCCGGCTTCGAGCCAGAATAGGTCGAGGAACAGGAAGCACTCGTAGTCGCCAACATCGAACGGCTCGAATCCATTTTCGTAAAGGCGCCCAACATTGCTGACAGGCTGCGCGTACATTAAGGGAACGAACCCCGACCAAGAGAAGGAAATAGGGGTGCTGGTAAACACAGCCGAAACCAATCCGCTTCGCTGATCATCTACTGTGAATAGGGCAGCGGCATCGTAAGACTCAAATTGATTCGATATTTTGTCGTTGTAGGCGTAGGTGATCAGGGCGGCATTAGCCGGCGACATAAAACCAAGAGCCAACAACAAGATCAGTGATTTGATGGTGTGTTTCATAATTATGTCAGCTCTTGCAATAAAGGAGAGGAGGCGAACCCTGCGGCAGCTAGTCGCTAGAATTCGCCCTCTTTCGAATATTCGAGTGAGTGCAAGATTTATACCGTGGGATATAAAAGAAGGACTTATGTTTGTAGGCTAGGTTGGTGTGTTAAAAAAACTGACGCAAAGACGCCTCCGGTGCGCTGGGTCTATAAATCTCCAAGCAACTAACGACATTCTTAATGGTCAGCTGTAAACCGCTAACGCCCAGCTAAATTTTCCAGATACTGGTCCAATGCCTCGACGTCATCGGCTTTGGCGTACAGCCCCTGTTTGGTGCGACGCCATAAGATGTCTTCTGATGTCACAGCCCACTCGTTGTGTACCAGATAGTTCACCTCTCGCTCATAGAGCGTGCCTGAAAAGAGTCGACCAAGATCATTAATGGAAGTGCAATCGCATAGAACGTCGCGGGATAGGGTGCCGTAGGTCCGAACGTATCGGCGAACGAGGTTGTCTGGTAGCCACGGATAATCTTGTTTGAGCGTGGCTGCAAGATTGTCCTGATTGTCGAAATCACCACCAGGCAGGACGGCTTTTTTGGTCCAGCGATCGCCCGCACTCTCAAAGAAGTTGCAAAGCTTGTCTGTGGCAGCTTCGGCTAACTTTCGGTAAGTGGTGATCTTGCCGCCGAATACCGAGATCAGTGGCGCTTTGCCTTTTTCGTCGCTCACTTCGAACGTGTAATCGCGTGAAGCCTTTTGGGCATTCTCTTCTTCACCGTCCATCAGTGGTCGAACACCGGAATACGACCAAACCACGTCAGAGGGCTGCAACTGCCGTTTGAAGTGATCGTTTACGATTTCCAGCAAGTAGGTCGTTTCTTCCGGTGAAATTTTCGCTTTCGACGGATCGCCTACGTATTCGACGTCAGTGGTGCCCACCAGTGAAAAGTTATCTTCGTAAGGAATCACGAAAACGATCCGCTCATCCTCGTTTTGTAGAATGTAAGCTTCTTCTTCCTGGTTAAGACGCGGCACAACAATGTGGCTGCCTTTAACCATGCGAATCATCTTGGGCGCGGGCATGGAGAGCGCTTCACCAAACAGGGCACTAACCCAAGGGCCTGAGGCGTTAACAATGGATTTCGCTGTAACCGTCTGCTCTGCGTTTGTAGCGGTGTCGCGAAGAGTTACTTGCCATTGGTCTTTTCCGCGCTTTGCGTTTACGCATTTTGTGCGAGTCAGGATGGTTGCGCCGGCCTGTTGCGCTTTCTTGGCCGTCAGTACAACCAGCCTGGCATCGTCGACCCAGCCATCTGAGTATTCGAAACCGCGGGTCATTTCCGGCTTCAGTGGCCCGGAATCGTCAAAGCGGATAGAGCGGGAGCCCGGCAATATTTCACGCTTAGCCAGGTGATCATAGAGAAAGAGTCCCGTTCGAATCATCCAGGCCGGGCGCAAATGGGAGCGGTGGGGCAGGCGGAATCGCATCGGGCGCATAATATGCGGGGAGTTGCGCAGCAGAGACTCTCGTTCAGCCAGCGCTTTCTGCACCAACCGGAATTCGTAGTGCTCCAGATAGCGCAGTCCACCGTGGATGAGCTTGCTGCTATTTGAAGAGGTGGCAGAGGCCAGATCATTCATTTCGCACAACAGAACCTTTAGGCCCCGGCCTGCCGCATCCATGGCGATGCCCGTACCATTGATGCCTCCGCCCACGACGACGACATCATAATGTGGATGTTCTGCTGACATGGCTGATGATCTCCCGACGCCTTAATAAATTCGTTTCATCATTATGCGAAAGTCCGCAATGTTCGTAAAGGAAAATTGGAAAGAAAACGAAAATGGAAAGAGAGTGTTCGAGGCGGGTGAGAGGAGGGGGATCAAACCAAATGCAGGGTTACGCTGTGTTCTTTGAGCATCTTCGCAATTTCTTCAGGCGGCTTCTCATCGGTAAACACGTGATCGGCCTGGGTGATGGTACCCAGCCGCACCATTGCGTTACGACCAAACTTGGAGTGGTCTGCAGCCAGCAGTGTTTGGCCGGAGTTAGCAATAATGGCCTGTGCGACGCGCACTTCACGGTAATCGAAATCCAGAAGTGAACCGTCGTTGTGAATACCGCTGATCCCGATAATGCCGAAATCCATCTTGAATTGGTTGATGAAATCGCGGGTTGCCTCACCAACTATGCCGCCATCACGGCTCCTTACTTCACCGCCGGCGATAATGACGTGAAAGTCTTCTTTGGCGGAAAGGATCGAGGCCACATGCAGGTTGTTCGTCACCACCTGTAAACCGCTCTTCCCTAGTAGAGCTTTAGCAATGGTTTCAGTGGTGGTACCGATATTAATGAACAGCGAAGAATTGTCGGGGATGAGTTTTACCATGGCGTCGGCGATACGCTCTTTCGCTTCAAGATCCATTATTTTCCGGTCTTGATACGCGGTATTCACAGTGCTCGAGTCTATGCCCGCACCGCCGTGGTGACGCCGCAACTTCTTATGCTTGGCCAGCTCGTTTAAATCCCGGCGAATAGTTTGTGGCGTAACCTGAAACTGATCTACCAGCTGGTCGGTGGTGACAAAGCCGTTTTCCTGGATCAACTCCAGGATGAGTTCCTGCCGACGCCTTTGTGCCATTCAATATGCCCTGCCTATGCCAGTCTATTGTTCGAGTGTGAGTGTCACCGAAAATTCAGCGAAAGTTTAGTTGTTTTGCCAACTTTATGCAGCCGTTACGGCAGGTCGGATGCCGCTTTGAATGCTATATATGGGTAATGAACCGAAAAATCTTGGTATTTGTTGTTCAAAAAAGCAAAAATGCGAACAAAAATGAACGTGAGGCCGATAACGCATGAGTCAGTACCTACTTTCCATTGATCAAGGAACCACCAGCTCCCGAGCCATACTCTTTGATCTGGACGGCAATATACACGCAGTTCGACAAGAGGAATTCCCTCAGCATTTCCCGGACAGCGGTTGGGTAGAGCACGATCCCGAGGACCTTTGGTCAACGGTGAAGCGTACGTGCGACTCTGTGATGGCAGAAGAATTCGGCCCAGACGATGAAGTACTCGGGGTAGGTATCACCAATCAGCGTGAAACAACCATTATATGGGACCGAAAAACCGGCGAGCCGGTGTACAACGCCATTGTCTGGCAAGACCGGCGAACGGCGGATTACTGTAAATCCTTGAAGCTAAGCAGCCACGAACCCTGGGTGCACGGAAAGACGGGTTTGCTAATCGACCCTTATTTTTCCGCCACAAAGATTCGCTGGGTGCTCGAGAACGTTGCGGGTGTCAGAGAGCGAGCTGAACGTGGGGAGTTGGCATTCGGTACCGTGGATACGTTCATACTTTGGCGGTTGACCGAAGGCCAGGTGCACCGCACCGATGCCACCAACGCCAGTCGCACGCTCCTGTTTAACATTCATACCCAGCAGTGGGACACAGACCTGCTGGAAATGTTCGATATTCCGGCATCGCTGTTGCCGGAGGTTATGGACTCATCCGATGACTTCGGTGAAATTACCGAGGGCGGCGCGCTTAACGGTACGCGAGTGTACGGTGTCGCTGGGGATCAGCAGGCTGCCTTGTTCGGGCAGACTTGCTTCGAGGTTGGAATGGCCAAAAGCACCTACGGCACAGGCTGTTTTTTAATGCTCAACACTGGAGACAAGGCGCTGCGTTCGGAACATCGCCTACTGACTACCGTAGCGTATCGCCTTAATGGAAAAACCACCTATGCTTTGGAAGGCAGCATTTTTATCGCCGGAGCTGCCATTCAGTGGTTGCGGGACGGTTTGCAGCTGATCAACGACGCCTGCGATACCGAACCTTTAGCGCAGGGAACACCGGTCGACCATGGGGTGTATTTGGTGCCTGCATTTACCGGGCTCGGGGCACCTTACTGGGATCCTGACGCCCGAGGGGCTATCTTTGGATTAACGCGGGACACGGGAATCAAAGAGATTGTTACCGCCGGGTTGCAGTCCGTGTGTTACCAGACGAAGGATTTGCAGAAGGCCATGGAGAAGGACGGCATTCGGCCAACTACACTCCGGGTAGACGGCGGAATGGTTGCGAACAGTTGGGTATTGCAGTTCCTGGCTGACATTCTTGGGGCAACCGTAGACCGGCCGTCATTGGTGGAAACCACGGCTCTGGGTGTGGCGTATCTGGCAGGGTTGAAGGCCGGCGTTTACGACTCGCTGGAAGACCTTTCGGATTTGTGGCGATGCGATCGTCGCTTTACCCCGATGATGACGAAAGAGCATCGTGACCGTTTGTATGAGGGCTGGATTAATGCTGTACAAAAGCTATAGGCCGGCATGGCTTTGCCATCGTGAGCCCTTGTTCTATCGCAGCTAACACTGGATAACAGGGCGCGATTCGTTGCCCGGACACGTTTTCACAAGAACAACAAGGAAGACACATGTCCTTAACGCTCGAGAACCTTTCCCGAATAGTCGACGGTGTCGATTACATTCGGAATGCTAACCTGACATTTGAGGCCGGCTCGTTCAACGTTTTGCTGGGTCGGACGCTCGCGGGTAAAACCTCGTTAATGCGACTGATGGCGGGGCTGGACAAGCCGACACAAGGCCGGTTGATTTACAACGGAGACGATGTAACCGGACAAAGTGTCCAGCGCCGCAATATTTCAATGATCTATCAGCAGTTCATCAA
The DNA here is from genome assembly GCF_034669625.1 of Marinobacter sp. Lineage (GTDB taxonomy): Bacteria > Pseudomonadota > Gammaproteobacteria > Pseudomonadales > Oleiphilaceae > Marinobacter. The sequence continues at coordinate 61,187 of NZ_JAXMOY010000004.1, forward strand.
TTATCCGAACCTTTCTGTCTACGAAAATATCGCCTCACCGCTGCGGCTTGCGAAAATGCCGGAATCGGAAATCGATCGGCGAGTGAAAGAAACCGCGGCGATGCTGCAAATTGAACCGCTGCTGAAGCGGTTTCCCCTTGAACTTTCCGGTGGTCAGCAGCAGCGCACGGCGATGGCGCGAGCCTTGGTTAAAGACGCCACGCTTGTGCTGTTCGATGAACCCCTGGTTAACCTCGATTACAAGTTGCGAGAGGAGTTGAGGGCCGAACTTCGGGATTTGTTCCGGGAACGCCAGTGCATTGCTGTCTACGCGACAACCGAGGCAAACGAAGCCTTGGCCTTGGGTGGCACTACCACACTGCTGCATGAAGGCAAGGTGGTGCAGAGCGGCCCGGTGATGGAGGTATATCGCAAGCCGGTGAATACGCTGGCAGCTCAGCTATTCAGCGAACCGCCTATGAATCTGCTTCGCGGCCGCGTTTCCGATACCGAACTTTCGTTTGACGAAGACACCCGCCACGCTCTGACGCAAGAGCTAGCCAATCTAAAACCTGGCGAATACTGGTTTGGAATCCGGCCCAGCCATATCGCTCTGGCTCCCACCAACGATGACGACCTTGAAATACCTGTGGAAGTGGCTCTGAGTGAAATCAGTGGCTCTGAAACCTTTATGCATGTCGAGAACCGCCATTTCGAAATGGTGACTCAATCGATGGGGGTGCATCAATATCACACAGGCGCCCCCATCAACGTGTACCTGCCGATGAACAAACTGTTCGTTTTCGACACCCACGAACAACTGGTGCACATGCCGTCGCAGGTTTCGGGGAGGGGAGTGTAATGGCTGAGATTCACTTAAAGTCACTGGCTCACAGCTACAGTAAATCGCCCGCAGGCCCGGAAGATTACGCGATTCGTCAGCTCGACCACGTCTGGCACAAAGGCGGTGCTTATGCGCTCTTGGGGCCGTCCGGGTGCGGGAAGAGCACGATGCTCAACATTATTTCAGGCCTGGTTCAGCCATCGGAAGGCGAAGTGTTGTTTGACGGCAAACGAGTCAATGCGCTCTCGCCACGGGATCGGAATATCGCACAGGTTTTCCAGTTTCCGGTGATTTACGACTCGATGACCGTCTACCAAAACCTCGCGTTTCCGTTGAAGAACAACAAAGTCCCAGCAGCGCGTATCAAGGAGCGTGTGCAAGAGATCGCCGAAGTTCTGGAGATCGAGGACAAGCTGCACAAGAAAGCCAAGAACCTGACGGCCGACGAAAAGCAGAAGGTGTCCATGGGGCGAGGGCTAGTGCGAGAAGACGTGTCCGCCATCCTGTTCGATGAGCCTCTGACAGTCATCGACCCTCAGCTCAAGTGGAAGTTGCGCCGCAAGCTCAAGCAAATCCACGAGCAATTCGATATCACCATGGTTTATGTGACGCATGATCAATTAGAAGCGTCCACCTTTGCCGACAAAATAGCGGTTATGTATGACGGCCAGATTGTCCAGTTCGGCACGCCTACCGAGTTGTTCGAGCAACCCAATCACACCTTCGTTGGCTACTTTATTGGTAGCCCCGGAATGAACCTCATTGAAGTTGAGCGGTGCGAGGCTGGCGTCCGCTTTGGTGCAACGGAGGTGAACTTGACGTCCTGGCAGATCGAGCATTTGAATCGCCTTGACTCCAATAATCTTAAGATTGGTATACGCCCTGAATTCATGGAGTTAACTCTTGAAGATAAAAAGAATTCTTATGAGGTAGAGGTCCTGGATATGGAAGATCTTGGGACTTACAAAATAATCGATGTAGGGCTCGATGCCAAGACACTGAAAGTACGAGTCGATGAGGATTTCGAGGCGAAGATTGGCAGTCGCGTCCACCTTTCGATGCCACCTCAGTGGACGATGCTGTATGTCGACGAATTCCTGATGCAGGAGCGATCGTGATGGATAAGATCCCGAACAATCGAGCTTGGTGGTTGGTGTTGCCGGTGTTCTTGTTGGTGGCGTTTTCGGCGCTCATTCCACTGATGACCGTGGTCAACTATTCCGTTCAGGATATCTTTGGGCCGGGGCAAGCGTATTTTGTGGGTACGGAATGGTTCAAGGAGGTGCTCACCGACGAGCGCTTGCAAGACTCTTTGCTTCGCCAGTTTTTGTTTTCGGGCGCCGTGCTGTTGATACAGATCCCACTGGGCATCAGCGTTGCGCTGATGATGCCTAAGTCTGGCATCAAGGGCTCGCTGTGCTTGATTCTGGTGGCTATTCCGTTACTGATCCCCTGGAACGTGGTTGGAACGATCTGGCAAATCTTCGCCCGGGGTGACATCGGCTTGTTTGGCTGGGGGATCAACCAATTGGGTGTTGATTATAACTATACCGGTAACACCGTCGACGCCTGGCTAACGGTATTGTTGATGGATGTCTGGCACTGGACTCCCTTGGTAGCATTACTTTGTTATTCCGGCCTGCGTGCGATTCCTGAAGCCTTTTATCAAGCGGCAGAAATAGACCGGGCATCCAAGTGGGCGGTTTTCCGCTACATACAGCTCCCACGACTAAAAAGTGTGCTGATTATTGCTGTGCTGTTGCGCTTTATGGACAGCTTTATGATTTACACCGAGCCGTTTGTTCTAACCGGGGGGGGCCCGGGCAGTTCGACCACCTTCCTGAGCCAAACCTTGACGACCATGGCGATAGGGCAGTTTGATCTGGGCCGTGCGGCGGCATTCTCCCTGATTTATTTCCTGATCGTTCTGCTGATTTCATGGCTGTTCTTCACTGCGATCACTCACGCCGACAAAGAACAATAAGGAGAGTGTGATGAAGCAAGCCCGCTCGAAAAATATCGCGATCACGGCCTTTATTATTCTGTTGCTAACCCCCGTCTATTGGTTGTTGAACATGTCGTTCAAAACCAATCAGGAGATCCTTGGCGGGCTAACCATGTGGCCGGAGAATTTTACCCTTGAGAATTACGTGGTGATTTTCACCGACCCAAGTTGGTACAACGGCTATCTGAATTCCATGGCCTACGTGACCATTAACGTGGTTATCACGTTGCTGGTGGCTTTACCAGCGGCATACGCGTTCAGTCGATACAAGTTCCTGGGCGACAAGCATCTGTTCTTCTGGCTGCTCAGCAATCGTATGGCGCCACCCGCGGTTTTCCTGCTGCCCTTTTTCCAACTGTATTCATCGATTGGCCTGTTCGATACCCACATTGCGGTAGCGCTGGCTCACTGCTTGTTCAACGTGCCCCTGGCCGTATGGATTCTCGAAGGGTTCATGAAAGGGGTCCCTCGGGAATACGACGAAATGGCGTACATCGATGGTTACAGCTTTCCGAGATTCTTCGTGAAAGTGTTTCTGCCGATGATTCGCTCTGGTATCGGCGTCACGGCTTTCTTCGCTTTCATGTTCTCTTGGGTCGAGTTGTTGTTGGCGAGAACGTTGACGTCGGTGGATGCCCAACCCATTGGAGCCATCATGACTCGCACCATCGGAGCGAGCGGTATTGATTGGGGTGTTCTGGCCGCCGCCGGTGTGTTGACCATTATTCCCGGCTTGCTGGTGATCTGGTTTGTTCGCAACCACGTGGCTAAAGGCTTCGCGCTCGGGCGCGTTTGAGGAGAAAACTTATGATTGCATGGATGAACTGGACTCCCAGCGTTGCCATGTTCTTTGCGGTCATCGCTGCCATTTTGGCCGTTATGACGGTTTACGAAATCGTTTCACCTTGCTCGGAACGCAAGGGTTTCCTGCCCATTGAAACGACCCGCGGAGACCGCCTTTTCATTGGCTTGTTGTCAGCGGCCTATATTCACCTCGCCTTTCTGGCCGTCAGCGACATTAGTTTGTGGGTCGCATTGGGTGTCTCGGTGCTTTGGTTGCTGGTGCTGCTGCGGTGGGGCTAATAGACCCGTGTTGAAATTTGTAAAGGGTTCGTTTGCGAACTAGCTTGTAAACAGTGTTTGAAAACGCTCATCAAACCTAAACGAACACAATTTTCATGGTGTATGTGATGTTGAAATAAACCCCGAGTGCGGTTTGTGGCGCGCTCCCAACAAAAACAGTAAATGAGGTCGGATATGTCCAAGAATAAAAAACATCCCGGGGCCCTAATACTCAGCGCTGCTATCGCCGCAGCCACGATGGGGCTCAGCCTGCAAGCCTACGCGGATCAGTATTCAGATGCCGCTGAAAAGTGGGTAACTGACGAATTCAAGAGATCAACCCTGACCAAAGAGCAGCAGCTGGAAGAGATGGCCTGGTTCACCAACGCTGCGAAAGATTTCCGTGGTATGGAGATCAACGTAGTCTCCGAAACCATTGCGACCCACGAGTACGAATCCAACGTTTTAGCCAAAGCATTTTCTGACATTACCGGTATCAAGCTTAATCATACCTTGATCCAGGAAGGCGACGTTATCGAGAAGCTGCAAACCCAAATGCAGTCTGGCAGGAATATCTACGACGGTTATGTAAACGACTCCGACCTGATTGGTACCCACGTTCGCTACGGCAAAGTGGTGGCGGTCGAGGACATCATGAACGGGTCGGGCAAAGACCTGACGCTACCCACTCTGGATCTCGATGATTTTATCGGACTGGATTTCACCACGGGACCGGACGGCAAGCTGTATCAACTGCCTAGTCAGCAATTTGCAAACCTGTATTGGTTCCGCGCGGACTGGTTCGAAAGAGACGATCTGAAGAAGCAGTTTAAGGACCGCTACGGCTATGAGCTGGGCGTTCCTATTAATTGGTCTGCGTATGAAGATATTGCCGAGTTCTTTACCGTCTACGTGAAGGAGATTGACGGTAAGAAGGTCTATGGTCACATGGATTACGGTAAGAAAGACCCGTCACTGGGTTGGCGCTTTACCGATGCGTGGTTCTCCATGGCCGGTGCCGGCGATAAAGGCTTGCCTAACGGTCTGCCAGTGGACGAGTGGGGGATTCGTGTTGAAGGCTGCCACCCGGTAGGTTCGAACGTATCACGTGGCGGTGCCACGAACGGGCCTGCGGCGGTTTATGCGACCACCAAATATGTCGATTGGATGGAGAAATACGCGCCACCTGAAGCAACCGGTATGACGTTCTCTGAATCCGGCCCGGTTCCGGCTCAAGGTAATATTGCCCAGCAGGTGTTCTGGTACACCGCTTTCACCGCAAGCATGATCGAAGATGGCCTGCCAGTGGTTAATGAAGACGGCACGCCTAAATGGCGCATGGCGCCTTCACCTCGAGGCCCATACTGGGAAGAGGGCATGAAGCTGGGTTATCAGGACGTAGGTTCATGGACTTTCCTGAACTCCACACCCGAGAAGCGTCGTTTGGCCGCGTGGCTTTATGCCCAGTTCACCGTTGCCAAGACCGTGTCGCTGGAGAAAACCATCGCAGGCCTTACACCCATTCGTGACTCTGATATCAACTCGGAGCACATGACAGCGATGGCCCCGAAACTCGGCGGTCTTGTCGAGTTCTATCGCAGCCCGGCACGCGTCCAGTGGACTCCGACCGGTACCAACGTTCCGGATTATCCGAAACTGGCACAACTCTGGTGGCAGTACATTGCACAGGCTGCCAGTGGTGAAGCAACGCCGCAAGAAGCTCTGAACGGTCTTGCTGATGCTCAAGACCGTGTGATGGAGCGTCTGGAGCGAGCCAATGTCATGCCTAACTGTGGTCCGAAACTGAACAAACCCCGCGACCCTCAGTACTGGCTGGAGCAGCCAGGCGCACCTAAGCCAAAACTGGAGAACGAGAAAGCACCGGGCAGAACAGTTCCCTATGCGGAGCTGCTCAAAACCTGGGAAGATGCTCGTAAAAACTGATGTCTGAAAGGATCTGCCCGCCGTCGCTTTGTGCGGTGGGTAGATCATCCCGCCCTGAAGCCCAGTCCGTCTAACCTCGTATAGCGTTTGCCTAGCGGTTTCGCGACCATCAAGATTGTACTGAAGGGAGGTATTTTATGTCGCATAACGATAGGCTTTCCGATCAGGAAAAGCGTAAAGATCGTCGATTTTCGGTATCGGCCAATCGTGGCAATGCAAGCCACAGAATTCGCTATGTAGAATCGGGCGGAGCGGCGATTGATACGGAAGAGTGCACGTTCTGCCAAGCCTTGCCTGACCTGGAACGTGAAGGGGAAGTGGCGAAAACTGAAGTCGCCAAGAGCCACCACCCCAAGTAAGAGTGGTGGCACTTGGTCTCAAGCGCTCAGATATCGTCCCGGCCAGCGAAGGTGGCCTTTTTGCGTTCTTCTGCCATCTTGCCTCGAACTTCCAGCTGTTCACTATCGTTCGTGGGCATGGTCCAGCCTTGAATGTTCTCCTCAACAAGCTGCACCAGCGCATCAATGTGGCCCGGCGTGGCATTCAAGCAGGGGATGTAAGCAAAGTCGTCACCACCGGCTTCCATAAAGTACTCCCGGTTCTCCTCATCGATTTCCTCAACGGTTTCCAGACAGTCGGCCGAAAATCCGGGGCAAAACACATCTATGGACTTCACGCCGGCGGCGGGCAGTGATTTCAGCGTTTCATCGGTATAGGGCTGAAGCCATTCCTCGCGCCCGAAACGCGATTGGAAGGTGGTGTGGTATTCGTCACTCTTGAGTCCCAGCCGTTCCGCCAGCAGGCGAGACGTTTTATGGCACTCGCAATGATAGGGATCGCCCTTCAGCAGATACTTAAGCGGTATGCCGTGATACGAGAGAATCAGTTTCTGTTTACGACCGTGTTCTGCCCAGTGTGACTCGATATGCTGAGCCATCGCCTCGATATAGGCAGGGAAGTCGTGGTAATGGGATACGAAGCGGAAATCAGGGAGCCAGCGGCGGCCCATAAAGTTCTTGGAAATCGCATCGAAGGTGGAAGCGGAGGTTGAGGCGGAATACTGCGGGTACAGGGGCAGCACCAGAAGTTTATTCACGCCCTGCTGTTGCATTTCATCCAGTACACGGGGAATAGATGGATTGCCATATCGCATCGCAAAGCCAACCACAACGTTACTGCCATAGCGCGATTGTAATGCTTCTCTGATGCCTTCCGCTTGCTTGGCCGTGTGTACCAAGAGCGGAGACCCTTCGGGAGACCATACCCCTGCATAGGCTTTTGCGCTTCGTCTGGGGCGGATGCGTAGGATGACCCCATGCAGTATCAGCCACCAAAGTGGACGTGGTACTTCGACAACACGCGGGTCCCATAGAAATTCCGCCAGATATTTTCGTAACGCTGATGGGGTAGGTGCGTCTGGTGTGCCCAGATTGGTGACAAGAACACCCAGGCGCTCGGCCTGGTTGTGGCTGAAATTTTCAGTCCCTTGGTATGGCATTGAAACTTTCCGGTTGATGGGTGTTAACTTTGGTTATTTTGCTGCTGCATACGGCCAATCAGCCCGGTCAGATCATAACCCGCCCGATACGCTGCTGAGAGCAGGTCCTGTGGATCCTGTTCCCGCGCTGAGCTGAGTGCCCACAATACGGTACAACGGGTGCCGGATCGGCAAAACGCCAAGGCTGGTTTTTCTGCCTCCTGAAACATGGGGGCGAAGGCATCGACATCCTCATCGGTAATATGGCCGGAAGCAACAGGCAGATAGACCCATTTTAACCCATGTTCCTCGGCACTTGCCTGGATGTCGGACATCGGGGGCTGCCCGTATTCTTCGCCATCAGGCCGGTTCGCTATCAATGTCTTGAAACCAAGGCGGGCAATTTCGGCGATATCTTCGATGGCAATTTGGGGGGCAACAGAAATGTTGTCGTCAATTTTTCTGATATCCACGGGTCTTCTCCGAAGTTTGGGTGAGCCGGACGACTGATAAGTCCGGCACGGATATGAGCACAATCTTTGGATTAGCTTCCGACTGAATGCGCGCGTTTCCGCTCAATGAGTTCAAAGAGCATCATACCTGCCACCATGGACGCGACAAAGACTATCCCTTTAATTTCGCCTGCGCCAGCGGCAACCAAAGCCGGGCCAGGGCAGAAGCCAGCAATGCCCCAGCCAACACCAAACATTAAGCTGCCGCCGACAAGGCGTTTGTCGATCTTGGTGTTCGTCGGAAGCTTCATGTTAAAGCCGAGCAGCGATAGGCTTCGCTTGCGCGCGACCGAAAAGGCAAAAAGGCCGATGAGAATGGCCCCGCCCATAACGAGAGCGAGCGAAGGGTCCCAAAGACCGGCAAGGTCCAGAAAGCCAAGAACTTTAGCCGGGTTAGCCAAGCCAGAAATGATGAGCCCCAAACCGAAGATCAAGCCGGCACCCAAAGAAGCAACGTTATATTTCATGGGATCAGGCTCCGATCAGGTGACGAATAATATAAACCGTGACAAAGCCCGCTGCCATGAAGCTCAGCGTGGCAACCAGAGAGCGGGGCGACAGCCTCGACAAGCCGCACACACCGTGACCGCTCGTACAACCGGACCCGTAGCGGGTGCCAACACCGACCAATAGCCCGGCAATGATAATGGCCGGGAAGCCGGCGTTGATCTCGATTTCCGGTAGCTCGGCAAACAGCTGCCAAACGATGGGCATTCCGATCAGACCGCCGAGAAACGCCAGGCGCCAAATCATATCGTTACGCATCGGCGTAAGCAGTCCGCCGAGAATGCCGCTAATACCGGCAATGCGACCGTTCAACAGAAGGAAGCTGGCGGCGGCGAGGCCAATCAGAGCTCCGCCAGTCAATGCGCTGAGGGGCGTAAACTCACTCCAGGCAATGTCTATCATGGATCACCTCTTGATCAATTTCCGCGTTTGGAATAAGCATATAATAACAGGAGATAAGGTAAAAAAAAGCCCGGCTTGGGATGCCGGGCTGAGGCGTGCGAGTAGTATCCATGAAAGACTTCCAGACAAACCGGCATCAACTGGGACACCGGTATCGAGAAGTATTGACCATATTTCGTACAACTCAAGCTTTGAGCCATTTCCTTTGAAAACATTTCTTCATATGCCAACGTTCTTTATATTGCGGCCTTTCGTAACAAGGGCTCCAGCGGTATCGCTACAAGCACTGCAATCAAAAGGTGGCTGTAATATAATGGGCAACTAATCCTATTGCTCGTATTCAAGAGGTACTCATGTCTGAGCACGATGATCAAACACCCGAGACAGATCCGCAGCTTCCAGGAAAGATTAAGGACTCTGCTCGTCAGATCTGGTTGGCTGGACTTGGTGCCTATACCAAAGCCGAAGAAGACGCTGGCAAATTCTTTGAACGCCTAGTTCAGGAAGGTGAGCAGCTTGAGTCCAAAACTCGCGGAGTTGTCGGCAAGCAAATTCGTACCGTGGAAGACCGGGTCGACGAAGTCCGTGAGCGAGCAACCGGCACTTGGGATAAGCTTGAGCACATGTTCGATCAGCGCGTTTCCGGAGCTTTGCGTCGATTAGGCATTCATCGCAAGGAAGACATCCAGGCGCTGGAAAGTCGTATCGAATACCTGGAAGCTGAACTAGCCAAGCTTCGTGGAAATGGATCAAACCGCAGAGATGAAGAAGAGTAAGTGACCGTTAGATATAGGTTTCACTGATCAGCTTTACTTCCTCTTTATTGTCCTCGGTGAGATGGGGCAGTATCAGATGCAAAATCTGATACACCCCTTTACCGGGATCGACGAACTCCCGATCATCCAGATGCGAGAGTGTGTCGAAACTGCTCCAGTAGCAAACCGTCAGTGTTAGCTGTTGGCAGATGGCATCGAGTTCTTTCGCTTCAATGTTCATCAATCCCTGCCGCTGAAAGCTTGTGCACAGCGATTGAAAAGCCAGATTTTTCTTCTTCAATATCCGTCGAAAACGCACCTGTAGCTGATCGTATCGAGACAGCACGTTCACCAAATCCTGATACAGGAAGCGGTAGCGGGCAACCGTCTCGAACAGTAGGTGCAGAAAGAAGCTGAATTGGTCCAGTGGTACCTCTGCATCTTCCGGTACCGCGAGCAAATCCAGCATTTCAGCCTCAAAGCTCTCAAACAGCTCCTCAACAATGTCGCCTTTACTTTTGAAGTGGTAGTAAAGGTTGCCTGGACTGATTTCCAGCTCGTCAGAGATCAACAAGGTGGTGACGTTCGGTTCACCAAGACTGTTGAACAGCTGCAAGCTGATGTTGAGTATCCTGTCCCTGGTTTTTATTTTTTTCATGACGGATCTGTCGGCCTATCAGAGTTCGAAACTGGCCCAAATCGGGCAGTGGTCAGAGGGGCGTTCCATACCTCGGATCTCATAGCTGACGCCGGCGTCCTTAGCTTTCGGCAACAAGTTATCGCTGGCCATTACCAAGTCAATACGAAGGCCACGTTTGGGCTCGCGCTCAAAGCCTTTGCTGCGGTAGTCAAACCAGCTAAAGGTATCGGATTCGTCAGGGTTTAAGTGACGGAATACATCGGTAAAACCGCGAGCTTCTACCTGACTTAGCCATTCACGCTCTTCCGGCAGGAAGCTGCATTTGCCCGAGCGAAGCCAGCGCTTGGCGTTATCCGGGCCGATCCCGATGTCTTTGTCGGTCGGTGAGATGTTCATGTCGCCCATCAAGACAAGGTGTCCGGGCCGTTGGTTCAGTTCGTCCAACAGGTCCATGAGGTTCGCGTAGAACTTTTGTTTGGCAGGGAACTTGGTGGGATGGTCCCGGCTTTCCCCTTGGGGGAAGTAACCATTGATCACGGTGAGCGGCTCACCGTTCACCGTGAAATGACCGGTTATCAGGCGGCGCTGCGCCTCGTCGTCATCGGTTGCGTAGCCTTTCACCACCTCATCGGGCGCTTGCTTGGAAAGAAGCGCCACGCCGTAATGGGTTTTCTGACCATGAAAATGCACGTGGTAGCCGAGTTCCCGAATGGCTTCCTCCGGGAATTCCTCATCTCTGACCTTGGTTTCCTGAAGCCCGATAAAATCAGGGTTCAGCTGTTCAATAACAGCCTCCAGCTGGTGCAGGCGAGTGCGGATACTGTTGACGTTGAACGACACGAACATCATGGTTTTGGAGTCTCCGAATCAGTTTGATCCAGAGTTTACCATACCGAAGGCGTGTAGCAGGGTGGCCGTATGGCCGCGGGTAAAACCTTAGAAAGTCAGGTCACAGTCCGGGTATTGGATGATGCGATAGCGAATGTCGGCGGTGTAGTTGGTGTCGCCATTCGCGCGGATATTGGTCAACCCCTGATAATGGGTTAATGCACCGCTTTGGTTGTAGCCCAGGATGATGGGATCAACCAGAAACCGCAGCACCAGACTGGTTGGGCGAATCTGCACCACCACATCGGCATCCATCTTTGCTGCCGGAGCCGGTTCAAGTACGAACCCGTAATGATCCCCGCGAGTTGGCGCCAGAAACTGGAAAGAAAGAGACTCGCCGGCTTTGACTGCCGGCCAGTTGGCCCTGACAAAATGGTCAAAGCCCGCATCGACCACCAAACGATTGTCATACCTCACCCGGAAGCTCCTACGGCTATCTGAAGGCGGTTGCCAGTCAATGGTCAAGTAGTTTGAATCGGGGTAACGGATCTCTAACCGTTCACCGAAATCCGGTTGGCGGAAATCGACACTGGGTCGGCGCGGGTCTTCATCGTATTGCAGTGTTTTGAATGCAAACCGGCCATTGTCGGGACCTTTCTGGTACTCCACGGTGTGTGCAGCGGGTTCGAATCCAGCGTTTGTGCAGGCCCCGGTAACCCGGTGCAGTTCTTCGTAGAGTACATTTTGTTGGTTGACGGCTTTGGCGGTCCCGATAAAGGCAAATGTGGAGGCCGCGTGTGCCGTCGGCGCGGCTGACAAGAAAACCGCAAAGCAAGCCGCCCTTCGAATCATGATGACAGCTCCGAAACCAAATGTTTGCGAATGGTCAGTAGTAACGGGAACAGAACCAACCAGCCCACTGCGATGGCCGCCAGAGACACGAAGTGATTGGGGAGTGTGACCGCGCCCAGCTTGCTGGCAGACCAGTAGGCAAATGACCCGGCAATAGGCGCAAGAACGAACGGAAGCCATTGCCGCTTCGCAACCCAGCCGAGCGAATGGCACAAAGTTGTCATGAAGAGGGCCCAGATGGCAACGAGCCAAATGGGCGCAAATAAAGTGGTTTCAGCGCCTTCGATGCCGAGTACACCCATTCGGAACCACAGCGTGTCCAGCAGGCCGCCGAGCAGAATGCCAACTGCGATGAACTGGAGTTCAGCGCCACGCTGAGTGCTCACCAGCAAAACGTGAAGGGCGAGGAAAAGCACAGCCAGACCTGCGGCCGCGAGGCCGGGGAAGAGCACGCAAACCAGCCAACCGGCTTGAAACAGCAAAAAGTTAAGCGCATTGCGGCCCGTCTTGAAGGAAATCATGAACGGACAATGCTGGCGCGCTTGTTAGCAGGTTTGGCCATCAGTATATGGGCAACACCAATGGCCCGTTCACTGAAACCGGCTTCGCAATAGGCAAAATAGAACTGCCATAAGCGTTGAAATTGCGTGTCATAGCCTTGTTCAGCCAGCACCTCACGCTTCGCCATAAAGCGCTGACACCAGTCATGTAACGTGCGAGCGTAATGAAAGCCGAAATCGTCTACCTGCGTGAGCACCATGTCAGAGCCCCGGCTCATGGACGCCAGGATGGCACCAAAGGAGGGAATGAAGCTGCCTGGGAAGATATATCGCTGAATAAAATCCACGTTCTTCAAGGCGCGCTCGTAGCGTTGCTCGGGCATATTGATAGCTTGCACCAACGCGAGTCCGTCTGGCTTGAGCAACATGTTGATCCGGCTCAGGTAGCTGTCGAGAAACTGCGGGCCGACCGCCTCTATCATTTCAATGGAGACCAGCTTGTCGTACTGGCCAGTCAGATCCCGATAGTCGTCAAACAACAGAGTGATTTTGTCTTCAAGGCCTTCGGCTTTCACTTGTGCCCGGGCTAGTTCCAGCTGTTCCTTGGAGATGGTTGTGGTAGTTACGTGGCAGCCATAATGCTTCGCGGCATGAATAGCGAAGCCGCCCCAACCGGTGCCGATTTCCACCACTTGCTCGTCGGGCTGCAAGTCGAGTTTTTGGCAAATCACATCTAACTTATGGATGGCTGCTTCTTCGAGGCTTGATTCTTCGCTTGGGTAAATAGCGGAGGAGTACATCATGGTTGGGTCAAGAAACTGACTGAACAGTTCATTGCCCAGATCATAGTGAGCGCTGATGTTTTTACGAGAGCCTTCGGGGGTGTTGCGGTTCAGCCAGTGCAACCCTTTGAGTGCCGGTTTGCTGATCCAGCTGAATTTATCCTCGAACGCATTCATGGTATCCAGATTTCGAGTGAAAAACCGAAGCAGGGCGATGAGGTCGGGTGAACTCCAGTCACCGGCTACATACGACTCGGCCGCGCCGACGCTGCCGCCAGTCAGCAGATCTCGCCAGGTGCTGTGGTTGTGAATCAACAACTCTGCGGAGGGATAACGCGAGTCACCATCGCCAAACACCCGATCTTCGAAGCCGGCTTCCCGAATGCGAAGTATTCCTTTACCAAATTGCGCCAACTGATGGCAAACCAGCTGCTTTGCGATGCGACTTACCGCGGGCAATCGTTCGCTAACGTTGCCTGATTTATCGGCGGAGGTGTTCACGTTCGCCATGAGCTTACCCTTCCTTTCGGTTTTGTATCCAGTTGTTCCATTGTCTGCGGCTCGGTGATATCAAGACCCAAATCCTCTGAACCTCTCCGGTAGCCCGACTCATTTTCGTCAAGCTTGTCCGGATGGGTGTAGAAGGGCGTACCCTTAAGCTTCAGTTTCAGGGCGTTCCAATAAATCCCCGCAACGCCTTTTAAGGTTTCTATCGGGAACCGACGCAGGCTTCGATGAAGGCTTATACGATTGAGGGGCGTGCGTTGGACTACCAATGTGGCATCAAAATGTTTCCGCCGTTCCTGTTCCACATTCATGTGGATGCGCAGCTCTGATCCGCGAAAGCTGAATAACCATTGATAATGTTGGTCCATGCCGTTGAAAGGCGATACATGGAAGCGCTTGCTGAAGGCGAAGTGCTCGCTTTGCCACTGGCCAGAAATGTGAGTGCCGGGCTGTTGGCATTCCATGCAGTAGAGGTGACGCTCTTTCCAGGGCGTATTGGTGATTTGTGCAAGAATGACTTTGGGTACATCGCCTTGTCCCGGGCTCAATCCGGGCTCGTAACACAGATAAAAACTGACCGGGTTGAAGATATGGCCGAAATAGCGAGGATGGGTGATCAGCTGTATCGGACCATCCGGGAGCCAGCCGGTCGCTGCCTGAACCCGTTGGTCTACCGCTCGGCGCAAATTTGGCTCGTCGGGGTCAAGATAATCCTCCCGATGCAGCCCCAACCAGTTAAACCGCTCCAGTGAAAAGAACGGGCTGATGCTGGTCACCGAGTCCCAATCGTCAACATCCAGTGCCAGCATCCCGATGTCGTAACAAAACTGATGCTGTGTCGGTAACTTACGCCGATGTCTTATAGTGCCTTCTAGCCATTCGCTGGCCATGTTTAGAGCTCCACTCCAAAGGCTTTCGCTACTCGTAACCCACTGCGTACCCCGTCTTCATGGAAGCCATTGAACCAGTAGGCGCCGCAGAAGTGTGTGCGGTCATGGTTGCCAATTTCGTGGTAGCGCTCTTGGGCGGCCACCGCATCGAGAGTGAACACCGGGTGGTCGTATTCAAAGCGTTTAATGACTTTGTCCGGGGCTATGTCCTGGCTTCGGTTCAGGGTTACACAGAAGGTTTCCGGGGCGTCGTCAAAGTTCTGAAGAATGTTCATGTTGTAGGTGACCGATACCGGCTGAGTGCTGTGTTCCGGCAACATGTAATTCCATGCCGCCCACGCCAAAGGATTCGAGGGCAACACGCTGGCATCGGTGTGAAGCACAACATCGTTTTTCTGGTAGCCAATAGCGCCCAGAATGGCCCGTTCCTTATCGGACGGGTCGCTCAGCATGGCCAGGGCTTGATTGCTGTGGCAGGCAAGGATGATCTGGTCAAACCTATGGCTTTGGCCATTTGCTACGAAGGTTACACCGTTCTCATCGCGCTGGATGTCAGAGACACGGCTGTTGAGATGGGTTTTATCACCCAAGCGTTCCATCATGCGCGTCACGTAGGTAGCCGAGCCGCCTGAGATGACCCGCCAGGTAGGTCGGTCATCGACCGACAACATGCCATGATTGTTGAAGAACTGGAGGAAAAAACGAATAGGAAACTGCTCCAGAACCAGCTCAGGGGCGGACCAGATCGCGGCGCCCATGGGTACGATGTAGTGCTTTCGGAAATAGTGGCTGTAGCGGTTTCGATTCAGGTATTCGCCCAGAGTTTCACCTTCCGGGATCTGGCCATCGTCGAGATCGGCCCGGGATTCTTTGTTGAACCGAAGAATCTCGCGGACCATTTTCAGGAATTTGATGTTAAACAGGTTCGTGCGCTGGGCAAACAGGGTGTTGAGACTGGTGCCGTTGTATTGCAACCCGCTGGCGTGACTGTCCACACTGAAACTCATGGTGCTGACCTCTGAGGCCACCCCAAGGCGGTCCATCAACTTTATGAAGTTGGGGTAGGTCCAGTCGTTAAAGACAATAAATCCGGTATTCACCAGCCAGGTTTTCCCATCGAGATTGACCTGTTCGGTATTGGTATGACCGCCGGCGTAATCCGCTGCTTCAAACAATTCGACGTCGTGTTTTTCGCTGAGCAGCCACGCTGCGGTCAAGCCGGATATTCCGGCACCGATTACTGCAATCCGTTGGCGTTCCTGATTCATCAAAGCAATTCCTGTAGCAGATCCATTCAAGCGTGGTTGTCGGTGTTTCGGGCCATAGCTGCCGCCAGACGGTCAATCAGTCCCTGTGGCAAACAGCCGAGGGCTTTCAGCGACCAGGTAAAACGTCTAGGAAAGGCGATTTCCCGTTTACCTTTGGCGAGACCCTGGTGAATGCGGGTGGCGGCTTCTTCTGCGCTCACCAGAAATGGCATGGGGAAATCGTTGCGGTCGGTTAAGGGGGTTTTCACAAAACCCGGCGACACGACAACCACCTCGATACCTTCTGTGGCCAGATCGGCTCGCAGTGACTGGGCGAAATAGGTGAGGGCAGCTTTTGATGCGCCATAGCCTTCGGCACGGCTGAACGGAAACCACCAAGCGGAGGAGCTGACAATGACCACGCTGGCCGGTTTACCTTTAGCGCGTGTAGCACGCAGGGCGGGCAGGGCAACATCCAGGCAGCGGGCGGTACCCAGCACATTGGTGGTGAGGTTGGCCTCAATGATCGAGCTGTCGTAAGCCGTTACGTCCAGGTATTCGCAAGTGCCTGCGTTGAGAATGACCATGTCGAGGTCGCCAAAGTGATTCAGCGTGTCGCCAAGAGTGGCCAGTTCCACTCGACTGGTCGTGTTGGCCACCGCGGTGTGGATTTGCTCTGGCCATGCCTCTGCCAGTTGATTCAGCGGTTGCTGGCGACGACCACTGATCACGAGGTTGTGACCATGATTGGCTAATTCACTAACCAGCGCCGCGCCGATGCCGGATGACGCTCCCGTCAGCCAGATGTTTGATTTGGAAAGAACGCGCTTACTCATCCAGCATGCCTCTTCACCCAGCGGATAGCGCCACCGACCAACGGGAGGTGCTCGTACAGCAATTCGCCCACATCGAAGTAGTCCCGATGCGTACGTACTTTACCGTTCCGGATTTCCAAATGGCTGATACCCTCGACGTAAATGGGCTTTCCGCGTTGGATGCGCTTGTGGCTCAGCTCCATCACCCAAGGGATACAGCACCGCGAATGCTGCAAAACGGGTTCGCCGAAACGGAATTGGCACCGGATGACGTTTTGATAAGCCCCAGCCATGTATTCGGTTAGCGCATCCAGTCCGATAACCTGTCCGAACGGGTCTTGAAACTCGACTTTCTCCGAATACACCGCCGCCAATTCATTGAGATGGCCTTTGTCCAACTTGTTGTATAAGCGGCAGAACGCATTGACCGTAATCTGCATGGCTTTTTCTTTGGAGCCAACTTCCACAACATTGTCTGAAGGAGTCATTGTTTTGGCTTCCTTGATCGGTTTTGGTCTGTGGCCAGGGTTTCGTTCACGATGTGTGGCGGGATCGGTGCCAGATCCCAAATGATGCCCAGCTTGGAAAGAAACCATAAGCCGTACCAGGTAATATCAATCTCATACCAGCGGAAACCCTGACGAGCAGATTGCGGCCAGCGGTGATGGTTGTTGTGCCAGCCTTCACCCAGGGTCAGTAACGCCAGCCAGAAATTGTTGCGGCTGTCGTCGTTGGTTTCGAAGCGGCGCTTTCCCCACACATGAGACAGTGAGTTGATGGATACCGTGGCGTGGAACAAGGCTACGGTTGAAATGAAGAATCCCCACGCCAGCATTTGCAGGCCATTGGTACCGAGGCCGGGAGCCCATTTGGCCAAGGCTTCACCCATTAGATAGATCAGCACCGCGAAGGCCGCAGGAACCAGCGAATCAAATCGATTGATGAATCGAAGCTCCGAAAATTTCAGCCAGTCCCGAACTCTGCGTTCATCCATGACGAAGCCGGCGTCGCAGGTAAACCACCCCACGTGGGACCACCAGAACCCACCCTGATGAGGCGAATGCAAGTCTTCAGGTCGATCTGAATGCTGGTGATGGTGGCGATGGTGGGCCGCCCACCACAACGGACCACGTTGCGCGGAGCTGGCGCCCAATATGGCGAACACAAATTGAGCAACTCGGCCGGTTTTGAATGATTTGTGAGCAAAATAGCGGTGGTAGAACGCGGTGATCGAGAACATGCGCACCACGAAGAAAAGTACGGCAAAGCCGACAGCAAAGGCACTGGTTCCGGTGTAAAGTACCAAAAGGCAGGCTGCGTGCAGCGCTAAAAAAGGAAGAACCCTGACGATATTGAACCTTCGACACTGGGTGTCGAGGTGATCCAATCCCGCTTCAGAGTCGAACCATCTTAGAATGTTTGTAAACAAGTCATTAGCTCGGGTCATAAATAGCCATGGAAAGTGAAACCTCAGATAACTCAAGCATACGCAACATTGCCGTCATCGGATCAGGGCTGGCGGGATTAACCGCAGCGATTATGCTTGGCCAATCGGGCCATCGAGTGAGGGTCTTCGAAAAAAGCCGGGGGCCGGGCGGTCGCATGGCTTCGAAAAGAGTGGCAGACGGCGCTGTCGATGTCGGCGCGCAGTACTTTACGAGCCGAAGCCCGGCGTTTTTGGAGTTCCTTGAGCAATATGCCGGAAACAATTGTTTTGGCTCTTGGGCCGCGACCTTCGGATTTCAGCAGTCAGACAAAAGCTGGCAGCCGTTCCCGGATGAGCCGCGCTACGTTGGCATTCCAAGAATGACCGCCATTACCCGAAGGCTTTCCGAGCACGTCGAGCTCACGGCGCAGGTACGGATTGCGCGGCTGAATCGTATAGGCGCTCGTTGGCAGTTGGTTTGCACCGAGGGTAAGGAACATGGAGAGTTTGATCAGGTGGTGGTAACCGCACCTCCTGCGCAGACTCAAGAGCTATTGGCGGCGAGTGGTTTGACGTCCCTGATGAATGAAACGCAAGCACCGGGCGGCGACATACTGCCTTGCTGGGCCGTGGCGGCTTATTTCACGGAAGCCCCCCCGGCAGCATTTGATGCCATGCGACCGGATTCCGACGTGCTTTATTGGGTGGCAAACAATTCCTCAAAGCCGGGGCGAAACGATTCCGGGCAATGGTGGGTCTTGCACGCAACCGCCGAATGGACGGAGGCCAATGTCGATGCCAGCCCGGAACGAGTCAGCTACGATCTGCTGGCGGCATTTCGACAACTCACAGGGTTTAATGGCGCAGCCAGCGAGAGTGTGACTCATCGGTGGTTGTATGCACGGTCAGAATCCAGGGTGAAACCCGTTTATCTGTGGAATCAGAGTGAGGGCGTTGGCATTGCCGGTGATTGGCTGGTTGGTGGTCGGGTGGAAGGGGCCTGGACTAGCGCCAGCCGGCTGGCTCAGGCCATGAGGGCTGGCTAATTGTCGGGAACTGGCTTTATTCAGACAGCTCAGGGGGGTTGGCCGCAACCTCGGGCTGACGATAGAAGTGGATAATCGTGCCATCCTCGAATTTCGAGAAGAACGCGCTCACGTCAGTAATCTTGCGAAGTGAGCGCTTCCGGGTAATGGGATCTCTGGCCAGCACTTGAATGCCGTTAAAATTATCCTGAATATTTGAGAATCGGGCTTTCATGGTGCAAGTCACCACGTCGTCTGCTGATAAGCCGAGTTCGCCCGCTAGCCACTGACTGTGTTTCAGGATTTCCGGCTTGCTCAGGTTTTCCCGGGTATCCAGATGTTTGAGCTTTACCCGGTTCACGATCAGGAACGAGTAACTCTTGGGCTGTTTGCGGGCAACTTTACGGAAAGCCTCCCAGAAAAAGCTGTCGGTTAACTCCGCGAAAAAGCTCATATCGCTCAGGCAGGTATCAACCCATTCGAAACTTTCAGTATCTTCCAGCACTTCGTTAATGGCTTCCCGCAACAGCCAGTCGAAACCAAGCGCGGTTTTGTGGCCGTATACTTTGCGGTACATCTGATAACGGCTGTAAACGAAATCTTCCAGTGCCCCCAGACCCTTCTGGGTGATGGCAAGACCCATCCAGGGTTCTGATACATCCCAGCCAAACCGCAGGTTGCTAAGCAAGTGGTCCAGATTGAAGCCGCCGATGGTGACAGAACTGTGGAAGCCATCCCTTAGCATGTAATCGGCCCGGTCGGCGTCGATTTCACCTGACACGATAGACGACAACAGGCCCATCACCATCCCCGGAACTTCTTGCCCGCCGGTGGATTCCGACAAAGACTGATCGCCCGCAATAAAGGCGATAAAGGTATGAGCGTGGCGGCAGAAGGTTTCACTAGGCGTTACTTGAGTGGTTTCCATAATGCCGATGATATCTTCAGCGTGCAGACCGGCCGCTTCGAGATCAATCGACGACAGCACCTCGTGCGCCACCCGAACCGAGTAGTGCTCGTGTTCCAGCTCTTCGGGTTCCTCAGTGTGATATTGGGTGTAGTCTTGCCCTCGCCACAGCTCCCGAAAACGTTCAGGGCGTGACATGAGTTCCCGAATTCGGCGAGCCTGAGTGAACTGGTGAGAAAAACTGGAGTGCCCGCTGTCGTGCAACAAGCAGCCTAAGCGAATAATCTTGGCCAGGTAATCAATCGCGTCCAGTTGATTAAGGCTGAGCTCCGTCTGTTCACTGAGCTTCCGTTCCCGGAGATAGGCATCGATCATCGCCCGAAACATTCGCGTACCCACATGCATGACGCCGATGCTGTGTAGAAAGCGGGAGTGGGTTGCGCCGGGGAAAACGAGGCTGAGAATGTCGTTCTGGCAAATATTGCGCAGGCGCTGAAAGAGGGGGTGGTCAATAACCTGAATTTCGTGCCGGTAAAGTGGAATCCCGCCATGGACAGGGTCCATGATCAGTTTGTCGTAGGCTCCCAGAAGGTCGTTGACGGCACGTCGCATAGTTACAAATCCCCCAAAAAGATCAGTATGGCCTTGTTATATCACAAGGTCATGCCAGAATAGACTTTATAACGCCTATTTTTCTTTTACCGCTGGTAGTTTAGGGCAACTAACATGACCTCGCGCACCGAGCGCATTTTAATTATTGACGCCAATGAGCAGGCCCGTTCAGACCTGTCACGATACCTGGAAGCCAGAGGCTTCTATGTCAGCCTTTGTTCGGATATTGGCGCAGCCCGCAGTTTGTTCGCTGATACCATTCCCGACGCCATATTTGCCGATCTTGCTCCGGAGGTCATAGAAGATCTCTCCCGCCGCTTGGACGCAGCTGATAGCTATACGCCGATTGTTGCCTACACCAGTAGCTCATCCAGCACAGCGGTCGTCCAGCTGCTTCGTGCAGGTGCAGAAGATGTCGTTCTTAAACCGTGCAATGCCGACAAGGTTGCGCTGGACGACGTCATTGAAAAACTGTTCGATCGAATTCGGGTGAATCGCCTGAACAAGCTTTATCGTGAAGAGCTGGAAGAGGCAAATGTAGATCTTCGTAGTGGTATTGCTGAACTGCGGGCGGATCAAAATGCAGGCCGCAAAGTTCAGTTGAAAATGCTGCCAGATCATAACCAGGAAATTTGCGGCCTTCATGCCGATTACCTGATCAAGCCGTCTTTATACCTGAGCGGTGATTTTCTGGATTACATCCGGTTATCGAGTGACAAGGTGCTGGTGTACATCGCTGATGTCTCCGGCCACGGCGCCAGCTCGGCGTTCGTCACTGTATTGCTTAAAAATCTGACCAACCGATTGAAGCGAAATCTCCGGCGGCAATCCAGTGAAGACATTTTGCATCCGGTGCGTATTCTTGAACGTATTAACTCAGAACTGATGGATACGAGCTTAGGTAAACACGTCACTGTGTTTGTCGGGATCATCACGCTGTCAGAACGAACGTTAAGTTACGCAGTGGGGGCGCATTTTCCCATGCCAATATTGTCGTTTGAAGATGGAGAGACCCGGTTTCTCGAAGGAAGCGGCCTACCGGTCGGTTTATTTGATGACCCCGAGTGGGAGTTGTATGAGGTGAAACTGGACCGACCATTCCGCCTTTTGCTTTTCTCAGACGGCATTTTGGAGGTCATTCCGGACAAATCTCTGGACGAAAAGGAACGTACACTACTTGAACTCGTATCAGGAGGTAGTCACACTATCGCATCGCTGAGCGAAGCCTTGGGGTTAGAAGCAATCTCGGAGCTGCCTGACGATATAGCGATAGTATCGGTAACTGACCAGTTAGCTGGTTCAGATCAAACGTCGTCGACTTAGTGGCACTGTGAAAAAAATGGCTGGTTATAAAATCCTGCAAGCAGACAAGCAGGGAATCTACGTCCTGAAGTTTATTGGAGAAATCCGGCTGAACCTATGTTCGACGCTGGACCATCTGGTCGAAACCATAACCCGGGACCCAGAATTTAAAACCGTCGTTATCGATCTCACCGAAACAGAGATAGTCGATAGCACCACACTCGGTTTACTGGCCAAGATCGCCTTGGCAGCTCACAAACAGAGCCATTTTCTTCCGACTCTGATCTCCACGAACCCCGATGTCACTCGTATCATCTCCTCCATGGGCTTCGACAAAATCTTTATTATTGTCCGCGAGCCGGCTTCCCGAATCGAAGATCTAGAAGAAATTCCTGTCTTGAAGGCCAGCGAGCAGCAAGTTCGTGAGAAAGTGCTTGATGCCCATAAAGTCTTGATGGGAATGAACAGTAAAAACCGGGAAGAATTCAAGAATCTCGTTCGTGCCCTTGAGTGTGAAGAGCCCGGCTGATCGTTTGAGCTCCATGCCGGGTCTTGCCTAACACCAACCTACGGAAAAACTATGCCTGAAAACGTAATGCCTGAAACTGATATGGCTAAAACGCAGAATGTGGCCGTACTGGGCGGCGGTAGTTTCGGAACCGCCATGGCCAAGGTGCTTGGCGAAAACGGTCATACCGTGCATTTTTGGATGCGTGATGAGGGCCAGGTCGAAGAAATTCGCGCAACTCGCACCAATTCCCGCTACATGCCCGGCATCGTTCTTGAAGGCGAGATTCAGCCAACAACAGATCTCCAGAAAGCCGTGGGCAGTGCCGATGTGGTCTTTGTCGCGATTCCTTCGAAGGCGTTCCGTTCGGTCATTCGTGACAACGGCAGTGCCTTTAAAGATGAGCAAATCGTTGTCAGCCTGACCAAAGGTATCGAAGAGCAAGGCTTCAAGCTGATGAGTGAAATTTTGCTTGAAGAAATTCCGCGCTGTCGCTCAGGTGTACTGAGTGGTCCGAACCTCGCGGGCGAGATCGTGAATCGCGAGCTGACGGCTACGGTCATTGCCGCGAAAGATCCCGCTGTACGCCGCACCGTTCAGGAACTGCTCGGTTGTGAGTACTTCCGTGTGTACGCCAACGTCGACGTTTACGGGGTTGAACTGGCGGGGGCTCTGAAAAATATCTACGCCATTGTGGCCGGTTTGGCCTCGGCGCAAAATCTTGGCGAGAATGCCAAAGCCATGCTGATCACCCGTGGACTGGCGGAAATGAGCCGGTTTGCGGTCAGCCTTGGCGCCAACCCGATGACCTTCATGGGGCTGGCCGGCGTGGGCGACCTGATTGCAACTTGTACGTCCAGCAAGAGCCGAAACTTCAGGGTCGGCTATGCCGTGGGCACCGGCAAAAAGCTTGATGAAGCAGCTGAAGAATTGGGTCAGGTGGCTGAGGGCATCTATACTCTGAAGTTAGTAAGAGATAAATCTGAAGCCATCGGTATTCATATGCCTTTGGTGCGCGGGCTGTACGAGATTCTCTATAACGATGCTCCGATTGAGGCCGTTATCAGCAATCTGATGAATGCGGTTCAGAACTCAGATGTTGAATTCATCCTACCGCGTACAGTGGCTCAGTAATTCGGCGAACTCAACGAGGAGAGTGTTATGCAGCTGATCATCATGCGCCACGGTGAGGCAGGAAGGCACTCCCTCGATCATGAGCGAGAGCTAACAGAGGTCGGGCGCAAGCAGGCCGTCATTGTCGCCGAGCAGATCGCGAATTCCGATTCCAAGCCAAGCCTCATTTGGTACAGTCCATACATTCGCGCGCGCCAAACGGCGGCCATTGTTGCCGATATATTGGGGTGTCCGATGCAGGAGAAGTCATTCATTACTCCGGATGATGATCCGGGGCGGTGTCTGGACGCTCTGCTCGAAAACAAAGAATCGCCGCTGATGCTGGTATCGCACATGCCCTTAGTCGGCAGCCTTACGACCCTGTTATCGGACGGTCATCGCAATGGCATGCCATTCCTGACCGCGCAAGCGGTGATGCTCGATATGCCAGTAGCCGGGCCGGACTGTGCCATCTTGAAAACGCAGTTTGTGCCCTGATTGTTTGTCCTACCGTCTTCATTTTCCAATACGACTGAGCCGTTATGTACAGTTTCCCGATTGAATACATTGAACCGGTTTTTCGCCCGCCGAGTGAGGCAAAATCACTTATTTTGCCCGTCACGAATGGCTGCTCATGGAACCAATGCACGTTCTGCGAGATGTACACTCAGGAGCAGAAAAAGTTCCGAGCCCGTAAGCCTGCGGATGTTCGGGCTGACATAGAAAAAGCGGCTAAAGCGTTTAGCAGCGTTCCTCGTGTCTTTCTGGCCGACGGCGATGCTATGGTGCTGCCAACTCGGCGGTTACTCGAAATCCTCCACGAGTTGAAAGAGGCGTTTCCGGGGCTTCAACGGGTATCCAGTTACTGTTTGCCGAGAAATCTTGCCAAAAAATCGGTCGAAGACCTAAAGGCGCTTCGTGAAGCCGGATTGGGCATTTTGTACGTCGGTATGGAGTCAGGCGATGACGAAGTGCTGCGCCGGATCAATAAAGGCGAAACCTGGGAGTCCACCCGTTCAGCTTTGGAGAAGATTAAAAAGGCCGGTTTGACCAGTTCTGTGATGGTTCTGAATGGGCTTGGCGGCCAAACCCTGTCACGTCAGCACGCGATCAACACCGCGACCCTGTGCAACGAAACCCAGCCGGATTTTCTGTCGACATTGGTGGTCAGTTTCCCGCAAGGTGAAGAACGTTTCCGCGAAGGTTTTGGCGGCGATTTTGAGCCGCTTGACCAACAGGGGCTATTTGAAGAAATCCGTGTATTCCTTGAGCATCTGGAGCTGGAGAACACGACCTTCCGCAGTGACCATGCATCGAATTACCTGGTTCTTAAAGGCACGCTGGGTAAAGATAAGCCGCGCTTGCTGGATCAGGTGAACCTGGCCATTACTAATCCGGGCGCCGTGCCTCTAAGGCACGAGTCCATGCGGGGCCTGTGATATCTGTCGTTCCAAAGTAAAAGGAGGTCACGCGTGAGCAGTAAACCAGAAGACATAGCCAAGGTTGTCACCGAACACTCGAAAAAGCGCGGTCTGCCACCTCTGGATCAATGGCACCCGGAATTATCCGGCGACATGGATTTGGTGATCACTCGTGATGGGCAGTGGATCTTTAAAGGCAACCCGATTGAGCGCGAAGCTATTGTTAAGCTCTTTTCGACCATTTTGCGCCGCGAGGATGATGGCCACTACTATCTTGTGACTCCGGTCGAAAAATGGCGCATTCAGGTTGAAGATTCGCCATTACTGGCGCACACGCTCACAGCAACCGGAGAAGGTAACAGTCAGATCCTTCAGCTGACGACGAACATGGGCGAAACGCTCGAGATCGGCAACGACCACGTCCTGACAATCGAAAACTATCCGGATACTGACGAGCCAAGGCCGACCGTCTCCGTACGTCATGGCGTTGAAGCGCGGCTTCAAACCAGCGCGTTTTACGATTTGGTGGCGCTTGCTGAAGAGCGTGAAAACGACGGAAATGCAGTGGTGGGTGTTATGAGTCACGGAAATTTCTGGAAAATCGGGTAGGGCGGTTGAAAAGCCCCGTGCCGTCTCCATAAAGGAGGTAGAAAACGCAGTCTGTCACTTGTTAAACTGTGGTTTCTTTCTTGTTATCGAGCCAGGCTCTCTAACGAGGCCGGTGGTCGTTAGTCCCTCTGTGCAGTGCAGCTGTTCACGTTCCTTTCGATTACCTCCATTTTAAATACATAGTCACTGCGACTCGCAAGGAGATCACATGGCCCAACCACGTGTTGTCACCATCCATTACACGCTCACCAACGACCAGGGAGAGCAGCTTGACTCCTCCCGTGTAGAAGGCCGTGAGCCTCTGTCTTACCTGGAAGGTGCACAGAACATCATCGGTGGACTGGAAAGCGCACTGAACGAAAAGAACGCTGGCGACCAGGTTAAAGTTTCCGTAGAACCTGCTGAAGGCTACGGCGAAGTTAACGAAGAGCTGATCCAGCCTGTTCCTCGCTCCGCTTTCGAAGGTGTAGACACCATCGAGCCGGGCATGCAGTTCCAAGCACAAACTCCGGGCGGCCCTCAGGTTGTTCGTGTTGTTGAAGTGAGCGAAGAAACGGTCACTATCGATGCAAACCACCCGCTGGCGGGTGAGACTCTGCACTTCGACGTGGAAGTTGTAGAAGCTCGCGAAGCAACTGACGAAGAGCAAGAGCACGGTCACGTGCACTGATCTCTTCCGAAAGGTAGATTGAAAGCGGCTCCCTCGGGAGCCGTTTTTTTGTGCCATCAAAACACAAAAAGCCGGGAAAATCCCGGCTTTTTTGGTCATATCAGAACATTTTCTTACATGTTCGGATAGTTTGGTCCACCGCTTCCTTCCGGTGTTACCCAGGTAATGTTCTGTGAAGGATCCTTGATGTCACAGGTCTTACAGTGAACACAGTTCTGGGCGTTGATCTGGAACTTCTTACCGCTTCCGTCTTCGGCTTCAACCACTTCGTACACGCCAGCCGGGCAGTAACGCTGCGCGGGCTCGTCGTACTTTGGCAGGTTAACCTGCAGCGGAATGTCCGGGTCGGTCAGCTTCAGGTGAATCGGCTGATCTTCCTCGTGGTTGGTGTTCGAGATGAACACAGAGCTCAGGCGGTCGAAGGTCAACTTGTTGTCCGGTTTCGGGTAATCGATCTTCTTGCAGTCGGCTGCTGGCTTCATCGTTGCGTAATCGGGAGTGGTATCACGGAACGTGAACGGCAGGCTTCCGCGCAGAATGTTCTGCTCGAAGAAGGCAATTGCTCCGCCAACAAAGTTGCCGAACTTGTGCATGGCCGGGCCAAAGTTACGCTCTGCGTAAAGCTCTTTGTACAACCAGCTGTCTTCAAAACGCTTCGCAAAGCTGGTGATCTCTTCGCCGTTCTTGCCTTCTTTCAGGGCTTCAAACACCGCTTCAGCACCCAACAGACCAGACTTCATGGCTGTGTGGGAACCTTTGATCTTGGAGCTGTTCAGCGTACCGGCATCACAGCCCAGCAGCAGACCACCCGGGAAGCTCATCTTAGGCAGGGCGTTGTAGCCGCCTTTGGTGATGGCTCGGGCACCGTAAGCAACACGCTTACCGCCTTCCAGGTACTTCTTCACTTCAGGGTGGTGCTTGAGGCGCTGGAATTCTTCAAACGGGCTCAGGTGCGGGTTACTGTAGGACAGGTCAGTAATCAGACCCACATACACCTGACCACCTTCAAGGTGATACAGGAAGGAACCGCCGGTAGAGCCGGATTCGTTCAGTGGCCAGCCAGTGGTGTGAACAACCAGGCCTGGCTCGTGTTTAGCCGGATCGATGTCCCACAGCTCTTTGATGCCGATGCCGTAGTGCTGGGGGTCTTTGCCTTCGTCCAGCTTGAAATCGTTAATCAGGCGCTTGCCCAGATGGCCACGACAACCTTCGGTGAACAGGGTGTACTTGGCACGCAGTTCCATGCCCGGCATGTAGCCGTCTTTCTCGGAACCGTCACGGGCTACGCCCATATCGCCAGTAATGATGCCTTTAACCTGACCATCTTCAACGATGGTTTCTGACGCGGCAAAGCCTGGATAAACTTCTACGCCCAGCTGCTCGGCTTGTTCGGCCAACCAGCGGCACAGGTTGCCAAGGCTGATGATGTAGTTGCCGTGGTTGTGCATGTTCTTGGGCACAAACGCGTTAGGAATCTTGGTGGCTTTTTCCTGATCTTTAAGCAGGAAAATGTCGTCCCGGGTAACCGGAGTGTTCAGAGGCGCGCCTCTTTCTTTCCAGTCAGGGAAGAGTTCGTTCAAAGCGGTAGGTTCGAAAACGGTACCGGCGAGGATATGTGCACCAACCTCGGAACCTTTCTCAACTACACAAACAGTCAGTTCTTCACCGGCTTCTTGGGCCAGTTGCATGACTCGGCAGGCTGCCGACAGTCCCGCAGGGCCGCCGCCTACGATCAGAACATCAAACTCCATTGATTCGCGTTCCACGTTGGTCTCCTCATACAGCTTTAATGAATGTTATTTTCCGAAGGATAACGCATTTGACAAATCAAACAAACGTTTGTTTGAAATTTGCACTCACCTTTGGCATTGTACGTATACACCGAAATAACGTGTGTTTTGAGTCGATTTTTAGTATCGTCTCATTGCCTGGCCGGGTCAACCCGGTCGATTGGCTGTGAACGCAGGCCTGGAGCGTCGGATGGGGCAATTACCCCTTCTGTTTTAACCTGCAGTATTGTCATGCTTTCCGTGGCAGGCGCTCTGTTTAGCACTGTGCATCATTAAACCCATTGTAGAAGAACGAGGAATCTATGAAGGTTCTGGTCGCTGTAAAACGAGTTATCGACTACAACGTAAAGGTGCGCGTCAAGCCGGACAACACCGGTGTTGACCTCGCCAACGTCAAAATGGCAATGAACCCGTTCTGCGAAATCGCAGTTGAAGAAGCGGTTCGTTTGAAAGAAAAAGGCGTTGCCACTGAAATCGTTGTTGTATCCATTGGCCCGAAGGCCTCCCAGGAGCAAATCCGTACTGCTCTGGCACTGGGCGCTGACCGTGGTATTCACATCGAGACTGACGAAGAAGCCCAGTCCCTCGAAGCGGCCAAGCTGCTTAAAGCTGTCGTTGAGAAAGAAGAGCCCAAGCTGGTTATTCTGGGCAAACAGTCCATCGATTCCGACAACAACCAGACTGGCCAGATGCTGGCCGCTCTGACCGGTATGGGTCAGGGTACTTTCGCTTCAGAAGTAGTTGTTGACGGTGAAAAAGTTAACGTAACCCGTGAAGTAGACGGCGGTCTGATGACTGTTGCTCTGAACTTGCCTGCGGTTGTTACCACTGACTTGCGTTTGAACGAGCCGCGCTACGCTTCTTTGCCGAACATCATGAAGGCTAAGAAGAAGCCCCTCGAGACAGTAAGTGCAGCTGACCTGGGTGTTGAAATCGCACCTCGTCTGTCCACCCTGAAAGTAGAAGCACCTGCTTCACGTCAGGCTGGTATCAAGGTGGCTGACGTTGCTGAGCTGGTTGATAAACTGAAGAACGAAGCGAAGGTGATCTAAATGAGCATCCTGGTAATTGCTGAACACGACAACAGCAGCCTGAAGCAGGCTACTCTGAACGTTGTAGCGGCAGCCAAGGCCATCGGTGGTGACATCGACGTGCTGGTTGCTGGTGAGAACGTAGGCGCCATCGCTGAAGCCGCTGCTAAAGCAGAAGGCGTAAACAAGGTTTTGGTTGCTGACAACGCTGCCTACGGCCATTTCCTGGCTGAAAACCTGGGTGAGCTGGTTGCAGAAGTTGGTAAGGGCTACAGCCACATTCTGACCTCTGCCGGCACCACCGGTAAAGACTTCATGCCTCGCGTTGCTGCGTTGCTGGACGTTGCTCAGATTTCTGACATCATCCGTGTTGAATCAGAAGACACGTTTGTACGTCCGATCTACGCGGGTAACGCCATCGCTACTGTAAAAGCTAGTGACAGCATCAAAGTTATCACCGTTCGTCCGACTGGTTTCGATCCAGTAGCTGCTGAAGGCGGTTCTGCTTCTGTAGAACAGCTTGACGTTGTTAAAGACGCTGGCCTGTCCTCTTTCGTAGGTGAAGAGAAGGCTAAGTCTGACCGTCCTGACCTGGCTTCTGCCGGCATCGTTATCTCCGGTGGTCGTGGCATGCAGAACGGCGACAACTTCAAGATGCTTGAGCAAGTTGCTGACGTGATGGGCGCCGCTGTAGGTGCTTCCCGTGCCGCAGTTGACGCAGGCTTCGTGCCGAACGACATGCAGGTAGGCCAGACTGGTAAGATCGTTGCACCGCAGCTGTACGTAGCGGTTGGTATCTCCGGTGCTATCCAGCACTTGGCAGGTATGTCTGACTCCAAAGTGATCGTTGCGATCAACAAGGACGAAGAAGCTCCGATCTTCCAGGTTGCCGATTACGGCCTGGTAGCGGATCTGTTTGAAGCTGTTCCTCAGCTTGAAGAAGAGTTGAAGAAAGTTCTTTAACTTTCTGACTTCTCAAAAAAGGCACCTTAGGGTGCCTTTTTTGTTTTAGAAATAATGCGTTTTTCCGCTTTGTCGATGAACAGACTATCGGCCAGTAAATGCATGGCCCGATTGGTGGTTCTCACCACCTGATAAACCTGCTTACTTTTCTCGTGGTGGGTCTGCTTAACCTTACGAGCGGTGCTCTTGAACTCTTCATCTTTGGCGAATCGGTCAATCAAACCAAACGTGGTATTGGCGATGACCTTGTGCACTTTTTCAACGGCTGTTGCACCGCCGGACACGGTATCTTCCATAAGCTTGGCGCGATTGCGCACCTCAAACAGCTCCATTCTTCGTTGTTGAACCCGGGAACGGGCATGAAGACGACTGGTGTTAAGGACTCGAAGCTTTCTGCGAGAGCTTGTCGACTGTCGAAAGCCTGCGGCTAGCAAACACGCGCTCAAGGTTAAACAAACACCGGCAATGATTAGAGTGTTCATGATGATTTACCTCAGCGATATTCAATTTGTATGTCGACATCAATCTCACGCGATTCCAATTCGGTCGCTAATTCCTTGAGCACTTCCTGATACACCATTTTCTTCGCCATCGTAGGAAGGCGATCACCCATGATGCGGCCAGCTCTGGACTCCCGCTTGGCCAGACCGATGGGGTCAACCACTTTCAGTATGATTGCCAGTTCGGGGTCGGGTTGTTGTTCCGGTATGTCTTCGCGCTCAAGCATTTGATCAATCATCTTTCGCTGTTCCAGCAACTGCCATAATAGAACGCCGCTGAGGCACGCAAGAACAAGACTTGTTATAACCAGGAATGCAGTCACCTATGTCCTCCGAGGTATTTGTTAGGATGTCTCCAGTTTGAACCTGCTTGCGCTCTAAGCGATTGGCCGGAAGGACGGAGTTTTTCCGAAAAGATGAAAGTAACACGCACGATTAAACCTGTTACCATCGTTTTGATCATAAAATCGAATAAAGACAAGGACTCTCAATGACAACCACACAGACAAATTACGATCTGATTGTATTCGGGGCCACCAGCTTTGTAGGCCAAATACTCACCAGCTACCTCGCCAAGAATTACGGTGTAGGCGGAGACGTGAAGTGGGCCATTGCAGGCCGCTCCGAAAGCAAACTGAACGACCTTAAGTCCACGTTGGGTACTGAATCCGCTGACTTGCCTGTGCTGATTGCTGATGCCAGCGATGAAACCGCTTTGGTTGCCATGTGCGAGCAAACCAAGGTAGTGATCTCCACTGTCGGTCCTTATGCACTATACGGTGAGCCATTGATCAAAGCGTGCGTGGCGACCGGCACTGACTACTGTGACCTGACCGGTGAGGTTCAGTGGATTAGCCGGATGGTTAAGCGCTATGAAGATCAGGCCAAGCAGAGCGGCGCGCGCATTGTTCATTGTTGTGGTTTTGACTCAATTCCATCTGATATGGGCGTCTGGTTCCTGCAGCAAGAAGCTGAGAAAGCCTTCGGCCAGCCGTGTCAGGACGTTCGCATGCGGGTTAAAGCGGCCAAGGGTGGCATGTCCGGCGGTACCGTCGCTTCTATGATCAACATCGCCAAGGAAGCCGGCGCTGATCCGCAATTGCGTAAAGAGCTGGCGAACCCGTTTTCCATCTGCCCACCGGAGCACCGCTCGAACGTAAGGCAGCCTAGCCTGAAGTCCGCAGAATTCGATAAGGATTTCGGTGTTTGGCTTGCGCCGTTTGTGATGGGAGCCATCAACACTCGTGTGGTTCATCGCTCGAACGCGATGCAGGGCGCTCGCTACGGCAAAGAGTTCACCTACGATGAAGCTATGATGACAGGGAAGGGCACCAAAGGCCGACTGACCGCATACGGTATCGTGGCAGCGCTGGGTACATTCTTCACTGCGTCAGCCATCAAGCCAACCCGTTGGGTGGTTGAAAAGCTGGTTCCTCAGCCTGGTGAAGGCCCGACACCAGAAGCGCAGGAAGCCGGTTTCTACGACCTTCGCTTCATTGGCCGCACCCAGGATGGCAAAACCATGATCACCAAGGTGACTGGCGACCGTGACCCTG
Organism: Marinobacter sp.; assembly: GCF_034669625.1. Classification (GTDB taxonomy): domain Bacteria; phylum Pseudomonadota; class Gammaproteobacteria; order Pseudomonadales; family Oleiphilaceae; genus Marinobacter. Next base: position 93,168 of record NZ_JAXMOY010000004.1, read on the forward strand.
GATACGGTTCAACCGCGAAAATGCTGGGTGAAGCCGGCGTGTGTCTGGCTCAGGATATTAAGGACGATTTGCCGGGTGGTTTCTGGACTCCGTCTTCTGCCATGAACGGCAACCTGCATGAACGTCTGACCAGCAAGGCTGGCCTGACCTTCGAGGTGCTGGAAACCCGTTAAGGGCCTAGCTCAGGTGTAGTATGTGGTCGGCAGGCAGGAGTGCTTCCGACCTATGCCCCAGACTGATGACCGCCCGGCCTTCGAGCCAGCGGTCAATCAGCGGAGCAATACGAGTACGCGTGTCGGCATCTACCCCGGTGAAAGGTTCGTCCAGAATCACCAGAGGCGCACTCGATAGCAGCACTCGAGCCAGAACCAAACGGCGGGCTTCGCCCCCGGATAACCGATTGCCACTGCTCCCTAACCAGGTATTCAACCCTTCAGCTTCCCGCGTGAATCGCTCCGCCAATTCCACCAGTTCCAATACCCGCCACAATTCTGCATCCGTCGCCTTGGGGTCGCCCAAAAGGAGATTGGCTTTGACGGTATCCTCGAACACCACAGTACTTTGAGTCAGGTAAGCGCAAGCGGGACGTTCAAGATTCCCTGAAAGCACAGGAATGACGCCAGCCAAAGTATCTGCCAACGACGATTTACCACTCCCTGACACACCAACAATACCAAGCCGTTCTCCGGCACTGACCGTCAGCGAGAAATGCGTCATGACCGGGGCAGAGCCTGCATGCCCAATGGCAAGGTCGGAAGCGGTCAACGCGTCGTCGGCGGCCGTGGTGGCTGGGTTCACCGTTGAAGGCTTAACATCCTCATTCAACCGCTTTGCCGCAGCGACAGTCGCACCCAGCTTGCCGAAGGCATCGGGTAGCATCGCATAGACTTCGTTAAGCCCCAGCAACACGATGGGAAGCATCACCAAGACCGGCCCGGAGACAGATCCGTTCTGAAACAGTTGAAACCCGGTCCAGAGCACGAATACCGCAGAGAGGTTGATCAATAATTGCGTAAAGGCCAAATGCCAACCGGTCTGTGTTTCGATTACGGCTTGATCTTTGGAAAGTGCGAGCGATTGCCGTTTCAGCACTGCGGCATGTTTCCCAATCCTTCCGGCCGCGGTCAGCTCGGCAAACCCTTCCAGGTGTTCAATGACGTCGCTGCGCAAATGCTCTTGGCGTTCGTTCAGTTGCCCCGAAAGAGCCTGTGTTCTGCGATACAGTGCCCAGGTAGCGATCACAAACGCAGTCGCCAGAAACCCTAGCAAGGTTAAGGCAATCTGAAGGTTGAGCAGCAGCCAAACCAGCGCACCCACCAGCAATGCCACCACCGCAGCCAAAGCCGTCGGGGCTACAAGCCGAAGGTAGAGCGTATCCAGTGCGTCTACATCTGCTGTCAGCCGGGACAGCCAGTGAGCGCCTTTCTGACGACCCCGGTCGCGATGCCCAGACTCTGCCATTCGATTGAATAACGCCACGCGGATATCGGTTAACAAACGCAGAACCGTGTTGTGGTTATACAGCCGCTCGAAATACCGAGCCACGGTACGAGACACCGCAAAAAAACGGATACCGCCACCGGGTACGTACAGGTTGATGTAGGCCTGAATACCCGCCGCAAAAAATAGACCTACCAGCGCGGTTTCGGTCAAAAACCAACCGGAAAGGGCGAGGAGGGCAATGCCCGAAATCAAGGTTGCCAACAACAGCAGCGCACCAACCACAAGGCGCCCGCGCCTTTGCAATATCAAACGAAGCCAGGGCCGGAGGTTATGCATCTTTCACCTTACCGTCGTTGACGATCAACAACCGATCGGCCAGCGTGAGCAGGGCTTGATGGTGGGTCGACAGAATCAGCGTTTTGCCCGCTTGGGAGAGTTTGTGCAGGGCCTCCAGAACATGGATTTCACTGGTGGCGTCCAAACCGGCAGTAGGTTCGTCCAGAAGCACCAGATCATAATCAGCCAGAAAAATTCGGGCCAAACTCAAACGCCGTGCCTGACCGCCCGACAATCCCTGACCGTCTTCTCCAATCGTGCTGTATATGCCTTGTTCCCGGCGCTCCACCAAGTCGGCTAATCCCACCTGATGCAGAGCGTTTTCAATCGCAATGTCTGAGGTCTCAGGGCTGGTCATGCGAAGGTTGTCGGCCCAGGTGCCTTGAATCCAGAAACCTTTCTGGCCCAGCCACCCGACAGGCTCCTCACCAGCGGCCTTGCCAAAGATCGAGATTGAACCCGAATCCGGCTGAAGGAAACCCGCTAGCATGTGTAGCAACGACGACTTGCCGCCACCGGAGGGGCCCGTCAGTACAATGGTTTCGCCTTGCTTCACGGTTAGCGACACGTTCTTTATGACTTTTGGGCTGTTACCGTAGTTAAGGGATACGCCGTCGATCGCTATGACAGAAGCATTCTCGGTAGTAACCGAGCTTTCTGCTTGTAATGGTTGGGAAACCGGTTGATCAAGCCGGGCCATAATCTCTGCGCTGGCCCCGAGTGCAGCCGCCCGGTCGTGGTAATGCTGGGACAGAATACGTAGAGGTTGAAAGAATTCCGGTGCCAACAACAAGATAAACAGGCCCGAAAACAGCGTGAGCTCCGAGCTTGGGCCAAAAGAGATGTAACCAAGCAGCCCGAACCCGATGTAAATAGCGATCACCGCAATCGCCACGGAGGCGAAGAACTCCAACACCGCAGACGACAGGAAGGCAATCTTCAGGGTCTTCAGGGTGACCAGGCGGAACTGATCGGAACGCCGGTGCAGCGTTGCACTGGCTTGCGCGGTTTGCCCGAATAGTTGAAGCGTGGTCAGCCCGCGAACCTTATCGAGAAATTGGCCTGAAAGCCGGCTGACGGTTTCAAAATGTTGCTGATTCACCTTCTCAGCCCCCATGCCGACTAGCGCCATAAACAAGGGAATCAACGGTGCGGATAAAACCAGGAAAATTCCGGCCAACCAATCTAGCCAGAACACCACAACCAGAATCAGGACCGGCACAATGACCGCTAACATCATTTGCGGTAGAAACCGAGCAAAGTACCCATTCAAGGCTTCAACATGATCCAGCCATTCCCGGGTGAGGGAAGCGGCGGAAGCATCTGACAGGGCTACGGGGCCGAGGGATTGCCATTGACGATGCAGCAGTCGGCGCACTTCTCGGCGCACCTCCTCACTGCAACGGGCGGCAAATCTGGTTTGTAAGCCTTGGCCAAGGGCACGCAGTATGATTACGGCCACCAATCCGAGAAATGCCAGGGTCAGGCTGGCGACCGGTTGTTGCTCGATCACCCCTTGGTATACCAGCCAGGCCAACAGCGCCATCTGTGCGATGGTTGCCAGCCCGACCCATACACCGGCCAAAACCGTGGCGCGTATCCACCGCTGACTGCTCTTGGTTAACCCAGACAGCCAACGCCGGACACGAGCCGGGTCCGACGGTTCCACTTAGTGGTACCCCTCTCCGGCACGCACCTTGCCGCGGAATACCCAATAGGTCCATGCGGTGTATACCAGAATGATCGGGATGACGAACAGCAAGCCGAGCAGCAAGAAAAGTTGCGACTCATAAGCCGACGCGGCATCCCAGAGGGTGTAGTTCGGCGGTACCACATACGGCCAGCGGCTGACGATCAAACCCAAATAGGTGGTGATGAACAGCCCCATGGTGGCAACAAACGGCATGCCTTCAAAACGATTGCGAACCGAACGCCAGATCTGGAATGCGCACAGCAACGTGAGTGCAGGCAGTATCCAGATAATGCCCAGATTCGAGAACCAGCGATCCCAAACCATGTGGTCAACGAAGGGCGTCCACACGCTGATAATGCCGAATACGACTAGAACACTGAACAGCAATGGCGTGGTTATGCGGTAAGCCCAGTCTTGCAGTCGGCCTTCGGTTTTCAGGATCAACCAGGTGGAACCCAGCAAGGCGTAGCCCGCCAAGGTGCCCAGACCGGTTAACACGGTAAAGGGTGTTAGCCAGTCCAGTGCACCGCCGACATAGATGCCATCCACGGTGTTGAAACCCTGAATATAGGCACCAACTACGGCGCCCTGCGCGAAAGTGGCGATAGTAGAGCCACCCGCGAACGCCCAGTTCCAAAGGTAGCGCGAGCTACGGGCCTTGAATCGGAATTCAAAGGCAACACCCCGGAAAATCAAACCGGCCAGCATCAAAAACACACCGATGTACATGGCCGGAAGAATGATGCTGTACACCATGGGAAATGCAGCCAGCAAACCGGCACCACCCAGCACCAGCCAGGTTTCGTTGCCATCCCAAACCGGCGCCACCGTGTTCATCATGGTGTCCCGATCTTCTTCCGAAGGCGCAAAGGGAAACAGGATGCCGATCCCCAAATCGAAGCCGTCCATCAGAACGTACATGATGACGCCAAAACCGATGATAAATGCCCAAATGAGGGCCAAGTCGAACACTTCCATTATTGCTGCCCCCCTTCATTGGCTGTTTTGGCCGGGTTTGCCGAGTTTTCATCCGCATCGTATTCGAACTGAACGTGTGCCGCAGACAGTGGACGGGCAGGGCGGTCAGCTTCGTAATCGCCATCTTCGTCATCGCCTTCCAGCCCCACGTACAGTACCCGCATCAGGTAGTACAAGCCGGCAGAGAAGATGGAGGCATACACCACGATATAGCCGATCAACGTGAATAAGGCCATGCCGCCGGTCAGTGACGGTGTGACCGCTTCTGCCTGAGTCATAAAACCATAAACCAACCAAGGTCCACGGCCCACTTCGGTAACAAACCAACCCGTTAACACGGCAATAAACGGCGCAATACTCATGGCACGAAGCCCCTGCAAGTACCAGCGAGCCGTATATAAGCGGCCACCCTTACGCAGAGCCAGCCCGGTGAGCGCGAACAAAATCATAAGCAAGCCAAGGCCGACCATGATCCGGAAAGACCAGAACACAATTGCAACCGGCGGCTGCTTATCAACCGAAACCTCATTCAAGCCCAGAATCTCACCATCCAAATCGTGGGTTAGGATGAGACTGGCAAGGCTGGGAATGCCGATTTCGAAATGGTTGGTCTGGTTCTCTTGATCTGGAATGGCAAACAGCAGAAGCGGCACGTTGGTAGACGTTTCCCAGTGGCCTTCCATTGCGGCCACCTTCATGGGCTGGTGCTCCAGCGTGTTCAGACCGTGGAAGTCGCCCACAACCGCTTGAGTCGGCGCAATAATCAAAAGCAGCCACAAGCACATCGACAGCGCTTTCTTGTTTGCTTCAACTTCGCGGCCTTTAAGCAAGTACCACGCACTCACACCGGCAACCACAAAACTCCCGGTTAGGAAGGACGCCAGCACCATGTGCATCAAACGGTATTTAAAGGAGGGGTTAAAGATCGCCTCACTCCAGGACAAGATATGAAACGCGCCGTCTCTGAATTCTGTACCGGCGGGCGTTTGCATCCAACTGTTAGCGGAGAGAATCCAGAACGTGGAAATCAGAGTACCGGTGGCCACCATGATGGCGGAGAACAAGTGTGCCCCAGCAGGCACTTTGTCTCGCCCAAAGAGCAGAACCCCCAGGAATGCCGCTTCCAGGAAGAAAGCCGTCAGCACCTCATAGCTAAGAATAGGCCCTAAAAAGTTGGCTGACGCCTGCGCGAAGTTACTCCAGTTGGTACCGAACTGGAACGACATTACGATGCCAGACACCACGCCCATACCGAACACGACCGCGAACACTTTGGTCCAGAACGTGGATAGAGTGGTCCAGACCGGGTTCTTGGTTTTATAGCCAAGCCCTTCCAGTAGCGCGATGTAAGATGCAAGACCGATGGTGAACACCGGAAAAATGGCGTGAAATGACACGACAAACGCGAACTGAATTCGCGATAGGATGAGGGGATCTAGTTCCAAAGGAACCTCCAGTAATGACATGCTTACAAAAGGGCACAGCCCGCACAGCAACTGCCTGGTGCATCTTGTAAAATTGTTATTACCAGCGGTTTGGCCAATGCTACCGCGATCGTACCAGAGAAGCACGGGGCATTTTGTCGCACTCTTGACTTAGAACAACAACTAAACCAGCCAACACGGTGAACCGATGAGCTTTTACGAAAACCGAATTCTGCCTCACATCATCGACAAGGCTTGCTCTATGGGGCAGGTCATGAAACTTCGCAGCCAGGTGGTGCCCCGCGCTAAAGGCCGTGTTCTGGAAGTTGGCATGGGCTCCGGAATCAACCTTGAATTCTACGACCCCGACCGAATCGACATGGTGTACGGCCTGGAGCCCTCAGAGGGTATGCGCCGCAAAGCCCAAGCAAACCTGAACCGCTCGTCTATCCAAGTAGAATGGCTAGACCTTCCGGGCGAGAAAATCCCGCTGGAAGATGACTCCGTAGACACCATCCTGCTGACATTCACCCTGTGTACCATCCCGGACTGGCATGCCGCTCTTGAACAAATGAAACGTGTACTCAAGCCGGGCGGGGAACTGCTGTTTCTGGAGCACGGTGAATCGCCAGATGAAGGTACCTGCAAATGGCAGCACCGGATCACTCCGGGCTGGAAAAAACTCGCCGGAGGCTGCCATCTGAACCGCAACATCGCCGAGTTACTCAAGCAGGGCGGATTCGAGATCCAGGAGCTTGAGAATCTATACATACCCAAAGCGCCAAAAATTGCGGGCTACATCTACAAGGGCATTGCGGTAAACCCGGAAACCTAGCCAAATTGTTCGCGAAATGAACAGAGTGATAACGAAGTTCAAGAACGGAATTGCGTTAGGCAACGGAGCCTTATACAATCTCCGCCTTCAGATTTACCCCTCCGATGCCCGGATGGTGAAATTGGTAGACACAAGAGACTTAAAATCTCTCGACCGTTAGGTCGTGCCGGTTCGATTCCGGCTCCGGGCACCATTTAAAGCAATACGTTAGACAACCACTCCTTCGGTTTTACCATCTTCACTCTCTATATGTAGACCTAACTTAGCAAACTAGGATTGCGGCTTCTCGCCTTCCATTTGTCTCCGTGCTTGGTTCTGCGCAGTCAGCAAGTCATTCCATAATGATTTAGTTCTTCGATTCCCTTGTGGCATTTAGCATCAGCCAATGACGTGAAAAGCTTGCTAACTGATAGCTTGTGCAAGTTTCTGACGCTATCAGGTCTTATGGTAATATTTGCCAGTGGTTTTCTTTATGGCAAGTTGAGCGAGAGCCGAACGACAAGATTTATGAGACTGAATATTCTCAGGCAAAAAGCGAGGCGCGACTTAACTTTCTGGAAGCTCAGGAATGCCCTAATCAAGAGCAAGTGTTACCCTATTTTGCACCAAAGAAGCCCGGCGTCTCTTGACTGAGTTTCAGGCTCTCCGCCATATTTTCTTCTGGTCTATTATAGTGAGGCTAGGGATGACTGTAGGAGGGTTCTATCTTTGGTATCAAAAAGTACAAGCCCACCAGGATTTATTTCTTAAGCTCCAAGTTGAGGAAATACGTCAAAGTGCTAACCAATCGGTCAAGCGAACGCCATAACCTTGGCGGGTTCTGGTCCGCTGCGCTTCAGCGCCAGTTGCCATCAGCGTTATAGTTAAGTTAAGTGTTTCAATCTTAAAAGAGAGTTAATAAGCAATATGCGAGAAAGCAGCAATAATTTATCAGATCGGTCTTTGGTGCCTAAAGAATCTAGTTGTGGTGACACAAGTTGTTGTCCACCACCACAAACGCCAGTAACCAGGGTTGAACCAAAAATTGGGCGTAATGATCCTTGTATTTGCGGTAATGGTCGTAAATATAAGAAATGTTGCGGTAAAAATGCATAAACCATTGAAGAAAATAAAGAGCGTCATAGACGACCTAAACTAGGCATTGTAGTTCGCTCCGGCTCTCGTGGGGCCTCCACCGGTCGCGCCTTTCGGGCCGCCGCTTATTTCAGCGTTAAACAGCACAAAAAGAGATTCAGGCTGCTGGAGCCATTCTTACTCCAGCAGCCTAGGATGGCCTTTCGGCCAGAGAGCAAACGTTAGCTTTGTGGTTTGATCAGGAACTTCTCTCCGGTAGCCTGTTTGCCATAAACCGCGATCGCGTTCAGTTGTAAAGCACCGGCCAGGGATACTTCGTGAGTGTAGTGGCTGGCGAACGTGGTTTTTATCTCGGCGGCTATGCGTTTCCGCATGGCGATGGTGGTTTCCTTGCTCAGTTTTCCTAATGCATTAAACAATAAAAAGCCGTTCACTCCCCAGGCAAAACCAAAGCTGCGGCTTAGCGTGATGGGGCCGCGATCAAGCCCGCCATAAATATAAACCTGTTTAAAGATGTCAGATCCGTACACGCTGTATTCAGTGATGTTGCGAGCGACGGCGGCTTCCATGCAGGTGAGAATATCACTAGCCAATCTACCGCCACCAATAGGGTCGAACGCGATCGTCGCACCGGTTTCGATCAGTGCTTGGGTCAGGTCTGCCATAAAGCTGTCGCTACTGGAGTTAACCACGTATTTGGCACCCAATTCGCGCAGCAACGTTTCCTGTTCTGGCTTGCGGACGATATTCACCAGGTCGATGCCGTCGGCGATGCAGATGCGGTTGAGCATTTGGCCGAGGTTAGAGGCGGCGGCAGCGTGAACGATAGCCTTGTGACCTTCAGCGCGCATGGTTTCTACCATGGTCAATGCTGTCAGCGGGTTAACAAAGCTTGAAGCGCCTTCTGCTGCAGTAGTACCCGGCTCTAGTTCCAGACAGCTTTGTACCTTGGCACAGAGGTATTTGCGGTAGCTACCACCGCCAATTATCGCGACGGTTTTGCCCATCAAGCTTTGTGCAGCGGCTGATGCGCCCGCAGCGACGACTGTACCGGCCCCTTCGTTGCCTACGGGTATAGGCTTGCCAACCCGCTTTTTAACGGCACCCATGAACTTGGCCGGGACATCGGCACTGATGACCGGGCGATCGGCGCTACCGGATTGGGTGGCCGTCGTCATATCGGCCGCGCTGAACATCACCCCCAGATCAGACGGGTTAATAGGGGCGGCTTCGATACGGATAACCACTTCGTTTTCGCCGGGCTGGGGAATCTCGATCTCGCGCAGGGCAAGTTCCAGTTTATTGTCTTCGCTAATGGTGGAAATAAGTTCGATGTTGGCATCCGACATGTTTTACTCCTGAAAAAGTTTGGTGGCCTGGTACCTCGCTAACCGATGTTGCCTCGTAAAATGAGGGGCAAGCCCTCAGCAACTGCGTGACCCGCGTCGCTGGACTGTCTTATCGTAGCGAAAACCTGGGGTCAGGTTAGCATTTCACCCGGCATAATGTTCATCTGTCCCAAAAGACACCGACAATGAGCAGATGGGTGGGGTACCTAACACTGGCGCTATGAGTAACAAGGCACCACTACATACCACGATACCTTGAAACGGACTATTTTCTAGAACCTACGGGTATCATGATGTGTGCGTATGGAGTCCCTTTCCACATTACGTAAGGGCCACCAAGGTTAGGGTCCGTTGGTAATGACTCTAAGAGAGCTGCATCTGGAGTAATCATCATTAGATGTGGCCCTTCGACGATCCATTCATTATCAGCGGTTGGCCCCTCAGCGTACGGGTCTGTATTACTAGCCCCTTCATCACCTGCGAGCATGTAAGAGATTCCGATGGCTTTCGCCTGAAAAGGTTCTTTGTTCATCCAGGCTTGGGCCCAGTCTATCCATGGCCCATCCATACACATTGGTGCTTTTCCCGTGAGTTGGGGTGGGGTCGGGAAGCAGGTGTAGTTGCTTGTTCCTTCTTGAAGGACATTTTGGTCCCAGTCTAAAACGGTCACGGTGTCCCGTAATGTCGGAGGTGCGGCACTGAGCGCATCTTCTAATAGAGATTGCGGTTTTTCGGCAGCATACCCGCTAAAACTATAAGTTATAGCGAGTGCAAATACGGTCACGAGGGGAGTGTTCAGTTTCATGGGAATTATCCTCGAGGTATTTAACAAACGTAAAAACCTCAGGTAAATTATAAAAAAGCCACCTCGGTTGAGATGGCTTAAGTGATTAGGCTTTTCATTAATTATTATTTTTGAATTCTTCGCCTGGCGATTCCAACTCCCAACAATCCTAATCCCATCAAGGCGAGGATGCTTGGCTCTGGAACTTTCATCATCGGTTCACCCTGATAATAGATCGAGGCGTGCGACAGCCCCTTACCTGAGAACCATGTGCCGCTGAGCGGATCACCGACAGTCAAATCCAGGAGAAAGGCCCCGAATCCGTTTCCTGCCTTAAGCGTGATCACGATATTATCCAGTCCTGCAAGCGTATCGATTGCCCAATTCCCGGATTTAGCACCATTAACCGGTGCGGTGGTAAAGTTAATTGTGCCATCACCATCTGGGCCATCGTTCTTGTCCGCGAGCATCCACCCCGTCATTCCAAACAGCGAAAAACTAGCATCAATTTGGTTGCTGTCATTACCACTGAAACACGCGCTTTGCGTTGCATTAGACAACGAATAGGTTGTGGCAGAGGAACATGACATCAGCCCCGCCTGTGCTTGGCTGGCTGCCAGCAAAGACAACGCAAGAACATTCATTGTCATTAGTCGAATTGTAGTTTTCATAGCTACTTCACCTATATGAATCGGATAACGACCACACCGGTAGAAAAAAGCATTTATTGCACCACCGTGTGTAATTTCAATTCAATACAGGTGTTTATCAAACAAGCCGTTCGGCCCTGATACTTCAATGTGTAAAAAATTCCGACAAACTGCGGGCCGTTAACTTCCAGTTATTCATTTCTCCTTCTTATCTTTCTTTTCCTCACCCTCGGGTTTCGGCCAATTCGCTTTCTTTTTCTCGCATTCCACAATGCCACTGCTGCTTAGCCGCAGGCTCCAGCGTTGCGCGGATTCGTGGTCTTGGCCAGATTGGGAATACACCAGAAGCAGGTCGTAATCGTGCTGTTTCTCGATGGGGTGGGCTTTGATTTCCGAGGTGATGTCGCCCTTTTCGCTCCAGGCGTAGAGCTTGTTGTTGGTGGGCTGAATCATTTCGCACAGGGCTTCGCAATCCAGACTCAGGCGCTCCTGAAGGTGACTTTTCTCCAGTGCTGAGTGGTCCAGGTAAGTGACCGAGCGGTAGCACACGATTTGTTGCGCTTCGTTCGTTACCCATTTCCCGGAGCTTTCTTTCACTTGTTGGGGCAGGTCTGAGCGCTTGCGATAATCCAGCCACACGCGTTTTCCGGCAAAGGGTTTGTTGGTGTAGGGCGTTAGCAGGCGAATTTTCCACCGCGGCTTTCCTTTACGCAGCCAGCGGGTGATGGCGGTGATCATGTCGTCGCGCAGGAGATCCCGAACGGCGTAGATCAGCGCTATGCCAAACAACAGGCTGAGGGACAGTTGCTCACTGATGGTTCGGGTGTTGAACAGAATGTAAGTGAACAGCGCCATAATCAGCGTGGTTGAGACGGCCTTAACCAGCTTGCGCGTGCCGTCACCGAGCGCGATCACTTTGGGCCTGAGCAACACCGGATATTCGAGCAAGCGGTGGTAAAGGCCCATTCGGTTCCACACACGTGTTGCGTCGCCTTTGAAGCTGCTTTGGTATTCGTGTTCCTGCCGGTGCTGGTATTCCTGTTCCAGCAATTCGATAACAGAATCCCGGATCTCTTCGCCCAGCTTGTCAAAGCCTTCTATCGCAAGGCATTCCAACAAGAATTGTTCGGTATGCCAGGAGTAATAAATGTCCGCTAAGCGGTAATAGCGTTGTTGACTGCTTTTAGCCGGTGATGAGTTGCGCAAACGTTGGGCAAAGTTGCGGCTCAAGCGAAGCGCCCGTTTGATCAGGTCGACACTCAGGCCGGAGCTTTCGATTTGCTGGCGCAGGCGCTCCATCGAGGCCCGATACTGAAACAGCCAGGAGCCAAAGGTTATCTCGTAGTGGGGTGAGAGCAGGGCGAAGTCGTGGTTGGATTTGCTGATACGATCCTGCTCGGGAAGCCCCAGCAAGCTGTACCGGTGTTCGATCGAATTGAACAGGAACTGCTGCTCTGAAAGCGTCCAGGCAGTCAGGCTGTCTTCATGCGGGGTGAACAGGTACAGGTCGACCTGATAGCGACCGGGCTCCGACAGTGTGCGAGTCAGCTGTAGGCGGTGATTACCTTTGCGTTTCATTAAAAACACACTGTTCTCCCAACAACCAATACACGTTTCAGGGCTAGCCTTGTCGAATCCGGCGATTTATCAAGTAGCTAGGAACACCTTAGAGTATAGGGAAATGGCGCATGTTGCCGCCACTATTAGACAGGTAAAGCAACTTGTCTGATACTGGGCGCATCATAATAAACAGGACTTTCGGAGATATCGGCAATGACAGATCTGCTCACACTCACCACTGATGACAATGGCATCACAACGCTGAGTTTAAACCAACCAGACCGGCGCAACAGCCTCTCGATGGAGATGCTACATGCGTTAGGCGATGCACTTTCGGACATCTCGAAGAATGACGCCTCCCGGGTGGTAGTTCTGGCAGCAGCCGGCAAGGTGTTCTGCGCGGGGCATGATCTCAAGGAGATTCGTGGCCAGTTTGACAGCTATGCCTTTCAAAAAGAGCTGTTCGATAAATGCAGTGAAGTGATGCAGCAGATCGTCAACCTGCGCCAACCCGTGATTGCCCGTGTTGCCGGTGTCGCCACGGCTGCCGGGTGCCAGTTGGTTGCAAGCTGCGATCTGGCGGTCGCCGAGACGGGCGCACGGTTTGCGACACCTGGCGTCAATATCGGTTTGTTCTGTTCAACGCCGATGGTGGCGCTGTCACGCAACGTATCTCGCAAGCACGCGATGGAGATGCTGCTGACTGGTGACATGATCGACGCCGAACGGGCAGAGCGGATGGGGCTGGTGAACCGGGTTGTTGAACCGGCGATGCTGGATGAGACCGTTTACGCCATGGCCGCCACGATTGCGGGGAAATCCGCTCATACCCTAAACGTGGGTAAAACAGCCTTCTACCGCCAACTGGAAATGCCACTTAACGAAGCCTATGACTATACGGCGGAGGTGATGGCCAGCAACGTCGTTACGCACGATGCGAAAGAAGGTATTTCGGCGTTTCTCGATAAGCGCCAGCCCGAATGGCGCCATAAATAATCAGCGCGGGCAGGTGCCGTCAGGAGGCCAAATGAGCCGGTCACCCACTTCAAGGTCCTGAGACTTGAAGTAACCGGAATTCATTTCCACGGCGCTCCAGAAAGACGTTCCTGCCGGGTAAACCGGGCAACCTGAGCTGTGGGAGGATGTGCAGGGCAGCATATGGCGCATGCTGACAATCACGCCGTCTTCATCGAGAAATGCGATGTCGAGCGGTATGAGCGTTTTGTACATCCAGAACCCGTAGCTGGCTGGCCGCTCTTCCTGATACTCAAACACCATCCCGGCGTGCTTGTCCAAAGTGCGCCGCCCCATCAGCCCTTTTTTCCGGGCTTCTGATTCGCTGGCAATCTCGACCGTAACCGGGTAACTGGCGTCTTCACTGACAAAGCAGGCTCGTACACTTGCCAGTTCAGCGGGGGCACTGTCTTTACCCGCTTCTGCCGCGCCACAGCCCGCCAGGGCCAGCGCACAGAAGGGGATGAGATAGGTAAAGGCTTTCATGAGCGTAAACGGTAGCCGGTTTTAAAGATCCACCAGATGGTGGTCAGGCACATGCCGAGGAACATAAGGGTCATGCCCACGCTCACGCCAATGTGCACATCGGATACTCCGTAGAACGCCCAGCGGAAGCCGCTGATCAGGTACACCACGGGGTTGAACAGGCTGATGGTTTGCCAGATTTCAGGCAGCATATCGATGGAATAAAAGGTGCCGCCCAGAAAGACGAGGGGAGTCACGATCATCATGGGAACGATCTGAAGCTTCTCGAAACCGTCAGCCCAAATGCCAATGATGAAGCCGAACAAGCTGAAAGTGACCGCGGTCAGGGCCAGAAAGGCGACCATCCAGAACGGGTGAAGAACCGAGTAGTCAACGAACAGGCGAGCCGTCGCGAGAATGATCAACCCCAGCAGAACCGACTTGGTCGCCGCTGCGCCCACGTAGCCGATCACGATCTCCAGGTAGGAAACCGGTGCGGACAGCACTTCGTAAATGGTGCCGGAAAATTTCGGCATGTAGATGCCAAACGAGGCGTTGGAAATGCTTTGCATGAGCAAGGAAAGCATCACCAGGCCCGGGATGATGTACGCGCCGTAACTGATGCTGTCGATGTCGCCCATTCGAGAGCCAATGGCGGACCCGAACACCACGAAGTATAGGCAGGTAGAGATCACCGGCGACAACACGCTTTGCATCAGCGTGCGCCGCATACGCGCCATTTCGAACTTATAAATTGCTTTTACACCGTACAAATTCATTTTTATCTCCGTCCGGGCGCAGTGTTACTCGTTAACCAGGCCAACAAAAATCTCTTCCAGAGAGCTTTCCCGTGTTTGCAGATCACGGTACTCAATGCCCAAATCACCCAACGTACGAAGCAGTCTGGCAACACCTGCCTGTTGCTTCTGAGAGTCAAACGTATAGATAAGCTGGTAGCCATCATCAGATAATTCCACGGGCTCCAGCGTCAGCTCGCCCGGCACGGCTTCCAGCTTGTTCTGCAGGTGCAGTCGCAGTTCCTTTTTTCCCAGCTTCGACATCAGGCGATCTTTGTCTTCCACCAGAATGATCTTGCCCTGGCGAATCACGCCGATGCGATCCGCCATTTCTTCGGCTTCTTCGATGTAGTGGGTCGTCAGAATAACGGTGGTGCCGTTTTCGCGGAGCTTCCTTACCATTTCCCACATGTCGCGGCGCAATTCTACGTCAACGCCTGCGGTGGGTTCGTCCAGAAACAGAATGCGAGGTTCATGAGACAAGGCTTTGGCAATCATCACCCGGCGCTTCATACCGCCGGAAAGCGACATGATTCGGTTGTTTCGCTTATCCCACAAGGACAGGTCTTTCAAAACTTTTTCGATGTGGTTGGGTTTCGGGGATTTACCAAACAGCCCTCGGCTGAAGGAAACCGCATCCCACACCGTTTCGAACGAGTCGGTGCTGAGTTCTTGCGGCACCAAACCGATGGTTTCACGGGCTTTGCGGTAATCTTTAACGATGTCGTAGCCCGCCGCTGTGGCCTGCCCATTGGTTTTATTGACGATGCCGCAGATGATGGAGATCAGCGTCGTTTTACCAGCACCGTTGGGGCCGAGTAGGGCGAAAATCTCCCCTGGGTAGATGTCCAGATTGATATCGTTGAGCGCCTGAAAACCACCTTCGTAAATCTTGTTCAGGTTCTTTATCGAGATATCCGGCTGCACGGCTATGTGTCCTGTCTATGTGGGTGACTCAAACCAGAAAGCCGGACATTTTCTCATGGTGGCGGCAGTTTAGAAACCTTTGCCTTGTGCGCATATATCCCCATAATGCGTACCTGCTAACAAACGGGGGCTGATGATGTTTCGTGTTTTTGGAGTATCGATTGTTTTAATCGCAGTCATTGGGTTGGCGGTGTTTGCGTCACAGTACATGGGGGATTCTGAAGAGGACGTCGCTCGCCCGGAATGTGACCTTTTGGCTGGCCCATGCACGTGGGACACTCCCGAAGGGCAATGGAGCGTTAGCCTGATCCCTCAGCAAGGCGGTGCCGGTAAGCACCTGTATACGCTGAACGTGAAGAGCCCGGGTGCTCCCGACCGTTTTCTTGCCGTATTGCGCGGACGCACCATGTACATGGGGGAATACCCGGTTCCTCTCCAGCGGCAGTCCGCGACCCACTTCGTTGCTGAATTTGAGGCCCCGTTGTGTGCGACCGGCTCTGAGATGGTCTGGCAGATCGACTTACAAAGTGGCCAACAAAAGCTGGAAAGTGTGCCACCCATCCTATTCTTCAGAGCGCATAGGTAGTGGTATTTCCACTGGCTTTATTTTCGCGCTTTCGGGGAAAGAAGGTTAGATAAAAGCGTTGCTGGTAACCGCTTCATACAGGCTTGAGGTTGGTGGTACGTAGTGCTTTTCTTCCCAGAACTCTGCACCGTCCAGCCCCGCCCGATAACACGCCAGTAGAATGTCGCTGGATGTCAGCGTCGCAATGGCTTGTATGGCTTCCGATTGGCGAATGCCGGATTTACGACTGGCAATGCCCGCCACGATGCTGGCTAACGGCTCAGAGTGTCGCACAACGCTGGGACACAACGCGCAACTTGCGCCATAAAGCCAAACGGTTGCATACGTTCGCACAGCGTTCGGCGCTTCCGGTAACAACAGTCCTTTCGCCCGGCAATCACGCTCCTGAAGACCCACCAGAATGTGGAGCTTTGAAGAAAGCTCTGCGCGATCGAGGGGTAACGGCGTGGGATGGGTGGTCGACGCAATTGTACCGTGAGGAACGGTAAGCTCGGTCCGGCTCAAGGTGTACATGCGCACGCCTAACAAACCGACCAATAGCAGAAGCCCGCATTGAGTTATTGCCACCACTTCGTAAACCATCGCTTTAAGTCCCTGAAAACATAGCTGATGTAACGCTAGATGTTATGAAGTGTAACATTGAGTAACTAAAGGACATTGCAACCAATTCCACAGTTCAACGCGGATTTTGTGCGGTCTTGTGTATCTGTGACGCTCGTCCCAGATAAAAGAGCTAATTCAGCAGGTTGGCATGGTTTTGAGGGCAAGCTTGCGGCGAATATAACGGCCCAGAGCGTCCACACCAATATTGAGCAGCGCAGTAATCAGGATAAGAACCATCGCCCGATCGAAACGAATGTTCTGAATCGCGCTGTCGACGTAGAAGCCTAAGGTGTAGATACCCAAAATACCTAAGATGGCAGTTTCCCGCATGATGATTTCCCACCGATAAAACAGGAAGGCCAAAAAGGAACGGTAAACGCGGGGAACCAGCTCCCAGCTGTAGCGGGAAAAACCGGTCGGGGCATCAGGGCGAAGTTCAATGGTATTCGACTGCCTGCCAATCAGATATCCGATGATACCGCCGTTATGCAGTGCCAGAGCGACCACCGCAGGCAGCATGGAAGGCCCCCAAAGCTGGAGCAGAATATACGCCAGGATGTACTCCGGCGTGGAGCGCACGATCACCAACAGAACATGGCCAGAGGTGCGCCGAACCGGCCCACCGAAATGTTTGGAAATCAGAGGGAATGCCAACAATGACAAGATGCCGGTCGCTACCAGAGCAATCTGGGTGAGCACCACGGTGTTCCAGATGCCGGGCATAGCCTCGTTAACCCAGACATCACTCATCCACTCGGTAAGCCCGACCACACCCTCACCGTTGCGAATGGGCGCTGGAATAATGTCTTCCGTGAAGAAACGTTTCACGTTCCCCCAAATGATCGGCATGCCATCGCCAAGGAAGAACGGCGCGGCCAATATGTAAGCCGGCAGCAATTTAGGGCGCACCCAAAGCGGCATAGTGGCGATCAATATGTAAAACAGAATCAGCATGGCGCCGGCATCGGAATACAAACCTTGGGAGAAGGACGATTCCAGGTAGAAGCCCAACGTAGGCAATCCGACAAAGCCGAGAATGGCGGAAGAACGCATGCCGCATTCAAGGCGATACGCGGTGTAAGTTCTCAGCTGTACCCAGCAGTCAGGAATTTTGGTGTAAAGGAATGCTGAGATTGACCGGGTTTTAGGGGGTAAAAGCCGGCCTGGCTCGGGATCCGCCTCTTCAAAGATCTCAGAATACACTTTGGCAAAGATACCGGCGTAGGGAATGGCGATCGCCAATACGCCGGTGAGCGGATGAAAGCCGAAAAACTGTAAGAAGATCAGCGCCCAGAATAATTCGTGAATGGAACGAATAAACGCGCAGAACATGCGCACGGGTAAGAACCGATACGCCAGCGAAAGCAGGAAACCACATGCGCTGCCGAGAGCCACGCCGACAAATGCAAACGCGACCGTGCGCAGGAGCGCGGTCAGCAAGCCTTCGGTGCTGAAGAAGTTGGGCGTTACGATACCCAAAAACAGCCTGCCCAGATCTTGCCAGGGGTTTGCCGTGGTAATGGCAATGTCGGCCACCAACAATCCGCCTATGGCGATTGCCAGAAAAATGAAGCTGGTGCGGACGGTGGGGTAGGCGAACATGGGTCGTTATCGGCCGGTCAGTAAATCGAAGCGATGTCTGACGCCGCCAAATTAGACGCTGCTTCATCCAGCGCAATCTGGCCGTCTTGAATGCCGATAATCCGGTCGCAGTAAGCAAGTGCCATCTCCACATCGTGGAGCGCAACAATGCTGGTATTGAAGCGACGGGTGAGTAATTTCATGGCGGCATGTGCCATAGGGCCATCCAGGGCTGATATCGGTTCATCAGCCAGCAGTATTGGTGCCTGCCGATACAGGGCACGGGCAATAGCCACACGTTGGCGCTGACCGCCTGACAGTGCAGCTGCAGGAATCCAGAGCTTCTCGGAAATCGAGAGTTCTTCCAACAGGGTTTTAACGGCGTGTTTATCCTTCGAAAAGGGACGAAGCAACGTCAGCGTATTGTACCAAGTCGGGTGTCGGTCGAGCTGACCAATGAACACATTGTGGAAGACCGGCAATGCGTTAACCAGTCCCAAGCCTTGGGGAATCAAAGACGCTTGTTGCTGCAGGCGTTCGTAAATCACTTTAATCAATGTGGATTTACCCGCGCCACTTTTGCCGACCAGCGCGATGTGCTCACCTTCGCGGACATGAAGAGACAGCGGGCCAATAACCCGCTGTCCTTCAAAGCTGGCTGTCAGGCCATGAAAATCAAACTCTGACATTAATCGAGGATTCCGATGCTTTCAGCAGTCTTACGAATCGGCTCGTAGTCATCGTTAGATGCAGGAATAAATCCGGACCGTGGGAAGCTCTCCAGCAAGTCTGGATCATCCAGTTCCAACAGGGCTTTGGTGACACGATCCTTGAAGCCCTCACCGAAGGTTTCGTTTACATCGCCACGGATGGTCCACTGGTAATCAGGGTAGGCCGGTGTCTTCCAGATCACCTGAACGGCGTCAGTATCAATGTTACCATTGGCCAATTCTTTTTCCCAAACCTGGAAGTTCAGAGCGCCGACTTCATAGGTGCCAGCTTCTACCAGGCGCAGGGTGCGGGTGTGGTTGCCGCTGAAGCCTACGCGTGAGAATACAGAATCCGGCGCTTCATCAAAGGTGTCTCGAATGTAGAATTCTGGCATCAAACGCCCAGAGGTCGAGCCTTTGGAGCCAAAGGTAAACGTTTTTCCGCGTAGATTGTCTTCCAGGCTTTCCAGTGAATCGGAAGGTTCAATGCCGGTTTCGGTGTTGGCGATGAAATAGGTCTCGAACGCTTCATCTTCAACGCCTTGAGCGATGGCCTCGGAGCCATCAACCAAACGACGAGCCTGAACACCAGACAGGCCACCAAACCACGCAAGTTGTACCTGATTGTTGCGGAACGCTGATACGGCTGCGGCATAGGATTTAACCGGGATATAACGAACGTCTACGTCCAACTCTTCCGCCAGGTAATCCGCTACGCCCTGAAACCGTTCAACCAGTTTGGTTTCGTCTTCATCAGGGATTGCAGTGAAAATGAACGTTTCTGCTTGAGCTGTTGAAAACGCAGACATTGAGATAAGGCCAGTGGCTAACCACTTGCGCAATTGTTTCATCGCCATGGAATTCATTCCTTTGTTATTTCGGAGCCGCGAGGGAAAGGCGGCGGGTGCCAGTTTCTATTTCAGGATACCTTGAATTACACGTTTGATGAACCGCTTTCCAAGTCAACGCTTTACCTAACGCATAGACCCATGCAGAATCTTTGAAACCTCCGAACTTGACGATTATGAAACTCATTATTAATACCCCGGCTGGTCCGGATTCCAAAGCTGGCAACCGGGCAACAGCCGTTCGATGGCAAAGGCTGCTCCAAGAGTCGGGCCACCAGGTAACGATTGAAACGGAGTATCAGGGTGCGCAGTGCGATGTGTTCATCGGCCTGCATGCATGGCGCAGCGCTGCAGCGATCAAAGCATTCAAACGTGCGTGGCCAGACACACCGCTGATTGTGGTGCTCACAGGAACAGACATTTATCACCATCAGCATGCCTACCCGGAAGCCACCTATGAGTCGATGGATCTTGCCGACCTTCTGATCGGCCTGCACGATCGGGTAGGGCAGGACATCCCTGAACGCTATGAAAGCAAGTTGCTAACGCTACGCCAGTCGGCAGACAGGCCAGAGTCCATCGGCGGATCTCGCCTGGAACCCGGACAATTCCATATCTGTGTGCTGGGTCACCTCAGAGATGAAAAAGATTCCCTGAGAGCCGCCATCGCGAGTCACCACCTGCCAGAGGATTCAAACATCATTGTCTCCTGTGCCGGTAAACCTCACAGTGACGCGTGGCGAGAATTGGCATTGCAGGAGAGCCGAAGCAATCCCCGGTTTCATTGGCTGGGTGAGCTGAACGCCTCGGAGTTAGGGACGCTGGTAGCGGTCAGCAGTGTGATGGTGATCAGCTCCGTGATGGAGGGTGGCGCCAATGTGATTTCGGAAGCTTGTCGAGCCGAATTACCCATTCTGGCATCAGACATTCCGGGAAACAGAGGTTTGCTGGGCGATGATTACCCCGGGTATTTCCCTGTTAAAGATGACCGGGCTCTTGCGGATTTGATGGCGCGTGCCGAAAACGATGAAGAGTTTTTGGCGGCGCTTAAAAAGAAGGTGGTAAAACTGGCCGAGACCTTCGAGCCTGAACAAGAACGCCAGAGCTTGGAGAAAGCCCTGGCGCTCGTTGTTCAGCCAAAAGATTAAAGTACTTTTTTCGCTTCAGTAGAAAAGCTATCGAAGCCTTTTACGCTCTTAAAACCTTCCAGTTTTTTCTTGTCGGCGTCACTCGGATTCGCGATTTGTTCAATCGAGGTGATGCCGGCATCTTTCATTTTCTTGGCTGTTGCAGGCCCAATACCCTTAACCAGCGTCAGATCAGACTTGTCAGCTGTCTTAGTTGCTTTTTTCGCTGCTGGCTTCTTGGCTGCAGGCTTCTTAGCGGGGGCCTTTTTCGCAGCAGGCTTCTTGGCGGCAGGCTTAGCGGTTTTCGTCGCGCTTTTTGCTTTTTTAGCCGTGCCTTTCGCTAGCTTTTTAACGTCGGTTTCGACTTCTTTGGACGCGATCCCCAGCCGCTCAAGCAAGCTTGTCTGCAGCTCGTGGAAATCATTCATGCGGCGTTCAAGTTCGTCGTTAAAACGCCCGATTTCCCGTTCCCGAAGCTCTTCGACTTCCTTCAGAAGCTTCCGGACAGGTTCCTGAACCTGACTTTGCAGTTGGTCCAGCTGCTTCAAGGCATCATTGATCAGACCTTCAATCTGATTGGACGCTTTATCAAATTCTTTGTTTACGGATTTAACGATTGCTTCAATACTTGGCTTGGATTTCTTTGCCATCTGGCTGTCTCCTTGCGGGGTAGGCTTGGTTAGAGAACGATTCAGGCTGTTTGTCTTGATAGTAGTGAAGGTCCGCCAGCTCTGCGCGACCGGAGTGTCTGCTTCTTGTAGAGCACTTCTCGAATGCGGCGCATTTTTTCGGTCAGGGGCGAGCTTGCGTTTTCATCAAGTTGAATAAAATCAATCGAGTAAAAGAAGTTGCTACAGTGCTTTCGTTTCTCAGTGACGAGCCCGGATATGCCCTCGGCGCGGATGTCGTCCAAGGGCATTTTCATCACAAGATCAAGTGTTACTGTATCTCCAGGTTCGAAAGGCTTATCGGTTTTCATCACACATCCGAAGCTGTCCAGCTCATAGAGCCGGGCGTGAACGTCTTCTCGGCGAAAGAAGCCATGACGGTAGCGGAAGTGGGCGACGAGATCCGGTAATGCGTTATTCATGAAACCTGTTCTCTGTTTCCAATGATGGCAACTGGGAATGAGCGTAAATTGAACAATAGACGGACTCGAACCGTTTGGCAATTACACCCAGCCTTTGCTGATACACGTATACCGCTGTTTAGCGGTTCCTTATTTGATACAAATCAACCCGGCGATCTTTCAAATTGGTCACCGACCCTTCGTTCCGAACCAGCTTCAGTTTTTCCAGATCCATATCGGAAAACATGATCATTTCGGTGTTCGGTGTTGTCTCAGCCATCACCGCATCGTGAGGGAAGGCAAAGTCCGAAGGGGAGAACACAGACGACTGAGCGTACTGAACGTCCAGGTTCTCTACCTTAGGCAGGTTACCAACGCTGCCAGTAATAACAACATAGCATTCGTTTTCAATGGCTCTGGCCTGAGCGCAATGACGCACCCTCAGGTAACCGTTCTTGGTATCGGTCCAGAACGGCACGCAAATGATATCGACCTCTTGTTCTGCGGCGATACGCCCCAACTCCGGGAACTCAATGTCGTAACAAATAAGGATAGCGACCCGGCCTGCGTCGGTTTCAAACACGTTGAATTCGTTACCGCCCTCGATAACCCAGTCACGGCGCTCGTGCGGTGTTATGTGGATTTTACGTTGCTCATCAACGCGACCATCCCGGTGGCACAAGTAAGAAACGTTGTACACGCGATCATCTTCGATGAGGGGCATGGAGCCGGTGATGATGTTGATGTTGTAGCTGACCGCCATGTCGGACATTTCATTACGGAACTGCTCAGTAAATCCGGCCAGGAAACGAATCGCCCGGGTTTGATCCAGCTGATCCGTCAGCCCCATTAACGGCGCGTTAAAAAATTCGGGGAAAAGGGCAAAGTCACTTTTGTAGTCCGAGAGCGCATCCACGAAGTACTCAACTTGCTTGAGAACTTCCTCCACCGACCCAAACTCGCGCATCTGCCACTGAACAGCACCCATGCGAACCTGGGTTTTCTTTACATCCAACACAGAGGTAGGGGGCAGGTAGAGAATGTTTCGCCATTCCAACAGAGTGGCATAGCCCAGCGACTTTTCATCCTCTGGCAGATACTTATGCATCAACCGGGTAACTTGGAAGTCGTTGGAAAGCTGGAAGCTCAGGATAGGATCGTAAATCTCTTTTCTGTCTACGCGCTGAATGTATTCTTCCGGCGTGTATTGCTCGGCATACTTGAAGTAGTTAGGGATTCGTCCGCCAGCCAGAATAGCTCTGAGGTTCATCGATCGACAGAGTTCTTTCCGCGCCTCGTATAAGCGGCGACCTAAACGATAACCTCGGTATTCCGGGTGAATGAACACATCGAGGCCGTATAGCGAATCCCCGTTAGGGTTATGCCAAAGCTTTTCGTTTCTAAGAATCAGATCATCGTAGGCGTGGGGGTTGCTGAACCTTTCGTATTTCACTGATACAGTGAGTGCAACGGCGACGAGCTTGCCGCTCTCCTCAATACAGACTTGCCCATCCGGAAACTGTTCGACCAATGCTTTAATGGTGTCTTTTGGCCAGGCACCTCCGATGTCGTCATAGACATCGTCCATCAATGCTTGTAATTCACTGTAGTCATCAAGGGTGAGATTACGCAGATTCAGGTGTAGATCTTCGTGGGCCATTCAAACTCTCTCCGTTAGGTATCAGCATCGGCATAAGACGACAGTGCAAGAATCTTAGCAGAGTAGGCGTGCACCCACACGTTCATCTACAGAACGCCTTACGACCGCCGATACACTTGGTAACTGCTCCATCTAAGCATTTCAATTAGTATCGCGCACCGCTCAATTCTTGGAGGAAATTTACCGTGGAACTTTCATTCGGGCAGAAGCTGCTTATTGCGGTCGGCGTGCTGATTGCAATCATCATGGCCGCATTCACATTTACAGCTGATCGCCAGATCCAGAAGACCACATACACCTATTTATACGCGATGTTAGATGGTGCAATTAACCAGAGCACCGATACCATTGCAGATTGGCTGAATACCCGTTTGGATATGACGACGGCCGCGGCTAAGGCCCTGGCCAAAACTGAAACGGATGAGCAGGCACGTTTGCTATTAAACAGCATGACCGAAGGCAGCAACGCCAAAGATGTTTACGTTGGCACTTCCGAAGGCCGCATGATCATGAGGTCTGAAGCCTCCGAGCAAGGGCTAGGTGACAGCTTTGATCCCAGAGATCGCCCTTGGTACAAACAGGCACACGCGGAAGGCACTGTTTCGTTCACCGGTACTTATCAGGATGCGCAATCAGGCGAGACCCTCATCTCTGCCGTTGCACCGGTTTCTTCTGGCATTTTTGAAGGTGTTGCCGGTATGGACATCAGCCTGAACGTGATTCAAGAGCTTCTGGCAACGATCACGCTTGGAGATGCCGGCTACGCCATGCTGATGGATAGCAACGGTACTATCTTGTTTCACCCTGACCAGTCTCTGATCGGCAAAAGAGCACGGGATTTCCTGGGGTATACGCCCGAAAAAGATGGCACCCCGGCCAAATTTGAGCGAGACGGGGCAGAGTGGAGTGTCGCGCTCTTTCCCATCGCCGATGCTCGAGGCGTCGATTGGTATATTGGCTCTTTCGTTAATTGGGACAAAATCACCCAGCCAGTCGTCAATGCAAGAATTGCCGGCCTGACGGTTGCCATTATTGGTTTGATCGTCGCGCTTATCCTCCTTCATTTTGGCATTCGTGCATTGATGGCTCCGGTCCGCAGATTGAACGACGCCATGTCAGACATTGCATCTGGTGATGCTGACCTGACCCAGCGTCTTGATGACCGAGCCAGCGATGAGTTCGGGATTCTCGCGAATAGTTTCAACCAGTTTGTTGCTAATATTCAGCAAGTCGTGAGTGAAGTTAAGGAACGAAGTGAGGAGTTGTCCCGCAACGTTAAGTCGCTCAGACAAACCTCCAGCAATAGCCGCGACAGCGTGGAAGGGCAGCAAGGCGAGATCAACATGGTGGCTACTGCCATCAACGAAATGTCCGCTGCTGCGAATGAAATTGCGCAAAGCGCCCAGCAAACAGCGGAAGCCGCTGAACAAGCGGATCATGAAAGCCTGGGTTCTCGTGAAACGGTCGCGGCTTCTCGCGATGCCGTACAAAAACTTTCTCATGAGATTACGGCAGCGGCCGAGGTGATTGATAAGCTCGGTCAGGACGTTTCTTCAATCACCACGGTTCTTGAGGTCATTCAAGGGATCGCTGAGCAAACCAACCTGCTTGCGCTTAACGCTGCGATCGAAGCTGCCCGTGCCGGCGAAGCAGGCCGTGGCTTTGCGGTTGTTGCCGACGAAGTGAGGAATCTGGCGCAGCGCACCCGTGCGTCTACAGAAGAAATAAATAATATGATTGAACGCCTGCAGCAGGGTGCTAATGATGCTGTGGATGTGATGAAGGCATCAACTGCGGTTTCGAACGTGAGCATGGAAAAAGCCCAGGATGCGATGGAGTCTTTGAATCGCATTGCAGAAGCTATCACCTCAATCAGTCAAATGACCTCCCAGATTGCCACCGCGTCGGAAGAACAGACTTCTGTAACGGAAGAGTTGAATGCATCAATCACACGTATTGCCGAGCAAGGTCAGACTGCAGCGGAAGCCACCAGTGAGAATGATGTATACAGTAGTCAGATTGAAACCATCGGCCACACGCTTAACGATAAAGTGAGCCGTTTTAAAGTAGAGTGATCTGATGGATGTCGGGAGCGGTCAGGGATAGCCGCTCCGCGCATTTAATCGTCGTTGGTTAGGTAGTCAATTCTGCTTTTAAGATTATCCAGAATGTGTCGGGTAACATCCTCGGAATCTTCGGTCAGGTAAGGGTTGTCGATAGAAATGACCGTCCGGCGATTGAGGTTCAGGCTAGCCACACTTTTGCCAAAAGACTGCTTCAAGTAGATTGCAAAACTACCGTCACTCATCGCTCGCTCCAGCCCAAGTTGCAAGCGGTGTGCGGTTTCATGGTCAGCTGGAGCCACAAAAAAGTAAGAAGGCATGGGATAGGCCAATAGGAGCGTAGGTTCAATAACCAGCTCTTCCGAAGAATCGCCCTTAAGCTCAAACATCACCTCACTGATACCCCTTGCGAAGCATTCGAACCGGTGGTTTCTAAGCATCCCGAAAAGGATTTCATAGCGGGTGTGGGTGATAACGTTTACCCCGTTACCCTCCAGAATGGGCGTATCAGGCCAGTGGGCGCCCTGTCCGATACGAATATTTCGTGAGTCCATATCTTCAATATTTTGGATGCCTTGGAACATCCCCAGGTTTTCCGGTAATACCAGGCAGACTCGAAACCCTAAAAGGCCACCATCCACGGGTATGGGGATCGCTGTAAGCCCGTTTTCACGGTCGGGCGAGGAGGCTACATTGGCGATATCGACTAAATCAGAATGGTTACCGGTTAGCTCTCGAAGTGCGCGCCCCTGACTTAACTCCTGACTTCGAATCAACTGAAAGCTGCCGTACTCAGGCGTTTTTTCGAGCGCAAGCTCAACAAGAGCATGTATGGCTGGGTTGTCGTAATTTCGATACCAGAGAACGTAATCGTTGGATTCTGGCTTAACCGGTATTTCAGCAAAGAGTGGCGTTGATACCAGGGCGGTTATTAAGCCCAGGAGACAGCTTGTTTCTACTATTCGGATTCCGAAAAGGGGTGCCAAGCTCAAAGTCCTCCTTATCGCTGATAACACAATTAAACAGACTGCACTGTGAGTCACAGGGTAACGCAAAACAACGAATGTGCACGAAATGTAGGGGATATTCCTAGAAGTTTCTTGAACTAGGGCACTAGTATTGCAATCATTCCGACCTCAATAAGCATAGGAATCGGATTATGGCCATCATTGATACGCTCATCGGCACTGCGGGCCAGTGGGTTGGACATACTGATGCAAAAGCAACCTTGTTGCAGCCCGTAGAGTGGATTAAAAAGACAGGCAGTTATACTGCGATCAATCGAATCGTTGGCATGACGATTCCGTTTACCACTCGTAACGGTTTCTCCGTGCAGGAAATTCGCCCAGGCTATGTTCGTGCAAAGGTGAAGCTGAAGGGCAACAAAAACCACTTTGGCAGCCTGTATGCCGGTGCCTACTTTCTGGTGGCTGAGATCCCGGGCGGCATTTTGGCGCTGTTTGATCTTGGTCCGGCTTATACGCCGATATTGAAAAGCATGACGCTGGAATTTCTGCAGCCCGCCGATTCAGACGTAGAAGTTGAATTCACGCTACCGGAAGAAACCGTCGCCGCGGTCTTGGCCGAAGCGGATGCAACCGGGCGAGGCAAGTTCACGTTGGAAGGGGTGCTAAGAGACAAGAACGGTAACCATGTCGCCACGTCTTACGCTCAATACCGGGTGCGCAAGAAAGGCTTCAAGCCTCAGGTCTGAGCAATCTCGCGCAGCGTTTGCAGGAAAATGTCACCGTATTTCTCCAGCTTCGCTGCGCCGACACCGCTGACCTCTGCAAGCTCTTTCAGTGAGTTCGGCCGACGTTCCAGCATATCGAAGAGCGTGGTGTCGTGAAAGATCACGTAAGGCGGTACACCTTGCTTGTCCGCCAGAGCTTTCCGACAGGCGCGCAAAGCGTCCCATCCGGCTTGATCGGTAATCTGGTCTTTTACGTTGGCACCACTGCGTTTACCCGAGCCTGAACCGGACGACGACTTCTTTACTTCCGGATCTTTCCGCAATTCGATTTGCTGTTCGCCTTTGAGCAACGGGCGGCACATCTCTGTTAATTGAAGCGCTCCGTAGCCGTCTGGATCTGCCCGCAGGTAGCCGTTAGCCACCAATTGCCGGTAGACCGACTTCCATTCGTTTGCGGACAGTTCTGTACCAATCCCGAAAGTTGATATGGCCTGATGGCCAGCCTGAAGGATACGTTCGTTGCTTGAGCCTCTGAGCACGTCAATCAGATAGGTCACGCCGTAACGCTGACCCGTGCGGAATACGCAGGACAGCGCTTTCTGGACGGCAACAGTACCATCCCAGGTTTTCGGTGGGGTCAGGCAGGTATCACAGTTTCCGCAGGGTTCTTCCAGAGTATCGCCAAAATAGCGAAGTAAAACCTGACGACGGCACTGGGTCACCTCACACAGCCCCAGCATGGCGTCCAGCTTTTGGCGCTCAACCCGCTTGAATTGATCGTTGCCTTGGGAGGCTTCCAGCATCTGGCGCAGCTTGATCACGTCTTGCAGGCCATAGACCATCCAAGCCGTAGAAGGCTTTCCATCCCGCCCGGCTCGACCGGTTTCCTGGTAATAGGCTTCCAGGCTTTTCGGCAAATCAAGATGCGCAACGAAGCGCACATCGGGTTTATCGATGCCCATGCCAAAAGCAATGGTGGCCACCACAATGACGCCGTCTTCCCTCAGAAAACGTTCCTGATTACGCGACCGCTCTTCATTGGACAGGCCAGCATGATAGGGAAGGGCGGTATAACCTTTGTCGGCCAGTAACTTCGCCGTAGCATCTACCTTGTTTCGGGAAAGGCAGTAGACTATGCCACAATCATCCTGATGTTCAGCTTTAATGAACTCCAATAACTGCTTGTTTGCATTGATCTTAGGCGTGATTCGATATTGAATGTTCGGGCGATCAAAGCCGCTGACGAAATGCTTGGCGTTCGTCAGCGACAGACGCTCAGCAATCTCTTTACGGGTGCGCTCGTCTGCCGTTGCGGTCAGGGCAATGCGAGGCACACCGGGAAACTCTTCGGCCAACATGGTGAGCTGAAGATAATCGGAGCGGAAGTCGTGTCCCCATTGAGACACACAGTGGGCTTCATCAATCGCGAACATGGACAGCGAGGCGTTGTGAAGCAACTCGATAATGCGAGGTTGAATAAGGCGTTCGGGCGCGCAGTAGAGCAGATCCAGCTCTCCGGTCATCAGCGCATATTCGGTCTCGCGCGCCTGCTCAAAGTCCATTGATGAGTTCAGAAACGCCGCTTTGACGCCCAATTCCCGTAACGCGTTGACCTGATCTTGCATCAGAGCAATCAGCGGGGAAATAACAATCGCTGTACCGGTTCGAACCAGCGCGGGCACTTGATAGCAGAGTGACTTACCGCCGCCGGTGGGCATCAGTACCAGGGCATCGCCGCCGCTGATCACTTCATGAACAATCTCTCCCTGCAATGGGCGAAAGCTTTCATAACCAAAAACCTCATGGAGCACCTGTTCCGGGCTCTTGTCAGAAACCGATGGGCGCTCTTTGGCTAATTGCTCGAAGTCATGATCGTGGTACATGATGGGCGCTGGCCTTTGGGCAGGGTACATTTCAGGCCCGGAATCATACCAGATATAGGCTACTGAAGGATGCCCAAGGCACTTAGGTAGAGGAAAACCGGTAATAGACCGGCTACAATATCGCACCATTTATAAATTCGATTAACATCCGCGAACAACAACAGGGCCCGCATGCAGGATTTTGACTCAATTCGACCCTACTCGGACGAAGAAACTGCTCCAACCATCCAACGGCTGGTTAATGACTCTGAATTCCTGAACATGATCGGCCGCTTCAGATCCCCGCGACTGGCTGCTTGGGCACCTGCACCGCTGAGGTTCTATGTTCGCCATTGGCTGTTGAAGCGCTTTGGCCATATCAAGACTGTCGACGACCTCCAAACAAGCTTGTCGGGCTATGTAGCTGAGTTGGTTGAAAACACCACGCTAAAAGTCACCCACAGTGGCCTTGAGAATTTAAGCAAGACCAGTGCCCATCTTTTCATCTCGAACCATCGCGATATCGTCTTTGACCCGATGATCGTGAACTACCTGTTATTCCAGAATGGATTTCAAACGACTCGGATCGCTATCGGGGACAACCTGTTGTCCAACCGGGTGTTTGCCGAAATGATGAAGCTCAACAAGAGCTTTCTGGTACGCCGTAACATTACCAGTCCACGCGAGATGCGTGACGCCTATTTGACCCTGTCAGGGTTTATCAATCACAGCATTGATACCAATCACAGCGTATGGATTGCTCAGCGCGAAGGCCGGGCGAAAGACGGCATCGATGCCACAGACCCAGCCATCATCAAAATGTTCTATATGAGCAAGAAGAAGTCCGGACTCGGATTTGATGAGGCGCTCAGTCGATTGCACGTTGTGCCGGTGTCTATCTCCTACGAATACGACCCCTGTGATGTCGACAAAGCCAGAGAGCTGGAGATTCGGGAGCGTACCGGGACCTATCAGAAGACTGAGGGCGAAGATTCCGATCAGATCATTAAAGGCCTAACCGGGCCGAAAGGGCATGTTCACGTACACTTTGGGGCTCCTATATCTGAAGCGCCTGACACTCCCAAAGCGCTGGCCGCACACATCGATCATGAAATGCATGCCAACTACCATCTGCACGCCTCCAATCTCGCAGCGTATGAAATGCGCGACCTGCAAGTGGATACGCCAGAAACGGCAAACAGCTTAGGGATCGACGCTATCGCGGCAGGCGCTTATTCGAACGAAGAGCGAGAAGAGGCGAAGGCGGAAATCGCAAAGCGTCTAGAAGCTTGCGACGAAGCTGGCAGGAAGTATTTGCTTGATATGTATTCCAACCCGGTTGTTAATGCCCTGGCAGCACGTAGACAGGCTGAGATCATCGAAACCGAGCATGAATAACAGGTGTTCTGGCGCGGCAGGGTCAGCCGCGCCAGAACCCTGGTGATAGCACAATCACGACGCTCAGAATTTCCAACCGCCCCATCAGCATACCCACCGACAGAATCCATTTCGCAGCTTCTGGTAGCGGCCCGAACGTACCGGCAGGGCCGATAATGTCACCCAGGCCCGGGCCAACGTTGGTTAGCGACGTCAAAGCACCGGATAAGGACGTGATGAAGTCCAGCTGCAGCGAGGCTAGTAACACGGTAATCGCCAGCAGACACAGCAGGAACATAAAGGTGTAGGCGATCATCGATGAGATGATTTCATCACTGACTGCTCTGCCGTTGTAGTTTCGGGTAAATACGGCTCTTGGATGCAGAAGCCTTAAGAGCTGCTCCCGCAGAACAATCAACGAGAGTTGAAATCGGAAGATCTTCATGCCGCCTGCAGTTGAACCAGAACACCCGCCTACGAACATCAGAAAGAAGAACACTACGAACGCTAAAGGCCCCCAGGCGGAATAGTCTTCGGATGCGTAACCGGATGTGCTGATCACTGACGTAACATTAAACAGAACCGAAATGTAGTTATGCAGCGGATCAAAAGGAACCGGGGATACCCACCAGCGGTAGAGCGTGAGCAGCGCCGGAACGGTCAGCAGTATGGTCAGGAAAAGACGAACCTGCTGGTCCCGGAATAAGGCGAAGTGCTGACCGTGCATTTCCCGGACAAACAGGAAAAACGGCAAACTGCCCAGAATCATGAAAAAGGTGGCTTCTGCCAGTATCAGGTCGTTGAACTTGCCCATTGAGAAGTCGGATGTTGAAAAACCGCCGGTTGCGATGCTGGTCAAGCCGTGGTTAAAGGCATCAAACAGCGTCATACCCGATACCCAATAGGTCAACACTGCCACGGTTGTAAATATTAGATAAACGATCAACAGGCCGCGACTCAGGGTTTTCATGCGCGGAAGCGCTTTGTCCGTCCACTCAGAGGACTCAGTGGCAAACAGGCGCATGCCGCCCACTCGCAGGAACGGCAATACGGCAACGAACATGCCGATAATACCTATGCCCCCCAGCCACTGAAGAATCGAGCGCCATAGCAAAAGATCTTTATCGAAATCGTCGAGCCCCGTTAACACCGTTGCCCCGGTGGTGGTGATCCCGGAGGTGGCTTCAAAAATGGCGTCTGCGGGGGATAACCCGTTGTCACTCAGGTAAAAGGGGAGTGCCGATAACGCTGAAATGATGAACCAGCTAGAGACGGTCAGCACGAACATGTAGCGAGGTTTCAGATCTCTTGAACGGTGGCGGGTGCTCAATACGCCAATTATCCCGAGGATAAGAACCAGTGCCGACGACTCCGCGAACGCAATGGCATTGGGCGCACCGGACGGCGTGAAAAAAAGCAGAACAACCGGTAACGTCATGAATACACTGAGAAGTATAAACATGAAGCTGACGATTAAAATGACAGGACTAAGGTTTCTCAAGGGGTGTCCAAAACAGCTAACAGTGAGATGCGGAAGGATACCCCCCGTTCCGCGCAACCGCAAGGAAACAGGGCCTTCGACAAAGGATTAACGGGAGATTAAAAGACAGTAAATTTGGATTTTACCTATGGCTATATTGGCATTGATCGTCCACGTTAGTAAGAGAAGCAAAACAACGCTGTCCATGCTGAGGAGAATGCTGATGACTATCAAAAAGAACTTGCTGATTGCCTCTATCGCGACCGCCGGTATCGCCGCGGCAAGCACGGCATCGGCTGCGGACATGTACAAGTCTGGAGTTGGCGGGCTGTATGCGGGTCTGAATTACACGTTTATGGATCTGGATTTTGATGGAGAGGATGCCGATGTAGGCACTCTGTCAGGTAAGGTTGGCGTAATGGCTAACGACTATATTGGCTTTGAAGCTCGTGCTGGTTTTGGCGTTAATGATGACGATATTGGAGGGGTAGCAGATGTCGAAGTGAACAACTTCTTCGGCGGCTACGCGACCTTTAACATGGTTAACGAAAGCCCCGTGACGCCCTACGCTGTCATCGGTTTTACCCGCACTGAAGTTGAGGTCGACACCGCTTTTGGTTCTGATTCGGATGATGATTCCGACTTTTCATACGGGGCAGGCCTAAAGTTCGAGATGGCCCAAAACCTGTCAGGTAACCTCGAATACATGCGTTACTACGATGATGATGACGTGACCCTAGATGGCATTGGTTTAGGCGTTCAGTTTAACTTCTAATCCAGTCAGCCCAGAAATGCCCGTGAGCCAAAAGCCCACGGGCATTTTTCGTTAAGCGGTTATAAAACGACCCAACACCAACACGCCACCGTAACCCAACGAATAAGCCAGCAGCAGGTGCAGGGTATAACGCATATAGGCGCCGAAGGTGAGCCCGTCGATTTTGCTCATGGCAACAATACCGGCAGCAGAACCGATTACCAGTAACGACCCGCCGACACCAACCGCATAGGTCAGACCCATCCACTCAGCCGGACTCATTTCGATACCCGCTTTCAGCAACGCAGCGGTTAGTGGCACGTTATCGATGACTGCAGAGAAAATGCCCATCAGGTAATTGGCATAGATCGGGGGCAGGACATCGTAAATCGCGACAAGGGAATCCAAGGCGTGAATTTCCTTGAGCATGCCCACCAGCAGCAATATACCGAGGAAGAACAACAAAGTTTCAAACTCGATCACTCGAATGTATTCGAGGATAGGGTCCAGATCGTTGTCGTTGCTCATGAAGCGGGACACCAGGAACATAATCGAAAGGCCGAACAGAAAGGTAAGCACGGGGGGCACGCTGAACAAGGCGTTTACCGTGATGGTTCCGATGATGGTGACCAGGAATAACCCCGCAATCACCGCATCTACTTTGCGAACGGTGTTCGTGTTTCCCTTGAGTTCAACAGTGCCGTCTAAACCCCGAGACAGCAGTACTGCAAGTATGAACACGGTAATAGAAGCCGGGATGGCCAGCGTGAGCAAAGTGAGAATTTCAACTTTCTTAGCCAGGAAGATCATCAAGGTGGTGACATCACCCGTGATCAGAGAGACACCACCAGAGTTCACAGCAAAAACAACCAAAACAATAAATTGAAGCCGCTTCTTAAGATCAAGGTTTAACGATAAGATCAGCGAGCAAGACACCAGCGTGGCTGTAATGTTGTCTGCCAGCGATGAAAATAAAAAGCAGAATAGGCCCGTCAGGAACAATAAGCGCCGCTCTGTAACGTGCCGCGGCATAATCAGGTAGATCATGTTCTCGATCATGCCTTTTTTGTTCAGGTAGGCAACAAACGTCATTGCTGCAACTAGGAATAGCCAGAGGCCGGCAATTTCAGCAATACTCTCGGCCAAGCCCGCGCTAATGGCAGCCGTTTCATCCGAACCTCCGCTGAATAAAAACAGCAGCATCCAACTCAAGGTTCCGAAGAACAACGTCGTTTTTGCTTTATTTACGTGAATAACTTCTTCGAAGATAACGCCTAGCAGCGCCAGTACGGCAAAGGATATGAGGGCAATATCGAGGACAGTCATAGGGGCAGGGATCCTGATACTAGAGTGGTCGGAACATGACTAGTGGTCAGCCAAAATTTGAGCGATTCTAAACCTTTGATGATGAGCAAGCTATCACTAGGCTGTTCCGGACTTGATTCAGGTTAAGAGCACTTTTTCACGCTTCGGATGCCATGGGATTTCGGTGCTCGTAGGGTGTTGATTTTTCGCCTTTATATGCAGCGGCATAGCTAGAACAAAACGGCCTGCCGTTGTCATCATGTGAGACGGAAGTTTCGACTCGAAAGACCCGCCGGATCAAAGTTTCGGTAATGACCTCGCTCGGGCTGCCCGAAACCTCGAGCTGGCCCTCGGCCATAATGGCAATCTGGTCGGCGAATTGGGCTGCCTGATTTAGGTCGTGCAGGGACATAACCACGGTTAATCCATGCTCACGATTGAGCTTGGTTAACAGCTCCAGGACTTCCAGCTGATAGCCCCAATCCAGAAATGTGGTGGGCTCATCCAGCAGCAGAATACTGGTTTCCTGCGCCAGCGCCATGGCGATCCAGACGCGCTGTTGTTGGCCGCCTGAAAGTGACTCAACGGGCCGCCCAGCCAATTCGGATACCCCGGTCATCACCATGGATTCGAAGGCGATTCGATTATCGCCGGCTTGGTTATTCTGCCACCACTTTCGATGAGGAAAGCGCCCCAGCGCGACCAGATCTTTCACCAGAATCCCGTCGGGTACTATCGGTTTTTGCGGCAACATGGCGAGTCGCAATGCCAAACGCCGGCGATCCCATTCGCTCACCGGCATGTCGTCCAGCAAGACCTCACCGGAACGAGCCGGTAACAATCCGGCGAAACTTTTCAGTAACGTGCTTTTGCCAGACCCGTTCGGTCCCAGTAAACAAGTGATGCCGCCTTCAGGAATGGTCAGGGAAACGTTGTTTACAACCGGTGTTGCGCCATACGCCAACGAAAGCTGTTCGGTTCGTATCATGGTGGTATCAGGCCTCAGGATTGCCGCGATAACAGATAAAGGAAGAAGGGCACGCCAAGGATGGCGGACACCACGCCTACGGGCACCTCGTAGGGCGTGAACAGGGTTCGCCCCAGCACATCAGCGCCAACCGTTAACAAGGCGCCGAACACCACACAAAACACCAGTTGTACGGGAAGGTTTGCGCCAGCCAGTTTGCGGCTGATATGCGGGATCACCAATCCAATGAAGCCCACAGGGCCTACGACGCCAACCGCACTGGCTGCGAGCAGGGTTGCAATCAATAACGCAAACGCGCGCCAGCGATTGAGCTTCAAACCCAGGGTATGAACGTGTTGGTCGTCCAGCTGCATCACTTTCAACGGCTTTACCAGCAGGCCAACACCAACCAGCCCGATCACGGTCCAAGGCAGCAACGTAAACAGGTAATCCCACTTCGCGCCATACAGCGAGCCAGCCAACCACTGCGCCACCAGTTCGGTGTGAGCGTGACCCCAGAACGCCAGTACACCAGTGGTCAAGGCATGCAGCATCCCGGCAATCACGGCGCCAGTCAGGGTCATCTTGAGAGGTGATAATTGGCCGTTGCGCAGGCCGAGCAAATACACCGCGACCGCAGCCACCAATCCACCGGCCATAGCAAACCACGGCAAATATTGAAGTACCGGTGAGGTGTTGTTGTATGGATTCGCTCCGGACACAACCCAGTCGCCGATAACAAAAGCGATCACGGCAATCAGGCTGGCTCCCGCGGAAATACCCAGAATGCCAGGTTCGGCCAGGGGGTTTCGACTTAACAGCTGCAGCAACCATCCAGACACAGCAAAGTGAATTCCGATCAGCAGGCCAATGAGCGTTCGAGGCAATCGTATGTCGAAAATAACTCGCTGTACGTGTTCGGAACTGTCGCCGGTTAAACCTACCCAGATTTGGCCCCATGTAAGGTCTACAGCGCCTGACTGCACGCCAGTTACAATGGCCAGAATCAAGCCAATCCCACCTAGTATTATGCCAATGACTGCCCGGTTCGATGGCTTTTGAGCTGTTACGATCGCCGTCACCCTATACGCTCCGAGGTGATTGTTTGGTATTAAGAAGGTAAATCAGCCAAGGTGCGCCGATCAGGGCGGTCAGCATGCCCACCGGCAACTCCTGCGGGAAAGCCAGCTGTCGGGCTAGTATGTCGGCAGCCAGCAAGAGCAACGCGCCAAATAATGCACTCAGCGGGAGCCAGTGTTTGATCTGGCTGCCAATCAAACGTTTGGCTATGTGTGGCGCGACCAATCCGATAAATACGATAGGGCCGGTGAAAGCCACCAATGCAGCTGCAACTAGGAGCGCTAACAGCAAAAATGTGAGGCGCCAGCGCCCAACGGCTAATCCCATGGCAAGCGCAAGGTCGTCGTCCAATTGAAGCAGCTTGAACGGGCGGTGCATAAAGAACAAAACCACCAAGGGCAGTACTAGCCACGGCAAGACTAATTCGAGTTGCACCCAGCCGCGCCCCATCAGGCTTCCCGCCAACCAGTAGTAGAGTTCAGCGGCTTCAGCGCCAGAGACCAATAACAGGCCGGTGGTCACAGCCGTCGCCAGTGAGGTGACGGCGATCCCTGCGAGTACTACCCGCTCGGGCTGAAGTTGCTGTCGGCCGGCAATGACAAAGGTGAGCGCGCCGCCCACAAGGCCTCCGGCCAGCGCCATCAGGGGAAGCCAGAACGCATCCGGTGACGCTAAGGTTCTAAGTGACACCACTGCTAATGCCGCAGATGCAATCACACCGGTCAGTCCTGGCGACGCTAACGGGTTTCGTGTAACGCCCTGTATGACCGCTCCGGCGACGCCCAGTGCTGCACCGCCAAGCATTCCCAGCATATTTCTGGGTAAGCGTAACTCCACCACACTGATTTTGGTGAGCAAATCGCCACCACCGTTCAGCGCGGCCCACAAAGACGAAAGCGATACCCACCGGGAGCCTGCCATTAACCCCAATACAAATAATATCGACAAAATCAGTATTGCTAGCGCGTATAACCTGCAGGGGCGAACGGTGGGTTCACTTTCCATCATTCACCAACCACACTTTCAGGATGGGGCAACAACAGTCGCTCAATATCACCAAGGATGCGATCTCGCGCGATGGGACCTGCACCTTCTTTCCAATAGTGTGGCACCTCAAATACACGTTCGTCGCGAACTGCTTTCAGGTAGGGCCAGATCGGGTTCATTGTAAATGCACGCTGCCGGCTGGTTGGCAACAAAAGTATGGTGTCCGGGTTTAACTCGAGCAGGGCTTCGAGGCTGATTCGGTAGCCCAAAGGAATGCCGTGTTCCGGGTTTGGAGGCTCGCCACCAACATTGTCGAAGCCCAGACGTTCCAGCAATGCGGTCGGCAGAAAGTGATCGTAATAAATGAAGGGGGTCTCGCTGCCGCTGGTCAGCAACGCAATGGTCTTCCCGGACCTACCCACTTCATGCGCGGCGAGTGTTTCAATACGCTTCAGAAACTCCACATTCAGCGCCTCGGCCTTTTCCTGCGCACCCAAGGCACGGCCGGTCACTTCCACCGCACGAAGACTGTCTTGCAAGGTAATGAGATCAAGCGCGAGTAGGGGAGCGATGGATTCGATATGGGAACCGTCTTTCTCGGTATAGCGCCGAATGGCGATAACGAGATCTGGAGCCACTTCTGACAGCACCTCCAGATTTGGCTGATGCCGAGGGCCTAGACCTTGAACGTCTGCTAGTTGAGAGGCCAGATAATCCGGCACACCTTGAAGGCCGTAATCGGTAACGGCCACCGGCTTGACGCCAAGCGCCAGCGACACATCAGCGCCAAAGGTGGAAATCGCTGCGGGTCGGGCCGCCACTGAAGACAACCGCAGGGTAACCCCGCGGTCATCCATCAGCTCGATGTTCTGATTGCCCGCCCAACCGGCCGGTGCAATCAGAACAAAGACCAACGCTATTACCAGGTTCC
This sequence comes from Marinobacter sp., assembly GCF_034669625.1. GTDB lineage: Bacteria > Pseudomonadota > Gammaproteobacteria > Pseudomonadales > Oleiphilaceae > Marinobacter. The sequence continues at coordinate 131,180 of NZ_JAXMOY010000004.1, forward strand.
GTAAACCAAGCATCAGAAATCGAGCTGTGCTTCGAGAACAAAGCTCCGACCAGGCTGAGGTACACGGCCAACCGGGCTGACGTCTACGCCACGGAAGTAATAGTCTTCATCCAGTAGGTTGTTGACCGCCAAACCAAGGTTTAACAAGTTATCGCCGCCGAGAGCGAAGTCACGGCCAACCCGGAAATTAACCAAGTGATAGTCCGGTAGTTCACCCGCGCTGCCGTCTTCGGTTTCCTCTTCGGTGTTGGCTGCATCGCTGTAGCTCGAACCGACGTAAACCCAGTTTAAGCGAGCATCCCAAGCCTGATAGTTGTATACCGCATCGGCACTGACTTTGTGGCGCGGCGCATTGGCCAGCTCGTTACCTTCGTTGTCGCCGGTTAGCTGTTCTGTATCAACGAAGGTATAGCCAAGCCCCAGCTCCCATTCATTGTTGAGGAACCAGCGGTTTGCCAACTCGATGCCTTGATGGCGGGTTTCGCCCAGGTTTTCGTAACGGCTGGTTGAAGAATCGTACTGAATCTGATCTTCATAATCGATGCGGAACAGCGTCGCCGAAGACTCGAGATCCGGTGTGACCTGAAGCCAAGCGCCCAGTTCGTAGTTCCATGCGGTTTCATTTCCCACAGTGCCTTCAAGAGTGGTTTGAGCAATCTGCACAGGAACAAGCGACCGCTGACCGTTGGCAAAGACGTACAGGTCGTCTGAAGCTTGGTAACCGATGGTCAGTCCCGGCAACCATTCGTCAACGTCATTTTCTTCCTTGGCGTTGGTCAGATTATCCCGGAAGTCCATGGCAACATCTTCATACCGAAGCCCCGGCGTTACCGTCAGGCGATCATCCAGGAACGACACTGTATCGCTCACGTAAAACGCCATGGCACGGGTATCCAAATGCCAAGCTCGGATGGCAGTTTCATCGCCTGTAGCCAGTTCAAGCCGGTTCACATCAAATTCAACATCTTCGCTGACAAACCGCGCGCCAAGCGTAATATCGTGGCTACCATGTTTAATCGCGAGTCGTGGCTCGGTGCTATAGACGGTGAACAAACGTGGGGAATCGGCGACAAGGGTAGAGTCTACCGCTGGATCTGCCCAATGGGCGCCACTTGTGAAATTCTGGCCGAAAAAGAACGTACGATCGGCATCGTGAATGAAGTTACGCAATTGAAACTCAACGTCATCCGACGGCGTATAGGTCCAGGTAAATGTGGCGCGAGTCATGTCAGCTTCGTAGCCATCGTACGGACGTTGGCTCTGAGCGCGATCATCCTCATAGGCCTCAGGTGAAAGTGCGCCTGGAAGGTCTGCATCGACACGGTAATATTGGAGCTGGGAAGCCAGTTCATGCTGATCGTTCAGGTAATAGCGAGCGTCCAGAATAAAGTTGTCGACTTCGGTGTCGGCATGATCACGGAACCCGTCACCACGCTGGATGTTTGCCTGAAGCTGCAGGTCGAGATTATCTGTGGCTCGCCCACCAACACGGTAATAGGTATCGGTAAAGACATTGCCGGTTTCTTCGGCAATGGTAATGCGCTCGCGCAGCGTTTGGGTGGTTTCCTCGGAAATGGGTTTAGTCACCATATTGACGACACCACCAACGTTGTTGGGCCCGTAATGCACAGATGCGCCGCCCCGCACTATATCCACGACTTCAAGGCTTGGAAGCGTGACCGGGAATAGTGAAACACCGACATTGCTGTAGGGCCCAATCGCAATCGGATAGCCGTCAACCAACAGCTGCAATCGCTCACTTCGTATAGGGCTCAATCCACGAACACCGATGTTCGGCAGAATACCCGTACCGGTTTCATCCAGCACCGTCACACCCGCTACCGGACGCAAAGCATCCTCCAGGTTCAGGGCACCGGAACTCTGTAACTGGTCTTTTTCTACCACGGTGCGGGCACCGGTGTAGGTTTTTTCAGATTCTTTGGTTGGAGGCCCTAACCAGTCCGCTGTGACAGTAAAACCGGGAAGTAGGGCAGTGCCTTCCGAATTGTCTTGGGCTGCTACTGGAGCTGCCCAGATAGCGGCAAACGACAAGGGAAATAAGGATATGGCAACAGCTAGGGGGTGGCGTTTCAGCGGCTTTACATCTTCTCGTTTGGACATGGAGGCTCCGGCGCTCTCAATAAAGAAAGTGCGCATTATACTGAGAAGCATTCTCATTACAATGCATGGTGACGGAGAAGTTTCAGTGAATTAACCTACAAATTACTCACCAGTATCCATGTGCCGACGCCTGCAAGTGTCAGCCCACCAAAGATTTCCGCCCGATGGCCCAGCAGGGAGCCGACCGTCCGTCCCAACAATACACCAATAGTGACCATCAGAGTTGTTGCTGCACCAATCAAACCAGCCGCGATCCAGATATTGACGTTGATGAACGCCAAACCAACACCTACCGCCATGGCGTCGATGCTGGTGCCGATAGCGGTCAGGCAAACTTTCAACGGCGAATGACTGGAGGGTTTTTCGACATCTTCAGCGCCAGGTTTCAGACCTTCATAAATCATGTGCGCGCCTAAACCCACGAGTAAGAAGAAGGCAATCCAATGCGCCCAGGTCTCAACATAAGCGGAAGCCGTTCGACCAATCAGCCAGCCAATCAGAGGCGTGATTGCTTCAATGGTGCCGAAAACCAGCCCCATACGCAGGGCATCAAAGAACCGAGGATTTCTTAACGTCGCTCCTTTGGCAATGGCAGCAGCAAAGGCGTCGGTCGACATGGCAAAAGCGAGTAACAGGAGCGCGACGGGATTCATTGTGTGGGTACGGACTCGTCTAGTTTTCGGAAGCAGGCTCAGGCTACTTCTCAAAGAGGCGCGAACTTTAGCAACGAGTCTTTCCGCTGACAACTTAACAACAATGATTTAACATAATATACATTATGCGCAGTCGTGGATGCGCTAAACTCTGTATATTCGAAAACCGTGGACAACCACAGAACGTGCTAAAGAATGGCCACAGAAAATCATGAACAAAAAAATCGTTGGCTATGTGTCATCGGCAACAACGCTCATCTACGGAGAACTTCCTGAAGGAAACGTTGCAGGATGCTCGGTACAAATTAGTGCAGCAAACGAAACCTTTGGGGCGCATGGATTATCACAGTTCAAACGCCCCTCGTATGCCACTGGTTTGCTTACCTGATTTAGCTCACTTGTCATGAGTCTTGTTGATCGCGCCGTATAGCTTCCCTGCCCCACTAAACCTAGGTTTCGTTGCTATTTGAGATGTTTTGGTGACTTGAGCGTGAAGTTCAGTATGGTCGCACAGCGAACATTCAGATTTTGGAATAACGCGTGCATAAACGGCGCCCGACTAGGGCGTCCGGTGGAGGCCCACCGGGCTGGAACGAATTTGATGTAATTGTTAGAGATCGTTAACCATGTAATTCCCGAAACGCCAAAGTCTCCATCAACGCTTCCTCAGTTCCGAAAAGAGAAAACGCATTGATATTCATCGAGTCCAGCCTACGCAAAATTTCGCGTCGCAGGTGACTAGGTATGAGGACCTTAGAAATCCTATCTTGGGTATCACTTGAAGTCCCGGTAGCCGCCTCGTGGGGGTGAAAACACCACTCACCGTCTATCTCTGCGATACAGGCCGTGTAATTAGACTGCTGGATAAAATGTCGCTTATGAGTAGTCACATACTGCCCGAGAGTCGCAATTTCAGGCCCACCAACGACTCCTCCCTTTCCATAGCCTAAGTTTCCCACATACATGTAGAGCGCCGAATCTTCATCGTGCATAGGCCCTGAACATGCAAAAAAAAGAGCTACGTATAAAGATCTAGTCCAGTCCAAAAGTGGTGTCGGAAACCCATGATGTCTTAGGTACACCATGAATTCGTATTGTCCCTTTAGAAAGCTCACATCAGAGAGTAAAAAAGTGCGTCCCTCTGTAACACCGTTACTAAAATGGAAGGTAAACTCCCTGTCAGTGAATGACTCAATGGCAGGCTTCACTCGACTCAAATATCGAAGATATTCCTCAAGGCTAAGATCTTGCTTACCAAAACGTTCGAGTGTGGTTTCTAGGCTCCAGCTAGCCCTTGAATGTCCACGAAAGAGAACTGGGGACACGTAAGAGTGCGGATTTGGCTTGCCTGAAAGACATTCTTTCTCCAGGGCGTTGGCAAGCTTTTCAATATCCTGAAATTCTGAAACTTTCTCAATGCTCAAAAGAAACCTCTAACGCCTCAATCAGAGGCAAAAAATAGTTGGTTGTAATTAGCGACGCAGGAGAAAAACCAACTGTTGTTTTGTCCTGCTGAATTGACTTGTTAGGGCTATGGTTTACACAGTATATGAGCTTGAACCCCAAAATCTTTGCACGAACTTATAAACGTATTAATAAGCCAAATTAACTGCACATAGTGAGGTTTGCATTTTTGACCCAAAGCTAATTTGTTTAATTCTCTAGCCAATTTAGTCTTACTCAAAAAAGGTGTCGCAAGTACAATTTTCTTTATAGAGTTAGGGTTTTGATTTACAGCGTCTAGAGCTATTTCTAAATCTTGCCAGTTTTTGGCACCTGTGACCCTACTAATATTGGTGCTTTCATAGTTCTTGTGCCACTCACTATCATATTTATTTTTAAATAGTTGCTTTTCTGCTTGAGTTCGACCAATGTTTTTTAATGCTTGAGCAACAACGTCATGAAAAGCACTAGCACCATATGTATCTTTCTTAGTAAATTTAGAGTGGATAAAAGAGATAGACGGAATAGCGCTATTGCTATCTATAGCAATATGATCAGCCCATTCGTCATTCATGTCATCACAGATAACAATATTATAAGGAACACAATATTGATCTTCTACCTTCCTAAATAGTGAGCTGGCAGGAAATCTAGTTAAATTGGCTGTATGCGGCTTCTCTTTTTCGCTAGAGGTACCAGTAAAGTTATAACTGTCATCGAAAATATTAAGTATTGACTGAATATTATTAACTAAGTGCTTATCTTCAAAACATGACTTTGAATAATATGAATAATTTGGCGAGTCGAACACCGCAGAAAAAGGCTTTTCTTTATTTATATACCCACCTATCGAATAAATATCAGAGCCATTTTCAGTCACTGAAATGCTATCAAGAAGTTTGTTTTTAATTGTAATCAAGCTTTTTGAGTATGATACTTTGCCCGCTAAAGTCACTCCTTTCACCTTCATTAAATTACCATCGACTAAAATAGGAGATTTTAATTGATTAAAAATACTATTAATTTCTCCCCTATCTAATTGGCTGCCATCAGCCTTAGTTAAAACCGCTACACCATTCAACACCTTATTTTCTATTTCAGTCAAATCTATGAGAATAGCCACGACTTTATGGCCTAAATCTAGAATATCCTTTAAGCAAATCGGGGACGCAAAATTACGAAGAAAATCACTTTGATTAGTGGTTACTTTAATTTCCTCTTTAATTTCAACAACCCAATCAACTAGCCCATCAAATGTGGATTTTTTATCTCTATGACTAACTCGAGAAGTACTTGGTGTTAGTGTGTATGAGTCTTCTCCAACTTTCATTCTGAAGTTACTTGGGATTGATCGACTAGACGAATTAGATGAGACAATACCATTCAAGCTTTTAGCTTCTAATGAGCGGGATCTAATGACTGCATTTGATATGCTCATATTTTTCATGGTAACTCGTTCATACTCAGGTTTTTTATCACCATGAAAATGACAGAATTTCTCATAATCAAACTCATCTATAAAAGAAGAAAAATGTTTCTCAGGTGAATCTACATACTTCTTCAAAATAGCCAAGGCATCATCACACTCTATTAATAACAAATAGGCGTACTTTTGTTCTTTAATCAAAGTGCCTTCTAAAAACGAGGGCTCTGCTTCTATCTTGTATGAAACAATAGAATATATGACTTGATTGCCCGATGCAGTTGTATGGTTTTCTTTAGACTCGTTTAAAAGGTAATTTCCTACACGATCTTGAGAGATCTCTTTGAATGTATCTTCAATAGATTTTTTGGTAAGTGCTTTATTTAGCTTATAAAACTGAGCATTCTTACTTAGACTTAAGTCACTAATCATTTTACTAAAATCCCTTTATATACGACTAAATCAGAAAAAATAGCCCTAACGCTTGCAGCATGCGCGCCTACGAAATGGAGCTGAAGACGCAATGTAGAGGGCATCGCCGTGCCTGCACTTGTTAAAACCTGCCATTAGGAACCACCAGGCTTAACCAGTCGCACTGCGACATTGCTGTCTTGCGACCCAGCTTCGTTTTCATGCTGCGAACCGAAAAGAATGAGCCACTGCCCCTGAACCAGCAACAACCCTCCGTTGCCAGCACTGCTCCCATAACTCGTAGTGTAATTACCAGAATAGCTGAATTGAGATTGATCAGACGAGCCAGAGACTGGCTTTAGCTCATAACCTATGGACAACTCATGTGAAGAAACAAAGCCTTTATCCACGCTCGATACTCCAACCTTTAAAAGACTCGACTCCTTCAGAAAACTGGGCAAAAGGTCAGAGGGTGCGCTATCAGCTTTGGTCGCTTGGCACTCACAATACCGAACCTCTAATACCAGCGACTTACTCGAGAGATAGTCTTCAGGAGCGGAGTTTTCGGCAAGAGCAAAGCCGGGGAGCAGGATTAGAAAGAGCAGAATAGACTGCCAAACAATTTGTGATGCTATCCGTTGCATGTGACCTCCTGTTTTTGAGTTTTAACGCTTGCAGCATGCGCGCCCTTGAAATGGAGCCGAAGGCGCAATGGAAAGGGGGTCGCCTTGCCTGCTTTTGTTATGCATCGATGATTCCATGGTTGACTAAATATTCGTATCCATCGTTCGTGACCGAATATTGACCAATTACATTGCTGGAGACTAACCCCTCCGACTCAGCTTGGCTCAAGTACCGTTCAAGCTTGAGGCGATGAATATCGGTAAATCCTGAAATCTTGCCAACATCGAGTTTATCGTACGGGCTTCTTTCAAACGCTTTCGCAATAGCGGTCATCGCAGCCTTCAGGCCATCCGCGGTCCGATCAGGTTTTGACCCGTGTAGTGGCTTGAAGGGGTTTGCCCCTATATCCGGTTTTTCGTATAGCGGAGCATTAAGGAGTGCCCGCAACAACTCATCGAGCGAATATTCCACTTCAGAATCATCAGAAAAATTAATGTACAACTTTGACTGCAAGAATGTGGGAAGAACTGGCGCAGAGGATTGTCGAACGACAGGGATAATTTTATTGCTGTCAATTCTCTTTAACAATGACGCTGTAACGATCATCTTTTCGTAGCCAACACCTCCCTCTCCTGCATTGGCTTTTGCTACGTAGGTTTCTGAGCAAACGATTATGACGTAGTCACATTTTGCCAATTCAGTTTCCATGAAGTGCGGTAGGTCATCACCTGGCCTCAAATCCCATTGATCTAAGGTAGCATCAATTCCGCGATTCCGGAGAGTAGTAGCAAAATCCAAAACCCAGCTTTTGTGTTCAGCTGAGTCATGAGAGTAGGAGATGAATACTCTAGGTGGTGTCATTTATATATGGCCCAGATTGAAATAGATCTCGATGTATAACGCTCGCAGCATGCGCGCCCTTTACATGGTGCCCCAAGCACCATGTAAAGGGCGTCACCGTGCCTGCGCTGTATACAGTCACTCGTCGCCCGGAGGCGCGGGCTTGTTAGTTGGGTTATCACCAGAACTGATAGGTTGATAGCCACCTTTCGGTCGCGGATCTCCAGATGGCATGTCTTGTGGCGACTGCGGCTGATAACCTTTTTTCTCTATATTTTTTGGTTGATAGCCTTCATGAATTGGTCTCTTTCCAGTCTTATCACTCATACAAATTCTCCTTAATTCCTGAGCTCTACGTGTGAAATCTCTGCATGTAATACAATGACGCCAGCAGTGTTATTCTTCTGCCGTTCAAATCCGCCTTTATCACCTACTATCCATGCCTCTTCCAAGTAAATTTGCTCCTCAGCGGGAGCGCTTGACGCAAACGAATTCTCAGCATATCGGCCAGCGATAACCGTACCATCCTTGAGCGTGATTTTTACCCAATATGGCTTTCTTTGGGAAAACACATAATCCCATGGCTTAGCTGTCGGGTGAGGTGCATTTTTCTGGAAAAAGTCTCTAGTTCTCAGATACTTCCAAGCAAGAACCCACATGATAGGCGCGAAGAAGAGAACAAAAATGTAAAAGAGGTAGTAAAGAAACGGATGAACAGAATCTAGCTGGCTATTTTCAACTGCAATGATCGGCAACATCAGAAAAGCATAGTTTATCGAACTGTAAGCAACTGCATCTACGAGCTTCTCTGACGTAGGCCGCTCAGTACCGGGAAATATAAGTTGATAGCACTTGATTGCGATAAAGCCGGGTATCACAAACGCGATAAAAAGCATCAGCTTATCGATTTCCCAGATGTCCATTTAGACTCCTTTGACTGTATAACGCTGGGCTTTGCGGCGGTTTTAGAGGAGCGAAGCGACGGAAAAACCGTCCGGCAACAGCCCTTGGTTAAATCCTGCCCAAGGCATACTGAACCGCCTGCTCAGCATGTATTTCTGTAGTGTCATACAGTTTAACCTCTGTGTCCGAGCTCTTGATCAAAAGGCCTATCTCTGTGCACCCCAAAATTACGCCCTGTGCACCACGTTCAGCCAATGATGCTACAACGTCTAGGTACACAGCTTTTGAATCCGATTTGACTACACCCTTGCACAACTCTTTGTAAATTACAGAATGAACGCTCTCTCTTTGGGACTCATTCGGCACAACAACCCGGATACCATGATCTTCGAGACGCCCAAGATAAAAGGTCTGCTCCATAGTAAAACGTGTTCCAAGTAGCCCTGCACAGGTTACCCCGTCCTTTTTGAGCAAGTTGGCCGTGGCATCCGCGATGTGAAGAATTGGAATGCTTACCGCATGTTCAATTTGGGAGGCGACTTTGTGCATTGTGTTCGTACAGAGAACTAAGAATTCTGCACCTGCCGATTCAACTGACCGTCCGACTGAACCTAGTATTTCCGCTGTTGCCTGCCAATCTCCTTGGTGTTGCAACGCCTCAATCTCGGCAAAATCCACGCTATAGAGAACAAGTTTTGCCGAATGGAGCCCACCGAGTTCGTCTCTTACTCTCTGGTTGATAAGTCGATAATAAGTCTGAGTTGACTCCCAACTCATTCCACCAATTAGACCTATTGTTTTCATCGAGCACCTCCCTGTCGGCACTTTGATTTAACGCCTTGGGTAAGCTGCCGGTGCGGAGCGCAGCGGAGTACCGGTCAGCTTCACCCGTTGGTTAGACGATTTGTGGCTGATAATCAGCATCACAATTTTGCCAAATCATCGATAAGCTGGGGATTTCTATGCATAAAGGTTACGTAAGACCGACCCCGCTTTGACAGAGTGTACCCTCCATTTTCATCCACCAATAAACCTGAGCTAACGGGGTATGCAACGTACTTAACCCAGTCCCAGCCTTCTAGGCCTTCCCCTACAAAATTTTTGATCTCTGTAAAGTGATTTTGCAGACCTTCCTTAGAAATGAAGTTATTGTTTTCAGCCATTATTGCAAATAGGTTGAACTGGGATCTGAAGATCACTTTGTTGATAGCAAAGAAATTAATCGCACTCTGCAAAAGCGAGATTTCTCGCGCCAAGATCTCCCTTTCTTCCTCGCGCGGCAGCTCGAGTGCTCGTAAATGAGTTGAGATTCCTTCATAAATTTCTTCACTGAACTCAGTGGCGGCACTTGAATGCTTTTCCTTGATGGCCTCAACAGTCATATTCTCAGGGAGAGAGACTGAGTTACTCCCGATCGATTCTCTTGTTTCAGTTGTCTGTTTTGCGGCAACGAATTTCGCCGAAATGCCAGCAGTAGTCGCGGAAACTTCCGATACTGCATTTCTCGCGAAGAACCCACGTACGGACTCCAAAATTCCAGATCGAAACCTAAAACCAATCGCTAAGACGACCAACGGCCATGCAAGCGCTTTTGTGATCTCAACGATTACCTCGGGAGTCCATGTACACGCTAAATCTTCCATGATCATTCCTCTCGTCGGTCGTCTAACGCTTACAGCATGCGCGCCAGCCGAAGGCGCAATGTAATGGGCGTCGTCGTGCCTGCAATTGTTATAAAATCACTGCTCGCTGATGTCTCTTGATTTGGGTGTGGGGATTAACCCTATAAACCTTGCCAAACTCAACAAAGTCATGAACAGACCAATCATCGCTTGCCCAATAACCAAAGAATACGCCAACACTCCCAATGGGGTCACGTTGTAATAACCAAAACTGGTCATAACTACAAAGCTTGTGTACACAGCACCAAAGACACTCTCGTGTGATCCTTCTACAGAGAATGAAAAAAGACTATCAAAGAAAATATACTGTGCTGCAAACCAAAATATTATTTCAAAGTAGTTTTGCATAAGAAGCACAACCATTCTTCGATAGCCATGCAGTGTGTAGTCTTTCCCTGCTTTTGTTGCCCTATACTCGTCGAACAGGAGGACATTAGTCTGATAAACAACTACTTCGAAAACTCGTAACAAGGCATACGCAGCAATAGTTAAACCAACGTAGTAGTTTTTTATATACAAAACAGCGGGAACTGATAAAACAGACAGTACCACATGCCCAAGTGCCCAAGCTTCGGAAAAAAGACCCGTTCTAGCGCTAGGAAACAAAAATCTCACAAAGTTAAAAAAAGAGACTTTTCCCAGCACTTTAAAAATAAACGCCCAAAAATCGAGAATGAATGCCTTTGGATTGTCCGAATTTCTCATGTAACTCTCATTTTTTATAACAGCTTATTAGTTTGAATTCTTATTAAACCGCAAACCCACTACCTCATTTAAAACTGCGTCACAGCTCCAATAATCGTTCTTTTTCATCGTTTTACAAGCCTAGTTTTGCGGTCGCAACCAGCCTCGCCTCTGTCAAAAGTTTGCACGCGGGTTTAGCGTGCACGTTTTTGCAAGTTAAATCCAGAGGGTCTAAAAATTCCGTTTCTTAAACAGTAACCTACAGAGGTGCTCTGTGAAAAGTGTGCAGCATTGTGCAAATTAAACCGCAAAAAATTTAGCATTTTTGAGGGTTTTTAATTATAACTGTGCATATATACAGTTATTTAGCCAAGGAGGGCGATTATAGTGAAATCACCGTTTCTGGAATCGATTCGCACAGAGATCAGAACAAAACAGTACAGCTACCGAACCGAGAAGTCCTATCTCTACTGGGTTCGCCAGTTCATTCTGTTCAATGACAAGAAACACCCGGAAATAATGGGAAATTACGAAATTGAGCGCTTTCTGAATCACCTGGCCGTCAATCGCGGAGTTAGCCCAGGCACCCAAAACCAGGCACTGTGCGCAATCATTTTCGTCTACAAGAACGTGTTGAAACGGGAGATCGAAAACCTTCAGTACAAGATGACCAAAACACCTCGGCGAATGCCGACTGTTCTCAACCCCGAAGAAGTTGCATCGATTCTTGGTAATCTGGAAGCTGAATATTGGCTCATCACCGCTCTCCTGTATGGTTGCGGTTTGAGAATCAACGAAGCACTTTCGCTGCGCATCAAGGATCTCGACCTGAAAAGCCGGAGCTTACTGGTGTTTAACGGGAAGGGCCGCAAGGATCGATACACACTCCTACCGGGCAATCTCAGAGAGAGCGTTAAACGCCAGGTCGCCCATGCCCGGGAGGTACATCAGTCCGATATCGCCGATGGATTCGGGCTCACATCAGTTCCGGGTTCACTGCATAAGAAGTATGGACCAGCGATGAAAGACTTCGGGTGGCAGTACCTCTTTCCTTCTTCAACGCGTTGCCTTCATCCCATTGCTGGATACGTTTGCCGGCACCACCTTCATCACTCAACGTATTCCCGACAGTTACGACAAGCCGTTCAGTCTAGTGGGATTACGAAGAGAGTAACGGCGCATACCTTCCGGCATGCCTTTGCAACAGAGTTATTGCGATCGGGAAGCGATATCCGGACAGTTCAGGAGATTCTCGGCCATAGCGACATTCGCACGACCGAAATCTACACGCACGTTATTGGCGATAAACGTGCAGGAACGGTGAGTCCATTTGATCGTTTGCCAGAGTGAAAACGACCAAATTACGGCGTCAATCTGAGCGGAAATTCAGTTGAAATGGGAGCAGTGCGAATGTTCGCTTTTGTTTACAGCTTGGGGGCTCTGCCTGTTCGCAACCGGATTGTGCAGATTTCTGGAATTACAACAGCCTTCGGCAGAGGCCAAAAAGCGCTTCTACTTGGTGGGTGTTGGCTGAAACAATCTTCTTCAGATCTTGAGTGTTATTCCTTTTTTCGTGGACGATTGCGCTCACACCTAAAAGAGAACGCCGCCGGCGTAATTCCTGTTTTCAAGGTTTCCGTAAGCAAGTTATCCACCTCAGAAACCTACGCAGATCCTACTATCCCAGCTAAGTTGCGAAATCCGCTTTCGGTAACGGCAAAGGCTACGAATTTGAGACGCCGAAACAGAAGAGCCAATGTCATAGTTTTCTCGACATACTAACTAACTTCGGAAACTACGAGCCTAGGTTTATACCGCCGAGACCAGACGCGTTGCGGAGTCAAACCAGTCGGCTTCCAACCCCATAGATTGACTGAATATCGCCTTCACAACGTTCGAGAAGGTGCCTGTCGAATGCAAGGACAATTTCATTAAAACATATATTTAACTTTATATTACATGTGAAATATATCGTTTGGAGAGTCAGGTTCGATAAGGTGAGCTCGGTTTTCGTAAGTGGCTGTTGTGGCCACTTACGCTCGCCATAGGAGAGCTTTACTAGAAAGGTACCAACAAGGACTCAATATGCTTAAAAAAACAGGCCTCAGCCTCGCCATTGCCGCGACAATATCGCTCACCGCATGCGGAGGGGGCGCGTCGTCGGGCTCACCAAGTGCCGCTGACAACAACACGGACAGCAATCAGACCACAACGGTCAGCGGTCGTGCCGCAGACGGTTACCTGGCACAGGCTCGAGTGTTCATCGACCTCAATGGAAATGGCGCTCTGGATTCGGATGAGCCGCGCACGGATACCGATGGTTCGGGCTTTTTCACGCTGGAAACTCCGAGCGTAGACGCCGCTCTGATCGTTGAGGCGATCCAGAACCTGACAGTGGATCTGGACACTAACCAGCCGGTACCGAACGCCTTCACGCTCCGCGCTCCGATCGTTGCCGACAACGCCGAACAGTTCGTCTCCCCCATCACCACGATGGTTTTGAACGAAATGGACGATGGCCAATCGCTCGAACAGGCCAAGCAAACCGTGGCTGATCGCCTAGGTACCACACTGGACCCAATGGATGACTTTCTGGCAGCCAAAGAGAGCACCGACCAGTCCGTGGCTGATAACGCCGAACGTCTGCACCGGATTGCCCAAGTCACTGCACGGATCGCCGCACAGGTTGAATCCCAGACCACACAATCCGATCTGGACGCACTGGGACTCACCAAGGCTGAGTTGATCGAATTGATTAACCAGCAGATTGAAACACTCTTGCCCGCCCTCCTGATCGATATTGATGGTTCACTGGCAGACGGGACCTTTGATCCGGACCTGGTGGTGGAGAACGGCGATTACGAGGTGACGCCACCTACCACAGAGAACCCGGGTCCGATTGACCCGCCTGAAGAGTTCCCTGAGTTGGATCAGCGGATTGCCAACGCCACAGCGGATTCACCCTTCCTGGACTGGAGCACCGGCTCTCCCCAAGGTAACGGGGAAGGTTCCGCCAACTATCTGAAGTTTGAGTCGGCAACGAATGGACAGTTCATCTATGATGGCATCCAGCAGGAGGTTCTATTCGGCAGTGAAGACAGTGCTACTGTCTCATCACGAGAATTCTTCCCGCGCCTCGATTCCACCGGCATCACCACCGAGATCGGCTTCATTAGTTCCGATAACAGTAATGTGTTTCTGTATCAGAACGGTGAATTTACCGGTGAAACCGTTGAGGACAATCTGATCGGCTTCCGCGAAGTTGGATCCGTGAAGGGCAACTTCTCTGGCTTTGAGCCCTCGGAAAAAGGAACAGAGGTTTCCTCCGCGTACAACTCCAAGATCACCACCGAAGCGGTGTATGAAACCATTGATCTCAGTGGTATCAGCATTCGCAACACCCTAATGCAGTTCTATCCCGAGCTGGCCGGCACCCTGGCCAACGAGACCGATCCGGCCGTTTTCTCCGAAGGGTCGACCGCATACCTTCGCGAGGAAGTATTCGGCAACGATATCTTTATGGTTGACTGGCGTGGCGGTCTTGGCTTCTCGGGTTGCGATTCCAGCTACAGCTATCTCGAACTTCAAAGCTGCAATACGGTCTACGGTGCGGGCACCGATGGCAACATTGATAACCCGTTGCCGGCAACAACGCTGGATGACCTGCTTTACCCAACGAGCACTCCCTCCGATCAGCTCTATGGCACGATTGGCTTTGAGAACAATGGAACCGATTACTACATGGCGCTTTATGGCAGCACAGCCGAAGGCTCCGGTGAAATCCGAATCTGGAAAGCAGGCGTCTCTGGACCCAATGGCGAGATTCCGTCACCCGTGGCAACGGGAACCTGGGAACTGTTCGAGCGTCCATTTACGCACCTGAAAATGAACATGCCGGATGGCTTCTACTTCCGCGCCTTCCAGAAAGAGCGTGGCGATCTAGATTACAACAGCTATCCGTTCCTGACCGAATTCAGGGACTTCGTTCGCGCTGGCCGATTCGCTCAGGTGGGAACCAACGTCACCGAGTTCTTCCGTCGTGACTCAAGCGCACCGCTTCTAAACAACCAGGCGCGGGACGAAGTGTTGGCCAAGCTCAACGAGTGGAGGCTGCTGACCGGCCATCCAGGCTGGGAGGATACTGGGCAACCGATCAAGTAAATTCGGTTGTTTTGAGACGCTTTAAGGCCGCACTCAATGCGGCCTTTCCGTCCTTGGAGGTAGGGTAAGACTCTGTTGAAGGATGGTAGCGTTCACGTCAGTGGGGTTTCCTTGGATTTCGCATGTGTAGAATACTGCGCGAAATCTCGGTTTAGCCAGGTAAAATGGAAGGAGCATAAAGAATGCCCAAGCACAAAGAAAAGAAGACATTTAACGGGAACGAAATTGAATTTGAAGCAGGAACCGGTCAAGTCCTTGATGAAAAGACATCGACCAGCACACAAATCTCTTAAAATTACAATGCAATAACGGAAACCGAATCGATTAATTCTTCTCAGACTCGGAAAGGCTCTATCCTCCTTTCCACTGACGATGGGAAAGAAGTTGCGCTGAACGTGACTAATTCAGACCTGACCATTCGCAATGGCTCTAATCTAGGCTATGTGCGAGTGACCATGCCTGGTAAAGGAAAAGCTGAGACGATGGGGGTCGCTAATCTCGATACCGGTGAATATGAGATGAATAATCACCCCATGGGATCGTTTCAGAAATGGTTTCAATGGATGTTACCGGGAGGTGGGTTTGCCATTTTTTGGTTTGGCGGGATATTTTTGCTAGATATGGTCGGCATTTCGTTTTTGGTAGATTTGCTGCTCAGTGGCCCGGTCGGGATTGTGGTATCCATCCTGATTTCTGTAGCGGCCTACCATGCCTGTCTTGGAAGATTTCACATAAAGGCTGTAAACATGGCAAACGCTATGACCAGTCACGCTCATGAAATGCTCCGGTCTCTGGTTGCTGAACACTCTTAAGTGAGCCTTTGCGCCCTGACGATGCGTTTGGGCGCCCCCCCCCCCCCTCTGACTCCAAATTTTTGAGGCATTCTAATCCTGCCTACTTTATATTTTTACAATAAGAACGAATGTTTTGGGTTCTATCCCGTTCCCACGGACGGTATTAGAACGACTGTGGACTTACACCGAAACACATGACAAACCACGACTCTAAGCGGAGGCCATTTCATCGGCCTGATTGCTCAACTTGAATGTCTGCTATTGTTTAAAAGCTTGGGGAGCTCGGCTTGGTCGCAAAGCGGACCTTCAGATCGATCACATTGCGAACGGCGTAATCCGACAACAAAGGAAGGCCTGAATAACCGCTACTACACACCCGTATCGGAATGGTTCGGAAAAACAACGAATATCCAGACGCGATGCTCTATGTTTGTTTTTTAACACCCGCCGTTTGACCGAACAGAAGTTTTTTCCCTTCATCGGTGACCGCTGGGCGAGTGGACCAGGGAAGCCCTTTCTCATATGCCGCGACCACTGCCGGCCTTGCCTGCATGACGCTGAACCACCGCTCAAGTTCGGGGAAGTCAGACAGAGTTTGCTGTTGCCGCTCGTGAGGAACGATCCAGGGATAGATGGCAATATCGGCGATGGAATAGTCGTCAGCAATCCAGGCCCGGCCCGCCAAGCGGGCATCGAGTACTCCGTAAAGACGGTTGGTTTCTTTGACGTAACGATCGATCGCATACGGAATTTGTTCAGGGGCATACTGGACGAAGTGATGGTTCTGGCCCGCCATCGGCCCCAGCCCTCCCATCTGCCACATCAGCCATTCCAGTACTGTTTTCCTCCCTCGGAGATCATCCGGAAGGAAACGACCGGTTTTTTCCGCGAGGTAAAGAAGGATGGCACCGGATTCAAACACGGTAACAGGTCTACCGCCATCTTCAGGGGCGTAGTCGATGATAGCGGGCATACGATTGTTGGGTGAGAAGGTGAGGAATTCCGGCTTGAACTGGTCTCCGGCACTGATGTCCACTGGATGGATTCGGTATTCCAGCCCCGCTTCCTCAAGAAATATGGTGACTTTGTGGCCATTAGGCGTGGGCCAGTAATAGAGATCGATCATTGCTTCACACCGCGTTGGGATTCCAGAGTCTCCGCCAGCAACTCAATCCGGTCCTGACCCCAGAACTGCTCCCCATTTAACAGGTAGGCCGGCGCGCCCAGCACCCCTTGGTCAACCGCGTCTTCGGTGTTGCGGTCGTACTGGTCACCGACAGCGACTGACCCACTTGCCGCAACCAAAGCTTCGGCATCCAGTTGTAGGTTGCTCAGAATCTCACGAATCACGGCTTCGTCCGCGATGTTTTTCTCCTCCGCCCAACAGGCTGCCAGAACGAGCTGAACAAACTCGCCAGGGTTTTCGCCGGCCTGTTGCAGGGCAATCACGCACCGGTCTGCCATGCCGGGGTCTGTTGGAAAATGCGCAGGTTTGAGGTTGATCGCCAGACTGCGTTTCTTCGCCCATCGCTCGATTTCGAGCAGGCGATACTCCTGACGGCATACCGGGCGCTCAGGGACGGGTTTCACGCCGGAATTGGCAAATACTTTTGCCAGCCTAACGGGCTTGAAGTTGACGTCAGCGCCAGTGGTTCTGGCTGTCTCAAGGAATGCCTGGTGGCCAAGATAGGTAAATGGGGAAATGCAGGTAAAGTAATAATCGATCTTCGGATTCATCGCTTCCAGCTCCTAGGCAATCACGGTTTTTTTTTCCGTCCGACCAGCACTCTAGCGATTATTGAGCAATCACTCAATTTAATTTAGCACCACCTCTCTGGAACGGAAGACCAAGGATCAATGGCTTTTACGGCCAGCGAAGCCCGCTTCACTGGACCATCCCGGCGCCGTAAAAAGGCCCGCTATCCCATAGAAGCATGCATCTTTAGAGCGGGCTTACCAATTGGATCTCTGCTACCGAAATCTTTAATCGGATCTTCTTCGTATTCCAGCAAGATGACCGGAACGTATGACGAGGCAGCAAGATAGAACTTTTCGAGCTCCGAGGGAGAGAGTCGAATCTTCTCCCGCTCGAGGAGCGCAAGTCTAGTGCTTTCACGCGTGACGGTGTATTCCGCCCAATCATCCGTCATTGCGGTGCGACAGGCCGCGTCAAATGCCCTGTGAAATGCGAGATAGACACCGATGTTGTTAGCGGCCGAGGCGCTTCCCCGATTGTTTCTCTCGAGTATACTCGCGAAGTTGCCATTGTTTTCATTATAAATGTTGGGTTTTGTGTAGCCCGGGACTATAGTTCGCGTCAATTATAATCAACGCCCAGACCCGGAGAATGTTCATGTTAAGGATAAAGCGCCCACTGATTGTTTTCGCCCTCTTTGGCAACGCAAGCCTGCTCGCGGGTTGTGGTGGTTCCTCTGATTCAGCATCCACTGAACAAGCGCCGGCGGATACAACGCCACCGAGCGTAACATCGGTCACCCCTGCGGCTGGAATGACCGATGTGCAGCGAGATGTGGAACTGACCGCCAGTTTCAATGAAGACATGCTGGGTACCAGTGTCAGTGATCGCACGGTGCACCTCTCGCTCAATGGCAGTGACGTACCTGCCAGTGTGACGTTTGATGGCGCCAGCAATGTCGCAACATTAACGCCGGAGAAACCGCTCAGCCTGCTAGGCCATTACCAGGTCACGCTGGATGCCGCTGTTGCCGATTTATCGGGCAATGGGTTGTCGTCCTCGGTAACGTCTTCATTTACCGTGCGTGACGGCGCATGGGGCAACACAGCGACACCGTTCAACATACAGCAACCTCTCGATAAATTTGATGTTCAGATAGCGACAGACACCGACGGCAATGCGATCGCCGCATGGGTGACGGCCCAAAATAAACCGGTCAGTAGCCGCTATACGCCGGAAGCAGGTTGGAGTACGCCAGTCGATCTTTATGACAATGATTACAACTATGCCATCGCCGGCACCCCCCGGGTTGCCATTGACAACGAAGGCAATGCTACCGCTGTCTGGTTTACCTATTACAACAACGGGGGTTATTACATCCTGTCCAACCGTTACACCAAGGGCAGCGGCTGGGGTACAGCGGTAAAGATAGATGACGACTACGTCTATCCAGGAGTGATTCAGCTTGGGTTTGATGAGCAAGGTAACGCACTGGTGATCTGGAGTGGTCGGAGTCCAACTAATATCCATCGAGTTCGGACCAATCGGTATTCTCAGCAGAGTGAAAGCTGGGGTGACGCGACCACCATTGCATCCACCAGTGATTCGATAGACTTGAAAGAACCGCAGATCGCTACCTCGGCGGATGGAAATGGGTTTGCAGTGTGGGTACAGGACAACGCCGGCACCTGCACCATCCAGGTCAGCCGCTACTCTGCAGACAATAGTGTTTGGGGGGCAGCGCAAAATGTCGGTCCGGGGCTTTGTTCCGCTAAGCCTCAGATCGGAGCAGATGGCGCCGGCAACGCCATCGTGGCATGGGAGCAGGCCGAGTCGGTTTTTAGTATCCAGGCAAACCGCTATACGGCAGGCGAAGGGTGGGGAACCATTCAGGAGATTGAGCCGAATGTACTCGCTGAAACATACCCGCAAATTGCAGTGACGCCGAAGGGTGACGCGATGGTGGTCTGGCGTCAGCGTCAGCCTATGTATACGGGCTACTGGATCCGTGCCAGTCGTTATATGAAACAGAGTAATAGCTGGAGCCAGCCGGAAAACATCGATGAGGGTGATAGCGACGAGATTCGCTTCCATCAGGTAGCGCTTGATGTGGATGGCAATGCGCTAGCGCTGTGGCGGCACGTTGAAAACAGTAAAGATGAAGTCCGCGCTGCCCGTTACGTCGCAGGCAGTGGCTGGAATGCAGCGGTGACGATTTCACCGGAGAACCCTGCCTACACCACAACCTCACTTCAGATAACCGTGGATCCCAGCGGCGCTGGCACTGCGTTTTGGGTGCAGACTCCGGGGTCTGACTCGGATATTTACCGCAAGCGCTTCGATTAAAGGCTTGGCGCTGTTCAGAGTCCGGCGCGATTGTGCCGGACTTTTTTGTCTGCCAAGTAACCGGGATCGGGAAGTGATATCCAAACGGTCCAGGAAATCCTCGGCCACAGCGATATTCGGACGACTGAAATCTACACTCACTCCTTGGTTTCAACGCCAACAATAAGCGGCGACCTGACAGCGGCGTCCGGTGGACGGCCGCTAGGCCGGGAACGAACTTGATTGATTTGTTAAATGTCGTCGCGCCATTCCCTATGCTTACACACCCTGTCGTACTCAAGCCATGGCACATCGTGCGACACCCAAATATGAGCCTCTGGCTTCAAACCGGGGTCATCGTCCAGAGTGGCTACCCGAACAATCACGTGTGGCTGCGCAGGCCTCTCGGCGACCAAATGAGAACCACAGCGTTTGCAGAAATGGCGCAATTTGCCAGGAGATGATTCGAACGTAGAAATAGAGTTTGTGCCGCTGAGCCAACGGAAATTCTCGCGCTTTACTCCCGCAGTGGAGGCAAATTGGGCCGCATGGGCTTTACGACAAGTCTGACAATGACAATGCACAATCGGCATATCCACAGAATCTATTTCGTAACTTATCTCGCCACACAAACAGCTTCCCTTCAGCCCCATGACGGGATCTCCTTCTGTACATTTAACAGCTTATTAGTTTGAATTCTTATTAAACCGCAACGCCGCCACCCCGTCCAAAACCGAGTATCGACCTGAGTAATCTCGACTCTTCAAACTCTTACTATCCGGCTCTTAGGCGCTTTTCCTCTACCGGGTCTGTGAAAAGTTTGCAGGCGAGTTATTGTTGCACGTTTTTTCTAGTTAAAGCCAAAATACGAAAAACTTCCTTTTCTAAATCAATGGGCTACTAGAATCCTCTGTGGAAAATGTACAGCGCCCTTAAAATTAAACCCCAGAATTTTTGGAATGTTCGGGGCTTTTAACGGGCGAGAAAGGATCAAACTCGCGCTAATTCATCGCCCTACTCGGGTTCCATTTGCACTTTAATCTGCTCTAGCATCTGACTGACTTCCTTAATAAAGGCTTCGACCGTGGGTCGAAGCGGATGCTGCATATAGTGAAGCTCGAGCGCTATTGGTGGTTGAGTTGGGCGCGGTGTGATAAAGACGCAGCCGTCGCTTTGCAAAAAACGAATACAGGCCGGTGCAATGGCCACTCCTATGCCGCTGGCAACCTGGCTTAGTAATGTTTGCATCTGAGGAGGCTGCCGTATCACCCGTGGGGAGAACCTGGCCTCGCCGCAAGCGCTGATTATCCTGTCGAACAGACCACTGGCCTGCCCTCGCTCAAACAGCACGAAGTCTTCCTGGGAAAGCTCATCTAAGGAAAGCCGCTTACGCTTGGCCAAAGCATGCTCTTGGGGAAGGACAGCCATTAAGCGATCCTCATAGACCAATAGGTTGGCCAAACCGAGATGAGCAGGCTCTGGCAGCGGACGGGAAAAACCTAGATCGATCTCCTGGCGTGCGAAGGCTTCAAGCTGCTGTTGTGCTGTCATCTCGAAAAGTTCTATGTGAACGTCAGGATGACGGTGGCTGAAGTGCCGGAGCAAAACAGGCATGAAGCGGGCGGTCGCTGAACCCATATAACCGATGCGAAGCTGGCCGCTTTGCCCTCTGGCTGCGCGCGTCACTCGCTCACGAGCCTCGCCCTCGAGCGCCAGCAAACGGCGAGCATCCTCCAGCAAAACCTCTCCTGCTGCCGTCACTCTCACCTCCCGAGTGCTGCGCCACAACAAAGGTGTACCAAGCTCCTCTTCCAGATCGGCAATCTGCCGACTGACGGCCGGCTGAACTGTATGAAGCAGGCGTGCAGCGGCCGAAAAGTTGCGTAACTCCGCCACTGCCACAAAGGTTTTAAGAGTTTTGAGTTCCATCAGGCTTTCCGGATTAATACAGCTCAGGTATAGATTACATACCATATCATTATTTCTGTTATCGAATAGACATCACTAAGATCGCCACACTGCTCGCTACTCGGGCGTATCTACTGAGGCGTAAAAATGTCATCTACATGTTCTAACGAGGCATCACTACCGCCTTCCAGGGTAGAAGCACCCTCGTCTTTTCTGCTGTTAATGATGGCGACAGCGGTGGCCTTTACGGCTGCCAACCTTTTCTACTACCAGCCTTTATTGCCAGCGCTGCGTGATGGCTTATCGTTGAACGATACACAGTTGGGACTGGTGCCCTTCGCCACCCAGGCCGGCTATGCCGCAGCCATTCTCCTGATCTCGCCGTTGGGCGATGTCATGCCACGCCGCAAGCTGATTGCAATATTGTCTTGCCTGCTGGTGGGCTCGCTTGTGATGCAGGCCACTGCCGTGAGCGGTTTGATCTTGGTGCTAGGCACATTTCTGATGGGACTGGGTGCCAATATCACCCAACAACTGATTCCATTAGCGGCCTCCATGTCGTCGCAACAGCAACGAGGCCGAGTGCTAGGCACGATGATGAGCGGCCTGACAGTCGGTATTTTGCTGTCACGGGTGTTCAGCGGCAGCATCGCAGAGCACCTGGATTGGCGAGCCGTATATTGGATGGCCGCTGCCACTGCGTTGGTTTGGGGGCTGGTGCTGTGGCGTCTTTTGCCGGATGAATCCTCCCGGGCTAATGACATGCGTTATCCAGCCTTGATCGTTTCTATGGCCAGTCTCTTTCGCAAGCATTCAATGCTGAGAGTATCAGCACTAACCGGCGCGCTGTGGTTTGCCGCCTTCAACGCCATATGGGCCA
Source organism: Marinobacter sp. (assembly GCF_034669625.1). Lineage (GTDB taxonomy): Bacteria > Pseudomonadota > Gammaproteobacteria > Pseudomonadales > Oleiphilaceae > Marinobacter. The sequence goes on from NZ_JAXMOY010000004.1 coordinate 153,728, forward strand.
GCCTTGCCCTGCACCTGACGAATGCGCCACTCGACCTGAATCTGCAACAGGCGGGAATGTTCGGCTTTGCGGGCATGGCTGGCGTTGTTGGTGCTAAAGCGTCCGGTCGGTTGGTTGTGTCCTTCGGCACCTGGAGGACTATCGCCCTGGCGCTGCTGGTATTGCTGGTCGGTACCTTGGTGTTGTGGGGGTATCAATATTCACTGGTTGGCCTGGTCGTTGGCATCGTTCTGATAGACCTAGGCGTTTTCGCCGCCCAGGTGCCCAATCAGGTGCGCGTTTTTGCCATCGAACCCTCAGCCCAGAGCCGTCTGAATGCCGTCTACATGTTGTTCTATTACCTCGGTGCCGCAATAGGCGCTGCCGCCGGCGTTCAGTTGATGACCAGTTACGGGTGGCCGGGCGTGATGGGGCTCACGGTAGCACTGTCGCTGGGCGCATTGCTTCTGCACATTACAATGCGCAGAACAGATCCAAGCATGGCGTCGGCAGCGGTCTGATTATGCCCAACATTTGCACCCTCTGATGAACTTCAGAAAGTACTAAACAACATCCATCAGCGGGCCCTCCGCCCGCTGATGGATGTTAGCAGCAAACAACCTGATTTATGCTTTGGCGGCCAGATAGCTACCGAACAAGTTGCCGTAGAAATTCAGGTGCTCGCCCATGATCTGGCCGAGGCCCTCACCGGTTTCTTTGCGCCAATCCGCTTGCAGTTCGGCACCCACGGCAACCCAGGTCATCGGGGTAACACCGGCCTGCACCATGCGGGCAATTGACACTTCTTGCACCAGCTTGTTCCAGGTACCGGACGAATCGATTACCGCATATACGTCGTAGCCCGCCTTGATGGCCGAAAGCGCAACGAAGGCAACGCAGACCTCAGTAGAAATGCCGGCGATGATCAGCTTCTTTCGGCCTATCTCAGCAACGGCGGCGACGAAGTCGGCGTTGTCCCAAGCGTTGATTTCGCCCGGACGATGAACAACCGGTGCATTCGGCAGCTGTTGCGTGATCTGGGGCATCACCGGACCGTTGGGGCCATCGGCGGCGCTAGTGGTGATCACGGTCGGCAAATCGAACAGCTTGGCCAGTTTGGCCAGTGCGACAACATTGGTTGTGAACTCAGGCTGACTCTGATCAGCCACACCGTTGGCAAGGCCGGTTTGGTGGTCGATGAACAGAACGGCAGCGTTGTCAGGGGTAAGGCGGTCATTATTCATAGTCGTTTTCCTAGGGAAATCCAGCCAAGGCCGGAGGTATCGCCATTACTGGCAGGGGTGAATGAAATAGTTCGTTGCACTGGGGTGAAAAACACTCAGACCGGTTCCCGGGAATCCTGCCCGGACAGTAACAACAGATGGGCCGAATCCTTCGGCTCAATACGCAGATCGCCCGCGGAGAATTGCAAGCTCACAGTCATGGGCTCCTATGCGTTTAATCGATGAATTGAGTATATGCTCGCAATAACCGCCCGATAAGACGCCTAAATCACCAAAGATTGGTGCATCTATGCAACAATAGAGACATGGATGATTTAAACGACCTCTATTTCTTTTCCGCGGTGGTTCAACACAACGGGTTTTCCGCCGCAGCGCGCGTGACTGGCGTTCAGAAAACCCGGCTCAGTCGCCGGGTCGCGAACTTGGAAAAGCGCTTGGGCGTGCGATTGCTTCACCGGTCAACACGAACTATGGCGTTAACCGAAGCAGGAGAGCGCTTTTATGAGCAATGCGTTGCCACGGTAGAAGGAGCGCAGGCTGCCTACGAAAGCATCGCGGACTTGAGAAAGGAGCCGGCAGGCACCGTCCGTGTCAGTTGCCCTGTTGTATTAGCTCAGAGCTACCTTGCCCCCATACTGCCGGGCTATATGGCGTTACACCCGAAGGTTAAGGTGTTCATCGAGGCGACGGACCATTCCGTCAACTTGATCGAAGAGCGTTTCGACCTTGCCTTGAGAGCCCGGCAGCAGATAGAAGATACGGCCGGGCTGGTTGCAAAAAACCTCGGTAGCGCGAGACGCATCTTAGTGGCGAGTCCGGCATTTCTGGACCGATATGGACGACCACAAGCACCCTCAGACCTAGCCGAGCTCGATACGATGAGCCAGGCTTCAGAAATACACGATGAGTACGCACGCTGGAACTTGGTAAACACGGATGCGGACACCAAACAAGTTCAGCTTAAACCCCGGCTCATCTCCGGCGACCTGCGCGTGCAGCTTGAAGCGTGTACCCACGGCATCGGTATTGCACTGCTGCCAGAACCAATCGTTTCCACGGCGTTGCGTGCCAACTTGGTAGAGCAGGTATTACCGGACTGGTCTGCCCCTGAGCACATCATCCACCTTGTCTACCCGCCACCAAGAGGTATGCTGCCCTCGGTACGAAGCCTCATCGACTATCTGATGATTCACCTACCTGCGGGCATCATGGAAAGAAACGTTTAATGTCGCCGGTCACCTATGGGGGAACTCGTGGGTAAGTCTCTGATATGAGGTTCAGAAGTTTAGTACTTTCTGTGGTCGTCCACAGGCAGCACAAAATCGATATCGTCTAGCTCGTCTGCCAGAAAGTCCAAAAAGGCTCGTACCGCCGGCAGCAGGCCTCTACGCGACGGAAACACGGCGTGAAAGATTCCACCGCGTGGTCGCCAGTCGGGTAAAACACTGATGAGGTTCCCCGCAACCAAGTCATTTCCACCGACGATGAGAGGCATTTTCACCACCCCCAAACCGCCAATAGCGGCCTTGAGCAGTGTGAAAACATCGTCGGTCACCAACCGTGGCTGGTGATGGATTTTAACGGACGCACCATCGGGCCCATCCAGACACCAAACATGCTGTCCATCCCATTGCTCAAAATCGATACTGGGGAGCTTTGACAAATCATCCGGTGTTAGTGGTTTCGGATAATCCGCAACCAACTCCGGTGTTGCCATCAAACACTGAGGGCTCTGAGACAGGACCTTCATCGTCAAATCACTGTCTTCGAGGGGCGGGTATCTCACCCTCAACGCAACATCGAACCCTTCCCTAACGACGTCGACACGGCGGCTCGTTGCGTCCATCTCGACATTTATTTTCGGGTACTTCTGCATAAACTGGACAATCAGCGGAGCCATTAAAAAGTAGTTAATGCCCGACGGGCAACTTACTCGTATCGATCCCACAGGTTCGGAACGGGAATGATCAATGACTTCCTGAGCCGCTTCTGCCTCAAGAAGCATCGCCACGCAGTGACGGTAATAATCTTTTCCCAGCTCCGTAACGTTAAAGACGCGGGGCGATCGATTGATTAGCCGAACATCAAGACGTTCCTCAAGCTCTGAAATTCGCCGACTAAGCTTGGATTTGGGAACGCCAAGCGCCCTACCCGCTGGCGCAAACCCTCCATGCTCAACCACTTTCACAAAGTAAAAAAGATCGTTTAAGTCCTGCATATGCGATCGTCCTATATTTAGAACCCTGAGTATAAGATTTGTGTCTACTCAAGTCACTTTGCCTCAACTATCTTCAACTTTACCCTTCCATTACCAATAACGATTGGCAAGGGGGTAACAAGCTTGGTGCTACGCACCGCTCAAACAAAGGAAAGGAGAATGTCATGGGTAAACCTTACGTAAGGCTCGATAAAAACGACGCGGCTGTATTGTTGGTGGATCACCAAACCGGCCTGCTTTCCCTGGTCCGCGATATTGACCCGGATAAGTTTAAGAACAATGTGTTGGCTTTGGGTGATCTCGCCCAATATTTTGGTTTGCCCACCATTCTGACCACCAGTTTCGAAACGGGCCCCAACGGTCCATTGGTTCCGGAGCTGAAAGAACAGTTTCCTAATGCTCCTTACATTGCGCGTCCGGGACAAATTAACGCGTGGGACAATGAGGACTTTGTTAAGGCCGTTAAGGATACCGGTAAAAAGCAACTGATCATCGCCGGGGTTGTGACCGAGGTATGCGTTGCATTTCCAGCTCTGTCCGCTCTGGCGGAAGACTATGACGTGTTCGTCGTGACTGATGCATCTGGTACGTTCAATGAACTGACCCGGCACTCCGCCTGGGAGCGGATGTCACAAGCCGGTGCTCAGTTGATGACCTGGTTCGGACTGGCTTGTGAGCTGCACCGTGACTGGCGCAACGACATTGAAGGGCTCGGCACCCTATTTTCAAACCACATCCCTGACTACCGTAACCTGATTAACAGTTACAACACATTGACTGAAAAGCAGTAACGCAATGGCGAGGTATTCGCCCTAGTCGGTGAATACCTCGCTCCCCCACTGGCCTCTTTTCCAATCATCACACCCTAATTACGACCGTTCTAAAAACAGGACACTGAGTGCGAAAATTGCTGTCTATTCAAGATTCGCACACTGTTTTATTGTCATCCTGACGCATTAATAACATCGGGTCGAAGGACCCGCAGGAGGCCAAAGTGAATAAAATTCTGACAACCTACGATCCCCCTCGTGGTCATTGGGTGGGTGATGGCTTTCCGGTTCGTTCGCTGTTTTCCTACGATCGGATGGGCGCAGCAAACGTTTCGCCGTTTCTACTCCTGGATTACGCTGGGCCCAAGGAATTCCCACCGGCTCAGCGCCCGCGGGGAGTTGGCCAGCACCCTCATCGGGGTTTCGAGACCGTTACCGTGGTGTACAGCGGTGAGGTAGAACACCGAGACACCTCGGGTGCAGGCGGGCGCATTGGCGAGGGAGACGTTCAGTGGATGACAGCTGGCTCAGGTATCGTGCATGAGGAGTTCCATTCACAGCAATTCACTGAGCAAGGTGGTTTGCTGAACATGGTGCAACTCTGGGTTAACCTGCCTGCATCGGCCAAGGACACACCGGCGGCCTACCAAACGTTGCTTAATGAGGACATTCCCCAAGTGTCCCTCGAGGACGGTGCTGGAACGCTGCGAGTCATAGCCGGCGATTATCTCGGAAACAAGGGCCCTGCAAGAACCTTCACGCCAATCAATGTATGGGATCTTGCCCTGAAATCGGGTGCGCGTGTCAATGTACCGCTACCGAAAGGCCACACCAAATTGGTGGCAGTCCTGCACGGTTCGGTATTGATCGATGATACCGAGGTGTTGCGTGAAGCTGGGCTGGCGAACCTGGACCGCGAAGGACAAGAGATTGTGCTCGAGTCTAATAATGATGCCCGGGTACTGGTCTTGAGCGGGGAGCCCATTGATGAACCAGTGGTCGGTTACGGACCTTTTGTGATGAATACACAGGAAGAAATTCAGCAAGCCATAACCGACTTTCAATCGGGGAAATTTGGCACGCTCTAACGGGGGCTAAATGACTGGCAGAGGCTTGGGCCGGAGAAGGAACCGGCCCCAAGCCCTCATCAATAGGACGAACGCTATGAACGAACAAGAGGCTAATGCCGCCCCAAGTATCCATTACAATTCCGGTCGTTCCATCATTATCCGGCATACCGTGAAATCCGGTCTCCGGGATCAATATGAAACGTGGCTCAGGCAAATCATTGCCGCCGCGGCCCAATTTCCCGGGCATCAAGGCGTTCATATCGTGCGCCCCCCTGAGGGCCACGACACCTTTGAAATCGCGGTTCGTTTTTCCCATGCGGATGGAGCCGAAACGTGGCTGAACTCTGATGTTCGGCGGGAATTGATATCTGACATCTTTCCAGCGCTCGATTCTGAAGAGCACGTGGAGATTCGAACGGGCATTGATTACTGGTTCACTCCGCCCACGTCAAAGGCCAAACAACCTACGCGCTGGAAGCAATGGCTCATTACAACAGCGGTGATTTGGCCACTGACATTGATCGTACCGATAGTTTTACAACCGGTTTTTGATCTACTTCCCGCACTTGCGATATGGGGGGTAAGCCATGGTTTGGTAGCAGCGACTATCGTCGCATTCGTGGTCTATTTAATCATGCCCCGAGTGGTGCGACTCGTTGCAAACTGGCTTTTTCGTTAACCGACAGGTCAGTTTTGCCGAATGCTTTGGTGCTCTAACTCATCTTGCTTTATGTCGGCAACCCTTTGTTCAAAAGATCTCCATAGGATTGCAGGCGTTAAATATGATTCGTTAATGTCCACCCCGTTCCGGTTTGTCAGTCTGGATTTTAAAGATGTGTTTATTGACGATTTGAATCTGTTGGCTAAACGCATCCTTAGCCTCCAATGCACCGGAGATTAACAATATGGGTAATAAGCACAATAGAAATAACCGGTGTATATTTGAAATGGGCGTATCTCTCTCAGCGAGTAAAATCTAGATTTATACATCATGCGCCGCTATCGACTCGGATTTTCAATCGTGCCTAATCCAGCTAAAAGCTGGGCGAAATTAGACCACTTAATGAGATAGCAAGCTACTGTATAAACCCCTACCTTCTTCGGATTTTGTGCAGAAAAACGTAACGGATTTTGTATGCGTGTGAACCTGAGAACGTCGAATGAGTTCTTGGTGAGCCAGGTTAGAAAAATCCATCCGCTGCCGGACCTTGTCGAAATTTTTGTTCCTTTACCGCCGATTGGCAAATGTCCAATATTCAAAGCATTGGATCTTTAAAGGGTAAATAGCTACCCTTGGCTGAAAACCGAATTCAGTCAGGTTCCAGATGTCATCATTTTCAGGCCACCCGCTTTTTGATACCGCCGAAAACCTTGAAGACCAAGGTGATTTTCACCGGCACCCTTCCATACCGGAGTTCTTTCAAAACCTCAGCATTCCCGAAGAATTGCTGCGTGCGGACTACGAGATCACTCGCAAATTTCTTCTCAAATATTCCGATGTCCAAGGCACCTTTGTTCGATTCCGGTCTGAGGTTCAGCGTTTCCTGAACTATCTGTGGGTCACATCGAAACGCACCCTGGCGCAAACAGACTCCGACGTGATGACGGCGTATTTCAAAACACTGACCATGCCTCCTAAGAGCTGGATCAGTAAGGGCATTTACTCCGCCTTCCAGGACCGTCAGGGCCTTCGCTTACCGAATTCTCAATGGCGCCCTTTTGCGATCCGTTCCAAGCAGGAAAAAACCGAAGGCACGGTCAACTACGCCATTACTCAAGCCTCGCTCAACGCCAGCAAGACCGCTCTTCAGACGTTTTTCAAATACCTGCTGATACAAGACTACATCCAGAAAAATCCGATGATTGGCATGCGCAAGCGTGATCAAAAGGTTCAGACCATCAACGATGTCGATACCGAAACCGATGTTCGCCGGCTTTCGGATATGCAATGGGCTTATCTACTGGAATCGCTGCTGTTGGCAGCTGAGGAAAACCGGAAATACGAACGTCACCTGTTCGTTGTAGTCACCATGAAATCGTTATTTTTGCGGGTGAGCGAATTAGCAACAAGGCAGAGGCAAAACGGCTCAACAAGAACGCCGGTGTTTGGAGATTTCAAACGAAAATTCGTACAAGGTGAAGAGTACTGGGCCTATTACGTGTTCAGTAAAGGTGACAAGGATCGTACGATCACCCTTCCCGATGAATACCTGCCTTATCTTCGGCGTTGGAGGGAACACCTTGGCTGCTTGACCGCGATGCCGGTGCAGGGAGACAACCACCCTATTCTGCCCTCGGCCAAAGGCGGCGCTTTAAGTAAGCGCCAGATCCAGCGAGTGTATGAACAGGCCATCATGCTTACCGTCGAAAGATTGGATGCCGAAGGTCGAACGGAGGAAGCGCGCCAGCTCGAAAGCATCCGAACCGAAACCCATTACCTCCGTCATACCGGTGCCAGCCAAGCCATTGAGGCCGGCGCTGATATCCGGCATATCAGTGAAGAACTTGGGCATGCCAGCGCCGCCTTCACTGAATCCGTTTACGTAAATTCAGATCAGGCGATGCGGCGGTTCGCTGGGCGAAAACGGCGGGTTTAATGAATCAAATCGACTCAACTGACATTTTTTCTCAGCAACTTCTGTAATTCACCGACCAGTCCCTTTCGGAACGCCAACACGCAGATCACGAACACTACGCCCATGACGACATGGATATAGTTTGCGAGAGGCCCGGAGGCGAGAACATTCTGCATGGAAACGATACTCGCTGCGCCAACAACCGGTCCCCAGATCGTGCCCATACCACCCAGCAAGGTCATCAAAACCACTTCGCCCGACATGAACCAGTGAACGTCGGTAAGGGACGCCAGCTGGAATACCAGTGCTTTGGTGGAACCCGCAAGGCCTGCCAGTGTGGCGGAGATGACGAACGTCATCAGCTTATACTGGTTTACCTTGTAACCCAGAGAAATGGCCCGTGGCTCGTTCTCGCGGATTGCCTTCATGATCTGACCAAAGGGGCTGTGAATGGTGCGGTAAATGGTCAGAAATCCAATAATGAAGACGGCCAAAACAAAGTAATACATGGTCATGTTGTCGGTCAGGTCGATCAGACCAAACAAGTTGCCACGCGGGATGCCCTGAAGACCGTCTTCGCCGCCCGTGAACGGTGTCTGAAGGTAAAAGAAGAACGCCAGCTGGGCCAGCGCCAGGGTAACCATGGCAAAATAAATGCCTTCACGCCTAACCGCCAGTTTGCCGTAGACGAAACCAACCAGCGCGGACACAACAACGCCTGCGAGAATGCCAAGTTCCGGCGTGAGACCGTAGGTGGTCATCACATAGCCGGTGACATAGGCGCCAGTTCCCAGAAAAACTGCGTGGCCGAAAGAAAGCAACCCGGCGAATCCCAGCAGCAGGTTAAAAGCACAGGCGAACAGAGCAAAGCAAAGCACCTTCATAAGAAAAACAGGATAAAAAACGAAAGGAGCGACCAGCGCTAGGCCCAGTAACACCAGGTTGAGCTTTTTGTTGTACATGTTTGTTACCTCACAACGAATCAGCGGCGAAAATGTAGCGCAGGGATTTCTACGCTTCCTTGCCAAACAAGCCGGCTGGCTTAACCAGCAGCACCAGCACCATTACCAGGAAGATCACGGTATTGGAGGCCTCGGGATAAAAGTACTTGGTGAGCCCTTCGACAATACCCATCGCCAGTCCGGTGAGAATTGCGCCGCCGATGGAACCCATGCCGCCGATAACGACGATCGCAAAGACCACGATCAGGATGTTCGCCCCCATGTCCGGGGACACTGTGTAAACTGGCGCGGCTAATACACCAGCCAGGCCCGCGAGGCCAACGCCAAAACCATATGTCAGGGTGACCAGTAGCGGTACGTTGATCCCGAAAGCCTTCATCAATTGAGGGTTTTCGGTACCAGCACGCAGATAGGCGCCTAGTCTGGTTTTCTCGATCATGAACCAGGTGCTCGCGCAAACCAGTAATGAGAATACGATGATCCAGGCCCGGTAGTTGGGCAAATACATAAAGGACAGACGCGTCCCGCCTCTGAGCTCTTCAGGCATTGGGTAGGACAAACCGGAAGAACCAAAGCCGTGACTGAAAAGGCCTTGCAGTATCAAGGCAATGCCAAACGTGAGCAGCAGGCTGTATAGGTGGTCTTCGTTCGCGATGGGCCGGATGAGCACGCGCTCCATTAAAATTCCGAATGCGCCCACGGCCAGTGGAACCAGTACCAGCGCCCACCAATAGCTGATTCCCAGATAATTCAGGCCGATCCACGCGGCAAAAGCGCCAAGCATGTAGAGCGCGCCCTGAGAGAAATTAATGATCTTCAGCAAACCGAAGATGATCGCAAGGCCCAGAGCAAGCAACGCGTAGAAAGAGCCGTTGATCAATCCGATCAGCAGTTGTCCGAACAGGGCAAATAGATTGATATCGAAAAAAGTTGCCATAACCACACCCAACAGTAGCTAGAAGGAGGCCGAAGCTTCCCTTTCTTGTCGTAAATCAGGGATTAAGGGGCAGGCAACCCTGCCCCGGTCAGGTTACTGATGGTTCAGTGCGAATTCACAACCACCATCTTCGAGCTTCAAGAAGGCGTCTTCACCCTTGATCACTTTCTCGATTTCGAAGATATCGTTCGGATTGCTACGCTCGGCAGCGGTCTTGATCCGAACCTGCAGCATGTCGTGAACCATTCGGCCGTCCATACGCAGGTAGCCGTTACGTGAAAAGAAGTCTTCGACTGGCGTTTCTTTCATCTTGGCCATAACAGCATCAGACTCGTCGGTGCCGGCTGCCTCTACCGCTTTCAGGTAATGCATAGTGGAAGAATAAGCACCGGCCTGAGCCATAGAAGGGATTGTGCCGTCCATGCGGGCCATATAGCGCTTGGACCATTCGCGGGTCTGATCATCCATATCCCAGTAGAAACCAGTGGTCAGTTTCATGCCACCTGCGATGGCAGGATCCAGGGCCTGGGCATTCGGGGTAAACACCAGCAAACCGGCTACTTCAGCCATCTCGGTGACACCAAATTCCGCGGCTGTTTTAAGGGCGTTAACCATGTCGCTGCCCGTGTTGGCCAGCGCAATGACGTCTGCGCCGGAAGCCTGAGCCTGCAGGATATAGGAGGAGAAGTCGGTAGTAGCCAGCGGCGCACGCACAGCACCCACAACTTCACCGCCATTCGCCTCGATCACGCCCGTTGCAACAGACTCCAGTGAATGACCAAAACCGTAGTCCGCTGTGATGAAGAACCACCGGTTCTTGCCAGCCTCAACCATGGGTTTCACGGTGCCGTTGGCCAGCGATACCACGTCGTAGCTCCAATGCGCGTTATAAGGAGAGCAACCCTTGGTGGTGAATGCATGACTGGCTGGAGCGGCGATCAAAGTGATCTTTCCGGCGTCGCTCATGAGCTTGGTAACAGCACCGGTAACCGAGCTGGCAACCGCACCATTAATAACATCAACCTGCTCGCTTTCAATCCACTGGCGAGCGATCGTGGACCCGATGTCCGGCTTGAGCTGGGTGTCTGCACCAACCACCTCGATCGGCTTGCCGAGCACTTCACCGCCGAAATCATCGACAGCCATTTGTACAGCCTCGACGCTGCCCTGACCGGTGATATCAGAGTAGACACCGCCCATGTCGGTGAGGACACCAATTTTGACTTTGTCGTCTGACAAATTCCCGTGAGCCATGCCGGCAGCGGCAATCAAAGCAGTAGCAGCAGCAGTTTTGAACATCAGTTTCATAATAATCTCCAAACTCATTGTTTTTGTTACAGGTTATGCTTCGTTCAGGTAAAACATCCTCGGTTTTAGACGCCGAGGTAGGTATTCAACAGATCCGTCTTTTCGACAAGTTCGTGGGCTTTGATTTCGTCCACCATATGACCGTGTTCCATCAAGTAGTGACGGTCCGCGATCGGCGCAGCGAAGCGAAAATTTTGCTCTACCAGAATTATCGTCAAGCCACGTTCTTTGAGTTTCGCCAGCACGCCAGCGAGGTTCTGAACGATCACTGGAGCCAGACCTTCGGTTATTTCGTCCAGCAGCAGAATATTGGCTCCGGTACGCAGGATTCGAGCCATGGCCAGCATCTGCTGTTCGCCACCGGAGAGGCGAGTACCCTGACTTTTGCGGCGCTCGGCAAGGTTCGGAAACATGTCATAAATCTCTTCGACCGACATGCCATCAGAACGAACCTTGGGGGGCAGCATCAGGTTTTCCTCAACATTGAGGCTGGCGAAGATGCCGCGTTCTTCCGGGCAGAACCCTACACCCAGGTGAGCAATCTTATGGGCCGGTACATTCAGGGTTTCCTGACCGTTGATCACGATAGATCCGGTGCGCTTACCGACCATGTTCATGATCGCCCTCAGGGTGGTGCTTCGCCCTGAGCCATTTCGCCCAAGCAGAGTCACCAGTTCGCCCTGGTTAACCGTCATGTCGATGCCATGGAGAATGTGGGATTCGCCGTAAAAAGCGTGCAGATCGCTGATTCGGAGCTTTTCGCGGTTGGATTGAACCTTCGTCGCCGTGCTCATACCGATGCCTCCACGACCGGGCCATTGTGTTCGGTGCCCTCGCCCTCAAGCTGATCTTCTTCAACGCCCATATAGGCTTCACGCACCCTTGGATCTGCCGATACGGTCTCGTAGTTGCCCTCGGTCAGGATCGCTCCGCGTTGAAGCACGGTAATGGTGTCGGAGAGGTCTGCGACCACGTTCAGATTGTGCTCGACCATCAGGATGGTGCGATCCTTGCCGACCTCTTTGATCAGTTCGGCAACCACACTGATATCCTCATGACCCATACCTTGGGTAGGTTCATCCAGAAGCAGCAGTTCGGGATCAAGCGCGAGGGTGGTGGCGATCTCCAGCGAGCGTTTACGACCGTATGGAAGGTCGACGGCCTGTGCATGGGAGAACTCCCGAAGGCCCACCGAATCCAGCAACTCCAGAGCCCGACTGTTCAGTTCGTCGAGAATCTTTTCTGAACGCCAGAAGGCAAAGGTGTCTTTTCTTTTTTGCTGCAGCGCAACCCGAACGTTTTCGAGTACCGTCAGATGCGGAAATACGGCCGAGATCTGAAAGGAGCGAACAATCCCCATGTGCGCGATTGAGGCAGAATCTTTCTTGGTAATATCCTGACCGTTAAACAGCAGCTGGCCCCGGGTAGGCGTCAGAAATTTGGTCAACAGATTGAAGACAGTCGTTTTGCCCGCGCCGTTTGGGCCGATCAGGGCATGGATGGTACCCCGTTCGATTTTCAGATTAACGTCGTCGACGGCGGTAAAACCCTTGAACTCTTTGACGAGGCCTCTCGTCTCGAGGATCAGATCCTGGTTCATAGGTGTTCCTTGTTCTTATTTGTTGTTGGACATCGCCCACACCTCACCTTTCAACAACCGTCAAAAGGTGAGGCGAAGGGATGACTAACTGGCTGGTGAGTGCGTGCTAATGGCACTCAGAGGCATGAAGCAAGATTCAGTTTTATGGGAGCAATTCGCTACGAATTACCTTTTTATTGATTTTCCCAACACTGGTTTTTGGAATCGAAACAGCGAATTCAATTCGCTCTGGAATTGCCCACTTCGCAATTTCACCACTGTCGACAAACTGTCTGAGATGGTCCTTGATGGTATCCGGGGTGAGTTCTTCGCCTTCGCGAGGCACGATGGTAGCGACTGGACGCTCGTCCCAACGCTCATCAGGAATACCAACCACTGCCACCTCGGACACGCCAGGATGCTTGCTGATCAGGTTTTCCAATTCGATGGTGGAGATCCACTCGCCACCTGTCTTGATCACATCTTTAATTCGATCTTTGATCTGCAGGGTGTGTTTACTGTTAATCGAACCCACATCACCGGTATGGAGCCAGCCTCCTTCCCATAGCTCGGCGCTTTTTTCAGGTTCTTTCAGGTAGCCCTGAGTCAGCCAGGGTGCCCGCGCAACCACTTCGCCGACAGCCTCACCGTCGTGGGGAACGTCGTTGCCATCTGCGTCAACAATACGAATATCAACCAGAGGTGTTGCGATACCGGCGAGAATTCGGGCGGCGCTCTGCTCAGCAACTGGCAGCGCACGTTCCTCATCGCTCAGGTTCACCATCGTGATGACCGGACAGGTCTCGGACATGCCGTACGCAGTTACGAAATTAATACCTCGCTCTGCCATCTGAGCCGACAAAGCCTGAGTGGGTGCAGACCCACCAGTGAGCATATTCCAGCCAGACAGATCGGTCGTCTTGGCTTCTTCGCAATTGAGCACCATCTGCAGAACGGTCGGGACGCCATGAGAGAAGGTAACGCCTTCATCACGGAACAGCTGAACCAGACGATTCGGCTCGTAACGGCCCGGATAGACCTGCTTAACTCCGAGCATGGTGGCGATATAAGGAACACCCCAAGCGTGCACATGGAACATCGGCGTCATCGGCATGTAGACGTCGTCGCTCCGCAACAGCGCGTTTGAATCGGAGCTACCCAGCGTTATAGCTGTAACCAGTGTGTGCAACACTAACTGACGGTGGCTGAAGTAAACCCCTTTAGGGTTACCCGTGGTGCCAGTGGTATAGAAGGTTGTTGCAATCGAGTTCTCATCAAAATCCGGGAAATCATATTCAGTGCTAGCCTCAGCCAGCATCGACTCGTACTCGCCGACCACATTCAGGGTGGTCGAAGCGGCAGTCGGGCCGTCTGTCAGCTGGATAAAGTCACGAACCGTGTTGAGCTGAGGAGCAACCTGCTCGACCATCGGAAGAAAATCATCGTGAATCAGCAGAATGTCATCTTCGGCGTGATTCATGGTGTAAATGATCTGTTCCGGACTCAGGCGAATATTCACGTGATGCAACACAGCGCCGATCATGGGAACCGCAAAATAGGCTTCCAGATAACGGTGGCTGTCCCAATCCATTACCGCAACGGTATCGCCTGCACCGATTCCAGCTTTTTCCAAAGCATTCGCCAAACGTGCGATGCGCTCGTTCAGAGTCGCGTAGTCGTAACGAAAGATGTCGCTGTAAACGATTTCGCGGTTCGGAGAATAACGCTTACCTGACAACAACAGGCTTTTGATCAGCAGAGGGTACTCGTAAGCGTTTTCAGCAGAAGGAAGCAGTTTGGTTTTTTTCATGGTTGGCCTCGATTTTTTATTTGGGCTTTGCCGGGATAGAGCAATCCTGATGCCAACCTTAAAAAAAAGAATATTCCGCTGTTTTAGGCGAATAAAACCGAGATGAGTTTGAGAGAAGAGGAGTTATGAGCGGAAACCGCTCGGATTAGGCCGAACCGATGAGCGGTTTTCGCTCACCCCCTATCTGATCAAGAGCGGCGTGCGCTCATGATCAGATAGGATGGCAGTGACCGATCTCGATGCCTGACGGCTCAGCCAATCAAGGCTGAATTTCCGGCAGATAGATCTTCCAGTTGCCCAACATGCGTTTAGCGGGCGGATAGTTTTCATTGGGCTCCGATTCGCCGATGGCAGTCACCTGCATTATTTGATGACTCACGGGATCGATCCATGACTGAAACCCTGGCGGGTCTTCGGGCAAAGGCAGCTTCAGTCCCTCGAGCGTCCGGCGCATCCCTTCAGCGTCGGTGGTCTCTGCCTGCCGCCAGGCCTCGGCAACTGCAAATATCGCGGCATAAGCACTTTCGGCCATGAAACTCGGATACCGGCCGCTGCGTCGGTGAAACTCCGCTACAAACTCACGGTTTCTCGCCGTGTCCGGCCAATTGATATGGTGATGCCCTGAAAGAATGACTCCGGGAGGCAGGTCATTTCCAAGGGCGGCAATCACATCGTAACCACCGCCAGTGTCAAAGTTGGCCAGACGGCTGACTTCTAACAATCCCTGCAAATGCGCTTGGCGTACAAAGTTGGCAAAATCATCGCCGAAAAAATTGGAGATCACGATATCTGGAGGCGAGATCAAAAGTGCTTCAATATAAGCTGAAAAATCCGGCTCCGAGGGCTTGGGATAATACTCCCCGCTGATCTCAAAGGGCACATTGAGATCCTCCAGTCCTTCCAGCAAGTCCTCCAATGCCTGGTGGCCATAATCGTAATCGGGCCCGACGTAGGCTAGCGTCGTCCATGGCTGCTCTGACTTCATTTCCTTCAAGTAGCGCGCACCGGCCCTCATCGATTGCCGGCTGTCATTGTTGACCCTGAAATACCACGGATTAACCGGTTCCTGCGTCAGTCTTGACGAACTGTGCCCTGCGCCAATGAATAGCATTTCCTGCTGTTGCGCATAAGCACTGATCTCCAGTGCAATGCTTGAGTACACCACGCCGCAAAGAACACTGACGCCCTGCTCTTCAACCAACTGACGAGCAAGGGTTGCGCTACGATGGCGCTTACCTTTGCTGTCTTCAAGAAGAACCTCAAGACGGGGATAGAGCTTAGACTCGCCAGCCTCCGTCAACTGATGATTCAATTGCTGAAGTCGGTCTAAAGCCATCCCGATGCCAACATCCGCGTCGCGCCCGAAAAACCCCATCGGCCCGGTCAAAGGGTAAATGCAGCCAACCCTAAGCTCAGCTTCGGTCGGGGACGCTCCTGTCAAAGGCTCTTGCCCAGCGGCAGAGGCCAGCGAAGGCCAGAATCCAATGGCTATGCCCAAAGCCGCAGCCGACAGCCGCGTTAGATTCAAAACACTTTCAGGCTTCATTCGCTAATTCCCAACTTCTGCAGCCGTCGCTTCAGGGCATGGCGGGATATTCCCAGTTTTTCTGCTGCGGCGCCCTTGCGCCCACCCGCCTGATTCAAGGTTCTGAGAATGATATCCCGCTCGGTTTCCGCCAGACGCGATTCAATAGAGCCATCACCCGCGAGGATAGGTTGATCGGTCGGGTGCATTTCCGGAGGCAGCATGGAGAGAGTCACCACTTCACCAGGATAAAGCACCGTCAGCCGTTCCAGCAGGTTTTTCAGTTCGCGGATGTTTCCTGGCCAGTCGTAATCAACGAGGTGGGCCATAATATCCGCCTCAAACAACACCGGAGAACAGCCTTCACTGGCGGCCATTTTCAAGCTGAAATGTTCGATAAGCAGCGGGATATCCTCCCTCCGCTGCGCCAACTCCGGAACCCGCACCGGCATCACATTTAGTCGATAATAAAGGTCCGCTCTGAAGTTACCCTCTTCAATCGCCAACTCCAATTCCCGATTGGTGGCCGCAATAATCCGCGCCTCTGCCTGATAAACGCGATTGGAACCAATGGGCCGGTAGGTATGGTCTTCAAGGAAGCTCAATAACTTAGCCTGAAGGGCCAAAGACATTTCGCCGATCTCGTCCAGGAAAAGCGTGCCCCCGTTCGCCAATTCAACCAGTCCTGAGCGTCGTTGGTGGGCCCCGGTATAGGCGCCCTTTTCCGCTCCGAATAGTTCGGCTTCGAGCAGTTGTTCAGGTAGAGCGGCGCAATTAACCTCAACAAAAGGACCGGATGCGACCTTTGAGAGTTGGTGGACCTCACGCGCTACCGCCGTTTTACCGGTGCCCGAAGCACCCTGCAACAGCAGCGTTTTGGCACCACTTCGGGCGATACGGGTGACGTCTTCCTGCAGGCGTCGCATCGCCTCACTTCGGCCGATCAGGCGGGCTTCTCCTAGCTGGCGCTCACGGAGAAAACGCACTTCCTTGTCCAATCTGCAACGTTCTAATGTGCGTGAAATTAAACGCTTAAGCTCGTGAATATCAAAAGGTTTTGTAATAAAATCCAAGGCGCCACTTTTGACAGCCTCAATGGCAACTTTGATATCCCCATGGGCGGAAAACATCACGACCGGACAAGCAGGCAACTGCAACTGCAATTGCTTCAATACCTCGAGTCCACTGAGATCCGGCAAACGCAGATCCAGTAACACCAGATCAGGCTGACGATCCAGCGCGGTTTCGATTCCATCATTACCGGTGTGGGCGGTTGCGATCCGGTAGCCATCGGCTCCCAGCGCTAACTGCAACGAGCGCACCAGGCGCTGCTCATCATCAATAATCAGAATGAGTGCATTATCCATGACTGTCCTTTGAAGCGTTGAAAGTCAACGAAACTCTCGTACCGGCTTCCGATTCACTGGTTATTCGCAAATCACCACCATTAAGCTGTACCAAGCGTTTTGAAATAGACAAGCCCAGGCCGGTGCCCTGACTTCGGGTCGTGTAAAATGGCTCTGTAGCCCTGTCGAGTGCTTCAGCTACCATCCCGATACCTGTGTCGCTGACGTTAATCACCGTTTTATCATTGAGGGTCTGAACATCGAGGTTCAGCTCGCCCCCTTCAGGCATAGCCTGAATACTGTTGAGCGCCAGGTTCATCAGCACCTGCTGGATCTGATTTTCATCGACACACAGGGGCGCATCGAGTTCTCCTGAGAGACTCAAATGGATGTTCTCTCTGGCTGCGAGGGGATCGATCAGAGCGGCCAAACGCCGAAGTAAATCACCAGCCGTAACCCAAACCCGCTCAGGATCGTACGGACGAGCAAAGCTCAGCAGATTCTCAACGACTTCATTAACGCGATCGATCTCTTCCAGAACCAGCGTGATCAGTTCAGTGTTGCGAGGGTTATCGTCCTGAGGGAAGCTTTGCACGCAGACCTTGATCGTGGCCAATGGGTTGCGAACCTCATGGGCGATACTGGCCGAAAATTCTCCAAGGACCGCTTTTTTCTCGACTTCAAGACGCGAATCAATCAGCGCTTGCAGGCGGCCGCCCATGCGGTTGAACGCATTGGCCATCAAGGTGAATTCATCATGCCCCTTAGAGGGGATATGAATATTCCAATCCCCTCTGGAGACCGCTTCTGCGCCCTCAAGCAACGGCCCAAATCGCCTTTTGGTCCGCAGAATGACAATCATGAATAACCCGATGACCAGCAGCACTGATACACCCGCCCCCATCAGAAAGGCGGGGCGCCTCAGTTCTTGGCTGAAGTCCACATCCGGATGATGCTTGATCACTTCAATCGACCAGCCGGGAGCGAACTCTTCACTAAGCCAACTGGGCGTTTGATCTTGAGCAACTCGACCCGTAACCGTAAACCGTTGGCCTTCGGAGGTGCTTATCAGCGGGGTAAAACCGTCGATCTGTGACTGGTTTTTTAGCAACTCGGTCAAGCTGGAAAAACGAATATGCAATGCCACAAACCCGGGGGATTCCGTTTCGCCCGCGTTCATTGGGAGCGGCGCTGCCAACAGGAACCAGCCTGAAAGACCGGGCCGAGGTTCTTGGGGCCCGATTAACCAGAAATC
Source organism: Marinobacter sp. (assembly GCF_034669625.1). Taxonomy (GTDB): domain Bacteria; phylum Pseudomonadota; class Gammaproteobacteria; order Pseudomonadales; family Oleiphilaceae; genus Marinobacter. The sequence continues at coordinate 172,307 of NZ_JAXMOY010000004.1, forward strand.
AGCAAACTTTCGTCTGGGCAACCCATCCAGAGAAAGCTCCATGCCTCCCCAATAAGGTGGCCCCGACGATGCCACACCCGGTAACGCCGTTTGTAATTGCCATTGGGCGTCAAAGAAAAGCACGCCATAGATATCGAAACTGTCGGTTTCAAAGCTGATGAGCGCATGCGTCGGTTCCAGTTCCGAAGACATGGGATCCTCAGACACGAACCGTTCGATATTGGGTAAATCGGCAATCGTTTCTAGCTCGAACTTCCGTGCTTTCAGAAAACCAGACAGCGCAGCGCGGGTGGCGTTCATGGAATATTGAACTTTCTGCTCGCCTAAATCTTCAAGCAATTCGCCGGTGAATCGATCATAGAGCCAGGTGACCACTACCAGTGGAAGCACCGCTATCAATAACGCAATGACCAGGTAACGCCGTACAAAACTGTGGCGCCACAAACTGATTTTCTTTTGGCTTCCGGTAAGTTCCTGCACAGTCGAATCACTCTCAAATATTGGCCTGAGCCAGGTGGTTAACTCTCAAGTGACAAGCAATTTATGGGCCAGCGGGAGTGCCTGTGTTGCTCTGGACACCCTGTGAGCATACACCCGCACGGCATCCCGGGACACCTGTAGCAGGCAGCATCGGCGATACTCTGAGTAGACAGATTCCCATTTCAGGCAGATGTCATATTGCTTGAAATGGGAATCTAGTGAGGCCGTGGTGCGGTGTGAGAGCGACCTGCTCCGAAACAGTTCGCCCGCGCTGCTATCAACAGATAGCGGTCACGGGCTAAAGCCAGGCATTATATCCAGAAGTTCTGATTACTCGAAGCCTTCCAGAACGATCTTGCCTACCGCTGTTCCTGCTTCCAATTCGGCATGTGCTGCACGCAGATGTTCAGCATTGATTGCCCCCAGATTCTTCCCGGCGGTGGTGCGAATGTAGCCCTGTTCCACGAGACTCGCGACCTTGTCCAGCAGCTCGTGCTGAACCTGCATGTCTTCGGCGCTATGCATGGAACGGGCGAACATAAACTCAATGTGAAGCGACAGACTCTTCGGTTTCATCTTCATTACATCCAGGGCCGCTGGATCGTCAATCAAGGCAATTTTCCCGAACGGCCGGAGCAACTCCACATAATCATCAAAGTACTGATCGGTGGCGTTCAAACTGGCCACGTGAGAGATCGAGGTGATTGATCCCTCCAACACCAGTTTCTCGATCTGCGGCTGCAGCGGCTCACGATGATTCACGACAAAATCTGCCCCCAATGATTCCACCCATTGGCGCGACTCAGGCCGCGAGGCGGTCGCCACCACGGTGGCACCGGTCAGTTTCTTGGCCAACTGGATCAGTATGGAACCAACCCCTCCGGCGGCGCCAATCACCAGGACTACCTCATTACTTGGGGTAATGTTCCCTGGGTCCTGCTGCACAAGACCGAGATGGTCGAAAAGCATTTCCCAGGCGGTGATGCTTGTCAGGGGCAGTGCTGCCGCCTCCGAATCGCTCAGGCTCGCGGGCTTTCGGCCGACGATGCGCTCATCAACGATCTGGTACTCCGCGTTACTGCCCTGACGGGTAACATCGCCTGCGTAGTACACCTGATCGCCAGGCTTGAATAATGAGACGCCCTCGCCCGTCGCGACGACTTCTCCGACGGCGTCCCAGCCCAAAACCTTAATCTGACCCGCCTCTGCTTCGGCACGCTGGCGCACCTTGGCATCAACCGGATTGACGCCAATCGCCCTAACCCGGACCAACAGATCCCTTCCTGTAGCAACTGGCTGTGGCAGTTCAACGTCCTGCAAAGATTTTGGATCGTTGATGGGTAAAGAGTCGGTGTATCCAACAGCTTTCATGGGCTTCTCCCGAGTGAGTTGGTAGTGGCACTCAGTTTGATCCTTAATTACACTACGAAAAACAGGCTAATCTCATAAACATATTCAAATAGTTTTTGAAAATGACCTTCGACGATCTGACCGTTGTGCTCAAAGTGGCCGAATTCCGAAACATTACGGCGGCCGCTACCAGCCTTGATATGCGCCCTGCGACCGCAAGCGCGGCCGTCAAACGCGTTGAACAGACATTGGGGCTTGAACTGTTTGTTCGCTCTACCCGCCACCTTCGTCTTTCAGCGGCCGGCGAAAAGTATCTGCCTCAATGCGAGCAGGCACTGGCATTGCTGGACGAGGCCCGACAGAACATTCGCTCCGGCGAAGAAGCCGTTGCAGGAGAAATTCGGCTATCGGTGTCATCCGATCTTGGCCGGAACCGGGTAGTCCCGTGGATCGACCAATTAATGACCTCTCACCCAGGGCTGAGCTTGCGCGTTCAAATTACCGACAGCAACGTCGATTTTTTCCGGGATTCCGTCGATATGGCTCTTCGCTACGGCTCGCCCGATGACTCCAATCTGTATGGTTTCAAAATCTGTGACATTCCACGCCTCCTCTGCGCTACACCGAGTTACCTGAGCGAGCATGGAACCCCCGCGCACCCACACGATCTGGCCAACCACAACGGTCTCTTCTATCAACTGCAGGACATTCCCTACGATTTGTGGACCTTTAAGCGGGGCGACGAGGAGTTTCGAGTAAAAATGAAAGGCAACCGGGCGTCCAACGATGGCGATCTGGTTCGGCGCTGGTGTGCGGCGGGACACGGCCTGGCCGTGAAATCCTGCCTCGACATCTCGGACGACCTGCTGGCGGGAAGAGTCGTCAATGTCATGCCTGAGTATGCGCCACCGGTCTCAGAGTTATGGTTGATTTGCCCAACACGGCAATCGATCACGCCAGCAGTGCGATTGCTGAGGGATGCTCTGAAAGAGCATTGCCAGGACATCATCCAAATGATGAACCTTAAAGGAATGCTCTCAGGGAAGAGCCCATTACCCTCACCGGGGAGCGGGCGTTAAAAACGTAGTAGGTGCGACAATCCGCCGATCGGGCTCTTCGAAAGTGGTCACTTCAAAGGAAACATCGGTAACGGCCCCTAGGACGCTTGAGGCATCTTTTTCCAGTACAACCGGAACTTCCCTCTGTTCGCCGGCGTTAAGAGTCACTCCATCCGGCCCACGCATGTTGAATCCTTCGGCACCGTAGACCGCAATGAAGGTATGCCGCGTTTCATTGGATTTATTGGTTAAGTTGAGTAGGTAACTGTTTTCAATCAGTCCCGAGCCGTTATAACGGAAGAGCCCCCTATCTTTTTCAACCTCCATTGTTAATAAAGGCCGAGAGACCAAAGCCCAGGAAAACAAACCAATCATGGTTGCCAGTATAAAAAAGTAGGCGACAAGGCGAGGCCTGAGGATATGCCTCGTGCCGCTATTCAGCTCATTGAAACTGGCGTAACGAATCAGTCCCTTTTCGTAGCCCATTTTGTCCATGATCGAATCACATGCGTCGATGCATGCGGCGCATCCAATACACTCCATTTGCAGGCCATCACGAATGTCGATGCCAGTCGGACACACCTGCACACACATTTCGCAATCTATACAATCGCCCAGCCCTTGAGCAGACGGATCTGTGCCCATGGATCGGCTACCGCGAGGGTCGCCCCGGCCAGCATCGTACGCGACCACCAATGATTCATTATCAACCATGGAAGACTGGAAACGACCGTATGGACACATGTGTAAACACACTTTTTCACGAAACCAGCCAGCATTCACGTATGTTGCTGCGGTGAAGAAAAATACCCAGAAGAGCGCTGACCCTGAAAGATTAAACGACAGAAGATCCGGCACTAAGTGGCGTATCGGGGTGAAATACCCAACAAAGGTCACCGCGGTCACGACACTGATTAGCAACCAAAGGCTATGCTTCAGCACTCGTCTCAGGATTTTTTTCTGACTCAATCTTGCGTCATCTAACTTCATGCGCTGACGACGGTCGCCCTCAGCCAGTTTTTCAGACCAGAGAAAGATCCACATCCAAACACTTTGTGGGCAAGCATATCCGCACCAAACTCTGCCTGCGACAGCGGTTATGAAGAAAAGTCCGAACGCGCAGATGATCAGGATGGCCGACAACAGAACGAGATCCTCCGGCCAGTAGGTCGCGCTAAATATGTGAAATTTTTTGTCTGCGATATCCCATAGAACAGCCTGTCGTTCGCCCCAGTTCAACCAGACTGTTCCAAAATACAAAGCGAACAGAATGGCGCCGCCGCCCATTCGGATTTGACGGAATATGCCTGAAAAGCTTCGTGGGTAGATCTTGCTGGACGCCCGACTTGGCGAGGAGCTCGGTGAAACCTGTGTGACCGGGATCAGTCGATTCATTGACCGTTTACCTTCCCAAAGTTGTATGAAACTGATCGGGAAAGTATGGAGGCCTGCTAAAACTAGAGACAGGCCCAATTTTTTTAAGTTTTATAGGTACAGTCAGCCGTCACTGGTCTTGAACCAGCTCCAATATGCGTTTGAGGGCGCGCGTCCTTTGCTCGTCCCAAGGGTGAGCAAAGCTGATTCTTAAACAATTACCAAACCGCTCTGACACTGAGAAGAGGCTTCCTGGTGTGATGACGATGCCCTCATCCAGCGCGTTAGAATAGACATCAATTGTATTGATCTGTTCTGGTAATTCGACCCAAACGGCTAAACCGCCTTGAGGAGCCGTTGTCCGCACAGCCAATGGCCATGCAGCCAAATGCTCCAGTAACTGGTCCCGCTGCTCTCGTAATCGAAGACGAAACTTGCGCACGAACGCAGCGTAATCGCCCTCTTGGATAAAGCTTGCAACACCTTGTTGAACGAAGCGACTGCTCGCTAATTGAGAGGTCAGTTTCATTTGCAGAATGTGAGCGTGCCACCGGCCCCCACTTACCCAGCCGAGCCTAAGATCGCGAGAAAGTACTTTTGACAGCGAGCTGCAATGAATAACCCGGCCCGATTGGTCCAGAGATTTAAGTGTGTCTGGCACACCAGACCAGCCCGTTTCGGCGTAGATATCATCCTCGATAATGGCTAGGTCATGCTCCTCGGCTAGTTCGAGTAGCCGACTTCGGGCGGCTCTTGGCATAACCGCACCTCCTGGTGTCGCGAACGCGGGTTGTACTACGCAAGCGCGAACGTCCCAATGGTCCAGAATATCGGATAACGCAGCGACATCCATGCCTGTCTGCAAAGAGGTTGGCACCTCGATAACCTTTAATCTCAATTGCTCCAGCAACTGCAGAACGCCATAGAAGCCCGGTGATTCTACGGCGACAACATCGCCTTCGGAACAAACCGTAAGCAAGGCCAGAAATAGAGACTGTTGGCATCCCGAGGTAATGCAAAGTTCGGATGCATCCGTCTTCCAGCCTCTTTTGGAAAATAGCGTCGCAAGCTGATGTCTCAGGCCGGGGTCGCCCGCGGGTTCATCGTAGTATTGAAAATCGCCTTTCTGACGCCGTAATGCCCGACCAATTGAACGGTTAAGCTGGACGATGCCTTGAGGCATTTCTCCCGAGTGAAGACTCGGCGTCAAATCAAACGCCGCACTTCTCGTCATAATATCCCGAAACAGCTCGCTTACCGATACGGGCTTGGGTGATTCAATGCGCTCCATCCGGCAGGGCGTGTCGAATTCTTCGTTCTGATAAGTAACAAAAAAACCGGCCCGCTCACGGGATTCTATCAATCCCTTGGCTTCGAGCCGTTGTAGCGCGTGCTGAATGGTTATCTTTGCGCAACCGTGCAGGTCGCACAGCGTTCTGATGGAGGGCAATCGCTCGCCACATTTCCACCGGCCAGCCACGATACCTTGCTCTATTTCATCTTCCAGTAATTGGTACTTCGGGAGGCTACTATCCATGGTGTCGGCTCAACAGGTACAACGTCGGGCCATAATATAGATTCAAACGATCTTCCAAGGCTACACCGAGTTCCAAAACGTCGCCGTCACCGAATGGGCCTCGATTCGGTGACGGCGACGCGACTAGCGAACGGTCAGAAAGAGATTCTGGCTCCAACAGCCACAAACCAGTCCTCAGTGCTACTTCCTTCAGATTCTGCGAAATCTGCCGAATCGCCATACTTTCGCTCGTGGACAACGCCTAAATAGGGTGAAAAAGAGCGGTCGATCAGATCATAGCTCAACCTCAAGCCCGTTTCGGTCGAAACCAACCCTTTGCCGATGCCTATTTGCCGATCCTCACTGAAGGCTATAGAAGCATCCACGGTTGCAGCCAAGATCCAGTGGTTGGTCAACAGAAGTTCGTATTCAGCGTCCAGCTCGGCGGATGCGTCTCCCTCATCGCTCACATACAGGCTCGCGTCGATCTCAAACCACTGGGGAGCCAGTCCGGAAACACCCAATACTGCGTAAGTGCGATCTGGACCTTCCGGCGTGTCAAAGCGCACACCTGCCTTGGCGTCAAAGAAGGTTGAAATTGGAATCTGACCGACCACCTGATTCTCCAGGCCTTCATAGCCTTGCTCCTCGATAGCGTATTCACCCTTGGACAGCCAGCGAATTTTTAGATCGTCAGTGCCATAGAAGAAATCGCCATTCCAGACCCCCCACTCTTCATCGTCATCGCTGTAGCGGTATTCAAACTCTTCAAACTGGACACCCCAGATCTTCAACGGTTGCTTGCGCTCAGTGTCGTCTTCGATCATTCCCTGAGCGGCGGCCAAACCAGGCATTAGCACCAGAGCGCTGAGCCAGAATTGAGAAAGCCTCATACGCCTTCTCCTTCGTTCGTCACCCTCTCGGCGGATGCCTGTGAGGACTGCGGGCCACCTTCAACAACGACCTTACGGAACATACCGGCAGCCGCGTGATAAGACAGATGACAATGGAAGGCCCATTGCCCGGGTGCATCCACTTCAGTTTCCATGAAGACAGTGGTGCCGGGCTGAACGCTCACAGTATGCTTCACCGGGTTCCACTCACCTGCTCCCACATCGAGAATGGACCACATGCCGTGGAGGTGCATAGGGTGTGTCATCATGGTTTCGTTGACGAATTTAAAGCGGACACGCTCGCCGTATTGCAGCCGGATTGGGTCTGCATCCTCGTATTTGATGCCGTTTATGCTCCAGGTATACCGCTCCATGTTACCCGTCAGGCGAAGTTCAATTTCACGGGTCGGCTCCCGCTCTTCATACAAGGGATTCTGAGCTTTAAGGTCAGCATAGGACAGGAACTTCCCTCCGTTGGCGGCTTCGGGCGTGATGCCGCTGCCTTGGGCATAGAACGGATCATTTGGCTTTTGCTTGTCGGTCCCCATGTTGCCGTGGGCCGAGTGGTCCATGCTCTCCATCGATCCATGGTCCATCCCGGCCATATCACCATGATCCATTTCACTCATGGTCCCGTGGTTCATGTCTCCGTGACTCATGCCGCCATGATCCATGCCGTGCATACCACCCATATCGGCCATCGTGAGTCGTGCTGGCTCCCGCATGGTTGGAACTGGCGCTTCCATGCCTTCTTCCGGGGCCAGCGTTGCGCGAGCATACCCAGAGCGCCCCATGGACTCGGCAAAAATCGTATAAGCCTGTGCGTCGCGGGGCCTAACGATCACATCGTAAGTCTCGGCAACCCCGATGCGGAATTCATCCACGTTAACCGGCTGTACGTTATTGCCATCAGCCTGAACCACGGTCATATTCAGTCCGGGAATGCGAACGTCGAAGTAGGTCATGGCAGATGAGTTAATGAACCGCAACCGAATACGCTCACCCGGCTCAAACAATCCGGTCCAGTTCTGCTCTGGTCCCCTTCCGTTAATCATGCCGGTGAAACCCTGAACATCCTCGACATCAGCCTTCATCATCCGCATATCGCCCCAAGCCATGCGATCCTTGAGCGTATTTAAAAAGCCTTTCGTCTTGGCATCATCAAAGAATTCCCCTACCGTTTGCTGCTCTCGATTGTAATAATCCGGCATCTTTTTCAGGTTGCGCATAATCCGGTCCCCGGTGTGGGGGTGTTTGTCCGTTAACTGAATGACGTATTCCCGGTCATAACGGAACGGCTCGCGTCCTTTGGGCTCAATAACGATAGCGCCGAACGCCCCATCGGGCTCCTGGAAACCAGAGTGGCTGTGGAACCAGTATGTACCCGCCTGGGCCACCGGGAATTCATAAGTAAAGGTCTCACCGGCTTTAATGCCTGGAAAGCTAATACCCGGAACACCATCCTGTTGGAACGGCAGAATAAGCCCATGCCAGTGAATGGAGGTCATCTCATCCAAATTGTTGGTGACATTGATTTTGACCGTTTCCCCTTCTTTTAAGCGCAGCACGGGCCCCGGGGATTTGCCGTTATAGCCAATACCTTCTTTGATGAAATCGCCGGTATCAATCTGTACCCGGTCGACCGTCAGGTTGTATTCGCCAGCGAACACCAATGCCGACAAAAAAAGCCCGAAAAGCCCTGCCAGAAGGCGTTTTGTCATGGGATTACTCCGTATATTTATTAGCGACTGAAGAAACGGCTTACTTAAAGGTTATTTCGCCATACATTCCAGCCTGATAATGGCCAGGGACATTGCAGGCAAATTCAATGTTGCCTTCATTACTGAACGTCCAGATGATCTCCTCGCTCTTGCCGGGTTCAACCAAGACACTGTTGGGATCATCGTGTTTCATGGTGTGGCCATTCCCCATGTCCATTTCCATCATGTGGTGATTGAGCGTGCCACCCTGAATGACACCGTGCTCGACCATCATCGCCATTTCTTCTTGATGTGCTTCATGCATTGATGGGGTTCCGATATTGAACTCGTGAACCAAGTTCCCCTTGTTGGTCAAGACAAACCGAACCGTCTCCCCTGCACTCACTTCAATTTGCTCAGGCTCGTAATAGTTATCGTGCAGCTCCACCGTGATCGTACGACCGGCTTCCGAAGCCATCGCGGGTTCACCAATCGGAGACCCGTGGCCCTGACCATGGGTTCCCGCTGCAAAAATTGCCGGTGACAATGAGACTGCGGTTGCCAGAACCATGCTTTTTGCCAGAGTCATAACTATTCTCCTATCAAGGGTTTCGAAGTGCGCCAATTCGTGGGGTTTTCCAACCACATGCGTCACCAGGAATTAAGAGCTTCATACTTTCTCGCACCAACCTGAATTCTTGCTGAAAATTTCAGACGTTTTATCATTCAGCCTCGATTCAGGAAGCTCCCCCATACTTGCCGACAACAGATCTCAAGGAGTAAGAACCAATCCATGCGCCTACTATTGGTAGAAGATGATCATTTGTTAGCCGACGGGCTTATGAGCCAACTTGAAAAGGCGGGGTTTAGGGTCGATTGGGCAAGAACAGCAAGAGAGGCCATAAGCTTGGGTGTGCAAGAGGACTATCGCGCTGTCGTGCTGGATCTGGGTTTGCCAGACGGAAATGGGTTGGAAGTGCTCAAAAAGTGGCGTGGGCATCAAATCGGTTTTCCGGTACTGATTCTCACAGCTAGAGGTGACTGGCAGGACAAGGTCGGCGGTCTTAAAGCTGGTGCAGACGACTATCTGGCCAAGCCTTTCCAAATGGAAGAGCTCGTTGCCCGGCTCAATGCCATCATTCGACGCAGCGAAGGACGTGTGGAGTCCACGCTTAAATCCGGTCGTTTCGAACTGGACGAGAATCGCCAGATTTTAAAAATGACCGACGGTAATGAACACACTCTGACAGGCACCGAATTTCGTTTATTACGCTGCCTGATGAGCCGCCCAGGCCAGGTGTTTTCGAAAGAACAGTTAATGGAGCAACTCTACAGTCTGAATGACACACCAAATGAAAACGTTATCGAAGCTTATATTCGAAGGTTGAGGAAGCTGGTAGGAACTGACTCCATCCTAACGCGCCGCGGTCAGGGGTATCTTTTTAATGAAGTTGTTTGAGAGACCATGGTCTGTAAAAGGCACTCTGTTCGTGTGCTTGCTGCCTGCCGGCATTGGGTTGATGGCACTCGCTTGGATGGTTCACGGCTATTTGCTCGACCGAATGTCCCGGGATTTTGTTGAGGAACGGCTCAAAGATGAGGTCGCCTTTCTGGAACACCAAATACGAAAAACCGACGGGAAGGTTGATCTGCTTAATACCGGCGATTACTTTCAGGACGTGTTCCACCATGCGTTCGCCATACAGTCTCCATCACAAACCCTCGTTTTGCCAATAAGTTGGAAACCACTTTTGATTCCATTTCTGGGAAATGAGGTAAGCGGAACCATTCGTGTTCAAGGCAAAACGACGGCCGAAGCACCGTCGGATGTGCTGGCCTACCGAAAGGCTTTGTCAGTGAGCGGAATGCCGATTGTTATTATTGTGGCGGAAGATTTTGGTGCTCTGAAGCACAGCCAAATGGAACTTCATGTTTGGACCGCTGTTATTTCCATTGTCTTAATTTTGATGTTAATCGTCGTGATATGGCTCGGAATCAGCTTGGCCATGCGCCCTGTCACCAAGATTAAGAGAGATTTAGCGAGCCTACAGAGTGGCCAAATCAATCGTATTGACATGCAGGCTCCAGAAGAGTTCGCCCCCTTGGTCAAACAACTTAACCAGTTAATGGACTCCCTTGACCAGCGACTCGAGAAATCACGAGATGCCATGGCCAATCTCTCCCACAGTATCAAAACTCCGATTGCCGCCGTCCGTCAGGTCCTTGAGAACACTGATCGACCGCTAGATTGCGCGCTGCGTAAGCAACTGGCTGAACGGCTGGACGGTATCGACACTCAACTTGAAGCCGAGCTGCGCCGCAGTCGGTTCGCAGGGCCTCAGGTCGGGATGAGTGCCGACCCTCTAAAGCAGGCCCGTGATTTGCTCTGGATGCTGGGTCGTCTCTATCCCGACAAGTCCTTTGAACTTTCCAGTACGTTACCGGAAGGCTGCCGCTGGGCCATTGAGGAACACGATCTGAACGAAATCATCGGAAATCTTCTGGATAACGCAGGAAAATGGTCGACAAATTACGTCGAACTGTCTTTAGCCCAATCGGCAGGAGTCCCGCAGATCATTGTGACCGATGACGGCCCAGGGGTTCAGAAAACCGAACTTGCTATGCTTGGAACACGAGGCCTGAGACTGGACGAACAGACACCAGGCCATGGCTTGGGTTTGGCTATCGTTCGGGAAATCGTTGGACGCTATGACGGTAACCTGAGTTTTTCAATGTCTGGGCATAGGGGCTTAAAAGTCTGTGTGAATCTCTAAACCCGTGCCATGGGCACTATCCTGCAGCCACCAGCAGTGGAGCCTTAAACTCATTCGTCTTCGGGCAGACATTACTCTCAAGCCAGTCCGAAAACTGACTAAGCGGTAAAGGCCGGGATAAAAAATAGCCTTGTATGGTGTCGCACTGATTTTCACTCAACCACTTAAGTTGCTCCGGCTTCTCTACACCCTCGGCAACGATAGGCATGCCCAGGCTGTGAGCCATAGCAATAACAGTAGACACAAACGAAGCTTGGCGTTGGTTTTCAGGTATCGGGTCAATGAAGGACTTATCCAGCTTCAGCCTGTCGGCCGTGAGGCTGGTCAGATAACTCAGAGAGGAATAGCCTGTACCAAAGTCGTCCAAGGCGATCTTAACGCCCAGCTCAGAGACCCTCCCCAGGATCTTTCTGAAAATAGCCTCATCAGTTATCATCATACTTTCGGTAATCTCAAGCTCCAGCGTGCGGCCGGTGCCGTGCAGCTGACGAGCGAATTCCTGAATATCGGGGACAAATCGTGGGTCGGCCAGCTGCTTGACCGATACATTCACGGCTAACGAGAACTTTGACGGTAAGCTTGTCCCCCTCAATATACGAGTCGCTTCCTTCAGCACCCACCGGCCTAACGGCACAATGTCGCTGGTTGATTCAGCAACGGGTATAAATTCTGCCGGGCTAACCATTCCCATCGTCGGGCTATTCCAACGAACCAGCACTTCAGCACTATCCACCGTATTCGATTGAAGATTCAGCTTCGGTTGAATGTGTAACGAGAACTCTTCGTTTTTTATGGCGTTTGCTAGCTGGGAGCGAACAAAAGCTCTGCGATTCAGCTGGATCGCCATGTCGTCGGTGTACAGTTCCAGATGATTCCCCGCGTGACTCTCTGCAGCTTTGAGCGCGGTTAACGCGTATGGAATCACGCCCTGTTTGCTCGTGGAATGCTCGGGGTAAAGCGCACAACCAATCGCCAAACTAAAGGTCATCGGGCCTAGAAGACTGTTGAAGGGCTCTTCGAAAAGCGTAAAAAAATCCTGCCCGAATGAATCCAGATTTTCGCTGTCCGCTCCCGGCACCAAAACCAGGAACTCGCCCAAACCCAAGTGAGCGATTGTTTTTTGATCGAAACTACAACCTTGCAAACGGGCCGTAAGATCGCGAATAAGATCGTCGATGGACGCCTTACTATGGCTTGAATAAAGCGTGTCGACATCCCGAACTTTCAACGCAAAAATCATGAAGGTTGAATAATCCTCGCCGGTGCTGCGCAGATAGGTTATCAGCCCCACTTTATTGAATAGATCGGTCACTGAGTCGTGGTATCTATCGCGTTTTAGCCGCCTAATGGTTATTCCACTTGTCTTTAAACGACGCTTATCTTCGGCGGAATTGAGGATTTCTTTTGCAATCCCCCGCTGCTCATACAAATAAATCAATGAACCCAACAAAACGACCATGACGAACACTGAATGGCGATCAAACCCCTCATGATGCGACAGGAAAGCAATAGCGACTAACAAGATCAGCAGGGTTGAGTAAATCATGATGAGAGGTAAACAGCGGGAAAGCGCTGGCGCCGGAACCGACAGTATGGCGAACAACATCATGATCAGTGCCAACTGCTCCGAATGACTTATAGACGGAAAGATAATCGTTGGAAACAGGCCCCACATGAGCCCCGCCAACCAGCAGGTAGCGGAGAAACTCCAGGTCCAGGATATGTAGGTTTCGCTACAGGGTTTCGCAGCCTTGCCAAAAAAACGAAACTGCATGAACAAGTAGATAACAGTGAATGTCGCAACCCAGGATATTAACGGAAAACTGATTTCTGGCTTATAGAAGTAGCTCGATAACAAAAATACAACAGATAATCCAAGTGCCGGTATAAATTTCGCGCGCAAATGAAGCTCTCTCGCGAGCTCCAACCGGAAATATTTCGTTGCCCAGCCATCTGCGTACCTTCTAAATAACGCCATAGTCGAATCGTCCCAGAAATAGTCTTACATCTTCCCTACCGAAACGAGCTAACCGAGATGGCGAGTCTTGCGGGGTTCGCTTCGAGAATCTCCTCTTAAGACTATACACCGACTTTTTGTTACGCAAACTACATGATCTTTAACCGGTGCAGAAAACGCCTCTTACGGCTTAGTCTGCGCTATCAAAAAAGCGAGTAAATTCTGCACTCGCAACAGGGCGCCCGGTGAAGTACCCCTGCACTGAGTCGCAACCCAAATTTGTTAGGCATTCAAGCTGTTCGTGGGTTTCCACACCTTCAGCAATGACGTGGAGGTTTACGTCGTGGCCTACCGTAATGATCGCTTTTGCAATGGCTTGTGCCGTGGAGCACGTGGTGATGGAACTTACAAAACTTCGGTCAATCTTCAGGCAGTCAATCGGCAAGGAACGTAGGTAACTCAGGGACGAATAGCCGGTTCCAAAATCATCAATCGCAACTCGGACCCCCATGTCCCTCAGGTCTGTCAGGTTTTTAAGCGCCTTCCCGGTGCCATCGATCATGATGCTCTCGGTCACTTCCAGCTCTAGCAAATGAGGCGGAATATTCCGTTGTTTGATGCCGGCCTGCAGTTCTTGGACAATGGTGCGGGTGTTTAGGTGAATACCGGAAATGTTGATCGAAACAGGCACCTGTTTACGATCTTCTACTCGCCAAACCATCATCTGATCTAATACTTTCTCAACCATAACGTGACTTAACGAAACGATGAGTCCGGATTTTTCAGCAATTGGTATGAAGCGTGCTGGTGACACAACCCCCAGTTCGCTGTTTGTCCAGCGCATCAGTGCCTCCATCCCGATTAGTCCGAGGCCGGACAGGTCAAATTTCGGTTGGTAATGCATTTCAAGCACACCATCCGCAATATCTCGGCGGAGAAGCCTCTCTATTTCAATATCCTGACACACCCGTTCACGAAGCTCGGTGTTATAGCGGTGGATTCTGCGCCCACTGGCAAGGGCGCCTTCAGATTGAATTGCATAAGCGGTCGCGCTAAGTATCCCGTCGGGTGTCGCTGAACTGTCTATGCTGTCAGCGACCCCAACAGCCCATTCAACCGAACAAGTGAAACCATCAATTTCGATGCCCGCGGTCACCCTCCTCAGCAATACGTCTGCAAGTTCATCGGCAAACCCCACCTCCTCGAGTCCGGACAGAACTACGATATAGTCAGAATCCGAAAGGCGTGCGATCAATGCGTTACCGGGTTCTGAAATCTGCTCCCGTGTAAGCAGAAAATTTTCGACACCGACGCCCAAACGTTCAACGATCGTCCGGGCCAGCCTACCCATACCTTGGCGCCCAATTCGCGGCTCAAAACAACGTAAATCCGAAGCCGAATACCGCAACAAAACGGAGTGTGTATTGGTTTCTACACCATCCCTCAGACGCTGCCGCAGTTCGGACATCAACTGTTTTTCGTTAGCCACACCGGTGGACGGGTCCTTATGGACCAAGTCGAACATTTGTTTCTCAACCACAAACGCTTCACTTTGATCCTGAAGTAAGCAGATGAGTTCATTCTCTGAACCGGCAATAAAGCGCCCTTGTACCGTGTGTGCCAATCCATCCTGTGAACTGTAAACCACAAACGAATCGAAGCTATCTCCCTTCAGAGCCTCTGCTCTGGCTTGTTCAACCACCAAGGCGGAATCCGTTTGCAGGCAATCAATCAACCGGTTACCGGGGGTCACATTGCGGCTCAATTCCGAGGGCAAGCGCTCCAGCAAATGCGAGGCCTGGATAACACCGTTATCATCCAGAACCAGCATCGCTTCAGAGGATGTTTTGAGCATCGAGGAAATCTGATGGCTACGGTCGTTTAGATTTTTTTTGACCGCACGAGCACCAATTAGTGAGTTAAGGCGCTTGGTAATGATGCGCCAATTCAGAGGCTTGGTGGCAAAATCGGTGGCGCCACTTTCGAACGCTGCATCGACGGAGTCTTCGTCGTCCTGACCGGTCGCAATGATAATAGGGAAGGAATCATCATTGAGGAGTTCGCGAATCTGCCGACAGGTCGCGAAGCCGTCGATACCCGGCATCCTGGCATCCAGTAATACCGCATCAAAGGCATGGGATTTCAGCCAGCTTAACGCAGTGAAGCCATCGGAGGCGTCGGTCACTCCAAAGCCCGATTTCTCCAGGGCATACCGGGACACCATACGTACCGCCAGATCGTCATCTACAACCAGCAAACGATGGGCTTCTGAATGAGTTGACGATGAATCAAGGGTGACTGAAAGTTCAGACTGGAACATGGTTATCTCCGTTAGCGTTATTGCTAACAAAGAGATTGCACGTTGTGTGCCATTTTAAAACATCGTTTTAAAACAGCTAATTGCAGGCTTAAGTTTTATTGAAGACAATCTTTTTGCATTTTGCGAATCAAATTGAATCGCTGGATAGTTCGGCTTTTTCCCACTGCAGTTTCTTGCGATAAATCGTCGACGCACTGATCTCCAGAAAAGCTGCGGCTCTGGGCACGTTGCCTCCACAGATATCGATGGCTGACTCGATGATGCGTTTTTCTTCAAGCCAAAGTGGAATAATCTCCGAACTCTGCGCCTGCCCCTGACGCGGGGGCCGGTCGACCGACAGCCCATCCGCGGCTGTCCAACCTGTTGAACTCTCTTCGCGCGCCGAACGATCAATAGGCGTATCACTAGCGATCGGCGTTGCTGTCGCTGCGATGGTGGGAAGCATCGACATTCCCACGCTCGTCCCGTCGTTCAATACCACAACATTACGAACTACGTTACTGAGTTCCCGTACGTTTCCGGGCCACGAGTAATGGGTAAAAAACTCTTCTACCTCGCGGCTGAACCCTTGAAAGGATTTACCCTCATCGCTGGAGTATTGTCGTAAGAGCGCGCGCGCAATGAGTAAAATATCGCTGCCACGCTCCCGAAGCGCGGGCATGTGAATAGGGATGACGTGCAGGCGATAGTATAAATCTTCCCGAAAGCGCCCTTCCCTAACTTCCTTGAGCGGGTCGCGATTGGTGGCGCAGATGAACCGAATATCCACTTTAACTTCTTTGCTGCTCCCAACCGGCTGGAAGGTGCCGGACTGGATCAAGCGCAACAATTTACTTTGCAGATCGAGCGGCATTTCACCGATCTCGTCGAGGAACAGCGTACCCCCGGATGCCCTCAACGCAGCGCCCTCTCGTGAGGCCGAGGCCCCGGTGAAGGCCCCTTTTACATGACCGAAGATTTCACTTTCAATCAATTCTCGGGGAATCGCTGCACAGTTAAGAGCGATAAAGGGTTTGTCTGATCGAATACTTTCAGCGTGCAACGCCTCGGAACACAGCTCCTTGCCGGTACCGCTTTCGCCGGTAATAAACACTGAGGCACTGCTACCAGCAGCGCTCTCCACAATCCGGTAAACGTTCTGCATCGGCAGGGAGGCGCCGATCATGCTATGGAAGAATTCTCTGCGGTAAACCTTTTCAAACTCCTGAACCACTTCTTCGAGGTGATGTTTCTTCAGGATATTGTTCAGCGTTACGCTGAGACGGGCCTTATCGAAGGGCTTGGTGATGAAGTCGCTGGCGCCGCGTTGCATCGCATCAACGACCATGTCCACCGAGCCATGGGCGGTAATGACGATAACCGGCAGCGTCGGCTTCTCAACTTGCACTTTGTCGAGAATCGCCAGTCCACTCATGTCCGGCAAACGCACGTCGGTGATCACCACATCGAAGCTTGCTTGGTCCAGGTAATCCTGCGCATCGCGCCCGGTGTTGGCGACCTTAACCTCGTAATCGTCTTGGAGATAGCTGCGATAAACCATTGCATTGGAGGGGCTATCTTCTATCAACAACACACTCGGGCGGTTTACACTCGGCATTCAAATTCCTTTTTGTTTGACACAATCCGTTCAGGTAAATTCTGACTCTAAGCGTTTGTGATATTCAGAATAAGCCATGAGCGTGTCATCTGCTACTTTTCCAACCTGACGAATCAATGCGGGATTCTCACAGGCTTTGGATTCACCGGCCACATCTTCCAGATCTTTTGCTGCAGCCTGCAAACGCAAGCCGCCAAAAGTGCCTGCGCAACTTTTCATGGCGTGAGCCTGTTCCCGGATTTCGCCTTCATCTTTGCTATTGTGCGCCTGAGCAATGCCTTGGGCGCGCTTTTTGATTTCATTGATGAACACCGTAAGCATCATCGGTACAGCTGCCTCCGAGGTATCCCTGGCCAACTGTTTCAACACTCCGGCAGACATTACCTCAAACTCCGCGTACTTCGTCTCCATGTCTATCATCGGGTCATCTCCCGAGCCTGACTCCTGCGGGCAACTTTCGATAACCGCCGTGAGTTGCTCAATTTTGAAGGGTTTGCTGACAAAGTCATTCATCCCAACCTTGTAACAACGCTCAATTTCAGACTTCTCGGCATTTGCCGACAGTGCAATGATGGGCGTTCTGGCATTCAATCCGCCCGTTGAACGGATCTGCTCGGTCGCCTCCAAGCCATTCAAGCGTGGCATTCTCATATCCATCAAAATGACGGAGTAAACTTTTTCGCTGGCCAATTCAACAGCTTCCACACCATCGCAAGCAATATCGACGCGGTACCCTTTGCTTTTCAGAAGCTCTGCTCCAATGATCAGATTGGCGTATACATCATCGACCAACAGGATTGTGCTGCCTTCAGAAACACGGGGGCTTGATGAATCATCCAGATTTGTCGAAGCCGGTGTATGCTCTGAAGTGGCGGTGTTCGTCAGATCCGCTTCTTCCTCGTTAGCTTCTGAATACGGTATTTCCACGAAAAAGGTGGTACCAATACCCACGGAGCTTTCCAACCAAATCGTACCGTCCATACCTTCGACCAGTTTTCGTGCGATGGCTAATCCGAGGCCCGTGCCTCCATAGCCTGTGTCGCGCATGGCATCGACCTGCTCAAATTCGGAGAATACATTCTCGGCGAGATCTGCCGGAATGCCCGGCCCCGTGTCGCGAACTTCGATCCGCATCCGGTTTTCATCAGACTCGGAATCGGTGGCCGCTACACTTGATACATGCACGGCCACTTCACCCGCCTCTGTAAACTTGTAAGCATTGTCCATAAGTATGGTCAGCACCTGCCGCAAGTGATCTCGGTCAGCCTCAACTTGCTCTGGTAGTTCAGCGCTCACTTCAGTGCGAATATTCACCTGTCCCTTAATACCTTTGGCTTTAATCGATGCCGTCACACCGCCAAGAAGGTCTTCTACCGGGAACGTCACTTTTTCAAAAGCGATATGGCCCGCTTCGATTTTCGAAAAGTCGAGAACTTCATTTACAACCTGTAAGAGCGCATCCCCGGATTGACGGGCGAGATGCACATACCGCGTGCCGGCTTCGCCCAAGCCGGCCTGATCTTGGATCAAAGCAAGCGAGCCCAATACGGCGTTGAGCGGTGAGCGTATTTCATGACTCATATACGACAGAAAGCGAGATTTCGCAGTAGAGGCCTCCTCCGCCTGCGCTTTTGCTTCGATCAGTTCTTCTTCCCGGTTTTTTCGTTCTGTAATGTCTCGAATAGCGGCGGTTACGAAGATCTCGTCATCAATCTTAGTGGGCGTTAACACCATTTCGATAGGAAAAGATTGACCACCTCTGCGCTGAGCTCTGGTTTCGATCCGCATACCAAGTATCGGCCCCTCGCCTGTGGCAAGATAATGCTGCATCCCTTTGTAGTGAGCTGGCCGGGATTCCTCAGGAATTACATGGTCCGCCATAGGCTTGCCAATGATTTCCTGCTTGCTCCACCCGAACAACTCCTCGGCTGATTGGCTGAAATCGGTTACTAACCCATCCTGGTTGATGGTGATCAGTGCATCCAGGCTGGTCTCGATCAAATTGGCCCTCAGTTTGTCACTGACCTGGGCGGCATGGGCTAATTCATGCTCTCGAGTTCGGTCGCGGATGATCAGAATCGACAAGCCGGAACTGCCGGTCCGGAATGAAGACACGCTGATTTCCAAACTAAGTCTGCGGCCCGCAAAGGATGAGAGTTCAGTAATCGTTCGGCGGGCCGGCCCTTCATTTTTTGTTGGACCGGAATCAAGCGCCAACACTGCGTCCTCACCCAGAAACTCGGAAATCGGCTGGCCAACGAGCGTTTGCTCTTCAATCTCAAGCAGTTCGCCCAGAACTTTATTGGCATACACAACACAGTTGTTTTCGTCGATGGTTGCGATCCCGTCAGGTGCACCCGCTAACAATGCCTGAACATCATCGTCGCGCTGGATTAACTGCTCGTTTTTGTTCACGAGCTCGTCATTGAGCCGGTTCAAAGCTTGTTCCCGATCCAACAGTACCTTCGACATGTTGTTGAAGGCGTGCATCGTCTCGGAAACCTCATCTTTGCCCCGGACAACAACAGGCTCGGTGAGTTCTCCCGCCTGCAGTTTTACGCTGGCGTCGCGCAACACCAGAAGCCTCTTTGTGAGGTAGTGCCCTAAAAACCAGGCAGCCAGAGCAACGAGCAGAGCTTGGGGAACCGCGATAAAAAACAGACGGGATTTTGCCTCACTTGCGAGTGCATACAGCTCTTCCAGGGAAAAACCTATGCTCAGTACGCCAAAGGTTTCGCCCCCGGCCTTCAACTCATGCTGTACATGGTGAATACCGTCCTCTACGGCACTCAAACCAGTATCTGATATCACCGTTCCGTCAGCGCTCAGAGAGACGTCGGCTAATGTTTTACCGTAGCCCTCTACCTTTACATAGCGGACGCCATCCAGCGTACCGATTTGGAGAACATGCTCCTCCAATGAGGCCAGGTCGTAGGAAATCAGTGAATCCAATATGACGGAGCCAGCCAGAAATGTTGTGTCATCAGCACGCTTTTGGATATCCGTCTCCCCCACACTCTGGATAAACTGGGAGGCCTGCCATACGAGTATCACGAGAAAGAACAA
Source organism: Marinobacter sp. (assembly GCF_034669625.1). GTDB lineage: Bacteria > Pseudomonadota > Gammaproteobacteria > Pseudomonadales > Oleiphilaceae > Marinobacter. The sequence goes on from NZ_JAXMOY010000004.1 coordinate 192,392, forward strand.
CTCGATCAGCGCTATACCAAGAATGGTTTTCCATCTGAATGACATCAATATATCTCCGTATACTATTGGCCCTGCATACGCAGGTCTCGGAAAACGCTACTCAGGCTGACCAAGACCCAGTTCACGAACATCGTCCCAATCCGAATCCTTAGCGGTCTGCAAAGCCTTCATCCCTAATCCTTTAAGGATATCTCTGCCTGTCTCAGAATCCGCCAGCTCAATCATGGCCCGTTGGACCGTCGCTGCAATATCTTCTGGTACGCCTGGATGAACAGTAATAGCGTGCCCGGTATAGCCGGGAGACAACCAAAGAACTTCAAGCTTTTTTCTAATTTCGTCAGGCATCTCATTGAAAGTTCGCACTATTCCTCCACCACCCATTAACAGACCGCTGGCCACTGCCCGGTACACCGAATCATGGGATTTTACGAAAGTTGCCGTGTAACCCGGTGCCGCGTCATCCAGAAATGCGCGTGTAATCATGGTGGCGGCAAAGGCTCTGGGAGCCGGAAATGCCAGGTCAGCACCGGCCAGATCCTCAAGCGTTTCCGCCTCAAGACTGGCCGCAACAACGATAATACCTCTGATCACGTGATTCTTCTGGCGCGCTATCGCCCGGTATCCGGAACTCTCGTTGAACAGCACAAAGTGATAAGGGTTCATGTATGCGAAATCGTACTCTCCCGCAGCAAGCCGTTTTTCAAATTCGGGGATATTAGGCGCTGTGGCGAACTGAATGTTGTAACCGGTCTTCTCGGACAAATAACGTGTTAAGGGTAGCCAGTTTTGAGCCAGTTTCTCCATGGCCTGTTGCGGCACCACGCCAAAAGTTAGGACGTCATCCATTTTATGCGCTGAGGTCACATGCCCACTGAATAACATTAGCCCACTCAGTAACAATGCAACGACATATCTTGGCAAGGTCAACATACAATTACTCCACTTAATTAAATCCCCTACAGCCGAATCGCAGCACGTCCGTAAGACTCAAGCATAGACAAAGCATAATTCGAACCAAGTCATGGAATACCACTGTTACACAGTTGGTTAGAGTTCCAATTTGCAAACAACTATAAGTTAAAAGCCCAATCTGATTTGCAAATTGCGAATCAAACTACGAGAAACCCACACAAACTAACCCTGTTTTTTCCTTCCAGCCCGCTCAGAAACCACAGCGCACAGCGTTGGCACCAAACTTGCGATAGCTGTCCTGACCTGAACGTTTCCCGAGGGACTTACACGATGCACGTGGCAGAGCTGTCAAAACAAAATCCAACAAGTGTTGGCTGTCAGGTGCTGGTGGTTGAGGATTCCGTCGCTGAACGATTGAGGCTGGTCGCAATGCTGAATAATTTGGAGTACTCCGTGACGGAAGCCTCCAACGGCATCGACGCTATGTCCAAAATGCAAGCCACACGATTCGACATCATCATTAGCGACTGGCGCATGCCGCTCATGACCGGGTTCGACTTCTGTAAAGAGGTTAAGAAAGAACCTGAAACGGCCCCGTATTTTATCTTGCTGACTAGCCAAAAAACGATACAGGATCTGGTGGCCGCTATGGACGCCGGTGCGGACGACTTTATCGCCAAACCTTTTGCGGTCGAAGAACTTCGGGTGCGCCTGGAGGCCGGCCGGCGGGTTATTGAATTGCGTCAATCTCTCGCTGTACAGAACCAGGAAATCCAAAAAACATTAACCCGTGAGTCGTCTGTTTTAACGAAACTTCGGGATGACCTGACAGCGGCGGAAACGTTGCAAAGGGCGCTGTTGCCAGATGCAATCGATCTGCCCGCCGGTGTCGATATTCTGCACTACTTTCGTGGTGCCCACGGGGTGGCAGGAGATGCCTACAACATCATCAAGCTCAGCCCTACGGCGCTCGCGTTTTATTTGCTCGATGTGTCTGGCCACGGAGTCAAAGCAGCCATGCTGTCGTTCTATGCAACCCAGTTACTGACCAGTGTTAGCCGACTTTCGTCAGACACAGACGCCATGCCAAACCCGGCAGAGGTTGCTCACGAACTTAATGAGCGGTTCCTTAACGAATTTAACGGCAACGATTACCTGACCATGGTGTATGGCGTGCTCGACCTTGAAACGGGCGAGGGTTCTCTGTGCCAGGCCGGGCACCCCCACCCTTTTATTCTTGAACAGGATTCAGGCGACACCTGCACACTGGGACAGGGTGGCTATCCGGTTGGCATGCTGCCCCATGCCACGTTCGACTCAATCTGCTTCGAAGTGAAGCCCGGCGATGGCATCGTGCTTAGCTCAGACGGCATTTTCACGGTAAGGATGAAGTCTGGCGCAGAGATACAACAGCGACATCTTGCAGGGCTTCTAAACCTTGTCTCCTGCGTCGAGCCGAGCCATCAACAAAGCAAGCTTTCGAATGTACTGGACGCTTTGCTGAGCAAGTCGGATTTGGAAGATGATGTTTCGATGCTCCTGATCCGACGGCCACTGCCCCAACCGGAATACAAGTCTCAGCCCGAACTTGAAGCGGGGCTGTCGTTATGACACCCATTTCCAAGACCTATCCGGTCTCGTTTGAAGCCATTGAGGAAGCTCTCTCAGCGATTCAATCACTTTTACAAGATCTGTCGAGCAGCGAGGAAACAACATTCAAAATGGTGACCTGTTGCCGAGAAGCTCTGAACAATATTGTCCAGCATTCTGGGCAATTTGAGTTCACATCGAAGGTTCGCTTGTTTACCCGATCTCAAGGCACGTTGATGGTCATTGCTTTCGAGCACTTGCCCACCGTGCATCAAACTCCTGCCGACTCCTCTATGCCATACGACAGCCTGTCAGGTCGAGGACTGCCCATTATGGACGCGTGGATGGATCGCTTCCGGCTGAGACAAACCGCTCAGCGAACCCAAACCTTACTGATGAAATACCTGATTTCAGACGAACATCACTAATACGAATTGGAGAATAACCATGAACACTCAACAGACAAACACCAACCAATCCACCGTTGAAGTTGTGCAGCTGCCAGAAAAACTGGTGATGGCTAACAGCGACGAAGCCCACAAACGTCTTCAGTCTCTGATTGCCGAAGGCAAAAACCGGCTCGTGATCGACCTTGGCTCCATGCAGTTCATGGATTCCAGTGGCCTGGCCGTGTTGGTGGGTGCCTGGAAAACAGTGAGGAATGACGGTGGAAAAGTGCATCTTGTCAGCCCGTCCCCGAGTATCCGGGCACTACTTGAACTGACACGACTGCACGAAATCTTCGAGATCTTCGAGGATCTGGACGCAGCCCGAGCAGATGCCATCGCGTGATTGCCGCCCCTAAAACGAGAACGTGCCAATGGGACGAATTAATTTTCAAACACTAAATCATCTGGCCGGTTCGTTCAGGGCTAATGCTTTTTTCAGGAATGTCGGGTGGCTCACTGGCAGTATGCTTTTGAGTCGGGTTTTTCGCCTTGCCATCACCGTGGTAGTGGCTCGTACATTTTCCACGGTGGACTACGGGCAGATTGCACTGATTTTTACCGCCCATGAAATCATTACGCTGTTCATGCAGCGCTGCACTCAGGTCAAACTCGTTCAAGCACCGCTGGAAGCATTGGCGGCACTTTGCAAAACAACCTATTCGTTGAATTGGTTACTAGGACTGGGTCTATTGCTGGCCCAATGGGTCACCGGTTTTATCATTGCAACAGTCTATGATGCTCCGGATCTCTGGCTCCCTATTGCCTTACTTGGACTCTGTCATCTGTTAATGCCCATTGGCATGGTGCATGCCGCACTGAACGTCCGACAAAGCAAACTCAAACTGGTTGCCAAGATTGAAGTCTCGCAAACGTTTTTTGAGGTGGTTGGTGTTCTTTTGCTCATTGCGTCCGGTTTGGGCATCTGGGCTTTAGTGATCCCCAAGCTTTTTGCGCCATTGATTTGGGTCTTCGGCCATCGTTCCCAATGCCCTTGGCGTTTTGACCGCCAGCAACCAGGAACCGATTGGCGTTCAATCCTGAGGTACAGCGGAAACCTCTTGGTCGTTGATGGCATGCAGGTGATTCGGCAAAATCTGGATTATCTTTTGGTTGGTCACTTCCTCGGGCTCGAAGCCCTCGGTTTGTACTTTTTCGCCTTTAATGCAGGGCTCGGCATTGCGACAACCTTTGCCAACGCCATCAATAGCGCGTTCCTACCGCACTTATGCAATGCAGACAGCCATGATGCCGCCTCGGCTCGTGCGGGCCGTTACCGCAATGGCATCCGCATGATAGGTATTGTTGTAGGCGGGACCGTAGTGGCACAGGCCGCTGCAGCGCCTTTCTATGTGCCGTTGGTCTTCGGTGAGAAATGGGAAGCAGCCGGAAGTATTCCGCTCATCGTTATCCTGTGCTTAACCGCCTTGCCGAAAACGATGTTTGAATCCAGCAGTCAATTTTTGCGCGCTGTTGATCAACCAAAACTCGACTTACAGTGTCACCTGAAACTTACGGTGTTACTCGTCATCGGTCTGATACTCGCGGTTCCCTTTGGCCTCACTGCCATCGCCCTGTCCATCCTGGTGACCTACACCCTGGGTGCCTTATTGATGCTGCTCACTTGTCGCCGGGTAAGTCAGCTGCCAGCGACCATTGTCATGGCATAAAAAAATGCCCGCTGTTAGGCGGGCATTTTTTAAATCTCCTTCTTACCAATTCTTGAACGGTATTTTCTTAACCTTGTTCGCAACACCTCTCTGGTACCAGTCTTTCTGGCTTGCGCCCTCTGATTCCACGTACTCGACGAACGAAGGGTAAGCCAACCCGATATCAATGGCAGCCAATGGCGGCTCAAAGTCATCCGGGATGATCATCGCGAAAGGAAAGTTGCTTTGGTCACGGAAAGACCCGGTACCATCCAAACGATTGCGAGAATGGCCCAGCACGGGGTTCTTACCGGCCAAATGGATTTCATATCCCGTTTCATGGACGTAGATGAAAGGATCGAATGGCGCCGGGGCAACCTCATCCGCCGGTACGGGTACATCCAGGGTTAACGAAAACTCGAACCGTGGGCCTTGCTGAACGGTCTGCTCTTCGAACGTATTAACATAGGTGGACGTGCCATCCATGAACTGGTCTGCGATATGCTCGGCCAACAACAGGTTGGCGCTGCCTAAAACAGCGATATCTTTCGGGTAACCTGCCAAAGGCGCCTCACTTCCCGGCTCAAAAAACAGGGTCTTGCCGTGGCCCACGGCCCATTCCGGCAGTTCGATTAGCAGGTGCCAATCGTGATCGTAGGCAGCGCCTCGCGCAATCAGGTGTCCGTTCCCACGAATGTGCTTAACGCCGTCGCCTTCGCTTCCCAACGCAACCTGATAGGCCACCACTAGGTCATTAAAGTCGTAATCACCGCGGTTGGGATAAAGATCTTCGTACGACGCGATGTAATAGCCTGTACTGGAAGGCAGATAGGTCCAGGTTGTCAATGTGGAGCCGGACTCATCCAAAACCAGAGGCGCGAACGCTCGACCCGGGACGAGTTCATCCAATGAGGTGGCGTCATTGGCCGTCAGTAACGCAATGATTTCATCCCGTCCCCCAAAATCGTAAAAACCTTCCGGGTCTCCGGCTTTCTTGTCGACCGGAAGAAAGCCGACTTCCAGCTCTGCACTCACCAGGTCTTCCAATGAACGGTCAACAGGAATTCGCAATACCGAATCCCAGGACGAACCGTTTAACTCACTGTTCGCGTTCGATGACACGCGGTTTGAATTGGCGTCTCCGATCATGGTGCCGTATAGCACTGGCACATCGCTCCCTGCCCGCTTCAGGAACGAATAAGTGGGTGTGATGAAGCTGTTATAGGAAACCACCTCTTCAGGAAAGGTAAGTTTCAAGGTTACATATTCCAGAGCGACGCCCTGACTGGTCGGAGTTTCGCTGCCGGAACTGGGCTCGCTGATATCAACGGCGAATACCAGATTGCCGCCATTATCATTTCGAAACGCCTCGAGCAAAGCGCCATTCGATTTTTTCCCCCTGTCACCCGGTGTAAATAGGTTAATGGTGCCAACACCATCACTGCGTATGTTGTCTTTGAAGCGGAACGACGCAAGTTCACTGTGGGCCAGGCTGGGTAATAGCAGGCAAGGAAGGATGTATTTCAAACCGGACGACTTCAACATTGAGCGCTTCTTCATAGTGCTATTTCCCGGGTAATAACGAGTTCGCTGGCCAGGACATCGAAGACATCGACAACAAGCGTGGACAATGCCAATGGAACCGACACAGAGGTTTCGAACAACTGGCTATTAGTAACACTGGTTAACAGGAAGACTTCGCCTTCAGGCTCAGATACCTTCAAAACGTATTGCCTTCCCGGCGTGAGGAGGGCCAGGTCTGCATCTGGCACCGACACCAGAAGGTGCTGGTAGTTACTGAACGAGAAATCTGCCGGTGCCTGACGGCTGGCGACTGCAGTCGTGGTTTTAATGTCGGTCGCTGTCGGCTCGGAAATCAACTCAGATACGCTTTCACTTGGAGCGCTCGTGGGGGTGCTTTCACTTTTACTGTCGCTACCGCCCCCACATCCGTACAGAGTCGTGATCAGAATCAGGCCCATGGCCGGGGCCACCCTGGATATCGGTCCTTGATTAGCTTTGCGTGTTTTCATACTCCACCTTTTAAGTAGTTACACGCAAAGACAGAGCAGTAATTGCGCCATGAACGCTGTTCCCTTGTTTTGATTTACTTTTCCCAGGATCCACCATCAAAACCTGGCGTTTAACCCCGATCTCTCGCGCAGATTTATGAAGTTCGTTTCGATGTTTCGCAAATTGCAAACTTATCCAGCCAGCCCGGCATTTTCTCCTCCTAAATTAATTCGCATTATGCGAAACATCGAAGCTCCAGCGACTTACAAGTAATTTTATTATCTGTTTTCAATGTGTTACTAAAACCTCAAAGGCTGGCATGCTTTTTGGAACAGTTCATGAACGGGCTCCTCACCAGAGGGGCTATTCGGATGAAAGAGACTGTTCCTATGAAAACCCTGTCACTCATGATTGCGCTACTCATCGCTTTGTCTGGTTCTGGTTGTGCCGCACCCGGTCTCAGCAATGATCGGGATGAGAGCTCTATCCGTGGAAGCCATTGGATTCGTCATTCATCTGACCAGCTTGCAGGGCCTGCTCATTACCTGGGACCGCGTGATGCCTACATCGCATACGACCATGCTCCTGATGAGCAGCGAGCCCCGGCAAACCGAATTACTGCCGGAACTTCTCAGCTGACAGAGGGATTATCTGTTTCGCCACCGCTGTCACCCGGAGATCGGATTCGCATTGATCTACCGCCAAAGGGTTTCTTTCACGGGGTATTTGAAACCACGGACGCCGCACTCGCGGGTGTGTATGAGGTCGATTTTGACGGCACGTTAAAGTTGCCCTACCTGAACCCTATTCAAGTGGCAGGGCTTCCGCTGGCGTACGCCGAAAAGGCAGTGAATGAAACGCTGGAAGCGTCTGGCTATTTCAAGCGGGGAATGGCGGCTCTGAATCTTTCGATTCAACAATGGGCCCCCGTTCAGGTATCCGTCGCCGGTGCGGTTTTCAACCCTGGCCGGGTAGCGGTTAATCCGCGAACGGCTGAACTCACCGGGCAGCAGTTAATGCTCCGAGGAGGAAGCACATCACTGAACCGATTCATGACCACGGCGTTGCTGGCGGCTGGCGGCGTTCGGCCGGATGCGAACGTGCAACAAATTGAATTACTTCGAGGCGGCGTCGTCTACCCAATTGATTTGAGCGGCGCTATCGCCGGGCATCACATTGAAGATGTAGCTTTGATCCAAGGTGATCAGATTCGAGTACCGAGCCTGGGCTTACCGGACGCGCGCATCATCAGGCCGACGTCCATTACACCTCCCGGTATTCGCGTGTTCATCTCGAATCTGACGGTACCGGCAATGAACAATGCCAGCTCCGCGGTCGGCAGGCACGCCACCAGTCTGCCCTACGGGTCGCAACTCCACACAGCCGTCGTATCCGGCAATTGCGCTGGCGGTGCAGCCTCAACCAACAGCGACCGATACGCGGTACTCGTAACGACAGACCCCGTTACCCGGCGCCCTATTACAGTCGAGCGTCGGATTGAGCAGGTGCTTAGCCAGCCCGGCAGCCACTCTGTTAACCCCTACCTAATGCCCAACGACAGCGTGGTGTGTTACGACTCTGAAGTGTCAAACCTGCGCGATATCGCTCGCACCATTTCCGATGTTCTGTCCCCAATCGGGCTGATCTTTCGATGAATACGCAGACGACACCTGAAGGTACCCAGCGCAGCGCACTCGTTCGTTTCGTGGTGTACGGCCTGAGTCTTCGTCCGGCCGCACGCCGCCTGATGTATCTGGCTTTGATGTTGATACTGCTCGCCGTTATCTGGGGACCGATCGGCGCCTTGATCGCATTAAAGCCAAAGACATACTCCAGCGAGTGGACACTGATTCTTCCGGGCACAGGCAATGGCCTGGCAGTGAGTCTTGAAAGCATTGGCCAGGCTTCGGCCAGTGCTTCATCACCTTTCGCCAGCAGCTCGGTTGATCCGGTGGTGAATTACAAGGCAATTGCCGCCAGCAAGCCTGTACTGGCGCTCGCAGCGCAGCGTTTGGGTATGACGGTGCAGGCATTTAGTCAACCGAAAATCAAATTGGTGGATCAGACCTCTTTGATGGAATTCACCATGAAGGGGTCTTCGCCCGAGCTGGCATACGCCAAGTCTTACGCACTCTATGAGGCGCTCCAGTGGCAGCTTGACCAGCTTCGTGACGACGAAACAGACCATCTGGCGACCTCTGGCCTGCTCATGATCGCCGGTTTTAACGATAAGCTGGAAGAAGCTCAGCAGAAGAAGCTCGCGTTTCAGGTTAAGGCCGATATTGTCTCGTTGGAGCAATTTCAGGGGCTCATCACAAGACTGGAAGATAGCAAATATCACCATGAAAGCCTGGTGTCCGAGCACAGAGCGTTGGTGTCGCGGATTTGGACCCTCCAGCAGGGGCTGAACCTCTCGGAAGAAAACCTGAAATCAGCCATCGCACTGCGCAGCGACCGAGCCTTTCAGATCCAACTTGAGCGCCATGCAGAGGTTCACACCCAAATGTCCTCACTTGAAGGCATCTGGGGGCATGATCACCCACAACTGAAACAACTGCATGCGGCCCACCATACCGTTGATGAAGAACTGAATCGCCGGGGTCATCTAATTACTTCAAGACCGGAGTTAAGCAACAAAGAGCTGATCGATCTTGGCAATCAAACGGCCCACGACCAGGTACTGATCGAGCTACTGATGCTGATCTCGGAGAAAAACGGCCTTGAGCAACGCATTCAATCGGACGCAGCCTTCATTGCTAACTTGAAGCGCCGGATAGAAGCGACCACTGAGGACTCTGTTGCTTTGGAGAACCTGAGTCGGAAGCAACAAGTTGCAACAGCGGTGTTTTCAACGGCGCTGGCCAAACAGGATATTGGTAACGCCGACCGCTATTCGTCATATCCTTTGATTCAAATGCTGGCGCACCCCACCCTTCCTGAATCTGCGGACTCGACCGTCAAAAAGCTTGCTCTCATCGGTGGCCTGGGCGCCACCGTGTTCATGATCACAGGCCTCGGCCTACTTTGGATACGGAAGCCATGGCTCCAGAAACTACTGAAGAGCGCATAGTTTGGGTCGGACTCAGCTTGACCTACGCCTTCTACTTGATAGGCGCGCTCTATCTGGCTGGCCCGGTTATCGGCTGGCTGCTGGTTCTGACAATGGTGAAGCGTTTGCTTTCAACGGAGCAGCCATTTCGCGTGCCAGCACCGGCCATGGTATGGATTCTCGGTATGCTCACAATGCTCGTTTGCATCATTGTGGGCCACATACTGCAAGGCCTCGGCACCGGACAACTGATCAAATCCTCAATTGGCTGGGCCAAGGGTTGGGCCTTGCTCGCCATATTCATACTGGCAGGCGCCACCCTTAACATCAGGCCCGAACTCATAGCGCGCGCCGCCATGCGGGTTTGCCTGCATACCTTGTGTCTGCTGCCTTTGTTTGTCGCCGCCTGGATACTGCGCCTGCCGGAAACACCCTACGTGTCACCGCTGAAAATTATCGGTGGCCCGGGCCCTGAGTTCTTCGCCATGTCACTTTACGAACTGGATCCGCAAAGCGGGATGCCTCGCTGGCGCCTTTTCACTCCCTGGGCACCGGCTCTGGGATTTGTTGCAAACATCTTTTTTCTGCTGGCGTTTGTCGAACAAGACAAGAAATGGCGTCGGATCGGAGTATGTGCAAGTGTCGCCATGATCTTGATGTCGCAATCACGCCTGGCCATTCTGGTCCTGTTACTGCTCATCGGGGTGATGTTTACTCTCAAGTATTTCAAAGGCCCTTTGCTCGCGTTTGCCGCGATGGTGGCGAGCTTGCTGTTCGCATTTTTCGGCGGATGGGTGCTGGAGACGCTTGGCTCTACTTACGAATCCATAAAATCCGCCAGAGCCGATTCCACCCGTGTACGCGCCGCCCTCGGGCGCATTGCCGTGCATCGGTGGCAGGGCGAAGCACCCGTTTGGGGGCATGGCGTCGTTGAGCGGGGCCCCCATCTGGTGGAATACATGCCCATCGGAAGCCATCACAGCTGGTACGGATTGCTCTTCGTGAAAGGGGTTGTGGGATTTGCTGCACTAGCGATTCCGTTGGCTACCTCAATCTTCATTCTGGGCTGGTGTGCAATCCGCAGGCCCGGCATTGAACGTACCGGGTTCTTCTGCGCACTGATGCTCTTCCTGTACACCTTTGGCGAGAACCTTGAAATTCTTGCGTACCTCATCTGGCCCGGGCTCTTGTGCATCGGCATAGCTCACAAACCCGATTTAGGCCGCGACATTACGAACAACCAGGAGATTCCGTCATGACCTTTAAACCAAGTGCGACGCTGGTGGTTCCGCGGTTCTGGCCAGCTCGAGGCGGCTCCGAATTACATTCCCGCGAGCTTGCTCAGGCCCTGATCGCTGCCGGGCACCCGGTGAATGTGGTTTGCCACAGCTCAACGGATGAGTTCTCTCCCGAACTTGCAATCACGAGGCAGATATCCGGCCAGCAACAAGATGGCCCCTGCCCCGTCCACCGGGTTTGTCCTACGGGTCTGCGCCGCAATGTTATGGGTTGGCTGGCGGAGCGCCACGCGACTGTTCGCCCGCTTCGACCACTATTTGATTTTCTGTTACGAAAATTCAGCAAACGAGCAATCGCACATCACGCTCGCGGCCAACAGCTTATCCATTCCATTTACAACGGACTTACGTCTGCGGCCGAAGCCGCCTTAATGGCGGCTCGGGAACAGGACGTTCCTTTCATTTGGTCGCCATTGGCCAATACCGACTTGCCGGAGGGACAAGGCTGGTCATCGCCACGGTTCTGCAAACTCTATCAACAGGCGGATGCCCTGATCGCACTGACACAGCATGAAAAGGAATGGCTGGAGGCCCACGGCGCGCCTGCGGAACGAACTTTTGTATGCCCGATGGGGCCGATGGTCAGTGCGCCGTCATCGACGGCAGAATTCCGCAACACAAACCAGCTCGACGATAACCCCGTTGTTTTATTTCTGGGTCGACACGATGAAGCCAAGGGCTACCATCTGTTGCTGAATTCAGCCCGTGATATCTGGTCAGCACACCCAGACGTGCAACTGCTGTTTATCGGGCCGCAAACCGAGGAGTCAAGGAAACGCTTCGCGGCGATCAAGGACTCCCGCATTACCGTCATCGAAGACATTAGCCAAGCGGACAAAAACGCAGCGCTGGCTACCGCGGACCTGCTATGTGTTCCTTCCATCCGCGAGTCATTGGGTGTGGTGTACCTGGAAGCCTGGCATTACCACAAACCCGTTGTCGCCCTGGATATCCCGGTTTTGCGATCGGTCATCGCCGATGGTCAGGATGGTGTCCTGTGCAAAACGGACGGTTCGGATCTCGCACTTAAGGTTTCACACCTATTGGACAACGCGGCCGAACGCAATCGTTTAGGCGCCGCAGGCCGGCAAACACTGGACAAGCAATACAGCTGGTCATCCATCGTCCAAAAACACCAGGAAATCTATTCTTTTGCACTGAAACATAAAGAGCAGGCATGAATTCTGCTTTGTACGTCAGTGAGTCTTTCAAATCAGGAGCTATAACATGCCCAAAGTCAGTGTCATCATGCCCGTTTACAACGTAGCCAGTTTCGTCGCTCAAGCCGTTCAGTCAGTATTGGACCAATCTTTTCCAGACTTTGAGCTGCTGATTGTTGACGACTGCTCACCCGATAACAGCATCGCCATCTGCGAAGCGTTCAGTGATGATCGTATTCGTATAGTCAAACACACGGTCAACCGCGGTCTGGCCGGCGCTCGAAATACGGGAATCCGCAATGCTGAAGGCAAATATCTGGCATTCCTGGATTCCGATGACTACTGGGATATGGAAAAACTGAGGCTGCATGTTCAGCATTTGGATGAGAACCCGCACATCGGGATTTCCTTCAGTCGATCGGCCTTTGTGGATGAACACGGAGCTCCAACCCGCTTTTATCAAATGCCTAAACTGACGGACATTACGCCGGAACACCTGTTTTGCCGTAATCCCATCGGCAATGGTTCAGCGCCGGTGATTCGCAAGGCAACTTTCGACCAGATCGGTTACCAGTCCTGGTTTGAGGGCGAACCGGAAATACGTTATTTCGATTCTGAACTACGTCGCTCTGAGGACATCGAATGCTGGCTGCGCGTATCACTGCAAACAGGCTGGACCATAGCCGGCATCCCGCAGCCACTGACCTATTACCGCCTCAATGCCGGCGGCCTTTCAGCCGTGCTCGACAAGCAGCTGGAGTCCTGGGAGGAGGTGGCATTGGTAACGGCGACCTATGCGCCCACGTTCGTTACGAAACACTATCCCCATGCGAAAGCCTATCAACTGCGTTACTTATCGCGCCAAGCAATTCGACTGAGGGATGGCCGCGCCAGCGTCGATTTGTTCAGGAAGTCCATGCTTACCAGTAAAAAGCCTTTGCGCGAAGAATTCGGCCGCACCCTCACGACGGGCGTCGCCGCGTATATTCTGAGAATGATTCCGACTTTCTATCGCACTATCGAAAGATCCGCTTCGCTGTCTATCGGTTGGATCCAGCGCAGACGGATTGCCCAAGACCTCGCGGCCTGATACTTCTCCCCGATTGCTTTGCAAAATGCAACGCAATCGGGGGGCCTCCTTCCGACCTCATCTGAGAATTACAAAAACCCATCAATTTCAATATTTTAAATAAGCAAAAGAATTGGCACGAAAAGTGGAATGTTATGAGGTATCGCCACTTATATCGGAAGTGTTTTCATGAACCAGTTATCCCGACCCGTGCCCTCGACCGAAGCGCAGGACGCTCCAAGCCAACACCAGTTAAGCGAACTGCTCGGCGTATCCTTTTCCAATATCTCGCTGGACGATGCCTTGGAAAGCCTGACAGCGGTTCTTAAAGAACCAAGCTCCACCAACCTGTTTTTTGTAAACAGCCACTGCCTGAACGTCAGTTTTGATACACCGGAATATCGCCAAGCTTTGAAGCGCGCCGATCTGGTTTTCCCCGACGGGAGCGGCGTCGCGATGGGATGTGAGATGAATGGCGAAACACTGAAACACAACCTAAATGGCACCGATCTTTTCCCGTTGATCTGCCAACTGGTTGCAGCTCAGGGTAAACGCCTGTATCTGCTGGGAGCAACGTCCGGCACGCCACAACGAGTGGCAGCATGGGCGACTGCACAATATCCCGGCCTGAAGATTGTGGGCACGCAACATGGGTATTTCACTCCCGAACAAGAAACAGCGATCGTTGATGACATCAATCGCAGCGAAGCGGATGTGTTGCTAGTAGCTATGGGAGTGCCCACCCAGGAACTTTGGCTGGATCGGATACGACCTCAACTCAACACAAAACTGAATGTGGCGGTGGGCGGACTGTTTGATTTTTATGCCGGCAATGTTTCCCGCGCGCCACTTTGGATGCGCGAACGGGGGTGCGAATGGATTTGGCGCCTACTCCAAGAACCAATGCGCATGTGGCAAAGATACATCATCGGTAATCCCCTGTTTGCGCTCAGGGCGCGATACGAGGCCAAAACGCGGGCGTTCATCAAACAGATCCCCGACAAATTTGCGAACGAATCACGGCGTTCCCGTTTAGCCTGGCAGGCTGGCTTCAAACGATTTTCAGACAGCCTTCGCCTGATGCGCTTGACCAGCACTAAACGTGTAACAGACCTGACACTGGCCTGCGCTGCGCTACTGGTTTTGATGCCGGTACTTCTGATCGTCGCTGTGGCCATCAAGCTTGAATCCCCGGGCCCCGTATTCTTCAAGCAAACCCGAGCGGGTTACCGAGGCCGGCCGTTCTCGATGTGGAAATTTCGCTCGATGGTCGCGAACGCCGAATCCTTGAGATCGGACCTTGAGGCACTCAACGAAATGTCCGACGGCGTGACCTTCAAGATCAAATCAGATCCCCGCATTACTCGGGTGGGAGCCTTTATTCGCAAGTACTCCATCGACGAGCTCCCGCAGTTCTTCAATGTACTTAAAGGCGAGATGTCCATCGTTGGCCCGAGGCCAGGCCTCTATTCGGAATTAACCAAATACAATCCGGAGCAACGGTATCGCCTCGATCTCAGACCGGGCCTGACATCTGAGTGGGTTGTTGCGGGCAGGAACGATCTCAGTTTCAGCGAGCAAGCCGCCCTGGATGTCGCCTATCGCAAACACCGGTCGTTCTTCGGCGACCTGAAGCTAATGATTAAAACCGTACCAGCGCTGCTTTTAGGCCGTGGTGCCAGCTGACTTAAGGAAAACACTCATGAAACAGGCTTTGGTTTTTGCGGATCGTTCAGGCACCGAGCTCTCACCACTGAATGAACACTACTGCCCGGCAATGCTTCCTGTCTTGGGGCGCCCCGTGCTCGAACATAATCTGGCACACCTGCAACAAGCCGGTGTTGAACAAATCTTTTTGGTGGTACCAAACGGCGATACCAGCATCCGGAACTACTTCGAAAACGGCGCTCGCTGGAGCCTGGATATCCGCTACCTCAGCGCTCGCGAATCCGACAGTGCAGATCGGGTCCGGGTGCGGCTGGGT
This sequence comes from Marinobacter sp., assembly GCF_034669625.1. Lineage (GTDB taxonomy): Bacteria > Pseudomonadota > Gammaproteobacteria > Pseudomonadales > Oleiphilaceae > Marinobacter. The sequence goes on from NZ_JAXMOY010000004.1 coordinate 207,562, forward strand.
AATTGGCTGGCAGCACCGTTCATCGCTATTCGTGGTGATGTATGGCGCTCAGAGCTGAGTTCTGTCTCTGAAGCAGCCGCGCCCTACTGCAGGGTGTCAGATCAGCAAGGCAATCTGTTTGAGCTCTGGCACACTGACCAGAACTCTCTGGATGTGCTTGACTGGAACCGAGAGTCCAATCAAGCACCTACGCATAGACAGAACATCGTTGATTTCGACCCTCTGTGTCATCTGAAAAATTACCACCAGCTAGTGACCTCAATGGTATTGGACGAAGCCTCGACGCACTCAACCTTGGCTCCAATGGCCTTGTACCTTGGTGCCCAAACCCGCGTGCATCCGATGAGTGTGAATGATGGCACCACCACCGTTGGGGACTTCAGCTGTATCGAGATTGGTGCACAGCTCAGCGGTATCAATTACGTTGGGCGCCACTGCTTCATCGCACGAGGGGCGGCTATCAAAAACACAGTGATACTGGACAAAACCTATGTAGGCGCAGGAATGAGTCTGGAAAATGCCATTGTGGTCCAGCAGCGGGTGATACGGGTGGACCTCAATGCGAGCCTGGATATTAGCGATTCATTCATTCTGGCCTCAAACCGCCAGCCGTGGCTACAAAAATGGGGCTATCAAGCGGCCGAGCGGGTTGTAGCGTTTGCACTGTTGCTGGCTGCGGGGGTGGTGAACGCTTTGAGTTTGAGGATTTACAATCACTCACTGACCTCTCGCCCAAGTCGCGACGCCTTATATGCGGCCGTGACCGGAAAGGTTCGACTCTTTGGAAGGCTACCCTGCACTGAAGAAATGTCAGGGCTGACGGCAAACTATCCATGGGTCGCCCAATACTACAAGCTTGAACCCGGCGCCCTTAGCCCGGCCAAACTTGTTTATCCTAACACCGAGGATTCCATTCTACTCACGCTGGCTGAAATCGAACTATCCAAGAAGGATTCCTGGAAGGCCCTGATGGTTAATTCACTTCGCGCGATGAGAGCCATGGTGCGGGCAGAGCAACACGCCGAACAGGCGCTTGGCGCATAACGAAAAAAGCCCAGCAACTCACTGGGCTTTCACTTTCTCGGCTCACTCCGGCAACGGAATAAACTCTTCCTCATCCCCGGCAACTTTTGGGAACTTTTGTGCTTTCCAGTCAGCTTTCGCTTGCTCAATGCGCTCGCGCCGGGAGGAAACAAAGTTCCATTCGATATATCGGTGACCCAGGTTCTCTCCTCCCACAATTGCAATGCGGGAATCACGCTTCGCCGTTAACTCGATTCCCGGAGCATCGGTGAAGACCGCCATGGAATACACAGGCACCGTGGCATCGTGAACGGCAACCTCTCCCTCAGCAACGTAAACGGCACGTTCTTCAGCCTCAGGAACCACGATCCGCTGACCAGCTTTGAGGTGTGCTTCCACGTAAAGCGTATCCGCATACACTTTGACCGGAGAGGTTTTACCGTACGCACTGCCCATGATCACTCGAATGGGCACGCCATCGACCTCCACACGGGGGATCTCGGCATCCGGATAGTGGTAGAAAGCGGGATCAATTTCTTCGTCCGCTTCAGGTAGAGCCAACCAAAGCTGCAATCCGTTCAGACGACGTGCTGCCTGAGTTACTTCAGGACGTTCTCGTTCAGAGTGAGTAATCCCTTTCCCTGCGACCATAAGGTTTACATCGCCGGGGCGAATTGGCTGATAACTACCCACAGAATCCCGGTGCAGTATCTCGCCTTCGAACAGGTAGGTCACCGTTGCCAGATTAATGTGCGGATGAGGCCGTACGTTAATGCCATCGCCGGCAGGAAACTCCGCGGGCCCCATATGATCAAAGAAAATCCACGGCCCCACCATGCGGCGCTTTATCGTTGGCAGAACGCGGCGAACTTTAAAGCCACCGAGGTCTTTTTGCCGAGTTTCAATCAACAGATCAATCGTCTGGCATCCATCCGGTTTAAGACACTCTTGGTCAAGAACCTCAGTTCTTTGCGTACTCATTATTTCTCCCCTGTTGGCAGTTTCCGCGTTCAGTCCCCCAAAGCGGTTATTCCCAGCGTCTGATTGACCGAATCGCGAATTTCCCGGTAACGATCTGGGTTGTGTGCCAAAGCTTCCAGGTCATCTTCCGGGAACAGTTCTGATTTCCTGCGTTTGACTTCTTCATTCGTGAAAACCGCCGGAAATAAACGCTCCAGGCAGCGTAGCATAACCTCTGGCGAAACTGAGGCCCCAGGGGATGCACCGAGCAGGGTTGCGTAGGTCTTGTCAGTAGACACTATGATTTCTGTCCCCATTTGCAACGCGCCGTCTTTGATAATTTGTACCCGTTGGCCGGCTTCAATTGGCGCCCAATCAAATTTGCTGCCCAGCCCGGGTGCAAACTTTTCCAACTCGGCGAACATACTTTTCTTGCCTTTGAAGCTCTCCGATACCAGATATTTCACCAGCGGAAAGTGGTCGAACGTGACATTCAGTAGCCCGGGAATGTCGTGCAGCCGTAAAGAGGTCAAGTAATCGAAAAAACCACGGCCTTTTTCGAGCACGGGTTTAAAGGAAGCAAACGGTCCGAACAAGAGATAGTGCTGACCATCCACCAACCGTAAATCCAGATGCGGCACCGACATGGGAGGCGCGCCCACTTCCGCCTTACCATACGTTTTGGCCCGGTATTGCTCGGCCTGCTCAGGTTTGATCGGTGCTTGTAAGAAGCGGCCACCGACCGGAAAACCGGTGAATCGGCTGCGAAATGGCATCAGGCTTTTCTTGAGAATAGGAAAGGCTCCACCGCCAGCACCCACAAAAAGCACATCCGCTTTATGCTGAATAGGGCCCGCATCGTTTTGGGCCTCGACCAACCACTGGCCAGTGGGGCTTCTGTGCACTCTTTTCACATGCGTGCCAAATTCAATTTGAACCCCTAATTCGCGCACCGCGTAGGCAGCCATTTGCTCAGTCAAGGCGCCAAAATTGACGTCGGTTCCGGTTTCGATGGCTGTCGCCGCCATTTTTTCATCGCGTGCTCGCCCCTCCATGGTAAAAGGAATCCAGCTTTTGATTTCGTCGAAATCTTCCGAAAACTGCATCTGTTCGAAGAAATGATGGCCTGACATTTCCTTGAAGCGCAATCTCAACATTTCTATGGACTGCTCTGAAACGATGGTGCAGTGCTTGGTGGGGTTAATAAAGGATGAAGGGTCTTCAACGGCGCCTTTCCGAACTAGATAGGCCCAAAATTGTTTGGCCACATTAAATTGGGCGTGGATTTTTAAAGCTTTATCTACTGAAATGACCTCTTCATCAACCGGGGTGTAATTCAGCTCACAGTTTGCCTCGTGCCCTGTGCCCGCATTATTGAAGGCCCAGGAGTTGCCAGCTCCGGGGCCATCCAGCCGCTCCAGAATGGTAATGTCCAAATCGGGAACCATCTCTTTTGCCAGCACAGCAAGGGTGGTCCCCATAATGCCAGCACCGATGATGATTAGATTCATAGATTCCACTCGCTCCAGATGAGTTTACAGGGTTGTTTATCAGCCCTCTCACTCAAAAGTAGCACGGAACATTTCGCCCGGGAGCAGCAATTGATTTTTTATCATCCGCTCTCGCCACTCGGATTTCTCAAAGATACAGTGGTATTCATTCGGGAATTCGGCGTAGAGTTGCGTGAAGTTGTCGCGAACCTTGGCTTTATTCGTTGATTTCCGGCGCGACGCTAATGGCTATGTTGGGTAAGAAAACAAACAATTATTCAGGAGTTTTACATGTCTAATACGCGTGCCTACGCAGCCCAATCTGCAGAATCCGAATTAGCACCCTACAACTTTGAACGTCGCACTCTTCGTGATGACGATGTGGCCATCGAAATTGATTACTGCGGTGTGTGCCACAGCGATATTCATGTTGTAGAAAATGACTGGGGTGGTTCTCAATATCCGGTCGTTCCCGGGCACGAAATCATTGGCCGCGTCACGGCGGTGGGCAGTGGCGTCACGGCTTACCAATCAGGTGATCCCGTCGGTGTTGGCTGCATGGTCGACAGTTGCCGCACATGCTCTGCCTGCGATTCCGGGCTTGAGCAGTATTGTGATGAAGGCATGACTGCAACCTACGGCGGTATTGATCGGCACGACGGTTCGGTCACCATGGGCGGCTATTCGGACAACATTGTTGTCAGTGAACGGTTTGTGGTTCGGATTCCGGAAAAGCTCGACCCTGCCAGTGCAGCGCCCATTTTGTGTGCCGGCATTACCACCTACTCTCCACTCAAGCACTTCAAGGTCGGTCAAGGTCATAAAGTGGGAGTTCTTGGCATGGGTGGCCTCGGCCACATGGGGGTGAAGTTTGCCAAAGCACTGGGGGCTGAAGTCACTCTGTTTACCCGCTCCGAAAGCAAAGTCGCAGAGGCCAGGAAGCAAGGCGCTGATCACGTGGTAATCTCAACCGATCGCGATCAGATGAAAGGCGTGGCGAATTCCTTTGACTTCCTCCTCGACACCATTCCCGTCGCCCATGATCTGAATCCTTACCTTAAGTGCCTGAAGCACGATGGCATTCATATTCTTGTAGGGCTACTGACCCCCATTGAGCCTCCAGTGAATGCTGGCCTATTGCTGCTGAAGCGCCGAGTGATTGCAGGGTCTTTGATTGGCGGGATGCCGGAAACCCAGGAGGTCCTGGATTTTTGCGCCGAACACGACATTACCTGCGACGTGGAGATGCTGGATATCGGGGATATCAATGATGCGTATATACGCATGAAAAAAGGTGACGTGAAATACCGTTTTGTCATCGATATGAACACCCTCAAAGAGAGCTGAGACGAACCGCTAATAACGATTCCGGTGGCGCAAGGTTAGCATGAGGTCAATACTGATCGCATATGACCTTGGACATCACCCATGACTTACGCACGCATCGCCGGAACCGGCTCTTACTTGCCGGACAACGTTGTCACCAATCTTGAACTGGAAAAGACGGTTGATACTTCCGACCAGTGGATTCGCGAACGCACCGGCATTGAGCAGCGGTATATTGCCCTCCCGGGCCAAACCACGGTGGATCTCGCGGAGCAGGCGGCATTACGTGCCATTGAGGCCTCCGGCGTTGATGTTTCCGAGATCGATCTGATCATCTTTGCCACCACCACGCCGGATAAAATATTTCCTAGCTGCGCCTGCATTCTTCAAGCGCGTCTGGGCCTCCAGGGGTGTCCGGCTTTTGACATACAAGCTGTGTGCAGCGGTTTTGTCTATGCATTGGCGACCGCTGAGAAATTCATTCGCTCTGGCAGCAGCAAAAAAGCTCTGGTGATCGGGGCTGAGGTGTTCTCGCGTCTTTTGAATTGGGAAGACCGAACCACCTGCGTGTTGTTTGGTGATGGCGCTGGCGCGGTTGTACTCGAGGCGAGTGAGGAAACGGGGATTCTATCCACCCATTTACACGCCGATGGTCGCTACGAAACCTTGCTTCACGTTCCCTGCGGTGTTGCCAATGATTTTGACGCGGTAAAGGCCGGCACAGCGTTTGTGGAAATGAAAGGCAATGAGGTGTTCAAGATGGCCGTGAACACGCTTGGCAAGATTGTCGATGAAACCCTTGAGGCGAATCAGATGCAGAAATCCGACATAGATTGGCTGGTTCCGCATCAAGCTAACCTTCGTATTATTTCCGCCACCGCCAAAAAACTGAATATGTCGATGGACCAAGTGGTGGTTACGGTGAATCGTCATGGCAACACCTCGGCCGCCTCAATCCCTTTGGCACTCGATGAAGCTGTGCGTGATGGACGCATCCAACGCGGCGAAGTCGTGCTTCTGGAGGCCTTCGGAGGCGGTTTCACTTGGGGTTCCGCCTTATTGCGCTACTAACGCATATTCGAAAATGTAATTTCAATAGTTACTTAAAGTCTTTTTAGTTCTTAGCAAGCTTTGTTAAATTGCGCCTCAGATTCACTTAATAGGTTCTGAGGAGCTCTACATGAAAACGTTGTTTAAAGGCATCGCACTTGGCGCTGCCCTACTCTCTGCTCAGCCAGCTGTTTCAGCCGATCGGGAGCTTCTCAACACCTCTTACGACATCGCTCGGGAACTCTTCGCGGCCTACAACGTTGAGTTCCAGAAGCATTGGCAAGAAAAGACCGGTGAGACCGTTGAGATCAAACAGTCTCATGCCGGCTCTTCAAAGCAGGCGCAAGCCATTATCCAGGGCCTGAAAGCCGATGTTGCTACGTTCAACCAAGTCACTGACATCGACATTCTGCACACTCGGGGTCGATTGATTCCTGAGAACTGGGCAGAGCGCCTGCCCAACAACAGCTCCCCCTATTACTCCACCATGGCGTTTCTGGTTCGCAAAGGTAACCCCAAAAATATCGAAAACTGGGATGACCTGATTCGCGAAGACGTCTCATTGGTAATGCCGAACCCGAAGACATCAGGCAATGGCCGTTACACGTATCTGGCGGCTTTAGGCTTTGCACAGGAGCAGTTCGGCGACGATCAAGACAAGGTTGATGACTTCCTCGCGTCTTTGCTGGGGCAAGTACGCGTATTCGACAGTGGCGGACGCGGTGCAACCACCACCTTCGTTGAGCGTGGTATCGGCGATGCCTTGCTGACCTTCGAATCCGAAGTACTGAACATTGCCGACCGCCTGAAAGGTGAGTACGAAGTCGTTACCCCGAACGTCAGTTTTCTGGCCGAGTTCCCGGTTACCTGGATTGATGACTACACCAAGCAAAACGGTACCGAGGCGTTGGCGAAAGAGTATTTGAGCCACCTCTACGCTGAAGACTCCCAGCGCCTGTTGGCCAGCTTCAACTACCGAGTTCAGAACGAAACGGTTCTGAAAGAGAACGCTGACCGGTTCCGTGACTTAAAACTTAAGTCGATCGACGAAATCGCCGGCGGTTGGGAAAAAGCGATGAAAGAACACTTCGCCAGTGGCGGCAAGCTCGATCAACTCCAGCGTCGACGGTAAGAGACTCTAATGTCCGCAGCTGCTCAAACAAGCGTCGCCCCAGTGCGGCGCTTTTCCGGTCGTAGCAAACGAGTATTGCCCGGGTTCGGGTTAAGTCTCGGTATCTCCCTGTTTTTCGTCAGCCTGGTTCTACTGCTGCCGCTAACCGGGTTGGTGGTGGAAACGTCCGGCATGACGTGGGATCAGTTCGTGTTCACCATCACGGACCCGCGTGTGATTGAATCCTATAAAGTGACGGCTTGGACAGCCCTCGCAGCTTCGTTATTCAACGGCGCGTTTGGCCTTCTTCTCGCGTGGGTTTTGGTGCGCTATGAATTCCCCGGCAAACGTTTGATTGATGCGGTCGTGGACTTGCCGTTTGCGTTACCGACTGCCGTAGCCGGTATCACCTTGGCAACACTGTTTGCCCAGAACGGTTGGTACGGCCAGTGGCTGGACAAGCTGGGTGTCGAGGTCGCATTCACACCCATCGGCATAGTGGTGGCTATGGCCTTCACGAGTATTCCGTTCGTAGTGCGCACCGTTCAACCGGTGCTTGAAGAATTATCGCCCGCAGATGAAGAAGCCGCTGTGAGTCTGGGCGCTTCCGACGGTCGGGTGTTCCGTCAAGTGATATTCCCTTCTTTATGGCCGGCACTGGTAACCGGTGTCGCGTTATCGTTCACGCGCAGCTTAGGCGAGTTCGGCGCCATTATTTTCATTGCCGGTAACACGCCTTACGTCAGCGAAGTGACCAGCCTGATGATCTTTATTCGATTGCAGGAATACGACTATGCGGCCGCCAGTGCCATTGCGTCTATGGTATTGCTGGCTTCCTTGATTTTGCTGTTCGCGATCAACCTCTGGCAGAGCCGTTACTTACGTCGTCTGGAGGGCCGCTAGATGTCAGTCCATAAAAACAGAGTCGGCGACCAACCCTGGGTGCGCCGGACGCTGATCGGCTTGGCGCTGATCTTGACCGTGATCTTGCTTGTCATACCGGTTGTTGTGATCTTCACTCAGGCACTGAGTGCCGGTTGGAGTACCCTCGCGGGCAACATCATGGATGAATACACCCTGCACGCGATTGGGCTAACGCTCTTCGTCGCCTTGCTGACTGTCCCTCTGAATTTGATTTTCGGTACGGCACTGGCTTGGTCGGTCACACGATTCAAATTCCCCGGGCGCAAACTGCTGATCACTCTGATCGACATTCCGTTTGCTGTATCACCCGTTGTGGCAGGCCTGTTGTATTTGCTGCTTTATGGCCGTAACGGTTGGCTCGGGGGCTGGCTCAGCACCCACGATATTCAACTGATGTTTGCCTGGCCCGGCATTGTGATGGTCACCGTATTCGTAACCTGTCCGTTTGTTGCTCGGGAACTGATCCCGTTGATGCAACAGCAAGGTAGTGAAGAAGAGGAAGCGGGAGTGGTTCTCGGTGCGTCAGGCTGGCGTATCTTCCGGAAGATCACACTGCCCAATATCAAATGGGCGCTGATCTACGGGGTCATCCTCACTAACGCGCGTGCCGTTGGTGAATTTGGTGCGGTTTCGGTGGTCTCTGGCAATGTTCGCGGCCAAACCAATACCCTGCCCCTGCACGTCGAACTGCTATATCAGGATTACAACATTGTCGGGGCATTCGCCAGCGCCTCGTTACTTGCTGCCATTGCCATTCTTACGTTAGTAGCCAAAGCCTTTGTCGAATGGCGACAGGCTAAATCAGAACATTCCGCGCCGGAAACAAGAGGTGTCTGACATGAGCATCACCATCCAGAACATCAACAAAACCTTTGGAAAATTTCAGGCGCTGAATGATGTGTCTCTGGATATTCCGGAAGGTAAACTGACAGCGCTGCTCGGCCCATCCGGCTCGGGTAAAACCACGTTGTTAAGGATTATTGCCGGACTGGAATCCTCCGATGCAGGGAAAATTCTGTTTGGTGGCGAAGACGTCAGCAATTTGCACGTACGTGACCGCAATATCGGCTTCGTGTTTCAACATTACGCGCTCTTCCGCCATTTAACGGTCGCACAGAACATTGCGTTTGGCTTGGAATCCTTGCCGCGCAAAGAGCGCCCCTCCAAACACGAAATCGCCCAGCGCGTAGAGAAACTGTTAGAGATGATCCAGTTGCCGCAACTGGCTGACCGTTACCCGTCGCAATTGTCTGGCGGCCAGAAGCAACGTGTGGCGCTAGCCCGCGCTTTGGCCACACAACCACGCATTTTGCTGCTGGATGAGCCGTTCGGTGCATTGGATGCCAAGGTTCGAAAAGACCTGAGGCGCTGGTTGCGCGCACTGCACGACGAATACAACTTCACCAGCATTTTCGTGACGCACGATCAGGAAGAAGCGTTGGAACTTTCCGATCAAGTGGTCGTGATGAGCCAGGGTAAAGTCGAACAAGTGGACAATCCGGCGCAGCTCTACGCTCGTCCTGACAGCCGTTTCGTGTTCGATTTTCTTGGGCATGTGAATGTGCTTTCGGGTGTCGTAAAAAATCAGAAGCTGGTGCAAGGTGATGCTTGGGTCTCACTTCCAGCTACCAAGGGCGACCAGGAAGCGCAGCTTTATCTGCGGCCACACGAGGTGCAACTATCTCGCGAACCCAGCACACACGCACGCCTGCCCTTGCGCATACAGTCCATCAGCCTGATCGGCTCGGAAGTTCGCCTGGAGCTGGCCCCTGAGGGCTGGCAAAGCCCGGAGCTTTGGGAGACAGGTATAAGCCATGCCGAGTTCGCGCAACAAAACCCCACCCGCGGCGAGCTCTGGTACGCCGTCCCCAATGTTGGCCACCTGTTTGTAGCAGATTGCCAGCAGCCTCGCACGGTAGACTGGAATTTCCAGGACGCCGCGAACGCCAGCAGCATGTAACCGCTTGGTCACATGACATTATTTCGACAAAAGCCCCGGGGCCAGGAAACAGCCATCGGGGCTTTTTGTTATCTGATTTGAGCGCTATAGTCTGGCTACAAAAAATAACCAGGCAGTCACCATGAAACAGCGTCAGCAGCAAAAACCCTCCATCATTATTATTGGCACTGGCTTTGGTGGCATTGGCATGGCCATTCAGCTAAAGCAAGCCGGCTATACGAACCTCACTCTGCTGGAAAAGGCGCCTCAAGTGGGCGGTACTTGGCGCGACAATACATACCCGGGCGCAGCATGCGACGTGCAATCCCACCTTTATTCATACTCTTTCGAACCCAAACACGATTGGAGTCGGAAATTTGCGCCGCAACCCGAAATTCATGGTTACATTGAGCACTGCATTGTTAAATATGGATTGCGGCCATACATCCACTTCAATCAGGCAGTAACCGAAGCAAGCTTTGATGAGGCAGAAAACTCGTGGACGGTGACTACCGAGTCTGGCGACTTATTCAGCGCCAATGTTTTGATCACAGCCACCGGCCAACTTAATCGGCCGGCATTACCCAAGATTCCCGGACTTGATCGCTTCAAAGGTCGAACATTTCATTCGGCCACTTGGGACCATGATTTCGACCTCTCAGGCAAGCGTGTCGCCGTGATTGGCACAGGTGCCAGTGCCATCCAGTTTGTACCCGCTATTGTCCCTAAAGTTGCGAACCTCGATTTGTACCAGCGCTCGGCAGCCTGGGTCATTCCCAAAGCCGATCGTTCGTTTTCCCGGTCAGAGCAGACCTTATTTCAGAAGTTACCAGTTTGGGATCGGCTCTATCGGGGACTAATTTATGTGAAGAATGAATCCCGTGCCTTGGCGTTTACCCGATTTAGTCAATTTTTGAATGTTGTAGCGCAGCAAGCCATCAAAGAAGCCAAAACGCATGTGACGAATCCGGCCAAGCTCAAGCGCATCATTCCTGACTATCAAATCGGCTGTAAACGCATTCTGATCTCCAATGACTGGTATCCAGCGATCAATCAGCCTCATCTTGACCTGATTTCAGAAGGCATATCCCACATTGATGAAACCGGCGTCGTTACCACTGGCGGCCATCACCGACCAGCTGACGCCATCATTTTTGCCACAGGGTTCCGTGCGAGCGAATACTTATCACCCATGACCATCACCGGGCGTGATGGTGTGTTACTGAATGATGTTTGGTCGCATGGTGCAAAGGCCTTTAAAGGGATTACGGTAAACGGGTTTCCCAACTTTTTTATGCTCTATGGCCCGAACACGAACTTGGCCCACAACTCGATTCTCTATATGCTCGAATCGCAATTTCGGTATGTCATCAGCGCGCTGAACGCTTTGGCAAAATACCCGAATTCAGCGATGGATGTGCGGGAAGATCGCCAAACCCGTTATTGCTCGGTGGTTCAAAAAGGCTTGGACGGCACGGTTTGGGATTCCGGGTGTCACTCTTGGTATTTAGATGATCAAGGAAGAAACACCGCCATTTGGCCCGGCTTTACCTTCAGCTACCGATTTGCAACACGCTCTGTCGATACCGCTGATTACACGTTTATCACTCCGGACCCCGGCAACTGACTTAAGGTCTGATCATGAAATTTCGTATTGATACGTTTACCTTGCTACTGCTGGGGGCGATTTTATTAGCCTCATTTTTACCGGTAACCGGAGCGGGTGCCGATGCCCTTGCTACGCTCGGCACCTGGGCTGTGGCTTTATTGTTTTTTCTCCATGGAGCTGCCTTATCCCGTCAACAAATTATCGACGGGGCGACGCATTGGCGACTGCATATTCTAATCACATCGCTGACCTTTATTTTCTTCCCGCTGGCGGTTTTGCCGATAAACGGCCTCAGTAATATCGTGCCGGAATGGATGCCGAAAGATCTTGGGCTTGGCTTTCTCTATCTTGGGGTGCTGCCTTCTGCCGTGTCTTCGTCCATCGCCTATACCGCTATGGCAAGAGGTAACGTGCCCGCAGCCATCTGCAGCGCGGCCGCATCTAATGTGTTCGGCATGATGCTAACGCCCTTTCTGTTGCTGTTATTGGTCTCAACCTCAGGCGGCGGCAACTTTTCTGTGGCGGAAGCGTTGAAAGACATTGTTCTACAACTCTTACTCCCTTTTGCCGTGGGGCATGCTATGCGGCCGTGGTTGGGTGGTTTTTTAGCGCGCAATGAATCCCTCATGTCACGATATGACCAATGCGTTATCTGGATCATTGTTTATTCCGCCTTCTCGCACTCCGTGGTTAGCGGCCTATGGCAGAACCTTCCGGTGCAGGCCATCATTCTGGCAATCCTGTTGTGTTTCGGACTGCTGGGCTTTTTTATACTGGCGGCGACCCTGATGGTCAGGAAGTTCGGGTTCAGTTTGGAGGACGAAGCCGCAGTGGTCTTCTGCGGCTCGAAGAAGAGTTTGGCATCCGGTTTGCCGATGGCCAAGGTGTTGTTTTCCGGGCACCCTGGCTTCGGGATGATCGTGCTGCCGATCATGTGTTACAACCAGATTCAGGTCATCGTTGGTGCCATTTTGGCGCAGAAATATCGAGTTAAAATCGAACAGGCTTCAGCCGCCAACACCCATGCCACCGAAGATCATGGTCAGAATCACTAAGCCAATAATCCAGCCGACAACCGCTGGCCAAAAATTGGTTGTTTGAGAAAGCGGTTCTTCTTCAACACGTGGTTCATTTTCTTCAAGCTCACGTGAATGCTGTTCTTGCTCTGTAACGGCTTCCTGAACGCTGAACCACTCAAACCACTCTCCCAAAAAACGGGCCACAGGCTGGGGGAAAGAGCCGTTCTCAGCCAATGGCCGAATCCAGGGTTCAAGCTGTTGGCCGATTTCGCGACGGAGTGGTATCTGATCCGCAGGTGGTTCACACAGTATCGCTTTCCAGATACCCGCGTCCTGCTGGCGGCCTGAATCATTCATCAGTGCTTTTATCTGGATGACCACTTCTCGCACAATTTGGGATTCATTCGCGTCCAACTGAGCATCCGCTACGGGACTTGGTTCTGGTGACGGAACCGGATTAACCCGGGGTTCTCCTCCAGCGGCCTCACGATAGGCTTCGTCCAACTTTCGAGCCTCTTCAGCTGACGCAAACTTCATCTGGCGCTCATAAGCCTGACGAATCTCTTCGTGATCGCCCGTCGGCTCAATACCCAGAATCTCCCAGCAGCTCATACAACACTCACTCCAAATATGTAGTCTCTGCAAACTTTCGCGAGACAAATGGTTTTGGTTCTCCTAGGATTGGAGAATATATACATCTAAATATACGCTGAACATCTGATTATAGAACGACTACTATGCCTGATACGAATTGCTTGCACTCATCAGTAAAAGCCAAGAAATTCGCGAGACATATCAGCTGGTCAGTGTTCATCAGCAGTGTAGGATTTGCGATACCGTTATCCGCGATGGCCGAAGAGCCGCCCTTCTCTAGTGAATTTCACACGTTTGACACTGAAATTCCTCAAGTACTCTCCACAACCCGTCTGAGGCAGCCGAAAACCCGCGTACCAGGCAGCACGACCGTGATTCAGGGTGATCAGATTCGGGATTTAGGCATCATGAATCTGTATGAAGTGTTTCGGCTCGTGCCCGGAATGACGGTTAACTTCGTTGGCAGCCATCAGCCCGTCGTCACCTATCACGGCACAGTGCACTATGAACAACGGCGCATGCAAGTGCTGGTTGATGGCCGCACGGCTCACCGGGCGACACTTTCCGACATGGATTGGGAAACCATGCCGGTACCACTGGAGTTGATCGAACGGATCGAAGTGGCGAGAGGGCCAAACTCCGCAGCATACGGCATCAATGCGTTTCTCGGAACCATCAACATTATTACCCGCGATCCGGCCGACACGGCAGGTGCTGAAGTGCGGGTAACCCGAGGTTCGAGAAATCATATACGAACATTCGGCTCAGTTGGCGGCGCTGGACAGGACGTTGATTGGCGGCTTTTTTATGAGAAACGTAAATTTGGCGGGTTCGATTACCAAGTAGAAGATGATGAGGAAGTTCCGTTCAATGACGGCCACAACATCAACACGTTCGGATACGACTCCCGGTTCAAGTTCAGCAAGCATACCAATATCGAAGTAAAGGTCGGGGTCACTGACGGTATCAAACAGCAGGACAGGGAAAAGAGCAGTGAACTGGAACTTATTGAGCACCCAAACATTGATGTCCGGGATTACTTCCTCCTGTCCCAGTTCAACCACAGCACCTCGGAGAACCATTTTTTCCATATTCTCGCCAGCGTGTCGAATTTTGATCGCAGGGATCGCTATGACATTGAGCTCGGTGAGTCCGTCGTTAATTGCTTACGTAATCCCAGCAAGACAGGAGCTGGTTTTGAAGCGTGCCAAGTCCCTGTCGCCGATGAGACTCCGCTGCTGGCCAGAGTTAATGCGGATTATGAAGACACCAGGCTCGAGCTGGAGTTTCAAGACACCCTGATTTTTAACGATGACCTGAAGCTGGTGTCCGGGGCAGGGTTTCGGAAAAACACCTTGCGCTCTGAAACCTATTTCAATGGCCGGGAACACAGCTATCAGTCTCGCTATTTCGGTAATCTGGAGTATACGCCCTGGTCCTGGATGACCCTTAACGCTGGTGGTAACTGGGAACATTCCAGCACCACGGACGAGGGATACTTTTCACCACGGGTAGCGGCCAATTTTATTATCAATAGCCATCATGCTATCCGATTCGTGTTTTCAAAAGCGGTACGCACCCCGGATACCTTTGAGCAGAGCCCCGATACAGGTTACACGCTAACCAATGTAACCCCGGCAATGTATTCTGATCTCGAGGGGCGTCGGATAACGATAACAGATGTGGCTCAGACGCCCAGCGCTCTAACGCTCGGCAGACACCTTGAGGAAGAAAGAATTACATCTCACGAGATCAGCTATTTCGGTCAGTTCCCTATACGATCTGCACTTCTGTCTTTGGAAGTTCGTGGTTTTAAAGATGAAATGCGGGACATGATCAGTGGTGTCATTCAGCTGACTCAATGGACGCTTGGCAACAACGTGGATGTCGACCAACAGGGATTTGAAATCGAAGCCACGCTTGATTATCCAAGCACAGCACTGCGCGCCACATACGCCTACCTTGATCAGGATTCACGCTACACCGGCCCCCCTATTCATGATCCTTCGGGTGCGGTGGATACCAACCAGCAGGAGTACCAAACTGAACTGCTTTCCAGAATGTCCACGCGGCACTCGGGCAGCTTCGCAATCATTCAGGACTTTCCGTTTGATGTTAAAGCGTCTTCCGCATTCTATTGGGCCGACGAGTTTCTCCGCACTGAGAATCAGTTTGAGCGCATAGATTTGCGGCTTGCCAAGCAGTTCTTTCGTTCGGACTACATGGCAGAAGTCGCGTTCACTATGCAGCATTACCTCAATCGTGAGCCGGAACTTAGCTCCGACAACAATATCGAGGATCATAATCAGTTCTTTATCGAAGCGGGCGTCCGATTTTGAACTTGAGATACGTCCCGAATCAAACCGGACGGGCGCTTTATTCCGTCCGCTGTTTGATTGCCCTTGGGTGCCTATTGGTTACTTGGCCTTTCAATGCCTATTCCCAATCCGAAGACAGTCTATCCCGACAAGTGTATATAGTTGGCTCCGGCAACCAGCCTCTGGACATGTATTTTGTGGGCCTTATTGAAGACCGGTCCAGCCCAGGTATAGAGCTGAAACTGATACCGGACTCACAACTCGCGAAAATCAAAAATGAACCGGTGGTTACGATAGGACCGGGAGCCTTCGAACGATTGCTCCGGGAAAAACCAAATGCAGCGGTTTTGGGCACCTTGGTTGAACAGCAGTATCTAGATGCTTTCCCCCACGAAACAACCAGCAACATGAGTGCTGTGTATTATGACGTACCGCTGTTGCGTCAAGCTCTCACGGGCAAAGCCATTCTGCCCCACGCAACCAAAGTTTCTATATTAGCCAGTCCGGATGACATCTCGCTCTATGATCCGTTGTTAGCACGTCTTACGGACTTTGGTCTCAAAGGTCAGGTGTTCATTGTAACGTCAAAAAATCAGCTCATCCCCACTCTCATACGAGCTTTAAACTACGGTGACCTACTCTTAGGGACCCCGGACCAAGACATATATCACCCCAGAAACATCAAGCACATTCTCCTCACTTCCTACCGGCGGAACAAAATACTGATAGGACCGAGCCAGGCCTACGTGAAAGCCGGCTCACTGGCATCAAGCTATCCAACTTACTCATCAATGGCTGATAAAACAGCAGAATATCTAACCTATTATGTAGAGAACGGTACATTTCCTCCGGCAAGCTATCCCGAGACCTATAGCGTTGAGGTCAACAGACAGGTAGCACGGTCACTCAACATACCCTTGACTCAACCCGAACAAATCTCCAAACGCATTGAGGAACTGCTCCTAAGCCCGCCTCAGGCGACTTCAGATGACTAATGGCCCAAAGAAGGCATCATCAGCCTCTCTCTCCCGGCGTTTGTTGCTGCTTGGTGTGTTGCCTGCGGTACTGATGTTTAGCGTTCTTGTCGCATATTTTACATCGGTCCGGCTGGGTGATGCGCGCGACGCGATGGCGCAAAGTAGCCAACTGCTGGCCGATAACCTCGCCCCTGTTCTTGAATACGCGATCGTGTCGGGTAACAACTCTGCGCTCGAACAGGTGCTTGATAATGCGCTCGAGCATAGCGATGCGCATTGGGTCAGAGTGACCGATGTTGTGGGTGAGGAAATCGGATTTTCCAGTGCGCAGGGTCAGCAAATCGATATCAACGATCCCCGTTACAAAGTATACGAATCTGAGATTCTTCAAGAACCTTTGTTGCTTGACGAAGAAAACAGAACAGCGTGGTTTCGAACAGGCTGGGACACTGGCACGGGTATCCTTCGGATCGGTAGTGTTCAGGTGGGTGTGCGAACAGCAACCCTGGATCTGAAGCTTCGAAATATTTGGTGGTCGTCGTTGCTGGTTGGCGGGGGCATGTTGTTATTTACCATTATTCTAGTGCACATTTTTCTCGGTAACCTACTTCGCTCTATGCAGAATCTGGGCTCCCGTGTCGATAACCTCATTGGCGGTGACTACCGCGCTGAAACAATCGACCAAAATGGTGTTGCGTCAGAAATTATCGATTTACAACAGAAACTCAATGAACTGGCGCAGCGTCTGGAACAGCTTAAAAAAACTCGTGACGAAACCCTCGCCGTTTCTGAATCCGAGCGCGACAAAGCTGAGCATGCGAGTAGAGTGAAATCAGAATTTTTGTCGAGTATCAGGCACGAACTCAACACGCCTCTGAACGGCGTGGTCGGAATGATCAAACACCTCGAGCAGGAACCACTCTCCGCCCGTCAGCAGGACTACCTCAATACCGCAAAGCAATCCCTTCAGGACTTATTGACGGTTATCTCAGACATGTTGGATTACGCGCATTTGGAGAGTGGCACTAAGGCACTAGACGCGCAGCCCTTTGATCTCCGAGAGCTCATTTCCAACTGCATCGCATCTTACAGGCATGCCGCAGAGCAGCAGGAGCTTTCGTTAGAATCTCATTGTTTAGGAGACTGGCCGGACAAAGCAGTGGTGATAGGCGACGCGCCCAGAGTTAGGCAAGTGTTAAGCGGCCTGTTAGACCACTCCCTTGAAATGACCAGCAACGGTTTTATTATAGTGCGAACCAGTTGGGTGACTGTCGATGCGCAGCACGCCCTTATCACTTGTACCGTTCGCGACTCTAGTTCCAGTATGGGCAATATCAACAATCTCCATAACCCGAACACGCACTCACGATTTGGTGGAGCAGGTTTTAATTTATCGATGGTCCAACGGTTAGTCGAACTTATGGGCGGGCTTGTTCACATTGAATTGGATATGGGTCAGGGTACCTCGTTCCGTTTCGAGATACCCTTTGATCTGCCGTTTACTGAACAGGCTCCCGCATAGTCACGAATTCTTCCGCTGAGGTCGGATGTATCCCCAAAGTTGAGTCAAACTGCGCTTTGGTTGCACCCGCCTTAATGGCGACGGCCAGACCTTGGGTAATCTCCCCGGCATCCGGCCCAACCATATGAGCTCCCAGCACTTTGTCGGTTTGATCGTCTACCACCAGCTTCATCAGGCTTCGTTCCTCGCGACCGCTCAAGGTGTACTTCATCGGACGGAAGTCTGAACGATAAATACGCACGCTATGACCGGCTTTAACCGCTTCCTCTTCGGTCAGGCCGACGGTTCCGATGTTAGGCTGACAAAATACCGCGGTCGGAATGGCGTTGTAATCCATCTCACCTTGACCATCACCGAATAAACGCCGGGTCAACACCATCCCTTGAGCCAAAGCAACGGGCGTAAGTTGGGGCGTACCAATCACGTCGCCCAGTGCTGAAATAGACGGAACGGCAGTGCGGAAATCTTCATCCACAACAATATGACCCGAGCTATTAAGCTCTACCCCGACCTGTTCAAGCCCCAAGCCATCAACAAGCGCACGGCGACCTGTTGCCGCCATCACTAAACCTGTCTGCAGGCTGCTGCCATCACTTAGATTCACCTTGTAGAGCGCGTCGTCTGGCTCAACCGAGTCGATGGTCACATTGAAACGCAGATTGATGCCCTTTTTACGCATTTCCTGCTCAGTGAATCGACGAATATCTTCGTCAAATCCACGTAAGAACAGATCCCCGCGATACAACAAGGTGGTTTCTACACCTAACCCTGCCAGAATCCCTGCAAACTCAACGGCAATGTAACCACCACCCCATACCACAGCGTGGCGCGGCAGTTGGGGTAGATAAAACATCTCGTTTGACGTGAGCAAGCATTCTTTACCCGGGATGTCCGGTGTAACAGGCCAGCTGCCGGTAGCAACGGTGATATGCTTGGTGGTGTATTGCTTATCCCCTACCGCAATCCTTTCCGGATCGACAATACTGGCGGTGCCCTCAATGATGGTGACACCGGCACTTTCTAACATTCGGCCGTAGATACCATTAAGCCGCTCGATTTCAGCGTTTTTATTGGCAACCAATGTAGGCCAGTCGAAACTCACATCTTCAGATGGGACGTTCCAACCGTATCCTTGAGCGTCTTCCAATTCATCCTTGACGTGGGCGCCGTAAACAAACAGCTTTTTGGGTACGCAACCTACGTTTACGCAGGTTCCTCCAAGGTACCGGGATTCTACAACGGCTACCTTAGCGCCCGTTTGAGCAGACATTCTGGCCAGGCGAACGCCACCAGAGCCGGCACCAATAACAATCAGGTCAAAATCGTGGGAATTAGACACTCTGCCTCCTGTATTTCATTTAAATGGTCACCAAGTCAGATGGCGAGAGTGAGCCGGACGGATACTATTCCGGGCTCGTTACCTTTATCCATGGCGGCTTGATCTATGAGAACTCCATGTTGGGCGTCTAAACGTTCCAACCAGGCGGCCACATCCGCGTACGGGACACCTTCCATCCAAACTCGAATAGCGTTACTGCCAGAGGGCTCAAAACGCTGTAACGAAAGGCCGGCTTCTCCGGCAGACCGAGTAACCAAGGCCATTAGCGCCCGGCCATCTGCGGGCCGATCAGCGACACTGGAGGAGGAACTACCTGCTCCCCCATTGCCAAGGCGCTGAATGGTAGCCTCATTGGCCTGCATCCAAGCTAATAACTCCCCGGCATTTTCACGGCTGGCCTCGGCGCTGTTACGATAATCAGTAATGGGCCGCCACACAGCAAAATATAATATTGCAATAGCCAAGGCTATAAGCAGAACTGTCAAAGCCTGACGGTCTCTTTGCGGTAATTGATCGTATCTCGCAATCAGTTTTCCAACGGCGGGCTGATCCTTTAGGCGTTGAAACATTGCTTACCCTCCTGAAACCGTCAAGCGGCCACGAGCGCCGTTGGATTCGTTAACTACCGAGCCGATCTGGGCTTGCAACCCTTCATTAGCCAACCCATTACGCAAACGGCTCAGACGATCGTAGCTGTCGGCCCTGACATCAACGACCAATTCGCCGCGATTTCGGCTGTAATTAATGGAATTGAACGTCACGTCGCCAGAGCCCGCCAAACGACCGTATTGGTCCCCGGTGAACTTCATCAGCGTGATGAAATCGACATCCGCCCCCTGTGAGCCGGCGACACGTAACTGCCCTTCAATGACCCGGCGAACATTTCCAGCATGGGTACGGCGGTCCGAGGGATAAGCCTGTCGGTAGATCGCCATGGCTTGCGATTTCAGCTCATCGGCCTGTTGCTGGTGATACATCCCCATCCCGACGTCCAAGCCAAGCTGTATAACAAACCAAAGTGACGCAACAGCAATCAGTGGCTTCCAGAGTTTCAACGGACTGGAGCCAGAGACTTTGATGGAGAATGAACCCTGGCACAGATTGACCGGCTGGCATAAATGCTGATGGTGCGACCACGCCAGGAATTCAAGGACTGAAAGCTCTAACGGTTTCTGCTGAACGTGCACTCGCCCCGTTGAACCGGAGAGTTCATTCACCAAGGGCTGCTGGCGCTCTAATTCAGTTTCTATTCCGTACAGCTGGATGGGTATTTCCGCGACAACCTCCTCGGTTGAGGGGGCTGCCATGGTCATGGCAAACAATGGCAGGTTGTCTGCCTGCATTCTCAACCATTCGCCTCGTTGGCTCTGCATCAGCACGAAGTCGTCATCCAGGCACATCATCCAGCCCGAATCGGGTGCCGGCAAGAGCGACGCATCGGGGTAAATGGCCTCAAGCCGTACCTGATCCCAGCCTGAAAACAGACTTTGCCAGCGTTCCATTTGTGCCAAATCAATCGCCGCAACCAGATACCCTTCGTCAGAATGATTTCCGAGTGCCAGATGGACTGTCTCAATATCCTGCGCAATCTGCTCTTCCACTGCGTACGGCAGTGCCTGCTGAACGAAGCGACTTTGTTTCGCGGGAATATCAGCCATGCAAAAAGCTGCTTCGTCTCCAGGGATTAGGCCGACCAAAAGGACCTTATCTAACGCGTTCTGCGCCAAAGTCTGTTCAATGATGGCTTTGGGATCAGCACTGCCCCGTGCTTGAGCATCACCACTGGCATCGTGCAACACCCAGCTGTAAAGCTGGGCGTCCGGGCTTTGCTCCGGGTCCGCAAATGGCGACAACGGCCGCACATAAAGACGATAAGACATGGTTATCCTTCTGAGAAAGTGTAAGGTTCCTTGGAGATCCTATTCTTTTGTCCAGTATCCCTGTGAACCGTTCGGACCTCACCTTCCGGATTACGAAACACCGTGCTGACCATATTTACGACACGATTATCGTAGGTAATCCGTGATACAACTTCAAAAAAACGGGTTTGTAGCGTTAAGCCATTCCCCTTCAAGCCCAGCCCCGAGAATTCAGGTAAAGCCAAAAAGTCCTGAAGGTTCTCGAACCGCTCCTCTTCTCTTTTCGCGATAATGGTCTCGGCTTGGGCCTCGTTCAGCTCGCCATGGAGTGACATCAGCACTGGAGCCGCAGCGCTGTTGACGTTAATACCAATGCCGCTCACTGGCAACGCCGAGACATACGGGCGAAGAGCTACATAGATTTCTTCCGTCATGCCCTCTATCAATCTTAGCTCAGTGATCGATACAAAGGGCTGATTTGCAGCTCGGAATCCGGGGGCTGCCATCAGATATTGGCCGTCTTCAGCCCCATATGCGCTTGCGGTCTGGTCGTCGGCGTCAATCCAGTCAATCAGTGTGTCGACGTTTAGCCCAGTGATACCCAGAGCAACCAATAGCCTCGAGATACGATCTTTGGTCAGCGTGTCCACTTCACCACTCGCGGTTATCAAGTCATTCAGGTTGATACGTCCACCCAGATCGTCGATCTGAACCTCAACGACGCCGTTTTCATCAAGCGGTAAAACAGCGGCGTGCATGGCCCAAAATTCGTCCGGGCTATCAACCATGCTGCCGTCTTCTTTGTCTTCTTCGTAATCGCGAATCAATATCCGCTTAGCAAATTCTTCTGCCCCAAGGGCAATGCTGTGTCCCTGTTGTTGCGCCAGATAATGTCCGGCCTTATAAATGCGCAAACTTTGTTGTTTGGTCATGCCAGTAGCCAATAACACCACCAAAGCCATCGCCAGCAGCACCATGATCAGCGCTACACCCGACTGAAATCTGGGGTTGATGCGATAAACCGAGTTCAAGACTCACCCCCGACCGAACTTTCATCATCATCTTCGTTTGATGAGGTCTCGGAAGCGGCTTCTTGTTGCTGATTGACCACCGACTGAGCTTGTTCTTGCGAGAACTCTGGAAGCGAAAACAGCCGAACGATCTCACCAAACCGCTCGTGTTCCAGTGTTATTTCGAGGCCCAAAGGTAGCTCAATGTCCGGCCTCGCCCCAGGGGTAAATGACGCCATAGCTTGATCCGTTGGCCAAGCCTGGTGCCATTTGCCTTCATCGTCCAAAAATCGGATTTCAAATCTATTGACGTTTTCCAACAACGAGATATCGCGACTGTCTTCATCCTGACCCTGGTCAACGACCGGCCAGTATCGACGCCGAAGTTCAGTACCGGTGTATTCCCAGCCTGCCCGCTGCAAACCACTTCTTCGCAACCCCAAGGGGTTACGCCAACCTTGGCGTGTGAGTAAAAGTTCGAAGGCATCGTCTCTCGAAGTCAGTGAAGGCTTGAAGTCACCATAAACATCTCTCGCTGGTCGATTGACGACTTGGGTGATGTCCCGCTCCAGTAACAACATAGCCTTTTGCAATCCGTCAAACTGCTCCGCCAGTGCATTCACCCGATCTCTGGAGTTCACCACGCTGCTGACTACTTGCCAGACACCCAGGCCAATGACGGCGGTGATGGTCACGGCGATGAGCATTTCCATCAAGGTAAAGCCCGCTTGGGCTCTTCCCACACCGCTCGATCGGTTCATTTAGCCCCCAGAAAAGCGGACAGAGAGTGCACGGGATAGGCGTCGTCCTTCTCGCCGGGATATTTTGCTACCGTTACCTCAACCCGCCTCATCGAGGGTTCTGCTGTGCCTTGGACAACCGTGGTGACTTGCCAACGGTATGTCCCGAATTCCTCGTCTGTGGAGTTCTCCGAGGTACCGGGTAACGTTTCCTGCAGCCGCAGTTCATTAATGCGGTTTTCGGCAATCCACCCGGCAAGTGTTTTGTCTCTGACTCGCTCAAAGCTGGAAATATACTGGCTTCCCACCTCGGCAGCCGCGGTCGCGATGAGGCTAAAGACGAGCAGTGCGATAAGCACTTCGAGCAACGTGAAACCTCTCTGCAGCCTTACCATTCTTCATCTCCGGAACCCGGCTGGCGCCATTCCAGTTCGGACACTCCGTCTGAAGCAAGGGTATGCATCAGATCACTGTCTGTCCCGACGGTAAATTCAATCTCGAAAGGCGTGCTTTCACCACTGGAGAAAAACACAATCGTAGGGCGGAGCTTATCCTCAGCAGAGGTTAAACGGGGGGCGTCACTTTCAACGAACTGGGTGAGTATCAGCCATTCCGGAAATGTTCTCTGGTGGAAAAGCCGCTCACCCGAGGGCTTCCATTCGCCCGACTCATCCTGAAACGCGACAAAACGGTAGCCACCCTCTTCCAGCAATAAGCCAAGTTCCAGATTATCAAGTACGGCTTGTTCAGACGCCGTCTGCATCAGCAGGTAAAGTTCCCGCACGTGACTTTCAAGCTCACGCTGCTGGGAGTTGCCGCCCATGCTGAAGACGGCAAGCGAAGCCAGCAGCCCGACAATAATCAGGACAACCAGAATCTCGATTAGCGTAAAACCGGAATGGGCTGCCCTGCGGTTCACAATCAATTACTGCTCAGTGTTCCAAACGCTGATGTCAGCGGCATCACCGTCGCCGCCTTCCTGCCCGTCAGAGCCGAAGGAATACAGGTCATACGGGCCCTCAGTGCCCGGGCTAACGTACTGATATTCATTGTTCCAAGGGTCTTCCGGAACGGATTTCAGGTAACCGTCAGGGTTCCAGTTGCGGGGCTCCGGGCTACCGCTGGGCTTACGAACCAAGGCTTCTAATCCCTGCTGCGTCGATGGGTAATGGCTGTTATCAAGACGGTACAGATCCAGCGCATTGGCAATATTGCTTAGCTGGGTTTCGGCAACCGTCACTTTAGCCTGATCGCTTCGACCCATGATATTAGGCGCTACAATGGCCACCAGAAGCCCCAGAATGACCATCACGACCATGATTTCGATCAGGGTAAAACCCTTGGCATTGGTTAATTTACGGTTCAGATTGTTGCTCATAATGTCACTCGTCATTTACTGGTGGATCTTGATTATAAAATCTTCAAATGTCTTTTTGGTGGCGCGAGAACTACGTTCATCCCACCAAGTTACTCATGTTCAGAATCGGCAGCATGATTGCCAGCACAATGATCAGTACGACCACACCCATGATCAACAGCATCATCGGTTCAAACAGACCAACAATCGCAGCGATCTTGGATTGCAGGGTATTTTCCTGCATTCGTGCCGTGCGCTCCAACATGCTATCCAGTTCGCCACTGGACTCTCCGCTGGCAATCATATGTAGCATCATCGGAGGAAAGTAACCCGTTTGATCTAATGCACGGTGCAGCGAGCCACCTTCGCTCACCTTTCGAGCCGCTTCCCGTAATTCTTGTCGAAGAAAATCATTCGATAACACCTCACCGGCAATGCGCATCGCCTCAACCAACGGCACACCACTCGTTGTCAAAATGCTGAGTGTGCTGGCGTAACGAGCGGTATTCACTCCACGCACCATCCCGGAGAACAAAGGTAAATGCAGAAGCTGTTTATGGAACTTCAGCCTGAATCCAGGCTTGGTTAACGCCACTCGAAACCCGATTACCGCAAGCACCAACAGTATTAAGAGGTAGACACCAAAAGTGCCCAAAAAATCCGACACGGCCAACATAGCCATCGTTAGCCCGGGCAATTCCTGCCCTTGTTTAAGGAATACTTCAATGATGTCCGGCACCACGTAGGTCAGCAGGAACACCACGATAGAAATAGCAACGATACTCAGGATGATCGGATAAATGGCAGCAAGCTGGATTTTCTGACGGGCTTCCTGTCGGCTTTCCGTGTAATCCGCCAAGCGGTTCAGCACGAGATCCAAGTGCCCTGCATGCTCCCCGGCCGCAACAGTCGAACGGTACAGGCGAGGGAAAGCTTTGGGAAATTCGCCAAAACTGTCCGCCAGCGTATAGCCTTCCATAACCTTGGAACGGATGGCGATCAACATTCCCCGAATGCGGGGTTTGGCGGTTTGCTGAGCCGTTGCACTCAGCGCTTGCTCAATCGGAATACCGGATTGAATCAACGTCGCAAGCTGTCGGGTAATTAACGCCAAGTCTGCAGCCGTCAATGATCCCCGGCTGCTCAACGGATTGCTTCGTGACTGCTTTTCAACCGCTGCCTCCACCGACAACGGTGTAAGGCCCTTCTCCCGAAGTTGCTGCCTGACAGCCCGAGCTGCATCTGCTTCTACAACACCGTGTGTTTGCTTGCCCCTCGGGTCCAGCGCTTTGTACTCATATGCTGGCATGGGTTATTTACTCCGGTGGGTAACGCGCAGCACTTCTTCCACGGTGGTAATGCCATCAAGAATCTTCTGAACCCCATCCGCGTGGATGCTGGGGCTGAGTTTTCGAGCTTCGTGTTCAAGCTCCAATTCACCGGCCCGTTTATGAATCAGGGCGCCTAATGCCTCTGTGACCTCCACAACCTCGTAGATACCTACCCTGCCCCGGTAACCCAACTGATTACAATGTTCGCACCCTTTCGCTCGGAAAATAGTGGGCGGATTAGCAGGATCCTGCTGCAAGAACTCACAGTGTTCTTCAGTCGGAATGTAGGGTTCGCGGCATTGATCACACAGCACGCGTACCAATCGCTGGGCAACAATGCCCACCAGGCTAGAGGAAATCAGGAAAGGCTCGATGCCCATATCCATCAAGCGGGTAATCGCGCCGACCGCGGTGTTAGTGTGCAACGTCGACAGCACCAGGTGACCCGTCAAACTTGCCTGAACGGCAATCTCCGCGGTTTCCAAGTCACGGATCTCACCAATCATGACGACATCGGGGTCTTGACGAAGAATAGCCCGCAAACCTCGGGCAAACGTCATATCAACTTTCTGGTTAACCTGGGTCTGGCCTATACCCGGCAGGTTGTACTCGATAGGGTCTTCAACGGTGAGAATGTTTCGGCTGCGGTCGTTAATTTCTTGAAGGCCCGCGTACAACGACGTGGACTTACCTGACCCGGTAGGCCCGGTAACAAGCAGAATTCCGTAGGGGCGATGAATCAATTTACGCAGGGTTTTCAGATCAGCATCGCCCATGCCCAAAGATTCAAGTCGAATAGCGCCGGCCTGCTTGTCCAGCAATCGCAGCACCACGCGCTCGCCGCTCGAAGAGGGCATCGTGGAAACTCGAATATCCACTTCTCTACCGGCAACCCGAAGGGCAATCCGACCATCTTGCGGGATTCGCTTTTCAGCAATATCGAGTTTTGCCATTACCTTGATGCGGGACACCAGTAAAGGCGCCAGTGCGCGCTTAGGCTGAACCACTTCACGCAACACACCATCAATTCGAAAGCGGACGATCAGCTGTTTTTCGTAAGTTTCGATGTGTACGTCCGACGCGCTGGTTTTAACGGCTTCAGTCAAGATGGCGTTAATCAGACGAATGATTGGTGCGTCGTCTTCTTGCTCCAGAAGATCTTCAGTTTCAGGCACCGAATCTGCCAGCGATGCCAGATCCATATCGTCGCCGATACCTTCCACCATCTGCATGGCTTCAGCAGAGTCGTTTTGATAGGCGGCATTAAGAGCTGCATCAAACTGGCTGGGTTCGATGGTAGAAAAACGGGCACGCCCACCACTTACCCGGTTAGCTTCGGCAAGCGCGGTATGCGAAGCGCCAGGCCGAACGAGGATCACCGCTTCGCCTTGTTCGCTTCGGGTAAGGATTACGCCGTTACGTTTGGCAAATGTGAACGGAAGTCTGCCCAGCGGCGAATCTTGCGGCTGAATATCGGTCTCGGTGATCAACTTTCCCTCGTTAAATCCGTCTAGTCACTGGTTTTTGTTATAGGGCCAGTGTTATCCCAATCCGTCATACTGTCAGCATTCAAAAAGGCTACCACAGGAATGGGAACCACTAAACAACTCTGTACACTATACTGCCACTAATTACGTTGAGTCTGATAACCTGTGAACTTTTCATGTTCGCGCCATTCGTGTTCAGGATTACAGATGTTAGCCACCCCAAAACAGATATCACTAATTCTTACCTTTGTTGTTGCACTGGCAATGGTTGGCATTACCGCGTGGCAGGGCTATCAATTCTGGCAATCAGAGCAGTGGGCATCGTTGCCGGAACCCAACGTAACAATCGACTCGACGGCCAATATTACCGACAACGTCCCTCAGGTCGAACTGGCCACCCTACCCGTCTTTGGTAACTCATCTGCACCAGCGCAATCCCCAAGCGCAAACACTGAAAATCTACCCGAAACGAATCTCAGGCTGGCTTTACGTGGTGTTTTGGCTGCTGATGGCGAATTTCCAGGCAGTGCGTTGATCGAAGACGACAAAGGCAACACCGAAGCTTACCTTGTGGGGAAAGCTCTCCCAGGGAATGCCACACTGCGAACAGTGTTCCCGAACCGGGTGATCATCGACCGCCAAGGCAAACTGGAGAACCTGTATTTCCCCGAAACCGAAAAAAGTACCGGTGTCTTCATG
The DNA here is from genome assembly GCF_034669625.1 of Marinobacter sp. Lineage (GTDB taxonomy): Bacteria > Pseudomonadota > Gammaproteobacteria > Pseudomonadales > Oleiphilaceae > Marinobacter. The sequence continues at coordinate 235,246 of NZ_JAXMOY010000004.1, forward strand.
GCTGAGGCGACGGATAACCAACAAACGGCGACAGGCACCCCGCGGGCTCAAACACAACCGGGCACACCTGACCCGCAATCATCCGGCCAGCAACAACGACGAGAAGACATCCGGAAGCGCTTAGAGCAATTGCGACAGCGGCTACGGAATAATAACTGAGGCTCACTATGGAAACGGCCGCCCTATTCCGCCCCCGCCGTTCCATCATCCTGCCTTTACTGCTAGCAGTTTCATTAGTGAGCGCGCTGGAACTCAGCGACAAGCTGATGAGTTATGTGCTCAAAGACTTCGGACAAGAAGCCCATCAACGCCTTGAAAACTGGCAACGTTTGCATGTTCTCGCGGCAAACGCGCCGGTCGACCGCCAGCTCAAGCTGGTGAACTCTTTTTTCAATCGCGTTCGTTTTATCAGCGACATTCGCCATTGGGGCGAAGAAGACTACTGGGCAACGCCTGTTCAGCTGCTCTCCACTAATGGTGGCGACTGCGAAGATTTCTCAATCGCAAAGTACCTGAGCTTACGAGCGATGGGCGTTCCCGATGACCAACTTCGAATTGTTTATGTCAAAGCGCTAGAACTGGATCAAGCCCACATGGTACTTGCGTGGTACGAAACCCCCGGCTCCGATCCACTGGTCCTCGACAACCTCATAAACGAGATTAAACCTGCCTCACAACGCACTGATTTAGAACCTGTATACAGCTTTAATGGCGATGGTCTTTGGCTAAACCAGGAATCCGGTAAACGGGCACGTATTGGTGACGCGCAAAAGCTTGAACGCTGGCAAGATCTCAATGAACGGCTTAACAGCGCCCTTACCCCCTGAACAACCTTGTACGGCAGTTGTCGCAAAATGACAGCAACGATGTCGCACAACGACACTGTTATCTGCCCGCCTACCGTTAGAATGCCCTCAACTTATAATTTTTGGAGCAGGCTGGTATGCGACGCTGGAACGGTTGGGGCGATGATAAATTTAACCTGAATATCCCTGAGGGCGGGCAAGATTTTCTTGCTGACCGAATTGGTGTAGCCAACGCGCTGAGTGATAGCTCTTTGGAAGAAGTGTGCGCCAAGGTGCCGGCTTCCCGCCTTCCGGCCGACGAACAACTGAGCGAGCTGATTGATACCAGCGCTGAAACACGAGTTCGCCACGCTCGCGGTCAAAGCCTTCCCGACTGGTTGGCGCTTCGCAGCGGAGACATTTGCACCTTCCCGGACGGCGTCGCGGTACCGAATACCAACGAGGATATCCGTAAATTACTCCGGTACGCACAAGCTCACGACGTTCATCTGATCCCCTACGGTGGCGGCACCAGTGTTGCTGGCCACATCAACCCGGTCGATCTGGGCAAGCCGGTACTCACCGTCAGTCTGGCCAACATGAATCGCCTGATTGATCTGGACCGGGAAAGCCAACTGGCCACCTTTGGTGCAGGCACGCCCGGCCCATTGGTCGAATCTCAGTTACGCGCCCATGGATATACCCTGGGGCACTTCCCCCAATCGTTCGAACTGTCAACGATTGGCGGCTGGGTAGCTTCACGTTCCAGTGGTCAGCAGTCGCTGCGTTATGGCCGTATCGAACAGCTTTTCGCGGGCGGTCGCATCGAAACCCTGCAGGGCACATTGGACATACCAACCATCCCTGCGTCCAGCGCTGGGCCCGACATCCGTGAAATGATCCTCGGTTCAGAAGGTCGCCTGGGGCTGATCACCGAAGTGAAAGCCCGAGTCACTCGTCTGCCCGAACACGAACGTTTCCATGTGGTGTTCTTCCCAAGCTGGGACAAAGCGCGAACGGCTGCTCGAAAACTGGTCCAAAACAGAATCCAGTTATCCATGCTTCGGCTCAGCAACGCCATCGAGACCGAAACCCAGCTCGCCTTGGCTGGCCACCCGGGGCTGATAAACCTTCTCGAGAAATTCTTGTCGCTGCGCGGTGCAAATGACGGTAAATGCATGATGACCTTTGGCGTCACCGGCACAAAAGCTCAAGCCTCGGCAAGCCTCAGCCAGGCCCGCAAGGTATGTAAGGAATACAGCGGCGTGTACACCGGCACCAAACTGGGCGCCAAGTGGGCTGAAAAACGCTTCACTATGCCCTACCTGCGGGAGGCCCTATGGCAGATGGGTTATGCGGTGGACACGCTGGAAACTGCCACAGACTGGGACAACGTCGACAGTTTAATGGAGAAGATAGAAACCAGTCTTCGCGAGGGACTGGCTGATAAGCAGGAGAACTCTCACGTTTTCACACATCTGTCCCATTTTTATGGTCAGGGTTGTTCAATTTACACCACCTACGTTTTCCGTGTTGCCGATACATACGCCGAAACGCTTGAGCGTTGGAAGCGTCTGAAAAACACCACCTCTGAGATCATCGTCCGAAATGGCGGCACCATCAGCCATCAGCATGGCGTCGGAAAAGATCACGCACCGTTCATGCCGGTAGAAAAAGGTGAGCTGGGCATGCAGGCCATTCGTGCCCTGACCACCAGTTTTGACCCGGATGGCCGACTGAATCCAACCACGCTGCTGGATTGACAGGATGATGACTGAGAATCGGGGCGACACGCTCGCTGTACTCAAAAACAACAATATTCCCTTCGATGTTGTTGTCGTTGGCGGTGGCATTACGGGGACGGGTGTTGCCCGAGAAGCTGCGGGTAGCGGATTACGCACCCTTCTGGTGGAACAAAAAGACTTTGCGTGGGGCACATCCAGCCGGTCCTCCAAAATGGTCCATGGCGGCCTTCGCTATTTAGGCAGCGGCCACATCGGTCTTACCCGACAGGCCGTGCGTGAGCGCCAGCGGATGATGGAGGAAGCGCCGGGGTTGGTTGAACCCATACCGTTCCTGATGCCTCATTTTCGGGGCAAGTTTCCCGGGCCGCGCGTGTTTCAGCTGCTGCTTACCGTATATGACAAGCTCGCAGGGGTTCGCACCAGAGACAAGCTAACCCCGGCAGAAACGCTGCAATGGGTGCCGGGACTGGCAAACGACCGTCTGATTGCAACCAGCCGCTTCACCGATGCCCTAACCGACGATGCGCGGTTGGTGCAGCGATTGATTGCTGAAGCGCAGGCAGACGGCGCCATTTGCCTGAACTACGTTGCTGCATCGGGAATCACCCGGGACGCCCACGGCCACGTGACCGGTATAGACGTAACGCCGGAAGGCGAAAGCGCCATTCACGTTAAAACCAAACGCGTCATCAATGCGACTGGCGCATGGGCCGACCGACTTCAGAAACAAGGCCCTCACGAAACCCCGCTGCACATACGCCCGCTGCGTGGCAGTCATCTGGTACTCCCATGGCAGCGCCTTCCGGTGACCTGTGCTGTCTCGCTGTTGCACCCGGAAGATGGTCGCCCGGTATTTGCCTTTCCCTGGCTAGGCACAACCGTATTAGGCACAACGGATCTCGACCACACAGCAGATTTGAACCTTGAGCCAAACATTACCGACGCAGAAGTCCACTATCTACTGCAGGTTTCGTCGAAGCTTTTCCCCGGCACCGGGATTAAGGCTCAGGATGTATTGTCGAGCTGGGCGGGAGTTCGTCCAGTTGTTACCAGTGGCGAAGATAAATCGCCGTCCAAAGAAAATCGCGAACACGCCTTAAGGAGCGACAAGGGCTTGGTGAGCGTGGCTGGAGGGAAGCTGACCACCTTTCGGCAAATAGCCCGCGAATCGTTGGTTGCGGCGTTTGACGGTGACAAATCCGTTCTAAGAGATGATCGAGTACCCGTCTTCACGTCGCCACCTGAGACTCCACGGTACGCGGGTTTTAGCAGACTTACGTGGAACCGGCTCAAGGGATTTTACGGACAACAACTCACGTCCATGCTGGCTGAAAAATCACCTGATTGTGTAGATGGCACTACCACCCTATGGGCCGAGCTAGACTGGGCGTGCAGGCACGAACAGGTTGTCCATCTGGACGACCTGCTGCTTCGGCGAACCCGGCTGGGACTGGTTTGCCCGAAGGGCGCAGAGCAACTCTTGCCGGCACTTCGCAGGCGGTGCCAACCACTGCTTGGTTGGAGCGACATGCAGTGGCAACAAGAAGTTGATCGCTATCTGACTTTGTACCGCCAATCCTACAATTTGCCAACAACGGGAGTCGCCTGAGATGGTTGATGAGCCGCTCATACTAGCCATCGACAATGGCACCCAAAGCGTGCGGGCGCTGCTGTTCGACAAACACGGCAATCTTGTTGGTAAAGGCAAACAAGAAATTGAGCCGTACTTCTCTGAACAGCCCGGCTGGGCGGAGCAGCATCCTGAATACTTCTGGCAAAATTTAGGTCTGGCGTGTCAGGCCTTATGGCAGAACACCAGCGCTAGCCCCGAGCAAGTCGTGGGCGTAACCCTGACCACTCAGCGCGGCACGGTGATAAACCTGGATGAAAACGGCAAACCGCTACGCCCTGCTATTATCTGGCTGGATCAGCGGCACGCCCACGTTGAGGGCCCGGTGAAAGGTCCATGGGGCGCGGTATTTAAGCTCATTAGGGCTGAAGAGCCCATCAAACGGTTTCGAGAGAAAACTCAAGCCAACTGGATCCTTCAAAATCAACCCGATATCTGGGCACAAACCCACAAGTACCTGCTGCTGTCAGGCTATTTGAATTATCGGTTAACCGGCGAATACCGCGATTCTACGGGCAGCCAGGTGGGCTACCTGCCGTTTGACTACAAGAAACACCGCTGGGCCGGCCGACACGACTTCAAATGGCAAATCACCCCCATTACCCGCGGCATGTTGCCGGAGCTGGTCAAACCTGGGCAAAAACTCGGAGAGCTGCTTCCCGAGGCAGCCGAGCACATGGGCTTACCAAGTGGACTGCCAGTAATTGCGGCTGCTTCAGACAAAGCTTGCGAGATTCTCGGCTCTGGTGGATTGTCTCCGGACATCGCGTGTATGAGTTATGGCACAACCGCGACCATAAACACCACGAATCGAAAATACGTTGAGCCGACACGCCTTATGCCGCCCTACCCGTCAGCCCTGCCAGGTCATTATTCTTCTGAGGTGATGATCTACCGAGGTTTCTGGATGGTGAGCTGGTTCAAACAAGAGTTTGGCTTACGCGAACAGCGTATCGCCGAACAAAAAGGCATCGAAGCAGAGGCGCTGTTCGACGAACTGGTAAACTCCGTACCGCCGGGCTCCATGGGATTGATGCTGCAACCCTATTGGAGCCCCGGCGTTCGCCAGCCCGGCCCTGAGGCCAAAGGCTCCATCATCGGCTTTGGTGATGTGCACACCCGAGCTCATATTTATAGAGCCATTCTTGAAGGCTTGGCCTACGCCCTGAGAGAAGGGAAAGAACGGTTAGCCAAACGTAATCGAAAAACCATTCGTCGCTTGCGGGTTGCAGGAGGTGGATCTCAAAGCGATGCCGCTATGCAGTTAACCGCTGATATTTTCGGGCTTCCTGCAGAGCGGCCTCACACGTATGAAACATCCGGCCTGGGTGCAGCGATCGATGCCTCTGTCGGCTTGGGACTCCATCCCGATTTTAAAACAGCGGTTAACGCGATGACTCGAGTCGGCGAGGTTTTCCAGCCTTCGCCTGAAGCGTCCGCCCTCTATGAAAAGCTGTATTCGGAGGTCTACTTGGAGATGTATGACCGCCTACAGCCTTTGTACCGAAAGATTCGTAAGATCACGGGCTACCCGAAATAACGAGCCACATACACATCTGACCCGCTATGCGGTTATTGCCTATGAAAAATAACTTTGCAAACTCATCCAGTAGGAGTACAGTGGCGGTCGTTGGAAAGATTTAGCAAAGCATTCATCAATAAGACGTATACCTGTTGTCATCAGTAGTGCATCGTCCTGTTTTTGATCACGCAAGTTTTTTGTTTCCGCACAACCCGCTGATCTGACGTCATGTCGACGGTTAGACGGCACATAAAATGATTGAGTTCAGGATTATATATATGTCTACTGTTACCGGTACTGTTAAGTTTTTCAACGAATCCAAAGGTTTTGGCTTTATCACTCGCGAAGGCGGCCCTGACGTTTTCGTTCACTACAGCGCCATCCAAGGCGGCGGATTCAAGACTCTGGCAGAAGGCCAGCAGGTTGAGTTCACCGTAACTCAGGGCCAGAAAGGTCCTCAGGCGGAAAACGTAGTAGGTCTGTAATTTACAGCCCACTAGCGTTATAAAAAAGGCAGCTTCGGCTGCCTTTTTGCGTTTCTGGGTTTCACTCCGGCCCTCTCGACTCCCATAGGGCTCAACTCCTGCTCTTTTTCTCCGCGTACATTTCACTGTCGGCAGACGAAATCAACGATTCCATATCCTCCCCATGATCCGGGTAAAAAGCGACACCAATACTTGGGATCAAGTTAACGGTTGCCACCGACAGTTCATAAGGCTCACTCAGTGTAGTCCGAATTTTTTCAACAATGACCACCGCATCAGACGGGTACTTAATGGTATCGAGCAGCACAACAAACTCATCGCCCCCCATGCGACCAACCGTATCGGAGGCTCGAACACACTCAATCATACGATTGGCGACCAATACTAGTACCTCGTCCCCCGCACCATGCCCGTAGAGATCATTCACTTCCTTGAATTTATCCAGGTCGAGATAAAGAATCGCCAAAATGCCCTGCTCTCTAGCCACACGTGACAAAGCCGTTTGCATGCGGTCCAATACGATGTGCCTGCTGGGCAATCCGGTTAATTGATCGTAGCTGGCCATATATTCCAACTGGGAGAGCATTCGTTTTCGCTCAACAGCCGCTGCAATTTGCACACCTACGAAATCAAGCAATTCTTCGTCATGCTCTGAGAAGTGCGTGCCGCCAGGGTATCTTTGCAACAGTACCGCCCCATATACACCCTCGGACGACATCAACTGAATCCCCAGAACATCAGGACGTACAAGCTTGGTAGCCTCGGATTGCATTAACTGGACACACAGCTCACTTGCGGCAGACTTGGAATCCAAGACATCTTCTTCTAAGTGATCGGCGTTATAGTGAACGTCCAAGGTGTTACTGTCGGGATCCACCAGCGCGACGGTGAAGATCGGTGTTGCGAGCAAGCCATCCACAATGTCGTGTATAACTGCAAATAACGAAGACAAGTTATCCGCGTGATGCACTGCCTCTGAAATGGCGTAGATAGCAGACTGCCTGGCCTCAGCTTGTTTGCGCTCTGTAATATCACGAGCCAAACCCACACGAACCTGCTTGTCGTCTGACCAGCGAGCAGACCACATGATATGAACTGTAGAGCCATCTTTTCGAACGTAACGGTTTTCGAAGTTTAGCTTGGGATCGCCCTGCAGGATTTCTTCAACCGCGCAGGCAGTTCTATGCTGATCATCAGGATGAACGAAATCCAGAACCGCCCGACCAATCATTTCGTCGGGCTGGTAACCGAAAATTCGATGGCCAGAAGAGCTGATGTATCGGATATAGCCATCGCGGTCGACGATGCACAGAGCGTCCAGCAACAAATCCATAAAGCTCTCTGGCAGAATCACTGAATCCATTGACAAAGACGCGCCCACATAATGAACTGATTATCTCAACCAGCAGGGTACCAGCTTCATTATGAGGTAGTATACGTTTAGACATGCTGACAAACGCGCTTTTCCGAACAGACACAACCAGGCAGCTCAGAGTTTTATGAAAATACCCAAGCGATTACAGCCCCTTGTCGACGACGGCATGGTAGACGAAGTGCTGTATCAGTTAATGAGCGGGAAAGAAGCTCAAGTGTTCGTGGTGCGCTGCGGCGACAGTGTGCGCTGCGCCAAAGTATACAAAGAGGCCCAGAAACGCAGTTTCAAGCAAGCGGTGCAGTATCAGGAAGGTCGAAAAGTCAGGAACAGTCGACGCGCCCGCGCCATGAGCAAAAAGACTCGGTACGGCCAGAAAGAACAGGAAGATGCTTGGCTGAACGCAGAGGTGGATGCCCTCTATCGCCTCGCACAAGCAGGCGTGCGTGTGCCGGAGCCTTTCGGATTCGTGGATGGCGTACTGCTAATGGAAATGATCTCAGATCAAGACGGTAAAGCCGCCCCGAGATTAGACGATGTGGTACTAACACCGGAGCAAGCTAAGGTTTACCATACGCAGGTTATTTCCGATGTCGTTCGCATGCTATGCGCCGGTTTGATTCACGGTGATCTATCCGAATTTAACGTACTCGTAGACTCAGATGGCCCGGTCATTATCGATCTGCCGCAAGCGGTTAACGCCTCGGGAAACAATAACGCTGAACGAATGTTAGAGCGTGATATCGATAACATGCGCCGTTATTTCGGGCGCTTTGCCCCCCAAATATTGAACACGGACTATGGTAAAGAAATCTGGGCACTTTATGAGGCCGGTGACCTCTACCCGGATAGCCAGCTTACCGGCTGCTTTGAGCACGATACCCAAAGTGCGGATGTGGGCGAAGTTATCGAAATCATTGAAGCCGCTAAGGAAGAAGAACGGGATCGCCAGGAACGCATGCGAGAGGCGGAAGCCGGTAATGACTAAAGGAAAACTATGTTTTTAGACCGCTTTTACTCCATAGAAAATGATCGGATCATTATAACCGCGCGCCAGGCGAGCCTTTTTGCCAAAGAAGTTGCCGGAGATTTCAATCCGATTCATGATGTCGATGCACGCCGTTTCTGCGTGCCCGGCGACCTGCTGTTTGCCATCGTGCTCTCACGATTTGGCTTGTCCAGCTCCATGACTTTCAAGTTCCAGAGTTTGCTAGGCGCAGAGGTGCCGCTGGAGTTTCGTGAAAGCGAAGACGGCACGATAGAAGTGTGCGACGAAGGCGGAAAAGTCTACATCGAAGTGAATCGTCGTGGCGAGCAGACGCTTGACGAGACAGCGGTCGAAGAATTCATCCGGTGCTACGTTTCAACGTCCGGCAAGAACTTCCCCCACACCCTCAAGCCGCTCATGGAGTCCCATGGCGTCATGTTCAACCCGGATCGCCCGATGGTTATGTATCAGAGCATGAGCCTCGGCCTTAAACAGCTAAACACGCCTAATCCAGACCTGAAGTTGAGCAACACAAACCTGGAAGCGACGGGAAAACGAGGCAACGTCACTCTGGATTACGATCTGTTGTCGGACGGCGAGGCCGTGGGAGAGGTATCCAAACACATTATGCTAGGTGGCCTCCGCGAGTACTGCCCAGTCGCGATGGAGCAGGTTATTGAAGAGTTTTATCGCCTAAAAGCTAAGGGCACGGGCGCTTAAACGCTTTTATTTATGAAGTTATCGCGAATCGTCAGCAATCAGAATGGCATTAGTCGCAAACGCGCCAATGCCCTGATTGCCACCGGGCGAGTTGCCGTGAATGACGTGGTTTGTCGCGAAGCACAGCGGAACATCAGCGAGTTTTGTGCTGTAGCGATAGACGGCACAGTGATTCGACAGGCCCAGCCCGCTCGATATCTGATGCTCAACAAACCAGCGGGCTACTTAAGCGCAACCGTGGACGATACACACCCTACGGTGTTGGAACTGATTAACCCCAATCTCCGTGACGAACTACACATCGGTGGCCGCCTGGACCGTGCCAGTACCGGCCTTCTGATTCTCACCAACGATGGCAACTGGTCTCGTCGGCTCACAGAGCCCAGGATTAAAATACCCAAAGTGTATCGAGTCACCACCGAGGGCCCTATCACTGCGGAAGCACACCAACGATTTGAAGAGGGCATCTGGTTCGAATACGAGCAACTGGCGACCTCCCCGGCGCAGATCGAAGAGCTAGACGAATGCCTGGCTCGGGTAACGATATACGAAGGACGGTACCACCAAGTAAAACGTATGTTTCATGCCGTTGGTAATCGCATAACCTCACTCCACAGGGAACGGATGGGCAAGCTTCAGCTAAACGACGAGCTACTCCCCGGTCAGTACCGACCGCTCACTGCCGAAGAAATCGCCTCCGTTTGAAATCTACAGACGGTCGTCAGAGCGCCGCACTCTCCCGCTCAAAGGTATGCAGGCAAACATCGACCGTCAGAGACAAGGACTCAAGGGCAGCCGCCCTTTCCCGCCCTTCTTGGCTGGCCCGATAAAGATGGGGCGTCATCGCCAACAGATCTGCAATCGGCTCTGCACCCGCGATATGCAAGGAAAACCGAATATCCTCCGTTGTGATCCGGCGAAAGCCTTGAGGTGCTTGTGAAACTTTCTTTGATTCTGTTCGGACTTCCGGATAGATAATCTCCCTCAGCTCACGCAAATGGTCCTGACCAGCATCAACTTGAATCAAGCGGCCACCCGGGCTAAGTACCCTTGCAAACTCCGGATACACCGGAAAGCCGAACAGGCAAAGCACTCTATCAAGCGAGCCAGAAACAACCGGTAGATTGGCGTTGCTGCCCACCACCCAACAAGCACGATCGTCTTGCCGAGCACCTGACAATACGGCCCACTTGGAGATATCTAACCCCAGCAAGGATAAGCTGGTTCCGCTGGCAGCCAAACCAAGCTGCCGCATATAGTAGCCCTCACCACACCCAGCATCGAGACAGCTTATGGAGGGCTTACCTGACGCCCCTTCCAGGGTAGCCTTCGACACGGCATCGGCAATCGGCTGATAAAAGCCGGCGTCAAGAAACCGCTGCCTTGCCGCGACCATCGCCTTGCTATCACCAGGCTCCTTTGAGCGCTTCTTTTGAACAGGGAGCAAATGAACGTACCCTTGCCGCGCAATATCAAAGCTGTGGCCAGTTGCACACCGCCAGCTCCTTCCCTCACGGTAAAGAGGAATGCCGTCTAGAGGGCATGCCAAGTTTTCAAAGGGTACAACACTCATGAATGATTCCTAACTCTGAGAAAAACGAACAACCTTTTAGTCACCCTTATTTACTGTCAGGTAAGCGATATTCGTTGACGAAGATCTGGTTTTTACCTCTGCGCTTGGCCTCGTACATGGCCTTGTCAGCACTTTGCATCACACCTTCAACCGTTAGGCCCGCGCCTCTGGCTATTGCGATACCAATGCTGACACCCACTCGCGCAACACCCAAAGGTAGCACCACAGGCTGTGAAACAGCATGAAGAATTTTTTCAGCCACCACCGTAGCGTTTTCAGTCGACGAGACTTCCGGCAGTAGCACGATAAACTCGTCACCACCCATTCTCACCACCGTATCGGTTTCCCGTACATTGCGCTCCAGCCGCTCCGCAATTTCCTTGAGCAAGATGTCACCCGCATCATGACCGTAGGTATCGTTGACCTCTTTGAAATGGTCAAGATCAAGGAACATGAGTCCCAAATGACGGGCGTGCCGACCCGATAGAGCAATGGCCAACTGCATGCGATCCTCGAGAACACGCCGATTAGGAAGCCCTGTCAGACTATCTTGAAAGGCTAAACTGTGGATGGTCTCCTGGTACTCCTTGATCTCTGAAAAATCCTGAAACGAGATCACGATGCCTTCGTCACCTGTGTCGCTTGTGAGTGGTGCTGCATTCAGGATGACTGGTATGGTGGAGTTATCTTTACGACGGAACTCTTCGTCTTTGCTACGATAAAGTTGGCGAGTTTTCATCACATCCATTACTGAGCAACTTGGATCGTCCGGGTCGTGAACGTGAAATACTTCATGTCCGTGTTTATGAACCAGGTCGTCTGCGCCCCAACCCAATATCCGCTCAGCTTCCGGGTTCATGTATGTTAATAGGCCATCCTTATCCATCACGATCAAGCCATCGCCCAGCACGCTGGATATTTTCCAAAAACGCTTGGATTGCCGCTCATTTTCACGACGAAGTTCTCGTCGTTTATAAATCAAGAAATGGGTATAAAAAGAAATGACCAGTGTTAGAAAAACACCGATGATATAGAACCCAACAACCCAAGGATGACTCAACAATGCTGACGACGGCAACGCCTCACTAGGAACGAACGATACCGTTTTCCAAGTGTATTGATCGGCATTTGAGTTGCTGTTGAATTGTTTCGACGGATGGACCGTTTCGTAAACAAAGAGTCCATTGCTTGTTTCGACCCAGCCATAATCACTGGCTAGAATTTGATCACTAGCTTCAGGGTAATCACGCGCAAATGACGACGGCAGTCCAAACATAAAACCCCATTCGTCATTTTCATCTGGCCCTGCAAGAACGTGGCCCTCGCTGTTCAACAGAAACGCCGGATAAGATCCGACCATAGCCGTATCAAAGGTATCCAACAGAGCCTGACCTTTCATGTTCAGAATCACTGAGGCCTGGTGACCAGTTTCCTCATCCACGACCCGAACACCAAAACGGATCATGGGCAGGAACGGAACTTCAACCTGCCCCTTTTCAACATTGAGATCCAGCGGCGAAACGTAAACCTCGCCCATAGAAAGAGCTGCGGCTTCAATGGAGTAATACCGCTCACCTTTGAACTGCAAAGCGTTTGCGTGTTTTTGGATAACGCGTTGATCGTTCTTTTCTAATCGAATCAGCTCCATCCCGTCATGATCGAGAAAGCGTAATTGGCTGTACCTGGGTTTTTGCTCTAGCTGAGTTCGGAACACCATTTCAAGCGCTTCTTCCCAAGCGTCATTTCTGTAACGGTTAAACCGAACCGCGGCAGGCATGTTTGCGATTGATAACAGGTCATTGGCGGTATACTCAAAGACTTGTTCTAACAAACCTGACGTCATTCTAGCTTTGGCCTGCTCTGCGACTTTCAAATCGTTGCTTAGTAGCGACGCTTGGTACTGCAGGGCCCCGTAGACAATCAGAGTAAACACAAATACGCAAAACAACCCGGTGATAAGGGCCGATTTCACGAATCCTTTTTCTTTCCAGAAAGCAGTATGCATGCGCGAAGGTACAACCTAAAAGTTCGGGGTGATCAAGCAATTATGAGGCAACGCGCCCAAATGTGCATGGTTTGAGCGAGAATAAGCGGCATGAAGCATGCGCTACTTATAACTTTCACGACTTACCGGGTTACAAACGAGGCAACGAGGTCCCTTCAGGCACCCTCACCTCGAACCCCGATTTCACACTGATGGTTTTACCTGCAGGCACCTCGCGTTCCCAACTCAAAACGCCCTTCTTTTCCGCGAAGTTACGCTGTACGGGTTCGCTGATCTCCAATGATTTCACGGTTAACACGTCTTGCTCGGATACGGGAAGTCGATCGAATAGTCGAATCTGCACAGGGGTATCGTGATGATTGGTAATCTCAAAACGATTCTGGCGGCGCTGCACATTCTCGCTACTCCAAATGCCCTCCTCCCCGGTACGTTCAAGTTCATTGATAACAGAAATTCGAACGGCTTCGTCGACACCAAAACCCAGCGCAAGCTCTTCCCCGTCGGCCAAACCACCAAGATGAGTTTGGCCCACGCTTTGGCCATCGCGATATAACGTAGCTGGCCCTGCGGGTATCGGTGCATTCGCCTTAAATTGTCCCTTAGCATGGATGTATCCCGTAGGGTCCAGCACCGGTGCTGACCAAACAGCCACCTCAACGGGCACACTGTGATCGGCCACTCTAAAACGCTGTTTGGATGATCCACTCGGCAACTGAACGTTTTCGGCCAAGCTATAGCTTTGGGTGAAGGTACTAATCCTGTCGACAACCGCAGAGTCGGCCATGAGTGACGCTGCGCGCATCTCCTCCATCTCGGCTTCCATCACGGCCTGCATCTTGGATTGGTATCGCTCTGGCTGACGGGGGCTTACAACCCACGAGGTTACGTCAGGCATCGACGTTCCCTTGCGTGCATTGGCGGTGGCAAGGTGCAATTCCACATCGTCCCAGTCGTATCCCGTTGTCTGCCGTACAACCGCTACATGCTCCAGAGTTAGCTCCCCGCCCAACTCCGCCTCGGTGTGCAAGCGCGCATTGTATTCGCTCCGCCAGCTTGCTTCGGGGGTCTGAAACCGGAGCTTCACTTGCACTAAGCCACTTTCGGGAGCCCGATAATGGATCCGCACGTTTTTAGCCGCCTTGGCACTTTGTGTGACTTGCGAGAGTTCCCGCGTGAGACGTTCTTTCAATGCCACGTCGCTCTTCATGACGACGCGAATTGCGCGTATTTCGGCAAGCGCTGTCTGTGTCGTGCCTTTAACGGCCGCCGCCATTTCTTGCAACTCTGTAGCGGTTAGTTCATGCGCCGATTGGGAAGCATGGCTCATCAACGTTACCTGCTGTTGCCATGCGCGGATAAGGTCTTCATGTTCTTGAATTCGCAAGGTCACTTCAGACAACTCATCCCGGATTCGACGGGTTTCGTCAGCAACGAACTCTTCATGCTCTGCGCGACTGACCTGAATCTGGTGGACCTGGGCACTGGGCATACCCTCAAGCTGAATTTGCAAAGACTGGTCTTGAAGGCTCAATGGCAATCCTTCGATTTCAATCATGCCCGCACCGGCACTGACCTGCCGGGACTCCTGCCATGTCAACTCGGCATGTGATGGGTAAAGAGTTGCCGTAGTTATCTTCGCCAGCGCCATCATCGGTGTGGTAGAGACCGATAGTGCTAGCGTAAGTAAGCTGAGTTTCTTCATGGCAATGTCCTTGTGTTCGCCGCCACTACAATGACGAAAGCTACCTTCAGGACTGACAAGTGCTCGTTATGACGGGAGGAAGATTGGCGTTGCAAGGAAGAATAGCAGAACGAGCGCGAAGGGAATGTTAAAAAGCAATAATTCAGGTTACAAACGAGAAACCTTTCAACCACTTAAAGGAAGAACTTGAAATGCTTTGGTGGTGGGAATCAGGCGTATCGACCGCATTCATCTGGCGTATAACACGACACAAAAGAAGGCAGTTCTCGGCCGCATTATGCTCGTCACGGCGGGTTAACAAACGCCCATTCAACGCTAACCGTTTCGAAGCCGGCACCGTTCGCTCTATCGGAATCAACTCGGCAGGACACTGTTTACCTGAAACGGTGAACAGTTTATCGAGCCACTGTTGGTCTTGAACCGGAGTTTCAGAAAAGACCGGATAGCCGTTTAATAGATGAGCCACACGCCGGGCAACATAAGCTGCCGTTTCGCCCCGCTCGCAGCACTCTTGTCTTGTCAGCCCATGGTTGGCTGCTTGATGACTCCAGCCTTGCCAGCCATCCACACTATCGGGATTGATAAGCGTCGAATAAGACTCAGATCCGTCCACACGGCTCCATGCGATCTCGATGGGGTAACTTCCTTCACCTGCACCACTTGCTTCTATATCGAGAATGTACATTTGTGAACTCCTACCCTAGATAGGGGCCCCGGGCGGTGCGTACACCGGCCGGGGCCTACGTCACTCAGTTACGCTATTAGCGAACACCCGCGCGACGCAGTGCAGCTGGGGTGTATTCCCGTGAGCTGCGCTCAACACCGTACGAGTACGGATCGCTCTCTTCGTTGGTCATACCCATCACCAGGTAGCGACCAGACAACAGGTCATAAAGCGTTTCGAACGCGTAAGCCGGGATGCTGGCATCATAAACCTGCATCGCATGAGCTTCTGCTACGCGCCAGAGGTTATCGCGGCCATCGTAGTGATCAACCACGGCAATCTGCCAGGTGTCTTCATCGATATAGAAGTCACGAACTTTATATACGTGGCGCTCACCGTCTTTCAAAGTCGCAGTAACGTGCCATACACGATGCAGCTCGTAGCGGGCCAGCTCCTGGTTTACGTGGCCCGGCTTAATGATGTCTTTGTAGCTCAGGTCTTCACTAGCCAGGCGGTAAGAGTTGTAAGGGATATAAAGCTCTTTACGACCCTTAAGCTCCCAGTTGTACTTGTCTGGCGCACCGTTATAAAGGTCTAGGTTATCTGACGTGCGCTGGCCGTCAGCTGCTGTACCCGGACCGTCATACGCAACACTCGGGGCACGACGTACACGACGCTGACCAGAGTTGTACAACCATGCACGACGTGGCTCTTTAACCTGGTTGATGGTTTCGTGAACCAGCAACACGTTACCGGCCAAGCGAGATGGCGCAGTGATCGTCTGTTTGAAGTAGAACATGACGTTCTCATCTTCAGACGGATCATAGTCCTTCAACTGGACTCGCTCAGTGAACGACTCGGTGAACTTAACGGCACTGAAATCACCGTTCGGCTGTGGTGTAACCTGCGCGACGTTACGAGTTACTGAGCCGCCGCGGTAGCGGGTGATGTGGTTAAAGATCGCCTCAAGACCGTTCTTGGGAATCGGGAACGGAATGGCCGTCTGGTAATTACTCAGACCGTTACCGCTCTCGATAAGCGAAACATCAGTTGCGTTTGCTTTGGTCTTGTTCTGAACGACTTCTGGATAAGCACCAGTACGACGGGTTTCATAGACCGGAATGAAATAGGTGTCATAAGTTTTGATCATCGCCACCTGACCCGGGGTCAGGCGATCAGCGTACTCGTCGACGTTGCTTTGATCGATCCGGAACAACTCTTTGTCGTTCGCAAACGGGTCAACGTAACGTCCGTCGTCTTTATAGTTAGCCGGCGGGGTCACCAAACCACCGTCCCAAGCAGGGATTGCATCGCCATTGCCGGCCTTGATCGCACCCATAGGGGTCAAGGTGTCGCCGAGCTTCGCGGCTTCATCCTGCGACACCCCGGCAGATACCGAGCCTCCAGCCAGCATGGCGCTGGCTACTGCGCTGTATAAGAACGTACGTATCATTTTCATAAGTCAGATCTCCTTGAGTTCCCGGATATTTAGAATGCGTATGAGATTGAGGCGGCCACGAAATCGCGGTCGTTGGTCTCGTTAAAATCGCCACCAAAGTAATTCGTGTAGCTGAGAGAGGCCTTATAGGCATTTTGATAGGTTGCATCCACGCCAAGCCCTACCGACTTGTTTCCCTCTTTAAAGTTGCCGCCTGGGTCCGGCGCATAGCCTTCGACGTCGTGGGAGAAGAACAACTTAGGACGCAAGTTGACACCGGCTATTGCACTTGGGTAATCCCAAACGAACAACGTTCGGTAACCCCAAGAGAAGTCAGTCGTAAAACCATCATTCGTACAGTTAGTGGCGTTGATGTTCAGACGTTTCTCGCTATCGGTGCCTTGGCTACAGAAGTCGCCAGAGAAGCTGGGGCCATCCAGAGGAACCGGGCCCACACCAAACATACCTGAGCGACCATAACGGGCTTCCGACAGATCCGGCAGGTCGTGCACGTAAGTCGCACCAATTTCCGCCACGATGATGAAGCGGTCTGCGCCCATAATCTGATCAATAAAGTGAATGAGGGTTGTTTGGAGTTGCGACACGCCGTACCGATCGTATCCATCCACGGCTTTACCCGCGTAGTTACCACCGTTGGCCTGTTCACGCTGTTCCAGCTTACTGATCACCTGGCCATCAGGGCCCCGCTGCTGCAAGCCGCCGTAGATCAACTCGAAGGTATTCCACTGAATCGGCATGTTTGGACGGTAGCTGTACTCTGCACCCAGAGAGGTGCCTGTTGGCAGCGTGGTGTTAAAGCTCACGCCGAACAAGTCGATGCCCTTCGGGTAGTCGATGAAGTAGCTTGGGAAACGAGAGTCCGGTTTGCTGTCATCTCGCATCTGACTGCCTTCAGGCGACTCAGGATTGCTCACCACACCGCTGATGTACGGCAGACGGCTGTGATAGCGGGTGTAGTAGAAACCCACATCGGCCTCAAGTTCAGTTACGTACCAGCGTACTGCCGCGCCAAACTGATCTTTATCACCCGGTTCTTTATCGCCGATTCGAGGCGAGATAAAACCCTCTTCGAACGCTTGCGAGTCTGGCACCTGCCCGGCTAGCAATACCGGACCACAACCATCGGCGGCAACGTCAGCGGTGGAGAAGAATGTACCGCAGTCATCGATGCGGAACGGTTCCCAGTCGGTCTGAACAAAAGCTTCCAGTGTGATTTCCGGCGTTAGCCCAACCGAGGTATAGAGCATTTCTACCGGTAAAAGTACGTCTTTCAGTTCGGCACCGGGTGCGCGGAATGCCGGTACGTCAATCGGGTTGATTGCGTTAATGCCGCCCAGGATGAAGGTACTTTCACCCCAGTTGACGACTTGACGGCCGTAGCGGACCGCTACCGGAACGTCCCCTACTTGCCAGTCTGTAAAGATATACGCATCCAGAAGGTCTACTCCTGAGGCGTTGTCTTTCGCTTCCGGATTCAGTTCACGCTGCTGCCCAACCGGGTCAACGGCGCGCTCATTATCTTTGAGCTCAAAGTCGTAGTAATAGCTGGCCCGACCCAAAAAGCCGACACGGGTCAGTACGTCGCTGTCTGGAATGTAGTCTAGGAACAACTCGCTTCGGCCACGGAGGATGGTTGAGTATGGGTCACCCTTATTGAAGTTGAGGTTACCGTCATCAAAGTTGTTGGACGATGCGCCAGTGTTGCTATAGGCGTACTGCGGACCCAAGTTACCTTGGGTGATCAGATCCGGATCTTGATCTTCCAACCGGTATGCGGTGCCTGCCGTCAGTGTGGTACTGAACGACGCGTCGATTTCGTAGAAGCTGAAATCAAAAGCGGCAGCGGTGGGTGCAAGGCACGCGATCTGGGTCGTCAGCGCGAGCTGAATAGACCTCGCTAAAATGGATTTTTTTATTGTCATTGCAGTTACTCCGCACATTTTTTTGGCGCAAGTGCCCCCGCCAAGCGGGAACACGCCATGGTTATCGTTGTCGTTGTGAGAGGTTTATGAGCACCGCCGGATACTGGCGGCGCTATTCCATGTTTGTATGCTTAAAAACCTAGAACCGGAATCGGGAGCACGTTACCGTCATCACCGCCGTTTCCGCCGCCATCACCGGGCTCTTTGCCTGGATCGCTGTTTTCCGGGTCGTCGCAATCGCTACCCGTTACACCTTGAACCACACAGCCGTTGTCAACCGAGACAGACCCTTGGCTGAACAACTCAAGCATTTGTGCGGTCATCTCAGTAAAGACTGCACTGGACGAATAGGCTTCGGCATCCTTCGTACCTGCAGAGATCGGATTACCGTGCGCACCTTCGGTATAACGGGTAATCACCGGCAGCGTATTGTTACCCGCCTGTTCCTGTATGGCTGCAGCACCCATCGCAGCAGCGAGAGGATCCGTACCCGCCAGCGGCATATTTTCGCCCTTAATCACAAAGCCGGTTTCGGCAATTGTGATTTCGAGCGGCGGCAAAGCAGCTTCCTCGTCAGCGGCGTTCGGGATGGTGTTATCCGTCGGCTTCTCGGAATCTTCCGGATCACCCGCTATTTCGGTTAGAAGCACGGACTGCCCCTTATAGAAAGGCGCATAAGCGGTCGGATCTACCGAATCCAACAGTGACTGGAACACATTGAAGTAGATATTCAGCTCAGTACGACCTTGAGCAAGCAGGCCGTCAGACGCATCATCCAAACCAGGCAATACACGAGGGGCTACCGATTGGGAGTTCTCAACCAGACGAGTGAAACTGCCACCCGTGTTAAAGAACGTTGATGCCTGAATACGGTTCAAGTGAGGGTTGCCGGCGTCGATGGCCAGATTAGTCAAGTGCGGAACCGCTGCACCGCCCATACCGCTGAGGGAATGCGTCATGAAGTAGACACGGCTAGGGTCGATATTGAGGTCGTTGTCACATTCGGAACATGCTCCGATCGCATCTTCAATATTCTGCAGTGATGCGTTCACGTTAAGCAGATCGAGCGCGCTCTGGCGCATGTTGTCACGGGTATTTGCATAGTTAGCAAAGTTAAGGAACAGATCACCCGATCCAGGCGCTTCAAGGCTCGCGGCGGCCACTGCGTTCAATTCAGCGTCAGCGGCAAATCCGAAGTGACGTTCGGTCGCCTCGGCAGAGGCACCTGCCTGAGTAGAAATTGGGCTTAGACCAACGGCACCGCCATTCTCCTCAAAAATGCCATGCAACGGCTGGTCAATACCGATGGTCACAAAGCAGTCGTCGGCTGGGCTAGAAATACAGGTTAACCCGGCGGCTGTGGCCATAGGCAGAATGGCCGACCGGTCTTGAGTGGCTGCGTGCTGGTAAATGATAACCGGGAAACCGTTTGCGGGCGTCGCCGATGTCGTTGACGGGGCCGCAACAACAATCGGCACTATCGTATCGGCTGTTTTAGAGGCAAACGGGAACCGGTAACTAATGCGATCAGACGGGGCCGGATCAAGAGCTGTGTCGCCACTAAAGTCCGCTGGCATCCAGCTGCTGGTCTTAAGCACCGTGCCGTCGCCGTCAAGCGGCAAGGACTGGAAATAAGGCAGAGAAATCTCGCCTTCATAGACACGAATATTGATTGGTGTTACAGCCGTGGGGTTTTGTTCCAATGCTTCGTTTACTTCACCCCCGGTACGCTGACTAAACACATTCACTGTTCTCGGCTGAGGCGTGTCCAAAAGCGCCTCAGCGGCATCCGCCACACTCTGCGCCTCAGCGGAGATGTCCATGACTTCATCGCTAGCGCTCGCAGTAGCAGCCTGAATGGCATGCGCCAAACGGCGGTCGCTTTCAGCGTTAACGATCACGTCGCTATAGGCTACGGCAACACCATTTGCGTTTGCGGCTTCCAGAATCGCCGCCAGCTCTGCATCATAATATTCAGAGCTAGAGGTGGTCAGATTTGTATAGAGTTTGGCGTTCAGGTCTTGCTCGGCCTGACTGCCTTCCGCCAGGGTTTGGCCGCTCAGGTTATAAAATCCCGAGAACAACTTATTCAGATCTTTCTTACGTTGCTCAATGGTCAGAACTTCACTGTAAAAAGTAACCGGTGCCGCATTCGCGAGCAACACGTCATCAACCGCAGTGGTGGTAATCGCGGTAGCGTATGGAATGTCAGCAAAGGTCGCTTTGAAATCAGCAGCGGCTTCGTGCTCACGCTTAAAGTCGAAGTAGTCGGCCGCCAGCTTTCGCGCGGGCAACATGGCATCACGGAACGGCTGATAGAGCGCGTTCGACAACTCCCGGTCAGGATTGGCAACACTCTGGTACGTAACAGAGCCGACCAGTGGCTTGCCATCAGCGTCGACGATAGAGTCGCTCAGGGCCAGAACATACTGAGTTTTTTCATCGAGTGGCGTCAGCGGCAGAATGCGGATTAGATTGTTTGCACCACCGTCGATATCCAGCATCTCAACACGAAGTTTTTCGACACGTAGTTCAGCAAAGATGGCCTCTGCGCCTGTGGCATCACCGGCTTCCTGAAGCCTCAGCGCCTGGCGATAACGTGCGGCAGTCGTCAAACCAGCGACCTCGCCATCCAAGGTTTTGAGCGGGTCACCACCGGCATAATCAACCGGAATCATAAAAACATTCTGATTGGGGTTCGGAATGGTGGTAACGCCGTCCTCAGCCAAAACAAACTCGTTCGCATCCAGCGTTTGCTCCGCATCCAAGCTGGCGCTGATCTTGACGTCGATTGGCGCGAGCACCGAAGTACCGTCCAGATAACCGATGCCATCGGTCACCGGGTTGGCAGGATCAGTCCCGTTGAGCATGGTGCCGTCATCAACATCGCTAAGATAAAAAAGCGCATCGCTAGGAATAACGAACTCGGTGTCCAAGGGGGCAAATAAAGGGTGGGTGCCTCGCTCTATGCTGGGTCCGCCGTTAACTTTGTATACCGGGCTAGCGTTTTTATTCGTTTGACCACCGCTGTCCAAGCAGCCAGTGAGTCCCAGTGAAGCCGTAGAGATAGCGGCAATTAAGGCATTGCGGATGAACATAGTTTATACCTCAGGGTTTCTTGTAATTCGGCGTCTTATGCGCCTTTAGTAGCCTCCACGTTGGTCTAATGCCAAAGGTTCCCGATTTTTCAAGTTTTTCTCATTCGATACCGTGAGAAGCGCGAAGAAGCCTTTGATTATTAATGCAAAAACACCTGCAATTATTTTACGTACCCGGATACCCTGAAAGCCTTCAGACTGGTAACATAGATCCAGAACTAAAATAACCACCGCCCTCTTTTTTCAACGGCGCAGCACAGAGGTACCCGATTGGCCCTGCTTACATTTCGCCAGTCCAAATCAAAACGTTTCGAACGTCTTGTCCAGCCACACCTGAAAGCCATGTACGCGTTCGCGTATCGCTTGACTGGCCGACAACACGACGCGGAAGATCTTGTGCAAGATGTGGTCGTCAAGCTCTACTCAAAATTGGACGAACTTGAAGCCATTGAGCAATTACGCCCCTGGCTGAACCGGGTGTTATATCGCCAATTCGTAGATTCGATTCGAAAGCGCCCAGCGGGCAGGGAAATCAATGCGAGCGTAATGGATGACTTCGAATCGGGCACCGCTTACCTGGACACACTCCCAAGTGACGCAGCAGACCCAATTACCGGACTGGCTCAGGCATCCAACAATGTCGCGTTAACCCGCGCACTGAACCATCTGACACCGGACCAACGCACACTTATACTGCTACACGATGTCGATGACTGGCGACAAGATGATATAGCAGCGGTTCTGGAGGTGGCTGTGGGCACCATTAAATCGCGACTGCACCGCACTCGAGCCACCCTTCGAAAATTTTTACAAGCAGAACTGGAACCTTTTGAAGGTGAGCAACGTGAGCTTCAG
This sequence comes from Marinobacter sp., assembly GCF_034669625.1. Lineage (GTDB taxonomy): Bacteria > Pseudomonadota > Gammaproteobacteria > Pseudomonadales > Oleiphilaceae > Marinobacter. The sequence goes on from NZ_JAXMOY010000004.1 coordinate 257,771, forward strand.
TAAGGTGGAGACAATGAACTGCGAAACTTTTATTACCAACATCGATTCTGAAGCCAGGTGCAATCTGTCAGCAGAAATGCAGCAGCATGCAGACGAGTGCCCTAAATGCGCACAAGCGCTGCGCGTATCTCAGAATTTGCAGCAAGGCCTACAAGGCATGGCGATACCAGAGCCAACCAGTGATTTCGAAACTCGAGTGCTCGCAGCTGCTACCAATGGCGGCCAGAAAAATAGCAATCGAAACTGGCATATCCCCGCCTGGAGTGGCGCAATCGCTGCAGCATTGGTGGTTGGTATCTTTATTGGCGGCGAACTGTCTGCCCCCACGCCAGAAAGCCGTCCGGTAGTTGCGCAGGAGTCCCCTTCTACAATAAGGGCAACAAGCACAACCCCCGAGCAACAAACCGTAAAACTGGCTTTTAACTCCCAAGAAGCCGTCGATAACGTAACGCTAACGCTGGAGCTGCCGCCCAACGTGGAGCTGGCTCCCTTTCCCGGCCGTCACCGTGTTAGTTGGAAGGTGGATCTAAAACCCGGGGATAACTTGTTAGCGCTGCCGCTGAATGTACTATTCCCAGGTGCAGGCACATTGGTTGCTCATCTCGATGATGGCAACAAAAGGAAGACTTTTCGTGCAGACATTGGCAAGACAAAGGAGCCGTCGACATGATAACCAAGCTAAACCCACTTATTTTTGCAGTCTTTGCTTTGGGCTTAGCGTTTAGCTCCGGAGCAGCTCTCGCTGAACCCGATCTGGACGTGACCATGCGCATGGTGATGGATGATGAGGCTTTAGGCGATTCATTTGTGCAAGAGATGGAGCTTCCCGACTCAGTTAATGAACTGACGATTGGTGAATCCTTTGAAGCATTAGACATTGATGAGCTGACAAGCGAAGCGCGCGAGATGCAGGAATCGCTTTCTTCTCAAGCAAGAGAAACCCGAGACGCTCTCGAGCTGGAACTGCCCGAGGAACAGCCGTCCGACCTGCCCGATCTGGAGTTAACGGAGCCGGATCTGCCTGACTCAGATCTTCCTACAGACAACCTTCCGGATCCCGGGCTGGATTTGCCCATCGAGGCTCCTATCAACCTGCCAGAAACCACAACGCCTTAACATCTCAGACTGTTAAATCGCGCTAGAAAAATCGAGATCTACAAGCACCTTCTCTTTTTCATCGCTAATAAGATAAGCTATCCCTTAATGCGCTAGCACCTTGCAAGTATTAAGGGATCTGCTTTGTCCTGTCGTCTTATCACGCCACTTCTTCTCGCTCTCAGCTTCAGCCTGTGCCCTTTCGCCGTGGCTGACACCCATGATGATGGCAAGCAAGATTTCCGATCCGGCGTGATGGCCTTTCAAAAAGGCGAGCTCAATCAAGCAAAACAGTTTCTGGAGTCCGCCCAATCCAAAGGGTTACAGTCGAAGGCCCTGACTTACAACCTTGGTGTGTTGTACTACAAGCTGGCCGAGTATGAACAATCCCGCCAGGCGTTCTCTCAACTTATCGGCACCAACCAGAAATCTTTGGCGCAATACAATCTGGGCTTGATTGCCTTGGCTGAAAATGATTCAGCAACCGCCCTGTTCCATTTCCGAACGGTTGCCGCCGATAACCATCAGCAAAAACTCGCAAAGCTAGCCCAAGCTCAACTAAAAAACCTCGGTAGCCAAAAAGCGCCCACCAAACACTGGCAAGCCCTGCTGTCGGTAGCAGTCGGATATGAAGACAACATCGGCCTATTCCCGGATACCGCCGCCAGCACACTCGATGACGGCTTTCTCGAGTCGGTAGGCGCCGCATCTGGCTATGCCTATCGACACGGCAACAGTGCGATTCAATTGAAAGCACAGTTTTATGTTCGTGATTATTTTGAAGAAGACGACTTCAACACAGACCTTCTTCGTCTCGGAACAGCATGGCGCTATAACCTTGGAGGCGACAGAATTAGCCTCGGCCTTGAGGGTGATCAACTTTGGCTGGCCAATGCATCTCGGGAACAAAGAGCACGGCTGACCGCCGATTGGCTCACACCCAGCTGTTCCACAAAATCGATGAAGGCAAGCTGTCAGATAAAACTTGAGGCCGAACAGATTTTTGCGGACAAGGCCCAATACCAGGCATACGAAGGCCAACATTATCGACTGGATACTCGTTACCGTGCTCGTCAAGGTGACTGGTCGAGCGAACTACAATATCGCTTCGATTATAACGACCGGAAGGATCGGGAAATTGGGGATCAGTTTTACAGCGTCTCCCCGATGGGCCACACGCTGGGTGCTAAGCTCTCTTATGCGATAACCAGAGCTCTCAAGATAGGGGCCAATGCCAGTTTTAGGTACAGTGAGTACACGCAGCCCCACACATTCAAGAACGGGGAAACAAAAAAGCGAACAGACCGGCGCCTATCCTACAGCCTGAATGCAGAATACCAATTCGACCAAACCTTCGCGGCAACTACCAAACTTGGCCGCATGAGCAACGACAGCAATATCGATCGCTACCAATACGACCGCGATACCATCAGTCTCGGGATTAACATTCGCCTCTAACAGACCGGAAATTAATATATTTTTGGAACCTGGAGAGAATAGCGGAACCATCCGCAAAGTATCATCAGGAAAACTGAACTATGATTTCCCCGATTACACTGGATGCGCTGCTGACTCTGGATGCCATCGATCGGCGACACAGCTTTGCCGCTGCCGCCGAAGAACTTTTCCGGGTGCCGTCTGCAATTTCTTACACGGTTAACAAGCTGGAAGAAGACCTCGGTGTCCCGCTCTTTGACCGCAGTCGGCGCAAGGCCGAGCTGACCCCGGTGGGGCGGCTGGTTTTGGAACAGGGGCGCCAGATCCTCAAGGCGACCGACGAGCTGACGGCCATGGCCCGTCGTGCGGCGGACGGCTGGGAGGTGGAACTACGAATCGCGATAGACAGCGTGCTCAGCTGTGACCCCTTCTACACGTTAATTGAAGATTTTCAACGCATTCAACCAAAAACCGAGCTCAGGCTGACCGAAGAAGTACTCGGCGGTAGCTGGGATGCGCTAAGCGATGGCCGGTGCGATTTGGTGATTGGCGCACCAGCCGCACCTCCTACCACCGGTTTCGCGTTACATTCTTTAGGGCATGTAGTCTTTGATTTTGCAGTTGCTGCCGACCATCCGCTGACAGAACTGCCCCAACCTATACCGGCTAGCGCAATTCAGGACTACCCTACCGTCATTGTTGCCGACAGTTCTCGGCATTTACCGGTTCGCTCGTCCGGCCTGCTGGATGGACGAAGCCGGGTCATCGTTCCGACCATCGATCATAAAATAGAAGCTCAGCTTAAAGGGCTTGGTGTGGGCTATTTACCTCGTCATAGAATTGCCCGTCAATTGGGCGACGGCGAATTAAAGGTACTAGCGCTGGATGCACCGCGGCCCCCTTCCGAAATATCAATCGCTTGGTCGCGGGGAAACACGGGAAAAGGCTTGAAATGGTTTGTCGACCGTCTGAAGCAAATGCAGTTCGATCCAGAGCGCGGCATCATCGTCGGTGATGAAACCGAATAAAAATCACAACGCCTGCAAGTTCTTAATTTTAAACTACACTTGTTGTTCATAACCGGTCGCAACCCACCAGCCTGATTGCTGCCAAAGTCTGCGAATTCAGGCCATGACAGGAGAACAACAGTGTTGAAAAAGATCCTAGGGGGCTTGATCGCTCTTGGCGCACTGGTCCTGGCTATTTTTCTTTTTATTGCCTGGGAATCATCGATAGATCCGATTAGTCCTCCCGCGCCTGATTCGTTCAGCCAAGAACAAATCACTCGGGGCGAGCTGCTAGCAGGTCTGGGTAATTGCCAAACTTGCCACACAACCGATCCTGACCAACCTCTGGCAGGTGGCCGAGCGATGCCGACGCCCTTTGGCACACTTTACTCCACCAACATTACGCCCGACCCCGAAACCGGGATCGGGCAGTGGTCCGAAGAAGCGTTTGCAAGGGCGATGCGCGAAGGCGTGTCCCGATCAGGATCACAGCTTTTCCCTGCATTTCCCTATACCCACTTCACCAAAATGACGGATGATGACGTATCAGACCTTTACGCTTATCTGATGTCCCGACGGGCGATCCCTGCGGAACCTCCCGAAAACACTCTGGAATTCCCCTTCAACATTCGATTGTTGCTAGCTGGCTGGAAACTGTTGTTCTTTGAGGAAGGGCGTTACGAAACGGATGACAGTAAAAGCGAAGCATGGAACCGGGGCGCCTACATTGCAGAAGGCCCTGGCCATTGCAGTGCCTGCCACACACCACGCAACATGCTTGGGGCGGAAGACGCAGGCAACGCGTGGGAAGGTGCAATCGTCAACAACTGGTACGCACCCCCATTGAACGCCAGCAATCATACGCCCGCGAGCTGGGCAGAAGCGGAAGCCTATCAGTACCTTCGGCATGGTGGCTCACCGCTGCATGGTGTCGCCGTAGGCTCTATGGCCGATGTCGTTCATGCCGGGTTAAGGCTAGCGCCAGACAGCGATCTTCGCGCTTTAGCCGTTTGGCTCAGTGATCTTGCACAAGCCTCCGATACAAATCAGGCACATGAAAGCGCAGCCAGCGCTATCCGTACTGTGCACAGCACTCAAAACCCGTCGGCCATGATGAGTGAAGGCGAGCGGCTATTCACCTATGCCTGCGCTGCTTGTCATTACAACACCCCTGAAAGCCCCAACACGCTGCGTCCGGATATGGCACTAAATAGCGCCATCAGTGCACCGACACCGGTAAATCTTATTCGTATAACGCTGAATGGCGTATCCCTTAAAGAAGGAATGCCCGACGCAATGATGCCAGGTTTCAGTGAGGCCCTGAGCGACCGGCAAATCGCCAGCCTTCTGGGATACCTGAGATCGACCCATACAGACCAGCCCGCGTGGACGGATTTGGAACAACAGGTCCGCGATCAGCGTCCATAAGAACTCTGGCAAAGCATTAACTTAACGGAGCAAGCAAGATGGCAACAGAATTCGAACTCAACGGTCGGGCGGTTACCGTTGATATTGAGAGCGATACCCCCCTGCTCTGGGCCCTACGGGACGACCTTGATCTTACCGGCACAAAATACGGATGCGGCATTGGCATGTGCGGGGCTTGTACCGTATTGGTCAACGGACGCGCCATTCGATCCTGCATCACTCCGGTAGAAACGGTGTCTGGCGCCTCTATCACCACCATTGAAGGCCTACACCCGGACGGAAACCACCCGTTGCAAAAAGCGTGGGTTGAATCACAGACGCCACAATGCGGTTACTGTCAGAGTGGACAGATTATGCAGGCAGCCGCCATGTTGAAGGACTTCCCCGACCCTAGCGACGAACAGATCAACCACGCCATGGGCGGAAATCTATGCCGATGCATGGCCTACGTACGTATCCGCAAGGCGATCAAGTTGGCGGCGGAGGAAATGAAGGGGGCCAGCGGCAACAAGGCACAAGAAACAGGAGCGGCAGCCAATGAGTAAGTTCTACCGTTATCTCAACCAGCCCGACACCGCTACCACAGCCAGCACACGAAATACCGACGAAGGCTTGCGCGTCAGCCGCCGCGGATTTCTGATTGGCGCCGCCGGTGCAGGCTTCACCCTCGCCTTTTTTCGTTCTGGCCTAAGCTTTGCCCAACCCGAAGACGTGGTTAAAGAAGGAACCTTTGAGCCCACCATCTGGTACCACATCCACCCTGACGGCCGCATTATAGTGAACATCACCGAGGCGGAAATGGGCCAGCACGTTGGCACGGCTCTCGCCCGCATCGTGGCTGACGAACTGGAAGCTGACTGGGCCATGGTAGAGCTCAACCATGTGGACAGCGATCCAAAATGGGGCCTGATGGTGACAGGCGGTAGCTGGTCTGTCTGGGAAAACTTTACGCCTTTAAGTCAGGCCGGCGCTGCCGGACGAACGGCCCTCATCGAGGAAGGCGCTCGTTTGCTTGGGGTCAGCCCTGATCAGTGCGAGGCTCGTAATAGTCAAATCGTAGCCGGCAATCAATCCATAAGTTACGGGGACATTGTCAGTCGCGGTAACCTGAGCCGGACCTATACCGCAGATGAACTCAAACAAATGCCCGTCAAACCGGCGAGTCAACGTCGCCTGATAGGCCGTGAATCCCAAGCATTGGATATACCCGACAAGACCGACGGCGCCAGCCGCTATGGCTTGGACGCGAAGGTGGAAGGCATGGTTTATGGCCGCCCGCTTATTCCGCCCACCCGTTACGGCGCAACCATCAACAGCATTGATGACAGCGAAGCAAAGTCCGTTAAAGGGTATCAGCAGACCATCGTACTGGACGATCCCACAGATACCGTGCCCGGATGGGCTATCGTTATTGCCGACTCCTTCCATGCCGCCAATAAAGCAGCCGCAAAGGTTCAGGTGGATTGGGCCGCCGGGGATACGGCAGATATCAGCGAACAAACCATCCTCGACCACGGGGTGAAATTGATCGAGTCCCCAAATAAAGGCTCCATCATGTTCCCGGACGATGGTGTCAACGAAGCCTTCAACAAAGCAGCTGACATATTTGAGCAGGACTACATCACACACACAGTTCTTCACTTCCAAATGGAACCGGTGAATGCACTGGCCTATGAAAAAGACGGCGTGTGGGAAGTTCACACAGGCAATCAGTGGCAATCCTTAATCATCCCAGTACTCGCTAAAGCGCTCGGAGTGAAGGAGGAAAATGTAGTCATGCGCACCTACATGCTGGGTGGCGGTTTTGGCCGTCGCCTGAACGGTGACTACGCCGTGCCTGCAGCCCTCGCCTCGAAAAAACTGGGCAAGCCGGTAAAACTGGTGTTTACCCGTGAAGATGACACTCGCTTTGACTCACCCCGGTCAGCCTCTTATCAGCGTATGCGCATGGCATTTGACTCAAATGGCAATCCCGCAGGTATGGAGCACCATGCCACAGCCGGCTGGCCAACCGAAGTCATGGCGCCGTTCTTCATGCCGAAGGGAGCGAACGACGAGCCCTATGACCCGTTCTCAATTCAGGGTGCTGCGCACTGGTATTCGGTAGGGCCACATCGTGTTCGGGCCATTTCAAACGACCTGGCAAACGCCACCTTTCGTCCTGGCTGGCTTCGGTCCGTAGGTTCCGGTTGGATCAACTTTGCGTTGGAATCCTTCATGGACGAAACAGCTCGTCACGTTGGAAAAGACCCTATCGATTTCCGGCTCGAACTACTTAAAGCAGAAGGCAAGAATGCGGGCGAAGCCCCTAATTCGGTTGGCGGGGCATCGCGACAAGCAAACGTCCTGAGACGTGTTCGGGAACTTTCTAACTGGGGACAAGACCTCCCCGAAAACACCGGCCTGGGTGTTGCGACGTCTTACGGCCAGGAGCGAAACATGCCCACTTGGACGGCCTGTGTCGCAAAAGTGCATGTAGATCCGGAAACCGGCCACGTGAAGCTTGAAAAACTGACTCTGGTGACAGACGCCGGCACCGTTGTTCACCCCGATGGCGCCCGTGCGCAAGTAGAAGGGGCGGCCCTTTGGGGGGCGAGCATGGCGCTCCATGAAGGCACACGATTTGACAAAGGTGAGCCTGCCGCAAGAAACCTCGACACCTATACGCCGATGCGTATAGGAGACGTGCCCGATATGGAACTGGAGTTTGTAGAAAGCACCGAAACTCCTGTGGGATTGGGCGAACCAGCGACAACGGTCATCGGCCCCGCTATCGCCAACGCAATCCACTCGGCTATTGGTGTGAGGCTACGAGAAATTCCGATTACACCCGTTGCGGTGCGCAAGGCCTTACAGACGTGACAACCGCGCATAAAAGTGAAGCTATTAATAATGCCAACACCTTTTAAACGGTTCCAAATACTCTCTGCTTGTGTATTGGCTGCATGTCTCGGCTTCTTCACAAGCATGAGTGCGTTTGGAGAAACTAAACTTTTAATCCACCAAGGAATTCAGACCCAAAATCTCGACACTGCCTATCTAAATCAGATATTTGCCATGCAAGTGCGGAAATGGCCGAATGGCACGCCCATTCACGTTTTTGTTTTTCCGAGTTCCAGCAAACTTCACCGTGATTTCGTCGTCAGTCACTTGAATACTCAAGCACACCAATTAGACCGCATCTGGAACCGAATGCTGTTTACCGGCACTGGCAAGCCCCCAACGGTGGTGAACTCAGAAAACGATATGTATTTAAGGATTCTAAACACGCCAGGTGCAATCGGTTACGTGTCGGCAGCATACCCGGTCAAAGACGTGAGAGTGCTGGGAGAGAAACAAAAATGAGAATACACACAAAAGAGCTGCTTGTGCTCGCATTGCTCATTAGCCCACAAGCCAACGCCATTGAACTGAACAACACCACTCAAATACATGGTTTTCTTAGCCAAGCTGCCGTTTATAGCCCGGACAACCCCTACGCCGGAACCGATGCAGATAACGGCTCGGTGAAATTTCGCGAAATCGGACTGAATGGTTACTCCGAACTAACACCCGATTTCCGACTAGCCGGCCAGATCCTCAGCCGGCAACGAGATGAGTCCGATGATGGTGATGTTCGCGTGGACTTCCTACTCGCCGACTATCTTGTCTGGAGTGACCATTCTTCATCTTTCGGTCTGCGAGCGGGCCGTGTCAAAAATACGATCGGCTTTTACAATTCGATTCGTGACATCCCTTCTGCACGACCAGGCTATAACGTTCCAGACTCCATCTATTTTGATGCATTCCGGGATTCGCTCCTGTCCACCGACGGAATCAATCTATACGGAACTGCGTTACTGGACAACAATCAACTTACATGGGAACTAACGGCCGGACGCAAAGACGTAAAAAGTGAGGATTTCGAATACTTCGCCTTCGGCTACCCCGTTCGTAAGGGCGAGGCAGATGACGCTCCTATCTATCTACTCAATGTAAACTTTGTGCCAGACATACTGAATAATGATCTTCGCTTGGGCATCAGCTTGGTTGATACAGAAATTGAGCTAGAGAACACTCAGTCCGTTGCCGAGGCACAGATGGCTTTGATGACGGCGCCTCCCGGGGATGCACTTACCAACCCTCACCTCTACGTGACTGGCGCTAAAATTGAAGCGCTCTACGCAACGTTCTCTGCCCAATACAACTACAAGAACTGGATTTTCACCTCAGAATATTTGCATCTCAACGCGAAGTTCATGGGTGAGTTCGCAGGTATGCCTGCCAATAACCGGCAAAAAAGCCATGGGTACTATTTCCAAGTGGAATGGCTGTCCACTCCAAACACAACGTGGTTAGCACGCTATGAAGAACTCGATCTGGGTACAAACGGAAGTGAGATCAACTACAACCCTCATCGAGACTACGGAAAAGGCTGGACGGTAGGCGGTCGCTGGATGTTTGCAGATAACTGGTCAATCACCGGTCAGGCGAGCTTTAATGAAGGCACAGCTTGGTTGCCCAGCTACAGGGGCATCGAGGAAAAACAACTTCAGAAATATTGGAACTATTATGTACTGTCATTGAGCTATCAATTCTGATCCGCAGGACGCGCGCTCATGTTTCTAAGTGTCAAATGGAAAGCCGTTATTTTTCTAAGCCTTGTCTTCGTATTAATTACCGGGGCCTGGGTTTCCCAGCATATTTACAAAACCCTCCAAAATTACGATAGCAAGGTTGAAGAAAGCCACGTCAAACAACAACAATTGTTGACTCAGCTTTTAGACGATAATTTTCTGAGACTTTCCCAACTATCTCAGCTGATATCTGAAATGCCTGAAATTCAGCAAACTACATTCACCGGTAGCCCAGATCAGCTACAGAACTTCCTTCAGAAAGAATGGATTCAACTGAACATCAACACCGGGATCGATTTTATTGGCCTATACAGCACAAACGGCGCCCTCGTTTCACATACCTATAACAAGACACTGTTTGAAGACCCGGGTGCTTTAGAAGAGGCCATCACAACCGCCATGAATGCCAACCATGAAAACAACCCGGATTCTTTTTTGTTCTGCTATACCGGGTGTTCGCAATTCGTGGTTGAACCGCTGGTATTGGACAACGGTAAAGAAGCGCTTATGGTCACCGGGCAGAACATTGCCGATATCATTTTGCGTTTCCACCAAATTTCCGGTCAGGACCTCGCCGTTCTTTTGCCCCCAAAAACCAATACTTCTGGGGCGGGAGAGCGTTTGTTAAATAACTGGAGTCTTCGTCTCTGGGCAGCGAGCAGTTTCCAAACATCCCTTGATCAGCTCCGTAAAATCCAAGAGATGAAACCGTTCGAGCTAGTCCCAGAGGGCGATGCGCTAGATTACGAAAATACTACGCTTGTGTTCCATTCACTCGATCTCGAAGAATACTGGGCTTACGGCGATACTCCCGTTTTATTGGCCATCAGTGATGAAACCGAACAGTATCAAAGACTTCTCAATACACTGACATCAACGGTGGTCATTGGGCTGATGGCACTGTTTATTTCTGAAATGATCCTTCTATTTGTAATGCTCACGCCATTGCGTCGGCTCACAGCTGTCGTCGAGGCTCTCACGCTTTTACCAAAACACCAATATCGTGCCGCGTTAGATAAAGTTGAAAAACGCCCTATTCGCTTTCGTGATGAAGTATCCCAACTGGAAAGCAGCACCCGATATGTTATCCGTCAACTTGAAACCTTACATATCGAAGTAGAAGTAAAGAGCCGCTCCCTTGAGGGGCAAGTTGCTATGCTCTCCAGATCACGAGCCTTTCTCGAACGACTCATCGACAGCTCTCACCTATTTATAGCAACCTTAACACCTGGCGGAAATCTGATTACAACCAACAGCCGGTTTGATAAGGAATTCAAACGCCCCGTCAAAGGGTTTTCAGACCTATTCATGAACTTACGTAGTGCAGAAGACTATCAGAGAAAACTGATGCATCTTGCGGCAGGCGACTGCGACGTCATCCAGTTTGATACTGAGTTCATGAATGACCAAGGTGTCGTCATCTATTTCGATTGGACTTGCTCGATAGTTGAAGACGAAAAAGGCCGAGACACTGTTCTGGCCATCGGCATCGATCTGACCCAACGAAAACGAGACGAGGAAGCATTGGAATGGCTGGCTAACAATGACCCATTGACGGGTATCGGCAACCGGAGGTGTTTCCAGCACGATCTGCAAAATCTACTGGATACTCAGCGAAGCGGCGCCGTCATTTTTATAGACGTGAACCGATTTAAACAGATTAACGACCTATACGGCCACACCATAGGAGACACGGTCCTCATTCAAATCGCAGAAACTCTTGGAAATACCGTTCGAGCGAGCGACTCTATTAGCCGTTTGGCCGGCGACGAATTCACCGTCATCTTGCCAAAAATTGATACCGTTCAGCTCGAAAGTTTTCTGGAGAAGCTGTCCCATAACCTGAACGGCCAGGTGGTGATTGATAACGAAGACCGCACTATTGAGTACAACGTTAGCATTGGCGCTGCTTTGGTCAACGACCACGGCACCACCGAACAGGACTTGATCGTCCATGCCGACATGGCCATGTATCAAGCCAAGAAAAAAGGAAACGGACAATGGCAGATTTTTGATCCGGATAACAACGATCTGGCTAATCTCAGGCGCGACCACGACCTGACATCCCTACTCAAGCTCGCATTGAAACGAACCGACCTATTCCAACTAAACTATCAGCCAATCTATGCTATTGAAGAAGCAACGGTCAGTCATTACGAGGTGCTTCTAAGGCTGAAAGATAGCGCCGGGAATGCTGTGTATCCGAGTGATTTCATTCCCGCCGCAGAACGCATGGGGCTCATCCGGTTGGTTGATGAATGGGTACTGGACAATGCCATAGAGAAACTCGCAACGGATCACCAAAACGGCGCCGACTACACCCTCTCAATTAACATTTCAGCCCCTACCCTGCAGTCCGCGGATTTCCCGAAAACGCTTTTGGGGACACTCAAAACACATGGCGTTGAAACCCGCTACGTTGTCATTGAGCTAACTGAGACCGCCTACATCGAAAACTTCCAGATGGTTCTGAACAACCTCCAACAAATCAGCGACGCCGGCGTGTTGGTAGCGTTAGACGATTTCGGTGTCGGATTCTCCTCCTTCAGTTATCTCAAAAAGCTACCACTCAGCTACGTTAAGCTTGATGGCTCTTACATTCTTGATCTGAGTAATAATCCCGACAACCAGGTGTTCGTTGAAAGCCTGACCAATATGGTTAACGCGTTTGGTATGCAAACCATTGCCGAATTCGTAGAAGATGCAGCCACTCTGGATAAACTGCAGGAGCTGGGCGTGGCGTACGCGCAGGGATATTACATTGGTCGTCCGTTGCCGGAGTTGGATGACATGCTGTGTGCAACAGGGTTTGGCCAGCGGGAGAACTCGAGGCGCTGAAGAAG
>NZ_JAXMOY010000005.1:0-242178 GCF_034669625.1 Marinobacter sp.
AACAACACCAACCTGATTGCCTTCGGCATCGATCAAGCGGACTTCAGTTGCGTCAATATTCTCATTGATAGGCGCTTTTGGAGTACGCCCCCGATTCGCTCGCTGTTTAATAATTAGATCTCCGTTTTAGTTTTGCCTTTGCGTTGAATGTCATCAGCCAATAGCTGTTCAAACGCTTCAAGCGATAGGGTCCCTAAATCTTCACCTTTACGGGTGCGCACGGCCACCGCATTGTTCTCGATTTCCTTGTCGCCTACAACGACAAGATAGGGAACCTTGTTAAGAGTATGCTCGCGGATTTTAAAGCCGATCTTCTCGTTTCTCAAGTCAGCATTTACCCGATATCCCAAAGAATCCCATTTTTTGGCCAAATTCTGACAATAATCACGCTGATTATCCGTGATATTCAAGACCGCAATCTGTGTCGGGGCCAGCCAGGTGGGGAACGCACCTTCATATTCTTCGATCAGTATACCGATAAATCGCTCAAAAGACCCGAGAACGGCACGATGCAGCATAACCGGCGTTTTCCGTTCGGAATTATCGGCCACATACTGAGCACCCAAACGGCCGGGCATCGAGAAATCTACCTGAATCGTACCGCACTGCCAAACACGACCGATGCAGTCTTTCAGAGAGAATTCAATTTTGGGTCCGTAGAAGGCACCTTCGCCCGGCAACAGTTCCCAGTCAACACCTGCACGGTTCAACGCTTCTTCCAGTGCGGCCTCTGATTTGTCCCACACCTCATCTGAACCTACACGTTTTTCCGGGCGGGTGGATAATTTGTAGAGAATTTCGGAGAAGCCGAAGTCTTCATAAACTTCGTGCAGCAGATGGATAAACGCTGACACCTCTTGCTGAATCGCATCCTCTTCGCAGAAGATGTGAGCATCATCCTGAGTAAACCCGCGAACTCGCATCAAGCCGTGCAGCGCACCGGAAGCTTCGTTACGGTGACAGGAGCCAAACTCGGCCAATCGCAGCGGCAAATCCTTGTAGCTTTTGAGTCCTTGGTTGAACACCTGCACGTGACAGGGGCAGTTCATCGGCTTAATGGCGTAATCGTGCTTCTCGGATTCGGTGGTAAACATGGCGTCTGAGAACTTGTCCCAGTGCCCGGATTTTTCCCAAAGGGTGCGAGAAACCACCTGCGGTGTTTTGATTTCCTGATAACCATGATTGCGCAGCTTACCGCGCATATACTGCTCGATCTCCTGATACAGCGACCAACCATCCGGATGCCAGAACACCATACCCGGCGACTCTTCCTGCATATGAAACAGCTTCAGCTTTTTACCGATCTTCCGGTGGTCACGCTTTTCAGCTTCTTCCAGACGATTCAGGTACGCCTTGAGTTCCTTTTTATTACCCCAAGCCGTGCCATAAACCCGCTGCAGCTGCTCATTGTTATGATCGCCACGCCAGAAGGCACCAGCTACCTTGGTCAGCTTGAACGCTTTCAGCTTGCCAGTGTTTGGCACGTGAGGGCCACGACACAAGTCGATGAAGTCACCCTGACGATAGAATGACAAGTCCTCATCACCGGGAATGTCTTCGATGATCTGAACTTTGTAATCCTCGCCCATGCCTTCAAATAGCTTAACGGCATCCTCTCGGGACATCACCGAACGGGAAACCGGAATATCCTGTTTGGCCAACTCTTCCATCCGCTTTTCAATACGCGCCAAATCTTCGTTGGTGAACGGACGATCGTATTTGAAATCGTAGTAGAAACCATTGTCCACAACTGGCCCGATGGTCACCTGAGCTTCAGGGAACAACTCTTTCACCGCCATTGCCAAAAGGTGAGCGGTAGAGTGTCGAACAACATCCACGCCGTCTTCATCACGCTCCGTTACGATAGCCAGCTCAGCATCGTCTTCAATCAGATGGCTGGTATCCACAAGCTGACCATCCACTTTCCCTGCCAAGGCTGCTTTCGCCAAGCCTGCGCCGATATCAGCGGCAACGTCGTGAACGGTAACGGGTTCTGCAAAACTACGGTGACTGCCATCTGGCAGGGTAATGACGGGCATGGAGTTCTCCTGATGGTTTCTCAGCGGTGATCTATACCAAAGATCACATGGTTGTCAGCTTCCGCGACACAAACCGCGGGCCGATTTGACGGCGAGTTTAACAGAAAAAAGCCCGGCAACAATGCCGGGCTTCTACCAACACTAACCTACCCTTGAATTTACGCGGGCTGAGGCTGAGTTTCTTCTCTGGCCTTGCGCCTCAGCTGGCCATAAGCCACAAACCCGAGCAACATCAAGGCAGGAATAAACACCAACTCCCGCGGCGGCCGATCCAGCCTTGCCTGAACCGCTTCAATGGTCCAACCAAACTGAATACCCGCTTTTTCGGCAGGGCTACCGAAGTTGACGAAGTCCACCGCCAATGCGCCATCAAACTCCGACACTTCCAGACCCGCAGCGGCCAATCGCTCCGCGCCAGTCTCCCCAGCAGGCATATCAAGCTGCACGTAGGTGGTTACGTCGCTGCCGTCGAGAGACATTCCCGACACTCTGAACACCACATCCTCGTCTTTAGGCGCTGTTTCAACATACTCCATGATGGCTTCGCCCTGACGCTCTTCATAGGGAGGGTAAACCATGTCCCAGAAGAACCCGGGGCGGAACAAGGCAAAGGTAATCAACAACAGCGCCAGAGTTTCCCACCAACGCGTACGGGTGAACCAGAAGCCCTGTGTGGCCGCCGAGAACACCAACATCGCCGTCACTGCGCTGGCAATGGTGACCAACAGATCAATCCATCCTGTAAGCCCAATCAGGAGCAACTGCGTGTTGAAGATAAACATGAACGGCAAAATGGCTGTCCGAATATCGTAGGTAAAGCCCTGAATACCCGTTCGTATCGGATCTGCTCCGGAAATGGCGGCCGCCGCATAGGCGGCCAACCCCACGGGCGGCGTATCATCCGCCAGTATTCCAAAATAAAATACGAACAGGTGGACCGCAATTAGCGGGACCAACAGGCCATTTTGAGCGCCGAGGGTCACAATCACCGGCGCCATCAGAGTAGACACCACAATGTAGTTTGCCGTGGTCGGCAGCCCCATGCCCAGCACCAGGCTGATCACCGCTGTGAACAGAAGCATCAACAACAGATTGCCGCCGGACAAGAACTCCACGAACTGGGTCATCACCAACCCAATACCCGTCAGCGTCACCGTTCCCACCACGATGCCAGCCGTCGCGGTCGCGACGCCGATGCCGACCATGTTACGGCCGCCGGTGGCAAGCGAGTGGAATAGATCTGAAATCCCGCCAACAAACTCGCTCATCAAGCCGCCGTGTTTGCGGAAGAAGGCTTTCAGAGGCCGTTGAGTTATAACGATAAAGACCATGAACAAGGTTGCCCAGAAAGCGGACAACTGCGGCGAAAAACGCTCAACTGTCAAACACCAGACCAACACAACAACCGGCAACAGGTAATACAAGCCGGTTTTGACCGTTGGCCCCACCTCCGGAAGCTCACCCATATCCTTTTCAGGGTCGTCGACTTCCAGTTCCGGGAACTTCGTGGCGTATCCGACAAGCACACAGTAAGTAATCAGAAGAGCACCGCCAAGCACCCATATCGCAGCCGAGCCCAAATACTCTTTGGTCCAACCGATGCCGAAGTAAACGATTGCCGTTAGGGCAAACAAACCAAGTAACACAACCACCCAGTTCAACATCCGCTGCGCCAGTGTTGGGCGATTCAATCGCTCAATGCCCTGCATGTTCAATTTGCAGGCCTCAAGGTGCACGATGTAAACCAAGGCAACGTAGGAGATAAGCGCTGGAAGAATGGCATGTTTAATAACTTCCAGGTAGGAAATACCAACGTACTCAACCATCAGGAAGGCCGCAGCGCCCATGATTGGAGGCGTTAACTGGCCATTGGTAGACGCCGCCACTTCAACCGCGCCGGCTTTGGTGGCCGGAAAACCCACACGTTTCATCAATGGAATGGTGAACGTACCCGTTGTCACCACATTGGCAATAGATGAACCGGAGATAACACCACTGAGGCCGCTCGACACCACCGCAGCCTTAGCCGGCCCACCTTTCATGTGCCCAAGCATGGCGTAGGCTACTTTGATGAAGTAATTACCCGCTCCTGCGCGCTCCAACAAAGCGCCGAAGAGCACAAACAGGAAGACGAAGCTGGTGGAAACGCCCAACGCGACGCCGAAGACACCCTCGGTGCCCAGCCATTGATGGGAGGCCAGCTTATTAAGGCTCACACCTTTGTGAGAGATCACGTCCGGCATATATGGGCCGGCCAGCGAATAACCAATAAACACCGCCGCGACAACCGTTAACGGGAGTCCAAGTGCTCGACGGGTGGCTTCCAAGAGCAAAACCAAACCACCCAAAGCGACCCAGAGATCTTGAGTAATGGGTGCCCCGGGACGTTGAGCGAGTTGATCGTAGAAAACGTATAGATAAGAGGCCGCAGCCGCGGCTGCGGCTGCCAAGACCCAATCGTAAATGGGCACTTTGGTTGTGTGCACACCCTTTAACATAGGGAATGCAGAAAAAGCCAAAAACACGGCAAACGCCAAATGGATTGAACGCGCTTCTGTAGAATTGAAAATGCCGAAATTCAGAATGAACGGAAGTGGTGATGCAATCCAAAGCTGAAACAAAGACCAGCAAACTGGAATGATAAAGAGGATTACTGCCGCAGGCCCGACAAGCGCCCTGCCCCCGGTTTCCGTCTGTAACACCTGTTCAACTTTGGCAGCATCCACACTCGCGCCGGGACCGGAGTCATTCTTTGTCATTGAATGTACCTGTGATGTGTAGATAACTCGATGGGGAATTCAGGGCGAGCCAAGCTCGCCCTGATACGTGCACAGCCTGTTAGTCGATCAGACCGGCTTCACGATAGTACTTGGCCGCACCCGGGTGCAGAGGCGCACTCAGGGCATCAGCAACCATCTCTTCTTTCTTCAGGTTGCCAAACGCAGGATGCAGACGCTTGAAGCTATCGAAATTCTCGAACACCGCCTTCACGACCGCGTAGACCACGTCATCCGGCACGTCAGTGGACGACACGAATGTTGCAGCCACACCAAAGGTAGTTACGTCCTGGTCGGAGCCACGATACATACCGCCCGGGATGGTCGCTTGACGATAATACGGGTTGTCTGCGATCAACTTCTGGCTGGCTTTGTTGTCAACGTTCACGACAACACTGTCGCACGAGGTGGTCGCTTCTTTGATGGCACCAGACGGGTGACCAACGGTGTAGAAGAAGGCGTCGATGTTACCATCACACAGAGCCTGGGACTGCTCTGCTGCCTTGATTTCAGCGGCCAGAGAGAACTTATCCATATCCCAGCCCATGGCATCCATCAATACTTCAGCGGTCGCACGCTGACCTGAACCCGGGTTGCCTACAGAGACCCGCTTGCCTTCCAGGTCTTCAAAGTTCTTGATACCGGAGCCCTTGCTGGCAATTACGGTAAACGGCTCTGGGTGCAGAGAGAAGACCGCGCGCAACTTCTCGTTCTTGCCGGCATCTTCGAACTGACTTGTTCCGTTAAATGCGTGGTACTGCCAGTCAGACTGGGCAACAGCCAAGTCCAGCTCGCCAGCGCGGATAGCGTTCAGGTTGTATACCGAACCGCCGGTACTCTCAACAGAACAACGGATACCGTGCTCTTTGCGATCCATATTGACCAGACGACAGATTGCGCCACCTGCCGGATAATAAACACCTGTTACGCCACCGGTACCGATCGTCACAAAACGCTGGTCCTGGGCTGAAACAGAAGTGGATGCAGATCCAAGGCTAATGGCGGCTGCTACGGCCATTGCGGACGCTTTGAGTTTCAGTGTCATGTGTACTCTTCCCTTTCTAGGTGATTATTGTCACTCGCCCATTCATTCCTACGGGCAAATCTTTCGCTCGAATTAAAACATAGAACACATCGGTCGATAAATAAAGAAACGATTGTGTCGCTAAACAGCTGAACGGAAAACAAAAAAAGCCCGCAAATGCGGGCTTTTTCATAGTTTTAAGCCACTATCAGGACTTGGCAGCTGCTCTTGCCTTGGCCAGCATTTTATCTGGCCGCAACAGGAACCTCGCCAACGCTGGCAACAGCCATATGGCACCTACCATGTTCCACAGGAACATAAAGAACAGCAGGAAGCCCATATCGGCCTGGAATTTGATCGGTGAGAATATCCAGGTCACCACACCAAGCCCCAGTGTTACACCAGTAAAGATAACAGCCTTGCCTGTTGAGCGTAGAGTTTCATAGTACGCCTCTTGCAAGGTTTTCCCTTCCAGCAGGAAGTGCTCCAGCTTGCTGTAGATATAGATGCCGTAATCCACACCGATACCAACACCCAGAGCAATGACCGGCAAAGTTGCCACTTTAATACCGATACCAGACATTGCCATGATGGCTTCACACAGAATCGAGGTCAGCCCCAGCGGTATCACGATACACGCTACTGCGCGCAGCGAGCGGAACGTCAGGAAGCAAAGCAAACTCACCACGCTGTATACCAACAAGAGCATGATGTCTTTGGCGCCCGAAATCACTTCGTTAGTGGCGGCTTCGATACCTGCGTTACCGGCGGCCAGCAAGAACGTATGCTCTTCGTTGCTGTTAGCCTGAGCGAAGGCCTCGGTCCGTTCGATAACGGTCTGCAGGGTCTCTGCTTTGTGGTCTTCCAAGAACACCAAGACCGGAGTCAAATCGCAACTTGTGTTAATCAGGCCCGAAGGCGCATCACGAATGGAAGCGTTGATAATGGTCTGGTTACGAGAAATCTCAAACCATTTCCAGTTACCTTCGTTAAGCGCCTTGGTCACCAATTTAGACACGTCCGCCAACGACACAGAACCCTGAACACCCGGGGTGTTCTGTAGTTCCCACTGCAGGCTATCCATCGCCCGAAGCACGTTGTACTGAGTACATTGCTCTTCCGGCGTCTTCACCATGACAACCAACACATCAGCACTGGTGGAGTAGTTGTCGATGATAAAGGCATTGTCTTTATTGTAACGGGAGTCTGCTCGCAGCTCGGGCGCACCTTGATCAAGGTCACCGACTTTCAAGTCCTGCTTGTAGTACATACCCAGCCCAAGACCAATGACAGCGATCAGCAACGAGATGGGAGCCACACCCGGATGGGAGAAATAAGACATGATGCGCCACTTGCGATCCTGCTTCTCACCATGATTCTGTACGTGGCGCACACCACCCTTCGAAATGCCAATGTAAGACATGATCAAAACGTGCAGCACGAGATTGGTCACGATAACGAACGCAACACCCAAGCCCGCCGCCACGGCCAAGTCGCGGATGACGTCGATCTCGATGAACACCAGAGTCAAGAAGCCCATAGCGTCAGAAATCAAAGCCAGCATGCCCGGGATATACAAAGCACGGAAGGCCAGACGGGCCGAGGTAACAGCATCGAAGCCTTTGGCCGACTCAACGGCCATCGCGTTAACGATCTGAACACCGTGACTGATACCAATGGCGAAAACCAAAAAGGGAACCAATACCGAATATGGGTCCAAGCCATACCCCAGCAATTTCAGTGCACCCAGTTGCCAAAACACGGCAATGATCGAAGTGAACACCGGCACCAGCGTTCCAGCGATGCAGCGTGAGTACCAAAACAGCAGCAGTGTGGTCAGCAGAATCGTAATACCCGCGAACCAAGCGATCGAACCGATACCTTCAATCAAGTCACCCACTTTCTTGGCAAAGCCAACGATGTGGATACTGATTTCAGGGTTTTGCCCCTCATACTTGCTGCGAATTTTCTCTTCTAGCTGACGAGAGAACTCGGCGTAGTCCAAAGCCTCGCCGGTTTCAGGGTTTTTCTCATACAGCGGTGCGTACACCACAGTTGAGCGGAAGTTGTCTGAAATCAGACGCCCGACTTCGTTAGAACGCAGTACGTTCTGACGCAACTTCTCAAGACTTTCCCGGGACCCGTCGTAGTTATCAGGGATCACCGTACCGCCCTGGAAGCCCTGTTCGGTGACTTCTACCCAGCGAACGTTTGACGTCCAAAGTGACTTCAGGCCCGAACGATCCACGCCGTTGAGATAAAACATCTCATCAGTGATCTGCTTCAGGGTTTCCATATACTCGGGGTCAAAAATATCGCCGTCCTCAACCGCTACGGCAATGCGGACAAAGTTGCCCAGATTTTCCAGATCATCCCGATGGTCGAGCATGTTCACAATATATGGATGCTCAAGCGGTATCATCCGCTCAAAGCTGGCATCCGGCTGAATCTTGGCCGCGTTGTAGCCAAGGAACAGCGTCAGCACGAAAAATCCGATTAGAATCAGTGCCCGGTTATTAAAAAGCAAACGCTCAAGAAACGGTTCCGCTTTTGGCGTTGTCAGGTAATGGTCACCCCTGTCATGCATCGGGTCAGACATTAATAAGCCCTCTATCCTTTAATCCGTTGATGCCACACCAGGGCGTTATTTAAGGTTCTTGCCGTGAGAATCGGCGAATTTCACTCCGCCCTCACCGACCAGCAAAAGATTGGTCCCGGACAGCGGAACGGCACCCATGACACTTCCCCGATCATTGCGGAAGTATGCATCGAAGCTTTGACCGCCATTGGCACTCATCAAAACAGCGCCACCGTTGCCCACCAAAGTAATGCGACCATCTTCTGTCACGATCGCATTATTCAATGTGGTATTGCCTTCATTCGGAACGATGGTCCAGCTACGCCCCAAATCACTTGAAAAAATCGTGGTGCCACGCAGGCCGAATGCCAATATTTCATTGGCACTGCCGGTGCCAGTAACACCAAACAGCGATCCCGGGTATGGGCTTTCGCGCATTTCCCAGGTATCACCGTTATCGACAGACACATGAATCTGCCCCGCTTCCCCTACCAGCACGAGCGCACCACCGGCAACCCGATTAATGCTGTTGTAGTGAAAGTTTTGCGCGTTATCGATGAAAGGTGACCAGTCCTGCCATGATTCACCACCGTCCTGAGTGCGCAGAATCATGCCGTAGGCCCCCACTGCAAAGCCGTGTTCATCATTCTCGAACCAGACATCGAGCAGGGGGTTAACAGGCCCCACTTCCAAATCGGCTTCCGCATTTTCGAGGGTAAAGATCAAATCATCCAGCGCCCACTCAAGATCGTCTTTCTGATCTTCGGGGGCCTGTTCGATGACCTCTTCCATTTCCGCAATCTGCTCTTTCTTGCTTTCAATGGTCAAAGCTGCAGCCTTGAGACCATCGAACTGCAAGGTCCAGTTTTCACCAGCATCTAACGAATGCAGCAGAACACCACTATGCCCAACGGCCCAACCATGGTTTTCGGTACCAAAATCCAAGGCCGTCAGTGTTACCGAAACAGGCACATCAGCCTGAGTCCAGGTTTCACCTTCGTTATCGGAGTAAATAATGTGGCCACGCTCACCAACCGCAACAATACGATCACCAGCGCGGGTCACATCATTCAGCAACGACTCGGGAGCCAGCTCGGTATCCCGTGCTGGAATATCAATGATATCTGTGAGCGCAGACGCCGAGGGGGCTGCCAATGCCATGGAGAGGCCCAGACAGGCAGAACCCAGTGTCGCGCACTTGAACCTATTAGCCATTCAAATTGCCTTTACGTTGATTGAATCATGAAACGGTTGCCGCAGATGCCGCAAGCAGACCGCAAGCACTATGCTGTCGGTCTTGATCACACTTCCTACTGCAGCGACAAGCTGTCGCCCGCCGCCTTTCGATTTATCGCACACTGCGCCGACGCAAAGAGGACGGTGAGAAATAACGTCTATTCGGGACATCGTCGGTGAAAACGCGCGTATTCGGCTCTTCAGTATCCAAGCCAAGTACGTGATATCGACGAGCCTGAAGATCATGATAGACATCAAGCGCCGTCCAAACGCCAGGCAGCTCATAGTAGTTCTTCAGAATACCCATGGTGACACGCCATAAATTGCCTCGACCGTCATATTGATCCAACAGAGCCGTATTCCAGCTATCCGCATCGACATAGAAACGGCGCTTTCCGTAGATATGACGCTCATCGTCTTTCAAGGTAGCCTCGACAACGTGGACACGATGCAGCTCCCAGCGGGTGAGGTCCGGATTAAGGTGGGTCACTCCCAGAATCTCGGAGTAAGGCGTGTCTTTCTCGCCAATCCGGTAGTTGTTATAGGGAATGTAAATCTCTTTCAAACCCTCGTAGTTCCAGTTGTAGCGATCCATCGCACCGTTAAAGATATCGGTGTCGTCGGCCGTACGCAGGTTATCCGCAGCAGCGATTGGTGAGTCATACCCAAGGTTAGGCGCACGGCGAACACGACGCTGACCCGCGTTGTATCCCCAGCCGTTACGCGGACTCACAATCTGATTAAGGGTTTCATGGACCAGAATAGCGCCACCCGCCAATCGCGGTGGAGACTGGGTGAACGACAGGTAATAGAAGATCACGTTATCCAGATCTTTTTCACCGCCTTCAGGATTGTAGAAATTGACGAAGGCTTCTTGCTGTGAGGTAACCAGACTGTAGTCGCCATTGGTTTGCACAGCCACTTCGCTGCTACGACGGGTAACTGAGATACCGCGCCAGCGCACCAGATGGTTCCAGATTACCTGCCATGCTTTTTCTTCATCCGATCCGTGCAAAATCGGGAAGGGATAACCGCCGAAAGCGCCCTCCAGGCCTTCTGCTTCGCCCACTATCCGGGCGTTGGTAGCATTTTTCTTGATATTTTTTTCAATCCAGCCTGGCACCGCATGAGTACGGCGCGACTGATAAACCGGAATCCGGAAAGTCGTCGGGTAGGTTTCGAACATGGCCTTGACGCCATCGGACAGATGTTCGCTGTACTGCTCCATATTGGAAGCATTAATTTCGAACAGGACCTCGTCGTCCGGGAATGGATCAATGTGATGCTGCCCACTGCCTTCATAGCCGGCAGGTGGCTCTGTCAGACCTCCGGTCCAAGCTGGAATCGTTCCAGCGTCGTTACCCGCCTTTATCGATCCCATTGGTGTGAGATCATTACCAAGACGTGCGGCCTGGCTTGAAGATACGGCGGCAGAAACCGGCAACGCAGCGAATGACAATGCCAACAGCCCACCGAGCCATACACTCTTCTTATAGTTCATTGTGTAACCTTAAAGTCGTCTGAAAGCCTCTAACGGGCCGTCTTGTTATTGTCTGACACTACTCAAACTTTCTTTCAGGTTAGCCGATTGAGCAACAAAGTCTATCGACCAAAAGTGCGATTTTGTATCCAGTCAGTGTCCGCCACCGTTGGCCCCACCCTCTACACGGGGCCAACGGCGTCTTGGTTCCATTACCTCTGCATCAATCGGCCAAACTTTTCACAACGACCTCATAAACATCGCGGGAAAGCTCATTTTTATTGCGTACACGCTCTAAAGCAGCCTTCATCTGTTCCCCATACTGAGGGGCAAATTTTTTCCATCGAGTCAGGGGTGAAATCAAACGTGCAGCAATCTGTGGATTGCTATCGTCGAGCCTGCACACCTGGTCCGCCAGGAACTGATAACCGCTGCCATCCGCATTATGGAACGCTGCCAGATTCTGACTGGCAAACGCCCCAACCACCGAACGAACCTTATTCGGGTTCTTCCAATCGAACGCTGCATGCTGAAGAAGCTCCCGAATTTGTGGCAACTGCCCAGCCTGATGACTAGCGGCCTGAACCGAGAACCACATTTCAACGACCTGAGGATCATCGCTGAACTGATCGTAGAACTCGGCCAAAGCCTGCTCACGCTCATCCACGAATTCGGAATTCACCAACGCGCGCAAGGCTCCCAAGCGATCCGTCATATTGTCAGCTGCGCGATATTGGTCGCGCGCGAAGGCCAAGCCCTGAGCATCCTTGATGTGCAGAAGCCACGCCAGTGCGGTATTGCGAAGACTGCGAAGTGCAATGGCATCCGGTGTCAGTTGGTAATCCGCTTGCATTTGGCTGCGCTGATAACACGCCACCAACTCGTCTCGAAGCGACTCCGCCAGGTGGGTCAGCACTCGCTGGCGTGCCTCATGGATAGCCGGTACATCGGCTTGCTCAGCCAGTTCGACCAAATAGGCTTCTGAAGGCAACAGCAGCATTTTCGCCACCAGCGCCTGATCCAACGAGGCATCGTTCAGCAAACTGCGATAAGCCTCCACCAATCTCGGCTCAATCTCGGCATCATCTGCCGCACCGATCAAGGACTGAATCACATCAACAGCCAGACGCTGGCCAGCATCCCAACGGTTAAACCCGTCAGGATCATGGCTCATCAAAAACAGTAACTGCTCACGGCTCCACGGATACTGCACACGAACCGGTGCGGAAAAATTCTGAAGCAACGAAGGCACCGGGCGCTCGGGCACACCATAGAATTCGAAACTGTGCTCAGTCTCGGTCAGCTCGAGCACACGCTCAACCGGCCCGCCTTGCTCGTCCGCACTCAAATTCAGCGACAGGGGCTTACCTGCTGTATCGAGCAACCCTAGAGCAAACGGTATGTGCTGGGGTTTCTTATCCGACTGGCCCGGCGTATCCGGGATGCTCTGGCGAATATTCAGGCGGTAAACACAGAGCTGCTCGTCGTAGTCGTCTGCAACCGCGACAATTGGCGTACCGGCCTGCTGATACCACAGACGGAACTGGCTCAAGTCTCGACCGGAAGCATCCTCCATGGCTCCCACAAAGTCATCGGTCGTTACCGCTTGGCCGTCGTGGCGTTCAAAGTAAAGGTCACTGCCTTTCCGGAACAACTCATCACCCAACAGGTTATGAATCATCCGCACCACTTCGGCACCCTTCTCATAAATGGTCAGGGTGTAGAAGTTAGAAATCTCCATGTAGGACTCGGGCCGAACCGGATGCGCCATAGGCCCGGCATCTTCAGCAAACTGGGCGGTGCGCAGAAGGGTTGCATCTTCAATGCGCTTAACGGTCGGCGAGCCCATGTCCGCAGAGAACTGAGCATCCCGAAACACCGTAAAGCCTTCTTTCAGGCTCAGCTGAAACCAGTCACGACAGGTCACCCGGTTACCTGACCAGTTATGAAAATATTCGTGCGCCACGATGGCCTCTATGCGCTGGAACGACGCATCGGTTGCAGTCTCCTGACTGGCCAGCACGCAGGACGAATTGAAAATATTCAGTCCCTTGTTTTCCATCGCGCCCATATTGAAGTCGTCGACCGCTACGATCATGAAAATATCCAGATCGTATTCCCGGCCATAAACCTCTTCATCCCAACGCATGGAACGCTTCAAAGCATCCATGGCGAAGTCGCACTTGGCCGCGTTTCTCGGTTCCACGTACATGCGTAAAGCGATGGTTCGGCCAGAGCAAGTCGTGAAGGTGTCTTTCTTTTCAACCAGATCACCAGCAACCAGAGCGAACAAGTAAGCCGGTTTCGGGAACGGATCTTCCCAGGTAACGAAATGGCGACCACCTTCAAGCTCACCCTGTTCTATCGGGTTACCGTTAGAAAGCAGAATCGGGTAAGCGGACTTGTCAGCCTCCACGCGAGTACGGAAGACCGCCATCACATCCGGGCGGTCCGGATAGTAAGTAATACAGCGGAAACCCTCGGCTTCACATTGGGTACAGAACATCCCGGATGATTTGTACAATCCTTCCAGACGGGTATTGTTCTGAGGTTCTATCCAGGTCACCACATTAAGCTCGAACTGGGCGGGCACTGCGTGAACCACCAACTTGTCACCCTGCTCCTCATAAGCATCGCCTGCCAGCAACGAGCCATCCAACGACACAGATTCCAGCTTCAAGCTGTCACCATTGAGCTCCAGAGGCGCTTCCGCGTGCGTGCTCTCGGGGTTTCGTCGCACGGCCATCGTGCTGTGCACCCGAGCACCGTCTTCAAACAGTTCGAAACGCAAATCCACACGGTCAACCAAGTACGCGGGAACCTTGTATTCGTTCAGGTAAATGGTTTGTGGCTGGTTGGTTCGCATTAATACTCTCCAAACAAAAAACGTGACGGGCTCAGTCAATAACCCGGAACCGGACTTCATAACCGGTAAATTTTCGAATGTTAATTACCCCGGTATCGAGCATCAGGTACTGACCTTTAATACCTTCAAGCAGACCCTCTACTTCCGGCGTTTTATCCAGATTATGGGATTTCACTTTAGCCGGCCAGACCTCCACGGGATAGCCCAGCCCAAGCGAGGCCTCGTCCACAATTCGCAGGCTGTCTTCGCCGTGTTGGCGCTTTAACTCTGCAAGATCATCTTCCACGAGAGCCAATATTCGGCGGCGTTCTTCAACAAGATCCAGCTCAGGCACATCGCCTTTCAGCATAGCCCGCCAGTTGGTGCGGTCGGCGACATGGCTCTTGCAAGCGACCTCCACCAACCCCGACAGATAGCGGCTAGACACGCGCAACATGGGAATGGCATCCACCGCGCCCTGATCAATCCAGCGCGTGGGCACCTGGGTACCTCGGGTGATGCCGACTTTCAGCCCGCTGGAATTGGCCAAATACACCACGTGCTCAACCATGCAGTTGGCTTCGCCCCATTCGGGCTCACGGCAGGTGCCCAGATGAAAGTGGCACTTCTCAGGGCTCATGATGCAGCTATCGCAGGCCGCCAACTTGCGAAAACAGGGATAACAAAAGCCCTGGCTAAAGCTCTTTTTGGTGGTGCGGTCGCAATTGATACAACGGATAACACCTTCAAAGTCCAACCGGAGCGTTTTCCCGATCAGCTCATTCATGGGAATACGGGTATCGCCCACCGCCAAGGTGTAAGCCACCGGATTGCCCGCCTCGGCAGGCATTTTCCGAAGACGCCCGGTCACATCGATGGAGTCAGTCAAACCTTAACCTCAACGAATTGATCCGGGTCTACATCGTTGCTCTGCTTTTGGAGGTCCTTCCGAAACTGCACGGACGGGTCGCAAGCCGTGCCGGCTTTTTCGCCGCGGTCCAAATACCCCACCCGCTCTTCTTCCGGCATGTTGTGCTTGTTTTCGAAATAAATGACCGCCTCGAGACAAATCGCACGCTGTTCACGAGAAATGGCTCGACCATCTGGCCACTTACCCAGCTCAATGGCCTGTTTAAGGTTGCGGTATACGGTCGGATCCAGCCGCTCAATCAGTTCGTCGTAGGTCATGACCCACCCCTTGAAAATAGGTTCGTAAAAAAATCGGCAAATCCGTTTGACAGACGCAAATGATAACGATTATTATTTTCAAACCAAATGACACTGGTCGTATCATTTGGTCTCTCTCATCAGGAGCTAATAGCTCTTTTCAGCCTCACCGTTCGGTGAGGCTTTTTTTATGGGGAGGAATCACCAGCGCCATCGCCAGCCCCCCGAGAAAGCCGCCCAAATGCGCTTCGTTAGCCATACGGCCCAATCCAACCCATTCAGGTATCGGCGTAAAACCAATGACCATCCAAACCAGCGCGAAGGTCACCAAAGCCGGCGGAAATTGAAACCGAGGGCGCCGTTGCTGACTCAACCAGCAATACCCCAAAATCCCATAAACCACCCCGGACAGCCCGCCAAACAAAGGTCCAGACACCAAGTATTGCAGTATATTGGAAGCAAGACTGGTAACCATAAACAGAGCGATCAGGCGTGCCCGGCCATCTATCCACTCAATCTGACTGCCAAGAAACCAAAGCATCACGGCATTGAATATCAGATGGGTCCAGCTGAAATGCAGAAAGTCGGGCGTTATCAGACGCCAGACTTCGCCAGCTGCCAAAGTTGCCAACAGTGCATCCCACCGTCCTTGCAGGGTCTCGAAGACATGCCAAGGCACAATTCTGGGATCTACAGCGGTCAGTTTTACCGCCAAAGCATTTTGCCCCATGCCGGTCAGCCAAACCATGACTAACGCAAGCGCAAGCACTGCGATGACAAACGGCGCATGTTTGGGCCCCGGCTGCCAACGGCCATCCGGGGTCACAGGGGAAGAACTCGGATTATCCAAACTTACCTCACTAGGGGTTATCGAGCGACACTGTCTTCGCTGATCGGGTAATCGGTTTGATCAGGACGGCTGACATCCACCCAAACAAACTTATCTTTTGACAGGGCTTTTTCACCGTCCATTCGGTACGCCACCATCCTTCCGTACTTCACGGCACTGTAATCGATGCAGGCCACGTTATGTTTCAAAGGTGCCGGCTCACTGTCCATCCAGTAATGACCAACGAAAACCGGAGGCGCATCTTGCGGGTAGGTAATCAATTGGGCCCGCTCCTCGGGCGTCAACTTCATTGCCGCCACGTCGGCTGGCAGTGGGTCTGGCTGAAACACTACATCAGCGTAGGTTTGAGGGTTGTCGGCCCAAAACTTGGTTCGAAAAAACTCTCGGGTATAGCCATCACGCCCCGTAATTTTTACGCCCTCAGGCAAACGAAGATCTGTGCCACGAAGAAGCGTATCCATGACTTGGCCCGCAAACGATTCAATCGCAGCAGACGCATGAAGGAAATCTTCATCGATGCACGCCCCACCCTGATTCTCGCGAAACAGGTCAATCAATGATTGGTCCCAGCAGGCGTGAACGGCCCGGAAGCCATCTTCTTCAATAAACAAAGGAATGGTGTAAAACCACTCCAGAAACTCATTCCATTCATGGGGGTAAGCATCAAATTGCTCGAGCGTTTCCTTAATCAACCGGTCATGGCGAGGATTGTGTTCACGCAAAAATTGCTTTCCACTGCCCGGGCGCGCGCGCGTGCAGTAGCCCAACGCATTATATTCATGGTTGCCCATCACAATCCGGGCGGAGCCGCGCTCAACCATATCCCGAACCAGGTGCAGCGATTCTCGTATTCTTGGGCCACGATCGATGATGTCACCGATAAAGATAGCCTGCCGGCGAGGGTGCTGGTAAACACCGTTTAGTTTGCGGTACCCCATTTGTTCCAGTAATTGCTCAAGGGTGTTCGCACAACCATGCACATCACCAATAACATCGTAACCGCGACTTCCGACTTCGTTTGCTCGCACCATGATCAACTCGCTGCTATCTCGCTTGCCCAACCCAGCTTGTCACGGCAGGTGGCATAGAAATTGTGATCGGTCGGATGAATAAGACGGATCTTGAACGGCTTTTTGGTGATTCGAATGATATCGCCGGGGGCACACGCAATGTTCATCTGGCCATCAAAACTGATTTGCGGATAGGTTTCATTGGTTTCGCCGATCACCAGTTTGATCTCACTTTTGCCATCCACCACGATCGGGCGACTGCTCAAGGTGTGCGGGAACATGGGAACGAGGACGACGGCATCCAGCTTGGGGTGCATGATCGGACCGCCTGCTGACAACGAATAGGCCGTAGACCCGGTTGGAGTTGCAACAATCAGCCCGTCAGAACGCTGGCTATAGACAAAGTGGCCATCAATATACAAATCAAAACCGATCATCCGCGTCGACTTACCGGGGTGAAGTACAACATCGTTCAGCGCCGAACCGTACCCCAACGGTTGGCCGTTACGCTCAACGTGGCCATCCAGCAGGAAACGCGATTCTTCCATATAATCGCCGGCCAAAACCTGCGCCAAGCGCTCCTCGAGGTCCACCGGGGAAATGTCCGTGAGAAATCCCAACCGCCCCCGGTTAACGCCGAGAATCGGTACTTTGGATTTGGCCAACTCTCGCGCCGCGCCCAGCAAACTACCATCACCACCAACCACGATGACAAGATCACAAATCTCCCCCAGCAGTTTTTTGCTGGCAACCTGAAGACCATGGCCCGGAATCATGGTGGCTGTGTCTTCTTCAATAATGACCTGATAGTTATTGGCCGTCAGGTATTGCTTGAGCTGACGCAGCGATTCAACCACCTTCACGCTGCCCATGCGGCCGATGATGCCGATATTCCTGAATTGATCCATGAAGTATCCCGTGGTGCCTATATGAGACAGGCGCAGCAATCCGCTGCCCTGATCTTTAACAAAGTTAAGGACAGTTTAACGAAACTCGCGCAGATACTAAAAAAAGTTCGACATCAGGGCTTATGGGCGTCGCAGCGATCGTCAACTCCCGCCTTGAATTCCGCCGGCTGGGTTACGCGTACGATGGGCTCACCGCAGCTCTGCCCTGCCTCAGTTTTATGAGCACAGAGCGGGTTTTCATAATGCCCCAACCACTCTTCATAAGCTTGCTCATTCAAGCCACAACGTTCAGCGGCATAGACCAACGGATTCTTGAAGTAGACACCAATATCCGCTGTTGGCAGCGTTATATGACCGACCCCGTGATGGTAGGCCACCAGAAACACCGAATGATCATCCAACTTATCCAGCAGGGAGCCCTCGAGAGGTTTTCGGTTCTTGAGCTCGTCATTCTCATGCTCCAGAGCATCAATGGTCTCGTCGCGTAGCTGCAACTCACGCTGTTTCCGCTGCAACTGCTCTCGCAACAAAACCAACTCAGCACCAGCTTTGTCATCCGATTCGGACTCGGCCTTCGCCATACTTTGTTGCATGGAAAGATACTGCTCGTTTCGCTCTGACAACCGGCGCTTCAGCTGTTCATTGGTATGCCGCATGCGCTCATGCTGCTGCTCCAGCTCAGAAAACTCAGACCGAAGCGCCTGCATTTCAAGGCGATGCTCACGCTGCAGATCGTTTAAAACATCCCGGTGCACAGTTTGGAGGGTTTTAATACGCAAACGATGTTCACGAAGCAGTTGGGCCATGCGGGCCCGCTCTTGGGAATCGTCGTCACCTTCGACTTCGGCGGGCTCGTCCAGGACAGGAATATCCCGTTCCCTTGTTTCAATTTTTTGAAACCGAAGCGAATTGGTCTGTACCGACTTTCGAATAGAATGGAAATGACTGTTTCCCGGCGTCATATCCGGGTCCCAAAGGAAGTCCTTGATCGTGGCATCCGGAGTCTGGCTCAGGCACACCAGGCGAATCGCGCCACCACCCAGATCCGGACCTTTAGAACCTTGCTCAGCCAACGTTTCAATCGGCACATTCCAAGTTCTATCAGCTTGACCTTCCTCATCAAACCAGATCTTAAAAAAAACCAGAGCCGCAATCGTCAGATCCGGGTTCAGTTTGACGAGTACCGCACGTACATCCGTTTCAGCAAGATCTGAAAGGCCCACATAACCATCCAGAAACGCATCAAATTCCGACAACCGCATCTGGCGCGCAACCTGCGCTCCATCCATAAAAAATACTGCCGAGTGGCCCTCAGCAGTTTGGCCGGCAATAACCATGAACTTTCTCCGCGTTTCGGGAACTCTATTACAAGGCGCCTTTAGAGGCGCCAAGACTCCAAATCGAGCCATCCTTCACACAGTCTAGCTAGACATATCCCGAAACACAGAGAAAAACTGAAACGTTTTGTGATCAGATTTCAGCGGCCAATCGGCTACCTTGATCGATCGCTCGCTTTGCATCCAGTTCAGCCGCCACATCAGCACCACCGATCAGGTGCACCGGCAAACCAGCCGCTTCCAGTCCCGCCTGCATATCGCGCAGCGGATCCTGACCCGCGCAAATTATCACCGTATCAACCGGCAACAATTTGTCTTCCCCTTGCTCGGCGCCTTTGGGCGTCACCGTAATATGCAGACCTTCATCGTCGATCTTTCGATAGCTCACACCCGGTATCATCTGAACATCGCGATTCTTCAACGAAGTGCGATGAATCCAGCCTGTGGTCTTGCCCAAATTCTTACCGACTTTGGAAACTTTACGCTGCAACAGGTAAACCTCGCGGGCCGGCGCTGGAACTTCAGCCTGAACACCTTTAATACCACCGCGATGTTCAACGGTCAGATCAACACCCCACTCTTTCATGAAGTGCTCGGTATTCAGCGATGGAGAATCGCCTTCGTGAACAATGAACTCGGAGACGTCAAATCCAATACCACCGGCACCGATGACAGCCACCTTCTGACCGACTGGCTTACGCTTCAGAATGGCATCCAGATAGCCGATCACTTTCGGGTGATCAATACCTTCAATTTCAGGCGTACGCGGCTTAACCCCGGTGGCAAGAACCACTTCGTCAAATCCGCCAGCCTTTAGCTCAGCTTCCGAAACGCGAGTATTCAAACGCACCTCAACGCCGTGCTTATCGAGCATGACACGGTAATAACGAAGCGTTTCGTAAAACTCTTCTTTGCCCGGTATGCGCTTGGCCACGTTGAACTGACCACCAATCTCACTGGCGTCGTCAAACACTGTCACGTTGTGGCCTCGCTCGGCTGCAACAGCGGCAAACGCAAGCCCTGCTGGACCGGCACCCACCACCGCAATCGATTTCGGCTTCATGGTTTTAACATAGGCCAATTCAGTTTCATTACAGGCGCGCGGGTTAACCAAACAAGTGGTCAGCTTGCCGCTGAAGGTATGATCCAGACAGGCCTGGTTGCACCCGATACAGGTATTGATCTCCTCGGCGCGATCTTCTGCCGCCTTCAGCACCAAATCTGCATCTGCCAGGAATGGACGAGCCATAGACACCATGTCCGCATCACCTTCCGCCAGCACTTTTTCGGCCACATCAGGCATATTAATCCGGTTTGTGGTCACCAGCGGGATACTCACCTCACCCTTCAACCGAGCGGTGACTTTCGTGAAGGCTCCGCGGGGCACTGACGTGGCGATCGTAGGCACGCGGGCCTCGTGCCAGCCGATACCGGTATTGATGATGGTGGCACCGGCTTTTTCGATTTCTTTCGCCAGATGAACCACTTCTTCCCAAGTACTGCCGTCCTCGATCAGGTCCAGCATCGACAAACGATAAACAATGATGAAATTCTCACCGACCCGCTCACGGACGCGGCGCACAATTTCGATAGGAAGACGAATGCGATTCTCATAACTGCCACCCCACTGGTCGGTACGGTGGTTGGTATGAGCAACGATAAACTGGTTAATGAAGTAACCTTCCGAACCCATGATTTCGACGCCGTCATAGCCGGCACGCTGGGCCAACGCAGAACAATTAACGTAGTCATCGATCTGCTTCTCGATACCCGCTTCATCAAGCTCTTTGGGCTTGAACGGATTAATAGGCGCCTGAATCGCCGACGGCGCAACCAACTCGGGCGAGTAGGCATAACGCCCTGCATGCAGAATCTGCATACAGATCTTGCCATCAGCCTCGTGCACGGCCTGAGTGATCACCTTGTGCTTGTCAGACTCTTCTTCGGTGCTCATCTTTGCCGCATGCTGAAACACCGAACCTTCGCTGTTAGGTCCGATTCCCCCAGTAACGATAAGACCAACGCCGCCACGAGCACGCTCCGCATAAAATGCAGCCAGGCGCTCGAACCCTTGCTTCACTTCTTCCAAGCCGGTGTGCATAGAGCCCATCAGGGTGCGGTTACGCAGAGTGGTAAAACCAAGATCCAGAGGCTCCAGAAGATGTGGGTATTTGCTTGCGCCAGGCGTTGCGGTCATCGGTGTTCTCCTCATCAATTTCAGGCGGGACAAACTAAGCCCCCGTTGTTATAGCGCTTACATTACTCAGCCACACTCAAGACAACAATATCCAAAAACAACATTTGATTATCTTTAAATAACACCGATAATAACCAGATGCCCCAAAACCCAACCTCCCCCCAGAACGCTCTTGGCGATATCAGCCTGCTTTATGTCTCGGTACTTCTGCGCGCGGTCGAAGCTGAAGGCGGCGACAGCCAAGCACTTAAGCAGCAGTTTCGCCTGAACGACCCCGCACTAGCATCTCCGGAAGCGAGAATCAGCATTCCAAGATTCATGCGCCTCGGTCACGCAGCCATCACCGCCACGGGCAACCCAGCCCTGGGACTTCGCATGGGGGCCCTGACTCGTCCAGTCGATGCAGGATTGGCCGGACTTGCCGCTGAGACTGCAAGCTCGGTCGGCCAGGCCCTGACAACGATTATTCGCTATTCACTTCTGACCAGCCAAAACTCCAGGGGAGAATCCACCCTGGACAAAGGCAAGCGACAAGCTCGGTTCTATTCGATCCAGCCTTACAACCCATACAATTATTTTGTTGTGGACTCGATACTCGCCGCCTGGACCCAAATGATCCGCCACATAACCGGCCGATACGACGTTCTCGAAGCAGTACGAATTGAATACCCCTCTATCGGGCAGGAAGAAATCTTTGAAAGCTGGTTTCGCTGCCCGGTCGAATTTGGTGCACCCGAAAATTCAATCCAACTCAAAGACAGCGTCTGGCATCACACGCCCACACAGGCTCATGCCGCGATCCACACAAAACTGACAAACTGGTGCGAAGAGGAACTCACAGAATTGCGCCAAGGCTGGCGCGTTGCGGATCGCGTTCAGCGCTTGATGACCCCCTTGCTAAGAGGCGAAGCACCAACACTGGAAACATTAGCCACGAAGCTCGGTACAACACCGTGGACGTTGCAGCGGCAGCTCGGCGCTGAAGGCACCGGATTTCGACAACTACTGGATGAGACGAGAAAAAAACTGGCTGAGGATTATCTTCAAGAAACAAACGCGTCTTTGGCTGAAATCGCTTGGCTGCTAGGCTTTGCCAACCCGCCGGCTTTTCATAAAGCATATCAGCGCTGGCACGGAATTAGCCCGGGCGAAAGACGAAAACTAAAGAGTTTTGAGAAATAAAACGAAGAGTAAAAAAACAAAGAGAAGGGATAAAAATGGCGGAGCGGACGGGACTCGAACCCGCGACCCCCGGCGTGACAGGCCGGTATTCTAACCAACTGAACTACCGCTCCGCGCGGGCTGCCTGAGCAAGCTGTTAATTGCTCGGTGACAACGAGGGCGAATTATATAGACCTCCGCCCCCATGTCAACGCTTTCTCCAAACTTTTTTAATTTTTCCCGAAACTGGTGATTAAACAGTCACTTCAGCGACATCTTTGCTCTGCGCCGTCTTGCGATACTCAATGGGCGTCATGTTCGACCACCGCTTAAACGCGCGATAAAACGTGCTCGGCTCCGAAAAGCCTGTGAGGTACACGATCTCGTCGATCGACTCATCCGTTGTCGCCAGCAGCTGCCTAGCCAACCGATAACGGAAATCGGCCAACACCTGATTAAAACTGGTGTCAGCTTCGGTCAGTCGGGTCCGAAGGGTCCGCGGCTTCATGTCCAACCGCGCGGCAACCGAGTCCAGGGTTACTTCTCCGCTGTCCAGCAGCTCAGCAACAATACGTTCCACTGAACCTACAATATCTTTCTTTTCAAGCCTTGCCACCTGCTCACTGGCAAAGCGTTCATGCAGCGCCAACAATTCGGGCTCGGCGTGAGGCGACGCATAGGAAAGCACTTCAACCGGGAAGTACAAGCGATTCTCTTCTGCGCCAAAAATGACATCACAACCCAGAACGTCTTTTGCATGCTCAACACCCCGATCTCGCTCATGTTCGAACTCAATGCGGGAAGGATAAAAACGGTTACCCGTAATCGACTTGAAAAAGATAATCACGCCCTGAACAAAACATTCATTGAAAT
This sequence comes from Marinobacter sp., assembly GCF_034669625.1. Classification (GTDB taxonomy): domain Bacteria; phylum Pseudomonadota; class Gammaproteobacteria; order Pseudomonadales; family Oleiphilaceae; genus Marinobacter. Next base: position 23,483 of record NZ_JAXMOY010000005.1, read on the forward strand.
GTTTCAGTCGGCTTACCTCATCCGAAGCCGCATCTAGAACCATGCAAGCTTCGTCGCCTTCAATCAGGAAATCGGTTTTTGCTGCATCGCTCAACAAGCGCTGATAGTTTTGGGCACGGCGCAGACCTTCGCCGAAAGTCGGGCTACTTAAAAATAGATATTCCAGCACCTGACCTTTATAGGGAGGCAAGACGGTACCGAGATGCAGCCCGATATCCGGATCGCCGGATTCGTCTTCTACGGTTTGCCAGAAGTACAACTGCGCACTGTGAGGTGTCCGGAGCTGCTCTGTGTAAACATAACTTTCGTCGACACCCAAGCGGCTAAAGACGGCATCGGTATCGACACCCTTTGTCTTCATCGCCTCATAGATCAAACGCAACATCACACCAGCATCACGTAATTCCTGCATAGTTTTTTTATATCCCTTGTAACCCGGATTTTTGTAATACAGCTACCACTTTGACCCGTCGGACACGATCCAGAGCTTCATGGGTCAATGTCCGTTGCAGTTGGGTTTGACAGACTTCTCCGCGCAGCCGCGATTGTTATCCTACATTAGTATCATATCAGGCCAGTCGCGCACAGTTGTAGTTGCTTCCAAAAAAACTTCAGGAAAGCAATAACCCCCTTTTACCAGCTGCCGGCTCACGGGCCAGCAACGGAGACAGCCTTGATGCCAGAACCCATCATCTATCGGAACACCACGCCCAGCTTGCTACCGCTTTTCGGCAGAGCCCTGCTGCCCAAGCAGCAAAAGCCCAGCGACACCACTCAGATACCAGAACTTCAAGCCGAGGTACTTGGCGTAGCGACCAACACCGACAGCTTGCCCAGCTATCGGAAAGTATGCGGCTTTAAGGCGGGCTCGCAACTGCCGACCACTTGGCCACACATCCTGGCCTTCCCTCTGCACCTGAAGCTGCTGACCGATCCGAGCTTCCCCCTCCCGCTGCTGGGACTCGTGCACATTCGCAACAGCATTACTCAACACCGACCAATTATGACCGGAGAAAACCTGGACATACGAGTGACGCTTGGAAACCGGCAGAGGACAGACAAAGGCATTGAATTTGATCTGATAACCGAGGCACGCTCAGCGGGCACGTTGATCTGGGAAGAAACCAGCACCAACCTGTTCCGCATGTCACGCCCAAGCGCAGGTGAGTCGAAGCCCAAGGCAGCGCGCACCCAACCCGAAGCCCTCCCGTTCAACGATTTAATCACCGCTCCGGAAAACATTGGCAGGCAGTACGCGAAGGTTGCAGGCGATCAGAACCCCATTCACCTGTATGCACTGACCGCGAAAGCGTTCGGCTTCCCGAGAGCCATCGCCCACGGGATGTGGAGTAAGGCGCACGCACTGGCCAAGCTGGAACAACGAAACGACTGGAAAGAAGGCGCCTTCACCATAACCTGCCAGTTCAAAACACCATTACTGCTTCCGGGAACGGCACAGCTTAACTGGCAGGAAGGTGGTGACGGCTGGGATTACCAAGTACTTAATGCAAAAGGCACCGCACCGCACTTGAGCGGGCGTATAGAGTGGCTCTAACCGAGCCAGCTCAGAAGGAATGACGACCTGAAGGTTCAGGCCGTCATTTTATTCACTGGCGCAGGCATCATTGCTTGCACCCGTGATGGGCAATGTGAAATAGAAACAGGCTCCGGTTCCGTCAGGGCGCTCGTAGCCAATATCCCCACCCTGAGCCTGAATCAAGGAACGGCATGTGGCCAGGCCAATCCCCATTCCGTCCTGTTTCGTAGTAAAGAACGGATGGAAAAGTTTGTCTTCCGCCTCTTCAGAAACACCCACACCGTGATCCCGAACCTGCACACGAACACACTGCTTACCACAGCGACGCGCACTGACTTCAACTGGCGCGGAGACCCCGGCTTCACGAGTGGACTCCAATGCATTACGTATAAAATTCAAAGCGACCTGTTGAACCTGGACGGGATCAGCCAAGACCTCAGGCAAATCTTCCTCCACCACTACTTCAATTCCGCCTTCGTTATTACGAACATCCACTTCGGCAAACTGACGCGTATCCTCAAGCAACGCCGGTACCGCCAGTGCCTCTTTCCCGGTAGCCGGCTTCTTCATAAACCGACGAATGCGGCGAATGATTTCACTGGCTCGATGGGATTGAGCTTCAATCTTTTCCATGGTTTCCTGAAGCAGGGAAAGGTCCGGATCTTCCTTAGCCATCACCCGACCTGAAACGCGGGCGTAATTCGCAATTGCTGTCAGTGGTTGATTCACCTCATGGGCGAAACCAGCAGCCATTTCACCCATGGTGGTCAGCCGTGACGTGTGGGCAAGCTGATCCCGCTGCTCCTGAACCAGAGTCCTGGCGTCTTCCAAGGCTTGTTCGTTGTTGAGTTCAACAGTGATATCACGAAACACAACCACAGCCCCATGCAACTCACCGTCATCCAACTTAGGCGTTGCACGATACTCTGCAGGGAAGCCGCCCCCACCTACGCGCTGCAACTGAATATTGCGCTGATGCTCCGCAACACCTTTCCTGCAGGTTTTCATGACAGGGAGACAGGTATCGCTTTCTGCGGCCGTAGAAAAATGCAGTTCGAAGAAGTTTTTCCCAATCAGGCTTTCAACAGGGCAACTAACAATCTCAGCGGCTGCCTGATTAGCGAACTCAATAACGCCATTCTCGTCTAACCCGTATATCCCCTCACTGATCGAGTTGAGAATGCGATCTTGATCACTGACCAGTTCACGGTTCCGCGCATGGAGTTCCCGCTCAAGTCGGATGACTTTCGCATGGGTATCTACACGCGCGATCACTTCTTGGGATTGAAACGGCTTCGAGATGTAATCGGCCCCACCCAGCGAGAACCCTTTCACCTTGGACGGCAGGTCGTCGAGAGCCGACAAAAAGACCACAGCACAGTCGGAGGTGACGGCATCAGCCTTCAGGCGCTCACACACCTCATAGCCATCCATCTCCGGCATCATGATGTCCAGCAGAATAACTTCAGGTCGGTGACGGTGTGCGAGATCCAACGCTTTCGCGCCTTCGTTGGCAATCAACAACCGATACCCTTTGTCTTTCAGGGTCTCGTAAAGGACCTTCAGATTCTGCGGATTATCATCCACCAACAGAACCGTCACCTCTGAGTTTTCACTGACAATTGCAGTCATAGTCAACCTAACCGGTTATAAACATTCTGGCATGATGACCATACCTGCCGGATCAGTCGATAAGGTCCTTTACGGACAGCACCATACGCACAAGGTGTGCGAGGGAGTGCGTACCCATCTTGTGCATCACCCGTGAACGGTGAATTTCAACGGTGCGCTGGCTGATTTCTAGCTCGATGGCGATTACCTTGTTCGCCTGACCAGCAATCATCCTATCCATGATTTCCGTCTCGCGCGGGGTAAGACTCTTCACACGACGAACAATTTCCAGACGTTCTCCTAACGTCTTGCGTTGCTCTCGGTCCTGCTCAAGCGCGGCTTCAATCTTTTCCAGAAGCGCCTCTTCCCGGTAGGGCTTTTGAATAAAGTCCACGGCACCTTCTTTCATGGCGTCAACCGCCATCGGCACGTCGCCATGGCCCGTCACAAAGATAATAGGCAGGATGGAATGTTTTTCGTTGAGTTTCTTCTGCAGCTCCATGCCATCCATACCAGGCATCCGGATATCCAGCACTATGCAGCCAGCCATCTCTTCCGAGTAATCTTTCAGGAAAGCGCCTGCATTTTCGTAGGTTTTCACTGGTTTGCTGTCGGATTTAAGCAACAGAGCCAATGAATCACGGACCGCTTCATCGTCCTCTACTACGTATACAGTCTGCGGGGTATCAGTCATGGAAATTCACTCTCCTGTGCATTTTGTTATGGGGCCGATCAGTGAATGGACGGATCTTTTTGATCGTCCCGAGCATGTTCCTGGCGCTCATGTTCACGCATTTTTTCTAATCGTTGCTGGATAATGCCAAAAACGCTGTGTTTAGGGTACCTGCCTTTGCTGTCAGCTTTACCCGCGGGCTTACCCAATAACAGTGTAATCGCGTCTTCCACACGGGCAACCGGGTACACCGAAAACTTACCGGCCTTAGCCGCCTGCTGCACGTCACTATCCAACATCAGGTTCTGAACGTTAGTGTGCGGGATAACCACCCCCTGAGTGCCTGTCAAACCGCTTTTCAGCTCACAGGTGGCATAGAAACCTTCGATTTTTTCATTCACACCACCAATAGGCTGCACCTCGCCAAACTGGTTCACCGAACCTGTGATGGCAAGATCCTGACGCACAGCAACACCGGATAGCGTTGAGATCAAAGCGACCAACTCTGCCAACGATGCGCTATCGCCATCTACTTCGCCATAGTTCTGCTCAAAGGTCAGGCTTGCAGACAAGTGCATCGGATCATTCATGGCGAAATGCGAAGACAACCAGGAACTGAGGATCATCACCCCTTTGGAGTGAATATTGCCACCCAGCTTCACGTCGCGCTCAATGTCGATGATCTCTCCATCACCATAATAGCAAGAAGCGGTTACCCGGTTAGACAAGCCAAACTCGAAACCACCCGTTGATAAAACGGATAACGCATTTACCTGACCAACGCAGGCTCCGGTAGTACTCACCAGAGTCGTGCCGTCTCGAATGGAATCGTAAAAATGATCGCGGATCCGGCTGTCGCGGTAGCGCGCACTCTCCAGCGCACGAGCGACGTGCACATCGGAAATCAATCGAGCGCCTGCCTGCCGCGCCCAGAAATCGGATTCCCGAAGCAGGTTGGCAATATCCGCTGCGTGCAATGAGAGGCGATCCTGATGTTCCGCCATACGCGCGCTGTACTCAATGATCCGGGCAACCGCTTTGGCGTTGCAGTGCAGTAGTTTTTTCTCGACCACAAGGCTGGCGATAAACTTTGCGTACTGAACCTGACTGTCGGCGGTTCGATACATTTCGTTTTCAAAGTCAGCCGTAACCCGAAATAACTCTGCGAACTCCGGGTCGTATTCCTGAAGCAACATCCAGGTTTCCCGATCCCCGAAGAGTACAATTTTCACATCCAGCGGCACCGCTTCAGGCTCAACAGAGATAGTGCCTGACAGGGTTAGCTCCCGCTCGAGGGAGTTTATTTCAATAAGGTGTGACCGTAGCGCGCGCTTTAAGGCATCCCATACGAACGGTTGCTCAAGCACCTTGTCGGCGTCCATCAACAGATAACCACCATTAGCGCGGTGCAAGCTACCCGGGCGAATCAGTGAGAAGTCGGTGAACACCGTGCCCTTGTAGGTCACGTTCTCTACATAACCAAACAGACTGTGGTACGTGGGGGTTTCTTCCACCACCACGGGCACTTCTTTGTTACTTTGATGAACCAGAAGGTTGACCAGATATCGACGTGGGGCCTTTCTATCCAACGAGGCATAGGCCATCGCTGCCTGCTCCTCGCCGTCTTCCAGAAAAATATCGAGGTTTTCAGCCAAATCTTTGCGAACCGCTTTCAGGTAGGCAACGACATCCGCATATTTCTCGTATTTGGCTTCCAGTTCATCAAGCTGATGCCCGGATATGCCTTCAAGCGTTTCCTGATTTAACGCCTGCTGCTTTTCAGCGTATTCCATTTCCCAGTCAGCCAACTTGCGAAGTGCTTGCCGGAGTTTTTTCTCCAACTTGTTAATGACTTCTTCAAATTTGTCACGCTGGGCGTCGGTCAGCTCTTTAAAGCTTTCAGGTGTGTGTGGCTGGTCACCGTTCATGGACACCAACCTATATCCGCCAGGGGTTGTGACTGTCAGACTGACTTTTTTACGCCGCGCCTGTGCAGCCACCTTCTCTAACTCGTCTTCTTGCATTTTGACGTAGTCATTCTTCAGGCTTTCAGCCCGTTCGAGAAAGCCGTCACCTTCGAATGTCTGAGGAATCATTTTGACCAGGCGGGACATCAGTTTTTCCATGTCCTGCTTCAACTGATTACCCATACCCGCCGGGAGCTTCAGCAGAGTCGGATTTCGAGGCTCATCGAAATTCGCCACATAACACCAGTCGTGGATCTGCTGCTCGGTATCGGTGTGATGCTCAAGGTAGCGAAGCATCATCGTGCGTTTGCCCAGCCCGTTTCGGCCAACCGCGTACACGTTATACCCGCCATGTGGCATGGCTAACGCAAAGCGAACGGCCTCTTCAGCACGATTTTGTCCCACAATTTCGGCCAAAGGTTCCAATTGCCGGGTCGTTTTGAATGGCAGGTCTTTCAGAACACAGGCTTTGTACAACTGTTGCAGCGGCAATGACTTCAAGTTCGGTACCCGTCGAGGTCGATTTCAAGTGATAAAAACAACCTTGCATTGTAGTGCCTGCGATCCTGACTGTCGCCTACCACTTCCGGTTTTATCCTATTAGGCCCTTAACACTGTGCAATGCGAACCAGATCACAGATCCCTGACCACTAGATTCAATGAACAGCCGCCCATCACTACACTCCATAGCACGGAGGTTTTCCGGGAATAACAAATACACGGACGTGACGCGCAAAGAAATGACGAAAAACTTCACTGATCGCCGAATTAAAGACCGATTCCAGACCTCTTGCCTGACCGTGCAGCTGCGTGAACAAGGTTTCTTCAAGCGTGGCAAACCGTCTATTGCGGTATCTTGTCTGGATTTCAACCGCTACGGCATGGCGGTACTGTGCCCGAGACCCTTAGCCCGTGGCGCACGCCTGCTTTTGGAGATCGAGGGGAAATACATCTACGAACCTCACGTTAAAGCTCGCGTCGTGACCTGTAGCCCCTACCAGACGGGCTTCCGGGTCAGTTTGCAGTTCACCTACTGCCTGAACGCCAACAACTATTCCCGGGCAGTCGACAATGCCTTGTCGCGCATAGAAGGGTTTTACAACCGACTGGCTAGCTGATCAGATCAAACCCGCATCCAGACTGACGGCAACATACATACCAAGCTCTTCACACTGTGCGACAAACTCGTCTTTGTACTCACCCCGACACGTCAAAGGCTCTTTAACCAATTTCCAGCGCAATCCGGTGGTGATACTTTCAATGGCTCGTCGCGTGCCGGTGCCATCGTGTCCAGCACGAATATAAAAGGCGAAAGGGAGACCTTGAGTCTTTTCAAGGCAGGGGTAATAACTTCGGTCGAAGAAATCTTTGAGGGCCCCCGACATATAGCCGAGGTTTTCGGTGGTACCAAGGATGATTGCATCGCAAGCCAGAACATCCTCGGGGCCGGCATCCAGCGGCGCTTTAACAAGCACTTCAACCGCTTCAATATCCGGGTGGCGGGCGCCGTTCTCAACGGCTTCCCGCAACCGCAAAGTATTCGGAGATGGGGCATGGGCTACAATAAGCAATCGCTTCATAACACACCTCCACTAACTGTTATTAGAGCAGCTCTCCGTTTGCCTCAGCCGTTGCGGCTGCAGCCTCGTCCTTCTTAACAGGCTTAGGCATCAACTTCTCACGAACTTTAGCCTCGATTTCCTGAGCCACGTCCATATGCTCTTCCAGATACTTGCACGCATTTGCCTTGCCCTGGCCAATCTTGTCACCGTTATACGCGTACCAGGCTCCGGCTTTATCAACAAAGCCTTCTTTCACACCCATGTCGACCACTTCAGCCATGTGGTAGATGCCCTTACCGTACATGATCTGGAATTCGGCTTGCCTGAACGGCGGAGCCACCTTGTTTTTAACCACCTTCACACGGGTTTCGTTACCAACCACTTCGTCCCCGTCTTTGACAGCACCAATACGGCGAATATCCAGACGCACAGAGGAGTAGAATTTCAGAGCGTTACCACCGGTGGTCGTTTCGGGAGAACCAAACATCACACCAATCTTCATACGAATCTGGTTAATGAAGACCATCAGGCAGTTGGCGTGTTTCACGTTACCGGTCAACTTACGCAAGGCTTGAGACATCAAACGAGCCTGAAGACCAACGTGACTGTCACCCATCTCGCCTTCAATTTCTGCCTTCGGCGTCAGTGCGGCTACCGAGTCGACAATGATCACGTCAATGGCGTTTGAACGCACCAGCATGTCGGCAATTTCCAGAGCCTGCTCACCCGTGTCGGGCTGTGAGACCAGCAGGTCGTCTACATTGACACCCAGCTTCTCGGCGTAGATAGGATCAAGCGCATGCTCGGCATCGATAAAGGCACAGGTTTTACCCTGCTTTTGAGCTTCAGCGATGACCTGAAGGGTCAAGGTGGTTTTACCGGAGCTTTCCGGGCCGTAGATTTCAACAATCCGGCCGTATGGCAAACCGCCTATACCCAGAGCAACATCCAGCCCCAAGGAGCCGGTAGATACCGCAGGAATGGCTTCGCGGGGCTGATCGCCCATCTTCATCACGGCACCTTTGCCGAACTGGCGCTCAATCTGGCCAAGTGCTGCGCTGAGTGCTTTCTTGCGGTTATCTTCCATTATTGCCCCACCTTGTTTACCGGAATGCCCGAGCCTCTATATGTTTGAGGTCCGCAGCGATATTCAAAAGAATACACCGGAGGCTATCCAGTGCTTTTCCTGTATATTTGAACAGTATTAAAACATAAGCGTTCGCAGAGACCAACCCCCGCCCAAGCGAAAAACATCACAGCTTTCGCAGAAATTCCGTAACCCCTTGCAGGACATACAAAACCGCCTGGCGCCGCACCTGATCTCGGTCACCACCAAAGCGTTGCACGCTGGCCTCAGTACGCTCGCCTCCCATCCCCCAAGCAAACCAGACGGTACCGACGGGCTTATCCTCGCTGCCGCCGCCGGGGCCGGCGATACCACTAATGGCCACCGCCACGTCGACCCCTACAGCCTTTATCGCACCTTCAACCATCTGGCGAACCACCGCTTCGCTCACAGCGCCATACTCTTCCAGCGCAGACGCCTCCACGCCCAGAATAGTGCGCTTGGCTTCGTTGCTGTACGTTACCAACCCCGCCATCAAATACGCCGACGAGCCAGCGCTATCGGTCAATACCTTAGCAACCCAACCGCCAGTGCAACTCTCTGCGGTCGCAATCGTTCGGCCCTGCTGCTTCAGAAGCGTGGCCAACTGGTCTCCGGCCTGCTCAAGCGCCAACTCGGATGCCTGCATCGTTCGATCTCCCGTTAAAACCGCCTACAAACCCACGATCAATTTTGTCTTTCAAGCACCAAACCCACTTTCCAGAGAAAGAGAAAGGGCCATAACTCCCGACCGCGACTTTGTCACCACAGGCAATAAGGTACAACGTATTGGTTCGAGGCTGAAAGGCTCTGAGCTTGCCAGATGCGCTTGCTGCACGCAGGTTGTCCGCCAGTACTGGCGCCGCACGAACGGCATGTACGCCAGAGCGCTTCACGGCCTGATCGACACGGCTACAGGCATCGCCGGCAGCGAAAACGTCAGGATGAGACAGGCTTTGTTGGTATTCATTCACCAGCACAAAGCCTCGGGCGTCTACCGCCAGACCACTCGTCGCCAGAAATGGAAAAGCCTCCGAACCGGTTACCGCCATAACCAGGCCCGGATCCAGGGACGTGCCATTCGTCAGAGTCAGATAACGGCCGGCAGCTTCAGCTCGTTCCTCAACAATGTCCACGCCCAGCTTTGCCAGCTTCCGACGGGTCAATTTGCGTAAACGTTGACTAAAATCCGGCAACAGCCCTTGATTGCCCGTTATCAAACTTACCCTGGTATCCGCTTCAGCACCTCCCGCTCCGACATGCGCCATGGCCATCGCCAACTCGGCACCTGCCGCACCGCCACCCACTACGACCAAATGCCGGACCCTGCCGTCAGAAGCCTCGTTGAAGCGTGACCACTGCCGGTGAAACTGTCCCAATGGCTTAATGCTCAGCAACGAGCCGGTGAACCCTCGAAGATTCTCAAGGTTGGTTTTCGCGCCAATATCGATTGAAAGCCAGTCGTAATCCAGCAGATCGCCATCCGCCAGTCGAATCTGCTTATCGTCCGCCAGGATTTCCACGACGCTACTCAGCACAAGCTTGGCACCGGCCGCTTTCGCCACAGGTTCAGCATCGACCCGGCATTGATCAATGGTGTAATGCCCGGCAATCCACCCGGGAATCATGCCCGAGTAGTATTGCCATCTTGATGGCGTCACCAGAACCAACTCGACATCGTCAAGCGGCGTCGTTATCCATTGCTTTAACGCGATCAGATGTGCGTGGCCAGCCCCCATCAAAATAAGGCGTTTCATAACAACTCCGGTGATTGTCGGCGCAGAACAAACAAAGGTATTCTCAAGTGCAGCTCCTTCTGGTTAGATAACAAGATTATCGCTTCTGACCCGCCAACCCCCAACATGTTCCGGAGTACCTCATTTACGTGCCAAACGCCTCTACGGTTAAACCCGAGCTTTCCATCATCGTACCCGTGCTGAACGAAGCGGCCGAATTACCGGATTTGTTAGCGCATTTAACGCACTGGCAACAACGGGGCGCCGAAGTGGTCTTAGTGGATGGCGGCAGCACAGATCAAACCTCAAACATGGCCCGTGACGCCGGCTTCGAGGTTGTAGTCACCTCAGCTGGCCGCGCCAATCAGATGAACGCCGGGGCGCTAGCCAGCCACTCAGAACAGTTGCTCTTTCTTCACGCAGACACCCGTCTTCCTGACGATGCCGACCAACTTCTGAGCCAAGCCTTCAGCTCGGGCTCTTCCGGTTGGGGGCGCTTTGATGTGGTGATTGAAGGGCGCTCAAAAATGCTGCCGGTGATCGCGGCATTGATGAACGGGCGTTCGAGGCTCAGCGGCATCGCTACCGGAGACCAGGCCTTGTTCATGACACGAAAGCTATTCAACAAAGCTGGCGGCTTTCCGGAGCAACCACTGATGGAAGACATTGAAATCAGTAAGCGGTTGAAACGGATCTCCCGACCGATTTGCCTGTCGCAAAAAGTAACCACCTCCGGGCGAAGATGGGACACTCGAGGCAGCTGGCCAACCATCCTGCTCATGTGGCAACTTCGCTGGGCATACTGGAGGGGCGTACCAACCCAACAACTTGTAGAGCGCTACCGATGAACCCCATCCGAATCATCATTATGGCTAAAGAGCCGCAACCGGGCCGAGCCAAAACCCGCCTAATACCGGCCTTGGGCGAGGTGGAGGCAGCAGCACTGGCAGACCGGCTGTTTCACAGAGCGCTGCAACAAGCGTTAGCCGCCAATCTGGGGCCGGTTGACCTGTGCATCACACCGGACCCGACAGCCCCCTACTGGCGCGAACTGCCCGACGTAGAAAACTGCAGACAGTTCTTACAGGTGAACGGCGATCTGGGCGCCCGCATGTCGGCGGCGGCTCGGAACGGTCTTGATCAAGGATCAGCCGTACTGATCATGGGTACTGACTGCCCGGACCTTGATGCCGAGCGGCTTAAAGACATGGCAGAATCACTGCAAAATCACGATTGTTGCCTATGCCCGGTCACCGATGGTGGCTATGCCCTCATCGGCCTACGACAGTTTTCCGATACGCTTTTCAGCGATATCCCATGGAGTACAGCACACGTTGCCCCGATCACAAGGGATCGGCTCAAAACGCTCGGCTGGTCATGCTATGAAAGCGAACCATTAAGCGATGTAGACGAACCAGATGATCTGGCGCAACTGGCCAAAAACTATCCCAAACTGGCTAATCCAGACAACTAATCCGAGTTTACCGTGAATCGCCAGGAAAGAACCTTCGAGCCCACTCCCGCTCGTGATAACATCCCCCCTTTTACACGATTGCCCCAGTTATCGAGGACATATGACGGCATCCGCGAAGAACCCGGCCAAGCAGGACTCACCAAAGCACACCCCAATGATGCAGCAGTACCTCAAGATCAAAGGTGAGCACCCCAATGAGATGGTGTTTTACCGCATGGGGGACTTTTACGAGCTGTTTTACGACGATGCCAAGAAAGCCGCTGAGCTTCTGGACATCACCCTAACGGCCCGTGGCCAATCTGGCGGCAACCCAATCCCGATGGCTGGTGTGCCTTTTCACGCAGCAGAAGGCTACATAGCGCGCATGGTCCGGGCCGGGCAATCCATTGCCATTTGTGAGCAAATTGGCGACCCGGCCACCAGCAAAGGCCCGGTTGAACGCCAGGTTGTCCGCCTTGTTACGCCCGGCACGCTCAGTGACGAAGCGTTTCTGGAAGATCGCAGAGACAACTTGTTAGCGGCCATCTACAGCCACAAAGAGCAGTTCGGGTTTGCATCACTCGACATTTCCAGCGGCCGTTTTGCGGTGTCCGAGCTTGATAGCCTCGAGGCCCTGCAGGGTGAACTTCAGCGTCTGCGGCCTGCGGAAATATTGATCAGCGAAGACTTCCCCTACGGCGAGATTCTCGAAGGCTTTACCGGGGTTCGCCGACAAGGCCCCTGGTTGTTCGAAATGGATACCGCGCACCGGATTATCACCCAGCAGTTGCAGGTAAAAGATCTGACCGGCTTTGGCTGCGAAGACTTACATCTGGCCGTCTGCGCCGCTGGCTGTCTGCTGCAGTACGCCCGCGAGACTCAGCGCACCGCTCTGCCCCACATTCGCAAGCTGACCCGGGAACGTCGGGAAGAGGCAGTGATTCTGGACGCGGCCAGCCGCCGAAATCTGGAAATTGATACCAACCTGATGGGTGGCCACCAGTACACCCTCGCCTGGGTGATGGACCGCACCGCCACCGCGATGGGCGCTCGAGAACTGCGCCGCTGGCTAAACCGCCCCCTGCGGGATATCCATGTGGTACGCCAGCGTCAGCAAGCTGTGACCGCATTGTTGGACGGCTTCCACTACGAACCTACTCACGACCTGCTCAAGCGCGTGGGGGACATTGAACGCATTCTCGCGCGGGTTGCCCTGCGATCGGCACGCCCCCGGGATTTGGCCCGTCTTCGTGACGCTTTCCAAACCCTGCCCGATCTTCAGGAAACCCTGAAGGCCGTTCAATCGGAGCATATCGCGCATCTTGCGAGTACTGTCAGTGAGTACCCAGAGCTGGCTTACCTGCTTGAACATTCCATTATCGAGAACCCGCCCGTGGTTATCCGAGATGGTGGTGTGATTCGCGAAGGTTTTGATGCCGAGCTGGACGAGTTGCGCAACATCAGCGAAAACGCTGGTCAATACCTGCTTGACGTGGAAACCCGTGAACGCGAACGCACCGGCATCAACACCCTGAAAGTAGGCTACAACCGGGTACACGGTTACTACATCGAAATCAGCCGAGCACAGTCCGAGCAAGCCCCGGTGGATTACATCCGCCGTCAAACCTTGAAAAACGCCGAGCGCTTCATCACTCCCGAACTGAAAGAGTTCGAAGACAAAGCCTTAAGCGCCAAGAGCCGCGCTCTTGCTCGGGAAAAGGGCTTGTACGAGGAAGTGCTCGAAGCCGTCGCCGAACAATTGGCCCCGCTACAGGACGCAGCTCAAGCTCTGGCCGAGCTGGACGTGCTCAGCAACTTTGCCGAACGAGCCACCAGTCTGCGCTTCACGGCACCGGAGTTTAGCGATGAACCCGGCTTTACCGTCGAGGAAGGTCGCCATCCGGTGGTCGAACAACTACTGGACGAGCCATTCGTTCCGAACAACCTGCTGATCGACGACAAACGCCGCATGCTGGTCATCACCGGTCCGAACATGGGTGGTAAATCGACCTATATGCGCCAAGCCGCACTAATTGCGTTGCTCGCCTATACCGGAAGCTTCGTGCCGGCCGACCGCGCAGTATTAGGGCCGGTGGATCGGATATTCACCCGCATGGGCTCATCCGATGACATTGCCGGTGGCCGCTCCACCTTCATGGTGGAGATGACCGAAACCGCCAACATTCTGCACAACGCAACCGAGCACAGCTTGGTGTTGATGGACGAAGTGGGCCGAGGCACTAGCACCTTTGACGGTTTATCCCTGGCCTGGGCTACCGCAGAGCATCTGGCTAAGGAAATTCGGTGCTACACCTTATTTGCGACCCATTACTTTGAGCTGACTCAGTTGGCGGAAGACCTGGAGCATGCTGTCAACGTGCACCTGACCGCAACCGAGCACGATGACAGCATTGTGTTCCTGCACAATGTACACGATGGCCCTGCGAGCCAGAGCTACGGCCTTCAGGTCGCTCAGCTCGCGGGTGTGCCTCAGGACGTCATTCAACATGCAAAAGCTCAACTGGCGCATTTGGAAGGCAGTGCCGGCCCCGCGGCTGAGCCGAAAACAGCCGAACCCGCACCCGTCCAAGCTCCGACACCTGCTGCAGGCGTTGCTGACCACAGCGCGTTCCAAAGCGACATGTTTGCCAGCATGGAACCGAGCGACGTCGAACGCGCTTTGCATAAGCTGGATGTTGACGGTTTGAGCCCAAGAGAAGCCTTAAATCAGCTGTATGAACTCAAAGCATTGTTGGGAAACTAGCGGGAATAAACGTTAAGTTGACCTAAGTAATAAGGTTATAGCGGTCTAAGGCTTGCGGCTGCGAGGGGCGCTCCCTACAATATCGCGCATAAATTAAGAATGGGGCCGATTTTTACGAGCTCCTGATGAGACTGTTTGTTCTACGAACCAGGGATCCGACTATGGCGTTTATCGTTACTGATAACTGCATCAAGTGCAAATACACCGACTGTGTAGAAGTCTGTCCGGTAGACTGCTTCTACGAAGGCCCCAACTTTCTGGTTATCGACCCGGACGAGTGCATTGACTGTGCTCTGTGCGAACCAGAATGCCCGGCAGAAGCCATTTTCTCGGAAGACGAACTGCCTGCTGGCCAGGAAGCATTCGTAGAGATCAACGCCGATCTCGCGGGCAAGTGGCCTAACATCACGGAAAAGAAAGACCCGCTGCCAGACGCAGCAGAATGGGACGGAAAAACAGACAAGCTTCAGTATCTGGAGCGCTGATTCCAGCCGATTCCTAATGAAAAAAGGCCGGAAGATTTACGTCTTCCGGCTTTTTTTTGCTCTACGGTCACCCGATGCCTGCAAACGGTTACTCAGCCAGCAATTTCTTGGCCGCTGCAGAGCGGTAAAACGCCCCTAATCGTCGGCGCAACAACGCTTCCAAATAGCCCTCTTCTCGCAGGACATCAACCACCGGCAAGGCCAGTTCTTTGAGCTCGGTCACGATCACTTCGCGGGTGACACCCAAATCTTGCAGCAGTTCCATAACCGGCACACTGCCATACTTCTCATAAAGGTGGTCAACCACGGCTCTCGCACATCCCTCGAAATAAGGTGTTTTCCGAAAGTTCAGCCAAAACTCATAACCCAGCACGACAAATTCCTGAAGCCGAACATCCCCCATCCCTTCGTTCAGCTCAGCGATGGTGGTTCCTTCCAGCGAAACCCACGCCGCCATCACGCTATCCCGAAGCTCATCATCGGTCAGTGCTTTCTGCAGAAACTGCTCACTCCGGGTAATCAGCCCCGGCAGGCTGTCAGACAACCAAGATTTAATACGCCGTTCAAAGGTTTCATCCAAGCCCGGCACCGCTTTGTTGGCGACCTTCTTGCCGAACTTCATCATCGAACCCACGCCAGGCACTGAGCGGGTCAGCAAGTTGTCTTCATACAGATAATTGACCAAACCGTGGTACACCACATTAGAGACCAGCTCCTGATAAACCGGGTGCGCCATAATTTCAGCAATGAAGCGTTCGCGTTGCTGCCGAAGCTCCAGAGTTTCCTCAACGAAGGCGGCAGCCTGCTCGCGCGACAAAAGTTCGCCCAGAGTGGTCTCGGCCTGCACTGGCGCGCTGGTCACTTTCGCTGCCATTTCGCCCGCCAGTTCGGGGATACCTGCATCCAGCTCCATGTTCACCACGATGCGTCGAATCACCCCCATCACCTGCTCCGCGCTGACGAGTTGTTCCAGCGTAATGGAGCCAGCGTGATCGAGCAGCTCATCCACTTCAGTTTCCAGGAACTTGGTCAGCTTTGCGCCTTTCAGAGACGACAACTCATGTTTAACGTGTGCCTCAAAAAGCGCGTCAGCTAAGCTTGGCGTAGATTGGGTCATAAAAATGCCATCCTTTCGGGGGGTTCCGGGAAATTAAGAAAGGAGGCTAACACGGATGCTAGCCGTCAGCGTTTGCCAAAATTACCAAACACCAAGTGAAACAGAGCCAGTCTGATCAACTGGCTCGAGATTACTACTGAAACTCCTGAAAAGTATGAGGCTCAGCAGCCAGACACAGGCATATGCTTCCAGGGCCGACATAAATCGAGCTGGTAATCCCCATTTGCGACAACAGCAGCTCAACCCCATTACGCTCACAGCTCTCACGCAAACGATCAAGCCCGGGCAACCCTTCAATCTCCTCCCAACTCAGCCCGCACGACATGCTCACATAAGGCGTTAGCAGCCCTGCCTCAATACGACCGATGGCATAATTCATCACCCTCTCGACGGCCACATCGAAGTTAAAGGTTTTCGCCACCGGCTTTCCTTCTGCCCCTTGGCCAAAAATCACCGGCGTAAGATTTAAGGCCTTACCTAAAAATGCGGCAACGGCCGAAACACTTTTATCGCCTCGACGTCGGGCGCGTTCGCGAATGTAGTGGATATCCCGCGGAATCACGCAGGTGAAAATGTTATCGGCAAAATTTTCGACTTCGTATTTCAAGGCATTCTTGGAGACTTTTTGCTTAATCAGTTTTAGCGTATGAGCCGCTAACAGCCCCTGCCCCGCAAAAATCTGTTTGCTGTCGATTACCCTCATGGAAAACTTGCCCGGTCGACCGGACGCCTTCCGGGCAACTTCGTAGTTCGCCATGACGGTGTGCATTGCGTCACTGGCATTCTGGTAAATCAAACTGCGGCTGCGTGTAACGGTCTCACAGATGGCGATATCGAATTCAGGAACGATCTTTTCCATAAACAGATCCTGTATCTGTTTAACCGAAAAGGCCTCTGTTTCGGCATGATGCCCTTTTTCTAGCAGGCCACTCCGATAGAACTGCTGGGTCAGCGCCGGATCATGAGTATCTATGTAGGTTTCGCCATTAATAATGGCGGTTACGGGCAGAATAAACAGGTCGTGTTTGGTGGCAAACTCGTGGGGTAAATCACATGCAGAATCAACTATTAAGCCTACTCGCATATTGCACTTCTCCGGAATCAGGTGACCTTTATACCGGCACACCCTTTTTTATCATTATTGTTTGAGTGCATTAGTGTCACATATGTATACAAGCATTACAGCCGCCAGAATAGGCCAAAAAAAGGGAGGCACTAAGGCCTCCCAAGGACACACAGGGGTTGATGCCGCCGCTGCTATCAACGGCGACAGATTTAGTGCTCTTCGGCCGCCTCAGCGCCTGGCGCTTCTGGATCTGAGGTGAAGCCCAGCAGACGCGTACGCTCAATCAGGAAATACAGAACGGCACCGGTCGCCAGGCCCCAGCCTGCACCGTAAACCGCGAGTACCACACCCATGGTTCCGGCAATACCGCGCTCGGTGTTGTTCTCAAGCTGCTCAAGGCCCACCATCAAACAGATGTAACCGGTCAGCAACAGGGTCAACGACAGCGCAATTGGTAGCACAGGCTGGAAGAAGCTCACCAATGGCAACACAAACAGGGCAATGAAACCGGTGATCCAGAAGGTACCGCCACCGCTGTAAATGGAATCCATCGCGTTACGTCCATACTTGTAACGCTCAGCCATGGTCGCCGTAACCGCCGTCCAGATCGGGCCGGCCAAACCAGGATAAGGTGCAAAGAAGGCATGACCACCGTTACGCAGTGCAGTCACAAGATGCGCCCGATCAATACTGTTATCGATGCTTTCATCTTTGCGGAGATGGTCAACCCGACTCATCAGTGACTGCCCCACTACAATGTCGCCAAAAGCGATAACGTAAGCGATCACGGCCGTCGGGATGGCATACAAAAAGACATTCAAATCGGGAAAGCCAACCGTAAAGGGCAGGTAATTCCAAAGCTGGTCAAACGCAGGCGTGGTGATCCCCCACTGCACATCGGGTACGTCGTATTCACCAGTCGCGAAACCAACAAGGATCGCCACAACCATACCTGGCACCATGCCATAGTTTGCAATTTTCCGGGCAATCGCACTTTTGTCCACGAACCCTTTAAACGACACTGAGAACATCAGATACAGACACACCAGACCACCGACAATCAGCGAGATAGGCGTGTTTGCCAGCCGGCCACCGGCCTCGATCTCACCCATCAATGCCGCGATACCGGCACCAATGATGATGCCCCCTTTCATGGAACGGGGTATCCACTCAACCAACTTACTACCCAGGCGGGTTACACCCAGAATCAGGAAGATCAGGAAGACCAGAAACTGCAGTGCAAACAGCGCCTGAATGGCTTCTGGGCCAGGCTCATAGTCTGAAAGAAACAGCAGCACCACAGGGATCCCCGGGGTAATCCAGCCGGGCACCAACGGGACACCCAACAACGCAGGCAGCATGAAGCCGATGCCACAAATCACCACGTAGGCCAGTGCGACGTCGTAAGGTACACCCAGATATTTTTCAAGGAGCGGGATCATAGCCAGACTGACCACAAACATGATCAAGGCCTGAACCATCTCCGCGAATTCCCAGCGATAGTGAACAAAAGGCAGACGAATTTTAAAGGGGCCGGCCGGCCAGTACGGCTGCTCTTCGCCGTTTTTTCTCTTAAAAACTTGCATTAAGATACCTCCAGGCACACCGGTACAGGTGCCAGTCAATGTTGTTTTTGTCGTGAGGTTTAGCTGCGCCGGACGGCGCAGCCTTCAGCCCAGTCAGTTCAAATCTTTGGCCTGATCCCGAAGCACAAACTTCTGGATTTTGCCGGTCGACGTTTTAGGAAGCTCGGTGAAAACCACCGTCTTAGGTACTTTGAAGCGAGCCAGATGTTCACGGCAGAAGCTGATGATGTCTTCTGATGAAACATCACTCGCTTCCGGCTTCAGGGTCACAAAAGCACACGGCGTTTCGCCCCACTTTTCGTCTGGCCGCGCTACGACGGCAGCTTCCATGACGGCAGGATGACGGTACAAGGTGTCTTCCACCTCAATGGTCGAAATGTTCTCGCCACCGGAAATGATGATGTCTTTCAGGCGATCTTTAATTTCCAGATAGCCGTCTTCATGCCACACCGCTAAGTCGCCGGTGTGGAACCATCCGCCCCGGAACGCCTCTTCCGTTGCCGCCGGGTTCTTCAGGTAACCTTTCATCACGGTGTTTCCGCGCAAGAAAATTTCACCGATAGTTTTACCGTCTTTGGGCACTGGCTCCATGGTATTGGGATCCCCCACCATAGTTCCGCCCATGGTGTGGTAACGCACACCTTGACGAGCTTTCAGCTTGGCACGCTCATCCAGCGGCAGCTCATCCCACTCGGATTTCCAGGCACACACAGTAACCGGACCGTACACTTCGGTCAGCCCGTACACATGAGTGACCTGAATCCCGAGTTCTTCAATGGCACCGATAACCTGAGCGGGGGGAGCCGCACCAGCGGTCATGGATTTCACTTCATGATCGATACCGGCCTTGGCTTCCGGAGAAGCATTCAGCAATGCGTTCAATACAATCGGAGCGCCACACATATGTGTGACCTGATGATCACGAATCAACTGCAGAATCTTTTCCGGGTCAACACGACGCAAGCAAACATGCGTACCGGCCATCGCAGTGATCGTCCACGGGAAGCACCAGCCATTGCAGTGGAACATCGGCAGCGTCCAAAGATATACCGGGTGCATACCCATGGACCAGACCGCCTGGTTGCCCAAAGCATTAACGTATGCACCACGATGGTGATACACAACGCCCTTCGGATTACCGGTGGTACCAGAGGTGTAATTCAGAGAAATGGCTTCCCATTCATCCGCCGGGAAACTCCACCGGAACTCGGGGTCCCCTTCCTGCAAGAAGGCTTCGTAATCCAGGTCGCTAACCTGAACACCTTCGCCGTATTCCGGATCATCAACATCAATCACCAGCGGCTTGTTCTCTAGACCACTCACTGCATCTTTGATCACTTCGCCGAACTCTCGGTCCGCAATCACCACTTTCGCTTCACCGTGCTCCAGCATGAAGCCAATAGCTTCAGCATCCAGGCGAACGTTAAGCGTGTTCAAAACAGCACCGATCATCGGCACAGCAAAGTGACACTCCACCATCGCCGGAATGTTCGGCAGCATGACCGCGACCGTATCGCCCCGATGAATGCCACGCCCTTTCAAGGCAGAGGCCAAACGGCGACACCGGTCATAGGTTTCTGCCCAGTTCCGGCGAATAGCACCGTGAATGATCGCAGGATAATCGGGGTAAACGCTGGCGGTACGCTCGATGAAATCAATGGGGGATTGAACTGCGTAGTTTGCATCCCGAGGTGTCAGGCCTTCGTCAAAGATCGAAGTCATGTGTGTGGTCCTCATAATCTGGTGTTATTTTTATGTCGTCTACGGCGGAAAGGTTAGACTAGTGATAATTTCGATGCGCCAGATGGTAGACGACAGAATTGTTGCTAGTAATTATACCATCGTATTATAGGATATATTCTATATATCATGAGCAATTCAACCAAGCCCAAGGGCTTTACCCATTTACTTCCTCAAGATCCTAGCCCGTCCTTGATTGTAGACGCTCAGGCTGGCTTGCTAGCCGCCAACCCCGCAGCCAGTACCCTCTTAGCCACGCAGACGGCCGACTATATAGAGGTGCTGCCCGTCAACGCTGTCGCACTCATTAAATCGGCTCTGGGCCAGAACCGGGTAATAGATCAGGTCGAATCCAGAGTCGGAAGCATCATTTTGCTGTGGTGCTTCATTCCGGACGCCGATACTCAACAGGTGCTGATCCGCGGTCGAGATGCCACCGCAGATATTCACACCCACGAAGAAGCCATCCGTTCCAGCCGCCTTTACCGGCTAATCACCGAGAACACCACCGACCTGATTTCACGACATGCCCCGGACGGCCGCTTTATCGACGCGACGCCTGCATCATGGCGACTATTAGGCTATTGGCCTGAAGAACTGCGCGGGAAGCGCCTGGACGAAATTTTTACAGGCCACCAAACCGTCAACTTGTATACAGAAACGCGGCAAAAGCTTCGCGATGACGGTTACTCGACCCTGACGCTCGAGGTCACGCACAAGAATGGCGCTCGCCGATGGCTGGAGATCGCCAGCCGCGCCATTCGCGAAACCTACACAGGGGCCGTAGTAGAAGTTATCAGCGTGTCGAGGGACATCACCAGCCGTATCGAATCAGAAGAACAGAACCGTTTGTTAGCCGATGAACTGGCTCACACCGCGAGGCTTGCGACTATGGGTGAACTGGCCTCGAGCATTGCCCATGAGATGAACCAACCCTTGGCATCGATCGTCAATTTCGCTAGCGCGAGCCAACGTTTTCTCAAGAACCGTGACCAACAACCGGAGCAGCTGTCGAAAGTTGATGATGGCCTGCAAAAAATCATTCACCACGCCAATCGCGCCTCAGAGGTCATCAAACGGTTGCGCGCCTTCTTGCGAAAAGGCAAAAAAAGCATGGGCCCGGTGGCTCTCAACACCGTTATTACCGAGGTCACCCGACTATGCCAATGGGAGGCCGACAAACACGGCGTAAAAGTACGTAAACAGCTGGCCCAAGAAGGCCCGGTAATCACCGCCGACCCCATACTGCTGGAGCAGGTACTGATCAACCTGATTCGAAATGGCATTGAAGCGAACGTTGACGCTTGTCGCAGCCAGCAAGACGCCAAACCTTTACAAATCCTGGTCAGCACTCTCATCAACGATCAAAATGAAACCCTGATCGTGGTGACTGACGAAGGTCCCGGCCTCGATGAAAAAGGGATACGGCAGATGTTCCAGCCGTTTTACACCAGCAAACCCACCGGGCTTGGCTTGGGTCTTTCTATGAGCCGTTCTATTATTGAAGGCTTTGGCGGATTTCTGGATGCGGTGCCCGCTGAGACTGGAGGCCTGTCGCTGATCTGCCGCTTTCCGAACACTCACAGCATAAACATAACAAACAACCCGGAGCCTTTAGATGCCTGATCTCACCTCTTCTGCAACCAACACCGTGTTCGTCGTAGACGATGATGCAGGCATGCTGGAATCGACTCAGTGGCTGCTCGAATCGGTAGGGCTTCAGGTTAAGGCATACAGTGATGGTCGTCAGTTTCTGAACGACGTGAATGACAGCCGCCCTGACTGCGTTGTGCTGGACATCCGAATGCCCGGGCTCGGCGGTTTGAACGTACAGGAAGAACTGCAAAAACGGGACATTGATATACCGATCATCTTTGTTTCCGGTCACGCTGACGTGCCGATTGTCGTCAGAGCCTTCAAATCCGGTGCGTTCGACTTTATCGAAAAACCGTTCAACGAACAGTTGCTGCTCGACAGCATCCAACAAGCGATGCAGGGCTCCAACACCTCCGAAAGCCCAATGGCCGTCAGCAGCGACGCAGAATCGCTCATCAGCACCCTCACCCGCCGCGAGCGAGACGTCTTCCTCCCGCTGGCACAGGGCTATACCAGCCGGGAAATAGCCGAACAGCTTGACGTCAGCGTGAAAACCATCGACCTGTATCGTGCAAGAGTGATGAAACGCCTCAGTGCAGAACGACTGCCCGACGTCACCGGCATCGCAATTGCGGCTGGCTTGTTAAACCCGGAGGATTTACGGGCTAGCTAGCGTGTTCGTGTAAGAGAATCGAATTCCAATAGACCAGGACAAACTATGCAAACCCCGATCTACCAAATTGACGCCTTCACCAACACACTGTTTGGCGGCAACCCGGCCGCGGTCATGCCACTGGCGTACTGGTTGCCAGATTCGGTTTTGCAAGCGATTGCGGGGGAAAACAACCTTTCGGAAACGGCTTTTTTGGTACCAACCCCCGAACAGGAAGATTCTGACTTTCACATTCGGTGGTTCACGCCAACAGCGGAAGTACCTTTGTGTGGCCATGCAACCCAGGCAGCGGCTTGGGTTGCATTTAATAAACAGGAATGGCCCCACGACAAAGTGCGTTTTCAGTCAAAGTCAGGGCTATTGTCTGTTTCTCGGAGGCCGGACGACTCTCTGGAGTTAGACTTTCCAAACCTGGAATACGAGCCCTGCCCAACCCCGGAATTAATTAAAGCCGCAATGCCAGAAGTACCCAATGCAGCGTTCTTTGTTCCTAACGACACGAATTACATGGTCGTGATGGCATCAGAGGCGGAGGTCCGGGCAGCAGCCCCGGATCTTCAGGCACTCTCACGGCTAGGCAACCAAGGGCTGATCGTGACAGCTGCGGGTGACCAGTGTGATTTTGTCAGCCGATATTTTGCTCCCGGTGTCGGCATCGACGAAGACCCCGTTACCGGCTCCATTCACAGCGTGCTAACCCCTTACTGGGCCCAACAAACGAGCAAAAGATCCTTAACCGCCCGGCAACTCTCTAAACGTGGCGGCGATCTGCACTGCGAGCTTCGCGGCGACCGTGTGGCCATCTCCGGCCACGCCGTCTTCTTCATGGAAGGTTCCATACAGTTGCCCTGAGACTGATATACTGCCCGCCGGTTTTTATATCAGTGGCGGGCAGGCAATGGCAGCATCTTCATCTCACTACGACGTCATCATCATCGGCGCGGGCGCAGCCGGGTTGATGTGTGCGGCCACTGCCGGCTATCGCGGCCGCAAGGTGCTGGTGGTGGACCATGCCAATAAGCCCGGCAAGAAGATTCTGATGTCGGGCGGCGGCCGCTGTAACTTCACAAATCTGAACAGCACACCGGCGAATTTTCTTTCCGACAACCCGCATTACTGTATTTCTGCGCTGAAGCGTTACACCCCGCAGGATTTTCTCGAGCTAGTGGATCGCCATGGCGTGGAGCATGAAGAAAAAGCGCCGGGACAACTGTTCTGCAAAACCAGCGCAAAAGACATCCTTAACGTGCTGCTGACCGAATGCGAATGGGCGGGGGCGGAAATCCGCATGGCCACGTCGGTCACGCAGGTTCAGCTCTCCGGGACCGGCTACAAACTAAAAACCAGCTCGGGTTCGCTGAGTTGCGAATCACTGGTGGTCGCCTGCGGCGGGCTCTCCATTCCCACCATGGGCGCGACCGGATTCGGTTATGAGCTGGCCAAACAGCTTGGCTTAAGCGTTCTTCCCACTCGTGCCGGTCTGGTCCCGTTCACCTTGCATCCGGAGCTGAAGCAACAGCTGGCCCCCTTATCCGGGGTTAGTTGCCCCGTTGACGCCCATTGTCAAAACCAGCATTTCCGTGAGCCCATACTGGTAACCCATCGCGGCCTCAGCGGGCCGTCGATGTTGCAGATATCCAGCTACTGGCAACCCGGCGATGACATTCACATCAATCTGCTGCCGGCGCAGAGGATTCAGGAAGACTTGTTTGCACTAAGGAAGGCCAAACCTCAATCAACGTTAGCCCAGTACCTGAACCAACATTTGCCCAAGCGCTTTGCCCAAGCATTCAACGAACTTCAGGGATGGAGCCGACCACTGCAGGAATACCGGAATATAGAGCTCGAACAGGTGGCAGAAACACTCAGAAACTGGACGGTGAAACCCGCCGGAACAGAAGGATACCGCACCGCCGAGGTCACGTTAGGCGGCGTGGACACGCGCCAATTATCCTCAAAGACCATGGCCGTATTGGAACAACCTAATCTGTACTTTATTGGAGAGGTAGTGGACGTAACTGGCCACTTAGGCGGGCACAACTTCCAATGGGCCTGGGCGTCAGGCGTGGCCGCCGGTAACGCGGCCTAAACCGCTTAAAGGTACTTCTCCAGCGGCAGCCAAGACAGGAATCGAGATTTGGCTCTGCGCCAGAAACCGACATCGGGTTCGTGATCAACTTGCTGATCTGATGATTGCCACTTCAAATCCCCTCCCTCATCCAACGTCACCCGCCAACTGTTTTCCGGGGTCATGGAATGACGAATGTCACTGACAACAACGTCAGCCAGTTCCGGACTGCGAATAATGAGCGCGGTCTCGCCGTTCAGGTAGATCGAGCGAAGGTTCACGTTGAGCGAACCGATAAACACGGTGTTGCGGTCAAACACAACGGCTTTCGAATGCAGGCTAACCACTCCGTTGTCACAGGCGGCTTCATTAAGCACCCACGCTTTACAAGACTGAGCATCAGGGCGCAGCTCATAGAGTTCAATGCCATATTCAAGCATTGCTTCCCGCCACCGGGCATACGCTGAATGGTTGGTCACCAGATCGTTGGATGCCAAAGAGTTGGTGATAGCCAAGACTGAAAGTCCCGGTTTGACCACCTCGTGTAAGTCCTCAAGCTGCTCATCGGCCAACACCAGATAAGCCGACTCCACCAGAATTTCCGACTCGGCCTCTGCAACCAGGCGGTACAGGGCTTGTGCCGTCTGTTTGGGCGAATCTGCCGGGGCGGATGGATCTTCCGGTGGCATGTCGTACACCAATTCAGCCGGCGCTTGAATCAGCTCGGCGAAGCGGGTTGTCAGAAGCGCTTTCGCGGCCCCTAGCTCTTGCGGGGGAGCGGCTTTGAACGTCTGAATCTGCACGGTCTCGCTCATCAGGCGAGAGCGCGCACTGGCTGCCAACTCAGGAGCTTGGGACTGATAAATCTCCTCTAGCGAATACGACCACTGACTGTTCCAGTAGGCCTCAAAGTTGTCCGTCATACTGCCAACTAAAGGCCCCAGCGCCATCACGTCCCGGTCCCGGAAGTTCAGCGCGTGGTGCTCATCGAAATACTCGTCACCGATATTTCGGCCTCCGGCAATACCGGCGTATGCATCCGCCACAAAGGTTTTGTTGTGCATGCGCCGGTTGATGCGGTCAAAGTCCAGAATCAGGGACAAAAAACGCCCAACACCGCTGCGCGAACGAGCCGGGTTAAAGATACGCACGCGGATGTTGGGATGACCATTCAGCACAGCGAACAAGGATTCCTTGCCCGCCACATTAATGTCATCCAGAAGTAGCCGAACGCTAACGCCGCGCTCGGCCGCAGCCATCAGTCGGCCTGCCAGATACCGGCCGGTAGCATCGTCATTCCAGATGTAATATTGGGCGTCGATAGACTGGCTGGCCGACTCGATCAGTGCCGCACGGACGGCGAACGCATCCCGGCCGGTATCGAGCAACAGAAAGCCGGTATCCGGCAAATCAGCGTTTAGATGCTTCTTTGCTTGTTCAGTGAAGAAAGAGTCGGGGACCGGCCCTTTCACCCGAGCAGGCCCATGCTCAACCGGTTTTAACGCAGAAGCGCACCCCGCCAGCAACCCGAACAGCAGCCACAGACCCAGTGACTTAATGAATGAAGTCTGCAGTATGCTGGGCATGGCGAGGTTCCCTGACTAGCGAAGAATAACCATTGGTTTGGTTGCGGATTCCAGCATGGTGGTTGTGGTGCTGCCCACCAGGAACTGGCGAATACGAGAATGACCGTAAGCGCCCATCACCAGCATATCGATACCCTGCTCTTCCTGATAAGCATGCAATGTCGGTTCTACATCGCCCTGCCTAATGGCTAGCGTAATATCCACATCCGGACCGGACAGCAAGGCCTCAGCCTTTTTCAGCTGCTGCCAGTTTTCAGCGGTATCAGCCCCCACCATCACCAAGTGCAGCGGTATGCCGCGCAAGACCGGGCTTGCCGCCAGCATCTCCACACCTTTGAACGCGGTTGCACTGCCGTCAAACGCCAACATGGCGGTTTTCGGCTCGGAGAATTCATCCGGCACCAGCAGTATCGGGCGTTCAACGCTGCGGATAACGGTTTCCAGCTGGCTGCCGATGTTCAGGTTGCTGTCCGAGCTACCTTCACCGTGCAATCCCATGACAAACAACCGGGTGTCTTTTTCCAGTGCTACCAGGGATTCCGCCAGGTTGCCATGACGCTGACGCTTGACGACTTCGCCCGTGCCCGAGGCTTTAATTCGGCTTTCCGCCTGGTCCAGCATTTGGTGTCCATGCTCAAGCGCCAACTTAGAACGCTTGCGATCCAGCTCCGCCAACTCAGTCAAAAGTTGCTCACGGCTACCCAAGCCAATATTGCCCGCCAGATCCGGTTCAGCCGGATACCGCTCATCATCCAGAACGTGCAACAGCATCAGGGGTGCTTCCATGTGCCGGCTGGCCCAGGCTGAGTAATCGCACACGGCGTGCACGGCCCGGGAACCGTCGATACAGGCTACTACTCTCAACATGTCGGCCTCGCCTTGGTCAGAATTCTGTTTGTCATTATGGCATTGCCCATCCGCATTTGCGTTGACATTAGCCATGCTCAGTGTCCCATCAACTGATCGACGGCGTCCGGCTTATCGTGCACGCCGAACCGGTCGACAATAGTGGCGCTGGCTTCGTTCAAACCAATCACTTCAACGTCGGCACCTTCCCGGCGGAACTTGATAACCGCCTTATCCAGAGCCCCCACCGCTGTGATATCCCAGAAATGGGCACGGCTTAGATCAATCACTACATTATCGACCGCTTCTTTGAAATCAAAGGAAGCCGTGAATTTTTCGGACGAACTAAAGAACACCTGCCCCGTGACGGTGTAACGACGAGTATTGGTTGCCTCATCCAATTCCGAGGCGACGGCCATGTAATGGCCCACCTTGTTGGCAAAGAACAGCGAGGCCAACAACACGCCCGCCAATACACCGAAGGCCAGGTTGTGGGTCGCCACAACGACCACGACCGTCACCACCATCACGATGTTAGTCGAAAGCGGATGGTCCCGCAGATCCTTGATGGAGGTCCAGCTGAAGGTACCGATAGATACCATGATCATAACGGCCACCAGCGCTGCCATCGGAATCTGTACCAGCCATTCATCAAGCACCAACACCATGACCAGCAAAAACACACCCGCTGTCAGTGTCGACAGCCGGCCACGGCCGCCCGATTTGATGTTGATAACCGACTGACCAATCATCGCACAGCCCGCCATGCCGCCAAGCAAGCCAGAGCCAATATTGGCAATACCCTGGCCCTTACATTCGCGATTGCGATCACTGGTGGTGTCGGTCAGATCATCTACGATGGTCGCGGTCATCATGGATTCCAGCAGACCCACGACAGCCAGACCGGCGGAATACGGCAGAATGATCATCAGTGTTTCGAGGTTAAGTGGCACGTCTGGCCACAGGAAAATCGGCAGGGTATCCGGCAGTTCACCCATGTCTCCAACCGTGCGGATATCCAGATTCAGCAACATCGCCACACCGGTCATGGAGATGATGCAAACTAGAGGCGACGGGATCAGCTTGCCCACTTTAGGCACGTACGGGAACAGATAAATAATACCCAACCCAGTCGCTGTCATAGCATATACGTGCCATGTCACGTTGGTCAGTTCCGGCAACTGAGCCATGAAGATCAGAATCGCCAGCGCGTTCACAAACCCCGTCACCACCGAGCGCGACACAAAGCGCATCAAGCTGCCCAGTTTCAGGTAACCGGCCGCTATCTGAAACACGCCCGTCAGCAGCGTTGCTGCCAGCAAATACTGCAGACCGTGATCTTTTACCAACGTCACCATTAACAAGGCCATTGCGCCGGTCGCGGCCGAAATCATACCGGGGCGACCACCGACGAAAGCGATAATGACCGCGATACAGAACGACGCGTAAAGCCCGATTTTCGGGTCCACACCGGCAATGATCGAGAAGGCGATCGCTTCGGGAATCAAAGCCAAAGCCACAACAATGCCTGACAGCAAATCGCCTCGAATATTCGAAAGCCAATCTTGTTTGAGTGAGTTCACCATGGTTGGGGGTATCCAGTTACACAGAGAAAAAAGAAACAGTTACTTTGCGCAGCGATAACAGCGCATAGAAAACCTCGGGAAGCTTTTTGGTAATCCTGGCCGGGGCCTGTGAAAAACACTTGAAGCACTATGGTGGAAGTCACGCCACTTCCGACGAACTTCGCTTCAATTCAAGCCGGATTACTACAGATTTCGGGGCGCGAAGCTTATCAGAAACCGCTCAAAAAAGTAACAAACCCCACAACCATGCAGGCCAAAGGTGACCCCAGCCGCGGTAATTGCCTAAAATGGAATACAACGACTTATATTTAACGGAAAACGTGCATGGACGATGTTGCAAACCAGTTTATTACCTCAAACCAAACGGCCATCCACCTTGCGTTAGCACTGCTGCTTGGAGCAATCATCGGCCTGGAACGAGGCTGGGATGCCAGAGAACAAAAAGCCGGGGAGCGCATTGCCGGAATTCGAACGTTTTCATTGGTGGGCTTTCTTGGCGGTCTGTCCGCGGTACTGGCCACCGAAATTACCGTTTGGGCGTTCCCGGCTCTTCTTTTGAGTGTCACGGCCATTGGGTTAGTCGCCTACCGGGAAAGGCTGGTACACGTTCGCAATTTCAGCATTACCGGCCTGATCGGCATGCTACTGACCTTTTGCTTTGGCGCTGTCGCCGTTGCCATCGACCCAGTGATCGCGACAGCCGCTGCTGTCGTCACCGCGCTCATCCTGGATAACAAGCAAGAAATTCATAATTGGGTTAAAAAGCTGCAAGCCCATGAACTGGATGCTGCCCTGAAGTTGTTGCTGATTTCCGTGGTGATGCTGCCGCTGCTGCCCAATGAGCGGATGGGGCCTGGCGGGGTACTAAATCCTCGGGAAATTTGGTGGATGGTCGTGATGATTGCCTCCATCTCCTTTGTCGGCTATTTCGCGATTCGAGTCGCAGGCACCAAGAAAGGCATCTTATTCACCAGCCTTTTCGCAGGCCTGAGCTCCTCCACCGCACTGACTTTGCACTTTGCCCGCCAATCCAAGCACGCCCCGGAGCTAAACCCTCAATTTGCCGCGGGTATCCTGATCGCGTGTGGCACAATGTTCCCCCGCATTTTGGTTTACTGTGCAATCATCAACCCCGAGCTTTTGCCGACATTGGTCATGCCGGTCCTCGTGATGACCGTTTTTCTGTACGTTCCTGCGCTGTTTATCTGGAGAACAAGCTCCAAACAAAAACAGGTCAGCCAACCCACGCTTTCACAAAACCCGCTGAACGTGGCGTCAGCATTAACATTTGGCCTTTTGCTGACCGCCATATTATTGCTTGGCGAGTTCTTGAAGGGAGCTTTCGGCGATGCCGGTGTCTATGCCCTGGCAGCTACCTCGGGCATTGCCGACGTCGATGCCATCACCCTCTCGCTGACCCGCATGTCCAATAACGGTCTCGGCATGGAAGCCGCAGTTCTAGGCATTATCGTTGCCGCTTCCGTCAACAATCTGGTGAAGTCTGGCATTGCCTGGGCCATCGGCAACCGACACGTAGGTGCCCTGGTCGCCGGGCCTATGATACTTTCGCTAGCGGCTGGCTTACTATCAGCCAGCCTGCAGTAGCGTTTGGGCACCCGGATGGACAAAAGAACAAAGCGACGATGAAAGCCTGTTCATGAAGCCGTGACAAAAAACCCGTATATTTCGATTATCGATGATGACTCTAAGGAACTCTGAATGCTGTTCGCAATAATCTTTGGTGGCCTGATTGGTTACGCCTTTGGCCGCTTCCCCGGATTTTTGATTGGCGCTGCTATAGGCGCGTTCCTGTTTCAGCGTTTGAAAAGCAAGCTGGTCGGCCGCCTGCAAAACATTCAGCAGAACTTCATAGAATCGGCCTTCTCTGTCATGGGCGCCTTGTGCAAGGCCGATGGGGTTGTCAGCCGCGATGAAATTCAAATGGCTGAAACCATGTTCGTTCGCTTTCGGCTTAATGAAGAGCAAAAGGCCATCGCCAGAGCGGCCTTTAATCGCGGCAAACAGCCGGATTTCGATTTAGATGCGACGCTACAGCAGTTTCTTGCGGCCTCGGGTCGGCAGCCAGCCCTACTCCAGATGTTTCTTCAAATTCAAGTATCGGCCGTCGCGGCTGACGGTCAGGTACACCCGGCCGAGCATGAAATGCTATTGCGCATTGCCCGCGGGCTGGGCCTGCCAGAAAATCAGGTCGACCAACTTGAAGCCATGTTGCGCGGGGCCCACGCAGGCCAGACCGGCAGCAGCTCTAACTATTCGACGGACCAGCAACTGGACGATGCATATAAGGTTCTGGGGGTTTCGCCAACCGCTTCGGATGCCGAAATCAAACGGGCATATCGCAAACTGATGAGCGAGAACCACCCGGACAAACTGGCGGGCAAAGGCCTGCCCGAAAGCATGCGAGAAATGGCGGAGGAGCGAACACGAGAAATCAGCCATGCCTACGACGTGATCAAGGAAGCCCGCAAAAAGGCGTCTTAAGCCGCCCAAAAGCGCCACGCTCCGCAAATATCCATGGTTGCGCCATTCACCGTGACGACATACCTGAAATGACATGTCGTCACGTTTCTAACTGGGGTATCGTTTAGCTCCCGTAAAAATGTCGAGAGTACTCAATGGACTACAAGCAGCCTGCCCCCTTTCACTGTTTTCAGGATGACGCGCTCGGCTCGTCAGATGCGACAGAACTCGCCGAAAGGATTCGCCGGGGCGACGTATCTGCAGTCGAGGTGGCTGAAGCCGCGATCGCAAGGTCCAGGCAGGCACAGGCAGCACTCAACGGTGTAGCCACCGACAACTACGAGCAGGCACTTAAACACGCAGCAACTGTGGATGCCTCAAAAACTCCGTTCGCAGGCGTACCCACCTTCATCAAAGATAATGTGGATGTTAAAGGCTTGCCGAGCGGTCATGGTTCCGAGGCGGTGCCGCTCAATCCGGCCAAGGCCACCAGCCCATTTGTCGAACAAATGCTGGCCCAGGGATACATCTGTCTGGGCAAGAGCACCTTGCCGGAATTCGGGTTTAACGCCTCCACCGAGTTCGCCAATGCCGAGCCCACACGAAATCCATGGAACCTGGACTACTCTTGTGGCGCATCCTCCGGCGGTTCAGCGGCTATGGTCGCAGCCGGCGCGGTACCAATTGCCCACGCGAACGATGGCGGAGGATCCATTCGCATACCCGCTGCATGCTGCGGCCTGGTCGGCCTGAAACCGACCCGTGGCCGGGTGGTACTCAACGAAGCCGCGAAGAGTCTGCCTGTCGATATCGTCAGTGATGGCGTGGTTACCCGTTCGGTGCGGGATAGCGCGGGTTTTTTGGCACATGCGGAGCAGTATTTCTACAATCAGAGACTGCCCAAAGTCGGTCACGTTCAGGGCCCCGGCGAAAAGCGTCTGCGAATAGGGTTGGCACTGGACTCCATCAACGGCCACCCGACGGACGAAGACACCCGGAAAACCGTTGAGGAAACCGCCAGATTACTGGAAAAGGCGGGGCACACCGTTGAGTTAATGGCGGTGCCGGTAGCAGACTCCTTTCCCGATGACTTCGCCTTGTATTGGGGTATGTTGGCCCTTGGCATGAAACTTAAAGGACACAAAATCCTGGACCCGGATTTTGACAAACGAAAGGTAAACGGTTTAACCAACGGTCTGAATAGCAGAACACGAAAACAAATCTGGAAGCTGCCCGGTGCTATCTGGCGCCTGAAGCGCTCCTGGCACGATTACGCGCGCGCGATGGCCGATTACGATGCAGTGTTAACGCCGGTACTGGCCCACACAACCCCGCTGCTCGGACACCTGAGCCCAGCCGTGCCTTTCGATACCCTATTCGAACGGTTGGCGCAGTATTCAAACTTTACGCCGTTGGCCAATGCCACCGGCGCCCCGGCTATTTCTGTGCCTATGGGCATGACTGACAACAACTTACCCATATCGGTACAGTTCATGGCGAAACACGGAGACGAGCACACGCTGCTTGAACTTGCCTATACACTGGAAGCGGAGCACGGCTTCCCGAGCCTCGGCTAAACCGTAGGGAAAATGCTCAGTACGTCTTGAAAGCTCTGTTCTGGCAGCGCTTTCAAGACAACCTCATCGCCGGTCACCGGATGCCGAAAGCGAAGTTCTGTTGCCGCCAACAGCAACCGCCCTTGCCCGAACCGTTCGGCAAAGTAGCGGTTATGCCGCCCCCTACCATGGTTGGCATCACCGATGATCGGGTGATTGATATGTTTCATGTGCCTGCGTAACTGATGCTTTCTGCCTGTTTTGGGGTAAAGCTCAACCAGGCTATAGCGGCTGGTAGGATAACGTTCGATTTCAACGGGCAACTCGGCTGTTGCCAGCCTTCGATAATGGGTCAACGCTTCCCGTATCGGTTGCTCTTGCCCTTTCTGTCGGCGATCTTCCGGCTCGTCTTTCAGCGGGTGGTCAATCACCCCTGTCTCCGGCGTCCAACCACGCACTATCGCCAGATAAGTTTTGGTCACTTCCCCCGCCATCATCGCCTGCCCCATCACTCTGGCCGTGTCTGGGTCTCGGGCGAACAGCAATAAACCGGACGTTGGCCGGTCCAGCCGGTGAATCGGAAACACATGCTGCCCACCATTCAGTTCCCGGGCGTATTGCAGCGCGAACTCGGTTTCGTGCTTGTCGATGGGGCTGCGGTGTACCAACAGCCCGGATGGCTTATGCACGGCCAACAGCCACTGGTCACAATAAATTTCAAAAAGAGGGTTCAGCATTTCCATGGATGGCCGATAATAATGAGCTCACTACGGCAGGATTCTCCTGACCGTCCCGTACTATCGAATCATACCGTTCAAACCCTATACGAAACAGGATTCCCTCCGATGCAGTGGTACACCAAAAGTATCCTGAACCGAATTCTAACCGTTGTTGCGCTTGCCAATATCTTGGTCGCAGTTATGGCTGGCATTTATTTCAACAGTTCGCTCAAGGCACAAGACCGGTACGATCACTTGGTGAGCGTGGAAATGGTACAAGCCATACATGCCCAAGATATTCTGAGCGACTTCAAGACTCAGGTTCAGGAATGGAAAAACGTGCTGCTGCGCGGGGCGGATGACGACCAGCGTGAAAAATACTGGAGTAGATTCCAGACCATGGAAGCACACATACAGCAACAGCTTGAGCTGCTGATTCCTGAGTTAGCGGATGACGAAACGAAAGATCTCATGCAACGCTTCCAAAACGCGCACAACATCATGGGGCAGGCCTATCGAAAAGGCTTCTCTCAATTCGTTGCCAGCAGCTTCGATCACACCGCAGGCGACAAGGCCGTGGCCGGCATTGACCGGCAGCCCAGCAAGCTAATCGAAGATGCCTCAACTCACATACGAGATTATGCCGTTGCGCACTCAACGGAATTGCAGAAAAAAGCCACTGCAGACACCTGGCTCATAGGTAGCCTGTTGCTCGGTGCCATCCTTCTTGGCACTCTCGCCTGCCTGATCACACTGGTTCACTCTGTCGTGCGACCGACTCAGGAACTTATTGGGAAATTAAGTAAAATCGGCGCCGGCGATCTCTCCGATCCGGTTACCTTGGCTCGCCGCGACGAACTTGGCCGGCTGGCTGACACTGCCCGGACTCTGCACCGATTCCTTACCGATACCGGCGAACTGATGAAGCAAAATGCCGCCCAACTTGCCGATACAGGCGCCATGATCCGCACCAGCGCGGATGCTGTTTCCAGTCAGTCTGAACAAGCACACCAGCGGATCGACCAGATTGCCACCGCAATGAACGAAATGTCTGCAACGGCTCAGGATGTTGCTCATCACGCAGCGTCTGTGGCCAATCAGGTTGATGAAGCCACCAGTCAAACCCGCCACGCTGACGATCAAATCAATCTTGCAGTCAGCAGCATGGACCGCCTGACAGACCAGATCCAAAGCTCTACCGAAACCGTCGCGGAATTGGCCAAAAGCGGTCAGCGGGTCGGTGATGTCATGAAGGTAATCCGCGAAATCGCCGATCAAACCAATTTACTGGCACTGAACGCGGCCATTGAGGCTGCTCGAGCGGGCGAAGCGGGCCGGGGCTTTGCGGTTGTTGCCGATGAAGTCCGCAATCTGGCAGCAAAAACTCAAGCTTCAACCGTCGAAATCGACGGCATCATCGCCAACATTCAGTCTGGTTCCAAAGATGCCACCGAGTATATGCAGGCCTCCGGCATCGTTGCCAACGAAAGTAGCGACTCTGTCGATGCCGTCAGACAAACACTGGCGGTCATCAATCAGCGCATGCTCAGCGTGAATGACGCCACCACTCAGGTGGCAACCGCCGCCGAAGAGCAAACCAGCGTCAGTGAAGACATCAACCGAAACATAACGGAAGTGGCTGAAATCTCCGAAGCCATGTCGGAAGCAGCAGATGCCAACCTGAGAGCCGTGCCGGAACTGGAAGCCATGGCCGGTAAAGCCCAGGTCATTGCTCAACGCCTGCAACACTAACACCGGCTTTAGCCGGAGCGTTGCCTAAGCGCACGGAAGCGCTGCCCCGCCTTCTCCCCCAGAACCAGCAACGCAGGTGTCAGCAGCAAGGTAAGCAAGGTGGCAAAGGCTAGGCCGCCGGCGATGGCACTAGACAACTGTGTCCACCATTGAGTGGACGGTGCCCCCAAGCCTAACGATGGCTCCAGCAAGTTCACATTGACGCCCAACACCATTGGCATCAACCCGAGAATCGTCGTGGTGGCCGTCAACAACACCGGGCGAAAACGCAAGCAACCGGTTTCGAGCGCCGCTTCAAAAGCGTCTTTCCCTTCTTGCTTCATCTGGTTATAGGTATCAATCAGGATGATGTTGTTGTTCACCACAATGCCAGCCAACGCAATGATGCCCATACCCACCATGACGATGCCGAAGGATTGGCCATTCAGCAGCAAACCAAGCAAGACACCCGCAGTCGACAGTACGATGGCAGAGAGGATCAGCAGCGTCTGGTACAGGGAATTGAACTGGGTCAGCAGGATCAGCACCATCATGCCAATCGCCACCAGAAATGCGCTCATCAGGAAGGTGGAGGCCTGCTGTTGATCCTCATTTTCGCCACCAAAGCGCAGCGTAACGCCTTCGGGCGGTTCCGGCATTTCAGCTTGTAATGTCTTCAGCAACTCATCCATGCGTCGACCTGACGCCACGTCGGATTTGATCGTGATGGTTCTCTGGCCATCCACCCGCACAATGCTGCCGGTCTTATCACCCGGCTCAAGAGTCACGAATTCGGACAAAGGCACTTGTCCCCGAGGCGTGTTGATCGTTTGCCGCTGCAGGTGCTCCAGCTCACGCCAGTTGTTCGGTACCCGCACCGCGATATCCACCTCATCCCGCACGTCCTCGGGCCGATAAGTGGCCAAAACCATGCCGTTCGTCACCAGACGCACGGCACTACCAATACTCAGTACATCTGTACCGAAACGAGCGGCGGCCTCGCGATCCACCTGCAGCCGCCATTCAATCCCCGGCAAGCTACGGTCATCTTCGATATCGATAAACCCGCCGATGCGCTGCATTGCGCTTTCAAGCTCATCGACATAGCCATCTAGCTGGCCGCTGTCCAGGCTACTCACCAATAATTCAACGGGTTTACCTTCTGCCGGGCCACCTTCCTGTTTTCGAAAATCCAGCTCAATACCGGGAATACCTGCGGTGCGTTCGCGGAAATCTTCCAAAATGTCTGTCGCGGGGCGGCGTGTGTACCAGTCGGTGAACTGAAACTGCAACACACCAATGACATCTGGCGCCATTTTGTTACCTGTGGCCAGCATAGAGCGGGCGTACAGCGCTTTTACTTCCGGCATGTTCTGCAAGCGACGCTCCACGTCACGAACAATAGCATCCCGCTCCCAGACCGACAGGTCACCACGAGCACGCACCTGCACCTGTGCCGAGTCTGGCTCAACACTCGGAAAGAACTCTACGCCGTAGTTGAAACGCCCATAAGCCGCATAGATCATGACGATGAGCACCAAAGCCCCGACCAGAGTCAGTCCGGGCCGCCGCAGAATGTTATCCAAGGTGCGTCGATAGACCTGCATAATCCGGCCTTCTTCCGCATCTTTATGAGTGCGCCGGCCACCACTAACGCCGCCCATAACCGGCAAAAACACCAGTGCCATCGCCAGCGAGGCAAGTAAGCAGATCAAAACGGTCATCGGCAGGAATTTCATGAACTCGCCCACTACGCCCGGCCAAAACAGCAGAGGTACAAACACCGCCAGAGTGGTTGCGGTTGAGGCAATCACGGGCCAGGCCATGCGAGAGGCGGCCTCTACCCAGGCGGTCTTTACTGGCTGACCGTCCGTCAAATTACGGTCCGCCAGTTCAGACACCACAATGGCACCATCAACCAGCATCCCCGCCACTAAAATCAAGCTGAACAACACCACAATATTGAGTGTTAATCCCAAGCCCCAGATCACCAGAATGCCGGTCAGGAAAGCACCGGGAATGGTTAGCCCGACCAACAGGGCTGAGCGCGCGCCCATGGCAGCAATAACCACAATGAGCACCAGCACGATTGCCGTCAGCACGTTGTTGAGAAGGTCAGACAGCATGTCTTGAACTTCTTCGGACTGATCCATGATGTAACGAATCTCGAGCGCTTCCGGCAACTGAGGCTTCACTTGTTCGATCAAGGCGCGGATCTGGTCGATGGTCGCAATAATATTCGCGCCTGAGCGCTTTGACACTTCCAGCACCAAAGCAGGCTCGTTGTTGATACGGGCAAACCCGGTGGGATCTTTGAACGTCCGTTGCAACATGGCGACATCGCCGAAGGTTACTACCGTGTCGCCATCAACTTTGATGGGCATCGACAGAACATCTTCGATCGACTCAATTACCCCGGGCACTTTCAACGACATACGGCCACTGCCGGTGTCCAGTGAACCGGCTGCCACCAGCCGGTTATTGCGGCTCACCATCGAGGCGAGTTGATTAAAATCAATGCCGTAACTCTCCAGTACCTGAGGGTCCACGACGATTTCCAGAAGGTCCTCTCGGTCACCGCCGATGTCCACTTCCAGTACTTCGGGCACCGCCTCAATGGCATCCTGAAAGCGCCGGGCTACGGTAATTAGCTCACGCTCAGAGAGCGGTCCAGAAAGACCAATCGAAAGCACGGGAAACAGCGAAACATTGATCTCGTGAACTCGCGGTTCATCGGCCTCTTGAGGTAACTTGCTGCGGGCGGTATCAACTTTTTCCCGAACGTCTTGCAGCGCTTTATCGGCATCAAACCCGGCGTCAAATTCCAACATCACCGAAGCATGGCCTTCAGAGGCGTTGCCCCGCATCTCCTTGATGCCTTCCAGAGCGCGCAACTCCTGTTCCATGGGGCGAACCAGCAAACGTTCAGCATCTTCTGGACTGATACCGTCCAGTGTCATGGCGACGTAGATGACAGGAATGGCAATGTCGGGGCTAGACTCTTTCGGAATCACCTGGTAGGCGAGCATGCCGCCAATTAACAGGAACAAAAAAGCCAGCAGCGTCGTGCGGCTTCGGTCCATCGCGGCTGAGATAAGTGCTCTCACAATCATCAGCCCCGCTTGTCGGAACGATCAATGGGGTGCACAGTCTCTCCGGCCACAACAAATCCGGCACCACGAGTAATCAGGAGAATTTCGTCCGGCAGCCCTGTCACCCAGGCTCCATTCGTTGAAACACTGAGCAGTTTGACGGTTTCGAACACCACCTTGTCGCTGGCATCCACGTACTTCACTCCGGGACGGCCGTCATCATTGAGGCTCAAGTACGCGGGGGAAATAAACATCGCTTTCTGCTCCGGCAACCGAACATTGAGGCTCGCAGTGCCGCCTGCTGCGCGTTTGAGCTCCGGGTTCTCCACCGCCACTTCCACCGCAAAGCTCCGCGTAGCGTTATCAGCGGCGCTCGCGACAAAACTGACCACTCCCGCCAGGCGGGTGTCATCCAGCAAAATGACTTCAACAGTTTGCCCGGGTTGCACGTCTTTTACTGTTTGCTGAGGCACCCGGCCTGTGGCTTTCAAGCGATCCACCTGAACCAGTTCCATCAACGGAGTGCCAACTTTCACCAAGGTTCCGGGGTCCACTTCGCGGCGATTCACCACGCCGTCAAAAGGCGCTGCTGGTTTCAGATGCTGCAGAGCGAGCTGAGCCGCGGTCATGTCCGCCCGAGCGGCTGCAAGCTCGCTTTCAAGACTCAGAATTTCCTTTTCGGCCACCAAATTTCTGGCTTTGAGCTTACGGGCCGCTGACAAATCGGCGTCCAGCTTACGAATTCGGGCTTGCCAACTCGCAACCACCGAATCTCGTCCATCGGTGGACAGCGTCAAGAGTGTTTGGCCAGCTTTCACCTGCTGCCCCAAAGAGACCTGCAAGTCTTCAACGGTTCCTTCGGTTCGGGCACTGACCATCACCATCTGCCAAGGCTCGATCTGTCCCTGCAATTTTATCGAGGGCTGGTAGAGCTCGGCCTTCAGCATTTCCACTTCCACCTGCGTGAGCTCTGTTTCCTGCTGTTCAGGCTCTGGCGGCGCGTCATTACTGGCCACCTTGACCTCCCCGGTGGCCATCCAGATGATCAATACAACAATCACCAGAACCGATAGGCCCAGAGAACCCCACTTTGCTTTCGTCATATTCCGCTCGCCGTTTTGATTGTTCTTGGTTGCCGTAAAAGCTGGATCTGTATCAACGATTCACAATAAATGGTTGCAACCGGTTTTAAACGTGCGGTAGATTCTACACATATTGTTCAACTCTATTGAGAGCAGACTGTCGATTTTATGAACTTCACTGCTGTTATTGTCCTAGCAAAGCTAGTCCTGGTGGTCGTGGTACCGTCCGGGGGCTTTTGCGTGGACAAGCAGGTGAAATAACGACAACCTGACACAGACACCAGAAACCCCCGGCACCGAAAGGTCCCGGGGGTTTCTTTTTATGCGGCAAAAGAAAAAGGAAAAAACGACCATGAACGGCGCACAGCATATTCTTGACGCGTTTCACCGCCACAACATCAATACTGTTTTCGGCTATCCGGGTGGCTGCATTATGCCGCTCTATGATGCGCTGGTAGACGATATTGGCGTGGAACACGTGCTGTGCCGCCATGAGCAGGCTTGCGCTTTGGCGGCGGACGGATTCGCCCGCGCCAGCGGTGACATTGGCGTTTGCATTGCCACCTCCGGCCCCGGAGCGACCAACCTGATCACCGGTGTAGCCAATGCCTACATGGATTCCATCCCGATGCTGGTCATCAGTGGCCAGGTCCCCTCCCCCTTGATCGGCACCGATGCCTTTCAGGAAACCGACATTCTCGGCATGACCTTGGGCATTGTTAAGCACAGCTACCTGGTCGACGACGCGCAAGCCTTGCCCACCATTATGGAAGAGGCCATTACTCTGGCTCAAAGCGGCCGGCCAGGGCCCGTGTGGATTGATGTACCGAAGAACATTCTGCTCACAGACGTTACGGCGCCTGTAGCCACCAAGACCGATGAGCCGGAAAGCCAATGCCCGGATATTGCCGAGGCACTCGCCATGCTGCGATCCGCCAAACGCCCTTTACTTTACAGTGGCGGCGGGGTTTCCCTGGCACGGGCAGAAGATAACTTCCGTCAATTTGCTCAGGACTCTGGCATGCCTTCGGTTGTTACCCTGAAAGGGATCGGTAATGCAGGTAAAGGCCACCCTCACAACTTGGGCATGCTGGGCATGCACGGCTCCCGTGCCGCAAACAAAGCGGTTGATGAATGCGACCTATTGTTCGTGATCGGTGCCCGTTTGGATGACCGGGCTACCGGCAAACTGGATGGCTTCGCACCTAATGCCCGGATGATTCACATCGATGCTGATGCCGCTGAAATCAACAAACTTCGGCTGGCGGATCTGGCCTTGCGAGGCGATCTTAATCAGATTCTCGACGCCTTCACGACAGCTCTGGCCAAAGCACCTTTGTCGATCTGCGACTGGCAGAAACAGTGTAAAACCTGGCACACCACCGGCGGTTTTCAGGCTGCAGACAACGAAGAGTCATTGGCACCTATCGCGGGCCCGGCGTTTATCCGCCAACTGTCGAAAATTGTGCCCGATAATGCTGTTATCGCCTGCGACGTTGGCCAGCACCAAATGTGGGTGGCGCAGCATTACGAATTTGACCACCCTCGCCACCATCTGACCAGCGGCGGTTTGGGCACCATGGGCTTTGGATTGCCAGCCGC
The DNA here is from genome assembly GCF_034669625.1 of Marinobacter sp. Classification (GTDB taxonomy): domain Bacteria; phylum Pseudomonadota; class Gammaproteobacteria; order Pseudomonadales; family Oleiphilaceae; genus Marinobacter. The sequence continues at coordinate 64,503 of NZ_JAXMOY010000005.1, forward strand.
CATCGGTGCGCAGTTTGCCGACCGCAACAGTACGGTGATTAATGTCACCGGCGATGGCTCGTTCATGATGAACGCGCAGGAACTGGCCACCATTCGCCGTTACAACTTGCCGCTGAAACTGATCATTATGGATAACCAGTGTCTGGGTATGGTTCGCCAGCAGCAGGAGCTGTTCTATAAAAACCGGGAGAGTCACATCAATCTGGATGACAACCCGGATTTCGTCGCCATGGCCCGTGCCTTTGACATTCCGGCCTTGCACATTGAGCGCACGGATCAGATTCGCCGCGGCATTCAGGCCATCCTGGCCTATGACGGGCCGATGTTGCTGCACGTTGCCATCAGCCGTGAGGAGAACGTTTGGCCGATCGTAAAACCCGGTGGCAGCAACAAAGATATGATCGATGAAACCCGGCGTACCAGCGCGTCTACTAAGGAGCAGGTAGCATGAGTCCGCAAGCAGAGTGTTCTACACCCAGTTATAACTTGAATTGCCGTATGCAGTCGGAGGCGGCGGCGCTTGAGCGGTTGTGTCAGGTGGTTCGGGTTCGTGGGTTTCGGATTTCGCAGATGTCGATGAACTCCGGGAATGAGCATTTGGAGATTGCTTTGACGCTGGAGGGTTCTCGGCCGATTACGATGCTCAAGGCTCAACTGGAGAAGTTGCATACAGTGACGGAGGTTGTGGTTCAGGCACAGGTTGGGGTTCGCTCAGCTTCGGCATAAGGTATCTGGCTACTCGCTCCTAGCCTTTTGGTTGGGGCGCGGGTTTGTCGGGTGCGGGGAACTTTTTTGGCAGAGGCTATTTCGAGCGGTTGCACTTGGTTGCTTTGTGGTGTTCTCTGGGGGCTACTGTTTTTAATTAACAACTTATAAAGGTGGGTTTCATGGCTACGGATAAACGACGTCGCTATTCTGCGCCGGTGGTGGATGGCATTAACAAGTCTGCTAGCCGGGCTATGTTGCGGGCCGTGGGTTTCGAGGATGCCGATTTCCGGAAGCCTCAGGTTGGTATTGCTTCCACCTGGAGCAATCTGACGCCTTGTAACATGCACATTGACGGGTTGGCCCGTGAGGCCGCCAAGGGCGCGGATCAGGCGGGTGGTAAGAGTTTGATTTTTAACACCATCACGGTTTCCGATGGCATCGCCAACGGGACGGAGGGCATGAAGTATTCTCTGGTCTCCCGGGAGGTGATTGCGGATTCCATTGAGACGGTGGCTGGCTGTGAGGGCTTTGACGGGCTGGTGGCGATTGGCGGCTGCGATAAGAACATGCCCGGCTGTTTGATGGGTTTAGCCCGGTTGAACCGGCCGTCGGTGTTTGTCTATGGCGGGACGATTAAGCCGGGTGAGAATCACACCGATATTATTTCTGTTTTTGAAGCCGTCGGTGCACACGCTCAGGGCAAGATGGATTTGATCGAGGTGAAGCAGATCGAGGAAACGGCGATTCCAGGGGCCGGTTCTTGCGGTGGCATGTATACGGCGAATACCATGGCGTCGGCGATTGAGGCGATGGGGATGAGTTTGCCGGGGAGTTCGGCTCAGAACGCGGTCTCCAATACCAAGCTGGCTGATTGTGAAGCGGCGGGTGCTGCGGTACTGAATCTGCTGGACGCTGACATAAAACCGTCCGACATCATGACCCGCGAAGCCTTTGAAAATGCCATCACGGTCGTGATTACGCTGGGCGGTTCCACCAATGCGGTACTGCACCTGCTGGGCATGGCGAGTACCGTGGGCGTTGAGCTGTCCTTAGACGACTTTGTACGGATTGGTAAAACCGTTCCTGTGCTTGCCGATCTGCGCCCGTCGGGGCATTACATGATGTCTGAGCTGGTGGCGATTGGCGGTATTCAGCCGCTCATGAAGATGCTGCTGGATCGCGGCATGTTGCACGGCGATTGCATGACGGTGACAGGACAAACACTGGCCGAAAATCTGGCGGGCGTAACGCCCTACCCGGAGGATCAGCAGATCATTCGCGCGTTCGAGAATCCGGTCAAAGCCGACAGTCATCTGCGCATTTTGTACGGCAATCTGGCGCCTGAAGGCTCGGTGGCCAAGATCACCGGCAAAGAAGGCACGCACTTCTCTGGCCGGGCGCGGGTATTTCATTCCGAAGAAGAGGCACAAGAACGCATTCTGGACGGCAGCGTGGTGGCCGGGGATGTGTTGGTCATTCGTTACGAAGGTCCCAAAGGCGGGCCGGGTATGCGTGAAATGCTGAGCCCCACCTCGGCGATTATGGGCCGCGGTTTGGGCAGTGATGTAGCACTCATAACCGATGGTCGTTTTTCTGGCGGCAGTCACGGTTTCGTAGTCGGTCATATTACCCCGGAAGCGGCTGTCGGCGGGCCGATTGCATTGGTAGAGGAAGGCGACACCATTACCATTGATGCCGTGAACAACTCCATCGTTCTGGAAATCTCTGAGGAGGAGCTGGAGAAACGGCGCAAGGCCTGGACAGCTCCAGAACCCAGAGTGACTCGCGGGGTCTTGGCGAAATACGCCCGAACAGTCAGTTCAGCGTCCACCGGTGCGGTCACCGACCTGCCCTGATCCTGCTTAGGAAACTGGCCGGACGCCGCCTGCGTCCGGCCATCCTTGTTTAAATCAGCTCAACAGCCACCGCTGTCCCTTCGCCACCACCAATACACAGTGACGCCACACCACGCTTGAGGCCACGCTGTTTCAGTGCGTTGATCAAAGTGATCAGGATACGAGAGCCGGATGAACCGATCGGATGCCCCAGCGCACAGGCGCCGCCGTGAACGTTTACCTTTTCTGCCGGTAATTTCAGCTCATTGATCGCCGCCAGCGTGACCACTGCAAAGGCTTCATTGATTTCGAAGAGATCAACGTCGTCCACAGTCCAACCTGCTTTAGCCAGCACCTTTTCGATGGAACCAATCGGAGCCAGAGTAAATTCCGCAGGCAACCGGGCGTGAGTGGCATGAGCAACAATTCGCGCCTGCGGTGCTAGCCCGCGAGCGTCCGCTTCAGCCGCAGAGGCCAGCACCAGCGCCGACGCACCATCACTGATGGAGCTGGAATTGGCCGCAGTTACCGAACCATCTTTGGCGAAGGCCGGTTTCAGGTGAGGAATTTTCTCGGGCTTGGCGTTACCGGGCTGCTCATCAGTATCGACTTCAGTGTCACCACCACGGCCAGACACCGTGACCGGGGCAATTTCGTCGCAGAACCAGCCGTTCTCGATTGCGGCCAACGCCTTCTGCAGAGAACCGATGGCAAACTCGTCCATGCTTTGGCGGGTGATATTGAATTCATCGGCCGTACGCTGGGCGAATACGCCCATCAGACCACCCTCGTAGGCATCTTCAAGACCATCCAGAAACATGCTGTCCATCACCTGACCATGCCCCATGCGCATGCCAGCTCGGGCCTTGGGTAACAGGTACGGGGCCTGGCTCATGTTTTCCATGCCGCCGGCAATCATGATGTTGTTGGTGCCGGCTTTGATTTGGTCGTGGGCCATGATGACAGCCTGCATGCCGGAGCCGCACATTTTGTTGATGGTAGTGCAACCAGAGCTATCTGGAATACCGGAGGCACGGGAAGCCTGTCGCGCAGGAGCTTGCCCCAACCCACCCGGGAGTACGCACCCCATGATCACTTCCTGAATATCGGCCGGCTGCAGTCCGGACCGTTCAATGGCGGCCTTGATAGAGATGGCGCCCAGTTCCGGGGAGCGTACGGAGCTTAATGAACCCATCATGCCGCCCATCGGAGTTCGAGCGGAGCCTGCTATTACGACGTCATTGTTCATGGTTTTTGTTCTCCTTATGCAATGGGAGGAATCTGCTTAACAGAATCTTGTTACTGCCCTGTTCGCTTTTTCGAATGGCCCGTTTTCCGTTTCAAGACTTCCGGTTGTGCGGGCGGGCTTGCGCGCTGGCCTTTTCATTTTTTTGAAAAAGAACTCGCTTCGCTCAGACATCATTTTATGGCAAAAAATGAAAAGACCACCCCGCGCCGACGGGCATTGGCGGGTTCACCGGGAAAAATCCCTATTCCTGTGCTGCCCGTCGGTAGGGGGGGTGTTTTTCTGGCAGGGAAAAGATGTCTGAGCGAAGCAAGTTATTTTTCCCAGAAGAAAAACACCCCATACCCCGCGTACCCGCCCGCACACCCCAAAGGCTAGGGGCCCAATTCAGGCGTTGGGAAAGCCATCAGCGCCCCAGCACCGAACGGGCAATAATTTCTTTCATCACCTCAGAGGTACCGCCATAGATACGCTGCACCCGGGCATCGATGAAGTTTCGGGAAATCGGATACTCGGTGGTGTACCCGTATCCGCCAAACAGCTGCAAACAGCCATCCGCCACGCGACACTGCATTTCCGTGGCACTGTATTTGGCCATCGAGGCCGTGGGCGCATCGAGTTCGCCGGCCTCGTACTGGCGAATGCACTGATCCACGAATGCCTTGTTGATGCGGTAGTCGGTTTCCATCCGGGCGATTTCAAAACGGGTATTTTGGAGCTGGCTGAGCTTCTGCCCGAACAGTTCCCGCTCCTGAGTGTATTGAATAGTCATGTCCAACGAGCCGCGGGCTGCTGCGACGCCCAATGCGCCGATCACCAGCCGTTCGCGGGGCAACTCACGCATTAGATAGGCAAAACCCTGCCCTTCCTCACCCACCAGAGCGGAGGCCGGAATGCGCATGTCCGAGAAGAACAGCTCCGAGGTGTCTCCCGAATGCTGACCGATTTTGTCGAGGTTACGGCCGCAGCTGAATCCCGGCAAAGACGTGTCAACCAGAAACAGGCTGATGCCCTTGGCACCGGCACTCGGGTCGGTCTTCGCAGCGACGATGACCATATCGGCATGTTGACCATTGGTGATAAAGATCTTGGAGCCATTGAGGATGTAGTCGTTACCGTCTTTGACCGCACTGGTGCGAATGGCTTGCAAGTCACTGCCGGCGCCCGGTTCGGTCATGGCGATGGCACCCACCGCCTCACCGGAGACCATCTTGGGCAGCCACTGCTGTTTCTGGTCGTCGGTGCCGAGATGACTGATGTACGGCGCCACTATGTCAGAGTGCACCATCACGTTAGTGGACAGCGCACCAAAGCCCATGCGAGCCAGCTCTTCGCCTACAACAACCGAATACTGGAAGGGCGCACCGCAGCCGCCGCAGTCTTCGGGTACATCAACACACAACATGCCCGCCTGGCCCAGAGTGTTCCAGAGTTCCCGCGGCACAATGCCGTTCTTTTCCCAGACGTCATAATGCGGCGCAACTTCGGTGTCCAACGCCTTAATGACCGAATCCCGGAACAGGTTCAGCTCTTCTTGATCGACAGGGTTCGTCATACTTGTCACCTGTAGTTATTGTTTTAGCGTGGCGCCATACGCAAAGCGCAGTCCAACCGAACAACTTCGCCATTCAGTATAGGGTTGCGCACCATCTGGTCGACCATCATGCCGAACTCTTCCGGTTTGCCCAGACGCTTCGGGAACGGCAGGGTCGCAGCTAGGCTGTCCTGAACTTCTTGCGGCATGCCCGCCAGCATCGGAGTCATGAACAAGCCCGGCGCGATGGTGTTTACTCGAACACCTTCCCGAGCCAATTCACGAGCAGATTGAAGCGTCAACGCCACCACACCACCTTTGGAGGCACTGTAACCCGCTTGTCCAATCTGACCTTCATAGGCAGCGACAGATGCAGTGTTGATGATCACTCCCCGCTCGCCATCGTCGTTAGGCTCGCGCTGCGCCATGTCGGCCGCAGCCAGTCGAAGAATATTAAACGTGCCTATCAGGTTCACCTGGATTACCCGGCTAAAGTTTTCCAGCGGCATAACGCCGTCCCGGCCCAGAATCTTTTCTGCTGGCCCAATCCCGGCACAATTGATCGCTACGCCACACAGGCCATGAGCTTCTCGGGCTGCGGTGACTGCAGCGTCTGCGCTGTCGGCGGAGGAAACGTCGCAGTTCAGAAAGATGCCACCGATCTCGGCAGCGACTTTTTCACCCTGCTCTTTATTCACATCCAGAATGGCAACTTTGCAACCAGCCGCGGCCAGCGCACGAGCAGCGCCTTCACCCAGTCCTGATGCGCCGCCGGTAACGATGGCCGGAACGTCTTTGAATTCCATAACGTACTTTCCTGTAATTAGTCACGTTGCGCCAAATACTTTAATAGCACCTGACACACCTTTAGTTTACGTTAACGTAAACATTAACCCGAATCCAACGCCGGAAACAACTCCCGATTTAGTCCACACGCCAGACAACCCGTAAGTTACCTTGCCCGCCTCCCCACAAAGGTCAACGCTGTCACCCCGCTCGACTCATCAAAGCGCGTACAATCGTTACCAGACAAGGGCTATCAGCCTAAATTCGATTTCGGCCCAACATCACACTTTACGTTTACGTAAACTTCATCTAACCTTAGAAAAAACTTACTGGAATGGTCATGAACGACAAACGAACCTTCAGCATCAGCGAGCTTTCACAAGAGTTCGACATCACAACCCGGAGCATCCGCTTCTATGAAGACCAAGGCCTGCTGAAGCCTTCGCGGCGCGGCCAGACCCGTATTTTCAGCACCAAAGACCGGGTCCGTTTGAAACTGATCCTGCGCGGCAAACGAATGGGGTTTTCTCTAGGCCAGACCAAAGAGCTGTTTGACCTCTGGGACGAAACCCTGACCGGCAACGAGAAGCAGCTGCTGAAGATGCTGGAAATCCTGGCCGACCGACGAGCACATTTTGAACAACAAAAAGCCGACCTCGCTATGGCCGAAATGGAAATGGATAACGCCGAAGCAAGATGCCGAGAAGCGCTTGCAGAGGTTCAAAAAAGGAAAGAAGCCCACGATCAGGGCACACAAAAACATGAGGATGCTGCCGCCGAAAGTGGCAGATGACCCAAACACCATATCAAAACAAAAAAGGTAGCCGACCATGAAGTCACAATACTCAGAGCTGAATTTCGGCCTTGGTGAAACCCTCGACATGCTGCGAGAGCAGATCAACAGTTTCGCTGCTGCCGAAATCGCCCCCCGAGCGGAAGAAATCGATCGCAACAACGAATTCCCCATGGACCTGTGGCGGAAAATGGGCGATATGGGCTTGCTGGGTATTACCGTCAAAGAAGAATACGGCGGATCCGACATGGGCTACCTGGCGCACGTCATCGCGATGGAAGAAATCAGCCGAGCATCGGCCTCGGTCGGTTTGTCCTACGGCGCCCACTCCAACCTGTGTGTGAACCAGATCCACCGCAACGGCACCGAAGAACAAAAACAGAAATACCTGCCCAAACTCGTCAGCGGTGAACACATCGGCGCCCTAGCCATGTCCGAGCCCAACGCCGGCTCCGATGTTATTTCCATGAAACTCCACGCCCGCGACGAAGGCGACCACTACGTCCTCAACGGCAACAAAATGTGGATTACCAACGGGCCGGACGCAAACACCTACGTTATCTACGCCAAAACTGACCCGAAAGGCGGCTCTAAAGGCGTCACTGCCTTTATCGTCGAACGCGACTACCCCGGCTTCAGTCGCCACCAGAAGCTCGACAAACTCGGCATGCGCGGCTCCAACACCTGCGAACTGGTGTTCCAGGACTGCAAAGTGCCAAAAGAAAACATCCTTGGTGGCTTGGGTAACGGCGCAAAAGTACTGATGAGCGGCCTCGACTACGAGCGTCTGGTCCTGTCCGGAGGCCCGCTGGGCATCATGCAAGCCGCTATGGACGTAACCGTGCCTTACATCCGCGAGCGCACACAGTTCGGCCAAGCCATCGGCGAATTCGAACTCGTACAAGGCAAGGTCGCCGATATGTACACCTGGATGAACAGCGCAAAATCCTACGTCTACATGGTTGCCATGTCCGCGGACCGCGGCGAAACCACCCGCAAAGACGCCGCCGGCGCTATCCTCTACTCCGCCGAAATGGCCACCAAACTCGCGTTGGATTCCATCCAGCTCCTAGGCGGTAACGGCTACATCAACGAATACCCCACAGGCCGACTGCTTCGCGACGCCAAGCTGTACGAAATCGGTGCGGGTACGTCTGAAATCCGGCGCATGCTGATTGGCAGAGAGCTGTTCCTGAACAAGTAAAACGCAGCAATTCCAGCTCCCAATGTATGACCAGGGTCTGCTGAGCTTCCCTTCCGGAAATTTCGAAGGCCATGGATGGCCGGAGAGAAGCGCACATAAATGTGCTCGTAGCGGCTTCCGGAAGGGAAGCCCAGCAGACCCGCGCCCCAAACCTGAGGGATTGAGAAGCCATGACTGTGCTCCAAAACAAAATAAATCCAAGATCGGACGAATTCCTGGCCAACCAAGAGGCCATGCAACAAGCCGTCGCCGACCTCCGGGAAAAAGCCGAAAAAATCCATCAAGGCGGTGGCCCCTCCTACCAAAAGCGCCACACCGACCGCGGTAAACTCCTGCCCCGTGAGCGCATCAACCGCTTGCTGGATGACGGCTCACCGTTCCTCGAAGTCGGTCAGTTTGCCGCCTATAACGTCTACGACGAAGAAGTTCCCGCTGCGGGTGTCGTCGCAGGCATTGGCCGCGTATCCGGCACCGAATGCATGATCATCGCCAACGACGCCACCGTTAAAGGCGGCAGCTACTACCCGCTGACGGTCAAAAAACATTTGCGGGCGCAGGAAATCGCCATGGCTAACCGCCTGCCCTGCATCTATCTGGTGGATTCCGGCGGCGCCAACCTCCCGAGGCAGGACGAAGTCTTCCCCGACCGCGACCACTTTGGCCGCATTTTCTACAATCAGGCCAGAATGTCCGCCGACGCCATCCCTCAGATCGCCGTCGTCATGGGTCTGTGCACCGCCGGGGGCGCCTACGTGCCAGCCATGGCAGACGAATCCATCATCGTTCGCAACCAGGGCACCATTTTCCTGGCCGGCCCACCGCTGGTTAAAGCCGCCACCGGTGAAGTCGTCAGCGCGGAAGACCTTGGTGGCGCCGACGTTCACTGCAAAATCTCTGGGGTTGCCGACCACTACGCCGAAAACGACGCCCACGCTCTTGATATCGCCCGCCGCTGCGTTGCCAACCTGAACCAACGCAAACCCGTGCCGGTGGAAGTGCAAAAACCCAAAGCACCGCTCTTCGACCAGAACGAAATCTACGGCATCGTCGGCACCGACCTGCGCAAACAGTTTGATGTGCGAGACGTCATCTCCCGCATCGTCGACGGCTCCGAGTTTGATGAGTTCAAACGCTACTACGGCTCTACCCTCGTCACTGGCTTTGCCCACATTCACGGCTACCCGGTGGGTATCATCGCCAACAACGGAATCCTGTTCAGCGAATCCGCCCAGAAAGGCGCGCACTTCATAGAACTCTGCTGCCAGCGCAACATACCTTTGCTGTTCCTGCAGAACATTACCGGCTTCATGGTCGGACAGAAACACGAAGCCGAAGGCATTGCCAAACACGGCGCCAAAATGGTGATGGCCGTGGCCTGTGCCAACGTACCCAAAATCACGGTATTGATTGGCGGCAGCTACGGCGCCGGCAACTACGGCATGTGTGGCCGCGCCTACAGCCCGGACTTTCTATGGATGTGGCCCAACGCCCGCATCTCCGTGATGGGCGGTGAACAGGCCGCTGGCGTATTGGCCCAGGTTCGCCGTGAAGGCCTGGAGCGCAAAGGCCAGAGCTGGAGCGCAGAAGAAGAAGCCAAATTTAAAAAGCCGATCACCGAAACCTACGAGCACCAGGGCCACCCCTACTACGCCAGTGCACGGCTGTGGGATGACGGCGTGATTGACCCCGCCCAAACCCGCGAAGTGGTCGCGTTAAGCCTGTCTGCCACCCTCAACCGACCCGCCAAGCCAACGCGCTTTGGCGTGTTCCGCATGTAAAGGAGCGCCGACATGTCACAACAACACTCAGCGGTTCTGATGCACCAGCGGGATAACGGTCTCTCCGAAATCGTGCTTAACAGACCGGACAAACGCAACGCGTTCGACGACGTCGTGATTCAGCAGCTCATTCAGGCTTTTGAATACGTCGACCGGGACCCAGAAATCCAAGTCGTGGTCTTGCGCTCCGAAGGCAAACACTTCTCGGCGGGCGCGGATCTCGGCTGGATGCGCCGTATGGCCGAGAATACTCGTCAGGAAAATCTGGACGACTCTCGGGAACTGGCCCGACTGATGAGCACGCTCAACCACCTGTCCAAGCCGGTGATCGGTCTGGTTCAGGGCGCAGCCTTCGGCGGCGCGGTAGGCCTGGCGGCCTGTTGCGATATCGTGCTGGCAACCCAGTCTGCCAGTTTCTGCCTCAGCGAAGTCAAACTAGGGCTGATCCCCGCCGTCATTAGCCCGTACGTTGTTCGCGCCATAGGTGAGCGGCAGGCCCGGCGCTACTTTCTGTCAGCCGAGGTATTCAACGCGAATGAGGCCCAGCAATTCGGGCTGGTGCATATCGTTTGCGACGACGAACAGGCTCTGCAGAGTCGATGCAATGAACTGCTTCAACAACTGGCCAATAACGGTCCCGAGGCTATGAAAGCCGCCAAAGATCTGATTTTTGCCGTTAGCCACAAGCCCATCAGCATAGAGGTGATCGACGACACCGCACAGCGCATCGCCGACATTCGCGTGGGCACAGAAGGTCAGGAGGGGCTCAGTGCATTCCTGAACAAACGAAAGGCCAGTTGGATTCCGGAGACACAATAATGTTTAACAAGATCCTGATTGCCAACCGGGGCGAAATCGCCTGCCGGATTATCCAGACCGCCCACCGTATGGGCATCCGCTGCGTCGCGGTCTATTCTGAGGCCGACGCTAATGCCCGGCATGTCGCCTTGGCAGACGAAGCCTTTCTTATCGGCCCCGCAGCCAGCTCAGAGAGCTACCTGAAAGCCGACAAAATCATCGAAGTCGCGAAGCAAAGCGGCGCCCAGGCAGTCCATCCAGGCTACGGATTCCTGTCAGAGAACACCGATTTCGCAGAAGCCTGCGAGGCCAACGGCATTGCTTTCATTGGGCCGCCCTCGTCGGCCATTGCCGCCATGGGCTCCAAGTCAGCCGCCAAGGCGATCATGGATAAAGCCGGGGTGCCGCTGGTGCCGGGCTATCACGGCAGCGACCAGACACCGGAATTGCTGAGAGAAGAAGCGGAGAAGTGCGGCTTCCCCTTGCTGCTTAAAGCCGTTGCCGGTGGTGGCGGCAAAGGGATGCGGGTGGTAGAACAGATGTCCGAATTCAACGACGCGCTGGCCGCCGCCCAACGCGAGGCCAAGAACGCCTTCGGCAACCCGGACATGCTGATCGAGCGCTACCTGACCCAACCCCGACACGTCGAAATTCAGGTGTTCTGCGACCAGCACGGTAACGGCATCTATCTAGCCGAGCGCGACTGCTCCGTGCAGCGCCGACACCAGAAGGTGCTCGAAGAAGCCCCGGCACCGGGACTGAGCGAAGACACCCGTAAAGCCATGGGCGACGCTGCTGTGCGTGCCGCCCAAGCCATCAACTACGTGGGTGCCGGCACCGTCGAGTTTCTGTACGACGTAGACGGCTCCTTCTTTTTCATGGAAATGAACACACGCCTGCAGGTGGAACACCCGGTCACAGAGATGGTCACCGGGCAGGATTTGGTGGAATGGCAGCTGAAAGTAGCCTGGGGTGATCCTCTGCCCTTGGTTCAGAAGCAAGTCAAAACCCGTGGCCACGCCATCGAGGCGCGAATCTATGCCGAAGACCCGGACCAGGACTTCCTGCCGGCTACCGGCACCCTTCGTTACCTGCGCACCCCAGCCGAATCCGCTCACATTCGGGTCGATACCGGGGTGACCGAAGGCGATGAAATCAGTATTCATTACGACCCAATGATCGCCAAACTGATTGTCTGGGACGAAACCCGCGAGCAGGCCGTAAACCGCATGGTGCAGGCGCTCGAGCATTACCGTATTGCTGGTTTGAAAACCAACATCCGGTTCCTGCACGCCACGGTGGACAGTCAGCCGTTCCGCCAAGAGGATCTGACCACCAACTTCATTGCCACTCACGAATCGTTGTTGTTTCCGAAGCCCAAGCTGGATCTGGATAAAGCCCTAGTGCTGGCAGCCGGTTTCATTCTGGAACACCGGAAATCCGTCGAGCCGATCACCGCTGACCGATGGTCGCCCTTTGGCCGCAAAAACAGCTGGCGTATGAATTCGGAATTCGCCCAACCCCTGTCCCTGAAGGTGGGTGATGACATCCGTGAGCTGAAAATTCTGGAGCGGGATGACCGCTATCAAGTGCTAGCAGGTGGCAGCGTTTATCACCTGAACGCCCGTCTGGATGAGGACTATCTGCAAGCGGTACTCAACGGCCACCGATTGAGCGTCCACGGCAACCTGCACAACAACGAACTGGTGCTGTTTTACGAAGGCGACACCTTCAAATGTTCCGTGTATCAAGAGTCCTACGGCCTGGAAGATGTTGCGGGTGAAGGTAGCCTGGCCGCCCCCATGAACGGTGCTATCGTCGCCGTGCAAGCCAAAGTGGGAGACAAGGTAAGCGCGGGTCAAAGCCTGGTGATCATGGAAGCCATGAAAATGGAACACGCCATCAAGGCTCCGGCCGACGGTGTGGTGAGCGAAATCTTCTACGCGGAAGGTGATCAGGTGGCCGAGGGTGCGGAATTGATCGCCATCGACACCGAGGAGTCAGAGTAATGGCCTTCCCAAAACAGGTTCGGCTGGTGGAAATGAGCCCTCGGGACGGTCTTCAAAACGAGCCCGGCGCAGTGATTGCCACCACCATCAAAACCGGCTTGATTGACCGTTTGGCGGATTGCGGTCTAAGCCACATCGAAGCCGCCAGCTTTGTGTCACCGAAATGGGTGCCGCAAATGGGCGATGCGGCTGAGGTTATGGCCGGCCTCACCCGCAAAGCCGGCGTTCGTTACTCGGCTCTCACCCCGAATCTGAAAGGGTTCGAAGGGGCCCTGGCGGCAAAGGCTGATGAGGTTGCGGTTTTTGGCGCGGCCTCAGAGGCTTTTACGCAAAAAAACATCAACTGCAGCATTACTGAAAGCCTGGAACGATTTGCACCTGTCGTTGAAGAAGCCCGTAAACACGGCATTCCCGTGCGGGGCTATGTGTCTACAGTTATAGGTTGCCCTTACGAAGGTGACATTGCCCCTGAAAAGGTCGCCACAGTGGCCAAGGCGCTGTACGACATGGGCTGCCACGAGATTTCTCTGGGCGACACCATCGGCGTGGGTACGCCACAGAAAGCCAAGCGAATGCTGGAAGCGGTAGCCACCCATGTGCCGATGAATAAACTGGCTGCACACTTCCACGACACTTACGGTCAGGCGCTGGCCAATCTGTATGCCGTACTCGAAGAAGGTGTCAGCGTGATCGATGCCTCGGTAGCGGGGCTGGGTGGCTGCCCCTACGCCAAAGGCGCTTCTGGCAACGTGGCCACTGAAGACGTGCTATACCTGCTGAATGGTTTGGGTATCGCCACAGGCGTCGATCTTGAAAAACTGGTTGCCACCGGCGACTGGATAAGCCAGCAACTGAACCGTCCTAACGGCTCGAAAGTCGGTCAGGCATTAGGAGGACACTGCCAATGAACCAAAATAACAACGTTGTTGCCCTGGACCTGCCGATCCCCGAGATCAGCGATCTACCCGAAGACACCAAGAAGTACTTCCAAATCTGCCAGGAAAAGTTGGGCATGATTCCCAACGTACTGACCGCATACAGTCAGAATTTGCCACAACTGGAAGGGTTTACCCGCCTGTACAACGAGCTGATGCTGGGCGAAGGCGAACTCTCCAAGCTCGAGCGGGAAATGGTCGCGGTTGTGGTCTCTTCCGAAAACAAATGCTTTTACTGTTTGGTTGCCCATGGCGCCGCAGTGCGCGTACTCAGCGGTGACCCGGCACTCGGCGAGCACCTGGTGATGAACTACCGAAGCGCCAAACTGGATCAGCGACAGCGTGCGATGCTGGATTTCGCCGCCCACCTCACCCGCTCACCGGCCACAGTCACTGAAAAGGAAACCCAAGCTTTACGCGATGCCGGATTCAATGATCGTGCCATTTGGGATCTGAGCAATCTGGTGGGTTTCTACAATATGTCCAACCGTGTTGCGATCGCCAGCGATATGCAGCCCAATCCTGAGTATCACAGCCAGAGCCGCTAGCAAGTACGTGATTTGCCAGCCCTCGAATACAAAAATAATGGAGGCAGTGAGATGAGCATGACTCTTCCAAGTTACACCAGCGGCGTTGCCGATAAGCCCCTACTGGGCATGACCATCGGTGACATGCTGGACAGGACCGCCCAACAGTACCCAAACAACGAAGCCTTGGTGTGCCTGCATCAAAACATTCGCTGGACCTATCAGGAATTTGTCGAAAAGGTGAACGAAGCAGCCCGCGCGTTCCTTGCCATGGGCGTAAAAAAAGGCGATCGGGTTGGTATCTGGTCACCCAACCGCTACGAATGGACGGTCACCCAATTCGCCACTGCCAAAGTGGGTGCGATTCTGGTCAACATCAACCCGTCTTACGGCGTACACGAGCTCCAGTTCGCGCTCAATCTGGCCGGTATCAGCGTGCTGGTGACTGCCGACAGTTTCAAAGCATCCAACTACCGGGAGATGCTCTATCAACTGGCCCCGGAGCTGAAGCAAAGCGAGCCCGGCAAGCTCCAAGCCAAAGATGTGCCGGACCTGCGTGCGGTGATCAACGTGCACGGCGAAAAACACGAAGGCATGTGGACCTGGCCGGAGTTCCTCGGCTTTGCCGACAACGTGTCTTCAGCTGATCTGGAGACACGCCAAAACGAACTGCAGTTCGATGATCCGATCAATATCCAGTTCACCTCCGGCACCACCGGCAACCCCAAAGGCGCCACCCTCACCCACCACAACATTTTGAATAACGGCTACTTTGTGGGTGAAAGCCAGCGCTTAACCGAGAAAGACCGACTGGTCATTCCGGTGCCGTTGTACCACTGCTTCGGCATGGTCATGGGCAACCTTGGTTGTGTCACCCACGGCAGTGCCATGATTTACCCAGGCGAGGGTTTTGAACCTAAAACCGTGTTGCAAGCCGTGCATCAGGAGAAGGCTACCGCGCTCTATGGCGTGCCCACCATGTTCATCGCCGAGCTGGCCGAGCCGGACTTCGATAGCTACGACCTTTCCTCGCTGCGAACCGGCATTATGGCGGGCTCCATTTGTCCTGCCGAGGTGATGAAGAAGGTCAACGGCAAGATGAACATGAAGGAAGTTCAGATCGCTTATGGCATGACGGAAACCAGTCCGGTGTCCACCCAGACCAGCTCACAGGACCCTTTCGAGAAGCAGGTCACGACGGTGGGCCGCACCCAACCCCACCTGGAAACCAAAATTGTCGACCCGGGCAACGGCAACACAGTGCCGCGGGGCGAAATTGGCGAATTGTGTACTCGTGGCTACAGCGTGATGCTGAAGTATTGGAACAACGACGAGAAAACCAGCGAAGCCATTGATGAATCCGGCTGGATGCATACCGGCGATCTGGCCACCATGGACAATGAAGGTTACGTCCAGATTGTTGGCCGCATCAAGGACATGGTGATTCGGGGCGGCGAAAACATTTACCCGAAGGAAATCGAAGAGTTCTTCTACACGCACCCCGCCATCGAAGAAGTCCAGGTCACCGGTATTCCCGATGAAAAATACGGCGAAGAACTGATTGCCTGGGTCAAGTTCCGGCCAGACGCCGAACCGGTCGGCCCGGACGACCTGCAGGCTTTCTGTCAGGGGAAAATCGCGCACTTCAAAATTCCCCGGAACTACAAGTTTGTGGATGAATTCCCCATGACCGTGACGGGGAAAATCCAGAAGTTCAAAATGCGGGAAGTGTCTATTGAAGAATTAGGGCTGAAAAAATAGGTCCGTCGCAACCTTGGCAGAAACCAATGACCTCAGGGAATTCCCTGAGGTCATTGTCTTATTGCAGCTGGAAATCTTTCGGCTGTAACGGCTCAGGGGCGTGTTCACCCAGAGCCTCCGCAATACTGATCTCGTGAATCCGACAGATGGCATCCAGTGGCAAATCATTCGTGTGGCGGCCGAACGGAAACTCCAATTGCTCAGATAACCGGTCCAACCCAAAAAAGGTATAGGCCACAATTGCCGTAAATACCGGCGTGAACCAGCCAGCAACACCGACTAAACCAAACGGCAGCATGTAGCAGTACAGATAGGCGGTTCGATGCGCTAACAAGGTGTAGGCGAACGGCAGAGGCGTGTGGGCGATACGTTCGGAGGCCGCCTGAATACCGGCCAAACCATGCAAGTGTTTGTCTATGGCAGCAGCAGCGATAGAGTCCAGATCTCCGGCTTTGTGTGCTTCTGCGACCACCTCTCCTGCTTGCTGTAACATAAACGCTGCGGGATTCCTCGTGCGCACGGTGGCATCGACCAGCTCCTTCGATAACGAAGCTGGCAGCTCCGGCCGCACGTCTTCGCCCCGCAATTGGCCTCTCAGCAGATGAGTATGCGCCAGGCATCTCATCAGCAGTTCTCTGCGCCGCTCCGAGTTCAGATAGATGCCGCCGGTCCTTGCCAGGCTTCGGATTTCAAAGACCATATGGCCCCACTGCTTTCGGGCTTCCCACCAGCGGTCATAGGTGGCCGTGTTCCGCACACTCAAAAAAATCGACAGCGCTATGCCCATAATGGTGAATGGCAACAGGCTGTATTCCACAATGCCATCCAGATAATGTTGGCGGGATACCCAAGTAACCGCTGTCGCAAACAAACCGGTCAGCAGCATGTGAGGAAGGATATGGGGAACCACCGACCCCTTCCATGCCAGCATCAGCCTGAGGGCACCGGGGCGATCACGTACAATCATGAAACTGGTCTCCAGATAAAAGCCGGGGCGAAATCAATCAGGGCGGAATTACACCACATCGCCGAGGACAGCCGCAAAGCCTTTCACTGAAGCCGCGGCAGCCGATATCCCCCTCTTCAAACCATTCGCGCTATCATAAACCTTTTCATCCTTTACAAGGACGCCCTATGCACGCCCCTTTCTGGCTGACCACGGCCTTGCTGTTTCCCATACTGTTATATCAAGGCAAACGTGCCCGTCGAGTCACACCCAGATTACCTGAGGCTGGTGGTGAGACGAGCGGTCAGTACGGAGAGGGAGCTCCGAAGTTTCGTCTACAGGTCATTGGTGAATCCACGGCTGCCGGCGTTGGGGTGTATGCCCACAGTGACGGCCTTGCCAGTCAGCTGGCCCTAAGGCTCCATGAGCGCACCGGCAAAACCATTGGGTGGCAAACCTTTGGAGTGAATGGCATTCGCCTGGGCGACCTGCTTCAAACGCTGGCGTCAGAGAAGCTGTCACACGCAGATGCGGTATTGCTGTGTATGGGTGTTAACGACACCACCGGCTTTACCTCCCGAGCCCGGTTCCGGCAACACTTGAAAACGTTGCGCAGTGCGATCTTACCGCTATCCAGGGCCCCGATAACCCTGCTCAGTGTCCCACCCATGGAAAAGTTCACAGCCCTGCCCTCACCGCTTAGGCATATCATGGGCTGGAGAGCACGACAGCTGGACCGGATCTACCGTGACCTTGCCTTGCAAGCCCCGGCCGACTTCCGCTATTTCAATTACCCCATCGCCGAAGACCCATCCTTGCTCGCCAACGATGGCTATCATCCCAGCCAACGCGGTTATCAGTTCATCGCAAAGGCTCTTGCTGAGAGGGACTGGGGGCTTTAACCAGCGCCTTTTTATCCCAACGCTAATGGCGTTGGCCTTTGGTCGATAATGCGCTTTCCTAAATGCTTGGTAAGATGAGCAAGTACAAAAATAACAAAGGAGTACAGCATGCTAGAACGCGCATCAAAACCCATGGTAAGCCTGGTTGAGAAGTATCTACCGGACCCCTACCTGTTTGTAATTATTCTCACCCTACTCACGTTCGTTTCAGCCATCATATTCGAGGGTCATGGACCCATGGCGGTTATCGAGATGTGGGGCAACAGCTTCTGGAATTTGCTGACATTTTCCATGCAAATGCTGCTGGTGCTAGTCACTGGCTTCATGATGGCCAGTACGCCACTGGTTCGCGGCATACTGAACCGCATCGCCAGCCTGGCTAAAACGCCCGGGCAAGCCATCATTCTGGTGACCTTTATTGCTCTGGTGGCAAGCTGGATCAACTGGGGGTTTGGCCTCGTCGTCGGTGCTCTTTTCGCTAAGGCGTTGGCTCGCCAGATCCGGGTTCATTACCCGTTGCTGGTTGCCAGTGCGTACTCCGGTTTCCTTGTATGGCACGGGGGCCTGGCTGGCTCGATCCCTCTGACCATCGCCACAGATGGGCATTTCAGCGCTAACGTGATCGGCATCATCGATACCAGCGAAACAATCTTCGCATTCTTTAATCTGGCCATCGTTGTAGCTCTGTTCATCGTCGTGCCACTGGTGAATCGTCTCATGCTTCCCGAGGAACGCGACAGCGTCTATGTGGACCCCAAATTGCTCGATGACGAACCAGACACGGCTGTGGTGATTAACCGCCCCGCTGATTATCTTGAGAACAGTCGGATACTGGCTTGGCTGATCGGCTTCAGTGGTCTTGCGTTCATTTTCCAGTATTTTACTGAGAATGGCGGCCTGAACCTGAACATCGTGAACTTTATGTTCCTGTTCATCGCGATAATCCTTCACCAGACCCCAAAACGTTTGCTGGCGAGTTTGAACGAAGGGGTTAAAGGTGGCGCCGGTATCGTCATTCAGTTTCCCTTCTATGCTGGCATCATGGGTGTGATGACCGCGTCGGGCCTGGCGGCCAGCATTTCTTCAGGTTTTGTTTCCTTCGCCAGTGCTGAAAGCTTGCCGTTCTGGAGCTTCCTCAGTGCGGGACTGGTCAATATCTTCGTACCGTCCGGCGGCGGCCAGTGGGCGGTACAAGCGCCCGTGATGTTGCCGGTTGCTCAGGAACTCGGCGTGGATACGGCCAGAGTTGCCATGGCCGTCGCTTGGGGAGATGCCTGGACCAACTTGCTGCAACCGTTCTGGGCCCTACCGGTGTTGGCCATTGCGGGACTCAAAGCCAAGGATATTATGGGCTACTGCCTGATGCTGTTGATCATTACCGGGATCATTATCAGCATCGGCCTGACCTGGCTCTGATAGGCCTTGTGCATAAAAAAACCGGGAGCAATTGCTCCCGGTTTTTCTTTACCTCCAATGCCTTTCAGATCACCCCATATTCTTACGCAGGAACTTCTGGATCTCACCCACAATACCGCTTCGAAACGCCAGGACCGTCAGTACGAAGATACCGCCGAGAATCGGGTCTACCCAATCTCGCAGCGGCCCTTGGGCCAACTGATATTCCACGTTAACCACGAAGGTGGCGCCCACGACCGGGCCGAGAAGCGTGCCCATGCCACCGACCAGCGTCATCAGGATGACTTCGCCCGACATGTGCCAATGGGCATCGTTCAGAGACGCCAACTGGAACACCACGGACTTCATAGAACCGGCCAGCCCGGCCAGTGCCGCCGAGATCACAAAGGCGAGGATTTTGTAGCGATCCACGTTGTAACCCAGTGACACCGCCCGTGGCTCGTTCTGCTTGATCGCCTTCAGTACCTGCCCATAGGGGCTGCTGACAATCCGCTGCACCAGCAAGTAACAACCGATGAAGACCGCCAACACGAAGTAATACATGTTCAAGTTGTCGTTCAGGTCGAGCACACCAAACAACTTACCTCGCGGGATGCCGTGCATGCCGTCTTCGCCACCGGTGAAATCCGACTGCACGTAGAAGAAGAACACCAATTGAGCCAGAGCCAATGTGACCATCGCGAAGTAGATGCCCTGCCGGCGAATGGACAGCAACGCGAAAGCGGTGCCCATCACGGTTGCAGCAAGCGTACCTGCGATAATCCCCATTTCCGTGGTGAGTCCGGAATAGTTACTGAGCAAGTAACCGGTGGTGTACCCCCCGGTCGCCAAGAATGCCGCATGCCCGAACGACAGCAAGCCGGTAAACCCGAACAGCAGGTTGAACGCCACAGCAAACAGTGCGAAGCACAGGATCTTCATCAAAAAGACCGGATACAAAGCAAAAGGTGCGGCCAACAACAACAACAGCAAGACGCCGTTCACCATCATTTTCTTGCGATCTTGTGCCTTTTGTTGCTCAACAATGGCCTTGTGGATGTCGGCAGAGTTAACAGAGTTATTCACGGCTATGCCTCCTTACCGAACAGGCCGTTGGGGCGAAACATCAATACAACAACCATCACCAGAAAGATAACGGCAGAGGATGCAGGCGGGTAAAAGGTTTTGGTGAGGCCTTCAATTACTCCCATCAGAATGCCCGTGATAATGGCACCGCCAATAGACCCCATACCACCGATAACCACCACTGCAAACACCACAATGAGCGTGTTGGAGCCCATCACCGGGGTTACTGAGTAAATAGGTGCAGCAAGAACACCCGCGAAAGCGGCCAGCATGACGCCGAAGCCATAGGTTAGACTCACCAGCAGCGGCACATTGATGCCAAACCCCTGCATCAGTTGCGAGTCTTCGGTACCGGCTCGGAGATAGGCACCGAGCTTGGTTTTTTCGACCACAAACCAGGTCCCGAAACACACCAACAAAGCCATCACAATCACCCAGGCCCGATAGTACGGCAGGAACATAAAGCCCAGATTAATGCCGCCCTTGAACATATCTGGCATGGCATAGCGCAGGCCGGATACCCCGTAAATGTTCGTCAGCACGCCTTGGATAATCAGCGCAACACCGAACGTCAGCAACAAGCTGTAGATATGATCCTGACCGGCTATGCGCCGAAGCAGAAAATACTCAATAAGTACGCCGAATGCGCCCACCAATAACGGGGCGAGAAACAGCCCTACCCAGTAATTGACACCCATCAGGTCGAAAAGAACCACGGTGACCAGCGCGCCAAGCATATACATGGCACCGTGAGCGAAATTGATAATTTTCAAAAGGCCAAAGATAATCGCGAGGCCAAGGCTCAACAGGGCGTAGAACGCGCCGTTGATTACGCCAATTAAAAGCTGGCCGGAAAGCACAGCAAGGGGGACGCCGAAAATCATGGTCATATTGCTTTCTCCACAAGCAGTGCAGGCGTTATTGTTATTTGTTCAGTCAGTTGGCGGCTGCCCGGCGAAGCCTGCCTTAAGGCCTGCCGGACACCGTTTAGTGACTTACATATTTACCAGTTTGCACTTGCTTTCTGAGAGCGGGCGGTAAGCCTCATCGGCCGGGATGGTTCGCAGAATTTTGTATAGATCCCAGTCAGATTCAGACTCAGCCGGCGTTTTCACTTCCGCCAGATACATGTCATGCACCATGCGGCCGTCAACACGGATTTTGCCGTTCTTGGCAAACATGTCGTTGATCGGCGTATCCATCATCTGCTTGCGCACAGCCTGAGCATCGTCTGAACCGGCAGCCGCTATCGAGTTAAGGTAATGCAGCGTGCTGGAATAGATACCCGCATGTACCATGGTCGGGCGCACACCGGTTTCTTCCATGAAGCGATCAGACCATTTGCGGGTTTCATCGTTCATATCCCAGTACCAGCCTGTCGTCAGCTGGATACCTTGCGCCGTTTCAGCGCCCAGCGCGTGAACGTCAGTCAGGAACAGCAGCAGTGCTGCCAAGGTCTGGCCAGACTGGGTCAACCCGAATTCACTGGCGGTGGTGATCGCGTTGGTGGTGTCAGCGCCCGCGTTGGCCAACCCCACCACATCCGCGCCTGAAGCCTGAGCCTGGAGAATGAACGATGAGAAATCCTGCGTCGGGAATGGATGGCGTACGGCACCCACCACTTCACCCCCATTCGCTTCAACCACTGCTCTGACGTCGCTCTCAAGCGAATGTCCAAACGCATAGTCGGCGGTCAGCATGTACCAGCTCTTGCCACCCTCTTTTACGACCGCACTGGCCGTGCCGTTAGCCAGCGGATAGGTATCGTAAACGTAGTGAATGTGATTCGGCGTGCAGTGCTCATTGGTGATACTGGAGGCTGCCGAGCCTGAAATAATGCCCAGTCGATCGTTCTCTTCCAGAATTTTACTGACGGCAATCGAAACGGATGAAGCAACCATCCCGGCCACCAAATCAACGTCTTCATTTTCGACCCAACGCCGAACGGTGCTCGACGACGTGTCCGGGCTGTTCCGGTCATCGGCACTAACTACTTCAATCTTGGCACCGTTCACCTTACCGCCATAATCTTTGACCGCCATTTCCAGCGCTTTCAAGCCATTCGGTCCCGCCAGATCGCGGTAGGTACCGGACATGTCAGCCAGGTAGCCTATCTTCACCGTGTTGTTCGAGATCTCTGCCTGGGCGCCGCCCACCATCAAAGCTGATGCAACGGCTGAAGCAAGAAGCTTTTTCATCATTGTCATTGTTATATCTCCGCTACTGTCTTGCGTTGGTTCGGTTTATTGTTGCTTTTGTTGCTCTCGATCTTTCCGGGTTCAGACTCCCAGATAGCCATCCAGCACCGACTGCTTGTCAGCGAGTTCACTGGCCTGAATTTCTTCCACAATCTGGCCGTGCTCCATCACGTAATGCCGGTCTGCCAAAGGCGCTGCAAAATGGAAATTTTGCTCCACCAGCACGATGGTCAGCCCTTTGTTCTTCAGGGCGATCAGCACTTCACCGAGCTTTTCTACGATCACTGGCGCCAGCCCTTCGGTAATTTCGTCCAACAACAGCATGTTGGCACCCGTGCGCAGAATCCGGGCCATTGCGAGCATCTGCTGCTCACCACCAGAAAGCTTAGTACCTTGGCTGAACCGGCGTTCGTATAGGTTCGGGAACATGGTGTAGATTTCTTCCA
This sequence comes from Marinobacter sp., assembly GCF_034669625.1. Classification (GTDB taxonomy): domain Bacteria; phylum Pseudomonadota; class Gammaproteobacteria; order Pseudomonadales; family Oleiphilaceae; genus Marinobacter. Next base: position 87,390 of record NZ_JAXMOY010000005.1, read on the forward strand.
AGCTCAAGCCGCCACTGCGGACGATTGGCGGCAAGGTCAGGTTTTCCTGAACACTGAGCGCTGCGAAAATGCCCCGATGTTCGGGGCAATACCCAACCCCTAACCTGGCAATGTGGTGCGGCGCGCATTTCATGGTTTCTTCACCATTAATCATGATGGAGCCGGTGCGCCGGCCGACCATGTTCATAATGGCCTTGAGGGTTGTGCTCCGCCCAGCCCCATTGCGGCCCAGCAAAGTCACAAGCTCGCCTCGGTTCACCACCATGTCTATGCCGTGCAGGATGTGCGACTCGCCGTAGAAGGCGTGCAGTCCTGACAGGCGAAGCTGTTCGTATTCACGATCTGAATTCTGGCTCATTGGGCCGCCTCCAGATTGTCATCACCGGCTCCGACAGTGCCTCGTTCACCACTGCCATCACTGCCCATATAAACCTCCCTCACCTGAGGATTGGCCGACACGGCCTGATAATCACCTTCGGTCAGGACCGCGCCCTGAGCGAGCACCGTGATCCGGTCGCACAACTTGCTCACGACACTGAGATTGTGCTCCACCATCAATACGGTACGCCCTTTTGCCGCCTTACGAACGAGTTCAACAACCCGATCCACATCTTCAGAGCCCATGCCCTGAGTAGGCTCATCCAGCAGTAAAAGTTCAGGTTCCATCGCCAGGGTTGTCGCCAGTTCCAGCGCCCTTTTCCGACCGTAAGCCAGCTCGACAGTCGTGGTGTTGGCGTATTCAGCCAACCCCACCGATTCCAACAATTCCATGCAGCGCTCATTGAGCTTGTGCAAAGAGTTCCCTCTCTGCCAGAAGCTAAAAGAATTGCCCTCAGCGGTTTGTAGAGCAACTCGTATATTTTCCAGCGCTGTCATGTGCGGGAATACGGCGGAAATCTGGAAGGAACGGATGATGCCTTTGCGAGCAATGGCGGGGGATTTCAACGACGTGATGTCTTCGCCTTTGTAAAGAATCTGACCACGGGTGGGGATCAGGAATTTGGTCAGCAGGTTAAACACCGTCGTCTTCCCGGCCCCGTTGGGTCCGATCAGAGCGTGGATGTCACCTTGACGGATCTTCAAGTTGACGTCATTAACGGCAACGAAGCCCTTAAATTCCTTGATCAGGTTGCAGGTCTCGAGAACGTAAGGTTCACTCATGAGCCACTTGACCTTTTTATTGTTGTATTAATGAACTAACCACAGGTTAGATTTACGTGCACGTAAACGTCAAGAACTAAATTTAAATTTTGTTCGGGGGTATGGAGTAGGTAATGGTGGAGTGCGCGACCGGCTCCTTCATTCCCTCTGAATAGATAAACACATCACCGACGGCCATGGTCCGGCCAACCTTCAGCAACGACGCTCTGGCCCGAATGGGCTCATGGGCGACCGGCTTTCGCAGGAAGTTAATATTCAGATTAGTCGTTACGGCCAAAGGCACCAGCCCAATTCGGCCAAGCAGCGCTGCATACATGGCAACATCAGCGAGCGCCATCATGGCGGGCCCGGACACCGTGCCGCCCGGGCGCAGATGACCCTCGTCCACGTTTAACACCATCTCCGCCCAGCCATCCCCAAGATCCGCCAAAGCGCCATAAGCGGCGCCTTGGGGAAAATGGTCCTCGAGGAAGGCGTTCAGCTCCTCGAAGCTCAACTTCATGCCGAAACCTCCTCCTCGGCACGATTGCGAAGCATAAAGCGCTGAATTTTACCGCTCGGTGTTTTCGGCAACTCGTCCACAAATTCAATTTCCCGAGGGAAGGCATGGGTCGACAGGCGACGACGCACCAATTCCTGAAGCTCGTCTTTCAGGCTTTGCTCGTCCACCGGTTCCTGCCCAGCTTTGATAACAACATACGCCTTGATAATGGAACCACGCTTTTCATCCGGCTTCGCAACCACGCCAGACTCTGCCACGGCCGCATGCTCCAGCAAGGTGCTTTCCACATCCGCAGGGCCAACCCGATAGCCAGCCGTGCTGATGATGTCATCATCCCGGCCACTGAATGAGAAACTGCCATCACCATGGCAAACCACCATGTCTCCGGTCAGATAATACCCATTGGCGAAAGGATCTTTTTCACCCCAGGTATAGCCATCGAAATGGAACAAGGGCGAAGCTTTGGTGTCGACTGCCAGCTCACCAATCTCACCTGCGGCCACTTCTTCGTATTTAGTATTGAGCGCAACCACACGATGACCCGGGGAGGCGTAGCCCATAGCACCGTCTCTGACAGGGTGCTCCACTGCATGAAAATTGCAGCAGGTCATGCCCGTTTCTGTCTGGCCATAATGATCTTTCACGGCACAACCAAAGCGACGATCAATCCAGTTCACCACCTCAGGATTCAGCGGCTCGCCAGCGCTGCTGCAGACACGCAAACCGAGCGTCTCCCCTTCCGGCAGCGCTTGGTCGTTCGCTTTCAGCAAACGGTAAGCCGTCGGAGCCGCTGCCAGATTGGTGATCCGGTATTTGCGGATCATGTCGTAGGTGGATTCCGGTGTGAACGGATTCGGATTGAAATGAGTGGCGTGGCCCATCAACAGCGGCCCGGTCACTGCATAGTAAAGGCCGTAAGCCCAGCCGGGGTCCGCAACATTCCAGAACACGTCATCTTCACGCAATTCGATGGCGTATTTCATGTAAACATAGAAAGCCAGCAAAGCTTTCGCTGGCACTGCAACGCCCTTGGCCTTACCCACGGTGCCAGAGGTGAACATCTGCAAGAAGGGATCACTGCCGTTGATCAAAACCGGTTCGAACTCCGGCGACTGGGCGCTCAGTACCTTCTCAAAATCAGGTACTTCGTTACCAGTCGCTGCGGCATTGAGGCAGAGCACCGGCGGACAGCCCTGTACGTCGGTCAACTTGGAGTAATTTTCCGGATCCGTAACCACCAGACGGGTTCCCGCTTTTTCCAGACGATATTCGATCGCACCCGAGCCAAACGCCGTAAACAGCGGCTGGTACACCGCCCCTATACGCAAGGTACCGGCAATCACAATCAACAGCTCGGGACCTCGGGGTAGCAAGCCGGCCACCCGGTCACCCTTGTTGACGCCAAGGGACTGCAGGTAGTTGGCGAAACGAGCAGAGGCCACTTTCAGCTCGGCAAAGGTAAGAACACCGTCGCCGCCGTCAGTTTTCTCATAGTAGAGCGCAACCTTTTGCGGGTCGGTCGCCCACTTGTCACAAATCTCATGACAAACGTTCAAGCCATCGTCTAACCGGCCGTCCAGAACTTCTGACTCCAATGCGGCCGCATCAAAGTTGCTGTAAACATCGTTATATTGCGGAAGGCTCATCGTCCACTCCTATTGTTGTTGTCATCGGTTGCACTCACTTCCTACAGGTTTAGCACGACTTACATTTTACGTAAAGGTAAACCTTGGGAAGAAAAAAAGGCAACCAAAGGTCGCCCTTTCCTATTCACTCCGGCTGAAAAAGTCTCAGAATGCTGGAGAAATCCAGCTCTCCGTTGCCTTGCCCAGCGTGTAGCTGGAACAGATTCCGGGCCATTGACCCCATTGGAATGGAAGCCTGATTCGTGACGGCGTTATCAAATGCCAGCCCCAAGTCCTTGGCCATCAAATTCACCAGGAAACCGCCTTCATAATTCCGTGACGCGGGTACACCTTCCATGACTCCTGGCCAAGGGTTATAAACGTTCAACGCCCAATTGCCGCCGGAACTTTGCTTCATCACTTCCGACAGCACAGCGGGGTCCAGCCCGTTTTTGGCACCCAGAGCCAGCGCTTCGCTGGTGCCTGCCATCAGAATTGCCAACAGCATGTTGTTACAGATCTTCGCGACTTGCCCGGCACCAAAGGGCCCGGCATGGAAGATATTCTTACCCATATCTTCAAGAATCGGCTTCGCCTTCTCGAAGGTGTCGGCTTCGCCACCACAGATAAACGTCAAAGTACCGGCCTTCGCGCCCCCTACACCGCCAGACACCGGCGCATCGATAAACGCCAGTCCCTTGGTCGTAGCGGCTGCTGCCACACTACGTGCTGTTTCCGGCGCGATAGTGGAGGAGTCGATCACTAACGTCCCGGCCGGCAAGGCCGAGAGCAGCCCTCCCTCGCCCAAATAAACAGCTTCCACGTGCTTGCCTGCCGGCAGCATGGTGATCACACACTCTGCACCTTCCGCGGCAGCTTTGCCGCTTTCAGCGCTGCTTGCGCCTTCAGAAACCAAGGCCTCGACAGCAGACGCCGACAAATCGAATACGGTAACCTGATGCCCGGCTTTAACCAGATTGGAGGCCATGGGCGCACCCATGTTGCCTAGGCCGATAAACGTGATCTTCGCCATAATGCTTCTCCTTGTTATTGTTGCAATCCGCCGGGTGTGGTTACCCGGCGTTCAGGCTGAAAAACTCTTCAATCCACTGACTGTCCATTTCCGCCAATGAGGCGTAACGCCAGCGTGGCTGCATATCTTTGTCAATTAACAAGGCCCGAATGCCTTCGGCAAACTCACCCTTCTTCAAACAGTTTTTAGACAGCACCAGTTCGTTATCCAGCACCTGTTTCAAACCATCCCCCTTGCTGCGATGATAGTGTCGCCAGGTCAGCGCCAGTGCCGTTGGTGAGGCTTTCGTTACCCCTTTTACCGTTTTCCCTAGCCAGTCATCGCGACGACCAAGCTCCTGCAACTGCGCGACGACCTGCTCCACGGAACCGGCATCCGTCACTTGCTGAATCTCATCAAAGTGCTTACGAACCGGGGATTCCGGCAGCGCCTCCGCACTTTGTTGTTCAAACTGTTTGAGTACCCCGCTAACCACACTGTAGCTATCGCTGCTTTGCCAACTCGCGGCTTTCAAGCCTTCGATCACCAGCCCTTTCAGGCCGTGCGTGATGAATCGGTCGGCCATATCCACAAACAACGCATCGGCGGCGTTCATGCGGGCGCCGCTCAACCCAAGAAACAAGCCTGTGCGCATCGGCATCCGGTTCAGGAACCAACCGGCTCCAATATCCGGATACAGGCCAATGCTGGCTTCCGGCATGGCCAGTTTGGAGTTCTCGGTCACAACCCGATGGGAAGCTCCAACCATCAGACCAACACCACCGCCCATGACGATGCCATTGCCCCAACATACGATGGGCTTGGGAAAAGTATGGATCAGGTAATCCAATTCATACTCTTCGGTAAAAAACTGTTCGCCCTCGCCCAACTTGCCAGGTTCGGTCATGCTGCGGTACAGCGAAACAATGTCGCCGCCCGCGCAAAAGGCTTTGTCGCCCTCTGCTTCCAGCCAAACACAGCGAACGCCAGGGTCTTCTGCCCAACGTTCCAACTGCGGTTTAAGCAGGCGGATCATATCCATGGACAAGGAGTTGAGGTTACGTGGCGTGTTCAGCCGAGCCACCGCAATGCGCGTATCGTCACCGCTGTTCCACTCGTCAAATACTATCGGTTGATCGCTCATAACTGCCCCGGGTTATCGGTTTTTCCATTCCGGCTTACGCTTTTCCAGAAACGCGTTTACGCCTTCTTTCTGGTCTTCGGTGTGGAACAGCTCCACGAACAACTCACGTTCCATACGCCAGCCATCGGAGTGGCTGCGACCGTCCCGGGCGCTCATCACCAACTGTTTGCAGCGAGCGATAGACGACGGGCTCTGCTTGCAGGCGCCTTCCGCCAGCTTTAAAGCTTTGTCCAGAGACTGGCCAGCCGGCACAACTTCTTCCACCAGACCAATTTGCTGCGCTTTCGCCGCATCCACACGTTCACCGCACAGAATCATCCGCTTCGCCCACCCTTCACCGACTATCCATGGCAGGTTCTGGGTGCCACCGGCACAGGGCAGTAAACCGACACTAGCCTCTGGCAGTGCCATCTGCGCATGCTCTTCGGCAATGCGGATGTCACAGGACAGCGCACACTCCAGGCCCCCACCCATGGCGTAGCCGTTAATAGCGGCGATAGAAACACCCCGAAAGCCGGTCAAAGCCGCAAAGGCTTCACCAAACCGTTGGGCCATGTCATTGGCCTTTGCCCGATCGCCGTCTGAGAAGGTCTTCAGATCAGCGCCGGCCGAGAAGAATTTCTCGCCCTGCCCGGTCACCACCAGCGCGTAGATGTTCTGGTCATCGTTAAGCTCTGCAACCATCTTTTTTAATGCGGCTAACGAATCCGCTGTCCAGGTGTTGGCCGGCGGGTTGGCAATGGTAAGAATCGCAATATGGTCGCGTTTTTCGAGTTGGATCAGTTCACTCATGATGGAATCCTTTTGTTATTTAGCGGCCCGTCACTGAATGGCTTCAGCCACGCCATCTTCAAGCAATCGACGGGCAATGATCATGCGCATGATTTCGTTAGTGCCTTCGAGAATCTGGTGCACCCGCAAATCCCTGACATAGCGCTCAAGAGGGTATTCCCGGATATAACCGTAACCGCCGTGCAACTGCAGCGCCTCGTTGGCCACTTCAAAACAGGCATCGGTTGCAAACCGCTTGGCCATGGCACAATGCAGGGTCGCTTCGGAGTCTTTAGTGTCCAGTTTGAAGGCGCCCAAACGCACCATTTGGCGCGCAGCAATCAGGTTGGTCGCCATGTCCGCCAGCTTAAACTGCAGCGCCTGAAATGCGGCCAGAGGCTTGCCGAATTGCTGACGCTCATGCAGGTAATTACGAGCCCGAAGCAGAGCTGCTTGAGCCCCACCCAGAGAACAGGTGGCAATATTTAATCGGCCACCATCCAGCCCCTTCATAGCAATGGTAAAGCCGTCGCCTTCTTCGCCCACGCGGTTGCTGGCAGGAATTCGAACGTCTTCAAGTGTGACCATGCGGGTCGGCTGGCTGTGCCAGCCCATTTTCTCTTCATTTTTGCCGTAGGAGACCCCTTCAGCATCGGCCGGAATAACAAAGGTGGAAATGCCTTTCGCTCCGCTGTCAGCATCCCCTGTGCGGGCCATCAGAACCAGCACGTCGGTGGCACCGGCACCGGAAATGAACATCTTGCTACCGTTGACTACATAACTGTCGCCATCGCGGACCGCTTTGGTTCGCAAACTGGCTGCATCCGAGCCGGCACCCGGTTCAGTGAGGCAATAAGACGCCAGCCACTCTCCGCTGGCCATCTTCGGCACAAACGTTTGCTTAAGCTCGTCATCGGCAAAGCTGGCCACCATCCAGGTGGCCATGTTGTGAATAGTGATAAAGGCGGCTGTGGACGGGCAGGCCATGGCCAGCTCTTCCACAATCACTGAGGTGTCCATCCGGGACAGCCCCATGCCACCGAGGGCTTCCGGGGTATAAATCCCCATAAAGCCCATCTCGCCCGCCTGTTTCATCACCTCCACCGGGAAGGTGTGGTCCACATCCCACTGCCCCGCGTGCGGAGCCATGGTTTTTTCAGCAAAGGCGCGGGCAGCTTCCCGAAACGCCAGCTGATCTTCTGTCAGGTTGAAATCCATCACTCGACTCCTGACTGCGCGATTAGCGCAGCTGAATAGAGAAATTGGCTTCCGACGACGTGGCCTCACTGTTGAACCAACGGGAGGTCACCGTTTTGGTTTCGGTGTAGAAGCGAACGGCCTGCTTACCATAAGCGTGCTGATCACCGTAGAAGGAGCCCTTCCAACCCGTGAACGAGAAAAACGGCAGGGGCACCGGGATCGGGATGTTCACACCCACCTGCCCCACCTCGATTTCATGCTGGAACCGGCGAGCAGCGCCACCGTGATTGGTGAAGATCGAGGTACCGTTGCCGTATGGGCTGTTGTTGATCAGCTCAATCGCGTCGCCGAGTGAATCTGCGTTCATGCAGCAGAGCACGGGGCCAAAGATTTCTTCATTGTAGACATCCATCTCAGGTGTGACCTCGCTGAACAGCGTTGGCCCTACCCAATGCCCCTCCGGCAGACCTTCAACGGTACAACCACGGCCGTCCAGCATCAGCTTCGCCCCCTGAGCTTCACCCGTGGCGATCAATGATTCAACGCGTTCCTTGGCCTTGGTACTGATCACCGGGCCGTAGCTTGCACCGGAATCGTTCCAAGCACCCGGGCGAACCTTGGCCATGGCTTCTTTCAATTCAGGAATCCACTCCTGAGCCGCACCCACAAACACCGCGACAGAAATCGCCATACAACGCTGCCCTGCAGCTCCAACGGAGGCGCCAACCAGAGCATTGAGAACCTGCTGCTTGTCGGCATCCGGCATGATCACCATGTGGTTCTTGGCGCCAGCAAAGCTCTGTACACGCTTCATGTTGCGGGTACCGGTTTCATAGATGTAACGGCCAACAGGCACAGAACCTACGAACGAGATCGCCTTGACCGCCGGGTCGTTCAGCAGAGTGTCCACCTGCTCTTTGGCACCGTGCACGACCTGCAGAACGCCTTTGGGCGCCCCGGCTTCTTCAAACAGTTCCGCCAGACGCATTGGCGTCAGAGGGTCCTGCTCGGACGGTTTGAGAATGAAGGTGTTACCGCACGCAATGGCCATGGGGAACATCCACAGAGGAATCATCGCCGGAAAGTTGAAAGGCGTAATACCGGCACAGACACCCAGAGGCTGAATCCATGAGTGGGTATCAACTTCACGGGCAACGTTTTCAACCGTCTCTCCCATCATCATGGATGCAACATTCGCAGCGTGCTCGACCACCTCAATGCCGCGCCATACATCGCCCTTGGCATCCTCAAACGTCTTACCGGTTTCCTGTGACAAAATTTCGGCGATCTCGTCGTGATGCTCTTTCAGCAGAGCCTGGTAACGAAGCATCACCCGCGCACGATCTGAAACCGGCGTTTCTTTCCAGCTTTTGAAGACTTCACCGGCGTTATCGATGGCCTGACGCATTTCGTCGGTGGTCGCACAGGGAACCTGGGCAATGACTTCGTTGGTCGCGGGGTTGGTCACATCGATCCAGTTCTGCGTCTGGCTCTGCGCGAATTCACCAGCAATATACTGAGGTACTTTTTTCATGATCATGTCCCGTAGTGGTTGTTGTTATCAGGAACGCCCTAGCCGGTCTTTTCAGACCTATGCTACGGCGATGATTTACACACAGACTAGCACGCACCTCAGCGTTTGGTGATTGACTAAATTTCGCTCTTGATGGATTATTTTTCGATGGCAAGAAAAGCAAATCTCTCGCAATCAACACAAACCTCTCAATGGCCAGTGCCGGCGGACAGCGTCCGATATGTTATCCCTGAGCCAATCGTTCGGCTTCTCGCCGGTCATGACCTGACCCGGGAACTGTATCCTCTGGCGTTTGGCCACTACCGAAAAGCCTTTGGCCACCATATGCATCGGGAGCATCACCGTGACAATCTTTTGATCTATTGCACGGATGGCAAAGCCTTTCTGAGCGTAGAAGGAGAGCCTCACACTGTTAGCTCCGGTGATCTACTGCTCTTGCCGGCCGGGGCCAGCCACCGGTACACGGCTGACCCGGACAACCCCTGGTCCATTCATTGGGTGCACTACTCTGGCCCCCTAGCCGAGGCATTTCGCCAGCACATGGGTTTCACCAATGGCACACACATTCGTCACTTGGGGCGGCAACCCCGTTTGCTAGTCGACTTCAACGGCTTGCTGTCGGTGCGTCAGACCGGCTTTCGGACTCAAGGGCTAATCCACGCCAGCAACCGCTTACGTCAGCTGCTGGCCGCGGTACCGATCAATGCCGACGAAACCGGGCAGGCCCGGCAAGCTGAACTGGAAATTATCCATAACTACATGCGCGAACATCTTGAAGAACGACTAACGCTGAATGAATTAGCCGAACTCGCCGGCCTGTCGCCCGCTCATTTTGCTACCCGTTATCGTGAACAAACTGGCACTGCGCCCATCCAGCATTTCTTGCACCTGAAAGTAGAACGCGCATGCGAACTACTGGATACCACCGGCCATACTTTTGTGGATATCAGCCGACAACTGGGTTACGACGATGCTTATTATTTTTCCCGGCTGTTCAAGAAGGTGATGGGGAAATCACCCAGCGATTACCGCCATACCGCCAGGCATTGATTCAGTGCTTCCTCCCTCTCCGGCTTTCGCCCTGCTATAGTTGGCACCGCCGTATAATTCGCGTAGCAACATGGTTAAAACAACCTTTCGGGAGACATCAATGCAGCCGCTGGACATTCAGGTTGTTGAGCAAGCCATCAGCTGGAGCAAAGCCGGTCAAGATTTCTGGCTATGCACCGTGCTGAGCACCTTTGGCTCCTCACCGAGAGCACCAGGCTCCTGGCTGATCGCGAAATCCGATGGAGCCCATTGCGGTTCACTCTCTGGCGGCTGCGTTGAAGAAGATTTCCTTGCCCGATTGAGCGACGGTGATTTCAAAGGACGCCTGAACCGAGTTCGATACGGTGCCTCGGACAGCCCCGACAACCCGCGCGTCAGCCTCCCCTGCGGCGGCGTTCTGGATGTACTGGTGGAGCACTGGTCAGCTAATAACCAAACGCTTGAGCACTTTTTGGCACTCAAAAAAGCATTGGAGGGTACCGGCGCCCTGGTTCGAAACCTGTGTTTAGAGTCCGGTACGGTTGAGCTGACGCCGGATGACGGCTTGGGCAGCAAAGTCGAAGAAGATCAAAGCGAGCAGAGAGTGCGCCTGCGAGTGGGCCCCGTTTCGAGACTGATCATTGCAGGACTTTCGCCCGTTTCCACAGTGTGTGCGAGTTTCGCCCACAGCCTCGGATTTGAAGTGATTGTCTGTGATCCTCGACCCGAAGAAGTTCGCCATTTCAATGTGCCAGGCGTCACCCTTCGCCAAGAACTTCCGTCGGTATGGATTGCCCGCGAAGGCTGCCACCGGGCAACCGCCGTTGTGGCACTCACCCACGACCCCAAAATAGACGACACTGCGCTCATTGAAGCGATCAAAACCGAGGCTTTCTACATCGGCGTTATGGGGTCTCAACAAACCTCCGAAAAACGCCGGGAGCGCCTGTTGCGCATTGGCGGGTTATCAGAGGCCCAAGCCGATCGAATTCACATGCCCATCGGCCTGGACATCGGAAGCAAAACGCCCGCAGAAATCGCCCTTTCGGTGATGGCGGACGTTGTTCGGGTACGCCAGGGCGTTACGGTGCCCGCATAGCATCCAGCTTTGCCGAAGGCACAACTGGCAGGACCACACTTGAAGGCGTCTCTGGCCCGGTGTGCAACGTCATTACACCCAACAAAGAGTCGAGAGCGGTGAGCAGTGGCGGCAGACCTTGCGCAATGTTGCTGGTATTAACCGACACTCTCAAGCTTGATCCTTGCGGCACAAACGCACTGCTGGGGAAAATTTCTACGGACACCTTGCGCACCTCTCCGGACTCATAAGGCTGAGTATCTTCCTGACTGAAGGTATGCCAAGGCTGAATCATTTCCCCGTTTACAAACCGGGAACGCGTTTCATCAACGGAGTTCATTCCAGCGGTAATGAGGCCGTTCGTAATCGGCGTGGTTGTGCCATCCGGGTTTACGATATCCAGCCTCACGGAAACCTGAACGTCATTCGCTGTGGTCGAAACCCAAAGGTCCGCCTGCATCGGGCCGTTCAGATACAGACCATCTTCGCCGGCCTGCAACTCATACTTCGCTGCTGCAATCTCTGAGAAGGTATTGTCTTGCTCGCATGGAAGAGGAAGCATACCGCCCAGCCCCGCGGTCCACTGATCAAGGCTGGAAGAACACACTCCATTTAAAAGATGCTGCAGTACCATTTCTGTTCCCGCATCGTCGGGAGCCTGGGACTGCATCCGACCAACCCGAGACAGGCCTTCATCCGGACTCAAGTAGAAGCGTTCAGCCTGCATGTCCGGGTGAGGCCAATGGCTGGTAGTGTCGTATTCGTCCAGCCCGAGAACGAACTGGGTGACGTCTGGCTGATTGCGAACACCGGTATCCAGCCCCATGACGAACTCATCAAACCACTGTAGCCGCAGCGTATCCAGATCCGGCACATCGTGCTTGGCTTCATCGTCATTACCCATAAAGCCGACACCCGCGGCACCAAGGTGGTCCCATGGGCCGATCAGCAGCTTGGTGTATACCCGACCGCTCAGCTGCTCAAACCAAAGCGGCTCACTACGCTGAAACAGGTCAAATAATCCGCCCACAATAAACGTTGGCACGTTGATTTGATCGGCCCCTTCAAGCGGAGAGCGAACCGCCCAAAAATCCGTATCGTAAGCGGTTTCAGACTCACCGGTTAGAGCGTTAACAACCGTGGGCAATTGAAAACCGGCCAAGGCGCCATACAGGCGTTCAGGTAAAGCTTTGAGAAATGCTTCAGGGTCAACGGCAGCCATTTCAGCGGGAATAAGGCCAAAGCCCGTAACCATACCCAGCCATAGCGGAATGAATGTTGCGTTCACGTTACCGCCGGTAAACACAATGTCTCGATAGCCATCGCCGATCGGGACGATCGGGAATGCCGCCTTCACCGCCGGGTGATTGTGCTGCGCCGTCAGTACCGACGTGATACCCAAATAGGAGATACCTTCCAAACCAACGCGGTCCTGAGCCCAGCCCTGCTCTACCACCCAGTTCAAGACTTCCAGATAATCTTGCTGTTCTTGCTCATTGAACGCTGCCCAACTGCCACCAGAGTTACCAGTACCACGAACATCCACAACAACGTGGGCATAGCCACGCTTCACCAGATATTCGTTTGCGCCACCGATTTGCGGCACGTACTGCCCCAAAGATGTGTTGTAGGAAGTTTGCGTGAGCACCACCGGAAAAGGGCCCGGAGCAGCTTCATCTTCACTGAAACCGGGCAGCGTGACTTTGGCAAACAACTGGGTTCCATCAGACATGGTGATCGTCTGACCCGCCATAGTGACTGAGTGGGTAAACTCAGGGGCCCGTTCATAGTTCTGCCACTGGCGTCCATCATCGGCGTATACATCAACCAAACGCGATTCTGAATGCCGATTCCCCAAAGTCATGCTTTGGCCAGCAACTTGTCGGCCCTCGGATGTCTCAGAAGAAGATTCATCACCGACTTCGGGCTCAGACGAAGCGCCTGCGCTAGCCTGTGGACTGTCGGAAGATTCCCCGCCACAACCTGCCAGCACTAACACCAATGCCAGCAACCAAGACACTGCATTCTTATTTTTATCCATCATTACCCGCTCCTGTCCTCAAAAAGGCCAGGCCTGCCTCGCAGAACAATTCATGCACTTGAAGCCGGCCAATTCTACGGAGCTTACCAGCGCCTCTTCGTATAGCATTGACGCTTCTGACACCTGACGCTGGCAAAAATAGGTAGGGTTACAATTTGCTTGAAAGGATGGGGCAATTAGAAGGGGGAGGCTCGGCCAGAGCCGGCATAGCTCTGGCGAAGACCTTAGAAGCCTAGAAGTGAAGGATCAACTGTCTTCCGCCTTCTGAAGCGAGGCCAGATATTCATCCATTTCTTCAGAATTTCCGAAAACAGAAAGATCAGGCATTAGCTTAACGACCTCAAACACCTTCTCCACTCCGGGGTTCATTTCTGTAACCATTAGCTGGCCATCCCGGGACTTCATCAACTTCAGCATTTTAAAAACAATCCGTAAACCCGCTGAACTGATAAAGCTGACTCCCGACATATTGAGGCCCAAATACGAGATTGACTCGTGAACCATCTCACCCAGCTTGGCTTCCAATTCCGGTGCTGTGTCGCTATCCACAGTACCATCCAGCCGCAGCCCTAACGCCTCATCACTCTCTTGAATTACTGTAATATCTAACGACATAACAATGTTTCCTTCGAGTCACTTTCCAAGTTCCATCTGACCAGCATCGTATTCATTCCATTATGATAGTTGTAGCGAAAGTCATCACTGAGAGCGGATATCAAATTCAGCCCCATGCCACCGTCTTCTTGTGACTCAGGCAAGTCACCGGCCAGAGGCCGCGGGTGAGTCGGATCAAAATGAGGGCCCCGGTATTCCACCGCCAAGTCCAAAAAACCCGTTTTTACTTCAACCGATAGTGTCCATGTCAGATCAGGGTAATCCGGAAGCACATGCATCTTAATATTGGCATATATCTCATCAATAACGACTTGTAGATCATGGATCAGAGACCTCGCCACACCTAGTTTCTGCACTTCTTCGGTTACAGCGCCCAGAACGCTACCGACTGAATCTTTCGCGCTTACATGCAGCATCATAGTCCCAGGCGGCTCAATATCATTATCGTTATATCGTCGGACTGCTCTACGCCTTCGGTATATTCCACCAAACGCTCACGAATATCGGTCAAAAAACACTCTTCGTGATTATGCGGTCTGCCGCCAAGACTCAAAAGTCGCTGTTCACCAAACTCTTCGCCAGCGACATCAAACGCTTCCGTAACACCATCCGAGTATAGTACAAGACTGCCGCCCTCGGGGATTTGAAGAAACTCCGTCGTTAATTCAACATTTTCATACAATCCGAGAGGGGCGATGGTCTCGCCATTCCACAGGTGGGGCAATTGATCACTGTATCGCTGCATGGGCATGGTGTGGCCTGCGTTAATCATTTCAACCCGGCCCGTTTCCTTGTCCACCAACACCATAACCAGTGTGACAAACATACAGGCATCGTTACCCCGACAAAGCTCTTGATTCAGGGCTGCCGTTATACTGATCAAGTCACCGTCTTTGTTATGAGCCAAAAAATTCAACAGACTGATCGTTTTTGCCATAAACAGTGCCGCCGGGACGCCTTTGTCCGACACATCTCCAACTGCCGCTAGAAAACGCCCACGCGATAGTGGTATCACCTCGTACAAATCGCCCCCTACTGCACTGGCCGGGTTTAGCCAAGCTTCAACCCTCCAGTCCCAAAGCTCTTTCACAAACGAGCCGTTCCCGGGAACCATCGACATCTGAATACTTTTCGCAACCGCCAATTCACCCTCGAGCTTCTTTCTCGCCCGGCGTTCGGTATCAGCGGTGTCGGCCAAACGCTCAACCAAACGCTGGTTGATAAGACTCGTTTTTATAACAGAACCAATGACGCTCAGATGCTCAATCGTCGATTTCGCCACATACTGGAACTGTGACTCGACCACTAAAAAGCCCAGTAGATAGCCCGTCGACGCATCACTGTGAAGCGGCAAAACCATCACCGGCCTGGATGTTTTGTGGGCTCTCAATAGCCCGTACAAATCATCTTGGGGAGTGACATACTTCGGGTCACGACTCGTGAACAAATCATTGAAGCGCTCCAATGCAATCGGGCCACGCACGCCAACCACTGAACCTTCATCAACCTTTAAGTCTGTGCCACTAACCGGCACAATTTCTTCCTGCTCAGACTCCGCTCGCCAAACTTCTATGGACCCCAGCCCATACTTTTCCTTAATTCCATGGAGAACACCGGTCAGTCCCGAAGAGAATTCGTCCGAAGGTACATTGACTATGGCGACGCTGATTTCTCGAACAAACCGCTCGTTTTCAGAGGACGCCTCTAGCTCCACTCTCCATTGTTCACGTTCAATCGCTAAACCCAACAGCGAAACAGCAAACGAAAAGTGCGCCACCACATCATTGTCCGGACGCTTCTGCGCCTCACTGAACAGTGTTATGACCGCTTGTAAGCTGCCCGCTTCGCTCAAAACAGGTTCAGACCACGACGAGGCTACGCCCAGTGTTTCCATAACGTCAGCATAGCCCTGCCACTGGAGATCTTCACTGAGCTTTTGGCAATTCACGCTTTGAAGCGTATGGGCGGCTGAACCAATAGATGTTGCTCCGTATCGAGCTGAAACCGAGGGAACTTCCAGGCAAAACGCGCTGGCAAACTCGCTCCCGCCTTGCGTTATTAGGCTATCGGTCTGTTCGTCGTATAGTGAGATAACGCAATGGGTTCCCTCAATCTGGGCTTCTAAAAGCTTGGATACCCGTTCGATGATGCTTTGAAGGGAACTTCCATCGCTTACGCTGAACAGTGCTCTTTGACGCAAGCTATCGGCGATACTCTGAAGTTTCCTGTGATGAATATTCACGCCGGAGAAGATTAAAGCTGGCACCCCGGCAAAGACGGTAAGTGTTAGCTCGCAGTCCATCCACAAGCCTTGGTTAGGACCCGCTGAGAAATACCATTCCTGCCGCTCAAGACCCTGATCGCGCCCCCGGGATAACATGTTTTCAAAATCTAACAAACTGTGAGGCGCAGCTTGCCAGGCGTCTGGGTTACCGAATACGTTATCCATCAACTCTTGTTCACTACTGCATCCGAATAACTCCAACGCCTGGCGGTTAGCAAACAACACCTTGGGCCACTGTTTCTCAAAAATTAAGATAACATCGGGCAATTTGTTCAGGAGAGCACGAGTGTCTTTAAGGGAAGAATTGTACTGACGGCGGAATTCTTGAAGGCGGGAGGCTAAACTTTGATATCGAGCTGCTTCAGATTTGCGAAAACGCAAATGAACCAGAAGCACAAGAGCTGTTATGGCCATGGCCAAACCCAACAACGGCAACACAAGTGCTTCTGGCAGCATTATTTATTATTCCATTAATTCGAGATGCTCTAGCGTTTCAATGGTAATTGCACCCGAGGCCAACCCATTTTCCCGTTGGTACAAGGTAAGCGCATCCAAGGTTGCAGGGCCAAGAAGCCCATCCTGCTCGCCAGGCGCATAGCCCTGATTCGCCATACGCTGCTGCATTTTCAGCACCATTTCACTGGTCAGGTTGCGGTCGCACACAGCCTGCCGGGCTACGATCTTGGGCTTACCTTCGTAGCGTTTAACGTTCATTGAAAGTACTTCGGCCGGTATTTCCTGCTGAACGGTTTCAGCAGGCTTGACCAACTCCGCAATTTCGAGAGCGTCGATCTCGTCTTGCATAGTGACCGGAATAACTTCTGCCGGTTCATCAACTTCCCAGCGAGTGACCGTTTTATACTCGGCAGGGATCACTTCCGTCCTAGTTGTTTCCGGCTTAACCAACTTGGTTACCGTAACAGTCTTCGTCTTAGCGGGAATTTCCTTGGCACAGAACCCAAAAGCAGAAGACGCCCGGGCATATGCCGCCGCACCCGATGTACGGCAAGGCTCTAGTTCGGTGCGGGCTTCTTCCAAAATGACTTCTTCTTCAACATCTTCGTAAACCGCAGGCTCTACCACCAAGCGCGTTGTTTCCGGTTTTATTTCAACCTTTTCGACAATTTCTTTATAGGTAGCCGGTTTAACACGGTAGGTTTTGGTGCCTTGTTTCGTGACCACCTTCTTCAATCCACGGCGAAATTCTGCCGGTGTTACTTCCAGGCGTACTTCAGAGTCGCGAACCTTAACTTCAAGGTTGTCCTGCACCGAACGCGGGTGAATTTGCGCATACACCCAGCACTGGCCGGGCTGAATGTCCATAACCGGCTCACCTAACGCTTGCATCCCCGACTCTGCATCGGCAGTCGCCGCAGCCTTCTGAGCCGGCTCCGCTGGCACCGGCGATTGGTTTTCTGTCCGAGCTTCGGATGCCACTTGTTTTTGTGGAGTGTCATTCCCGTCTTTAGGCAGCGACGTCTTCACCTTTTCGGGCTGGTAGCTCGATGCGTTCGAAGACTCGACCGGCCGGTTGATGGGCACCGAAGCAGTTTGAGGTGCCACGGACCTACGGGGTTCTACCTGGTAGGAATAGATACCGCTAACGCTCTGTTCCTCTGTGTAAGGCTCTAGTGCGCACCCTGAAACGGTGATAGCCAACATCGGTAACCAATAATATTTACGTAACACGCGCCTACCTTTGTTCATAATTTGTATTGTGGTTGCCTATCGAAAGAGAGGCAGAAAGTTATTTAGTGGCGTCAGTATATCAACTTTACAGCTCTACATTCTCAACCAACTGGGTACTGAGCTGGTCCGCTCCCGTCATGGTAATGTCCAATCCGGAAAGATCTACTCCCAACGCCATCAACAGTGGTGATACAACATCTTGTAGCACCACCGTAGTCACAAGGTTAAGCAGTTCTTCTATGGGTGGCGTAAGCAGATTGATAACAGAGTTCAAAATACTCGTTAGACCGGATACACCGCAGTCCAAGGCCAAGTTCTGGACACTCAGATCCAGCCCTTGAATACTGGTTGACTGGTCGTTCGTCAATTTCTTTTCACATTGCCCGGCTGGGCAATACAAGGGAACACCGGTCAAGGAATGGACTTGTTCAGCAACCGGAATATTCGCCGCCAGATCGGCATCTAAACACACATTAGCAAGCGACAAACCCAACAACTCAAGCCTTAAGATGTCTGCATGTATGGGCTCCCTTGCCACCGTCCCGTCAGGCTGTATGGTTCCTGCCTCTACATTGGCCACCGAGGGATAAGCCACCACTTCAACATCGATTTCGTTTCTATTACTCCGCGCACAACCTGCCCCGACAAATTCCGCTCGCCCACCACCCACGCTAACGGCCAGTGGTATCCGAATGTTATCAAGCAGCTCTACATTAATAAGCCCCAGAGAAAGTCCCGATATCAAATTCCCAATCGAGCCAACGGATAACTCGAGATCTGCGAGCGCTTCCAGCGTTATATCCGATGACCGAATCTCCGTTAACCACTCACCCTCCTCATCTTGTCGCGCGGGTCCAATCACAACAGTGGGAGGATTATCCACCGATAAGTTTAAGGCCAGATCAAGATCACCTAACAACCCATTATCTAGCAAAGGCGCCAGCGCCGGAGCGGAGTTGGTATCAATATCCAACCCAATCAAACCTGCGCCCGATGCCTTTCCCAATTCATGCGCGCTATTCAAGACTACGCTCATGATAAAATCGTAAAGCGGGATCTCAGCGCTCCGGGCGGCTTCTTTATTGCCCACCACCTCAAGCACAGAGGAAAGTTCAAGCGCTGAAAGCCCTGCGGCACCCGTCAAATCATCGACAAGCGCCCCCAACGGAGTCGTAACCCCGCCCACAACATCAACTACGCCATCCAGCACTTCAATGAGCGGGCGATCTAGCAGTGCCGTAACATTGTCCACACCAAGATTAGCTAGAAGATCATCAACCCCGAGTAACGTGGACTCAAGGCTGCTCAAACTCGTTGGATCCAGGACGTAATTACTCTGTCCCAGAACACCGCCGAGCAGGTTTCCCAAAAGACCATCGGTAACCTTAACGGTGGAGCTACTGGCACTCAGAGTCGCGTAGAGCTCTTTTCGCGCTGCGGCATTCACCGAAAGCTCGACCGGCTCGAAAAAATCTTCCGGTAAAAACCATGACACTCGCTCATTTCGTGTGTAGCGAACAACGGCCGCGTTGCTCTGATTAGGAGTTGTTTCTTTGAATTCGAGCTCGCTGGTATTGGCATCGCCCGGGTCGAGCACACCGACAATCAGTTCGAGGTCACTGTCATCGCCGTCGAATCCGACTCGTTTCGCTGCCGCCAACGCGCGCGAGCGCATCAGGCTGACATCACCGACACCACAGGACATAGCCTCGTCAGCCGCCGCAGTTGCCGCAGCGTTAACAATTGACTGCATGTCCCCTTTAACGCTGTATAGCCGCGAGGCATCCATTGCTAAGGTTGCAACGACTGCAAGAACCACCAGCAAAAAGGGCATCAAGAAAATCAACACGCCCTTTTGGTGCTTGATGTCACTCACCGCTAGATGACTCATTTATACGATCAGGCATGGCCTGATCGAAAGAGTCCGCCAGGCGCTTTTGCGTTTTTGCGTAGAGAGCCATACTCAACTCACCACCTTTGCGTGGCTGCTCCGCTTGCTCGTCAAAAATCTTCCTGACCGATGTTCGCGTATCCCGTTCAAAATCAACGCCGGATATACCAAGATCCGTTTCAGCATCTGTTGCCATGGCATTTGATGCCGCAAGCACAACCACCGAAAAACAACAAACTTTAGCGAGCATCAGGCACCCCCAGAAAACCGTTGTGAAAACTCTTTACCCGCTGACACCGCCTCATGACTCAACCCCAACTCGCGTTGAAGCTTAGCAACGGAATCATCTCCACCATGCAAATAATAAGCAGCGATCATATTTCTACCTACGGTCTCTTTCTTACCGGAAAGTTCGTAGGCTGTGCGCAATTCGAAAGCAGCCTGACCAAAGAAACCGCCCTGCATGAGAACTACACCGAAGTCGTTTCTCATGTCTGCGGACGCAGGCTCTTTTGCCTTCGCCGTTCCCAGCGCTTTTAATCCCTCTTCAATTTTTCCACCCTTCACATAAACCACACCTAAGCCGTGATAGGCCTGGGCACTGTCGCAGGTTTCGGCAATCTGCTGATACACCTCTTCGGAATAATCCAGCTGCTCCACTTTCGCGAGCAACTGAGCCCATCGCAACCAGTGATGTTGAGTCTGGAACGAAAGCGCTTCCAAGCGAGCCAAAGCCGCGTAATTTTCCGACCCATTCATCATCGAATCGATAGCGTCTAATTCAACGCGATGTTCGGGTGTCATGTTGGTGGAGCAGTTGACCTGCAAATAACTGCCTGAAGTCCGCGTTTCCATCTCAGAGTCTTGTTCTGGTGGAAGAGCACAACCCGAGACCAGAGCGGCAGTAAGGAATGCTGTCGAAAACAGGCAGGCCTGCTTGTACTTCATCTGTTGCTCCTTGAATTAAATACGGTAACGTTAAATTTGTCAGAATCTATGACGCCCTACCGTTGTAGTGCGTCCAAAATTGATAGTACGGCAGGCCCGCCAATTAATATAAACAAAGAGGGCAGCATAAAGGCCATCATGATAATTGTCATTCGGGCACCAACTTTATTCGTTTCTTCTTTCAGTTTGCTGCGCTCTTCGTGGTGAGCATCTTTAACGATTTGCTCCAAGGCCCCGGAAACCCCAGCCCCAAGCGTGCCCGCCTGTTTCATGAGCGTAACATAGCTACGCAAAACCGTGAGGTTCCGGTTTCGCCCTAACTCGTCGAGCGCCCGGCTCCGATCAGCCCCGCTCTCCATCACTCGATTGAAACGGTCAATCCTTGTTATCAAAAGAGGCATAAGCTCTCTTGCCTGATGCGAGATCAGCTTCAACGAACGCTCGGGGCTGAGGCCTGCTTCCATCAACATCCGGGTCATCTGGCATAGCTCTATGGACTCACGGTTCTGTTGTTTTTCAGCCGTGCGCCCCGAACTTCGGATAAACTGCCGCGAAAGATAAAACGCCATCATGAAGGTGACCGCCGTCACCATGACGCCTGAAAACATGATTGCGGTCAGAGTCAGAATTAAGGGCACAACCCAACAGGTGGTAATATAATACTGCCGAGCCCGATACGGTGTTTTGCCCGTTGCATCCAAGGCGGGTTCCAGCTCTTTGAAATCACCGGCCAATAAAGGGCGCCCTACTAACCAGTAAACAAAGGTTTCCAGAGGCGGGCTACCTGTGTCATCTTCTGTGGTTAGCTGTCGATGGAAAAGACGAGCTCGCACCCGCGACTGCAGCGCCCAAGCCGGGGCCCAGACCCACAGGTAAAGTACCGAGGCAATCGCTAAAACAATCGCTCCCACAAACCAAAGATTAACCACGGCCCACTCCCCTGATCAGGTTCCAGACCAAAACCGTTCCGATGACCTGCAACACGCCAGCCGTAATCATCATCGTATGGCCCGTTGACGTGTTCAGAAGCGCCTCAGAAAACTCTTCATTCATTAGAACAACATAGGCACCCAACCCCGGGGGCATAATGGCAAACACAACGGCTGTGAAACGGGTTTCAGCGGTAGCCGCCATAAACTCGCGACGTAATTCTTCACGAGACCGGATCGCTTTCGACACTTCTTCAAGTACAGGCCTGACCGGGGAACCAAAACGAGCCGATGTTCTTAAAGCAATCGCCATCTGGGTAAGTGGAGGAATACTATAAAGTTCTGCAAAACCATCAAGAATCTGAGTGTAGTCACGGCCCTGACTGATAGCGCCTCGTAACCGAAAAGAAAGCGGCTCGAACGCCGACGACGCGTCATCGAAAGCAGCCAACATACTTTGCTCAACTGAGCGCCCGGCGGACAGCGAGCGCAAAACGGCATCAACGATACCTGGAAGCTCTTCGAAAATCTGGCGCCGCATACGCTCAAACTTCACCCGCCAGAGCGTGACGGCAATCATGATAAACGCTATCACCGCAACGACAGCCTCTATCGGACCTCGAACAACGACGATAGTAACAATGACCGCCAACGCACCCACAACAAGCACGAAAAACCGGGGAACAGAAGCCTGTATACCGGCTTTTATTATCAACTGCTCAATGGGACCGAAACGAATGCCAGCGACTGTTTTCTCTTCGACCACATCTTGAGGGGCCAACCGGCGCAGGCTTTGCTTTTGAAGATTAGCCATTCCCTGATAGTAGCCGACCACAAACTGCAGCAAGACAACCACAACGGCTAAAAAGCCCATGGCCAAGGCCGACAACCACAAGATCTGCACACTCACTGCGCTTCAGCCTCTACAAACTCATCCCTGACATCCGCGGCTTGATACAAGGTATTCATCTGATAGGGATTGGATTTAGTCGGTGTCATTTCAACGACTTCGCTCACAATACGACGCCCATTTGAGAGACGTTTCAGCTGAACGAGCACATCCAAAGACGAACCGATCAAACGTCCAATTGCCTGCTCTCCGGCATCATAACCGTTTACGGCCAGCAATGTTTCGATTCGAATCATTGCGTCCTTAGATGAGTTCGCGTGAATCGTGCTCATGGAGCCTTCGTGCCCCGTGTTCATCGCCTGCATTAACTCAATAATTTCACCGGAACGGACCTCACCTACAATGACCCGATCAGGCCTCATTCGAAGGGCGTTGATCACCAACTCACGAGCACTGATGCGCCCGGAACCCTCCGCATTGGCCGGCCGGGTTTCCAAGCGAACAATGTGGGGGTGATCTAGCTGTAGTTCAGCGGAATCCTCGATCGTCACAATCCGTTCATCCTTGGGGATAAACTGACTCAGAAGGTTAAGAATTGTTGTTTTGCCTGTGCCTGTACCACCACTGACAAGCAGGTTTCTTCGCCCCTGCACGATTTTAACCAGTAAATCCAAGCACTCGCGAGTCAAGGATCCGAGGTTCACCAAGTCCGTTGCAGCCAAGTGCTTTTGAGTGAATTTTCGAATCGAAATAGATGGCCCATCCAGAGCTATCGGCGGGATAATGGCGTTAACCCTAGAACCATCCTGAAGCCGGGCATCCACCATGGGGCTGCTCTCATCCAATCGCCGACCTAATGGCGCCAATATTCTTCGGATGATGCGCATCACATGATCGTCATCGATAAAGCGGGTCTGCGCCTTTTGCAGAACACCAGCCACTTCCACGAACACGTTTAAGGGGCCGTTAACAAGGATATCGTTCACTGCCCCATCGGCCAATAGCGGCTCGAGAGGACCCAGCCCAACTATCTCTTCCAGGGTTTCGCGAGCTAGCATGCTCTGTTCAGCCGTTGCCAGCGGTATACGGTGATGAGCGATGTACTGGTTAACGTTGGCTTCTACGAATTTTTCAAGTTGACTGGTTTCTGTCCGCTCGACTTCAAACCCTTCTTCATCCAATCGCTCGATCAGATGAGAATGCATTTGCTTTTTTAACTGTTGATACTCTTCATCGACACGAGTTGCCACGAATTATATGCCCCTCAGCGTTTTTTGAAGAAGGAGAAGGGCCCCTTCAACGAGTGCGTACTCATATAATGCTTATGAACAAACTCCACCAGCTTTTTCTGATAAGGAGATGATCTTGGCAGAGCCCCCAACGGCACGCCGGCATTTATGGAGTCCAATCGGTTAAGCCATTCAACAGGAAGACGCAGACTTGCTTCCAGCCCTATATTTTTCTCTATGTCCTCGAGCTTTAAGGTTGCCCCTTTCCTGTAACCATCGACGACCACCAAGCTCTCACAGTTCGAACCCAGCCACTTTTGGCTCTGCTGGAGCATAGCTTCGGTATACTGGACCTGGTCGACCACTGGATGGGCCAAAATCACCAGCTTGGTAATATCCGACCCAAGAATCTTCAGCCAGGCCTTCGCCTGGTGTTCCACCACCCGGATTACCATGTGATCAAACAGCTCGGCCAACCTCGATATCGCAATGAACAAATCTGCCGCATCATCACCTGTGAGCGTCTCGGCCATGATATTGCCGGACAGCAAACGCAATCCGGGGGAATACTCTTCCAGTGCGGTATTAACAAATGAATGATCGATCGCATCCGTTCGCTTAACCAAGTCGTTCAAACTTAACCTGTTCAGGCTATCCAAATAAAAGGACCGGTTTTCCGTGGCCATGGTGTCAATAGCCAATACGGAACCCTTGGATTGCTGACCACTAAGTTCGCAAGCCAGGTTCTGCGCAAAAAAACGGGTATCGACAACCGAAGCCGCTCCAAGCACTAGCGTTAAAGAGCCAGCCTTGCGTTCCGGCTTGGATACCGCATCAACGGCCGACAACTGCGAAAGAGCATAGATTCTTTCGCTGGCTCTATCTCCGTCAACTCCGGTAATGAAACAGTCTCGTGCACCTGCTCTCATAACTTCCAGCAACAACTCTTGGGAAATATGCTGAGCAACCGCCACCAAATTCACCCCGGGATTAGAGGTCCGAATGGCGGAAAAAAGCTTGGCCGAACGGCCCGGCTCTGTCTCGTTCAGAGCCGCGACAACTACCTTGGCCTGGCTCGCTTGAACCAAGCGATTGACACGCGACAGGTCACCGGCTGAAACGAATTCAAGACTCCACGTGTCCCCCAGCACTCGTTCGAGCCAGGCGCGAATACCCACTTCCTCAGCAATACAGATCAGAGTTTCACTCATGCTACCCGGCTCCTTACCAGCTCAAGCCATTTTCAAGGGGCTCGGTACCGTCCCGTGAGTTAATGAGCATATCGCCCCACTCGGTACTGCTGTATTCATATTTTTTCCCAAAACTCTTAACGTCTTCAGACAACTCCTTCTTGCCACTCACAAACCGTGGTGTAACGACCATGATGAGTTCTCGATCCTCGCTGGAAATACGATCTGAACGGAACAATGCCCCCAGAATAGGGAGGTTTCCCAAGCCGGGCAGTTTGTCACTGTTATTAAACGTGGAACGACTCACCAAACCACTGATCACAAAGCTCTCGCCCGGAGCCATAGACACCATGGTTTCGGTTCTGCGCACTCGCAACCCCGGCACAGAAACACCGCCGCTTGAAACGCCCGAGGTAAAATCAAGGTCGCTCACTTCCGGTGCCACTTTGAGTATGATTTGGTTTTCATCAATAACGGTGGGGGTCAGTGACAGGCTCACACCATATTCTTTATATTCAATCTCAACTTCACCATCATTTCCGGATATCGGCACTGGGAATTCACCGCCGGATAAGAAGGTCGCATTTTGGCCACTCAAACTCACCAATGACGGCTCGGCCAAGGTATAAGCGAAACCACCGGATTCCAAGGCATTAATAATACTCAAGTGACTGGAACCAAAACTGAAGAGATTAAATCCATCAGTACCTAATCCCTGAGATCCACTTGGAATTCCACCGGGGCTGGTAAAGCTGCCGCCGCTTGGAGAAATACCAAACGCGTTATTGCCGCCATTGAATAACTTTGCGTAGTGAAAACCTAAGGTATTCAATTGTTGGCGACTGACCTCAACAACCCGAATATCGGTTTGTACCTGCATTGGCACCGGATGCCGCTCACCAGCGGTAGAACTGACCAGATAGTCCGTTGTGCTTGGCGAGGAATTGCCTTTAGGCCAGACTCTTACCGTCACAGCGCCTGAAGTTTTAGCCGTGACCAAGACTTCCTTTTCGCCACTGACTTGCACAGACGCAACGTCTGGATTCGATACCGCCACTTTTTCGAGCTTATTGGTAAACGCGATAATGTGTTGTTGCCCTGGCGATAACACGACAACCCCATCAGCATCTGCAAAGGCTACCTGAAAACCAGCCAATCCAATCACCATCGCACAAACAGTAATGACCAGTCGCTGCGCAACTCTCATGTTAGCGAACATACACTGTCCTTGTTTCTGAACCTTCAAAAACCTGCACTTTCAACCCAGGCTGCTCTTCTTTTTTAGCTTGCTGGTTTCGTGCTTTCTTCTCCGCCGCCTTTTTGGCCTTAGCTTCGGGGGACAGTGGGCGAATATCGGCTAGGAACACAACCGCCTCCTGCACGTCATCTGACTTGATCGGTGTTTCAGCCTCAACGCTTGAACCGTCTGCCGGATCCAAAGCCACAACACTCCCTCCATGGCTTGTTGCCACAAATTTCAAACTGGCTTCGGAGGCAGCCAGCGCCAAACGCCCTACTTGATCATCCGGTACCGCTAACACCATCGTGGCATTTCTGCGACCGTCATCCTCTGCCGTTAACTGAGCTGGATCGGTCGAGCCTTTTACCGCTAGCACTTCAATTTCACGAAGTATGGTGGATGAAGATGGGCCGTCTTGAGAGTCACCTCGAAAGGTCGCAACCACATCAACCACATCGCCAGGCTGCAACAAACCGCCAACACTCGAAATAGGAGTAAAATCAAAAGCCACGGCCCGCATACCTTCGTCAAGAATGGACTGCAGTGTACTGGAGTTCTCTAGGGTGGATTGACTTAGAGGATTGCCTGCACGAAGCGACGTTGTGGTCGCATCCCCAAATGGAGCGTCATCAACCGTCAACATGTCATGCAGCCGAACCGTGGTTTCAACCTCTGCAAAAAGCTCCGGCACCAGTTCCGTACCCGCGTCAATATCTTCGAGTGCAAAGAGGTAGCGGTAGGTGGGAAGCGACGGCTCGTCACTGGGAAGCGGAGGCGAAGATTCGATACCTGCAGCAACTGAGGAATGCTCTTGGTTGTATCTAACCAATCCGACGATCGCCAAGACTACAGCAGCCGTCGCAAGCAGGAGCGCCGGCAAGGCCGAGACAAATTTCGCCCTCATTATTATTCCTATCCTTGTGTGCTTGTTATAAAACTTTTGAACGCTGGCGGTTATTTAAAACGCTACAGCTGCAGATACGGATAGTTTCTCGGGCTGGGGTGGAAAGCTTCCTAAGAACCCCAGTTTGAGCTGCGGCAAAAACGCTTTGGTACCGTCTGCACTGAGCCTACACTCCAGCAGTCCCACACCATCCTCAACCACGTTTTCACAAATTTTATCAGAATCCGATATGCGTTCCTGAAGTCGCGCCGGCAGATTTTCGACTAATTTATTAAGCCGTATATTGCTGTGGGCTACTGCCGTCGCTCCATATGCCTCTACCTCACCCTCTTTAAAACTGGGATAGTTCCGGCGATCCAGATTAAAAACCGACGCAGCGGCCTGACTTACCGCATTCTGCATTTCCTGTTTATGAAAAAACAGAAGCCCGTAAACCAAACCACCGTAGAGAAGCCCAACCAAAAGTGGAAATATAAAGATAAACTCCAGAGCTACAACCCCGGAGTCCTTTCTTCGTACAGTAATATCCAACGACGGCCTCACAACGCCAGCCCTCATCAATATTATCAGGTACCAGTGACGTCAGACGCTTCCGTGAAGATGCCCTTAAACCACGTAGAAAACTCAGCACCTATCCCTGACTGGGACACGACCACAAGAATAGCAACCAGCACTCCCGCCAACATTATGTACTCAAGAGACGAAGCACCCTTCTGCTTCTTAGGAGCTGCATTTCTGATCCGAGCTACTACTGTTTTATCAAGCTTCATTAAAATTTCCTCTAACTGCAGGGTTATTTTTGTTGATTCAGAGAAACAAAGGCTTTTAGTTTATTTATATTCCTTTCCAAAACGCTCAATAGCGCGCCCTTCAGAACATCCTGCCAAGATCTTGCTGATGTCAGACTAACACCGCCTGCACACTACAATCATTATCATTTCCGTTAGTGGCCTGAGATGAGATGAAATGTAACCAAGTATCTCGTTTTTTGACTATATACGTGAATCTCCTCACAAATCAACAGAATTTAAGGTCTATTTTTTTAACCGACGCCTGTCTTGCCAAACCTCCTTTTGAAAACCTGCAAACATCCTTAGCTTTCAACTCATTTTCATGACATCCGAGTTTCTGACCGTTTTTTTTAAATGGATACTCTTCGACAAGACGAAATCATTCAGCCCCCCCCACAGCTCTTAGACTATGCGTTAAAACGTAGGACGACATATCTTAGACGCCCACTTTCGGATCATTTGAAGCAGTGCGCTTTGCGATTAAGCGTAAATTGAATCTTTGAGGTACTTACAAGTTGGTTATAGTATATCCATTCTTATGCTTCAAATTACCTGTAAACAATAAAAGGAATCATCTACATGTTCACGCTCCGGAACACCGCTTTAATTGTCGCGTTAGCTATTCCCGTCGCGACTACGGCATCTCAAAAGTTTCCATCACAGTACAGCAGCCTTGGCATTGAAGCCGGCTACGTGGACTCTGGAAACTCAGACAACAAATCCGGCGCCACCGACGATCTAAAAAACTACGGGGAATTTGGCCTCAATTTTACCCACCAGTTTAATCCTCGCGTGAGCATGCTCGTCCAGGCCAGTTATTCAGAACCGGAAACCCGCAACTTCGATCAGGATTTAGACATACTCAGAGGTTCGGTCGGGGCCAGGTTCCACCCAAGCTTATATCGACTAGGTAGCTGGCGCCCTTTTGCAGGGATCGGCTACAGCCACGCAGATATTGACCTGGAATCTTACGGCTCGAAAGGTGAGGACATGCTGTATGGCGAGGCTGGTCTGCAGAGAATGATTGCACCACGCTTTATCGCGGAAGCCGGTCTTCGGGGGCGGGTTGAAATCGAAGATCAATTTGTTGATGCACAAGCATTTGTTGGCCTGCACTACGTGTTCGGTCGCGAGTTCCCTGCTGCCCCGGTCAATCGACAGCCATTGGACTTTTCAACCCTCTCTGCTCCGCTAGCCGACTCAGACGGCGACGGAGTTCCGGATCAACAAGATAAATGCCCTGACACCCCCCATGGCGCATTGGTCGATGAAGACGGCTGCGCTCAAGAACTCACCCGAGAGATCAAAGAAACGCTCTACGTAGAGTTCCAGCACGATAAAACAGAAGTCAGACGATCCTTTTACCCAAAGATCGAAGACCTCGCCACAACCCTTAAACAGTACCCAACATCACGCATCCTTTTGGAAGGCCACACTGACAGCACCGGCCCCTCCTCTTACAACCAAAAACTGTCGAAGAGCCGAGCCGATGCCGTCATGAAAGTACTCATCGACCACTTCGGCATCAATGCTGACCGAATCCGCACCACGGGCATGGGCGAATCACAACCCATAGCGTCGAATGAAACCGAAGAAGGTCGCGCACAAAACCGGAGAGTCGAGGCAATCGTTTCCGGTGAACATACGGAAATCCTAAAAAAGACTGGAAAATAAAATCCTAGCCTTTGCATATATCGAAACGGAGTATTCACCATGTTAAAGCTAACCCGAAATCTACTATTAATGTTTCTTGCATCTGCATTGATCGTAGGCTGCCGGAGCGACGATAGCGACGGACGAGTCATCCCTCAAGTAAGCGGATATTCTTTCGACCCGTTCAACCTCAAACCAAACGACAAAGATTTTGACGGCGACGGTGTACTGAACAGTAAAGATGCCTGCCTTTATGTTCCTGGTAACGAACCGGAACTGTGCGGCAGCAAAGTCGACTCTGATGGCGACGGCATTCCCGATAAATACCCGGCCATTGAACCATACATTTTCAAAGATATGGTCAATAAACCCTGGGACAACTGCACTGACGCACCCAACGCAAATCAAGAAGACCTCGACGGTGATGGCGTAGGCGATGCTTGTGACCCCGACATTGACGGGGACGGCACAGTAAACGACCAAGACCTATGCCCTGAAGACGCCAATGATAAGTGCGACCCCGACACAGGCTTTCCGGAATACGACCCAGACAACCTCAATCCCTCAGAAGACGACTTGGACGGGGATGGCGTTAATAATGACGAAGACCCCTGCCCGCGCGTACCTGGGTTTAACCCGGCCCACTGCGATGCAACGGCCGACCCGGATGGCGACGGAATCCCTACCGTTTATCCTTCCATTGAACCCTTCCTATCCGGAAACAAAGCTGGCAACGCATGGGACAACTGCGCTGATACGGCAAACCCGGGGCAAGAAGATTTCAACAATAACGGGATAGGCGACGCTTGCGAAGATAGCGATAGCGATGGCACGAACGACATTAGTGACCCTTGCCCAACTGATCCAACCAATGCATGTTCCGTCGAAGTGCCTGAAGATGTAGTTTTTGCGTGTACGACCGATGGCTCATCCAGCTTTTCACCCATGCTAGCAACCGACAGTGTTGCGCCTGCGGCAACCTACACCCTCTTAGAGAACTGCCTACTGAACGAGGTACTTTGTGGTATTAACAACCCTGCCTATACAATTGACGGAAATTCGAACAGTTCAGCAGAGATCTACAATACGAATCTGCTGGGCATTTCATCGGTCACCCTGGGAGTGCAAGTAGCGCCCTCATCGGATTTCGTATACCCCGGAGCAAACCAGATCGGAATTTTGTTCGAGGACGCGCCTCAGCTGCTTGAACTAGGACTACTTAACAATGGGGGCATTCAAGTCCGCACACTTCTCAACGGCGAGGTTCAGCAAGACAGCGGCGGCGAATTGGGAGTAGCACTTGACCTATTAGGCTTGTCGCAGATCTTTGGAGCGGATGATCCCCAGTATTTGTTGTTTAACACCACAGAGGCGTTTGATGCGATCGAAATCTACAGTGGTGGATTTAAGCTTGTATCACTGTTGGAGCGTTTTAAAGTGACCCAAATTTGCACATCGCAAACACCGCTAGCAACTCCTTAGCCTGCACTCTGACCTCGTGTATGTTTGCACGGGGTCTCACCCACCTGAGCATCCCGGATGCCATTAAAAAACCCGCAACGCTGATGATTACTCACCAGCGCTGCGGGTTTGTTTTTACCGGTTCTACTTAGTTAACGGATTTAAAGATACTAACACCGTCACCACAGGCATCAGCATTCTCGTAGTCGTCGTCAACGACGTTGGCAATCCAGCTATTAAGCAGCGCCACGCCTTCTTCATGCACAACACTCTTGGCGATGGGCGGCATGTTTTTCTGCGGATCATCAGCGCTTCCGACACGGCAGGATACGATTGAGCTATCCGGCTCTCCGGGCACGACCACATGCTGCCTGCCACAAGAACCACCACCCGTCGCGGTGGGCTTCTTGCAAATGCCATAGCCGGCGTCGATTTTACGGTAGTGATCCAGGTAATAACCCGTGTTGGACGCCGCACCCTTGTCGTTATGGCAGTGCTGACAATTCACCTCCAGATAGGCGCGCAGTCGGGCTTCGACGTCGGCATTCGAACCTGCCGCTTCACCACTGTCACCCGGCACACTCCAATGAGGTAGACGCTCAAGATTAGTCGCCACACCATCAACAATGGCGCCGTAGTCAGGAACGTTGGTCAGTAGTCCACGATCGACCCAAGCCTTAAGCTGGTTTTCCGGATTAGCGACACCCTGCCCTTGGTTACCCATAAAGCTGGACTCAGGCTTGTAGTCGCGGTTCATATTTCGTGGCTTTGGCCCAATGGGTGCCGCACCTGCTTCCAAATCATCATTGGAGTGACAGGTTATGCACTGGTTTTGATTGGGGATTGCGTAGCTATCAGAAGAACCCGCCAACACGTTACCCGTATACTGATCCTGGTAGTGCCAACTAACGCTGCGCGTTTCTCCACCCGGGACTAGCGTGGCGACTTTCTTACCAGTCTCATCGGTGCCCCAGCTGTATGCTGGGCCGCTCCAAACGGCTTTTCCACTTTGTGAGATTCGTTTGATGAGCAAACGTGTTTCCACCAACTCCTCGGTACCTTTGCTTTCATCTGTGAACGCGAAGGTTTTGGCGATAACCGTGCCATTCGGGAAGTGGATAGAACCGTTCAGGTTACCGCCGCCCTGGCCGTCCTTATAAACCGCTTTGGTTCCCGGTGGGATAAACGCAACCCGGTATTTGGTGGCATAGTCAGAGAACAACTTGGAGTTAAGCACATACGGGATGCCGCCTTCGTTGGTCTCGCCGCGTGGTTCCTGATCATCCGCAAACAGGTTGTACTGATCCAGACGCGGGCAATCCACAACAAGCGCCTCACGGTTAATTTCACCCGGATTCACAGGCGTTTCGCACAATTGATTGATGTACTCCTGGCTCGGAGCCGGATCAATACCACCACTGCGCTCAAACGGTGGAATCGTCACTCTGGGCAAGCTCGGAAGAGTACAATTGTGATCTTCCAAAGAGGTGTCTCTGACGGTGTCCAAAGAACCTGACACGGTTTGCTCAAGGATATCCTGCAATCCACCGTCCAACAGATCCCCCCAACCATCCAAGGTCGTTAAATCATAATCTGGAAGGGTCAGAAGTCCTGCCAACGGTTTTAGGCCCTGGAAGTTCATGTAAGCCTGACTGTCTGAATCCATCTCATTATTTACAAAGCATGAGCCCCATTCAGGCAATTTACGCTCACCCTCATCATCAAACTTATAAGCGTTGTAATGGCACTCTGGATTCGGATGCTGGTTTGTATGGATCGGTTTACCATTTTCATCTTTAGGTACAGGCTGTCCGTTCGCATCTTCCGGGTACGCACACTCACTGTCGTAGTCATCCAACAAGCCATCCCAGACAATATGGGCGCCCTTACCCGGGTTTTTAAAGTTCTTTAGGCCTATCAATGTCGGCAGGAGCGTTTCGACTTCACCTTCGGCAACCTTTTCCATATTTGGCTTCGGTAAGTCATAGCCCGAGTTTTTCATTACGTTGTTATGGATATGCAGCCCTTCGGTATAGGGGTCCAACTTTTTGTCTGTTGTTTTACCTTTACCGTCCAGCAGCTCATAACTAGTGTAGATAATCGCCGCGGTGCTGTTGTCCTCAAAGACATTATCGTAGATCTCAATATTGTCGTAGCCGAGGGTGATAAACCCTGTACCCCGAGGAATTGCAGACACGATGCCGCTGTGAGCGAAGTTGTAGGTGTTGTTGTTACGAGAGATGTTGTTCAACATCACCGAGGTGTCGCCATACTGGGTAATGTTTTCCAAATCGTAGATCAGGAAACCACCGGTATTACACTCGGCAACGTTGGTGTCGTACTCACCACCCTGAACGTTCTCAATCTCGAAGCCCATAACGTTGTAGGCCGCACGACTGTTCTTGATAATCGCGTTATTGGTCTGGCCAACATAAATACCGGCATCCGAAGCACCGATGGATTCGACGTTATCCACCAAAATATTCTCGGATTCAACCGGATAAATGCCATAGCGGCCGGCCGATGAACTGGGAGTATAATCTGGCGTCGGGTCGCCTTCGTTCATTGGTGGCGCTGTACACTCAACATGAAGACGCGAAGCGTAGTTTTCTTCCGTGATCGGCGCGTCGCCACCGGACCAGATGGCCCTCACGTTCAGCAAGGTGCCCCAATTCACACCTTTCAACTTGAAGGCGTCACCCGGGGAATCGAGAATGGTCAAATCTCTTACGGTAATGCCACGGACGTTCAGGGCCTCAAGACCGGTCACGTTGTCGCTTTCACGGAAGTTCAATACGGTTTCATCTTTACCACAACCGCGTATTTCAACATCCTCCGTGGCCTGAATGAGCAGGCCGTGATACAGCTCGAAATAACCGCAACCAAACTCCAGCGTATCGCCCGGACGAAGCTGAATCATGGCCGTGACCATTTCGTCGGTTGCAAATTCACCGGGGTTTACCTGAAACGTGCGTCCTTCGCTGAATTGATCTACCTGCTCTTGGTCGTCTTTTGAACCCTCCGCTTGGCTCGATGATTTATCCGACCCGCCCGAACCGCCAAAACACCCTGCCATCGAAAGCATGGCCGTCATGCCGAGCACCGCCATCCCACCCCTCCAGGGGGTGGGCATTATATTTATCGTTTTCATAAAGGCTACTTTCCTTCTGGTTGCTAGTTGCCAGGTTTGCTACAGACTACAAAGGAGCACTCTCGATCCGCTCCCACATTCGGAGATAGGCCTCCGCAGAGGTGAACAACTGGTTCACCGCTTCGTCGACACTTTCTTTTGGTCGGTCGGCATTCATAACCATGTCCGCAATCTGGTCCGGGTAGAGTCCGTAGTGGGCAATGCCACGACCGTCATAGAGACCGAACTCACGATCACCGGTTTTTTGCTTGTCGAAGATCACTCGGCCGTCCACAGACTCAAACGGGTACAAGCGAGCATCCTCTTCAGCCGTGCCCGGATTGCCGGGAAGCGTGGCGATGCCGTTAACATCGGAAGCGAAGCCGGCACCACCAAAGGGCCCGACCTTGAAACGGTCAGGGCGCGGACGGTTGCCGTTCTGCAATAACGAATCCACCCAGCCTTCACGGGTGCCACCGAATGAAGCTGCTATGCCGCCCTGTTCAGCAATACGGTCACGCAGTGCTTCAGTACCGCCCCAACCGCCATGACTATTGATCACGGGGTAATCCAGTCGACCTGTGATATCGAGGATACGAGCAGCTGCTTTGCGGCTGATATGATCGGTCTCGATCATCATCTTTCGGCGAACAAGCTCCTGGATCAGAAAGTCACCCAGATCCGTCAGACCGCGTCGATTACACAGATGCTCCGTCCCCCGACGCGGATCCATTTCCTGCATTTCTTCCGGGGTTTCCGGGAAACGGTCACCCAAGTAATCCAGCTGGAAAAGCAACTGATCAATAATTCCGAAGGGTTGCATAGCAGCATTCTGATCCGGTTCATCTCCCACAAATTCTGTGCCTTCCGGGCATTCTTCAAATTCGATGGGGTGACCGGTTTCTATGAAATTACCGGCGTACAGAATGGGGCCAATACCTACACCTGAGCTAAGGTCTGGCAAGTGACCGCCAAAGGCATTGTCGAACTTGTGCACCGGAAAGACGTTGCGCACTCCCAGCAGGTAAAGCTGATCCAGGCGTTCAACAATGTCCTCTTTGGTGCATTCGGCAACCCCAAGAAACTCGCCGCAGCGGAATATCTTGGACATTTCGACCCCGAGCACAACGGCCAGCTTGCCATCGGCAATGACACTCCGCGCCTGGTCAGGGCTGACCACAATCTGGAACCAACCTTCACCCGGGCCACCGTGCTGGGCATCGATGTAATCCTGCATCTCGTACATGCGCTGAATCTGCAACAAGATGGCTTCCATCGGATCGCAGTCGTTCTTCTTCTGGGGATTGATCCGGCAGAGCACTTCGTTATGAACCAGATGGTTGACCAGAATCTTCATGCCGGACAGATGCGCCCGCTCTAGCCAACGGTAATAACTCTGATGGTGTTGCAGTGAGTCGCGGCGTGGCCAGTCATTGAAGCTTGGCCAGCCCTTGGTGTCATGAAGGCCGGCGCCGGATGTGGCTAACTCAACGAATCCAGTCGCGCCCCAGGGGCCATGTACGGCTTCGCAGTCCTCCAGGGCATGGGTGACTCCAAACCGATGAAAGGGGGCACCGTAGTTAACACGCCCACCAATAAACTCGTAGGCGGAGATATGGGAGTGGGTATCGACATAACCGTAGATATCGTCTTTATCGAGACCCTTTACATGCTTGAAGCGGTCGACGTCTTTGAGAAAGATCGCCGGGCCACGCTCATCGACAACATTCAGGTTCAGACCAGCCTCGGGATACGCCTGGCAGCCTTTCGCTTCTTTCAACACAAACGTATTCGATGTGCCGCGCAGGGATGGTGATGTCAGCGTTAAGCCATTTTCAGAAGCCGTGAGCAGCAATCCGGTTACTGCCGAAGCCAGCGTGTACTGATCGGTATCTTCGTGCTTGTTGAGGTTCCAAACGGCAAGATCGCTCGGGCTGTCCACCGCCGCTAACGTGGGCTGCACATCTGTATTCCCCAGCTGACCGCCGGTGAAATCCAGGCTCTCGCCTACGTCACGGAGAATACCGCCGAGAGGCGCAACCGGATCCAGCACCAGATTCAGCGTGTCTCCGAGACCCGACACCAAGTAACTGAGTTCACCAATAAACTGCCCACTGGCATCCAAAAATTCACCCACCGGATCGCTGATACCCAGCAGCTCAAACCGCCCCGTCTCGCCATCGTCACGAGTATAATCCGACATCAAGAGATAAGAGCCGAGCTTGGTAGGCCGCATCGTGAAGCTGGCAGCCTCGGCGGGGTTCGTAGTGACACCGTATTGGCCGCCATCCACGTCTGACACATAAACCCCATCGGATTCGAGGCTGTAACAACCATTTGCAAACTGGTAACGAGTGTTTTGCCACTGATAAACCACGTCACGAGGCTCATCCACTTCAGGCGCCACTTGCTCGTCTATCGGACTATCGCTCGACCCTCCCGCTCCGGCGCTGCGTTCATCACCGCCACACCCGGATAGAGTCAAAGCAAAACTTGCAAACGCAAGACATGCCAGCTTTCGCTGGCGAAAGTTCTCAGCCACTGCACGCTCCTAATTAAGGGAAACCACTTATTGTTTTTATTTAACACTACGAAGTGTCAGCTTTCAGCCCAGTATAATGTGACTAACTTATGTATTCTTTATATTTGTCTATCATTCTTTAGTCATATAGGGCCTTTTTAAGTGAAAGGCCCTGGTTTTTGATAACCAGTCGATAGAAAAACTCTTGAAAATAAGAATTTAAAGCGGGAGGGAGTGCAAAGCAGGTAATGGTGACACGCTCAGGCAGGAGGAATGGCCTGAGCGTGCTAAATCATCGGGCGATGACTTTGTAGACGGGGCGAAGTCGAGGAATCTGCTTGAGAACTACTTGTATAACGGTCATCAGCGGGACAGCGAGAAGAACCCCAACCGGTCCCCACAACCAGCCCCAAAAGAAAATAGAGATGAAAATAATGACCGGATTAATGGCCATACGAAAACCGTGAATCCACGGCTCGAGGAAAAATCCGACAATCGTGGTGAGGAGAATAAAACTCAAAGGAGCCAGCGCCATCATCCACAAGGTATCGAGCGTGACCGCCGAAACCAAGGTTAACAACGCAATGGTCAGCATGTTACCCAAGTATGGAATAAATCTGGCCAGCCCCGCCACCAGCCCCCACATTGCGGGGTCAGGCAAACCAACAACCCAACAAATCAACGCCGTGAGCACTCCAACAGAGGTGTTGCTCACACCCAAAACCGCCAGATACTGAGCAATTTCACGCTGGGAGTAATGGGTAATTCGCAGCACCGTTCTGCGCTGAGGGTTCGGAAGTTGTTTGGCAAAATTCCGAATCAACCGATCGCCACTGACCAGCAGAAAATAGGTTAGAGCCAATGCCAACGCCAACCCTGCGACACCATCTCTGACCTTGGAGACCATTTGACTGCGCCATGAATCTGTCGCCAACACCACGGTTTCGGGTTTTTCTTTACCACTGTCCGACAAGCCTTCTACCGACTTTTCGACCTGCTCGGCAGAGCGATTCACCTTGTCGATCTGGCGCTTGATTTGACTGTCCCCGACCAACAAGCGCGAAATACCTTCCGGTGCTTTCTGCGCCCACTCCAATGCCGGCGTTGCCACAGCAGCGCCAACGCCAACAATACCCGCCAAAACAAGCAGTACCAGGAACAAAGAACTGACGGCTTTCGGTATGTGGAACTTCAGGTAGGCCCGCTGAACAAAAGGAGATAAAAACAAACTGGCAAGCACCGCCAACACAATCGGTAATATGATTTGGTGCGCAATGTACAGCGTGTAAAGAATACCCAGTGCGAACAGCCCATAAATAGGCGTGGACAAACCAACCAAAGCGCTGTTTTTCTGCTGAGGCTCAGCGGCATTGCCCGTATGTGACGACTCCTCCATGAAACACTGTCTCCTGTAGTGGATTCCGGATGAAAAACACAGTCTAACGCCCCCGGTCACTCAGCGCATTGTTGATTTTGGCGAGCGGCCAACTTCTGAAGGGCTGGCACATCTATCCAGAGATTATCACTGCGGAAAGGATGAACTTTCTGTGCTTGGGGACACTTCCGCCGAGTCAGCGTGCGGTGATCATAGGAATGCGGAGCTGCAGTTACTGTGTGGCTAGCAAGCGAATAGCACTGGCTGCAGCAGAGGTTCGGTTTTCAACGCCCAGCTTTCGGAACACTTGCTCCAGATGCTTGTTCACAGTGCGGGGGCTCATCTCCAGAATTTGCGCTATCTCCCGGTTGGTCTTGCCATTAGCTATCCACAACAGCACGTCGGACTCTCTCAGTGTCAGCTGGAAACGCTCTCTCAAGGCTGCGGTAGCGCTGGATTGGTTCTGCGGTGTTTTCAGCCGAAGCAGGTACTCCCGGCCATCCACCAACGCCAGGTACTCTACCGAATGCTGGGCATCCAGAACCTGTAACGGCATCTGATGCCCAGCTTCCAGGTTGTGACTGAGCCATTCTGCGAGTTTGGTGCGGATCGCTTGGAAGTCCGGGTGGCCGATGTCGGGCAGGCATCGACATACATGGGGAGTCCCCCAAAGCAAATTGCCCTCCTGATCCACTGCAAACAGGTTCTGGCCGGCCGTATCCAGCGCAGTCCGCGCGCTTCGTGTCATCCGTGCGTTGGCCAGATGCACATCCATGCGTGCCAGTAGCTCAGTGGTGTTGATGGGTTTGGTGGCGTAGTCGACTCCCCCGGCTTTCAAGCCCATTACCACATGCTCGGTATCACTCAGGCCGGTCATAAAAATGATTGGAATATCGGTGAAAGCCGGATTTTCTTTCAGTCGCCTGCAAGTTTCGAAGCCGTCCATGTGCGGCATGAGTGCATCCATGAGCACGACATCCGGAGTGATGTTCTGACTGATGGTCAGGGCTTGGTTGCCTTCCAGCGCCACCAGCACAGTCATACCCGCTTCCTCAAGCGCATCGCTGATCATTCGGATGGAATCGATCGCGTCATCCACGACCATCACCACGGTTTTCCGGTCATCATGAGATTTCATGTTCGGTTACCTTAAGAAGTTCTAAAATTTTCTCAAACTGGAAATCATTGGTGAGCCCGGCCAGCTCATGAGTAAAACGCTCGTCAGCCTCACCGCTGTGTTTAAGCTCATGCAAGCATTCCAGCAGGCCCTTGCGGTGGCCTATTCGAGCCAGGCTCGCAAGTTTTATTCGGTGCGCTATGTCGGGAAGCGGTAGAACACCATCTTCGGAGAGGGGAATCGGCGCCAGCGGTTCGGCACTTTTTTCAAACCGCCAGTCCAGCCCCAGCACGCGAGCAATAGTCTCCAGTAAAAGGTTCAGACGCACCGGTTTGATAATGTAGCCATCGTGCAGAGGGGTGGATTCCACCGAGTGATGCCCCTCGTTGGCATCGGCAGATACCATAACCACAGGCATCGTATGTTTGTCGGCACGCAACTGTTCCAGTGCCTGCCAACCTGTTTGGCCAGGCATAGAGACATCCATAAGCACTAGGTCCGGTCGTTCTGCTTCAACGGTAGCCAGCACCTTGAGAGCATTGCCGATGTCAATAATCTCGAAGCCCAAGGGCGATAACATGGCGCGGATCACCTGGCGATGTGAAGAGTCGTCGTCGACCAGCAGGACTTTACGCCTGACGCCCTGATA
This sequence comes from Marinobacter sp., assembly GCF_034669625.1. Taxonomy (GTDB): domain Bacteria; phylum Pseudomonadota; class Gammaproteobacteria; order Pseudomonadales; family Oleiphilaceae; genus Marinobacter. Next base: position 126,953 of record NZ_JAXMOY010000005.1, read on the forward strand.
GCCGTATATCCGGCGCGCTGGCGCGGAATTGGAGCGTGGCGGGGAGCTGTGAACACTGGACAGCATAAGACTGACTTTGAACGTGCTGCCATGGCCGAGCTTGCTATCCACGCTGATATCGCCCCCCATGATGTCTGTGAGCAAGCGAGTAATAGTCAGCCCAAGGCCGGTGCCAATACGACTCTCCCCGGGGAGGCGGATACGCTCGAAGGGCCGAAAAATACGCTCCAGATTTTCCTCTGCAACCCCCTCACCTGAATCCCGAACAGTAAATTCCGCTACCTGACTGCGGTAGCGCAATGTCAGCGAAACGCTTCCGCGATCGGTGTACTTAATGGCGTTGGAGAGCAGGTTGATCAGGATCTGGCGCAGGCGCTTTTCATCCGTGGTCACCACTTCCGGCAGTGGATACGGACAATGGTAATCAAAGGCCAAGCCCTTCTCTTCAGCCTGTAACCGGAACATGGTAACCAGTTGTTCCATGAGTAACCCGATACGCACCTGATCCCGATGCAGATCGAGCCGCCCGGCTTCGATCTTGGAAATGTCCAACAGCCCCTCAATCAGATCGGCCAGATATTCGCCGCTATGACGGATCACTCCCACAGCCTCTTTGCGGTGAGCGGGAATGGCCTCATCGTTTTCCATGAGCTGGGCATAGCCCAGAATCGAATTGAGCGGTGACCGTAGTTCGTGGCTGATTCCCGTCAGGTAGCGACTTTTTGCCCCATTAGCGGCTTCCGCCTGCTCTTTGGCCTGCTGCAAAGCCTGATCAGTCCGTTCGTGCGCAACGATTTCTTCCATCAACAGGCGGGTTTGCCGTCTGGATTCTTCCTCAGCCACGACTCGGCTGTCATGGGCCAGCACAAACAGCCAGCAGATCACCCCGGTGACGATCAAAAGAATAAAAAAGACCTTCCACAAGGTCGCAGACAACAGCAGGGCCTCGGGTGTCGAGGCGACGGGAGTCTTAAAGTGGATCAGTGACAGCAGAAGGCCGGACAACCCGTTGATCACGAACAGGAGCGTCAAAAAATGGCCCAGTCGCGAGCGCAGATGATTCAATACCGATTGGGGAATCAGCTTGCCCAGAAACTGCTGAAGCTGTTCCTTATAGCTGGCGCCTGGCTTGCAGGCGTCACCGCAGCGGGCATCAAGTGAGCAGCACAATGAGCAAATGATGCCGGCATAAGCCGGGCAACTGGTAACGTCTTCGGGTTCGAATGCGTACTCACAGATGGTGCACTGCACCAACTGGTGATCTGTGGAGAGAGGCACGAACGGGCGAGCCGTATAAAATCGCCCCCCTGTCTTCCAGGCGATGAATGGCGCGGTTATAAGGGCTATGCCCAGAGCAATGAAGTGAGACAGAGCCTGGGGGTAGTCACCAAGAACACCGGTATGGCAGATGACCCCAACGACGGAGGCGGTGAACATAGCCCCAACACCAACAGGGTTGATGTCGTACAGGTGAGCCCGCTTGAACTCGATATGTCTGGGGCTGAGACCGAGCGGCTTGTTGATCACAAGGTCGGCCGCCAATGCGCCAACCCAGGCGATGGCAATGATGCCGTAGAAACCTAACGTTTCCTCGAGTGCCCGATATACGCCCAACTCCATAACCAGCAACGCAATCGCCACGTTGAAGAACAGCCAGACCACGCGCCCCGGGTGGCTGTGGGTGAGGCGGGAGAAGAAGTTTGACCAGGCAATAGAGCCGGCGTAGGCGTTCGTCACATTGATTTTCAATTGGCATAAAATCACGAAAATGCCCGCCATGGCCAAAGCAACTTCCGGAGAATCCGTGACGTAATTAAATGCCACCAGGTACATCTGAGTTGGGTCGGCCGCCTCTGTTGCGGAAACGCCGTGATTTAGTGCCAATACCGCCAAAAATGAACCGGCCAGAATCTTGATCATCCCGATGACAATCCAACCTGGCCCACCGGCCATGACGGCTAACCACCAGCGACGCTTCTCCTGGGGATTTTTCGGCTCTGGAATAAAACGAAGAAAGTCCACCTGTTCGCCAACCTGTGCGATCAACGAAAAAACAACCGCCGCGGCCGCACCGAACGAGATGATATTGAGCCCTTGTCCGGCGACCGTGTTCAGCCCCTCGAACCGAGTCCAGTCGCTGACGGAGGAGGCGTCTGCATAGATGATGAATACGAACGGCGTCAGTTGTAACAGGATCCATACGGGCTGGGTCCAGACCTGAAATCGGCTGATCGTGGTAATGCCGTGTATGACCAGGGGAATAATTACCACAGCGCAGATCAGATAGCCGAACACCAAGGGAATATCGAACAGCATTTCCAGAGCCATGGCCATGATGGCGGCTTCAATGGCGAAAAATATGAACGTGAAACTGGCGTATATAAGCGATGTGATGGTTGATCCGATATAGCCAAACCCGGCACCCCGAGTGAGCAGGTCAATATCCACCCCGTAGCGTGCCGCGTAGTAGCTGATCGGGATGACCGTCAGAAAGATCACGAGACTGACCGCAAGAATGGCAGCCACCGCATTATCAAAGCCGTAGTACAAGGTGATGGAGCCGCCAATGGCTTCCATGGCCAGGAACGAAATTGCGCCCAGAGCGGTATTGGAGACCCGTGCTGCGGACCAGCGCCGGGCACTCTTGGCGGTAAAGCGCAGAGCGTAGTCCTCGAGGGTCTGATTGGCGACCCATTGGTTGTATCGGCGCCTAACCCGGAAAATATTTTGTCTTGCGGCCATTGGTACCTTGCCCGGTTTTGGTGCGGTTCTGTGGTTCGGTGTGCCGGAACTGAAAGTCACTTCAAGTTCCGTGCCATAGCCTGCTGCACCGAAAAAACGGTCACGTTTGTTTTGCGCACCTGCGTTTTAGCCTGTGTTGTCCGACACCGGAATGCGTCAAATGACGTAGTTCGCTGGGGCGATTGCCGAATGGGCGCTTATAAAGGGGCCAAGCAGAATGTTTGGGGTAGGCGCTGTGCTTCCGAATGGATGCGCAGCACCGGCTTTTCAAACACTGTGAGGATTCACCATGGGTACGACAGATACAACCGCCACCGGGCGGTCAGATGGGAAGGGGTCAGGGTTTCGAAAGAGCCTGATGACACTGGCGGCGTCCGTCATGCTGGCCACATCTGTACAAGCGGCAACTCCAAGCACCGCTGAGGTCAACACCACAGGACTAGCGGTTACGGATGACACGGTCACGGTCGGCATACTGCACTCGATTACCGGCACAATGGCAATCAGCGAGATTGGCTCAGTGCAGGCGGAAAAGCTCGCCATTGACCAGATTAACGCCTCCGGCGGTGTACTCGGTCGCCAGATTGAATTTGTCCAGGAAGACGGGGCCAGTGACTGGCCTACTTTTGCAGAAAAAACCCGTAAGTTGCTGCGTCAGGACAATGTAGCGGCTATTTTCGGTGCTTGGACCTCCGCATCCCGTAAAGCCATCCTGCCAGTGATTGAGCAGTTCAACGGTATGCTGTACTACCCCACTTTCTACGAGGGCCTGGAACAGTCCCCCAACGTTGTCTACACCGGGCAGGAAGCTACTCAGCAGATTCTCGCGAGCATCGACTGGGCAGTTGAAACCAAAGGTGCCAAGACATTCTATCTGTTGGGCTCGGATTATATCTGGCCACGTACCTCCAACAAGATTGCCCGCAAGCACATCGACAAGCTGGGCCTGAAAGTTGTGGGTGAAGAGTATTACCCACTGGGCCACACCCAGTTCAACTCGGTTATCAACAAGATCAAGCTCAAGAAGCCGGACGTTATCTTTGCGTCAGTCGTGGGCGGCTCCAACGTGGCTTTCTACAAGCAAATGAAAGCCGCTGGTGTTGATTTCACCGATGAGAAGCCTCTGCTGCTGACCATCTCTGTGACCGAGGACGAAATCCGCGGTATCGGCGGTGAGAACGTCGAAGGTATCTACGCCTCCATGAAGTACTTCCAGAGCCTGGACAACGCCAACAACAAAGACTTCGTAGCAGCCTTCAAGGAAGCCTACGGCGATGACATGGTGATCGGTGATGTTACCCAGGCAGCTTACCTCGGCCCATGGTTGTGGAAAGCAGCGGTTGAAAAGGCCGGTTCCTTCGATATCGACAAGATCCGCGAAGAGTTCGCTGGCATTGAATTCGACAAGGCGCCAGAAGGCTATGTGCGTATCCACGAGAACCATCACCTATGGTCCAAGACCCGCATCGGTCAGGCCCAGCTTGATGGCCAGTACAAAGTGGTTCACGAGACTGAAGAGCTGATGGAACCCGACCCGTTCCCTGAAGGTTACCAGTAAGTTTGGATAGCCGGCGCCCTTAGGCGCCGGCATCTATTGCCTCTAAAACGTTAAGCATATTGGTTTGATCGGGGAGTAAGCGTCATGTTCGATGGCTACACCAGCAGTGAATTGATGTCGATATTTGCCATGCAGGGGTTTGCCGGGCTCTCCCTGTTTTCAGTGTTCGTGCTGATGGCTTTGGGCCTTGCGATCATCTTTGGACAGATGGGGGTGATCAACATGGCCCACGGGGAGTTCATGATCCTCGGTGCCTACACAACCTATCTGACATCCGGATTTTTCCAATCCTATCTGCCAGGTTTTTTCGGCGGGTACTTCTTTATCGCCATGGTTCTGGCCTTCCTGATTTGTGCCGCATTGGGAGCACTCGTTGAGTGGCTCATGATAAGGCATCTCTACCACCGACCACTCGACACTCTGCTCGCCACATGGGGCCTGAGCCTGATCATGCAGCAGGCTTACCGCTCCATCTTTGGCGCCCGGGAAGTGGGCGTTGATCTACCGGAGTGGATGATGGGTGCTATTCAGGTGACCGACATGGTCGACCTGCCAATTAACGGACTGTTCGTCATGGTCATTGCCCTGTCGGTTGCCGTGGGTGTGTATCTGCTTATGTACCGCTCCGGCTATGGCAAAAAGGTTCGCGCCGTGGTCCAGAATCGGCCGATGGCAGAATCCGTGGGCATCAACAGCGCAGGCATAGACCGGGCCACCTTCGCTCTCGGCTGTGGCATCGCCGGTATTGCCGGTGCCGCATTCACCATGATCGGGTCGACTGGCCCTTCATCAGGCCAGGCTTACATCGTCGATACATTCCTCGTTGTGGTATTTGGCGGCGCCCAAAGCCTGATCGGCACAATCATATCTGCCTTCGGTATCTCACAGGCTCAGTCCACCATGGAGTTCTTCCTCAGTGGTTCCATGGCCAAGGTACTCACCCTGCTGGTTGTGATCGGAATTCTGATGATACGTCCGGAAGGACTCATGGCCTTGAAGGTCCGTCGCTAGGAGATTGTCATGAAGCATTCATCCCTTATGAAGTGGTTTGTTTCCCGAGAGGGGCTGTATTACCTCGCACTGGCTTTCCTGCTGGTGGTTATCCTGCCGCTGGCTCTGGACCCGTTCCGACTGAATATGGTGGGCAAATACCTGACCTACGCCTTCGTCGCGATTGGCCTTGTCATGTGCTGGGGTAAAGCTGGCATCCTCAGTCTTGGCCAGGGTGTGTTCTTTGGCCTGGGCGGATACTGCATGGCCATGTTCCTGAAGCTGGAGGCCTCCACGCCGGAGGCCACGGCTATTCAGTCCACGCCCGGCATTCCGGACTTTATGGACTGGAACCAGCTCACCGAGCTGCCGTGGTTTTGGGAGCCGTTCCACAGCTTCTCGTTCACCTTGTTGGCGGTTATTGGTGTGCCGGTTCTGCTGGCGTTCGTCATCGGCATTGCCATGTTCACCCGGCGGGTGGGCGGCGTTTATTTCGCCATCATCACTCAGGCCATTGCAGCGGTGCTGACCATCCTGATTATCGGGCAACAGGGCTATACCGGTGGCGTGAATGGCATTACCGACTTGCAGACTTTGATGGGCTGGGACATCCGTACCGATGAGGCCAGGAATATTCTGTATTTCGTCTGCGTCGGCATGCTCTTTCTTTGCCTGTTCGCAGCGCGCCTTGTTCAGAACCGGAAGCTGGGCCGCATCCTCGTCGCCATGAACGCACAGGAAATGCGGGTGCGCTTCTCCGGCTATGACGTGGCGGCCTTCAAGATCTTTGTCTTCTGTCTGGCGGCAGCCTTCGCTGGCATCGGCGGCGCGTTGTTCACACTATTGGTGGGCTTCATGTCTCCATCATTCATCGGCATCGTTGCCTCCATCGAGATGGTCATCTTCTGTGCCCTTGGCGGCCGCTTGTCCATCCTGGGTGCTGTCTACGGCGCTCTGCTGGTCAATGCCGCCAAGAGTGGTTTCTCCGAATCCTTCCCAGAGCTTTGGCCTTTTGCCATGGGCGCCCTGTTCATCGGTGTGGTGCTGGCTTTCCCGAACGGCCTGGCGGGGCTCTACAAGAGCTACGTGATGCCTCTGGAAAATAAGGTCTTCAAACGCAGCAAGAGTAAAGCCGCACCTGTGGTGGCCAAGCCGGCTGCTGAACAGGCCGAGGGTTTTAGTCCGATGGCAGGCACCTACAGTCCGGAGAAATCGTGATGAGCACAAGCAAGAGCAACAGCGGGGATTTTCTACTGGCGGTTGAGGGCCTGACCGTCTCCTTCGATGGCTTCAAGGCAGTCGACGACTTGTCCTTCTACCTCGACCCTAAGGAAATCAGGGTCATCATTGGCCCCAACGGCGCGGGCAAGACGACGGTGCTGGATCTGATCTGCGGAAAAACCAAGGCGACGTCCGGTTCCATCAAGTTTGCGGGCAAGGAGCTGACCAAACTCAAAGAGCACCAGATTGTCCATTCGGGCGTGGGCCGGAAATTCCAGACTCCGTCTGTCTTCGAGGACCTGACGGTGTTTGAGAACCTTGAGGTGTCTTATCCCCAAGGCCACAGCGTTATGGGTGCACTGGCTTTTAAGCGGGATGAGGCGGTTATTGAGGCGGTGGAAGATGTGGCGAAAACCATCTTCCTCACCGAAGCCCTACATGAGCCTGCCGCGCTGCTCAGCCACGGCCAGAAACAGTGGCTGGAAATCGGGATGCTACTGATTCAGAAACCGGATTTGTTAATGCTGGATGAACCAGTGGCCGGCATGTCTGTGGCGGAAAGGAAGAAGACGGCGGAACTGCTCCGGGTGATAACCCAGAGCCATACGGTTCTGGTGATTGAGCATGACATGCAGTTTGTCGGCGACATCGCCGACCGGGTCACCGTCATGCATCAGGGCAAGGTTCTCTCGGAAGGGTCCATCGATCATGTGAAATCGGACCCTAAAGTCATCGAAGTCTATCTGGGGCACTGATCATGTTGAGCATCAAACATCATTTGGTGGCTTACGGCCAAAGTACCATCATCCAGGACCTGAACCTGGATGTGAAAAAGAACGAAATTGTGGCTGTGGTTGGCCGCAATGGCATGGGTAAAACCACGCTGATGAAGTCCCTTATTGGCATGACCCCAACCAAAGGTGGCGAAGTCAGCCTGGATGGCACGGATCTGACCCGACTTAAAAGTTATCAGCGTGTACGCGCTGGTCTCGGCTTTGTCCCTCAGGGGCGGATGATCTTCCCGACCCTCACGGTGAGGGAAAACATTGAAACCGGCCTCGCCGCGGTCGGGGAGAAGAAGGTGCCAGAAGATCTGTACGAGATGTTCCCGGTGCTCAAGGAAATGCAAAACCGACGCGGCGGCAACCTGTCTGGTGGCCAGCAGCAACAGCTGGCCATTGCCCGCGCACTGGCCACCCGACCCAAGGTGCTGCTGCTTGATGAACCTACTGAAGGCATTCAGCCCAACATCATCAAGGAAATCGCGCAGACGCTGCGGCGCATCCGCGATGAACGAGGGCTGTCGATTGTGGTGTCAGAGCAGGTATTGAGTTTTGTGATGGATGCTGCGGACCGGATTCTGGTGATCGAGAAAGGCGCCATCGTCCACGAAGAGAGCCGGGCCGAGGCGGATCAGGAGAAGATTGCCAGTTATCTGGCCGTTTAGTTTGATGCATGCCGCTGCGGCCCAAAATTCTGAGTAAAATTTTCGAGAGAGTAACTTATGAGACACGGTGATATTTCCAGCAGTAACGATACCGTCGGCGTGGCGGTAGTGAATTACAAGATGCCCCGGCTACACACCAAAGCCGAGGTGTTAGACAACGCCCGTAATATTGCGGAAATGATCAAGGGTATGAAACTTGGTTTGCCCGGCATGGATTTGGTGGTGTTTCCGGAATACAGCACCATGGGCATCATGTACGACAACGACGAGATGATGGAAACCGCGGCCACGATTCCCGGTGACGAAACGGCCATTTTCTCCGCCGCCTGCCGTGAGGCCAATACCTGGGGCATCTTTTCCCTGACCGGTGAGCGCCATGAGGATCACCCGAACAAGGCGCCTTACAACACTCTGATTCTCATCAATAACGAAGGTGAGATTGTTCAGAAATACCGCAAGTGTGTGCCTTGGTGCCCGATTGAGGGCTGGTATCCGGGTGATACCACTTACGTCAGCGAAGGTCCGAAGGGTATGAAGATCAGCCTGATCATCTGTGATGACGGCAACTACCCGGAAATCTGGCGGGATTGCGCCATGAAGGGTGCCGAGCTGATCGTCCGTTGCCAGGGCTACATGTATCCGGCCAAGGAGCAGCAGGTGCTGATGTCCAAGAGCATGGCTTGGGCGAACAACTGCTACGTAGCTGTAGCAAACGCATCCGGCTTTGACGGGGTTTACTCCTACTTTGGCCACTCCGCAATCATCGGCTTCGACGGTCGCACGCTGGGTGAGTGTGGTGAGGAAGACATGGGGATTCAGTATGCCCAGCTTTCGATCAGCCAGATTCGCGATGCCCGCGCCAATGATCAGTCCCAGAACCACCTGTTCAAACTGCTGCACCGGGGTTACACCGGTGTTCACAACTCCGGTGACGGCGACAAAGGAGTTGCAGACTGCCCGTTTGATTTTTACCGCACTTGGGTGATGGATGCCCAGAAAGCCCAGGAAAATGTCGAGGCGATGACGAGGAAAACCGTCGGCACCGCTGAATGTCCGGTGGGTTCCCTACCGGTCGATGGCAAGGAAAAATCTGCAGGGGCTTAAAGCCGGGAGAAGCTGATGCCGTGTATCAATGATCGGCTGGAAGCCAATCGGGAAGCCATTGACAAGAACCGGGCCGCCTCAGGCCCGGTTCGTGCTTCTCGGTTCCGCTTTGAGCCCGATACTGTTATGTCCCGTTTGCGGGAGAACATTGTGGGCCAGGATGAGGCATTGGCCGCAATGGAATCCATGCTGGTACGGGTAAAAGCCGATATCGGCGAGGAAAACCGACCACTGGCAGTACATCTTTTCCTTGGCCCCACCGGAGTCGGTAAAACCGAAACCGTACGGCTAATCGCCGAAGCCATCCACGGCAACCGGGATGGCCTATGCCGCATCGATATGAACACTCTGGCCCAGGAGCACTACGCTGCCGCACTCACCGGCGCACCGCCCGGCTATGTGGGTAGTAAGGAAGGCCACAGCCTGTTTGACCTGGATAAGGTGCAGGGCTCATTCAGCAAACCGGGCATAGTGCTGTTCGATGAAATCGAGAAAGCCAGCAAAGAGGTGGTCCGCACCCTGCTTAACGTCCTGGACACCGGCCGGCTGGTACTCCCCTCTGGTAATCGGGAGATCGATTTTCGCAACACTCTGATTTTCATGACCAGCAACGCTGGGGCACTGGATGCCGAGGCTCATCAACAACGTTATCAAAAGGGCTGGCGCCGTTGGTTCGGATTATCACCCGGTCAGGGTGAGTCCCTGCGTGATACCGCCCTGCGTCGGCATTTTGATCCTGAGTTTCTGAACCGGATTGATCAGATTCTTACGTTCAACAGTCTTACTGATAACTGGCTAGAAGCTTTGCTGGACATCGAATTGGCGGGTCTTAATCGGCGGTTGGGTAAGAAACACGCGGAGTTGTCTCTTTCGACGGAGCTTCGGACCGAATTGTCCCGTGGCTACGATGCCCGTTACGGCGCCCGGGAGATGTTGCGGGCTTTTCGCCAGCGTCTGGAACCGGCGGTAGCCAGAGCCCTACTGGAGAATCCTGACTGCAAACGATTTGAGGCCAACGTACAGAACAGGAGCGTTACTGTGCACCAATACGTCGAATGACGTAGGCGCTGGGGGCATTTCGCGAATACCACCGCAGGCAGCGATCGCCGATAGTGGATTACGTCAGCGCAGAAGCCATCAGGCACTGCGCATCACCGCTTTGAACCCTGAAGTCAAGAAACTAGGAGCGCCCGTTATGGCCGAAACCCTTATCAAGATCGACAGAAGCAAATCCGCTTACGAGAATGAGCAAATTCATAACCGTTGGCACCCGGACATCCCCATGGCGGCGACGGTCAAGCCGGGGGACGATTTCGTTCTGGAATGCTACGACTGGACGGGTGGGCAGATCAAAAACGACGACTGCGCTGACGACATCCGGGACGTGGACCTGACTCAGGTGCATTTCCTGTCCGGACCTGTTGCCGTCGAAGGGGCTGAGCCGGGCGATTTGTTAGAAGTGGACATTCTGGACATTGGTGCGTTCCAGGACAGCCAATGGGGCTTTAACGGCTTCTTCGCCAAGAAAAATGGTGGAGGCTTCCTGACAGAGCATTTTCCAGAGGCCCAGAAATCCATCTGGGACTTCAACGGCATGTTCACTAAATCCCGCCACATCCCGAATGTGGAATTCGCCGGCATGATCCACCCCGGCCTGATCGGTTGTCTGCCGTCCAAAGAAATGTTGATGGAATGGAACCGTCGGGAGAAAGAACTCTACGACACCGAGCCAAATCGCGTACCCGGTCTGGCCAACATGCCATTCGCCGATACTGCTCACCTGGGCAAACTTGCCGGTGACGCCGCCAAGGAAGCCGCAACCGAAGCCGCCCGTACCGTTCCGCCTCGCGAGCACGGTGGTAACTGTGACATCAAGGATTTGTCCCGGGGCTCCAAGGCCTACTTCCCGGTGTATGTGAAAGGTGCCGGCTTGTCAGTGGGCGATCTGCACTTCAGCCAGGGCGACGGTGAAATTACTTTCTGTGGTGCGATTGAGATGGCCGGCTGGATTCACCTGCGGGTTAATCTGATTAAAGATGGCATGTCCAAGTACGGCATCAAGAACCCGGTATTCAAGCCCAGTACCATCAAGCCCCGCTACGAAGACTATGTCATCTTTGAAGGCATTTCGGTGGATGAGGAAGGCCAGCAGCATTACCTGGATGTGCAGGTAGCCTATCGCCAGGCCTGTCTGAATGCCATCGAATACCTGACCAAATTTGGTTATACACCGGCCCAAGGCTATGCACTGCTCGGCTGCGCACCGGTAGAAGGCCATATCAGTGGTGTGGTGGACGTACCCAATGCCTGTGCAACCTTGTGGCTGCCAACGGAAATCTTCGACTTCGACATCAACCCCACGGCTGAAGGCCCGAAGAAGATGGTTACCCCGGGCACCGACGTACCTCTGTCACCAGACAAGGAGTAATAAACCATGCCGTTGTACGACTACAAATGCCAGGAGCACGGTTTATTCCAGGAACTGGGCACCATGGCAGAAGCCGGACATCCGGCAAACTGTCCTGAATGCAAGGTGCTGTCACCACGGGTGATTGTGTTGCCTCCGGAGATACTGGCCATGGACCCGGCTCGGCGCAAGGCTCAGGCCCGCAATGAGAAAGCCAGTCATGAGCCGATCATCTCCACTGCCGACCAGCGTGCACGGGACGCGGAGCATCGGAAAAGTTGCGGTTGCAAGAAGAAGTCAGACGGCAAACACATGCTATTTTATACCGCTGACGGGAAAAAGATGTTCCCTTCCATGCGCCCCTGGATGATCAGTCACTGATTGATCGCGTGTAATCGACCACTTAATTAGCCCCTTCGGGGGCTTTTTTGCCAGTGGCGGTCGAAACGACGCTGGGTGCTTGTGGCGTTTGTGCAGCGACCGAACTCCCAGCCCCAGCCGACCCACCTGAATTCATCCGCACCAACGGTCCGGACACTGTCACCCCACTCGGGTCCACCTTCACAAAACTGCCTCCAGCCTTCAGCGTCACCTCTGCACCCGCTTCAATCACAATTTTCATACCCGCTTTGTGATGAATCTCGGTACCCGCATCTACAAGCTGACTCTTCCCCTGTTGGCTGTGGTGGCTGCCGTTTACGGTCAGGCTGTAGTCCACGCCGATGCTTTCCCTATGTTCGCCATCAGTAGTGTGGTGGACGTTGCCTTTGGTGTGGCTGAAACGGTTGTTTTCGAGCGCCAGGTGGCTGTCGTTTTTGATGACTTCGGTGCGGTTGTTTTCAGTGAGCAGATCCTGATCTTTCTCGGCGTGAACGTAGACCTGCTCTTCGCCCGCTTCGTCTTCAAAGCGCAATTCGTTGCTGCCCTCACCCTTGTGAGTTTTGGTTTTTAACGTGGAGCGGGTTTTGTGTTCCGGCAGCGTGCGCACAATGGCATCGGTAGTTTGGGTTTGAAAATACGGCTGTTGTGCATCAGGCTCAAGCGCCATACCGGCTGCTGAATCACCACTTCATAATGGGTCCGGGATGGCCGGTGTTGCCCCGAACGAACTCGCTCACCACGCCGGTAAAACGGAGCAAAGGCTGGCAACCACGAAGTGGTCTGAGGGGAATTCGCCAACACGGGCGGTAAACTGCAATCCGCTTGCCTAGGGCATGACTTCGATCCCTGAAGAGTATGATTTTGATCCGGCTCATCCTGAGCACGACGAATTATAACGACAGCAACCACCAAGACCAACCATGCACTCGGCCCATCAAGCATCTTTTGTTAAACACTGTGAACCGTTACTCTTGGGCCAAAACCTTAGAACAAGAGATACAACATGGCTGTTTACAACATTGAGATAAATGAAACCTTTAACGTACCCCGCAAGAAGGTGTTTGAATTATTCGCAGACCACCATCGTTTCGGCAAAATGATGGGTGCACCGGTCAAGCGCATTAAAGACAGCGATCAGGCAGACCCCAATGGGGCGGGTTCGGTTCGCAAGATTGGTTTGGGGCCGTTGAGCCTCGAAGAAACCGTCCTTGAGTTTGAGCCCTATACCCTGATTGAATACGCAATCACTAGCGCTGGCCCGATCAAAAACCATTTGGGCCGCATGCATTTCAGCGACACCAGCGACGGCCAAACACGCCTTCGATACACCATCAGCTTTGAAGATATTGTTCCGTTTTCCGGCAAGCTGATTCGTGCCTCATTGGAGTCTGGTCTTCGCCGTGGGATCCGACGAGTTCCTGAACTGGCATAACAAAGCTGTCGCATTGCTCTCAGGTTCAGTAAAATCACGCTCTTTATAGCAAGCAAGGGGCACAGAACTATGGGCAGAGCCTATCAGAATCGCAAAGAGTCCATGGCCAAAACGGCTGCGGCAAAAACCAAGGTTTACAGTAAGTACGGTCGAGAAATTTACATGGCGGCCAAATCTGGTGGCGTCGACCCTCAGGCCAACCTGTCTCTGCGAGGGCTGATTGAGCGCGCGAAGAAAGACCAGGTTCCCACCCATGTTATTGAAAAGGCCATTGATAAAGCCAAAGGTGGCGCGGGCGAAGACTATTCCACCGCTCGCTACGAAGGTTACGGTCCCGGCAACTGCATGGTTATTGTTGACTGCCTGACCGATAACCCGAACCGCACCTTTGGTGATGTTCGTCTGGCTTTCACCAAAACCAAATGCAAAATCGGCACGCCCGGCGCCGTCGCTCACATGTTCGATCACTGCGCCATTTTCGTATTTAAAGGCCAGGACGAAGAAGCCGTTCTTGAAGCTTTGATGGAAGCGGATGTCGATGTCACCGACATCGAAAATGAAGACGAAACCATCACTGTTTTCACCGCGAACACCGAATACGCTAAAGCCAAGCAAGCCTTGGATGAAGCCTTCGAAGGGATTGAGTTCGAAGTAGACGAAATCCAGTTCCTGCCGAAAACCACCACACCGGTGGAAGGCGATGACATCCCGATGTTCGAAAAGTTTATGGATATGCTGAACGACCTCGACGATGTTCAAAACGTTTTCCACAACGCCGAATTGCCGCAGGAATAATCGGCGCGAGGCTTTAGTATCAAATGAGGTGCCGTATGGCTGGTACAGATGAGGGAGTAAAACCCCGCGTAGTGATCCTGAAAACGGGCACTACCTACCCTCAGATCAGAGATCAGTTTGGAGATTTTGAAGACTGGTTTGTGAGCAAGCTGTCCAGCCAACTGGACCTCACCGTCGCCGACGTTACTCAAGCGCCCCCACCCGGCCGACCGGATGGTTGGCACGGCGTGGTCGTTACCGGTTCTCCCGCCATGGTTAGCGATCGTGAACCTTGGAGTGAGCATGCGGCAGGCTGGTTAAAAGATGCGGTGCAGGCCAACATTCCAACCTTCGGCGTCTGCTATGGCCATCAACTACTTGCCCATGCTCTGGGCGGCAAGGTCGGCTATCATCCGAAGGGACGGGAGACCGGCACGCACAGCGTCACTCTGCTAGAGAGTGCTCAGACAGACCCGCTGTTCCGCCATCTGCCTCAACAGTTTTCGGCGCAATTAACCCACAAACAGTCCGTTCTGGAACTACCTCCCGGAGCCGTGTTGCTCGGCGCGACCGATTTCGAACCTCATCAAGCATTTCGGATTGGCGAGAATGCCTGGGGCGTTCAGTTCCATCCGGAGTTCTCCGATGATGTGATGAGAAGTTATCTTCACGTCCAGCAGCCCGAACTTGAAAAAGAAGGGTGGGAGCTGGGATCACTTCTAAACTTGGTGAAGCCGGCCCCTCAAGCCACCAAGCTTCTTGAACTTTTCTCCGCGTGGGTTCTCGACAAACAACGTCAGTAAACCGCCCGATCGCGGCCTGATTCGACGGATCGAATGAATGATGACGATGAAGTTAGTAGCCTGTGCGTTGCTGTTGATATTGATATTGATCGGCCTCGGGGCTTGGCATACTTACAAACCCCTCCCCGAAGGCATTCGTTACTCCGGAAACCCGGCTCCTCTCGCGTCTCCCCGCATACTGACCGACACCACCCGGCACCTTCCGACTGGTGAAACAACGCTGGACCACGAGATCTTTGATGAAGTCTTCAGGCTGATTTCTCAAGCCAGGCAATTCATCCTCATCGACATGTTTCTGTATAACGGCACAGGCCCGAAAAATGCGGAACTTCGACGCCTATCAAGCCAGCTGACACAGGCACTGATCGAAAAGAAGCGCGACAACCCTGGCATGGATATAGTGGTAATTTCAGACCCACTGAACACGTTTTACGGTGGCACCCGTTCCGCCGCCTTCGAAGCATTGAAAGAAGCCGGAGTTGAATTGGTCATCACAAAGCTGGAGCCTCTTAGGGACAGTAACCCCGCCTGGTCAGCCCTCTGGAGAATATGCTGCCAATGGCTCGGGAACAATCCCGACGGCGGCTGGCTACCAAACGCTCTCGGCACTGAGAAAACCACACTGCGCAGCTATCTGGCACTCCCCAACTTCAAAGCCAATCACCGTAAAATTCTGGTCGCTGACGCAGGCAATCAGTTCCATGCGCTCGTTACCTCTGCCAACCCCCACGATGGCAGCAGCCGACATAGCAACATCGGGCTAACGTTCAGCGGACCGGCTGTAGAAGATGTGATTCGGAGTGAGCGAGCGGTTGCCATGATGTCCGGCGCCAACACCCAAACGTTCGACCGCTGGCTCAACCGAATGGCCAATACCCAACAGCCGGAGCCAGAATCATCAGGCACCATAAAGGTACTCACCGAGTCCGCCATTCGCGATCAAGCACTGGCCATGATCGAACGCAGCCAAACTGGCGAAGCCATAGACATCGCCATGTTCTATTTCTCTCACCGACCGATCATCGAAGCGCTAAAAACCGCGCAGCAGAGAGGTGTTGATATCCGCTTGCTGCTGGACGCGAACAAGGATGCTTTCGGTCATGAAAAAAACGGGATTCCCAATCGCCCTGTAGGCCATGAGCTGCATCAAGCCGGCATTCCCGTTCGTTGGTGTAACACTCAGGGTGAGCAATGTCATAGTAAACTGCTCATCTACACCGCTGAAAACGGGCAACAGGAACTGCTGCTGGGCTCAGCCAACTTCACCCGAAGGAATCTGGACGATCTCAATCTTGAATCCAACGTATGGCTGAAGGTCGCCACCGGAAGCTCTGTTGCCAGAAAAACGTCGGCCTTCTTCAACGAGCACTGGGAAAGCGAACAGACAAGCAGCGTCGCTCTCAGCTTGCCCTATTCCGAATGGGCCGATGACTCGCGCCTGAAGTACTGGCAATACCGACTGATGGAAGCCACCGGCCTATCAACCTTTTGATCGTTACCCGCGTCTCCATGAACGTTTTTTATGTTGAATGATAGGCCTGAGCATTCTAGGTTTACGTTAACTAAACTAACCGAAGAGGAGTCTGCAATGAACGGCATTCGACGTTATGCCAAGCAGTTTTCGCTTGTGATGGCCATCCTGATGGCTTTTGCCACGACATTTTCAGTGTCTGCCAATGCCGGCATGGTCGGGACAGGCGAGCTAATTCAGCAGCAACAGGTCAACCTTGATCGCCAACAGTTACTGAGCATGCTGGAGCAGCAGGAAGTAAAGGAAAAGCTTGCCGAGCTTGGTGTCAGTGAAGACCAAGTAGCTGAACGCATACAGAATCTGACACCTGCCGAACTGGCCGATTTCGAACAGCAGCTGGCTGAAGCCCCCACTGGTGAAGGGGTAGTCGGAATCATCGTATTGTTCCTGTTGGTGTTCATTATCACCGACATGCTGTGTGCAACTAACCTGTTCTCCTTCATCAATTGTATTCGCTAATTCTCTCCGTTTGTCAGACGGCATTTGCACGATGCAGCAGGCTGTCAGCCCTTCTCGGGCTGCTCCTGCTGGTCGGGTGTGCAACCACTCCGCCCTGGCCTGATTCGCCCACCGCTGACCAAACTGACACAGACAGCCAGCAACTGTTGGCTGATGTTCCCTTTTATCCTCAAGAAAAGTACCAGTGTGGCCCGGCGTCATTGGCCACCATGCTGAACAGTCAAGGCCTTAGCACCAAGCCGGAAATTCTGAAAGAACTGGTCTATCTGCCCGGGCGGGAAGGCTCGCTGCAGGTCGAGATGGTTGCCGGTGCGCGGTCACATAACATGGTGGTTTATCCTTTACAGCCAGACATCAAAACACTTCTGGCCGAAGTCTCGGCTGGCAACCCGGTGCTGGTCATGCAGAATCTGGGATTCGATTGGTGGCCGCAGTGGCACTTTGCGGTGGTCGTCGGATACGACAATCAGAACGAAACCCTGATACTCAATACCGACACCCGTAAACATCACCACCAGCCTTATAAAGTGTTCCACACAACCTGGAACCGGGCCGAGCGCTGGGCGATGGTAATCCTGCCCCCCGACAAATTACCGGCAACCGCCGAGCTTTTGCCCTGGCTGCGCGCTGCCCACGATCTGGAGACCACCGGCCACACTCTAGCAGCCAAGACCGCGTATCAGACCGCAGAGCATCACTGGATGGATGAGCCCGCACCGCTTTTAGCTCTGGGCAACCTGGCCTACAGTCAAAACCGTTTTGGCGCGGCTGCCGACCACCTTCGCCGTGCAACCCTTCGGTTTCCAGAGTTTGCTGATGGCTGGAACAACCTGGCTTATGCCCTCTCAGCGAAAGGTTGCCAGCAACAGGCAAATCAGGCGATGACCTGCGCAGCCAGCCTCGCCGGCGACCGTTTCAACGTCGAAAAATTCCTTCCAGACAACAGGTCACTCGACACCTCATCCGTATGCCCGGAACTGCCTGCCTGCCCGGCAGATACAGACTAGCGGCTCAGCGATTCAGAGCGGCTTTCGAAGCAGCACGACATCTTTAGCCGGACTGTCCATCTGCCAGCCATAGCGCTTGGCCAACCACTGAAACGTTGCTTCCCTATAAAAAACCACATGTGTAGGATCGCGCCGATAGTGCCAGTTGTCGAAACGATCATCGTCGGTCTGAAAGCAAGTCATAATGCCTAACACCCCACCGGGGTTCAGAAGGCGGTCAAATTGAGCAAAGACCTTGGCCGGCTGAAACAGATGCTCAACCACCTCGGTGCAGGTCACGAAGTCATAGCTTTGCTCCAGCACAGATGCTTCTGGATAAAAGAACAGATCGTATAGCGCAACCGAAAAACCTGCTTCTTCAAACATCCTGGCCAACGCCGGCCCCGGGCCGCACCCGAAGTCGAGCCCGCCCGCGCCTTGTGGCAGTCTAGCCATCAAGGGGTCCGCGAGCTTCGACAGGAAGCGTCGATAACCGGCATCGTTCGGATCATTATCGTGCAGGTGATAAACCGCACGCTCCTCCTCGGGGGGCAAACGACATTCCGGAGCCATAACGGTCGCTTTGCAGTTGCCACACCGCAGATAACGCTTTTGCTCTATTTCGCGGAACGAACCCAGCTCAGCCAACTCGCACACCGGGCACTTCATGGAACCATTACTCACCAGTACATCCTCAATGGGCGCCGTCATGCTCGACGTTGCCAGGCCCTCATTTATAGGGGAAACCGCTTTAATACGGTATAAACAGAACCGTTTGGCCCTTGGGTACTTTCATACAAAACAAACTCCCGTACAGCCATAACACCAAAGCCAGCGTTATGTACCGACTCGATCAAGGGCCTGACCGACCCTGCATCCCGGCCAAACCGGCTCAGCGTAATGTGCGGTCGAAAATGGCGGTGTTCAACCTTAAAGCCGGCCGCCACCAACAGATCCACTAATTGCCGATGCAGATGAACAACCGAAGCCTCTGGCGAGACACCCGCCCAGAAGATCTTTGGCCGCTCCGGCGAGCCAAAACACCCTAAACCGCTAACGGCAAGCTCAAACGGACTCGCCGACACGCCGCCTGCCGCATCAGACAACCGTACTACTGCGTTTTCAGCAACGTCCCCCAGAAACACCAACGTCAGATGCAGTTGTTCATAACGCTGCCAACGGGCAGACTGAACCGGCGCTTGAACCCTCAACAAACGCTCTTTAATGTCGGGCGCAATCTCAACACCCAAAAACACCTTAGGCATGCACGGCCTCCTTTGGGCAATTGAGCCAATGGCAATACACCGTCACTCTGAAATAGTTGCCATGATAAGAACATAACGCCAGCATAATATGTACCCAAAAACGAGGCACTCAAAAAGGAACGCCCATGCTTTGGATCTTTCTCGCCATCGTTGTACTGCTTGTTGTTGTCACCGTCCTGTTGTTTCGGGTTCAGGACCTTTCGCACTTTGACGGCAACGAGTGGGCCACAAAAGAAGTCACACCACACCCCTCCCATGACGAAGTGCTCTTACGCGTCAAAGAGATGGGCCGCGCATCCAAAGGACTGAAAGGCAAAGCTCGGCTAATGGCCTTACGTAAGCACTTGGACAGTCTGGGTGACGAGGCGACCATCGAGTCGGACATCCAACCTTGCCAGCATCCGAAGGGGGAATGGGTGCTTGCTCCGGGTGCAGACACCAAACGACGGGTGCTCTACATTCATGGTGGTGCCTGGACCGCCGGTAGCCCTAAAAGCCATCGGGCAGTGACCAATCGCTTTTCCCTGCTTGCCAATGCCGCCGTGTTTGCCGTGGATTACCGTTTAATGCCAGAGCATCGTTTCTTGGACGGAATCATCGATTGCCGCGAAGCGTATACCTGGCTGTTAGAAAATGGCCCCGAAGGCGAAGGGGACGCCGATTTCATGGTCGTGGCTGGGGATTCCGCAGGCGGCAGCCATACCCTGTCACTAATTGCCTGGTTGCGTGACCACGGCATTCGACAGCCAGACGCGGCGGTCGCTCTGTCTCCATCCACCGATTTGACACTGACCGCACCCAGCAATCGTGACAACATCCGGAGCGATGCGATGCTGGGCCCCGTATTTGGCGGGCTTTCGAAAATGCCGTTGCCTGTGCTTTGGTGGGGAACGCTGGCGGCGTTCCGGCTTTCTCCGACCAATCCGGTGGCGTCGCCGTTACGCGGCAATCTTGCTAACCTGCCCCCCACGCTAATTCATGCCAGCACCACCGAAATGCTGTTGGATAATGCGGCGCGATACGCCGCCAAAGCAAAAGCAGAGGGGTCACCAGTGGAGCTGCATACCTGGCAGAACATGGTTCATGTCTGGCACATGTTTACCCCACTGTTACCGCAGGCCGAAGAAGCGTTTGACGATATCGCTCAGTTTCTGAAGCAGGTCGAGTCCCCTACCAGCTGATCGTCCTTCGGCAACAAGCGCTCGGATCAGCTATTGGTCCGGGCTTTTTTCTTCCGTACGTAAAGAATCTTGTTCACTTTAGCGACAACCTCACCGGATTCATCGATGATATCCAGCGTCCACTCTGGCAGGCATTTATCACCTTCCGCCGTTGCCAAGCGGATTTCTGCCAGCTTTTCCTCAGTCAGCTCAAAGTGAGCGGTAACACGCCCTTTACCCGGCCGCACGAAATCAATACTCGCCGCCTTGTCCCACACCACGTAATCGTTGCCTAATTTGCGCATGAGCAGCAACATGTATATAGGGTCGACCATGCTGTACAGCGAACCACCAAAGTGGGTTCCCACGTAGTTGGTGTTGTACCAACGCTGCTTCATTTCGACCGACGCTTTGGAGAAATCATCCGCGATATGAGTCACTTTGATGCCCGCACCCAGATAAGGGGCAAAGGTACTCAGGACGTGGCGCATCGAGCTGGCGCTGGCGAACCAGCGGCGTATCGTTGAGTTCATAGAATTCCTAGTGCTATTCAGTGTCTGGCAGGCGTTTGAATTATTCCAAACCGACTAACGCAAGCTGCATCGCAATGGCGAGCATCATCAAACCGATCAAACCATCGATAACGCGCCAGACTTTGGGGCGAGACAACACTGGCGCCATTGATGACCCGAACCACGCCAGCCCGCCGAACCAAAACACCGACGCACTGCTTGCGCCTAGCAAAAAACCGGTGCTACTCGACTGCTGCGCACCTACGGCGGGAACCAGCAACAAGGTATCCAGATAGACCTGCGGATTCAGCAAGGTAACCGCCAGAGTGGTCAGCAAGACGCCTTTCAAACTGCGCCGCTCTTGCTGCTCGGCGGTGAGCCCAGCCCGTCCCCGGAAAACCCGGATGAAGGCCTGAACCGCCAGCCAGCCTAAAAACACAACGCCCAGCCAACGTAGAATCTCCAAGCCCTGCGGCATGGCGGTTAACGCAGCGGATACGCCAAACATGCCGAGTGTGAACAGCACGATGTCCGAGATCATGCACACCCCGGCAGACCACCAATGATGCTCTCGACGGATAGACTGGCTAAGCACATAGGCATTCTGAGCACCGATTGCAACGATAAGGCCACCGCCCACCAGGAAACCGGTCAAATAGCTTTCAAACACGCATTATTCCTAATTCAGATCGTCAGAAGATGGTTATCGGCGAACGCCAAACCATGAAGGGTAATTCAACAGAAAATACAGGGCCAACACATCGTATACAGCGTGCCAGACCATCACCATGATCAGACTGCCACTGAGTTGATAGGCGGTGCCCAAGACCAACCCCAATCCCGTTGCTATGACAAAATAGGTAAACGAAACGTAGTGCACCAACCCGAACAGTAATGAAGCGACAATGACCGCAGTCCACGGCCCTGTGTACTGGAGCAACCCGCCTTGGATGGCGCCTCGAAACAACAGCTCCTCACCCACTCCGGCCAACAGGGATAACAGCAGAAGCACCGGCCAGCGATAACTCGCTGCAAACTTATACAATGCCTGCATTTGCTCACTGAGGTCATCCGGGAAAAGCCTGGCCAGCTTGGTCAGTTGCAACAAAAACAGATAGGTCGCCGTGGCTCCCACGGCGCCATAGACGAACGCGTTGATCCAACCAACATTGCCCGCCAGTACCGGAACATCAAACAACCAGAGCGCAATGGCCCCCACCACACCAATACCACCCTGAAACAACAGGGCGGCGACTGTGGAGATTGAGGAGCCTTGGCGCTTACTCATGAATCAGTTAGAAAACAGATCCTTGACCGGGAACAGGTCGTCGTAGGCCGGCGCTTGTTTCTGAGCTTTGGCCTGGAAAGCTTTCATCATATCGGTCGGGCGAAACATGCCTGCCTGCCAGGTGGCCATGTACTTCAAGCTGTCTTCCACGCTGTGGTCACGGCTGAAATTAAGCATTTCCTTACAACCGGTCACCGCCAGCGGTGAGTTGGCCGCAATTTGTGCGGCAATGGCGAGTACAGCCTCGATCATTTCTTCCTGGCTGTCGTACACGTTATTCACAAATCCCAGGCGCTGAACTTCTTCCGCGCCAAATTTCCGGCCCGTGTAGGCCAGCTCCCGCACAACGCCTTCTGGCATCAGCTTCGGCAACCGTTGCAACGTGCCCACGTCTGCTGTCATGCCCAGCTCGGTTTCCTTAATGGTGAAGTAAGCATCTTTGGTGCAGTAACGGCTGTCTGCCGCACACACCAGATCCAACGCCCCACCGATACAACCGCCATGAATCGCCGCAAGAACCGGCAAACGCACCTTTTCCAAAGAACTCAGCGTGTCTTGCAGTTGCAGCACCACGCGACGCAAGTTCTCCGCCATGCGACCTGGGTCGCCACTCATAGGCACAGATTTAGGATCAGAGAAAACCGCCAGATCCATACCGGCAGAGAAATGCTTACCGGTGGAAGAGATAACGATAGCCCGGGCGTTGGTGTTGGCTTCAATATCCTGCACGCAGCGAGGCAGCTCCAGCCAGAAGGCCTTGTTCATGGAGTTCATGGCCTCGGGCCGGCTGAACTGCACGTGGGCAACGTGCTCTTTGACTTCGATATTAAAGCTTTCGTAGTTTGCGAGGTCCGACACGGTGTGACTCCTTTAACGGTATGTCCTTATGATTTTTTTATTACTGGCTGGTATACAGCTCTGTATTCGGTAGCATGCACATTACCTCGAAATGAGTTCCGAGGGAACGCCCTTCCAACTTGCGGATCATGGGGGTCATGGTCCAGACTCATTATCAACAGTTCAAATTTTGAACAACCGGAGATCGAGCCATGTACCAGAACATTCTCGTTCCAGTTGATCTGGCCCATCTGGCCAAGATGGCAAAAACGCTCAATACCGCCATCGACATGGCCAAGCACTATGGGGCGAGTCTCTGTTACGTCACCGTGACCAACAGCACCCCGGGTGCCGCCGCGCACAACCCCAAGGAGCTGGCGAGCAAGCTCAAGGAATTTGCAGAGGAGCAGGGAAAATCTCACGGCATTCAGACTGATGCCAAGGTGCTGGAATCTGTCGACACCGCAGTTGAACTCGATGACAAGCTGCTGAGCGCTATAAAGGAGACCGGGATCGATCTCGTGGTCATGGCGTCACACACTCCGGGTATAGGTGATGCCTTGCACTTACTTCGCTCCAACGCAGCGGAAATCGTCAAACACAGCAAAGTATCGGTTTTTGTGGTGCGCTGAGCTAACGCCCGTCGCCTTTAACACCGAGCCGATCCAGATACAGGTGCAACTCCTGCTCACTGATGTTCACGTATTCCAGCACACGGCCATAGAGCATCACCGTAGGTACGTCGCGCCCACCTAATTCCTTTTGGGTTTCACTGAGGACGTACAGTATCGTCCTCTCTGTTTTTGTGAGACCATCCCGCGCATCGGGGATAACCTCGTCAATTCCGCGTAAACTGCTCATATTTCTGAATCCGGTAAGCTGCCCATGGAAATCAAAGTCAATTATCTCGACAACCTGAGGCTTGAGGCCAAATTCGACGATTTCACCGTCGTCTCGGACCAACCTGTTCGCTATAAAGGGGATGGTTCGGCGCCCGGCCCGTTCGATTACTTTCTGGCGTCCTCAGCCATGTGTGCCGCTTACTTTGTAAAGGTTTACTGCAACGCTCGGGACATTCCGACCGACAACATTCGTCTGTCGCAAAACAATATTGTAGACCCGGAAAACCGTTACAAACAGATCTTCAAAATCCAGGTGGAGTTGCCGGAAGACATTTCCGACAAAGACCGCCAGGGTATTATCCGTTCCATCGACCGCTGCACCGTGAAAAAAGTGGTGCAAACCGGCCCAGACTTCCAGATCGAAGTGGTGGAAAACCTGGATGAAGATGCTCAGGCCTTGCTCAACGTCGGGTCCGGCGAAAACACAAGCACCTATATTGAAGGTAAAGATCTGCCCCTGGAGCAGACCATTGCCAACATGACCGGGATCCTTGCTGATCTGGGCATGAAGATCGAGATCGCCTCCTGGCGCAACATTGTGCCCCACGTCTGGTCACTGCATGTTCGCGATACCGCTGCGCACATGTGTTTCACCAACGGCAAAGGGGCCACCAAGGAAGCTGCGCTGGCTTCAGCACTGGGTGAGTTCATCGAGCGCCTGAACTGCAACTTCTTCTATAACGATCAGTACTTCGGTCAGGACATCGCCAACAGCGAATTCGTGCATTACCCGAATGAGAAGTGGTTCCAGCCAGGTCCCGAAGGTGAGCTGCCCGAAGGTATTCTGGATGACTACAGCCTTGGCATCTACAACCCCGACGGCGAACTGCTGGGCACTCATCTGTTTGACACCAACTCAGGTACCCCTGAGCGAGGCATCTGCAGCATCCCTTACGTGCGCCAGTCCGATGGGGAAACCGTGTACTTCCCCTCTAACCTGATCGAAAACCTGTTCCTCAGCAACGGCATGAGCGCCGGTAACACACTGCAGGAAGCTCAGGTTCAATGCCTGTCAGAAATCCTCGAACGGGCGGTCAAGAAAGAAATCATCGAGAACGAAATTGCCCTGCCGGACGTGCCGGACGAAGTGCTGGCCAAATACCCGGACATCGTGGAAGGCCTGAACGCCTTGGAAGAACAGGGTTTCCCGGTGCTGGTCAAAGACGCCTCATTGGGCGGCCAGTTCCCGGTCATCTCGGTCACCGTGATGAACCCTAAAACCGGCGGCGTATTTGCTTGCTTCGGTGCCCACCCCAGCTTCCAGGTGGCGCTGGAGCGCAGCCTGACCGAGCTGATGCAGGGCCGCAGCTTCGAAGGCCTGAACGACCTGCCCGCTCCTACATTCAACACCATGGCAGTGACAGAGCCCAACAACTACGTTGAGCACTTTATTGATTCCAGCGGTGTGGTGTCCTGGCGTTTCTTCAGCTCCAAATCCGACTACGACTTTGTGGAATGGGATTTCCCCGGCACCACAGAGGAAGAGGCCGAAGCGCTGTTTGGCATCTTCTCGGACATGGGCAAGGAATGCTATATGGCGATCTTTGAAGATCTCGGCGCACCGGTTTGCCGAATTCTGGTACCAGGCTATTCCGAAGTGTACCCGGTGGAAGACCTCGTTTGGGACAACACCAATATGGCGCTGGCCTTCCGGGAAGACATCCTCAACCTGCATCGTCTGAACGAAGACGAACTGGCGAGTCTGGTTGAGCGCCTGGAAGAAGCCGAGCTTGATGTGTACATGACGATCGTCACGCTGATCGGCATTGAGTTTGATGAGAACACCGTGTGGGGTCAGCTCACCATTCTGGAGCTGAAACTACTCATTTATCTGGCCTTGGGCGAGCTTGAAGAAGCTCTGGAACTGGTCGAAATGTTCCGGCAGTTTAACGACAACACTGTCGAGCGTGGTCTTTTCTATCAGGCGATGCAAGCTTCTCTGGAGGCCACGCTGGACGAAGAACTCGAGCTGGAAGACTATCTTTACAACTTCCGCCGGATGTTCGGCAACGAAGTTATGGATGCCGTTGTCGGCTCCCTCGATGGCTCAGTGCGCTTCTATGGACTTGAAGAAACCAGCACGAATCTGGAAGGCCTGGACAGGCACCTGAAGATGATCGAGAGCTACAAGAAGCTCCACGCCGCCCGAGCTAAAGTAGCCGGCCTGTAACTCGACGCCTCGACCTAAAACCGGAAGGGCGAATCACATTGCCCTTCCGGCCTGCACGACTTCCCGGCCAATAACCCTCAGAACGCCCTTCTTGCAGACTGCCTCAAAGGGTGTGGTACCGGCCTCGTCACCATCAACCGTCACCGGTTTAGGCTGGTTGGTGCGCACCTGACATACCGGGCTTTTCACCTGCACGATAGTACTGGTTCGCCGAGGTGTCTCGCCGTTCAGCCGTACCATCAAAAACGCAAACAGCAACTGCAGCAATGGCCTGGGCTTCACCGCAACAACATTCAACTGTCCATCGTTGGCTGAGGCTTCCGGAATTTCGTGCCCACCGCCAAAAAAGGCACCAGAGGCGATCGCAACCGACAACCAACGCCCTTTCATCGCCGACTCTTCGGTTTGTATTTCGGCATGAAAGCCACGCTGTTCACCGATCTGCCGAAACAGCGTGGCCACGTAACTGAATTGCCCCAACCACTTTTTCGTCGGCCCATCTGCTTCACGGGCAGGCAGCGTTCCAAGCCCGATGTGAGCGACGTTCAAAAAAATCCGCTCTCCGGCAACCGCAACATCAATGTTTTGCACGGTGCCTTCCGCGACAAGCTGGGCAATCTGTTGTGGCTCATCGGGGATATTGAGATTACGAGCAAAGTCGTTGGCGGTACCGGACGGTAAAACAGCCAGAATCGCATCGTTTTCAAGACAGATTTCAGCCACACCGTTCACTGTGCCATCCCCCCCGGCCGCCATCAGGCAATCGTCTTTTGCCACCCTTTCGCGCCATTGACCCTGTTCATCCAGATGACAGACTTCAACATCCGTTATGCCCTGCTCCTGCAAGTGTCCGAGCCAGAAGTCTGCATTCCGGGTACCATCACCAGACCCTGGGCTGTCCACAAGCCAATAGGTCATCATGCCTCCTCGACAAAGAATTCACCTTGCTTATTTGATAGCATGATTCACTCATTTAGTCCTGCAGGAAGTATTACCGTATGGCAACGCGCATCACTCTGCACTACTGCACTGGCTGTAACTGGCTATTGCGTTCTGCCTGGATGGCCCAGGAACTGCTGACCACCTTTGACGGCATGATCGACGAGCTAACCCTGAAACCGGGCGATGGCGGGATTTTCGAGGTGTACGTTAACAGTACTCGGATATGGTCGCGCAAAGAACAAGGCGGGTTTCCTGAAATCAAACAGCTAAAACAGCTGGTTCGGGATGAAATTGCCCCTGATCATTCGCTAGGGCACTCGGATTCCCATACCCAGGAATCTGACCGCAATTCCTGAGCGTAGGAATCCCCCGCCCATCAATGATCCATTTCTGAATGATCCATGTGATGCGAGTGGTCCATGCCCATGCCATCCAGCGATTGAACAACCAGTTTGATCGTCACGTCTTCGGCACCGTTAAAATCCAGCCGAACCGGAATCATCTCACCTTCCATCAGGGGCTCTTTCAGCTGCTCCAGCATCAGGTGGTAACTTCGGGGTCTCAACTCCACGGTGCCGCCTGCAGGGATAGCCAAGCCACCGGACAGTGGCTGCATCCGCATCATCCCTTCATGCATGGAAGTTTCGTGGATCGAGACACGGCTGGCTCTCGGACTTTCGGCCGCAACCAGCGACACATCTTCAGCTCCGTTATTGGTTATGGTCAGATAACCCACGCCCATCGCCGCACCCGGCGGTGTAGGCCGACTCCAGGCATTGTGAATCTGAACGGCACCCATTTCATGGTGGTCGTTATGGTGTTGAAGATCTGCCGCCCATGCTGTAGTACCCAGAGTGGAACAGGACAGTAAAAAAACGGTTGTCAGGCTCTTAAGTTGATTCATGATGTCTCGCACAGTCAGAGGTATCTATCTTTGTGGCCCCTAGTGTTGTTGCCACAAGGCCATTTGGCAAGACACTGATACGATCCGGCGGGATTTCCCCGCCGGATCATCATTTCCCTTTTTTCAATGCATCAACCAACGCACCCAAGAACCGCGAGGCCTCCCCGCCAGTCGCTGCCCGGTGATCGAAGGTCAGCGACAAGGGCAGAATGCGACGAATGGTCGCAGCACCCTCATAGGGAACGACCTTTTCCCGTATGCGACCTGCTCCGACAATCGCCACCTGTGGAGGACTGACAATGGGGTTGGCATATTGCCCCGTCATGGTGCCGAAATTGGACAAAGTGATGGTCGCGCCCTGCATTTCCTTGGGGGGAATTTTCCGAGAGGCCACCGACTCTCTCAGATTTTCCAAACCCTGCCTCAAGTCCTTTAGGCTTCGGTGTGTAATATCCCTGAGCACCGGCACAAACAAACCCTCCGGCGTATCTACCGCAATTCCCACATGAACTTCATCGAGCAATTGACGGCTGAGGTTATCGCCGTCAAACCAACAATTGAGTTCCGGTACGGCGGCACAGGCTTTGCCGATGCCCTGAACCAGCCTCATGGTGGTGTCAGCCCCCTTTTTCCAGTCACCAACATCCACATCCTCGAAAATAGAGACTGGCACAACCTGAGCGTGTGAGAGCGCCATGTTCTTCGCCATAGTCCGGCGAGTGCCTCGCAACGCTTCTGCATCGCCCAACTGCTTCTGGTGGCTGGCCTGTTTATGCACGTCATCGGTGGAGATCAGCCCACCGGGACCACTGCCTTTGATGCTTTCCAGATTGACCCCGAGCTGCTGGGCCAGTGCCCGAACGCCCGGAGTTGCACGATTAGACCGTGCCCGCTTACTGGAGGCTGCCGCACCTACGATGAACGTATCTTGCTGAGCGGCTTTGCCCTCGCCTTTACCAGACGATTCAAGCTTGCCCACGACGGTTCCGGAGTCCTCGTCCTCGCCTTCATAAGCGAGCAAGGGTTCACCGGTATGAATGATATCGCCCGCTTCGCCATAGAGTTTGGCAATAACACCCGCTTGCGGCGATGGCACCTCTACAATGGCTTTCGCCGTCTCTACACTGACCAATACTTGGTCCACTTCCACGCTATCACCCACCTTCACATGCCACTCAACAATTTCGGCTTCCGGTAGGCCTTCACCCAGATCTGGGAGTCTGAAATTTTTCATTATTATTACTCCTACAACCCAATAACCTGCTCGACGGCGTGCACGATGTTTTCGACCTGCGGCAGATAATTCTGCTCGTTCCGGTAATACGGCATCACCGTGTCATAACCCGTTACTCGGATCACCGGCGCCTGCAAGTCCAAAAATGCCGATTCGGCAATAGACGCCACGATCTCTGCGCCGACACCGCCATTGCGGCAAGCTTCATGGACGATCACCGCTCTGCCTGTTTTGGCCACAGAACATAGCAAGGTCTCCCGATCCAACGGACTAACGGTCGCTACGTCGATCACCTCACACCCTACCCCTTGTTCGGCCAGCCTATCCGCCGCTTGCAGGGTTTCCTTGACGCAAGCGCCCCAGGTAATGAGGGTGACATCATCGCCTTCACGCAAGGTAAAGCAGGTATCCAAAGGCAGCGCCTCGCCATTGTTGTCGACCCGTTGAGTAACGGCTCGATAAATGCGCTTGGGCTCCAGGAAGATCACCGGGTCCGGGTCCCGGATAGCCGCCAACAGCAGACCGTAGGCACGCTGCGGAGAGCTGGGAATCACCACTCGCAATCCCGGAATATGAGCGAACAAAGCTTCGGTACTTTCGGAATGATGTTCTGGCGCATGGATACCTCCGCCAAATGGGGCTCGAAACACCAGAGGGCAATGCAGCCGACCTCGAGTGCGATTGCGCATACGGCTTGCGTGACAAACAATCTGCTCCATCGCGGGATAAATGAACCCCATAA
The DNA here is from genome assembly GCF_034669625.1 of Marinobacter sp. Taxonomy (GTDB): domain Bacteria; phylum Pseudomonadota; class Gammaproteobacteria; order Pseudomonadales; family Oleiphilaceae; genus Marinobacter. The sequence goes on from NZ_JAXMOY010000005.1 coordinate 156,744, forward strand.
ACTGAAATTCCGCCACCGGTCTCAAGCCCTGCGTCGACATGCCGATCGCCGTGCCAGCAATCAGATTCTCCGCCAACGGCGTGTCCATCACCCGCTTGAACCCGAAGGTGTCTTTCAGGCCCAACGTTGCCCGAAACACCCCGCCATTCGCTGCGATGTCTTCGCCCAGGACCACAACGTTGTCGTCTTGTGCCATTTCCCAATGCAGGGCCATGTTGACCGCTTCTACCAAAGTCACATCACGAACGTCTGACTGGCTCATGCCGGACCTCCACGATACTTGTTGGCGATCTGTTCGCGCTGACCCTGCAGCGCGGCGGGAAGGCTTTCAAACAGGTAGTCGAGCATCGCCGTGGGTGGTTCGGCCTCTGTCGCCAAGTACGTTTCTACAGACTCATCAACCGTCTTCTTGGACTCCGCCTGCAACGTTTTTTCCTGATCAGGACTCCAAAGATCGTTGTTGTACAGCCAATTTTGCAGCCGCTTTACCCCGTCCTTTTCCCACGCCTGCTTGAGTTCTTCAGCGGAGCGGTAGCGGGTAGCGTCATCGGCGGTGGTATGGTCTCCAAGCCGGTAGGTTACGGCTTCAATGACTGTCGCCCCTTTACCTTGGTGAGCCCGATCAAGTGCATTGTCCAAGGCTTCGGCGCAGGCGAAATAATCATTACCATCAACAATGTGCCCGGGCAGACCCGCACCAATGGCTTTTTGAGCGATGGTTTCTGCGCCGCTTTGCAGACTGCGAGGGGTGGAGATGGCCCATTGGTTATTGATCACCACGAATACCACTGGCAAATGCCAAGCGCCAGCAAGGTTCAGGCTTTCCATAAAGTCGCCTTTCGAGGTACCGCCATCACCTATGCAGCACACAACGGCCCTGTCCTCACCTCGAATCCGAAACGCCGAGGCCACCCCTACAGCGTGACCGCACTGGGTGGCAATGGGCACCGCAATCGGCAGGTCTTCCCGGCAATGCTGCCAGGCACAACCGCGCTCATCGCCGCCCCAATACAGCAGTAACTCCGCCAAGGATACGCCTCGAAGAATATGAGCGGCCTGGTCGCGATAATAAGGCACAAAAACATCGGATTTTGCCATGCTCTGACCAATAGCCGTGCCGACCACTTCATGGCCCAGGACAGAGGGATAAGTACCACATTTACCGGTACGTTGAAGTGCGATGGCTTTGGAGTCTAAGGTGCGGGCGAGCACCATATTGCGGTAGGCAGCCAGAACCCGAACGGTGTTCTCGGCTTGGCGCGGCAATTCACCCAGCGGTTTGCCGTCATCATCCAGATAGCGGGTGCTATCCACATGAAACTCATGGAGTTCTCTCATCCCATCCTCCTGCCCCCGGCTGTGCGATATAAGCCTGACTGGAGCAAGGCCTGCTTGTGGCGGGCACTGCCAGCGTTGGGGTGTTCGTCTTGTTGTTAGCGTGGGTTGCACGCTGCGGGATTAAACAGAGTGCCAGCTGGCACTCTGTTTAATATTTAGACGACGGGATGCAATAGATCAAATGGGGGGGCGATCAGGCTTTCTTAACGAACTCGGATTTCAACTTCATGGGACCAATGCCATCAATTTTGCAGTCGATATCGTGATCGCCATCAACCAGACGGATGTTTTTCACCTTCGTGCCTACTTTAACAACAGCACTGGATCCTTTAACTTTCAGGTCTTTGATCACCGTGACCGTATCGCCATCCTGAAGCTCATTACCATTAGAATCCCGAATCACCTTTCCGGCTTCAGCTTCCGCCTGCTCGGCTTCCGTCCATTCGTGAGCGCACTCAGGGCAAACCAACTGAACGCCGTCTTCGTAGGTAAACTCCGAGTTACATTTGGGGCACGGTGGTAATTGAGACATTATCATTTCCTGTTAATTGAATGAGACCCGCATTATAACACCACCCCCAAACTTGTTCTTACAGGCTCGGCAAGAACGGGTAAACTGCCGCTTTAGCCATTGAACGAAAGGAAACTGACATGCCTATCTGGGTCGACGCTGATGCCTGCCCCGTGCCGGTCAGGGAAATCATCTGCCGCGCAGCCACTCGCTGGAAGGTTCAGACTACCTTCATCGCAAACCATGTCATTACACTGCCGCCAAGCCCCTTTATCAGCCGCCGTCAGGTGGCTCAAGGCTTCGACGTTGCCGATAATGAAATAATGGATCAGATGACAAAAGGGGATCTGGTGATCACACAAGATATCCCCCTGGCGGCAGAAGCCATCGAAAAAGGGGCAACCGTGTTTAATCCCCGTGGGCAGGCATTCACCCAAGAGAACATTCGGCAACGCTTGGCAATGCGGAATTTTATGGAAGAAATGCGCAGTGCCGGACAAGTCACCGGAGGCCCAGCGCCGTTCGGCCAAGCAGACCGCAAAGAGTTTGCGAACAAGCTGGATCGGTGGCTGCAGAAGAATGCTCGCAAGTGAAAATCATTCTCTTTTAAATAAAAACAGAATCCGCTACCCTTCCCGACTTTGAAAACCAGACACCGAGAAGGAAGCAAATCATGACCACGCGTGCCCGCCACCCCAGCAGTTTCGCCGCCCTCGGCCGCCTGCTTCGATACGCGCGTGGCTATCGCCGGAACATCATTGCAGCGACCACCTGCTCCATTATCAACAAGCTCTTTGACATTGCTCCGGAGATTCTCATTGGCGTTGCCATTGATGTGGTGGTGAACCAGGAGGAAAGCTTTGTTGCCGGATTGGGCTTCGAGACCGCCCAAGAGCAGATCACAATTCTGGCAACGCTCACCTTCTTTATCTGGGCCGGGGAATCGCTGTTTGAATACCTCTACCAGATCCTGTGGCGCAATCTGGCCCAGCGCCTGCAGTCTGATCTCAGGCAGGATGCCTATGAACACGCTCAGCGCCTGGATATGAGTTTCTTTGAAGCCAACAGTTCCGGGCAATTGGTCGCCACCATGAACGACGACGTGAACCAGCTGGAGCGTTTTCTGGATGGCGGCGCCAATGCCATGATCCAGGTGGGCGTAACGGTTGTGGCCGTAGGCGCTGTGTTCTTCGTGCTGTCACCACTGATTGCCCTGCTGGCATTCACACCCATCCCTCTGATTATCTGGGGGGCTTTCTATTTTCAACGCAAGGCCGGTCCTCTGTACGCCGATGTGCGGGAAAAGGTAGGAGATCTGTCCAGCCGGCTGGCCAACAATCTGGGCGGCATCGCCACCATCAAAAGTTTCACCGCCGAGCAGCGGGAAGCCAAGCGCCTGAAAGACGCCAGTGAAGCCTACGTGGAAGCTAACCGCCGCGCCATTCGGATCAGTTCAGCCTTCATCCCTGTGATTCGCATGGCGATTCTCGCCGGTTTTCTCGCCACCTTCACCGTTGGTGGCATGATGGCACTGGAAGGCAGCCTAAATGTGGGTGCCTACGGAGTGTTGGTATTCCTGACTCAACGCTTACTGTGGCCACTGACCGGTCTGGCGGAAGTGATCGATCTGTTCGAACGAGCCATGGCCAGTACCCGGCGAATTCTCGACCTACTAGCTGAGCCGGTGAACGTGCAGGATGAAGCGAGTACCCCCCTGCAGCAACCCGTGCGAGGAGAGGTTTCGTTCAATCAAGTATGCTTCCGCTACGCAGGCAGTGGCGCGGGCGTTCAGGATATCACCCTGAATCTACCCGCAGGCAACACACTGGCGCTGGTGGGCGCGACCGGTTCCGGCAAATCAACGCTGATCAAGCTGCTGCTAAGGTTTTACGATCCTTCCGGCGGCGATATTCGCATTGATGGCCAGCCCATTCGCAAGATCAACTTAAAATCGCTGCGAGATGCCATCGGACTGGTCAGCCAGGATGTCTATTTGTTTGAAGGAAGCATTCGCAATAATCTGGCTTATGGAAAGCCCGAGGCTACCGAAGACGAGATTATCGAGGCTGCGCGAACGGCAGAGGCTTGGTCGTTTATTGACGCCCTGCCTGACGGTTTAGCCACACAAGTGGGGGAGCGGGGTATTCGTCTTTCCGGTGGCCAGCGTCAGCGGCTTTCTCTGGCCCGGGCGCTACTAAAAAACCCGCCCATTCTGGTACTGGACGAAGCAACCAGTGCGGTCGATAACGAAACCGAAGCCGCCATCCAGCGCTCACTCAAGCGCATAGGTCATAACCGTACCGTTATTATGATCGCTCACCGGCTTTCCACGATCGTGGACGCAGACACCATTGCCGTGGTCGAGAATGGACGGATTATTGAAGCCGGCGACCACAACAGCCTGATCGCTCATGATGGATCTTATGCCGCTCAGTGGCGAGTTCAAACCGGACAGATTTAAGAACTCTTCCCAAAACACATTGATAGCAATTATCATTTAGATTACCCTCCCATTCACACGAACAGGGGGATCTGAATGCCTGCATTTTTTGATGTCCGAAACCTTGGCGTCCGCATTGGCGACACCGCAATTCTCCACGGAATCGACCTGGCTTTTGACGAAGGCCAGGTCACCGCTTTGCTTGGCCATAACGGCTCGGGCAAATCCACCTTGCTGAAAACACTGGCAAGACAGATCCCGGCTGATATCGGTGAGATCATGCTGGAGGGGCACATTGCCAAAAGTCTCGGAGCCCGAGCCTTTGCACGGATTGTCGGTTACCTTCCCCAGCACCCGCCGAGCACCGATGGTCTGACGGTAAGAGAACTGGTCGCACTGGGTCGCTACCCCTGGCGAGGCCCATTAGGCCGTTTCAGCGAGGAAGACCACGCTCTGATTGATCAGGCCATTGCCGACACGGATCTTAAACCCTTCGAACACCGTTCCGTGGATACCCTTTCCGGCGGGGAGCGTCAGCGAGCCTGGATTGCCATGTTACTGGCTCAACAAACCCGTTGTTTGCTGCTGGACGAACCTATTTCAGCTCTGGACGTAAAGCACCAGGTGGAAACCTTGCGACTGGTGCAACGGTTGGCCAGTCAACGAGCATTGACCGTCATTGTTGTCCTGCACGACGTTGATCTCGCGTCGCGTTTCTGTGACCGCCTGGTTGCTCTAAAGGCCGGCGTGGTGGTGGCAGACGGAATACCTGCCAGAGTTATGAACAGCCAAGTTCTGGAATCCATCTACAGCGTACCCATGGGTGTCATGGAACGTGCTCCGGGGCAATGGGTTTCTTATGTTTATTAATCCGAAAACAATGCTGCTCGGGGTGTTCCTGTTCGCACTGCCGGCCTTGGGGATAGCCCAAACGTGGACTCACGAAGGCGGCACGCTGAATTTGGACGAGGCCCCAAAACGCATTGTGGCACTGAACTGGGCTGCCACAGAGACCCTGCTTCTATTGGGGATCACGCCGGTTGGCGTAGCAGATATGAGTGGTTACAACGCCTGGGTGAAAGAACCGGAACTTCCAGACGACGCAACCAACGTGGGCACGCGGGTTGCCCCCAATCTGGAGGCCATTGCCGAACTGGAGCCGGATCTGATTGTAACCAGCACGGAAATGGCACCGGCCACGGAGCTGTTGGAGCAGATTGCCCCCACCTACGTCATCAGCGTATACAAGCCTGACATCCGGCCCTTCGATAAAGCCCGAGAAATGCTCGTGACCCTCGGCGACATGGTCGACCGGAAAGACCAGGCAGAAGCCGTTTTGACCGATATCGAGCTGACACTTAAGCAACAGCGGGATCGATTGGAGCATGCCGAATTAACGGACACCCCGGTTGCACTCGTCAGCTTTCAAGACCACCGTCATGTCCGGATCTACACCGAAAGCAGCCTGTACCAAGCCGCTCTGGAAAGCCTAGGGCTGACCAATGCCTGGCCGAACTTGGGAAACTATTGGGGATTCTCGTCCATTGGCCTTGAGTCCGTAGCCCAGATCCCGGACAGCCGCCTGGTGGTCATTGAACCTCTCGTGCCGGGACTCGCTGGTAGCCTAGAAAACAGCCCGTTCTGGACCTACCTTCCGCCAGTACGAAGCCAACAGATTTACCAGATCCCCCGCGCCTGGCCATTCGGTGGCGTGTATCCGGTCAAACGCCTGGCAGTAGCACTCACCGACGCTCTGCTAGAAGGAGGCAGCAACAATGTCCGGTGAATCAACTCTAATACCCGCTGCCCGCCCGAAACTTCCGACCCGACTTCCGGTGGCAGTCATCCTGCTATGTTTCTTTGCCTTTATGGCCAGTGCATTGCCGTGGCTTCAGCAACTCTCGCCCCTTCAACTTCTATCCGCTTTCTGGGCCTACGACGGCGATCAGTACGCCTCGGTCCTGGCGCATTTTTCCTGGGCACCCCGAGTATCCATGGCATTGCTGATCGGCTGCGCACTCGGGCTCGCGGGTGCAATTACCCAGCAAGTCCTAGGCAACCCCCTCGCTTCGCCAACTACGCTGGGCGTGGAATCCGGAGGCCAGTTCGGCATAACAATCGCCACGTTGTTTGCCCCTGGTTTTCTGGCTTTCAGCCCGGATCTTGCCGCAGTGGCTGGCGGCCTGCTCGCCATCGGTCTGGTCATCCTGCTCACCTGGCGACTGGGCTTCTCGCCGGTGACCGTCATTCTGGCCGGACTGGTTGTTACTTTCTTTCTGGGTGCCATCAACATGGCACTGCTTCTGCTCAAAGGTGAATGGCTGGGCAACCTGTTTATCTGGGGGGCGGGTTCACTGGCCCAGAATAACTGGGCCCCCTTCTTTGATCTTTTGCCCAAGGTGCTGATGATCGCCGTGCTGATGCTCGCACTGATCCGTCCGCTGCAATTACTGCAACTCGGCCAGACGTCTGCAAACGCGCTGGGGGCGAAAGTGTCACTGCTCCGCGCGACAGCCCTGTTTCTGGTGGTGGCCATGACATCGGTGGTGGTCAGCCGGGTGGGCGTAGTCGCATTTGTGGGACTAGCCGCGCCCGTACTGGCCCGCCTGTTGGGAGCTCGAACGCTCACTGAGCGCCTGTTCTGGAGCACGCTGGCCGGTGCCGGTATTCTACTGGCAGCCGACACCCTCGCATATTGGGCAACGTCTCTCAGTGGCGGCTCGCTGGTACCCACTGGCACCACTACAGCGCTGATTGGAGGCCCGATCATTCTTCTGGCGCTTCAGGGATTCCGAAACACCCACCATATGCCGGGTCATGAGACCAGTCCCTCCGGTTTTCTACCCCCTCGCCGCAATCCGTTTCAGGTCGCCGGACTGCTATGTACCCTGCTGGCACTAACGATCATTCTTTCCATGAGTTGGTCACCGGGACTGGAGGGCTGGCACTGGACACCCGTTTCGCAGTGGACGGACGCCTGGGTCTGGCGCGGCCCCCGATTAATGGCAGCCATTCTGGCTGGCATGGCACTGGGAATGGCCGGCACGCTGATCCAGCGCATGACGGGCAATCCCATGGGCAGCCCTGAATTGCTTGGCATCAGCGGTGGCGCCGCTCTGGTCATGGTTGCGCTAGTGCTCACCGGACTGGATCTTGGCCGCGCTGGCCAGCTAGCGGCTGCCACGGCCGGCGCTTGCGGAGCTCTGGGCCTGTTGCTGCTGTTGGCCCGAAAACACCGCTTTGCGGGTAACCAACTGTTGCTGGGCGGTCTGGCATTGTATGTTTTTATGGATGCAGGTTTACGCCTCGTCATGGCCACCGGTGGTACCGTCGCCTCGCAATTGCTGAACTGGATGTATGGCTCCACCTGGTTAGTTTCAGAAACCGAGGCGCTCGGACTATTAGCCCTGGTCGTCGGACTTGGCGCCATGATGCTTCTTACTCTGCGTCCCCTCACCCTGTTGCCTCTGGGTGAAACCTCCGCTTCAGCCCTTGGCCTTCAGGTACCCCGCGCGCGGCTTTTACTGTTGTTGCTTGCCGCGGCACTGACAGCGGCCTCAACCGTCGTCATCGGTCCCTTGAGTTTCGTGGGGCTGATCGCTCCCCACCTGGCCCGGGTACTAGGGCAACAAACCGTCGGCAGGCAATTGGTGACCGCGGCTCTGGCCGGAGGTTTGTTGCTCGCGATCGCGGATTACCTTGCTCGGCTGCTGGTTTACCCGAACCAGTTACCAGCCGGACTACTGGCTGCCTTAGTAGGCGGCTTATACTTTCTATGGGGGTTGGCGCGTCATGGCAGAAACTGAAACGGGCCAGCAGTGGCTGACGGATTATCACCGTCTCGCCGCCAGCCAGGGTCTTAAACCGCACGCACTGTTGAACAACCCACCGGCACCGGACACTCGCCAGCAGCCAGTGCTGTTTTCTCTGGCACAACTGCTTGAAGACCCGGAGCTTATTTGGCAGGAAATCCAGAACAATTATCCAGACGCCGACCACCCGCGGATTCTGAAAGCCCGGGTTTCTGTACTGCAGCAAAACCTTTCTCTGCAGATTATCGGACCACTGGTTATGAGGCTGTTTCGCGACGGCTCCAGTATTGCCTTAAACCCGGGCCAGGTGTTCCTGAGGTGGGAAGAAAATTGCTTAGGCTGGCACCATCTTGCCAACGACCCCACGCCGCTGCAGGTGAATGATTTTATTCATACCCTGAATGAGCAGATGCAAAACTGGTACCCCGTTTTCCGACAACAGCTAGGCGTCAGCCCCGGCGCATATTGGAGCAGCGTCGGGCTGGCACTTGGTGCCCCCTACTCGGTGGTGTGGAATCAGGTCAATCCGGAAGCACTGTGTCAGCAAGCCAACAACTGGCTGGCGCAGTTTACCTGCGAAGCCAACCGGCATATCGACTGGATTCCGGCGGAATTCAGCCAGCAGCGGTGCGCCATTCCCCAGCGTCGGGGATGCTGTCTGAAATATCTGCTGCCAGACGAAGGATATTGCGGAACCTGTGGCGTCCACCGCAAGGAGCGAATGGCTCAAATCGAGGCCCGACAATCAATCTCTCAGGCTGCAGAAAATGCACAACAATGCTGAACACTACTGCTACCGCATTCGTGATTTTCAGGCAATTGGTGAAAAATTCGACATCGACTATCGCTTTCCCAATATCTCGCGGACCAGGGCCGATGCGGATCAAACAATCATTGCCGAAGGCAAAATCTCCGAGCACGCCCTGAGCTCCGGCTTCCGGTATACCTTTTCCCGTCTTAGTATCCGTAAACCCTACGAATCGGTGTCGCTAGGGCACGCTCCATTGTTGATCCTGTTGGTCCTGGAGGGTCGTGTTCGCCTGAAAATCGGGGCGCTGGAAAAGGAATTGGAACCCGGCAGCGCGGTGACCATGCAGCTGCACCCTGAATATCCATTGCAAGCTACGCAGATGTCGCAGCAAAGCCTTAACACCGTGACACTTGCGTTCGATCCGAAAGGAACCGATGTTGGGCGTGCAGCCCCTCCGACACTTCTTCGGCTGCTCTCTCAAGTCCAAGAACCGATCCACACTTGGCGCCTACCAGACTTTCTTATAGAACAGCTCTCAAACGGATTTCCTTCAGAGCTGCCGGGGTTACAGCAGTCGCTGCTTCTGGAAGGCTTGGCACTGCAGTTGACCGGCATGGGCATACCGGAAGATAGCGCTCGGGAGCATGGGGCTGAGCCCATTTCCAGCCCGCAGCGTGAACGCCTAGAACTGGTGCGTCAGAAACTAGAATTCGCTCCGCACCACAGTTACCGTTTTTCGGAGCTGGCCAGGATAGCGGCTATGAGCCCCAGCAGCCTGAGAACCAAGTTCCGTGCTACTTACGGACTCTCTCCTTTCGATTATCTCCGCCGTTACCGCCTGGAACTGGCGCGCCAATACCTCAGTCAGGGATTTAGTGTTCAGCAAACCGCTCACAAAGTGGGTTACCGCCATTCCACCAACTTTGCCACCGCTTTTCGCCGAGAGTTTGGGATTTCACCGAAAAACAGAGCGTGACTCGAAGAATTACGCTCGATCATAGTTTTTTTGTTGTTCGTCATACCAAAGCGGGCGCCCAAACGACAATAATTCTCATTATTAAATGATGCTCACATGAGGTACAGCATGCTTGCCCGCTCACGATTGTCGTTATCCATTGCACTATGTCTTTCCAGTCTGGCCGGCGCGACACCGGCGCTCGCTCAGGTTTCAGACGAACAATCTGTCCAGCAACTGGAGGCCTTGTCAGTCACTGCAACTCGTGGTGCCACCAAGACAGAGACACCGGTTATGGAAACCCCGCAAACCGTTAATGTCATTAGCAGCGAAGAATGGCAAAAACGGGGTGCAAAATCGGTCCAGCGGGCGGCCAGCTACACGCCAGGCGCAAGTACCAACCAAGTCGGCTCATCAAACCGCTACGATTACTTGGTTCTACGAGGTTTCTCCAGTGGCAGCATCAATAACACCTATCTAGATGGTCTTAAGGTGATGAACGATGGCGGATCGTTCAGCTCTTTCGCCATTGATCCGTGGTTTCTGGAACGGATAGAGATCGTCAAAGGCCCTACCTCAGTACTTTACGGACAGAGCTCGCCAGGCGGCATTGTCGCCCTCACCAGCAAAAAACCGGAATTTCAGGCCAGCGGCGAAGTTCAAGCCACGCTCGGCAACAATGCCCAGCGCGGCTTTGCTTTCGACGTTACCGGCCCACTGGATGACGATAGCCGAGTGGCGTACCGGTTGACGGGCAAAATGTCAGCCGCCGATGCTCAACAGGACCAGGTTGAAGAGGAGCGGCGGGTTATCGCCCCATCACTGACCTGGGATATAACCGACCATACCTCTCTGACATTGCTGGCCTACCTGCAAAGGGACCCAGAAGGCGGCTACCATAATGCGCTTCCCTATGAGGGTACGGTCGAATCCCGTAACGGCCAGAAAATCAGCAACAATTTTTTTGACGGTGAGCCGGGGTATGAGAAATTCTCACGTGACATGACGATGGCCGGCTATGATCTGGAACATGAGTTCGGCTCTGGCTGGACTGCTCGGCAGAGATTTCGTTTTCTCGAGTCTGATGTCACTCTCAAGCAAGTCTATGCTGCGGGCTGGGCCAGTGACACTGAGTTAGCCCGTTATTACTCCGGCGCAGAGGAAGACCTTGAAGCGATAACGATCGACAACCAGGTAGAAGGATCATTTTTTACCGGCAATGCCGAACACCGTGTACTGGTGGGACTGGATTACCAGCAAAGAGAAAATGATGTGGAGTGGCTCTCTGCCGCATTCCCGGCGATCGACGCCTTTAACCCCGTCTATGGCGCGGAGCCGAGTGCAACGTATCCTGCAGTACGAAACCTTCGTGAGGTCAAGCAGGCCGGGATCTATATGCAGGATCAGGTTAATCTGGGAGGCTGGCACCTGAGCCTGGGTGGCCGATACGACCGATTGAACATCGAAAACACCGACCTTGAAAACGGTGGATCAAACGAGCTGGATGAAACCCATTTCACTGGTCGGGCCGGACTGCTTTACCAATTTAGAACGGGTGTGGCGCCTTACCTGTCCTATTCGACCTCATTCTCTCCTAACGCTGTGGTTGGAGAGGACGGAGATCTACTTGATCCGAGCACGGGCAAACAGATTGAAACCGGCCTGAAATACCAACCAGTCGGGACGAACGACCTGTATACCTTCTCACTATTCCGGATTAATCAGGAGGATCTGGCAACCAAGCTTCCAAATGAAAGCTTCAGCCGCGCGATCGGTGAACTCCAGTCTCAAGGCGTGGAACTGGAAGCTAAGACACAGCTAACCGACAACCTGGATGTCCAAGCCGGGTACGCATACACCGAGGTGACTTTCGAAAAATCGGAGCCTTATCGGGAAGGGAACCAGGCCAGCCAATCGCCCAAGCATCAGCTGACACTCTGGACTGGCTATAGCTTCGACCAAGGCATGCTGAATGGTGCCCGTGCGGGTCTGGGTATTCGACACCTACGAGACATTCAGGCAGATGACGCCAATACCAAAGAAGTTCCGGCTTACACTTTGGTGGACATGGCTCTGTCGTATAATTTTTCCCGCCTGGGGGCTCCCGGCGTTACCGCTCAACTCAACGTGAACAACCTGCTGGACAAAGAATACGTAGCCTCTTGCTACAACAGCCTGAATTACTGCTACTACGGCGCGGAACGTGATGTAACAGCCTCTGTCTCGTATAAATTCTGAGTTATTCACTAGCCCCAAACAAGATCGGGCCCGGTAAGTACGGGCCCGATCTTGTTTGGATTATGGCGAAAGGCCCAATCAAAATGATAGCTGTCACGCATTCAACGCCCACAACACCACCAGTGCCAGAGCGAACGTAACCGCAAACACTGCCAGCTTGATGCCTTCCAACGCTTCATGATTCATATCGACCCTCCCAAGCTCTATTATACATCATATGATAATGATTTTTATTTGCAAAACGAGATGATTATTTAAGTGTTACGTTGCAAATAGAAAGCTCAAGCAAGGATCGCGAATAACTCGTCAGAACGGATCGTTGGTTCGCTCTGTTTTTTCAAACTGCGGAAGCTCGTCGGTGATGTCGAACCATTCCGCTTTTGAACCGACATAGATATGGCGGGCAGGCTTGGCAGTAATGGGCTCGTTGATCACACCGATTCTCAGACGCAGAATGCCCGAAATGGCATCCAGCCGACTGTAAAGATGGCTCCCGCAACGGCTGCAAAAAGCGCGATATTTACCCGGCCTGGATTCATACTCTTTGACGTTTTCTTCGCCGGCAACGTAACGAAAACGCACTTTCTGAACCGGAGCACTAGCCGAGAAAGCACTACCATGGGCCCGGCGACATTGACTGCAATGGCACAGGGAAATCGGGCCAAGGGCGCCTTCATACTCAAACCGGATGTCGCCACACAAGCACCGACCTGTATACATCACATTCTCCCAAAACAGCTGAAATGACCGGCGGAGATCATACCGGCTCGGAGACGAATTACTACCCCAAAGCCGGCTCAATACCGGAATTTACAGTGCGTACTCTTTCTCCAGATAGTCAACAATACGCTTGGACTCAAACATCTTCACACCAGTGTTCGGGTCTTCCAGATACGGCACCTGAACACGGCCATGCTCCTGAAAGAAAGCATCACGCTTACCGCCTGGCTGCGGCCTGTACGGCCCCGGTTTGATACGTTGGAATGCCGGACCGAATTCGGTCCAGTGCTCTTTACCCAGATTGTGCAAGGTATACGGGAGTTCGAATTCGCACAGCTTTTCACGAACCAGACGCGAAAAAGGGCTGCCTTCAAAGCTCCACAGATGCAAGCTCTGCTCCACGCGCTTGGCACGTTCCACACGCATCCCTCTCATTTCACTACTCGCTGATCCAGCCGCACCCCATAAAAACTGCCCCGTTTTGGTTTCATAGAAACCCGGCACCGGTCGGCCACCGTATTGGCTGAACAGGTACTCGATAATCTGTTCGGATTCGTACATCACCTGGTCGGTATTCGGATCTATCAGCAACGGAAACTGCTGTTTCCCCCCTAAGGTCTCGGCCTCGCCCCGGAATACCTGTCCGCCTTTCGGGCACGGCCGTATATCCACATCCAGATGGAGTGCGGTGAAAGCTTCACGCACCTTGCGGCAATAGGGGCAGGCTTCAATGTCGTAGAGAACCATGGGCTTTACCGGCTGAATAGCGGGTTTAACCACTAAGCATCCACGCCAAGCAGAAAACGAAGACGTCGCAACAGATTCCAGCACGTTAACGGAATGTTTGAGAGCTCGAAGCATGGTGTATTCCCTTAAAAACGAAGATTTCAGGCATTGTCACACAATTACCTCTCGTACCATTGGCCCCTGAGGCCATCAACCAAAGCCACTGTAACCCACTGATTCAAAAAACCTTGCTGACCTACCTTACAAAAACCTTCAGAAACAACACACATAACGTCATTTTTTAACGTCATGTGTAATGTTTTTGCGTAGTAGAAATCTGCGGAATAAGCTATGGTTAGAAAAAACACTACTCACGGGTTCAAGGTATGCGGTGGCTGCATTCACAGGCTAAGACTCGCCTGCAAGGGTTACTCTCAACCCCCAAAAACCTGCTTGCTGCGGTAACCGTACTCGGTTCGCTGACCACGCCGGTCTTCGCACAAGATAGCAACACCACAGATGCCTTCGCCAATGCTCGCCTCTGGGCTTCAGAAATCCGCGCCTACGCTGAAAAATCGCTTAACAATGACGACGCGCTGAGTGTTGCTGTCGTCCCGCTAAACGGCCCGGGCATTGAACAGTATGTGAACGCTGACCAACTGATGAGCCCTGGTTCCATCATGAAGCTGGTCACCACCTATGCTGCTCTGGAACTACTGGGGCCAACCCATCACTGGAACACTGACTTTCTGACTGACGGCCAAATGGTCGGAGACACTCTGGAAGGTAACTTGTTCGTTCGCTTCGGAGGCGACCCAAAGCTGACCCTTGAGCGCTTGTGGCGCACGTTGCACGAACTCAAGGATATGGGCATTCGGCAAATCGCAGGCGATCTAATTCTGGATGGCAGCTATTTCCGGGTCGATGGCGGGCTTCCGGTCTTTCACGACAATGGCGACAATCCTTATGCGCCCTTTCTTGTTGAGCCGTCTGGCTATCTGACCAACCTCAATCTGTTACATTTTCAGGTTCGCGCGGATGAGCGTGGCACTCAGGCCTGGGCGACACCAGCTTTAACCGAAATAACCATTGATAATCGGGTAACCGCGGTGGCTGAGGGGTCCTGCCCGTCCCGACGAAACTTTGAATGGCAACCAGTGTTTCACGGTGATCAGAAAGTGACCGTACGGGTAACCGGTGAACTGCCTAAAGGGTGTCGGACCACCGGTTACATGTCTCTGCTTCCTCATGACCGATACTCCGCATCAACCATTCGCTCGGTGTTTTCAGAGCTGGGTATTGCTATCCGAGGCGGGAACCGATTTGAGAAGACTCCCGAAAACGCCAATCTGGTCATGCGCACAACCTCACCTGACTTAGTAACCATGGTGCGCGATATCAATAAGTGGAGCAGCAATGTCATGGCGCGACAAATGCTGCTCACGATCGGATCAAAGCAACGCAAAGACGATGAGCGTGACGATCGCGTAGCGGGTATTCGTGCCATCTATGAATGGCTTGAGGAAAAAGGCATCAACACCAATGGCATGGTGATCGACAATGGCGCCGGTCTCACTCGCCATGGGCGCATTTCTGCACGCCAAGGTGCACAGATCCTTCAGCATGCCTGGAACAGTCCCTACGCTTCTGACCTGATGACCTCAATGCCAATCATCGCGATGGACGGCACCATGGCGCGGCGGCTGAGAAATACTGGAATGGCCGGTGAAGGCCGTATCAAAACCGGATATCTTCAAGATGTTCGCTCAATTGCCGGTTTTACCCGAGACAGCAACAATACCACCTGGGCCGTAGTTGGTATGGTTAACAACGATCCGGCCTGGAATGGCGGGGCGGTACTCGATCGAGTGCTGCATTCATTGCATTTCCGGCCACCACTGGGTACTTCGTTGTCGCAATCGCCTATTAACGACCGCTCTTCCTCTATTCAGTAACCTGACTCTCTGATCACCACAAAGTAAGCAGCCCCGATGACCGGGGCGGCTTTTACTGGAAGTAACGCTGGATTACGGCGTGGCGAAGTCATCCAACAAGGTCAGCCCCGCGACTGCGCTGCTCATTTCGATCGACGTGGCCAGGCGGGCAACGGCCGTATACACCCCTCCATTCACCAAAGAAATGGTGCCGGACTTGAACAGCACCGAGGCACCATCAGCCGAGGTGATGAAGACCACATAATCCCCCTCTGTCACACTCAAATAGCCAGAAGAATCACCGTACTCGAAATCATCCAGCGCGGGTACTGCGTTGCCCTGATTGCTACCCGCATTGGCTGCCGGAACCAGAAACACGTCCACAACCTGAGCTTCGACCGCCGCGTGAATCACTCTGAACTTCGCTTCAGTCGCTATCCGGCGATTGTCGTCAGCAAAAACCAGCGCATCCAGGCCGCTCGCAAGCGCCCCTGCCGCAATCACCGTTTTGAGGTCGCCGTTGGCTAAGGCCAGTGTTGCATCGATGGCAATCGGCGTAATTGCGAGTGCCGGAGTTACCGCTATCCGAGTATCGCCAGCCGCCGCCTCGATATAGCTTCCCGTTGTCGCTTTGCTCGGCACCGTCTGGGTATAAGACACACTGCCGGCCGCCGGACTTCCGTTCGGGTCCACGTTCAGATAAATGTCGACATTGGGTGTTGGTGCCGAAGAATTATGCACAGCACGAAAACCAGCGCCCGCCTCTCTATCCAGAATTTCCGACGTTTCACTTCCGTTGATAACCAACAGGCTAACCGGAGATTCACCATAAACGGTGTTATCGATCGCAGCGATCAGAAGATCAGACGCCTCGGGTAAGGCAACGGGGCCGCTGTCATAAACCACGGTACTGCTCCCATTAGGCGTAACCCGAACCTGATAATTACCCGCTTCGAGCTCTAGAGGCCCCACCGCCTCGCCGAAGGCAAAGCTGAAATTGGGCTCGGCTGGCAGAGCCGCACCATCCGCCGTCACATAAACCGACACTTCGCCGGCTGCTTCCTGAGCAGCCGGCGAAAGGTGCGCGACTCTGATCCGTGCTGAATTTGCACTTTCTCGCTCTCCATCATCCGTAAGCACCAAAGGAAAAGCGCCCTCAGCCACCGACCCCGTCGCAATTACGTCGTAACGAGTAGCGGCATCGAACCGCGTACTGCCCACTGAAATGACCGTCAATTCGTCACCGTCCGGAAGCTGAGCGTTGACATCGACCGAGTAAAAACCGCTTTCAGGTGTAAGAACGGCTGCCTGCTTGAAACTGGCACCCATCACAAGCGTTTCACCGTTGAAATTAACGTTTACCGGAGGGGCGTCGGCAACGGCATGCAGGACCCGGATATTCGTTCGTTTGGTGCTACCCGAACCATCTGAGCAGCCCGCCAGCACGAGTGTGCCAGCCAGGATAACAGGTAGGACGACGATATTTTTCATGATCAGTTTTCCTCGCATCAATAGATGGGTGCTTCAGGCTTAACAGATTCAAACCGGCACTAATTCAATCCATGAGTAATGCGTTGAAGCTACTTACGGCGAGGATGAGCAGATGGATTTACATTATTTTACATTTGGAACCCAGCGTGAGGGGGGAGCCGGCTTCAATTTGATCAGGTATTGCTATCAGGCCCTGATATCTTTTCGATCGTTGCATCGGCCAGCTTGCCTGCAAGCGGAGCGACAAAGATCACCAACGGAAACGAAACGGCCCAGGCGACCAAAAACGCACAGCCCCAGCGAACCACGAACCCGTCGGCCAGTCCAGTATTGATCAGGGTGATGGTACCCGACATCATCAGAGACATCATGCCGGACATATAAAGTGCAAAAATCAGGCGACGGGCGCGGATAACGGTAAACTTTGACATCAAGAGTTCTCGGCTAATTTCTTTCAAAACAAAAAAGCCGGGAGAGCTAGAACCCTCCCGGCCATCTCATTATACCCTTGAAATCAGATCGTCAGATAACCGCCGTCCGCATTGATGCAGGCGCCTGTCGTATAGCTGGAGGCATTCGACACCAGATAAAGAACGGTGCCCGCCATTTCGTCCGGATCAGCAACACGCTTCATGGGGATATGTGCCATGGCTTGTTTCTTGATTGCATCATTGGTGGTCAGCGCGCTGGCGAATTTGGTATCTGTCAGGCCTGGCAGCAGGGCGTTAACCCGCACATTCTGCTGTCCCAACTCCATGGCGAAAGACCTGGTCATAGAGATGACCGCGGCCTTGGTTACCGAGTAAATGCCCTGGAAATGTCCCGGGTTCACACCGTTCACAGACGCGACGTTCACGATGGAGCCACCGCCGTTTTTCTTCATCAACTGGGCACCGCGGGCGCACATGAAGAAGTAACCACGAATATTGACGTCCACGGTCTTCTGGAAGGCCCCCAGGTCGGTATCTTCAACGGGTCCAAAGTAAGGGTTGGCGGCTGCGTTGTTCACCAGAATATCCAACTTCCCGTGCGTTTGGGCAATGTGCTCCCAGGTAGCTTCGATCTGATCCATTTCACCAATATGGCAGGCAAGGGCTTCGGCACTTCCGCCTGCCTCACGAATACTGCTGGCGACGGTTTCGCAGTCATCAATTTTTCGGCTACTGACGATCACGTGAGCACCGTAGGTTGCCAAAGTACGGGCAATGCTTTCGCCAATGCCACGGCTGGCACCGGTTATCAGGGCAACTTTTCCGGTCAGATCAAACAGGTTCGCGTTGCTCATAGTTATTCCTCAGTGTTATCGGTATGTCACCAGAGCGGGGTTTTCCGCTTCAAGGTGGCTGTAGTTATTGAATACGGCCAGACTGCGTCGGGAGCCGGAATAAAGAATGCGGGAGACGCTGGTATTGGCGATCACGTTGTTCATTTCCAGCGCTTTTTGGTCTGAAAGCTCCAGTAAATACTGGGCAATGACCGCAATAGGCCCACCCGACGTGGAGACAATCACGTCTGTGCCATCGGCCATCTCGACCAGCTGATCCAGTGCCTGATTCACCCGCTGTTTGAAGCCATGCCAGGTTTCGGCGTATTCGCCATCGTATTCGCCGCTTACCCAGCGCTTCACCGCCTTCTCGAAAGCCGTCTGGAACGCCAGCGCCGGCTTTGGAAAACTTGCCAGATCCCGCGCCATCGCTTGCTTATCCGCCCACTCGGGGTGCAGGCGCTCCACCACCTCAACATGATCAAACTCGTTCAGGCCTTCGAGCACCTGCATGTCCGGCAAGGCCGCACCATAACCGGTTGTCAGCGCTTCCACGGTCTCGCGATGGCGCTGGAGATCGCCACCAAAGATGGCGCCAGGCTCCACTTTATCCGCCAGCCAACGGCCCAACACCTTGCCTTGTTCCCAGCCTCGCGTTGAAAGCTGATCGTAATTTTCTTTGCCGAAGCTCGCCTGACCGTGACGCACCAGATAGATCGTCGCCATTACAGAGTGCTCTCGCTAATCAAGCGCAGACAGCGCTTTTCAAGATAGTTGGCCGCGTGACCAAAGGCGGCAAAGCGCTTGTCCTTGGTTTGACCGTTGTAGTAACGGTAGTAGATCTGCTGAACAATCACTGCCAACCGAAACAAACCGTAGATTTCATAGAAATCAAAGTTATTCGCCCGGAAACCGGATTTTTCCATGTAGTACTCCACCACTTCCTTGCGGGTCAACATGCCCGGCTGGTGGGTGGGCTGACGGCGCAACATATGGAACGGGCCTTCGTCATCCGCTTCAATCCAATAAGCCAGAGTATTCCCCAAATCCATCAATGGATCCCCGATGGTGGCCATTTCCCAGTCCAACACCCCCATCACTTCAAACGGGTTATCAGCGTTCAGCACCACGTTATCAAAGCGATAGTCGTTATGGATAACCACTTGGGCCACGTCATCGGGCATTTTATCGTTCAGCCAGCTCATCACCGCTTCGAAGTCACCCACATCTTCCGTGCGCGCCTTGCGGAACCGGTCACTCCATCCACCAATCTGGCGCTGAACATAACCGGCACCTTTGCCCAGCGTGTCCAGTCCCGCGGCTTTCGCGTCAACGGTGTGAAGGTCAACCAGCTTGTCGATCACGTTCAAACACAGCTTGCGGGTGTCCGCTTCGCTTAGCTCCAGGTCACTGGGGAAATCCTGACGCAGGATGATGCCCTTGAGCCGCTCCATCACGTAAAAATCACAGCCGAGTACGCTGTGATCGTCACAGATGGCGACAATGTTTGGTACGTAGGGATAAACCGGCTTCAAAGCCTCCATCACCCGCGCTTCGCGCAGCATGTCGTGGGCTGATTTGGCAATTTTTCCGAACGGCGGGCGGCGAAGTACATAGGACTGGTCACCGTAGTCCACCTGATAGGTCAGGTTCGACGCACCACCCGGGTACTGCTTGATGGTGGGCTGGCCGACCAATCCGGGAATAGCCTGTTTCATGAACTGGTCAACCACCTGGATGTCCAGCTCTTCGCCTTCCCGAATGTCTACGGCCTGATCAATCTGTGTCATTCTTTCTCTCCTGTGATCCTGCGGGCAAGCTCGGCTTATCAGGCGTTGCTTTTGCCTCCCATCTTGTTCATCCAACGCTTGGATTCCTGATGCATCAACCAATCAAACGCTTTCGGTGCATGGCGTTTGAGCATCCACATCCGGCGCTCTTTTGCATGAGGCAAGACCCAAAAATCATTGTTCTTCACGCTGCGAAAGATATCGTCAGCGACGTTTTCCGCAGTGATGCCAGATCGTTTCATCAGCTTGTTGACGTTCTGCTGGATCCCCGGAATATCCGAGCGCATACCGGTCGTCAGATTCGTCGGGAAAAACGCCGGGCATACGCAACTGACCTGGATACCGGCATCCCGCAATTCCTGGCTCAGGGTTTCTGACAGCGCAATCACAGCGGCCTTGGATACGTTGTAGCTGTTCATCAAAGGCGCGAGCATCAGCCCAGCCATAGAGGCGATATTTACGAACGCGCCAGACCCTTGCTCTTTGAACAGAGGAGTAAAGGCTTTACAGCCACGCACAACGCCGAGTACGTTGATATCGAGAATCCACTCCCAATCACCGATGGTGGTGTCTTCAATAGCCCCGGCGGAGCCGACGCCAGCGTTGTTTACCACAACGTCCACACCGCCCCACTTCTTCACCAGGTCGTCCCGGACTTTTTCGAAGTCGCTCAGGCGACGAACATCGCACTCTACAAAGTAACCTTCGCCACCGGCGTTGTTCAGTTCTGCCTCAACCGCAACGCCCTGCTCCGGGTTAATATCCCCGATGCAGACCTTGGCCCCTTCCTTCGCATACCGCAATGCAATCGCCCGGCCCAAGCCACTGGCCCCGCCGGTTATGAATACTCGCTGTGTCATTCGTGTTTTTCTCCGTTTATTTTGGAATTTGTTATGGTCATCCGAGCAAGCATCACACCGCCGGCATCCGGCACCTGACCTCCAGGCCAGGACGCCGCAATCACCCAAGTGAACACTTACTTATATTTGCGAAGCTCGAGTCGGGTCACCATCGCCCGATGAACCTCATCCGGGCCGTCAGCCAATCGCAGAACCCGAGCATAGCCGAACAGTGCTGTCAGCGGGAAATCATCATCGCTGACGCCTGCACCACCGTGAATCTGAATCGCATCATCCACAATCTGCTGCAGCATTGCAGGCACCACAGCCTTGATCATGGAAACCTCCTGTAACGCCCCCGCAATGCCTTTGGTATCCAGCGCCCAAGCACACTTCAACGTCAACAATCGCGCCTGTTCGATGTTCATACGGGCATTGGCGATAATGTCCGGGTTGCCGCCGAGTTTCGCCAGCGGACGACCGAACGCCTCGCGGCTCTGGGAACGCTTTATCATCAACTCCAGGGTACGCTCGGCAGCGCCGATCGCACGCATGCAGTGGTGCACACGACCTGGCCCCAAGCGACCTTGGGCGATTTCGAAACCACGGCCAGGGCCTGCAATGATGGCGTTCTTGGGCAGACGGACGTTTTCAAACAGCACCTGGCCGTGACCATAGGGCTCGTCGTAGGCACCGAATACCGGCAGCATGCGTTCGATGGTGATGCCCGGGGTGTCCAGCGGCACCAGCACCATAGAATGGCGGCGGTGTTTCTGGGCGTCGGGATCAGTGACGCCCATGAAGATACCCACTTTACAGTCGGGGTGTCCAACACCGGTGCTCCACCATTTGCGGCCGTTCAGGACCACTTCGCCGCCATCCACAACAGCAGAGGCTTCCATGTTGGTCGCATCAGAGGAGGCAACGGCCGGCTCAGTCATGAAGAACGCAGAACGGACATCGCCACTCATCAGCCTGGGCAGCCATTGCGTTTTCTGTTCTTCTGATCCGTAGTGGATCAGCACTTCCATATTGCCGGTGTCTGGCGCGTTGCAGTTGAAGATCTCCGGAGCAATGAAGCTGCGGCCGGTTTCTTCGGCAATCAAGGCGTAATCGGAGTTCAGCAGACCACAACCGTGCTTCTCGTCCGGGAAGAACATGTTCCAAAGGCCTTGGGCTTTGGCTTTTTCTTTCAACTCTTTGATGATCGGCAGAACCACCCACCGGTTTTCCTGGGACGCCAGCTCCTTATAGTACTGCTCTTCAATCGGGTAGATTTCGTCTCGCATGAACGCTTTCACGCGCGTCAGATAATCTTGGCCCTTCTCGGAAATATTAAAATCCATGGTGCAGCTCCTCGCGCTTACCGGCCCCACTTTCCGGGGCGCCCGTTCAATCAAAAGGCAGACAGTCTATGAGGCAACATGCTATTACGCGACTGAATTGTTCTAATCGTTTATCATTACCCTGACTTATTCAGAAACGGACGTTCATTATGGCCCTTAATCGACTCGACCTTAACTTGCTGCACGTGTTCGACACGATTTATCGGGAAGGCAGTCTGACCCGCGCGGCCAAGGCCCTGCATCTGACACAGCCCGCGGTGAGCCACTCACTTGCTAGGCTGCGGGACCATTTTGATGACCCGCTGTTTACCCGCCAAGGCAATCAAATGGTGCCCACTCCATTGGCGCGGCGTTTTCTGGAATCGATGCGGCCTGGCCTGAATCAGGTGCAAAGTGCGGTAAACCAATTTCACGCCTTCGATCCCGCCAGCCAGCGCAAGACCTACGCACTGGGGCTGAGAGACGTTCTGGAGTCGACGTTTCTACCGAAACTTATGAACCGGCTGGCGCCCTACCCGGACATGGACATTGCCAGCCAACGCGTGGCAAGGCGTGAAATGGAAACGCAGCTGGCAGCGGGCAAACTGGATTTTGCCATTGACGTGCTGCTGCCCGTCAGCAACCAAACCAGTCACGAGCTGCTGCAACAAGACCGACTGGTGGTTCTGGCGCGCAAGAAACACCCAGCCCTACAGAAGGGGCTGGCCATGTCATCCTATTTGGAAGCCAAGCACGTACTGGTCTCGTCGCGCAGCGAAGGACTCGGTCTAGAGGATTTTGCGTTGTCTCGCCAGGGCGCGCAGCGGGATATCCGATTGCGTTGTCAGCACTACTATGCGGCTTGTCGCGTCGTAGAAGCTTCAGACTTGTTGCTGACCATGCCGGAAACCTACGCCAAGATCATCGCCGAGCGCGCAGAGATAGAAGTGCTGGCCCCGCCAGCCGAAATGCCATCGCTTGATGTCCACCTATACTGGCACAAAGCCTATGAAAGGGAGCCCGCTCTGGTGTGGTTCCGCAAGTTACTGCGCGACCTGCAAGAAAGTTAATAGGCTCCGACTAGCATCAGAAACCCCATAAAGCTGGCGGCGGTGATGCTTAACGACAGCACGACTATGCCAAACCCCCACCAGATAACCGCCCCGCTGGAAATGTTCACGTCATGGCCCAGCAGGGTGCGGTAGAACGCCCAAGGCCCTAGAACAAACGCACCCACCACAGCAAACACTAGCCCTATGGCAATACCGGCAAAGGTCCAGGTCGCCAGAGCCGTGGCCCGGTCGGATACGTGTTCCTGCACGCCATGATGCTCAAGGAACTTCTTGCAGAAGAACCAAATCAAGCCAAACAAAGCAGCCACAAATACGAGCGCACCAATGAACGTGAGAATCCGGTAGAGCACTTGAACATCCTGTTTCCGAGGGGTTAATAGAAGCCTGAGCCATCGATCCGCCACTATAACCATCATCGATCGCAAGACACAACAGAGCCTTGATTTCGTGGTCTATGGGAACTGGCATATAGACACTTCAGGGCTACACTGGGGTTGTTGAATCCGCTTACCCTAAACCGTTCAGGAGGTTCGGGAATGACCCAAACCACCCGTATCGCAGTTACCCCCGGCGATGGCATTGGCCCAGAGGTTGTTGCCGCCGCTATTCACTGTCTGGAAGTTCTGCGCACAAAACACCAATTACCATTGGAATGGACACGCTTCCCGTGGCCTTCTCATGCCTGGCACGAAGAACACGGAGAAAGCTGGCCGGCCGATGCGTTGGCACAGCTAAAGTCATACGATGCCATTCTCCTGGGCGCACTGGGTGACCCCGGCCCGGTCAACGACCCAGACCGTTACTTACTCTCGGACAGTGTCTCGCTCTCGCCCCTTCTCGAGATGCGAAAAGGCTTTGACCAATGGGTCTGCGAACGCCCGGCTCGCCTCCTGCCCGGAGCAAGACAGTATCTGAAAGATGACCGGGCTAAAGACATCGACATGCTGGTGATCCGTGAAAACAGTGAAGGCGAATACGTCGGCCAAGGTGGCCGCCTGCGTCAGGGCAGCACAGACGAGGTCGCCACCCAGATGGAAGTGTTCACGCACCGAGCCACCGAACGGATTATTCGTTACGGCTTCGAGCAAGCGCGAGCGCGAGCGTCCGAACGCTTCGAACAAGGGCGCGCCAGAAGCTTCAAAACCCTGGATGGGCGCACCTGCGAAAGCCAAGTGTGTGTGATCACCAAACGAAACGCGCTGAGGCATTGGGGTGATCTGTATACGGAAGTCTTCGAGGCCGTCAGTAAAGACTACCCCGATGTCGCGACTCATCACGAACTGGTTGACGCGGCCTGCATGAAGTTCGTTCAGTGCCCCTGGGCCTTCGACGTGGTTGTTGCCAGCAACTTGCAGGGCGACATTCTGACAGACCTCGCGGCAGTACTCTCAGGCGGCATGGGAGTCGCCCCTTCGTGCAACCTGAACCCCACCGACCCCGACATGCCGTCAATGTTCGAGCCGACTCACGGCAGCGCCCCTGACATCGCAGGAAAAGACATTGCCGACCCCACCGCCATGCTTTTCACCACAGCTCGCATGCTGGCATGGCTGGGACGTAAGGACCCTAAACTCACGGCGGCAGGCAAAGAGCTGTTTGATGCCGTGGCCGCCGATCTCGCTGAAAAAGGCAGCGAACAACGCAACACTCAGGAAATCAAAGACGCTATTTGTAAACGGCTGGCCCCGTGACTAGGCTGCTAAAGAGTTTCCAAATTCATTCCGGGAGGTAATCAATGACCGACCATAAGGGCAAGCTGTCCCCTTTGCTGAAGCAAGCCACAGGTGTCACTGCCGCCAAAGGCGAAGGTGCTTACATTATCGACCCTGAAGGCCGTCGCTATCTGGATTTCACTTCTGGAATCGGGGTGACCAGTACCGGCCATTGCCACCCGAAAGTAGTGGAGGCGGCCCAGAAACAGGTCGCCACCATGGTTCATGCGCAGGCCACCACAGTCATGAACCCCAGGCTACCGGAATTGGCGGAGAAATTGGGCGAGCTCACGCCGGATCCGCTGAATGCCTTTTTCTTCTCAAACGCAGGTACCGAAGCTGTCGAAGGGGCCATTCGGCTGGTTCGCCAAGCCACGGAACGCCCGAACATCATCGTATTTCACGGCGGCTTTCACGGCCGCACCATGGGTTCACTCTCATTAACCACCTCCAGTGTTGGTTTGCGGGCCGGTGTCAGCCCGATGATGAGCGGCGTTGTTGTCGCACCCTTCCCCCACGCGTTTCACTATGGCTGGAGCGAAGAGGAAGCCACCGACTTCTGTTTGCGAGAGCTGGACCGGATTTTTGTCACATATTCAGCCCCCAAAGAAACAGCGGCCATGTTCATTGAACCGGTGCAGGGTGAAGGCGGTTATGTCCCGGCCAACACCCAGTTCATGCAAGGACTGCGGGAACGCTGCGACCAACACGGCATCATGCTGGTGTTTGATGAAGTGCAAGCCGGCTTCGGCCGCAGCGGCAAGTTCTGGGCTCACGATCACTTCGGGGTCACACCCGATGCCATCCTGATCGCAAAAGGCTTGGCCAGCGGCTTCCCCATCTCGGCGTTGGCTGCGTCAGAAGAAACCATGGCCAAAGGCTGGCCGGGTTCTCAGGGTGGCACCTACGGCGGCAATGCGGTTTCAGCCGCGGCAGCCATCGCCACCATTGACGTGATCCGCGAAGAAGGTCTCGTCGACAATGCTGAGCGAATGGGTCAGCGCCTGCGCAGTAATCTGGAATCACTGAAAAAAGATTATCCAGACATGGCGGACATTCGGGGTATGGGCCTGATGCTCGGAGTGGAAATGCGTCGCGGCGACAGCCCGGATGGAGAGCGGGCCGGCAACATTCTCAAGGAGTGTGAAAAACGTGGTCTGCTGATGTTGCGCTGCGGCCCCTATCAGGAAATCGTACGCTGGCTACCGCCACTGATCGTTAACCAGGCGCAAATTGACGAAGCCACCCGTATCTTTGAGGAAGCGCTGAAAGCAACGGCTTGAACAAGCTTTTCTCCCACAGCAAAAAGGCCGGATGAAACAAGTTCATCCGGCCTTTTTTTACCTGTATGCAGCGACTCGATTCTACTCCGCCATCACAAGTTCCAAACGACCGCTGGCAACCCGGATATCCATCGGCACAATACCTAACAGGCGCTGAGCCGTATTTGTCTCATCCAAACGGTAAACCGGCATGGTTTCCAGCATTTGCGCCACAACCCGCATGACAGAGTCGGTCACCGGCCCCAGATCGCCCTTGAAGAACGGCGAATCAATCGAGCTTTCCAACAGTTGCAGGCGGCGGATGTAGATCGCTTTTTCCTCGCTGTCGTACACCGGCGCGCCTTCTACTTTGAGCGCAAGATCAACCGGCAGCTTGGCCAAAAGTGCATTCAGAGCAACCTGCCCCTTCAGATCAATAACCGCCACATCACGGCCATCAGGGCCCAGAGTAATGTCCGCGTCCGTCAAACTGAGGCTGAGCGGAGAGCCACTTTGAAGCTGTTCGCGATCGTATTTGGCAACCGCATTCTTCAAATGCTGCTCCACTTCACCCTCGGTAATCGAGTACGGGGAAAAACTGGCACAACCGCTTGCCACAACAACCGCAAAGATCAGTGCCAAACGCACAATCGGTTTAAGTATTTCGTTCATGTATCAGCCTCCTCGGAAGACTCCTATAGTGCGGCATCTCCCGGGAGCTGACAACTTACAGTCCTGTATCAGAACTTCTGTTTGGCCATCCAGGGGATAATCCTGTCAAAAGCTTCATCCATCCGTTCGCAGCTGAGTGAGAAGCTGAATCGGAGTGCGTTGGAGCAATGGTCACCGAAGGCATCACCCGGCACCACGCAGACGCCCGTTTCTTTCAACATTCGCAGCGCCACATCGGAGCCATCCACATGGGGTGGCAAATTGGGGAAGGCGTAAAAGGCACCCCCAGGTTTGTAACCCGTAAGGTGAGGTGTACGGTCAATCAAATTGGCGATATTGTCCCGACGTTCGCGATAAATGTTCACCATATCCTGCACACAATGCTGTTCCGCCGTGAGCGCTGCGACTCCGGCAAACTGAGCCGGTGTGTTGGCCACCGACGTGGTAAACATATGATAACGCCGCAACGATTTGATCGCCGCCTGACTCGAGATCACCCACCCCACCCGAAGACCGGCCATACTGTAAGTTTTCGAAAAACTGCTGATACACATGATGTTATCAAGGTCGACGGCACAGCTCAGGACACTGGCAAAATCCTCGTCATCAAACAGCATATGGTCGTACACCTCGTCGGCGTAGACCTGAATGCCCCGATACGCGCACTCTTCCAGAATCGTCTCCACGGTACTTCTGGGGTACACCGCCCCGGTGGGGTTATTGGGGTTGTTAAGCACCAACGCAAAAGTACGAGGCCCCATAGCCCGTATGACATCATCGGGGTCAAGCTGATGGTTGTTTTCAGCATAGGTTGGGATGTACTTCACTTCCCCGCCGGTCATCCGAATCAGCGGCGCATAGAGAAGAAACGATGGATCGGTAACAAGAAACTGTCGCCCCGGCGCCGAGGTCGCCGAGATCGCCAAATACAGCGCCTCAGTCGCCCCGCTGGTGATCAGGATGTTGTCCCGGGTCAACTTTCGGTTATAGCGCTTGCCGTAATAATCTCGTAAAGCCACCAAGAGCTCTGGCAGGCCCGCGTCCATTGTATAGCCTGTCTGTCCGGCGTTCAGCGCATCAATGTAAGCCTCGATAATGTGCGGTGGTGTTGGTTGGTCTGGCTGCCCAATCGAAAGATGGATAACATCTTTCATGCTGGAGGCCATATTCACAAGCTTTCGAATTCCCGATACGGGAATGGCCTGCATCGAAGGATTCCAACTGGCCTTCGCTTTCCGGTACTTCATTTTGCGAGACGTTGCCTGGCCCACACTCTTGTTCAACGGTTCCGGCATGTCCACCTCCTTGCACGTCAGGGGAATAAAGGCTTACCTCGAGCGTAGCACGAAGCCCCGGGGGTACAAGTAAAGACGTTGATTTGACCACAGCTTTGCTGACAACCAGACTGTGTAATCATAAACGTACAGACTGCCAACCCATTCTGGAGCTGACATGACAGAGTCCCGAAAACCGGTTGTAACCGTGCTTACCGCCCCTAATGACCCCACTCCACCGGGCATTGAGCCTCTTCGTGAACACGCCGAGATTCGATTCGCCTGTGATGAACAATCACTCCGCGACACACTTCCCGGAACCGATGTGATGATGGTGACGGACTTCCGCACCGAAGCTCTTGAAGCGGCCTGGCCCGCAGCCGATCGCCTGCAATGGATTCACGCCACCAGTGCCGGCGTCGATGCTCTGATGTTCCCGGCCCTGATCGACAGTGACGTCACCGTGACCAACGCCCGTGGCATCTTTGACCGCACCATTGCCGAGTACGTGCTGTGCTCCATTTTGATGTTTGCCAAAGACTTTCCCGAGTCTCTCAGGCTGCAGGCCAAGCGCCAGTGGAAGCACCGGGATACGGAACGCGCTGAAAGCAAAACCGTACTTGTGGTCGGTGCCGGCTCGATAGGCCGGCAAATCGGCCGGCTGGTTAAAGCCATTGGCATGCATCCCCACGGGATTGCGAGAACGGCCCGAGAATCCGACCCGGATTTCGACGCAGTGCACAGCAATGAAGCCTTGTATGAGCAACTCAAACTAGCCGATTTTGTGGTGATTGCTGCACCGCTAACGCCTCAGACCGAAGGACTGTTTGACGCCAAAGCTTTTTCGGCGATGAAAAACTCTGCCCGACTGATCAATATCGGGCGTGGACCTATTGTGAATACGGAAGCGCTGATCAAAGCACTGGATGACGGAGAAATTGCCGGAGCGGCACTCGATGTGTTCGAGGAAGAGCCGCTACCTGAAGATCATCCACTTTGGGCTCGGGAGAATGTCATTATGACGGCCCATATGGCGGGTGATTTCATTGGTTGGAACAAGGCTCTGACCGAGCAGTTTTTAAAGAACTTTGACCAATGGTCGCAAGGTGCGGAAGTATTTAACCTGGTGAACAAAAAGCTGGGTTACGCCGGCTAACTCCCGACCAGACTTCGGCAAAACTCTCCGAGGCCGTCAAAAACAGCCTCGGAGGATGCGTTTATAAAACAAAGAGACAAAAAACGGGAGCCTAAGCTCCCGTTTTCATTTCAACCATTTACACCGTCGGAACCTAACTTCCTGAAAGCGATTGCTCGGAAGGATCAAGCTCCATTTGCTGGATGGCAATAACGGCCTGAGTCCGATTCCGCACGCCCAGCTTGCGGAACACGGCTGTGATATGGGCCTTGATGGTCGCTTCTGACACATCCAGATCATAGGCGATCTGCTTATTCAGAAGCCCCTCAGCCAACATACCCAGCACGCGGAACTGCTGAGGCGTCAGAGAGGCCAGTCGCTCCGAGAAGTCGGTGGATTCAGACTGCATCCGCTCAATCTTGTCGGCAACGCCTTCGGGTAGCCACACATCGCCTTCCAAAACAGCTTGAATCCCTTCAGTGATCGTCGGAAGTGGCGCGCTTTTCGGGATAAAACCCGATGCACCGTAATCGACAGAGCGTCGCATCACCTGCAAATCTTCGGAGCCTGACACAACCACCACAGGCAAGCCCGGATACTGGCCTCGCATAAACACCAAACCTGAGTAGCCATGCGCTCCTGGCATATTCAAATCCAGCAAAATCAGGTCAGCATCGGGGTTAGCCTCTACCGCCGCCTGTAATGCCTTGATGCTGTCCACTTCTACTGTGTTTACATCCGGCACTGCCTGGTTGACCGCCTGTTTCAAGGCTGCTCGAAACAACGGGTGGTCATCAGCGACGATAATTGTTTGTGTCATTCCACACATTCCTCACAGGTTATTAGTTGGCAAAGGCCATCGTTTAGCTCGACGACCGGCTGCCAATCAGTTCGTCCACAACGCTCGGATCGGCCAATGTGGAGGTATCCCCAAGCTGGTCGTGTTCATTAGCCGCAATCTTACGCAAGATTCTGCGCATAATCTTGCCTGATCTCGTTTTCGGAAGGCCAGGTGCCCACTGAATCACATCGGGGGATGCAATCGGCCCGATTTCTTTGCGTACCCACTGGACCAATTCTTTCTTCAACTCGTCAGAAGGCTCTTCGCCTTGCATCAGCGTTACGTACACATAGATGCCCTGACCCTTGATTTCATGGGGATAGCCCACCACCGCAGCCTCGGCCACCTTATCATGTGCAACCAGTGCACTCTCGACTTCCGCGGTTCCCAAACGATGACCCGACACGTTCAGTACGTCATCAACACGACCGGTAATCCAGTAGTCGCCATCCTCGTCTCTACGTGCGCCGTCACCGGTAAAGTACATGCCCTTGTAAGTGCTGAAATACGTTTGGATGAAACGTTCATGATCACCGTAAATGGTGCGCATCTGTCCAGGCCAGCTATCCAGAATCACCAGATTGCCCTCGGTGGCGCCCTCCAACAGATTACCCTCGTTATCCACCAGAGCCGGCTGAACACCAAAGAACGGCCGGGTGGCCGAACCGGGTTTCAAATCAACAGCACCCGGCAGCGGCGCAATCAGAATGCCGCCGGTTTCGGTTTGCCACCAGGTATCAACGATCGGGCATTTACCGTTACCAATCACACGGTGGTACCACTCCCAAGCCTCCGGGTTAATCGGTTCACCTACAGAACCCAGTACCCTCAAACTTTCACGGGTAGTGCCATCCATGCAGGACTCGCCTTCGGCCATCAAGGCCCGAATCGCAGTCGGGGCAGTGTACAGAATATTGACCTTATGCTTATCAACCACCTGACCCATACGTGAGCTGTCAGGATAATTGGGCACACCTTCAAACAGCAAGGTGATCGCGCCGTTCGCCAACGGGCCGTAAAGAATATAGCTGTGCCCGGTTACCCAGCCAAAGTCAGCGGTACACCAGTAAACATCACCATCGTGATAATCAAATACATACTGGTGGGTCATGGAGGCATAAACCATGTAACCACCGGTAGTATGCAGCACACCTTTCGGTGCGCCGGTCGAGCCAGAGGTATACAGCATGAACAGCGGGTCTTCCGCATTCATGGGCTCTGGTTCGCATTCAGCAGAAGCATGCGCCATCAAGTCTTCGTAACAAACATCTCGGCCCTCGGTCCAGGGCACCTGATCGTTGCCCGTGCGCTTGACCACAATCACACAATCAACGTTGGCTTCACTTTCATGCTTAAGTGCGGCGTCGACATTCTTCTTCAACGGAATGGCTCGGCCACCGCGCAGGCCTTCATCCGCGGTAATAACGAAGCGGGACTTACCGTTAACAATACGCGCTGCGACAGCTTCCGGAGAGAAACCACCGAAAACGACCGAGTGAATCGCACCAATGCGGGCACAAGCCAGCATCGCCACTGCCGTTTCAACGATCATCGGCATGTAAATAGTAACCACATCGCCTTTCTTAACGCCCTGCTCTTTCAGCACGTTGGAAAACTTACACACCTCTTGGTGAAGCTCGCGGTAGGTCACATTGCGGGAGACTGAAGGATCATCGCCTTCAAAGATAATGGCTGTCTGATCCCCACGCTCTGCGAGGTGTCGGTCCAGACAGTTAGCCGATGCGTTCAAAACGCCATCTTCGAACCATTTGATGGACAGGTTGTTGTAATCATAGGTACTGTTCTTAACCTTGGTAAACGGTTTGATCCAGTCAATACGCTTGCCATGCTCGCCCCAGAATTCGTTTGGGTTTTCAACGGACTGGCGATACATTTGCTCGTATTGCTCCGCGGTCACCAATGCGGTTTTCGCGATATCTGGTTGAACCGGATATACCTTCTTATCTGTCATCGTATTCCCCTTGGTCAGAGTTATTATCTTTGTCGAATATCAGTGCAAGGCGGGTGGAACGCAGTGCCGCGTTCGAAAATATGAATACGTATAGTTCAACATGCGAATCACTAAACAATGAATTAGACGAACGTCCAAAGGGTTGCCAGAGGGCGAATCACCGCTCTGGCAACCGTCAAACGATCAAGCCAAATCAAGCCGCGCGTTTAGGCTGCTGTTTCGACTTAAAGCGGGGTGTTTTGCGGGCTTTAAGGGCATATCGATTCAGCCCGGCCAAGTGGATTTTTCGTAGGTAGGCTTCCCAGACAATGGCACGTGCATCTACGGGAAATAAACTTTCATCAACATCACCTGAACGTTTTGCTAGCGCGAGCAACTCGTCATTTCGGAAGATATAATCGGGTGAGGTATAAAACCCGAAGATCGTTGCCAGCGACTGAGTGGTCTTCAGGTTTCTCAGCAATTTCAGATCAGAACTACTCCCCAGACGCTTAAGAACCCCATTGGTCAGACTCAGAGGCAGGCGCACACCGCTCACCACTAGATCGAACAAGGTTCTGTTTACGGCAATAAAGGGCTTGGTGGGCTTTCGGTAAAATAAGTGGTCATAGGCCGCATAATTCACTTTTGCTTCCGCAATCAAGTGATCTATGAACTCTCCGATGGTGACCGGGTTCGAGCTACCACTGCAACACTGGTAAATCCTGTGCGCGTCCGGCTCGACCAATGCTTCCGCCAGCGCAAGAATGATGGAATTGGCGACGAGGTCCACTGGAATGACATCGATAACACCCGAGCGCTCACCCGGAAACAAAGACACTTTCTCCCGGGCATACGCCAGAATAATCGCATCGGCAACTTTAACCCCCTCAATCCAGCCAGCGGCGGGCTCCTCAAGAGCGCTTTCAATAATAGAAGGTCGAACGATCGTCAGGCTTCGGCCGTGCAACGCTTTGACCAACAACTGTTCACCCAGCCATTTGGTAAACGTGTAGGTGTCGCTCCATCCATAACGCCGAGCTTCCCGAAGCCCCAGCTCGACCAACCTCTTTTCCAATGCCTTCCCTGTATATCCGGCACGCTCATCGTCAATTTTTTTCTGAAGTGACCGGATCAGCGCGTCAACCTCGTAGTATCCGTGCTCAGAACGCGGTATCGACTTCTTTGCTGGCTTGATGATGGTTTCGGCCACCTGCCCGCTATTCATGCCATTTACATAGCAAGTAGAAACCTGCAATACCGCCAGTTCAGGATTCCGGTGCGCAAGCTCCGCGATGTTATTCAGGCACAGCGTATTGATCATCAAAGCTTGATCTAGTGCTTCCTGAAAGTTCACGCTGGCCGCAGAATTGATAACCGCATCCAGATCGCCAGCCAGTTCTTGAAAATGCTCATCCGCTATTCCGAACGATGGCTCAGTCACCTCACCGGTGATGCAGTGAATCTTCTCAGCAATAAAAGATTCAAAACCATCTGAATCGTTTTCACGCATTCGATCAAACACCGACGAGGTCGCAACCTCTGCGAGAAAACGACTGCGAGCATCCGAGTGCCGGCGGTTGGCTCGAATCAATAGATAAATGCCACCGATATCAGGCACGGTTCTCATAAGTTTTTCCAGAACGACCTTACCTAAAAAACCAGAGGTACCTGTAATCAGCACCCGTTTGCCCTTAAGCCGACCCAATACTTGAGATGTAGCCATACCCGCTGCTGCCTGATCATTCTCCATTTTCTGAACTCCGTATCTCGACCCCGTTGACCGGATTAAGCAACCCCTAAGGCTAGACGATGCTTTGCTCTTTTTTCGTTCAATATTTGCACAACCAGTATGACAAGACGGTGACGAGCTGCATACTTAATAAACAAGTTTTCGCGGCATACTGC
The DNA here is from genome assembly GCF_034669625.1 of Marinobacter sp. Classification (GTDB taxonomy): domain Bacteria; phylum Pseudomonadota; class Gammaproteobacteria; order Pseudomonadales; family Oleiphilaceae; genus Marinobacter. Next base: position 190,706 of record NZ_JAXMOY010000005.1, read on the forward strand.
TCCGTCTACCCCCAACTGCCCGCCGAATCTATAGAAAACTACTCACATTACATTCCTGCTAAAGTACAACCTAAATACATCGGACTGAGTATTTGGTCATCCGGAAATATTCTCTAAGCTCGAACGCCCAATAAGAATGAACATCTACTCATGTATTTTTCTGCGAAGAACCAGATGTGATGCCAGCTTTACTCACAACATATAACAACGATAACGTCTGGCGCACTCATATCTCTGTTAAAGCGGCGCGGCTACCGTATCGTTGCTACCCGCAAGTGCAAGGCTTCTTCTACTGGCCAGCACAACCCGCCTCCGAAATCAGCAAAATCCTGAACGCGAGAGACCGTTACCTCATTCATACCTACTGAAATTTAATTGTTCTACATTCCTAATCAAAACGTTGATGAGGTTTGCAAAGCGTTGCACCTCGTTATTTTTTGTATCATGAAATGCGCGCTACTACACATATTTCGCACACCCCCTTCTCTAATCTAAGCCGACACACGCACGTCACTGCAACAACCCTTTAAACGGTTAATAACGACAACAAGGTGGCGGCAAACAGAGACCAGGTAGAAGGCGGTAATCATGCGCGACAAGTACAAATACATCGGTCCCGTTTACGATTTTCTCAGCAATCTCTACAGCGGCAAAAACATTCATCACTGTAAAACCGCCATGCTGGATGTGGAAACCGTCCAAAAAGGCGACCGGGTTTTATTTGCCGGTGTCGGGCATGGTCGTGACGCCATTCGCGCCGCGGAACTCGGGGCCGATGTAACGGTGGTTGATCTGTCGGAAACCATGCTTCGCAAGTTCGGTGATGCCCTGCGTGACGAAGCCCCGCACCTGACCATTCGTCACATTCACAGCGATATCATGAAAGTGGATGAGGTTGGCCAGTACGACATGGTGGTCGCAAACTTTTTCTTGAACGTGTTCGATGAAGACATGATGGTTAAAGTGCTGGAACACCTTATCAGCCTGGGTCAGTCAGATGCCAAAATCGTGGTTGGCGATTTCTGCTACCCGACCGGAAATATTTTTTCTCGTACGTTCAAAAAGCTGTATTGGTATATGGCCGTTTTTGTCTTCTGGCTGTTCGCCAACAATGCCTTCCACAAGATCTACAACTATCCCGAACACATGCAGCGCCTGGGTCTGCAGGTGCGTAAAAAGAAACACTTCAAACTTCTCAACATGGATTGCTACTGGTCAATTCTTGGCCAGAAAAACGCCTAAAACCGATTAACCAGCATAATAAAAACAGGTTACGGGAGCTTTACTATGTCAGACCAGATTCTCGCACTCGACGGCATCAACGATAACGCTGATAGTCACTTCACCTTCGCGGAGCGGGTGAACTGCCTGAAGCAACACGGCACGCATTCCCAGTCGTTTTCCACCCTGCAACCCGGAATGCAATATTTTGATGTACCGGGCGTAGGCTACATGGCCTACATGCGAAAATGGGGCGGCACCTTCGTGCTGTCCGATCCGGTCGCTGCCGAGGCCGACTTTCCGGTGATTCTCGAGCAGTTCCAGCAAACATTCCCGAACGCCTCATACATCCAGGTATCCAAGGCTGTTGTGGACTTTCTCCATTTGCGCTTCGGCCTTTACGGCACACAGTTTGGCTGCGAATCGCGAATCGATCTTCAAAAATGGTCACTGACGGGGAAAAAGAAGCAAATCCTGCGCACTGCCTTGAACCAAGCCGAAAAGCATGGGATCACCGTCAAAGAGCGCTACAGCGACGACCATACCCGGGAAATATCAGAAGCATGGATTCGTACCCGTAAGTGCAAGAGCAATGAGATACGATTCCTGATTCGACCGATGGAAATGGATTACCGAGAGAACGAACGGCACTTCTATGCCTATCAAGACGGTAAGGCCGTTGGCTTTATCTATTTTGACCCGATTTACCGCAACAATAAAATCATCAGTTACGTGCCCAATATCTCGCGGGCAAATGCGGACTTTCGCCAAGGCATTTTCTACACCTTGATGGCCCACGCCATGAACGTATTTAAGGAAGAAGGGGTGCCGTTTATTGATCTGGGTTTGATTCCACTGTCGCTGGACAAAGCGACAGAACACCAAGAAAGCCAGCTATTGAAAAAACTGATGCACGGCATTTATGAGAAAGGAAACTTTCTATACAACTTCAAAGGCTTGGAATTCACAAAATCTCGTTTCCGGGGCGAAAACTTCAAAACCTACTGTTGTCACAAACGAGCCATTCCGGCCGTTGAATTCTTCGCGATGTTCAAGCTGACCCGGCTACTTTAAGCTGGGCCAGCGGCTCTTCACCTCGGCGGCAGGGATACCCATGCCATCCAGAAACCGTGCAATATCGGCGGGTGCCGGGCCGGTAAAACAAGCTGCAATCAGAACCGCACCAGACACACCTTCGGGGTTCTTCGCCTCAGCCAGCAAACCCACTTGTTCCAGCCAATGTGCGACACGCCGTGCAATCGCCTCTCCTGATTCCACCCAGAACACCACGTCAGGTAAACTTTTTCGAAGCCAGGGCAACAACAGCGGGTAATGGGTACAGCCCAAAACCACAGTGTCCACCCCCCGTTGATGTAACGGTAACATCACCTCGTCTAACAGCGCTTGCTCCAGTTCGCGCCCGGATACCAATTCCTCCGCCCAGCGCACAAGATTCGGGTCGCCTAATCGGGCCACCTCGCAATCACCGGCAAAATCCCTTATTAATTCGTCCAGATACGCTCGTTTGATCGTAGCAGGGGTAGCCAGCAAACCGATCTTTCGATTCACGGAGTAAGACGACGCCGGTTTTATGGCAGGCACCACACCCACCACCGGTATCTCGGTCTTAGCTCTCAGGTGGGGCAAGACGACCGTACTTGCGGTGTTACAGGCAATGACGATGACATCACAAGACTCTTGCTGAAGACACTGTTCAATCAGCGTGCAGCAACGATCTATGACCACCTGTTCCGGCTGATCACCGTAGGGAAAACCGGCATTGTCAGCCAGGTACACCAATTTTGCCCCTGGCAAGGCCCGATGAATGCAGGCCGCCACGCTGAAGCCACCCACACCGGAATCGAACACCAGTACTCGAGGGTGACGCTCGCCCATCTTCAGGATGACTCTCCGCCAGCAGCAATGGCGTCTTTCATGCTATGAATCAACTGCCCTGCAATGGTGGTCACCGGAGGGACGGGGGGATGTTCATTCGAGGTGTACCAGCCAGCATCGGCCAGCTCATCTTCCTGAAGCACGAGTTCACCACCCTGATAGTCAGCAAAAAAACCCATCATCATTTGGTGAGGAAATGGCCAGGCCTGGGAGCTCTGATACCGGATATTTCCCACATCCAGCCCGGTTTCTTCTTTCACTTCTCGAATAACGGCTTGTTCCAAGCTCTCGCCCGGCTCAACAAAGCCGGCGATCAAGCTGTAAAAGTTACGGGTAACACGCGACGACCTAGCCAACAAGAACCGATCATCGCGCCGGATAACCACAATGACACAGGGTGAAATTCTGGGATACCAAGGAATATTGCAGCGACCGCACCAACGGGCACGTTCTCTCGGGTGTGCTTGCGTAGATTCACCACACCGGCCGCAGAAACGGTGGTCTTGCCACCACTGCCAAACTTGATACCCGGTGCTAAGAAGCTCTGTAGGCGCCTCCGGCATCTGCAATATGGCATCCCTAAGGGTAACGGTACTCAAACCCGGCAGCCCCGTGTCGGGCAAGGTGCTGACAAAAAGCCTATGCCCACACCAGGTGCCCATGGCCAAAGCTTCTGGTCGGCTGTCGCCCATTTCGGGCCCACCCCAGCGCAAAAACCACCCATTACCGGGTTTTATAATGCTGCTACCGGAAAACGCCAACAGCAGGTCGCCATCTTTTGGCGCCTCGTCACTCCAACCGGGCACCCACTGCGCGCTGTGATTCCCCATCGCCCTACCCCAATTACCTAATGCCGAAAAGTAATGTAACACATCAAATTAACCGTCCAGAATGACTATACGACTTTTCGCCCTCGCGACAACCCGTTAAACTTGGCCACTGTTTCTAGGTCCGGAGTTACACCTTATGCGATTTTATCAGGGCGTTCGCAGCCTGATCCTGTGTTTTTTCCGCAAGATTCTGTTTTTATGGGTTCGCACAGACGTCAGCGGCAACACGTTGGAAGATCTCGGTCTCGATCCTGAAAAGCCGGTGTGCTACGTGCTCCAGTACAGCTCCCTGTCCAGCCGCCTAGTTCTGGAGCAAGAGGTCATCCGTGCACAATTAGCCGGCCCCGCACCGGAATTACCGGTCAAAAACAGTGCTACCCATTCGTTTTTCTTCCTCTATGAACGGGTTGGCGGGCTCTTTCGGGGTGGCCGACAAAAACCGGTACCGACCAAAGAGTTCAGTGAACTCGTTGAATTCGGCGTTAACCATCCTGAACAAGATGTGCAAATAGTGCCGGTTTCGCTGTTCTGGGGGCGCTCGCCGGATAAAGAAAAGTCCCTGGTTAAACTCCTCCTGTCTGACACTTGGTCCGTCGCCGGTCGACTACAGAAACTGTTATTGATTCTGGTTCACGGCCGTAGCACCTACGTGCAGTTCAACCAGCCGTTGTCACTTAAAATGGTGGTTGACGAGTACCGTGACAACGAAGAAAAAGCCAGACGCAAACTCGGCCGCATTCTGCGCACCCATTTCCGGCGCGTACGCCAAGCCGTTCTCGGCCCAGACTTATCCCACCGCCGTACGCTCGTTGAGGGCCTGCTGCGCACCCAAGCGGTAAAAGAGGCCATACGAGAGACCGCCGCCAAAGAAGACATCGCACCCGAAAAGGTACGCGCGCGGGCGTTCAAATACGCCGACGAAATTGCCGCCAGCATGTCCGTAGTAACCATCCGTTTTATGGAGCGGGTGCTCGCGTGGCTTTGGAACCGTATCTACAACGGCATTGCTATCAATAACATTCAAGTTGCAAAAGCGGCGGCGCAAGACAGCACGGTCGTTTATGTACCTTGCCACCGCTCTCACATCGATTACCTGTTGTTGTCCTATGTGCTCTACAAAAACGGCCTTATGCCGCCCCACATTGCGGCCGGCATTAACCTGAACATGCCCATTGTCGGCCCCATCCTTCGACGGGGTGGCGCCTTCTTCATGCGCCGGAGTTTCAAAGACAACCCGCTATACGCCACCGTCTTTAACGAATACATGCACGTGATGTTCACACGGGGTTATTCGGTCGAATATTTCGTTGAGGGCGGTCGATCCCGTACCGGGCGTATGCTGCCACCTCGTCCCGGCATGCTGTCTATGACAGTGCGCAGCTTCCTGCGTGACAACCGGAAGCCGATCGTTTTCGTGCCAGTGTATATCGGTTACGAGAAGGTGATGGAAGGTCGCTCCTATCTCGGTGAACTGCGAGGTAAAAAGAAACAGAAAGAAAGCGTATTTGGGCTCGCCAAAACCGTCCGTAAACTCAGCAACTCCTTTGGCCGCGTCTCTTTGAACTTCGGTGAGTCTATCCCGCTGGCTAACGTGCTGGACGACGTTCGAAGCACCTGGCGCGACGAGGCCTATGATGCAGAGTATCGACCTGACTGGCTCAATGAAGCAGTCTCCGAGTTGTCTCAGCGAGTGGCCGGCAACATCAATGCTGCGGTGGCAGTAAACCCCATTGGCATCACGGCGACCGTATTGCTAGGTACCGAGCGTATGGCCATGGACGAAGGTCAACTCGTGCGTCTGATGGACCAATTCGCCGGCATGCTCAAAGCCTTCCCCTATGCCGACACGGTTACACTGCCTGAAGGTGACGCGAAAGAATGGCTAACCTACTGCGAAAATATGGGACTGGTGAACAGACTGCCCCAAAAGCTGGGCGACATCATCTCACTGGAAGGCTCCAACGCCATTCTAATGACCTATTACCGCAACAACATTCAGCACCTGTTCGCCCTGCCAGCACTGATTGTGAGTTTGTTTGAGAACAAGGTTTGCCTGCGCCGGGAGAAAATCATTTTCCTGGCAAGCGTCGCTTACCCTTACCTTCAGTCAGAACTCTTCCTTCGATACTCACAGGAAGAAATTGAAAGCATCATCCATCAATGGATCGATGTATTGATTCAGCAAGGACTGCTTGTAGCCATTGAGGACGGCAAGCTGAGCCGCCCCGAAGAAGGCACAGAAGCCATGCTGCGAGCACGCATTCTCTCGCGCTTTGTCATCCAGACCCTTGAGCGCTATCACATCGCTCTGGGCATTCTTCGTAAATATGGCTCAGGCAAACTGACGGCCGCTGAACTGGAAGAACAAAGCACGCTGCTGGCGGAGCGAATGTCGATTCTGTTTGGTCTGAACGCGCCGGAGTTTTTCGACAAAACCCTGTTCCGCAGTTTCATTGCCAACATGCAGAAAAACGACGTGCTCATTGCGGATGAAGAGGGCCGCTTGTGTTACGGCGAAGGACTGGATGAAGTGGCAGAAGATGCCCGATTGGTGCTGAGCGTTGAGAAGCGGCAGGCCATTCAACAGATCACTATGATGGACGCCTGAACCACGAATGCCTGACCGGGCTGAATGTGCTTCAGATCGGCAGGGCTTTCAGCGGATATATGTCATAGCGGCTGCTTTTACCCTCAACCTGCGCAGCCGGCTCCAGGCCCTCCACTGAGGGTGCCTTGCGAGGCCGTTTAACGACCACCCGGTAGCGAGCAGCGGCAAGTGCGGCTTCCAGCAACTGCGCCGAATCATCGTCGTCGCCAACCACCTGCCGGAACACCTGCATTTCCTTCTTCACCAGGGCCGATTTATCACGGTGGGGAAACATCGGGTCCAGATACACCACATCCGCGACTTCCTCACCGGCTTGTCTCAGCCAGTCCACGGAATTACCGGTCAACAAGGTCATGCGTTGGATCACAGACGCGCACTCGGCATTCAGTGCGGCGCGAGCCAGGCCGTCCGCCAATAACGCGTGAATGACCGGGTTGCGCTCGAACAGCGTGACCTTACACCCCAACCCTGCCAACACAAACGCATCTTGTCCCAATCCTGCCGTAGCATCAAGAACGTGCAACTCGGCTTTGGTTTTCTGCAAACCAACGGCTCGAGCAACCAATTGCCCCGTGCCACCGCCATGTTCGCGTCGATAACCCATTTTCCCGGTAACAAACTCGGCCCTGACAGGCCCGGGCGCACCTTTTCCAGTCAACTGCAGGGCTAGCCCCTGATCATCCATCATCAGCAGTACGGGGAAGTCTTTGACTAGCTTTGGCTTCACCATGCCCAACCACCTCAAGCCCAGCTCCTCGGCAAGACGTTTGGCCCCATGGTTATCGCCCAGAGGGGCACAACCAACGGCAACAATGTGTTCAAGAGGAGTGGAGTTCACCGGTGAGCTATCAGGCATGGCATTACTCTCCCGAGCCTATTCCCGCCCCGGGAGTTTCTTCCAGGTAACTTCATCGCGGACATACACCGGTTGAGCCTGCTCGGCAGAAACCGCCTGACCCGCACCAAAGCCGGGGATGGCCAAGCGAGCGACATGAGCCGCCCTTGGCACCAGAGAAATATTAACAGAGGTGACCCTGGCTGCAACGGCCTCCGGCATGTCGCTCTGAAACTTCCAGCCTTGCCCTGCGCCAAACCAGCTTCCGGCGAAAACATTCGAGTCCGGCAAGCTGACGTTGCCCGGATGACACACGCGTTCGTCACCCTGCAAGACGGGCAGCCCATCACGACAGGCGAATGTCGCCCAATACACCTCGCTCATGCGCGCATCGAAAGCGACAGCAACACCACTGCCCTCAGGCAAGTCGTGTTCTTCAATGGCATTGAGTGCGACGGCGGCCAAAGACGACACCGGCACGACCGGCAGATCCAAGCCCCAAGCCAAACCTTGAATGACACCGGTGGCAATACGTAACCCGGTAAACGAACCGGGACCACGGGCAAATGCCAAGGCATCCAGGTCAGAAGGTTTCAGCCCCTGCTCCGCGAGCAGTTCGCGAACCATGGGCATTAAAAGGCGGGTATGGCCTCGCGGGGCCAGTTCAAACCGCTCAGTAATGTGGCCATCCAGCCACAGAGCGGCGGAGCAGCCTTCGGAAGACGTATCCAGTGCTAACAACTTCACAGATCAGGCCTCCGCGGCTACCCCGGTTTCAATTACTTAAGTTGCGACAGGATCTGGTCGCGAATGCTATCCAGGCTACCAACACCTTCAACGCGAACGTACTTAGGCGCATCTGCAGGTGCCTTCTCAGCCCAACCCTGATAGAAATCAATCAGCGGAGCAGTTTGGTCATGATAGATACCCAGGCGCTTACGTACAGTTTCTTCTTTATCGTCTTCACGCTGAACCAGATCTTCACCGGTTTCGTCGTCTTTGCCGGCAACCTTCGGCGCATCGTATTTCACGTGATAGATACGGCCACTGCCCTCGTGCACACGACGGCCAGATAGACGGCTAACAATTTCTTCATCATCGACAGCGATTTCTACAACGTAATCGATATCAATACCCTGATCCTTCAGCGCTTCGGCTTGAGGAATCGTGCGCGGGAAGCCATCCAGCAGGTAGCCGTTTTTGCAATCAGGCTGCTGAACACGCTCTTCAATCAGGGCAATAATGATGTCGTCGGACACCAAGCCACCGGAAGCCATGACTTCTTTCACCTGCTTACCCAGCTCAGATTCAGCTTTAACGGCAGCACGCAGCATGTCGCCGGTCGAGATTTGAGGGATATCGAACTGGCCAGTGATGAATTGGGCTTGAGTGCCCTTGCCTGCACCTGGCGCGCCTAGCATGATGATTTTCATAACGTTGTGCTCCCGTTGTCTTAAATTATCGTTTGAAAAGTTGTTGCAAAAACCCGCGTTTTTGCGACAACCTCTCTCAAAGTCCGAGGCTGTTTCAGCGAGCCCCGACAAGAATCGAGGCCGCATTATACGAATTCAGCTCCTGCAGAGAAAGTCGACCTCTGTATCATCGCGTATTTTAAATAGAGGCCGGCTGTATATAGCAGAACTGAGCTAATGCCTACTGGCTCAAGATGACAAGGAGGATGCGAGTACATCCAGGTCAGAAGATACTTGTTCAACGTCTTGCTTAATCAGCGCCAGGTCGGACAAATCCAACCCTATAGCTGCAGCCAGAGCAGGTACATCACCGGGATTGAACTCATCCCCGATGCCCTGCTCTTTCAAAACGGCATTGGCCAGCTGAACCATGGCGACATATTCTTCATGGTCGCCGTGATATCCGATCTGCTGGTGCATCCCTGCCGCCTTGATCACCGGCTCCGGCAATTGCCACAGCCGATGCAGGATACCACCGATAGCACCGTGACCAACCGAAAGAATCTCTTCTTGCTCACTGTGCCCAAACACTTCCTGCTCCAACGCCTGCAGGCTGGCTTCCGGATTGATTTCCATCAGCGCATTCAGCTCATCAAACTCTGTCGGAAACAGATGCCCTACCAGCAGCAAGCCGAAGTTATGCAGCAAACCGCACAGGTAGGCCAAACCTTTATCGTGACCGACACGAGCAGCCACACTCTGGCACAGGAAGGCGCAGTAAAGCGAGTGACGCCAGAAGTTGTCCATCCCCAACGGGCCTTTGCGCGGTACATCAAAGGCTTGAACGGAGGCGATCCCCAGCGCGATATGAGCCACCCGATCAAAGCCCAGCACGCGGGTAACCGCCTCCTGAACCGAATTAATCTGACCGGGATAGGCAAACAAAGCAGAGCGGGCATAGCGCATAATCTGCGCCGTCATGCTGGGATCGAATTCAATCAGTTCCGACAATTCCTTGGCCGAAGCCTCAGGATTTCTTGTCAGGCGGAGAAGGCGCAACGCCAAGGCGGGCATCGGCGGCAAGCGGTACACGTTCTGAAGCTTGTCTGCGACGTCCTCCAGCGTCAACGCCTCGCGCTGTCCAACAGCTTGCCCATGAATAACTAGGCGTCCCTCCCTTGCGCCCGCCAACGCGAGCCTTAGCGAACGAGCATCCATCTCCACCAATGCATGGCCAGTGCCTGCCGTGAAGGCAACCAGTTCAGCAGAACTCACCCCCTCATCCACTAGCACCGGCAGGTTCCAGGCGGCACCAATAGGCGGAACAAAACCGGGAGCACAATCGCTGAACAAGCGCGTAAGTTGACGGGCGGTCAAAGGCTGCAGACGACGACCGGTCAGCTGTTGCACTGAATCCAGATCAAGGGTGCTATCGAAGCGGTGCACGGCCATAACCACACCGGCAATGTCGATCAGCATGGTGGCCTGAATAAAGTCGTGCTGTGGCCGCCCTGAAGCCAGCACCAAAGCATCCATGCTGCTGGCCACATCGATTTCAATTTGCCGATAGGCAATACTCTTTCGGCTCAGAAAATTCGCCAGCTTCTCTGCCACTGCCAAGAGTGCATACTCCTTTTATTGTTATTGTCAGGTCTTGAATACGGCTATACACCACCCGGTGATCAGACATTAACCCGTGTTGCGCATGCCGGCGGATATCCCTGCCATGGTCACCTTGAGAGCTCGTTCAACCAGTTCGGGCACATTGGCTTTGCCCTCAGATTCCCGATCTCGCCGCAGCAATTCAGCCTGTAAATAATGCAAAGGGTCGGTATACGGATTACGCACTCGCATTGAGTGAGCAAAGACCGGCTCATCCGCCAGCAAATCACCCTGCTCTTTCAATTCAAGCAAGCGTTCAATACACCCTTTGAGGCGCCTCCGGAGGCTCGCTCCCAGCGTTTTCAGCGCCTCATCTTGCACCAGCGTTTGCTCATAGTATGTGGCAATACGAAGATCTGCCTTGGCCAACACCATCTCGAGCATGTCTACGTAGGTTTGAAAGAACGGCCAGCCCTTCATCATTTCCCGCAACTCTGGCAAACGATTCTGTCGCGTGGCTTCTTCAAGCGCCACATCACTTCCTAACCAACTCGGCAGCATCAAACGCATTTGGGTCCAGGCGAAGATCCACGGAATGGCTCGCAGGCTTTCGACTCCACCGGTTGGTTTACGCCGTGCGGGGCGACTGCCAAGCGCCAACTTACCCAGCGCTGTTTCCGGCGTCACTTGCCGGAAATAAGGTACAAAGTCCGGATTCTCCCGGACCACATCGCGATAGGACTTGAGCGAAATCTCGGTCAGCCAATCCATCACCTCACGCCAACTGTCCTTGGGTACCGGTGGTGGTGCTAAAGTCGCCTCGACGACGGCGGTGGTATAAAGCGTCAAACTTTGAACCGCCAGCTTCGGCAAGCCGAATTTAAACCGAATCATCTCGCCCTGTTCGGTGATTCGGAAACTGCCGTTCACGGAACCAGGCGGTTGCGACAGGATTGCCCGGTTGGCCGGGCCGCCGCCGCGCCCTACCGTGCCCCCACGGCCATGGAACAACGTCAGATGAACGCCATATTGGCTGGCCACTTCCGTCAACTTTTCCTGCGCCTGATACTGTGCCCAAGCAGCCATCATCTGACCCGCATCTTTGGACGAATCCGAATAACCGATCATGACTTCCTGACGGCCCCGGCAATACTCGCGGTACCAATCCACCTGATACAGAGCCGCCATGGCATCCGGCGCGCCCTGAAGGTCGCTGAGCGTTTCGAACAGCGGCACAACACGCATGGGGAATTTCATGCCGGCTTCCCGCAGCAACAGGATCACGCTCAAGACATCCGAAGGCTGACTGGCCATTGAGATCACGTAAGAACCCAATGCTTCCGGGGTCTGCTGGGCGACCACTTCGCAGGTTGCCAGTACTTCACCAACTGCTTCAGACGGCTGCCAGCCGCGGGGAATCAGTGGTCGTCGACCCTGCAACTCACGCAACAGAAATTCTTGCCGCTCCGGCTCTGACCAGGACGAGTAATCACCCATACCCACATAGTCTACGATTTCGGCCACAGCCTCGGCATGACGAGCAGCTTCCTGACGAATATCAAGACGAATTAACGGCAGTCCGAACGTATGGGCCCGGCGAATGATGTCCAGCAGCGGACCATTGGCAATATGCTCCAACCCACAGTCCACCAGGGATCGGTAACACAACTCTAAAGGTGCCGTCAGGTCTTCGTTTTCAAACAAAATGCCTGTGGCGTCAGCGGCTTCGCCTTTGGCTCGGGCTGCGGCCCAATCACGGGTTTTGCTCAAGCGATCCCGCAATTGCCCCAAGACTACTCGGTAAGGCTCCCGGGACTCACCCGCTTCGGCCATCAATTCCTCACTGCCCTGCCACATCGACAGTTCGGCACGTAATGCTTTGATGTCTCTCAGATAAAGGTCTGCGGCCATCCAGCGGCCGAGCAAAAAGACTTCTTGCGTCACTTCATGGGTCACGTTCGGATTACCGTCACGGTCCCCCCCCATCCAAGACGCGATTTGAACGGGCGTGGCGGCAATGGGCAAGCCCTTGCCCGAAGCCTCCAAAAGCGATTTATCCAAATTGCGCAGGAATCGCGGCAGCGCCTCCCAGAGGCTGTTTTCAATAACCGCAAATCCCCACTTGGCCTCATCAACGGCCGTGGGCCGCTCGTAGCGGATTTCGTCGGTATGCCATGCTTCTGTGATCAACTGTGACAGGCGGCTAACGATGTCGTCCCGCTCGTCTGGACGTAAATCGCTGTGATCCAATTGCTCGAGGCAATCGGATATCTCGTCATACTTCATAATCAAGGTACGGCGTGCCACTTCGGTCGGGTGCGCCGTCAGCACGAATTCTATGTGCAGGTCAGCTACTTTCCGTTGCAGCTCTTCAGGCGCAACACCGCCAGCCTTAAGACGCTCGAACACTTCCGTCAGAGATTCCACCGTCAAATCCGACGCGTGGCCCTGCTTACGGCGAATGCCATGATACTGTTCGGCCAAATTGGCGAGATTCAGAAACTGGTTGAAGGCGCGGGTAACCGGAAGAAGCTCATCATCACTCAACTGCCCGAGCAAGGTCACCAGGCGCTGGCCGGAACCGCTTTCTTGCAGTCGGTCGGCCTTGGCTGCCGCCCGCAGTTCCTCAATTCGGTCATAACAATCTTGCCCGGGGAACCGTTGAATGCTTTGGCCCAACAGTTCACCCAGTAAGCGTACGTTCTCTCGCAGTTCAGGATGCAATTCAGTCACGCTGAGTTCCTTTTAAATGAACAGAAACAATCTGAACTTACGATACTAAGGTTTCGCCAAGAACGCTAACAGGCCTCAGGGAGAGCCCTTTTCAACGCCTTTCACTTGTTGCCAGATCGCATCAAGAGCATCGAGACTTTCGCTATCCAGATCCCGCCCTTGGGCTTGCAGGAACCTCTCAATCGCACGAAATCTTGCGTCAAATTTGTGATTGGTTCTTTCCAGGGCCCGCTCCGGGTTTACTTTCATGAACCTGGCCAGATTCACGCACACAAACATCAGATCACCCAGCTCGTCCTCAACCGCGTCGCGGTCACCGGTGCCAGCTTCCGCCGCTTGCCAAGCCTCTTTCAGCTCGTCAATTTCTTCATGCAGCTTATCAAACACCGGAGCGATATCTGGCCAATCAAAGCCATGATTCGAAGCGCGCTTTTGCAGTTTTTCAGCCCGCGCGATGGCCGGCAAGGTGTGCGCGATACCATCAAGTCGACTTACCGGCTCTTCGGTAGCAGGCCGGTTGGCGCGTTCTTCGGCTTTAATGCGTTCCCAACTGGCTTTGATCCAGGTCTCATCCGGGCGATTATCCGGATCGATCCGGCTGTCCAGAGTGCCCTCCGGGAACACATGAGGGTGCCGCCGAATCAGCTTGCGAACCAGATGATCTACGATGGCATCGAAGTCGAAATGGCCGTCTTCTTTACCAATCTGACCGTAAAAAATCACCTGAAACAGCAAATCCCCCAGCTCATCTTTCAAATGCGGAAAATCCTCCCGGGCGATGGCGTCTGCCACCTCGTAGACTTCCTCGATCGTATGGGGCACGATCGTGCTGTACGTCTGTTTTGTGTCCCATGGGCATCCGGTTTCCGGCTCACGCAGGCGCGCCATCAGGGCTTTCAAATCTTCGATCGAATAACTCATGTGCGCTTTCGCCTTACGTCGATGATGTTCGGTAAGTTACGAACCTGCGCCAGTAGGCGGGCCAGCTGTTCCAGACTGGAAATCTCGACGGTTACCCGCATAGTGGCCGTATTTTCGTCTTTGTTGCTCTGAGTTTGCAGCGCCAGCACATCACACTTGGAATTCGAGAAAACCTGAGTGATGTCCCGCAACAGGCCCGAACGGTCATAGGCTTCAATCTCGATCTCCACCGGATACACCGCGGCTGGCTGGCCACCCCAGTTGACTTCAATGATGCGATTCGGCTCGACTTCCCGAAGGTTAAGGAACGTCAGACAATCCTGCCGATGCACAGTAACCCCGCGGCCAACGGTGATGTAACCGCCAATTGGATCACCGGGTAACGGTTTGCAGCAGTTGGCCACTTGCGTTTTGAGATTGCCTACACCACGAATCTGAATATCCGAGTCGGTGCTGTAACCGCTCTTGCGGGTTGGGCTCAACTTCAGATCCAGCTGCTCGGTTTTCGGCTCCAGCATCTGCTGGGCCACATTCGCCACATGAGCAGGCCTTAGATCACCTGCACCGATGGCTGCAAACATATCGTCTGCGGAGTGATAGTTAACTCGTTTGGCCAGCTCGGTCAGGCTCAGGTCGTAAAGTGACAGGCGCTTGAACTCGTCCTCTAGGATCGCCCTGCCATCGACAATGTTGCGGCCACGGTCTTGCTGCTTGAACCAGCTCGTCACCTTCGCTCGGGCACGGGAGGTCTGTATGTATCCCAGACTGGGGTTCAGCCAATCGCGGCTGGGCGCAGGATTATTCGACGTCAGAATAAAAACCTGGTCCCCGGTTTTGAGCGGATAGGTCAGCGGCACTATTCGACTGTTGACGCGAGCGCCCCGACAAGCGTGACCGACTTCCGTGTGAACGCGATAGGCAAAATCGACCGCCGTTGCGCCTTGCGGCAAATCCACCACATGGCCTTCCGGCGTGAAAACATAGATACGATCGGGCACAAAATCCGATTTCAGGTGGTCGGCCAAGCCGGACAGATCACCCAGCTCTTCCTGCCACTCCAAAACTTGGCGCAACCAGTTTATTTTGGCGTCGTAGCCGCTGGATTTGTTGTTCGTATCCGTTCCTTTATACAACCAATGGGCACACACACCCAGTTCGGCCTCTTCGTGCATGGCGTGAGTACGGATCTGAACTTCCATTACCCGCCCCTCGGCACCCACAACCGCGGTATGCAGCGACTGATAACCGTTCTCTTTCGGGTTGGCGATGTAGTCATCAAACTCATTCGGGATGTGGCGCCATAGCGAGTGCACAATACCCAGCACCGCGTAACAATCCCGCACCTCCGGCACCAGAATGCGCACGGCCCGGACATCGTATACCTGGGAAAAATCGATGCCTTTCCGGCGCATCTTCCGCCAGATGCTGTAAATGTGTTTGGCACGTCCACTCAGTTCGGCCCGGATACCCGACGCTTTCAATTCAGTCTGCAGGGTGTCGAGCACACGACGAATGTAACCTTCCCGGTCCAGGCGTTTTTCATCCAGCAAGCGGGCGATTTTTTTATAGGCGGTAGCGTGCAGGTAGCGGAAGGACACATCCTCCAACTCCCATTTGATGTGCCCGATCCCTAGCCGATGCGCCAGGGGGGCATAGATATCAAACACCTCCCGGGCCACTTTCATGCGTTTTTCTTCGGAAGTGTCTTTGATCGCTCGAATAGCACAGGTGCGTTCGGCCAGCTTGATCAGAGCGACCCGAACATCGTCAACCATGGTGACCAGCATCTTGCGGACGTTATCAAGCTGCCCTTCGCTCTGGCCCAGGACGTTGCCTTTTAGCGGGTGATGAATCGAGGAGATCGCGGCCATCTGCTGAACACCATTGATCAACCCGGCCACTTCGTCACCGAATTCCTTGCGGATTTCTTCCAGCTCAACCCGCTCTTCTCGCACCGAGCGATACAAAACGGCAGCCACCAAGCTGGCCTGATCAAGATGCAGCTCGGCCAAAACCTGAGCCATCTCCAGACCGGTGTGAAAACTGTTGGCCCCAGGTGCCCATAGACGGTCTTCACGGAACGCCTCAAGAGCAATGCGGTCGGCTTTTTCACAGGCCTGATGCAACTGCTCCGGGTTTTCCAGGTGGGTCTGTTCCGCAATTCGATGAACCCAACGGCTAATATCCACTTCGCCGTCGCCGGTTACCCCGTAATCTTCCCTAACTTTTACCATAGCAAGGACTTACCTGATGCTGGCCCGGTTGCCAGAGTCTACCCTGACCTCGGAAAACCGGGCGCTTCAAACTTATTTGCGCTTGTCGCGCTCGAACAAGGCGATCGACTCCACATGGGTGGTGTGCGGGAACATGTCCATCACACCCGCACGAACAAGGCGGTAGCCATTATTCACCATGACACCGGCGTCTCTGGCCAAGGTTGCCGGATTACAAGAAACATAGACAATCTGGTCCGCGCCAAAAGCCGTCAGATATTTACAGATATCCTCGGCTCCGGAGCGTGGCGGATCAATTAAAATCTTGTCAAAACCTTCTTTGGCCCAGCTTTGCTCTGTGAAGTCGCCGTGCAGATCAGCCCCGAAAAACTCCACGTTATTCAGACCATTCAGCTTTGCGTTCTCACGGCCACGCACCACCATGGCATCATCACCTTCCACACCCACAACATGACCGCCCTTTCGAGCCAACGGCAACGTGAAGTTGCCGAGACCGCAGAACAGATCCAAAACCCGATCACCGGGCTGAATATCGAGCCATTCAACCGCGCGGTGCACCATTTGGTTGTTGATACCAGCATTCACTTGAGTGAAATCCATCGGGTGGAACTGCATGGTCAGATCGAACTCTTCCATGCGGTAGCTCAAGCGCTCATCATCACGACCAGAAGACTCGGGCCAAATCCGATGAACGGTATCAGGGCCTTTCGGCTGCAGATAGATATGCAGGTCATGCGCCTGACCGAAGGCAACCAGTTTCTCCTGATCGTCAGGCACCAGCGCGTCCATATTCCGGAACACCATGGCCGCGTGATCATCGCCGCAAGCCACTTCGACTTGCGCAATCCGATCAAAGGCCTCCATGCCGTGCAGCAATTCCCGCAGCGCCATGATTCGCTCGCCAATGCGAGGATCAAGCACCACACACTCGTCAATATCGGTGAGGAAACTGTTACGCTTCTCCCGGAAGCCAACCAGAACGGACTCTCGCGCTTTAACGTAACGAACACCCAGACGGGCTTTACGGCGATAACCAAGCGACTCCGGTGAACGCATGGGCTCCACCCACTCTTCCGGCTCAATACCGCCAAAGTGCGCAAAATGCTCGCGCAGGGTATTTTCCTTAAAGCGAATCTGCGCATCGGCGCTCATGTGCTGAAGACTGCATCCGCCACACAAGTCGGCAAATTTACACGGTGGCTGCTGGCGGTCCGGTGCGGCTTCCAACACTTCCAAAGTGCGAAGCTCATCAAACTTGCTGCGACTGCCCACCACTTTTGCCATGACAGTTTCGCCCGGCAAACCGCCATCAACGAACTGCACTTTACCGTCGGTACGGGCAATGCCCCGGCCATCATGTCCCAGGTTTTCAATCTCACAACGCACGGGTTCTTGCGGCAGAACCTTACGGCGGCGTCTACTCATATCAGATAGTCTCTTGTCAGTTTCCGGCTCAGGCGCTCGGGAATACACCGGTGGATAAGTAACGGTCTCCGCGATCACAAATAATGGCAACGATTACGGCGTTTTCAACCTCTCTGGAGAGCCGGAGCGCTGCCGCAATTGCACCACCGGATGAAACACCACAAAAAATCCCTTCTTCTCTGGCTAGGGCTCGCATGGTGTCTTCCGCTTCCTGCTGGCCAATGTCCAGCACGGAATCAACTCTTGCGGCATCGTAAATTTTTGGCAGATACGCTTCGGACCAGCGTCGGATACCCGGAATAGAAGCACCCTCTTCCGGCTGCAACCCGACAATCTGAACCTCCGAATTACACTCTTTCAGGTAACGGGACACCCCCATTATGGTACCGGTAGTCCCCATGGAGCTGACAAAGTGGGTCACACGCCCCTCAGTCTGCTCCCAGATCTCCGGCCCGGTGGTGCGGTAATGGGCCAACGGGTTGTCCTGATTGCTGAACTGGTCTAGCACTTTACCCTTGCCCTCGGCTTCCATACGGATCGCCAAATCCCGGGCACCTTCCATGCCGACTTCAGGAGTGACATTAATAACCTCGGCCCCGTACGCTCGCATCGACGCCCGGCGTTCCTCACTCAGGTTATCCGGCATAATCAGGACCATCCGGTATCCCTTGATGGCCGCAGCCATAGCAAGAGCAATCCCGGTGTTGCCCGACGTTGCTTCAATCAAGGTATCACCGGGGCTGATGTCACCACGGCGCTCCGCTTCCTGAATCATACTGACAGCAGGTCGATCTTTCACTGAGCCAGCAGGATTGTTGCCCTCCAGCTTCGCCAGAACGACGTTACTGGTGTCACCCAGCAAGCGTTGTAAACGCACTAATGGGGTGTGGCCGACATAATCTTCAACAGTGGGGAAAGTCATATTGAAACCCTGTGATACACTTTCGGGGTCGAATCATACTCGCTATAGCCGTTATGTCCCAATACAGCTTATCGCTATATCCATGACCTCCGGCTATAACAGAATGACGTGCCTTACCCGGCATCGCCGGGAACTCATGAGAATAACAGGAACAAGATATGCGGCGGTGGGGCATTCGCAAAAAAGTCTTGGTGGTAACACTTGTTCCCACCCTCGTCACCACGTTGCTGCTGGGGCTGTTTTTCACCCACAGCTGGATCAACAACATTGAAAGCCTGCTCCATGACCGAGGCGAGTCCCTGTCACGCCAACTGGCAGCTGGTTCGGAATACGGCCTGTTTACGGCTAACAGGAGCCTGCTCAGCAGCCTCTCCAACGCCTTGCTGGAAGAGCAGGACGTCCGCTCAATATCTTTCTTCGCATCCGATGGCAAACGGCTGCTGCATACCGGTCCGGGCAGTTCCGGCTCCATCTCCCCTGACGCTTTTAAACCCGATCAAGAAGTTAAATTAACATTTAACCACACCACTCGATTCATCAATCCCGTCCACCTTCAGGATCTGGGCATTGAGACCATGATCGACCCAGAGGCTCGTTTGACCGCCTCTCGGGCCCGAAATCCTCTGGGCTGGGTGATGGTTGAGATGTCCCACACCCGGACCGAAAAGGAAACGTACAAGGCCCTCCTGATCTCTCTCCTGATGATCATAGGCGGTGTCTTCCTGAGCATAGGCATCGCCATGCGTCTCAGCAGAGCATTCACTGACCCGGTGTTTCAGCTGAACGAGGCGGTCGCACTCCTCAAAGAAGGGAAATTGGAAACCCGGGTGTATACCAGCGCAGGCCCAGAGTTCGAGCAGCTGGAATCTGGTTTGAATGACATGGCATCGGAGCTTGGCAAAGCTCAAGCCGAAATGCAGCAGAACATCGATCAGGCCACCGAAGACCTGCGGGAAACGCTGGAAACCATTGAAATCCAGAACATCGAGCTGGATTTTGCCCGTAAGGAAGCCCTTGAAGCCAGCCGGATCAAATCCGAGTTTCTGGCCAACATGTCCCATGAAATCCGCACACCACTGAACGGCATCATCGGATTCACAGAGCTGTTGCTGAAAACCCCGCTACCACGGCAGCAGCGTGATCACCTGAACACCATTCGCAAATCCTCAGAGATTCTTCTGACCATCATCAACGACATTCTGGACTTCTCGAAGATCGAAGCCGGCAAGCTGTTGCTCGACCGTGTCCCCTTCCCGCTTCGGGATATCGTCGAAGAAGTAATGACCATGCTGGCACCAGCGGCACACGCCAAGAATCTCGATCTGGTGCCGTTAGTGTACAACGATGTACCCGATCACATTGTGGGCGACCCCTTGCGTGTAAAGCAGGTCATTACCAATCTGGTCAACAACGCCATCAAGTTCACCCAAACCGGTGAAGTCGTGTTGCGCGCCAGCCTTGAAGAAGAGGATTCCGAGAACAACCGCGTCACTTTGCGCCTCAGTATTACCGACTCCGGGGTGGGCCTGTCTCGCGCCCAACAGCAATCTCTGTTCAATGCATTCAGTCAGGCGGACGCTTCGACAGCCCGACAATACGGAGGCACCGGCCTGGGGCTTGCCATTTCCAAGCGGCTGGTGGAAGAAATGGGCGGTGAAATCGGGCTTAACAGCGAGTTAGGCAAAGGCTCAACCTTCTGGTTCACACTCACCCCAGAGCTCTCGTCAGCCGCTGACAGCAGGCTACCGAAAGAAGCGCTAAGGGGTGAGCGGGTGATTTACCTCGAACAGCAGAAGACCACAGGGCTGGCCGTAGAACACTTGTTACGGGATTGGGGCATGACCGTCGACCGCGTCTCGTCGCCGGCAGCGCTTCAGGAACACGTTGAAGAGGCACAACTCCATCAGGAAGGCTATGCAGCAGCGATTATTGGCATCACTCGCCACTTACTCAATTCCAGCCAGTACGGCAACTTACTCCGAATGCTGGAAGTGGAGAGGGACTGCCGAACCCTGCTTTTAACCCCCACGCTGGAAACACTCGATACGCCGCTTTCAGGCTTAACCAGCGGCCACCTAACCAAGCCAATATGCCGGGATTCGCTCTATGACGAACTACTGGCACTAATACACGGCATCCGTTCCGGTCACCGCGAAGACACACCGGTAGCAATAACAGAGCGCAACCACGTTAAAGCTCCCCGAATTCTGGCAGTCGACGATAACGACGCAAATCTGAAGCTGGTCATCACACTGCTTAAAGACTGCAAAATTAATGCTGAGGGGGCCTCCAGCGGATTCGAGGCACTCACAAAAGCCCGCAAGAAACCGTTCGATCTGGTGTTCATGGATCTACAAATGCCGGGAATGGATGGCGTGGAAGCAACCGCACGTATTCGAGATTTAGACTCAGGCACGCATTACACCCCAATCATCGCATTGACCGCTCACGCCCTTGCAGACGAACAAGAGCGACTCTCGCAGCAGGGTTTCGATGGCTACATGCCCAAACCGATCAGCAGCCGCCAGCTAAACGAACTGGTTCGTGAATACACGGGGTACGACTGCAAAACCACCGGTCCGTCCTTCAAAATCTCCGAGATCAGGGATACCCGGCGGTCCCTTCGCCCCTCTAACCGGCGGATACAACAAGATTGCATGAGCATCAGGGAGAGCACTCAGCTCGCTGCAGGCAAGGCCGATCTGGCAGAAGAGTTGTTCAGCATGCTGCTCGAACAGCTTCATACCGACGCTCCCCGGATTCAGGCACTCTGGAATGAGGACGATCAGGAAGCCTTGCTGGAATGCATTCACAAACTGCACGGAGCTACCCGATATTGCGGCGTACCCGAACTCCGAGCCGCCGCTAACCGGTTTGAAACCGCACTGAAATGTGAAGCTGCCGATCGTGAAATCCTGAAGGATCAGCTGATTTCTGCCATCGAAAGATTGCAAAACTGGAGTGAGCAAACCGACTGGCAATCGCTATTCCGTGAACAGCAACAGCAGCCGGAAACATTCTAGACGTGCTAGGCCCGCGCGCGGTCCAAGATCGCGCGCATGTCCTTCACGGCGTCTTTCAATCCGGTGAATAAGGCTCGAGCAACAATGGCGTGACCGATGTTCAACTCATTGATACCCGGAATCGCGGCCACTCTTTCGGTGTTATGGTAATGCAGCCCGTGCCCGGCATTCACAATCAACCCTTGCGCACGGGCATAGGCGACTGCTTCTTCCAATACCTTCACTGACGTTTCGGCCTGGGCTGGCGTTGTTGCTTCGGCATATTCGCCCGTGTGCAGTTCAATAACGGGCGCGCCACAACGTACAGCAGCATCTATCTGAGCGGTGTCCGGATCAATAAACAGCGACACTTCCGCGCCGATGTCCGTCAGTCGCTTACACGCCTTGGCCACTCGCTCTTCCTGCCCTACGACATCGAGACCGCCTTCGGTTGTCAGCTCTTCTCGTTTCTCTGGCACGAGGCAAACGCATTCCGGCTTCACCTGTTCGGCAAATGCCAGCATGGCATCGGTGACCGCCATTTCCAGGTTCATTTTGGTCTGCAAAACGTCCTTCAGCAGCAACACATCGCGGTCCTGAATGTGTCGACGGTCTTCCCGAGGGTGCACGGTGATGCCATCGGCACCCGCCTCTTCAGCGACCAAGGCGGCCTGTACCGGGTCGGGATAGCGGGTACCCCGCGCTTCACGCAAAGTGGCCACATGATCAATGTTTACACCAAGCAACACTCTGGGATTCATAAGGTTCTCTCTGATGAAGAAACGGAATGGCTGAAAAGACTTCGGCTGTGTAGCGGCTTTCCCTGCAACAGAAAATCGACAAGCACGCGCATGACGCGTTTAGCCGTTTTACGCGCCGGCTCGTTGCCGTAGTCGTCATTAGCCAGCGCAATCAAGGCGTCGCCGGGCAGTCGCCCTAAGCGAACGTCGGCACCACTGGCCGCGACAATACCCTCAGCAGGATCATAACCATAATACTGACCAACCTCTACCGGGCTTCCGGTATCGGTTGTTTGATCCCATGAAAAATCGTAACCCAAAGCCCCCGCAAAGGCTCGCTCGAAACGCCGCAATATAGGCTCGACATCGCCGCTTGCCGTAACACCGGACAAAGCCTGAAGGCTTTCGATGTAACTGGCAAACAACTCTGGGTGGGGGTCAGCAGCAGGAAGAATGCGTTGCAGAAGTTCATTGATGTACAGCCCGCTATACAACGCTCGGGTTTGACTTAACCGGGGTGCAGCTCGCAATTCCAGTTGCACCAGAGTTTTGAGATCGCTTTTACCCGCCCAATCAATCAACAGCGGCTGAAATGGTTGTAGCTGTGCTTTAAGCGGACTCTTGGCGCTATTTCCACCTCGGGCAATCATGCTCATACGGCCATGGTTCAGGGTAAAGACATCCACCTGCAACGCGGTTTCCCGCCATGGCCGCCGATGGATGACATAAGCGGGCTCCTGTTGCACCGCCCCTCTCATATCAACCTCAGAGGTCGTTCATGCCCAGACTTTTCAGGGCACGGTCACTATCGGCCCAACCACGTTTTACCTTGACCCAAAGCTTGAGCATAACCTTGGTGTCGAACATGCGCTCCATATCGATCCGGGCTTCCTGACCAATGCGGCGCATCCGGTCACCCTTGTCACCAATAATGATCTTTCTCTGGCCTTCACGCTCAACCAGAATCAGTGCCGAAATATGAAGGGTCTTGCCTTGCTGTTTAAACTCTTCGATTTCCACCGCCACCGAATACGGCAGTTCAGCGCCCAGTTGGCGGGTGATTTTCTCCCGCACCATTTCTGAGGCCATAAAGCGCTGGCTGCGATCCGTAATCTGATCATCCGGGTAG
Organism: Marinobacter sp.; assembly: GCF_034669625.1. Taxonomy (GTDB): domain Bacteria; phylum Pseudomonadota; class Gammaproteobacteria; order Pseudomonadales; family Oleiphilaceae; genus Marinobacter. The sequence continues at coordinate 214,216 of NZ_JAXMOY010000005.1, forward strand.
AAATGCACACTCTGCGGCAGAAAACGGCCTACGGCTTCTTGCAGGGGTTCCAGGTTGGTCTCACGGAGCGCAGACAAAGGAATGATTTCAGCGAATTCCCGCTTTGCCGCCAAGGTTTCAAGATGCGGCAGCATCAATTCACGATTTTCCAGCTTATCAACCTTATTGATGGCCAGAATGACCGGGCACTTAACGCGCGCCAGCTTTTCAAGCACCATCTCGTCGGCGGTGGTCCAAGTCAGTTGGTCAACAACAAACACCACAACGTCGACATCCACCAAAGCAGATGTTGCCGCCTTGTTCATGTAGCGGTTGATTGCCCGAGGCTCTTCTTCATGCATGCCCGGCGTATCAACATAAATCGCCTGTACGTCCCCTTCGGTTTTGATACCCAGTACTTGATGGCGTGTGGTCTGGGGTTTGCGAGAAGTAATGCTCAGCTTCTGCCCGAGGATGTGGTTCAACAGCGTAGATTTACCCACATTGGGTCGACCTACGATCGCGACAAATCCGCAACGGCTGTCCGGGTTATCTGGGGTGGTTATATCGTTCATCATGAATTCTCCACGCCCAGTTTCTTAAGGGCACTTCGGGCGGCCTGTTGCTCAGCAATTCGGCGACTGCTGCCGGTGCCAGTGGTTTTGCGATCCAGTGACGATAGCGAACACGTCACATGGAATGTTTGATTATGGGCTTCGCCATCCACCGAAATGACTTCGTACAGCGGTAACGGAAACTGGCGCGATTGCAGATATTCCTGCAACCGGGTTTTGGGGTCTTTCTGGGTATCCTGAACGTCCAACCCGGCCAATCGCTCTGTAAACCAACGCAATACCTGCTCACGGCAAGTATAGAAATCACTGTCCAGATAGATGGCACCGATGATGGATTCTACTGCATCGGCCAAGATGGACTCGCGGCGGAAACCACCACTTTTCAACTCACCCGAACCCAACCTCAGGTATTGGCCCAACTCGAACTCGCGTCCGATTTCGGCAAGGGTGACCCCTTTCACCATGCGGGCTCTGAGACGGCTCAACTGGCCTTCACGGGCTGCTTCGAATTTCAAAAACAGGTGCTCGGCGATCACCATATTGACGATAGAGTCGCCCAGAAATTCCAGGCGTTCGTTGTTCTGGTTGCCAAAGCTTCTATGAGTAAGCGCCAGCAGCAGTCGTTCAGGGTCTTTGAACTGATAGCCGATGCGGCGCTGAAGTTGGTCAAGATCTGGTTTTAAGCTCACTGGCCTTTAAACTCGTACTCGTGTTGGAAGTGGACGACCGTATCGACCCTGCCAAACAGGTTATTGCGAACTTCATAATCAACGTTTATGAGCACCAGATCGCCGTCTTTATCAACGGTGATATTTTTGGCATCAAAGCCGCGTACGTTGTTCACACTTAATTGCTTGTTGATCACCCCGCGGACCTGAGCCGGCCCCATTTTGGAGAGGCCATCTATGTTCTCAAGGTTCTCGAGGGCTTCCTGAATGGTGAAGTCATCAAGATAAGCCGGACCAACTTTGAGGACAAACGTCAGCAGGCCAGCAAAAAACAAGGCTACGATCATCATCGTCAAAGCACTGCCCTGCTGATACTTCATACCCGAGGGATATCCATTCTTCATGCGCGTTCGCTCCGAACTCTTCGAGATCATTCAATACCACCCACTCGATCAAAAGATGGCAGACTTGTGAGAGATTTCCAGTGCATCCAGATACCAAAGGCCTTGCCGACCACCAGCTCATCAGGAACCGTGCCCCAGAAACGGCTGTCGTTACTGTTATCCCGGTTGTCCCCCATGACAAAGTAATGGCCATCGGGAACCGTCCACTCACCTTCACCAGACCCAGACATGCGCCCCATGGTGATGTAGATATCATGTTCAACACTGCCCATACTTTCGCGCCAGCGCTCCATCGGAGGCAACCGCGCGACAAAATCCCGAGACACCGGCTCATCGTTGATAAAGAGCTGTTTGTTACGATAGCGCACCGTGTCGCCCGGCAAACCAATCACTCGTTTGATGTAATTGGTAACGCCATCTTCCGGAAAGCGAAAAACCATTACGTCGCCACGCTCGGGGTCGCCGATCTCGACAACCTTGGTACCCGCCACTGGCAGCCTCAGTCCATAGGCGTATTTGTTCACCAGTATGAAATCGCCAACCTCCAGCGTGGGCAGCATAGAGCCGGATGGTATCTGGAAAGGCTCGATCAGAAACGACCGCAGCACGAGCACAACGGCCAGCACCGGAAAAAATGAGCGACTGATATCTACCAGCCAAGGCTCTTTTGGCTCTTCCGGGCCTTCAGCAGTCGGTTTTCCGTTCACGCTGGCCAGCCGGCGTTTTCTCAAAAACAACTTGTCCGCAAGCCAAACTACACCCGTCACAAAGGTGAGAACGACCAATACCAGTGGAAAATCAATATCCATCGGGTGCCTTAGCTCTATTAATTATCGACTTTCAACACAGCAAGAAACGCTTCCTGAGGCACCTCGACATTACCCAGCTGCTTCATACGCTTTTTGCCTTCCTTCTGCTTCTGAAGCAGTTTCTTCTTACGGCTGACGTCGCCACCGTAACACTTAGCCGTTACGTTTTTGCGTAACGCTTTCACAGTTACCCGTGATACCACCTGAGTCCCGATAGCCGCTTGAATGGCAATATCGAACATCTGTCTGGGGATCAGTTCTTTCATCTTTTCGATCAACTGACGCCCCTTACGGTGGGCCAGATCACGGTGAACAATGATTGCCAACGCGTCTACTCGCTCGCCATTGATCAACACATCCAACCGAACCAGATTCGCGTCTTGGAAACGAACAAAATGGTAATCGAGCGAGGCGAAACCGCGGCTTGCGGATTTAACCCGATCAAAGAAGTCCATGACAACTTCCGCCATCGGAAGTTCATAACTCAGCTGCACCTGAGACGACATGAAGTGCATGTTTTTCTGAACGCCCCGCTTCTCTTCACACAGGGCAATCACATTGCCCAAATGCTCCTGCGGCACCAGAATATTGGCTTCAACAATCGGTTCGCGCATCTCTTCGATGGAACCAACGTCCGGCAGGCGGGACGGGTTGTCTACCGACACCGTCTCACCCTGTTTGGTAACCACCTCATAGATAACCGTCGGTGCGGTGGTAATCAGATCAATATCGTATTCGCGTTCCAGACGCTCCTGAATAATTTCCATGTGCAACATGCCCAGGAAACCACATCGGAAGCCAAACCCCAGCGCATCGGAATTTTCAGGTTCGAAAAACAGTGACGCGTCATTCAGGGTCAGTTTTTCAAGCGCGTCCCGGAAGTCGTCATAGTCATCCGCACTGACCGGGAACAAACCTGCGTAGACCTGCGGTTTGACCTTTTGGAAACCCGGCAGCATCGGGGTTTCATCAGCGTATTTCTGATGCACGATGGTGTCACCCACCGGCGCACCGTGGATATCCTTAATACCCGCAACCACGAAGCCTACATCGCCCGCTTCCAGAATATTGGTATCGGTCGGTTTCGGGTTAAAGATCCCGACCTTATCCGCGTTCCAGGCCTTGCTGGTCGACTTGATAACAATCTTGTCGCCTTTGCGCAGAACACCTTCGATGACCCGAACCAACGATACAACGCCCAGATAGTTATCAAACCAGGAATCGATAATCAGCGCCTGCAACGGTGCACTTCGGTCACCTACAGGAGGCGGGATCTTCTGGATCAGATCCTCAAGCACGTCTTCTACGCCCAGACCACTTTTGGCACTGCAGCGCACCGCGTCTTGAGCTTCAATGCCGATAATGTCCTCAATTTCAGCCGCCACACGCTCTGGTTCGGCCTGAGGAAGGTCCATTTTGTTCAGTACCGGAACAACTTCCAGACCCTGTTCCAGTGCGGTGTAACAGTTGGCAACCGACTGCGCTTCTACGCCCTGACCGGCATCCACGACAAGCAGCGCACCTTCACACGCATACAGGGAACGGGACACTTCGTATGAAAAGTCTACGTGCCCCGGCGTGTCGATAAAATTCAGTTTGTAAGTTTCGCCATCCCGAGCGGTGTAGTTGAGCGTCACGCTTTGGGCTTTGATGGTGATGCCCCGCTCTCTCTCGAGGTCCATGGAGTCGAGCACCTGAGCGGCCATTTCACGCTCGGTCAAACCGCCACAGCTTTGAATAAAACGATCCGCCAGCGTGGATTTACCGTGGTCGATGTGGGCAATAATGGAAAAGTTACGGATTCGGCTCAGTTCAGTCACAGACAATGATTACTCATATAAGACGTGGGATTGAGCCCGGTATAGCCGCTACGGGTCCGGGAACGGCGTGATTTTACCGGTATCCGGCCGCTATTGCCATGATCAGGAAATAAGCGGCTTCTCATACTGGCGAATCAAGAACCCGATCAAGGCATCTTCATCCAGTGGATAGCTGAACAAATTGCCTTGGCACTGGGCACAACCCGCCGACTTCAGGAAGGCCAATTGCTGCATGGTTTCAACACCTTCGGCGACGACAGTCAGGTGCAGTTTGTGCGCCAGGGCAATCACCGCTGAAGCGACATCGGTCGCGCTAACGTTGTAGGGGATATCACGAATAAACCCATGGTCAATCTTGATGACATCCAGTGGCAGCTGCTGCAACGCGACTAGTGAGCAGGATCCCTTTCCGAAATCATCCAATATCAGGCAAACACCCAGATCATTCAGCGCCACCAACAATTCCCGCAACATGCGCGGGTCTTCGTTCAACAATTCCGCTGGAAGTTCCAGCTCTATCCGATCCGCGGCCACGCCAGTCTCGGTAATGACCCGGCGTATCAGGTCCAGAAAGCCGGTGTCGGTGATTTGACGAACTGAAAAATTAATCGCCATTTTCAGTGATTCGAAGCCTGCGCGCTCCAGCGCCTGAACCTGGATGCAGGCTTGCCTGAACGCCTGCTCGCCCAGTCTGACAATCAATCCGGTTTCATCAGCCAGATTAATAAACTGCTGAGCTGGAACAATGCCCTTTTCAGGGTGATGCCAACGCAGAAAGGCCTCAACCCCAATCACTTTCTGGCTTACCAGATCCACTTTCGGCTGATAATGCAACACGAAGCGATCTTCATTAAGCGCTGTCGCCAACTCTTCCTGCTGTAACATTCGACGCGCAGCCTTGATGTTCATAGCCGGCGTGAAGAATTGGTAATTGTTTCGGCCCATCTCCTTCGCTCGATACATGGCCAGATCCGCGTACTTCATCAGCGTGCCTACGTCTTCGCTGTCATGGGGGATCATGGCAACACCAATACTGACCGTTACGCCAACATCGTGATCGTTAAGCCTGACTCTCTGGCACAGTCGCCGCAAAATAGTCTCCGCTACTTTGCTGGCGGCCTCAGTTCCACTGACTCTCGAGAGCAAAACAACAAATTCATCGCCGCCCAAACGCGCCACGGAATCTTCTTCTCGCACACAACCTTGAAGCCACTCCGCCACCTGCCGAAGCAACTCATCACCACAATCATGCCCCAACGTATCGTTGATTCGCTTGAAACCATCCAGGTCCAGATACATCAACGCCGCCGGCTCTCCGCTGCGACGGGAACGGCGAACCACGTGGTTCAAACGATCACGGAACAACTGGCGATTAGCCAAACCGGTTAAAGGATCGAAAAAAGCCAATCGGTGCAATTCAGACTGGGCCGCTTTCAGCTGCGTGAGGTCTCGTAAGCTCAACACCACACCGCCGACCCCGGGCACGTTTAACATCGAGGTAAATGTCCCCTCCATCTCACGGCAATGACCTTCTGCGTCATTGACGCGCGCCCGCACCGCTGGCATTTGCTTGCCTGGAGACAACATTGCATCGGTGAATGCCTGCTGCAATCCGAGCCAATCTTCGGCATTGACCAACGATTTAAAATCCAGATCCGCGACGCGGTCAGGGTCAAAACCGAGGATATCCAGACCGGATGGGCTTGCATACGTGGGTTTACCCGCCCGATCCATCACCAGCGTCACGTTCGCGGCACCTTCGGTAATCGCCCGATATCGGCCCGCGTTGACCTGCGCACCCAAACGAGACCGCACCAGCGACAACACAAACAGGTACATCAAAACACTGATCGCCAACCCTGAACCCAGCACAATTGGCGGGCGAGGGTCCGAGGCTAGGTAATCAAACGCGGGCGTGGAGCGGGTTTGAAGCAGCCACTCCCGGCCACCGTGAGACAAAGTCTGGCTAAGTTCAAAACTGAACTCATTATCCAGCGACCCCAGATTGGAACCGTACATGAGCGTACTTCTGGACACGACAGCCGAATCATAAATGCGCACATCAAGAAACGGGGAAATCAACCCGACAATACCATCAAGCAGGTTATTCATTCGGAACGCACTGAACACATAGCCCGCCAGCATCATTCGGCGTTCGACCCGGACATCAGGAATGGTTCCGCCTTGATACACCGGGTAATACATGAGGAACCCTGCCTGATCTTCGGCCAAAGACTCCTGAACCAATACCACCTTGCCCGTCACCATCGGTTTGGCATCATCCCGAGCCCGCTCCATGGTGACACGGTGTATGGGATCGCTGAACGCATTGTAACCGAGAGCGCTTAAATTTCGTTCCGTACCCGGTTCAAGGTACACCATGGGATAGTAATCTGGCCCAGCCCCCAAAGGCTTAACCAGATATTTGTAAACCCCTTGCGCTCGAACGAAGGCGATGTGATCGGCCATTTGCCGCACACCAATGCGCTGGACAAAGCCGATCCCCTCAATTCCGGGGTAGTAACGGTTGATGTCTACTTTTTCAACGTACTCTCGCCACTCATCACGACTGACCTCGCTCTTCACAGCAAAGAGACCCGCACTGCCCGCCAACACCTGTTCGTAGTTAAGCAGGCGTTCTTCAATAGCCGTTTTGAGTTGTAAGGATTGAGCTCGGAACTTGGCTTCTGCACGGTCCTCCACCAATCGGATGGATACCTGCCATAATAAAATGGTGACACCAACGGAGCCGATAAAAACGAGCAAGGCCAACCACGAGTTGCGCAGCTTAAGAAGTTGGCGGAGGGATAATTCCTTATTTTTCATATTGTCACCGGGTCCATCCCATGACCTAGATTTCAAAAAAGATCCGGTGAGTATAGCAAAAGCTCCCGGGCATGTCGTGACACGCTCCGGGAGCCAACGCACAGCTTTAACGGACAGACTTGGATTACGGCCTCATCACCAGATAAATTGGTCGGCCCTGACGTACGACACGCACAGACACCGCCTGGCCTTTTGGCAAATCTTTTACAACCGCCCGAAAAGCTTTCAGCGACTCGACTCGATTGCGGTTTATTTCGGTGATGATATCCCGGTTTCGGATGCCCGCTTCAAGCGCAGGCCCTCGCTCAACGTTGGTAACCAACACTCCGCTTTCAACACCCGCTGCACGGGCATTTTCCGGCGTCAGTGGTTCAACCGTCAGGCCAAGCGCGCCTGCGGTCCCACTACCATGGTCATCGGTCTTGGATTGGCTTGCGCGACCGTCCTCTGGCAACTCTCCGATTTCAACATCCAGTTCTATCTCGTCACCGCCCCTCAAAACGGTCAACCGGGCGGACTCTCCCACCGGCGTGCGGCCCACTTTGGGGGGCAAATCCGAGGACAGTTCAATTTCCTCACCGTTGTACTCAAGAACGATATCGCCGGACTGAAGACCTCCGGTCTGAGCGGGTGAATTCATCATGACCTCGGCGATCAGGGCTCCTCGGGGGCGTTTCAGACCAAAGGTCTCCGCAAGATCGCGATTGACCTCCTGAATCAACACGCCCAGCCAACCACGGGCCACAGCCCCCTCATCGCGAAGCTGGCGAAACACGCTCATGGCATCATCAATAGGAATAGCAAAAGACACGCCCATGAACCCACCGGAACGCGTATAAATCTGAGAGTTGATACCGATGACTTCGCCGTCCAGATTGAAAAGCGGCCCACCCGAGTTACCCGGATTGATGGCAACATCGGTTTGGATAAAAGGAACATAGTTTTCCGAGGGCAGCGACCGGCCAAGCGCACTGACGATACCCGCAGTCACCGTGTAATCGAATCCGAAGGGAGAGCCAATCGCAAACACCCACTCACCAACTTTGAGTTCTTCAGAACTACCAACCTTTACCACTGGAAGGTCTTCCGCATTTTCGATTTTCAAAACGGCCATGTCGGAACGGGGATCGGTGCCCACAATGGTCGCGGCAAACTCCCGGCGGTCGTTCAGCCGAACCACCACTTCATCGGCACCCTCGACCACATGATTATTCGTCAGTACATAACCATCTTTTGACACAATAAAGCCCGAGCCCATTGAGCGAGTCGGCTGTTTGCCGCCCGGAGCTCCGCCGAAGGGGGAGTTGGGGCCACGAAAGAAGTCCTGCAGAAACGGAGGTAACTGATCCAGCTGACCCTCATCGAATGGTAGCCCCTGAAAACGGGACCGGCGACCGGCTGGCTCACTGGTGGTACTGATATTCACCACCGCACTGGAGTTTTCCTCAACAAGCTCGGTGAAATCCGGCAAACCACGCGCAGCGACACTCTGGCTCCATACCGCCGTCACCAAAACAGCGAAAATCAGCCAAGCACCCAGAACAAAACCCGGCCGGAACCCATCACGATAACGAGCGACCGGCGTATTAGTTTTTTGCATGTTGAACCCTCTTAATTTGGCCGTAGGTCTGTCGTTACAATTTATGGCTGGACACCCACTTTTCAACTTAAAAATTGGTAGGTTTTAGAGACAAGAGACCGACACAATCCTGTTCACTCGAACCATGTGAGGCTGAAACCGATCACCCGACCGCGATTGCCAACGGCGAACCAGCCAGAACCCCGTTGCCAAACCGAGTAGCGCACCCACAATGGCCACCAGATCCATTTCGCCAAGCAACCGGTAACCGCCAATACTCATCAGCACCATGAACAACAGCGGCACCCCGTATACGGCCAAAGAGGCCGTTAGCAGAGATTGCTCATCGACTCCGATCACAACCTCGTCGCCCACTTGCGCATCGCCCGTATTCAGCACCAGCACCTGATTGGCTTTACCGCCAGAGACCGCTGCAAGCGCACGCTGACCACAACCGGCTCGGGCAGAACAACTTTCGCATGCACTGATTTGAATGGTCTGCACCCAGGCTTGCGGACCCTGAAGGGCGATGACTTTTCCGGTCTCAGTGATCACTGGCCACCCACCCTCGCGCCAGGGCATCATCGATCGACACCGCATTCGCGACTTTTCGGGCGGCTCCAGGAGGAATTTCTCCGACAACTACAATCAGAAACGGCCGCTCTGCCACCAACACTTCATGGATATAGACGGTAGATGCGCCAACCCGGGAGGCGCCCGTTGGCATTTTGAGCCCTTTCACCGGCTCAACGAACACCGAAAATGTTGCCAAGCCATCCGAGAACGCGACCGCTTTGCCGTTGCTCGAGCTGGGTGTGGCCGCAGGCATGTAACCTTCAGGTCGCCAATTCAACGTCCAGCCGGTCATTCGGCCGACGGAAGACTGCTGCGGCTCCGGAGTCCCGAGATGACGGGTAACCTCAAGTCCCTGGGTTTGGACTTCAAACTTTTCATCAGCAATGTCGTCGGTAATTTTCAAACTGGTGTACTGGAAATGTTCCAGAACGGTGTCGTCGACATCCCGCACGTGGCTTTTTACCAAAAGCCCTGTTTCTTTTTCAATCCAGAGACGATGGCTATACCGATAAGGGTCTTTGGCCGTCAGATCCACTGTAACCACATCGTAGCCAGCTACCCGGTCCCCACCAACCAACTCCGGCTGATACCACTGACTGACTGGCATTAACTGGCTGGCAAACGCCTCAGCGAATGGCCCCGACGGAATGACTTCATCCAGACGGATTCGCCCCTGATCCGGCAACACACAGACCACATCCATACCTTTTCTGACAATCTCGCCTGAGCCACCATCTTGCATGACCAAGCGTTCTTCCACCTGACCGTCCCGGTACCGGTGTGCGATGCCCATGGAATGCACCTGATCACCTCTGGCGTATACAAATACGCCCTCATAGGAGGTCATGTTCAGTGCCGGGCCCAGCCGCTCCAGCCAGTCCATTGCTGACATCGATGACGGAGTTTCGGCCGCCTCACCTTGAGCATGTGCCGACATGCCTGGCGCAAGGAAAACCAGCGCCGCGAGCATCAGCACTCGAGCCATGGCGAGCTTACCTTTAAGCGGAAATTTCATATCCAGACACCTCGGGCTCAATAGCCGCCGTTCGCACTTACCATTCTCGCGTACCCCATTGAGCCCCGCCCGGCCCCGACACTGTTATGCTGGGCATGCTCCAGCAAATACTGACGTACCTGTCGCAGCTGCTGCTCATCGAGCCGCTGCAGGGCTACTTCTTCCGTACTCAGGGCTAACTGGGGTCCACTCTGATCTACTCCAGTCACCGCCAACGCATTCTCAGTGTCCCCCGGCGAGGTCCCCCAACCAGCTCCGGCACCAAATCCGACAACCAGCGCCAATGCAACCATAGCCGCCACCGGCCAATGCCAATAACCGCCAGCACGCATTTTGGCCGTCGCAGAGACTGCTTCCGGGGGCTCCTGGTCATCGATCGCAGCACGCACAGCGCCTGCGACATCGACGCTGTATGAGGCACTCGGTGCTTCGTGCATCAAGTCGCGAACCTGCTGCCATCTCTGCCACTGCTCTCTGACTTCGTTCTGATCGTCGTGCGAAAGCAATCTGCGCACTGAAAGCTCGTCCGCTTCATCGTCCATCATTGCTGACAGAGTTTCTCTGAGACGCTCATCCATCGGGTGCAACCTCACTTACGTCACTGAATTATTAAGAAGTGGACCAATGTGGCGATCCACTGCATCCCGGGCCCTGAAAATCCGGGAACGTACGGTGCCAATCGGGCACTCCAGAATCCGGGCAATGTCCTCATAACTAAGACCGTCATATTCTCTGAGCAAGAAAGCGGACCTTAGTTCCTCGGGCAACGCGGCAATCGCTTCAGCCAACGCCGTTTGCAACTGATCTTTTTGCAGCAGTTTTTCTGGTGAGGCCACGTCCCGCAACCGGCGGCCATCGTCGTAATTTTCCGCCTCGGAAGAATCGGAAGTCCCTTGAGGCCTGCGACCACGTGCTTCCAGGTAATTTTTTGCGGTATTCACAGCAATACGGTACAGCCAAGTGTAAAATGCACTGTCGCCACGGAACCGGTCGATTGCCCGAAACGCTTTAATGAACGTTTCTTGCGCTAAATCCATCACTTCGTGGCTGTCGTATACGTATCGGCTGATAATGGAGGCTACCCGGGACTGGTATTTCACCACCAGCAGGTCGAACGCCGACCGATCCCCATTACGAACCTTGCGCACCAGCTGCAAATCCGTCTGGCTTTCAGTCTGCTCACTCGATTTAGAATCTGTATCGGAAATCATGGACGAAGCAACGGACTGTCCCGTTCGGTTGGCCATCTGGGTGGCTTTTAATAGGCTCACTTGTGTCATTGTGTCATTCCGGCGTTCATACATGAACCCAGGTTGCCAACAGCAACTGGCTCGAGACATATCCATCGGGCCAAATAGACAGCAAGCACAAAGTTTAGTTCAATACACTTCCACATTATGGCCTGCGACAACGACCCAATGCCACAATCCTACGAATACGATGTTCTTATTATCGGCAGCGGCGCAGCCGGACTGACTGTCGCTTTGAATTTGCCAGAGCACTTAAACATATGCGTAATCAGTAAAGCCGACATTAGTTCCGGGGCCACGCTCTGGGCTCAAGGCGGGATTGCGGCTGTTCTCGATGCAACCGACTCGGTCGAAAACCATATTCAGGATACCCTGAACGCGGGAGGCGGCCTCTGCCACGAAGATGCCGTGCGTTTTACCGTAGAGCACGGCAAAGAGAGCATTGATTGGCTCATCGAATCTGGCGTGACCTTCACCCGCAAAGAAGAAAATGACCAATATCACCTGACCCGTGAGGGCGGCCATAGCCATCGCCGCATCATCCACGCAGCCGATGCAACCGGTCAGGCCGTGTCCACAACGCTGGCCAGCCAGTCAGTCGCCAAGCGCAACGTTGAACTCAAATCCGGCCGAGTCGCGGTGGACCTGATCACCAACCGCAACCTGTCGTTGCCGGGAAATCGCTGCGTAGGCGCCTACGTACTCAATCTTGAAGACAACCACGTGGAGCTCTACCGCGCACGCTTCACGGTTATTGCAACCGGCGGCGCCTCCAAAGCGTATCGTTACACCACCAACCCCGACGGGGCGTCCGGCGACGGCATCGCCATGGCATGGCGGGCCGGCTGCAGGGTCGCCAACATGGAGTTCAACCAGTTCCATCCGACCTGTTTGTACCACCCTCATGCCAAATCCTTCCTGATCACCGAAGCCGTTCGCGGTGAAGGCGGTATTCTGAAACTGCCCGATGGCAGCCGGTTCATGGATAAGTTTGACGAGCGCGCCGAGCTCGCACCCCGGGATGTGGTTGCCCGGGCCATCGACCACGAAATGAAGCGTTTAGGTGCTGACCATCTGTACCTGGACATCAGCCACAAGCCGGCTGATTTCATCAAGCATCACTTTCCGACGATTTACGAGAAATGCCTCGGTTTCGGCATCGACATTACCAAAGACCCCATTCCCGTCGTGCCTGCGGCCCACTACACGTGCGGCGGTGTCATTAGCGACGAACGCGCCCGAACCGACATCAACCAGCTTTACGTGGTCGGCGAAGCCGCGTTCACCGGTCTTCATGGCGCCAACCGCATGGCCAGCAATTCGCTACTTGAATGTTTGGTCTATGGCCGCGCGGCAGCTCAAGACATTGCTCGCCGGGAAGCGAATATTCCAACCGTGCCTTCCGTGCCCGTATGGGACGAAAGTCAGGTTCGCGATTCCGATGAAGACGTCATTATCTCCCATAACTGGGATGAGCTGCGTCACTTCATGTGGGACTATGTCGGCATTGTGCGGACAACTAAGCGACTGCACCGAGCCAAACACCGGGTGGACCTGCTACAGGGTGAAATCAACGAGTTCTACAGCAACTACCGGGTTACCAACGACCTCATTGAATTACGGAATTTGGTCACCATATCAGACCTGATCATATGCTCCGCTCTGCAGCGGAAAGAGAGCCGCGGACTGCATTACACTCTGGACTACCCGCAAGCTCAGAGCGACGCCCGCGACACTGTGCTGGTACCAACAACTTATCGAACTCTGGCTCCTTGAGTCAGGGCCTTCATCAAAAAACGCCTAAAGACGGAACCCACTATGTCCGACACCAAAGAATCAAACGCGCACACTGAGTTCCATCGTCTCTGGTGGCACAGCCGTCGCGGCATGCTGGAACTGGACGTTCTGCTTTTACCCTTCCTGGAAGAAGCCTACCGAGACGTAGAACCAGAAGATCAAGCACGCTACCAAAAGCTACTTAGCTGCGAGGATGCGGATATGTTTGAATGGTTCATGCAGCGCAGCAAACCCGAGGATCCGGATCTTCGTCGCATCGTCGAGATGATTCTAGCCCGTGTCCAACCGGATTAAACTAACACTGCTCCCTTCCATTTCTGCAGGACTCATAGCAACCATCCCGTGGCTTGGACTGGCTATGTTTACCGTTGCAGCGGCGCTGGAGACCTCACATCTGTTGCTCGTACTGATCATTCCAGTACTTGCTCTGGGCTGGGCGTCATTTCAGCGCTTCGGTTTATTAAAAAAACCGAATGCCATTGTCGCTTTATCCAATGACACCTCAGGATTGACATGCCAACTGGCTAACGGCCGCCATTTGCCAGTCACCGTCACCAACGCCAGCTTCCTGAGCTCCAAATTGCTCATTCTGCAACTCAAACCGAGCGACCGAAAATCGGGTAGCATGATTGCAATCATTACCGGCAACATGGGCGCCCCGACGTCGAACACTAACGACACGGCCTTCAGGCGCCTGCGGATGTTACTTCGAGCAGGTTCGCCTGAACCCAGGCACAACACTCCTTCGCATTAGTTCTGGAGACTATCGTGAGTAGACAGGATTCTCAGCAACTCGCACACACCAACGGCTACGCTCTCTTGAGCCATCGCATCATGGCCCGCATCAGCGGGCCGGGAACCGACAAGTTTGTGCAAGGCCAGTTCACTCAACACGTGGACGAAGTAACCAGCGACCAATCCCTCAGGGCCGCCGCCTGCACCCCTAAAGGCCGCGCTTACTGCCTGACACGTTTGGTTCGGGATGGCGAAGACCTGTTGCTGGACCTTGACGCCAGCCAAGCCGAGTCCACCGTTAGTCATTTAAAAAAATACCTGATGCTCTTTCGCGGCACCACCATGGAAACCCTGTCCGCAGCCCGAATCATCGGACTGATCGGCGAAGCCGCAGCCGCATCGGTAGCCGGAGATAGTGCGCACTCTTTGACCCAGCCCGGCCAAACGCTGAAAGTTGGCGACAGTCACCTGATTCGCATTGAAAACACCGCGGACAACACTGCTCGCTATGAATGGTGGCAACCTACGGGCGAACATTCTGTTCCCGAAGATGCACCTGAAATAGACGTAGAAAAGTGGCAGATTTCAAGCATCGCCGCAGGTGTACCCTGGCTGACAGAAGCCTCTCAAGAAGCCTATGTGCCGCAAATGCTTAACCTGCAACACCTGCAAGGTGTTCACTTCAAGAAAGGGTGCTACACCGGGCAGGAGGTGATTGCTCGCATGCATTTCCTTGGCCAGTTGAAAAAAAGCCTGTACCGACTATCTTTCAACAACACTCAACAGCCTCCGGCCGTTGGCTCGAAGCTACTGGCAGATGGCAAGAATGTCGGTGAGGTGGTCAATGCCTTATTGACCGGCGAGCATGAGGGCCAAATGCTTGCGGTCATGCGGCACGATGCCAGCGCAAAGGTGCTTGCCATAGACGGAATGGAAGGGGCGAAGATCCAGCTCGAGCAATTACCTTACGCCGTGCCTGAACAGCAACCTTCTGATACATAAGTTGACAGGAATAACCGCTGTTATTTGCTATAAATGCAGCCATAAACAGAGCCCTGTAACAGGGCCTCATTTAAGCGGGAACAGACGGACTATGGCAGACATTATCGACACCATTAAAGCTGACCTGACCAGCGCCATTGAGAACGACAGGTTAATCTTGCCGACTCTTCCAGAAGCAGCCCTGCAAGTCAGAGAGATCGCAGAGTCGGAAGACACCTCGATTGCGGATCTGGTGACGGTGATCAGCAACGACACGGCACTGTCTGCCCGCATCATACGCGTTTGCAACAGCCCTCTGTTCCGAGGCACCCGTGCCATTGAGAACCTGAATATGGGGGTGAGCCGCCTCGGCATGGCGTACACCAGCAATTTGGCAATGGGCCTGGCGATGGAGCAAATGTTCCAGGCCACCTCCGACATGGTCGACAAGCGGCTCAGGGCCACTTGGCAAACCAGCACTGAAGTCGCCGGCATCTGCCATGTACTGGCTCAGCACTACACCAAGCTAAGGCCGGACCAAGCCACTCTGGCCGGATTGGTACACTTGATTGGCGTGCTACCTATTCTTCGCTATGTTGAAGATCAAAGCCTTGAGTTAAGCGGCATCGTACTGGATGCCGTGATCGAAGAATTGCATCCGCGTATTGGCAGCCTGATCCTGAAAAAATGGAAATTCCCGGAAGCGTTGCAGAATGTCCCTCTGGAATACGCGAACTTCCAGCGTGAAGTGCCCGAAGCAGACCATGCCGATCTGGTTATGATTGCAAACCTGCAGCTAGTCGCCGGCACCAATCACCGGTGGAACGAGATGGATTTCGCGTCCATTTCAGCGTTTGGCCGGTTGGGACTGGATCCCGAGATGAACCTGGCCGAGGAAGAAGACCTGAGTGCCCAGATGGAAGCAGCCATGGTGCTATTGGGGTAAACGGGCGCCTTAACTAGAAATCGAGCAGCTCCTGCTGCGGGGACGCCAGCGCCCACTCTATTGGGCTCTGGTGATTTTCAAGCAACCATTGATTGGCGCGAGAAAAATGCTGGCACCCGAAGAATCCGCGGTAGGCACTGAGCGGTGACGGGTGAGGCCCCTCCAGAACCAGATGGCGATCACGGTCAATGATCTGCCCCTTCTTTTTGGCATAACTGCCCCAGAGCAGAAACACCACGCCCTGGCGATGCTGATTCACCAGCTCGATCACCCGATCCGTGAAGACTTCCCAGCCCTTGCCTTGATGGGCGCCAGCCTTACCCCGCTCTACCGTCAGCACAGCATTCAGCAACAAAACACCCTGCTCTGCCCATGACTGCAGACAGCCGTGACCGGGTGGTGCAATGTTCAAATCCTGTTGGATTTCTTTGAAGATATTCGTCAGGGAGGGGGGTGTTGGCACACCGGGAGCAACGGAGAAACACAGGCCATGGGCCTGACCGGCACCGTGGTAGGGGTCTTGCCCAAGAATGACAACTTTGACCTTGTCCAGCGGCGTGCTGTTCAAGGCATTAAATAGCTGTGATTTGGAGGGGAACAGCGTCTTTCCAGCGCGCGCTTCGGCGGCCAGAAATTCCGCCAGGTGATGCATATAGGGCTGACGGAACTCGTCCGCCAGCCACCGCTCCCAGCCGAGCCCGGGCTTCAGTTCTTGAGCCAGTGCCTCGACCGGTTGCATGCCTTATTCTTCTCCGGAATTCGACTCAGATTTGTGCTCGGGGCGCATGGCCGGGAACAGAATAACGTCACGAATAGACGGCGAATCGGTCAGCATCATGGCCAAGCGGTCGATGCCGATACCTTCACCCGCAGTCGGGGGCAAACCGTATTCCAGCGCCATCACGTAGTCGTCATCATAGAACATGGCTTCGTCGTCACCGGCATCCTTCTCAGCAACTTGGGCCTTGAAGCGCTCGGCCTGATCTTCCGCATCGTTCAGCTCCGAAAAACCGTTGGCAATTTCGCGACCACCCACAAAGAATTCAAAGCGTTCAGTCACAAACGGATCGCTGTCTTTGCAACGGGCCAGTGGCGACACTTCTTTCGGGTACTCGGTAATGAAGGTCGGCTGCATCAAACGGTGCTCTGCAGTCTCTTCGAAGATCTCGATTTGCAGCTTGCCCAAGCCCCAAATGTCCTTAACCTTGATGCCCAGCCCTTTAGCCAACTCACGAGCCTGAGACTCGTCAGCCAGCTGCTCGCGTGTGATTTCCGGATTGTAGCGCAAGATTGCGTCCACAACGGTCAGACGCTCAAACGGCTTGCCAAAGTCGTATTCAACGGTTTCTTCGGTGCCGTCTTTCAGCACACGCGTATTGGTGACCGTGGTTGTGCCCAGTACTTTTTCAGCGATGGTGCGCAACATGTCTTCGGTCAGGTCCATCAGGTCGTTGTAATCGGCGTACGCCTGATAGAACTCGACCATGGTGAACTCCGGATTATGCCGAGTCGACAGCCCTTCGTTACGGAAGTTACGGTTGATCTCGAACACTCGCTCGAAACCGCCCACAACCAAGCGCTTGAGATACAGCTCCGGCGCAATCCGCAGATACATATCAATACCCAAGGCGTTGTGGTGGGTCACGAACGGGCGGGCAGTAGCACCACCGGGAATCACCTGTAGCATGGGAGTTTCGACTTCCATGAAGTCACGCTCGGTGAAGTACTGGCGCATTACGCTGATGATTTTGGAACGAGCGTAGAACACCCGACGGCTGTCTTCGTTCATCATCAGGTCAACGTAACGATGACGATAACGAGCCTCAGTGTCGGTCAGGCCTTTGTGCTTCTCAGGCAACGGGCGCAGCGACTTGGTGAGCAATGTGTACTCATCCATCGCCACGTAAAGGTCACCTTTGCCCGACTTGCACAGCACGCCGCGCACTCCCACGATATCGCCAAGATCCCAGTGCTTGGTATCTTTCTGGACATCTTTGGTGGCATAAATCTGGATACGGCCAGTCATGTCCTGAACCACTTTGAACGCCTTGCGATCGAGCATCATGCGGCCAGCAATCGCCACTTGAATGCCCATGGCCTCCAGCTCTTCCTTGGACTTGTCACCGTATTTTTCCTGCAGTTCTGCAGCGCTGGCATCACGGCGGAAATCGTTCGGGAACGCATTACCCTGCTCTCGCAGGGTGGCCAGTTTGGCGCGGCGCTCCGCAATCAGCTTGTTGTCCTCGGGCTGGGTCGCGTTCTGGGTATGTTCGGTCATGTTAGCTCACTAAGAAGTCGGGGGGTCCGGTTCGGGTTGAATGGCGCTTTTTACAGCGCCATCTTCAGACTGGCTTCGATAAACTTGTCGATGTCACCATCGAGCACCGACTGGGTATTACTGGTTTCCACCTTGGTGCGAAGATCTTTGATACGGCTGTCATCCAACACGTATGAGCGGATCTGGCTACCCCAGCCGATGTCAGACTTAGAGTCTTCCTGCTTCTGTTTTTCAGCATTGCGCAACTGCATCTCGCGCTCGAACAGCTTGGCTTTCAGCTGTTTCATAGCCTGATCTTTGTTCTGGTGCTGGCTTCGGCCAGCCTGACACGCCACCACTATGCCAGTGGGGTTGTGGGTCAGTCGTACTGCCGATTCGGTTCGGTTTACGTGCTGACCACCGGCGCCGGAGGCACGGTAAACGTCCACTCGCAGATCCGCCGGATTAATTTCGATTTCAAAACTGTCGTCCACTTCCGGCGAGATGAACACAGAAGAGAACGAGGTGTGTCGGCGGTTACCGGAATCAAACGGTGATTTACGAACCAGACGATGGACGCCGGTTTCGGTCCGCAGCCAACCGTAGGCGTAATCGCCCTGAACGTGGATAGTGGCACTTTTGATGCCCGCAACTTCACCTTCCTGCAGCTCGACGATCTCGGATTTAAACCCACGACGCTCGGCCCAGCGCAGGTACATGCGCAGCAGCATATTGCCCCAGTCCTGCGCTTCGGTGCCGCCTGAGCCTGCCTGAATTTCCAGATAAGCGTTGTTGGCATCCATTTCACCGGAGAACATGCGACGGAATTCGAGCTTTTCGAGTTCTTTATCAAGCCCTTCGAGGTCGGCCTCGATTTCTTGCACGGTGCCTTCGTCGTCCTCTTCAACGGCCATTTCTAGCAGGCTCTCTGCGTCTGCCAGGCCGGAGGTGAGGTTATCAATGGTTCTGACGATCAATTCGAGGTCAGAACGCTCTTTACCCAGTGACTGGGCGCGCTCCGGATCGTCCCATACGGTTGGGAGTTCAAGTTCGCGTTCTACTTCGACCAGACGTTCGCTTCGCTGATCGTAGTCAAAGATACCCCCTCAGCGCTTCGGTGCGCTCGCGAAGCTCTTTGATCTTCGTCACTATGGGATTAATTTCCATGAAACCTTGTCTCGCTTTGGAAAATGGTGCGATAAAAACTGAGGGCAAATTCTACCGGAATTCGTGCGTTAAATCAGCTACTCGTAGATAGGTGCAAGCACTATACGGGATCAAGCGCTCCAAACTGTATATGGAGAGTCTGGGGAAGACGCCCGTCAGCCCAAAGGTTCGAGATAATCCACCATCAACTGCAGGTTCGTCCGCCCCCGGAAGGTATTGGCATCCGGTTTATAGACCACTCGGGCGCCAGAGCGAGTGAAGTCCGGTACTTCGGGACCGGTATTAAAGGCAATGGCGTCGATAATGCCGCCACCCTCTGCTGGCTGGAGCACCAGTTTCAGATGGTTTTCTCCCACGATGCGCTGGCTGACCACCTTGAATTCACCATCAAACAAGGGTTCGGGGAAGTGCTGCCCCCAAGGGCCGCTGCGCTTAAGCATGTAGGCGGTATCGAGATTCAATTCTGCGGGCGCCAATGGGCCGTCGGTCACGATCGCCGCTTCCAGATCTTCCGGCTTCAGGGTATCTCGCACGGCCTCATCGAAGGCCTTACTGAACGCTTCCAGATCGTCACGGGCAATGGTCATACCGGCCGCCATGGCGTGGCCGCCGTATTTCTTCATCAAGCCTGGTGATTTGGCATCCACCACCGCGAGAGCATCACGTATGTGCAAACCAGGAATGGAGCGGGCCGAGCCTTTGAGACTGACGCCGTCATCGTCCGGCGCAAACGCAATCGTCGGGCGATGGGTCTGCTCCCGGATTCTGGCGGCGAGAATGCCGATCACACCCTGATGCCAGTCGGCATCAAACAACGCCAGCCCCCAAGGCAAACCCTCGATATCCAACGACATGGAACCCAGCAGTTCCTGGGCTTGCTGCTTCATGTCTTTCTCGATGGTGCGGCGTTCACGGTTGAAATTGTCCAGCTCTTGAGCCAGCCGCAATGCCTCATCAGGGCTATCCGCGAGCAGACATGCTATCCCGATGCTCATATCATCCAGACGGCCGGCAGCATTCAGACGGGGACCTACGACAAAGCCAAGATCGGTGGAGCTGATTTCGGTGTAGTCCCGGCCAGCCACTTTCAACAACGCCAGTATTCCGCGGCGCGCTTCACCTTTTCGGATACGGCGAATGCCCTGCTCTACGAAGATTCGATTGTTGTGATCCAGCGGCACGACGTCAGCCACCGTGCCCAAGGCGACCAGATCCAGCAAGGCCCCCAGATTGGGTTCGGGGTTCGGCAGCAGATTGTGATCACGCAGATGCTTACGCAAAGCGGTCAGCACATAGAACATGACACCCACACCCGCCGCATTTTTACTCAGAAACGGACAACCGGGCTGGTTGGGATTTACGATGGCATCCGCATCTGGCAACACGTCTCCCGCCAGATGGTGATCAGTAACGACCACTTTGATTCCGAGATCCCGGGCTGCTCGCACGCCTTCAATGGCAGAGATACCGTTATCAACCGTCACCAGCAGGTCGGGCAACTCACCCTCTTCCTGCAACCGATGAATGATTCCTGGTGTTAGCCCGTAGCCATCAGAGAAACGGCTTGGCACACGGAAGTCGACCGATGGAACGCCCAACATAGACAAACCAAGCATCGCGACAGCCGTACTGGTGGCGCCGTCGGCATCGAAGTCACCCAAAATCATGACGCGCTGTTTGTCGGTAACAGCGTGGGCCAGCAGCTCCACTGCCCGATCAATTCCCCGCAACTGCATGGGGGACGCCAGGTGTTTCAGGGTGTACTGAAGCTGATCATCGGAATGAACTCCTCGGGCGGCGTATAACCGACGAAGGATTGGGGGCAAATTGTGCCCCCAATCCAGCTGATCTGCCGGCCGGGGGCGTCGCAGGATCTTTTTAGGAGTCATGCCGGATCAGGCATTCTTCCAGTGCGTGGACAAGAAGCCCTGCACTTCGGCCAGATCGTTCTCAAGAACGGTGTAGCGCTCATCCCGCTCAAACAGATCCGTCATGTGAGGTGGCAGCTGAGGTTTCACAGACAGGCCAGCTTCCACGATGGCATCCGGGAACTTGGCCGGATGCGCCGTACCCAGTGTAATCATCGGGACAGTCGCATCGCGGCGACAGTTTCGAGCGGCACGAACACCGATGGCGGTGTGCGGGTCGAGCAGATATTCATTCTGCTCGTAGATTTCACGAATGGTATCGCAAGTTGTTTTGTCGTCTACCGCATCGCTGTCGAACAGTTTACGAGCCGCTTTCCAACGATAATCCTCGATACTGACCGGACCTTTGGCTGCGTTTTCAAGCAAGTCTTTCACCGCGGCACCATCACGACCATGCAGATCAAACAACAGGCGCTCAAAGTTGCTGGACACCATGATATCCATGCTCGGCGACAAGGTGTGCTCCAACTGCTGCTGCTCATACCGATTGCCGCTCATGAAGCGATGCAGGATGTCGTTGCGGTTGGTTGCGACCACCAACTGACTGATCGGCAAGCCCATTTTCTTGGCCAGATAGCCGGCAAAGATGTCACCGAAGTTACCGGTAGGCACCGAGAATGCCATGCTGCGGTCAGGACCACCCAAGGCCAATGATGCCTGGAAATAATAAACAATCTGGGCCATGATCCGAGCCCAGTTGATCGAGTTCACGGCCGCCAGCTGGGTTTTACCGCCCAGGAACGACTGGTCACCGAAGCTTTCTTTGACCATGCGCTGGCAATCGTCAAAGTTACCCTTAACGGCGATGTTGTGGATGTTATCGCCCTGCACCGTGGTCATCTGACGGCGCTGAACTTCTGACACGCGCTGGTACGGATGCAAAATGAAGATATCCACGTGCTCGCAGCGGCGACAACCCTCGATTGCCGCTGAACCGGTGTCACCCGAGGTGGCCCCCATGATAACCACGTGCTGCTTACGCTTTTCGAGCACATAGTCGAGCAAACGTCCGAGCAATTGCAGCGCGAAGTCTTTGAATGCCAGCGTGGGACCGCGGAACAGCTCCATTACCCATTCGTTGCTATCGAGCTGAACCAGCGGCGCCACGGACTTGTGGGCAAAGCCGCTGTAGGTCTCGTCCAACATCTTGCGGAAGTCGTCGGCCGGAATGGCATCTTCCACAAACGGGTACATGACATTAAAGGCCAGCTCCGCGTATGGCAGACCCCGCCAGCTGCGAATTTCTTCCAGACTGAAGTGTGGCAGTGACTCCGGCACATAAAGGCCACCGTCAGTTGCCAAGCCAGTCAGAAGAACGTCTTCAAAGCCTAAAGCGGGTGCTTCGCCCCGTGTGCTGATGTATCTCACGTGCGTACCTGTTAGTTAAAATTTTCTGCGCGGATGCGGACAACGGAGCCATCGACGTCAACCAACGATTCCATTTCTTCGATCGCCAGGTTCATCTGACGCTCCTGAACTGTGTGGGTCAGGATAATGACCGGAATACGGCCGTCCGCGAACTCGGATTCTTTCTGCATGATCGATTCGATATTGATGCCATGCTCACTCAGAATCGAGGCAATCTTGGCCAGAACGCCTGGGCGGTCGAACGCCTGAATGCGCAGGTAATATGCGGACTGAATCTCTTCCATCGGCAACACTGGCAGATCTTCCAATGCGCCCGGATTAAAGCCCAAATACGGCACTTTCTGCTGACTTTCACTGGCAACCGCTCGCGCGACGTCAACGATATCGGCAATCACCGCAGAGGCTGTGGCTTCGTCGCCGGCGCCCGGGCCGTAATACATAGTTTGTCCCACAGCATCACCGTCCACCATCACCGCATTCAACACGCCATCAACCTGAGCAATCAGGTGGGTTTTAGGCACCAGAGTTGGGTGAACACGCAATTCAATACCTTCTTCACGACGGCGGGCAATGCCCAAATGCTTAACTCGGTAACCCAGCATCTCCGCGTGAGCGATATCGCTTGGGGTCAAAGCTGAAATGCCTTCGGTGTAAGCTTTTTCGAACTGCAGCGGAACACCGATGCCGGATGAGGCCAAAATCGTGAGTTTGTGTGCCGCATCAATACCTTCAACGTCAAACGTCGGGTCGGCTTCGGCGTAACCCAACGCCTGCGCTTCTTTCAACACCTCGTCGAACGGACGGCCTGCGCGCATCTCGGTCAGAATGAAGTTACCTGTGCCGTTGATAATTCCGGCAATGGTGTCGATACGGTTAGCCGCCAAACCTTCACGCACGGCTTTGATCACGGGGATGCCACCGGCTACGCCCGCTTCGTATGCGACCACAACACCCGCCTTCTCAGCGGCTTCAAAGATTTCATTTCCGTGAACGGCAATCAGAGCTTTGTTCGCGGTGACCACATGCTTGCCATTGGCAATCGCAGTCAACACCAGCTCTTTGGCAACGTCGTAACCGCCAATCAGCTCAACCACAACATCAACGCTGGAGTCATTCACAACATCAAAAATGTCGGTGCTGAACGGAATATCACCTAGGTCAAGATCGTCCCGGCGCTTGCGACTAGCCACTCGGGCAATTTGAATATTACAGCCGACACGGCCGGAAATAATCGCCGCGTTGCGAGTCAGGACATTGAATGTACCGCCGCCGACGGTTCCTAATCCGCAAATTCCGACATTAACGTCTTTCAAGCTCTCACCTCTGATCCCGTTCGGGGTGCTGATGGATTGCAATAGGGGCATAGTATACCGATTCAGGCGCTTCTGAATAAGCCCTGAATCGGTTACGGTTCAAACAGTGGGAAGCGGCCGCCAAACGGGAGCCGGTAAAACTTAAAGCAGGCCGAGACCTTCGGCCAAATTGCGAGCCGGAACATAGCCTCGAATCATATTGCCGTCTTCAAGAACAATGGCGGGGGTACCGGTTACGCCCACCTGACCGCCCAGCTGATATTGATCGCCGACCGGGTTCTCGCATGTTTTGCTCGCGACCGGCCTGCCACCCTTGGCGGCATCCATAGCGGCCTGCTGATCATCAGAGCACCACACCGACTCGTACTTCTGGAACGAGGGTGTATTGGGCCCCGAACGAGGGAAAGCATAGTAGTTCACGGTAATACCGTAATCATTCAGCTGCGGCACTTCATCGTGCAATTTTCTGCAGTATGGGCAGTCAATATCGGTAAATACATCGATAACGGCTTTCTGCTTACCTTTAGCCGGGTAAGAAATCACCCCATCGTCACCAAAATCCGCCATCTGCTGCTGACGCACCTGAGCGCGGGCTTCTTTCGTCACGTTGGCAACACCGTTATCGGTCACTTTCAACATATCGCCAGTCAGCAGGTATACGCCATCCTCCGTGGCGTAAATGGGCTCGCCATTACTGCTCTGCACTTCGTAAAGCCCTGGCGCCTCGGATGCACGCACAGACATTATCCGCAAGCCCGGCACCGCCTGAGACAACCGCTCGGTGATCGCTTCTTCGATCTCACCTGCACTCACCACTGGCGCAGAAACCAGCGATACCATCAGACCAGCAACTGCGGCCAAAGTTTTCAGCTTCATGAGTTAACTCTTACCTTGTTGTTTAGGGAATTCGGGACTCAAGCCCCGCCCGCGGGCAGACGCAAATAATAGACCGCCTTCTTGCCTGAGTGCGACACAGAGCATCGGAAAAAGTTCAAAGACACACCATAACAGATCAACCTCTAGGATGGTGTGCCTGATGAAGATCCTGCAATCGCTGCCGGGCGACGTGAGTATAAAT
This sequence comes from Marinobacter sp., assembly GCF_034669625.1. Lineage (GTDB taxonomy): Bacteria > Pseudomonadota > Gammaproteobacteria > Pseudomonadales > Oleiphilaceae > Marinobacter. Next base: position 239,287 of record NZ_JAXMOY010000005.1, read on the forward strand.
CTGGGTGGTCGAGAGGTCTGCATGACCAAGCAGCATCTGCACAACTCGCAAATCGGCGCCGTGATTGAGCAGGTGCGTAGCAAAAGCGTGCCGAAGAGTATGGGGAGACAAATGTTTCTGAATGCCGGATCGGGAAGCATAGAGCTTAATACGGTGCCAGAACGTCTGTCGGGTCATCGCACTGGTGCGGTTACCCGGAAACAGAGCATCACTACTCTTTCCTTTAAGAAGCTCTCCGCGAGCTTCTCTCATATAGCGAAGCAGCCAATCAACGGCCTCCTCACCCAGCGGCACCAACCGTTCTTTACCACCTTTGCCACTCACCCGAACCACGCCTTGACGAAGATTCACCTGATCAACGCTCAGGCCCGTCAGTTCCGTCACACGCAAACCACAACCATACAATATTTCGAGCATGGCCCGATCGCGCAATTCCAGCGGCAACTCTGGGTCAGGCTCCGCCAACAGCCGCTCCACATCCTGCTCAGTCAAAGTAGCTGGCAACCGCCGGGGCAAACGAGGACTGTCTATTCTCAGCGTAGGATCTTCTGCAATCAGACCTTCTCGCATCAAATACCGGTAAAAGCGCCTTACACCCGAGAGGCGTCGTGCAGCGGTGCTCGCTTTCAAGCCCTCCGCCAAACCTCGAGACATCCAGGCCAACAAGTCGGTGCGCTCTGCCAAACGCAAGCTCGGTGCCCCTGGCTGTTGCTGCAACCACATCGACAACCCCGACAAATCACTGGCATAGGCCATTCGGGTCTTCTCGCCAAGCCCATCCTCAAGCCAGATGGCATCGGAAAACCTGGCAATCAGCGATTCATCGTCAGCTCTGAGCAAAAACACCTCCATGGACTACCGGACACCCGAAATTCAAGCACAAAAAAAGCAGCCGCTGGGGCTGCTTTTTTCTGTACTGATCGGCGAACCGATATCAGCCCAGCTTTTCCTTGATACGAGCTGCCTTACCAGACAGGTCGCGCAGGTAGTAGAGCTTAGCTTGACGTACGTCACCACGACGCTTCAGGCTCACGCTGTCTACCAGTGAGGAGTAAGTCTGGAAAGTACGCTCAACGCCCACGCCGTAAGAAATCTTACGAACGGTGAAGGAAGAGTTCATGCCACGGTTGCGCTTACCGATAACCACACCTTCGAACGCCTGCAGACGCTCACGGCTACCTTCTTTAACGCGAACCTGAACAACCACGGTGTCGCCCGGCGCAAATGCTGGGAGCTCCTTGGTCATCTGTTCTGTTTCAAGTTGACTGATGATGTTGTTCTTGCCGCTCATCGTAATGCTCCTGATACCCAATCTTTCAATGCCCTGATGATTCAGAGGCACCCGGTTCGTTCAAAATTTCACCCAGTAGCTGACGCTCTTCTTCCGTAAACACCCGCTCTTCAAGCAGGTCGGGGCGTCGCTCCCGTGTTCGCCTCAACGATTCTTTCAACCGCCAACGCCGGATCTGTTCATGGTGACCGCCCAAAAGAACTTCCGGCACCGCCTGACCTTCGTATACCTCGGGCCGGGTGTAGTGCGGACAATCCAGCAAACCATCAGCAAAGGAATCTTGCTCTGCCGACTGCGCATGACCCAGCGCTCCGGGGATGAGGCGTGTTACCGCATCAATCACAGCCATCGCCGCCAGTTCGCCACCTGAGAGCACAAAGTCACCCAGTGACACTTCCCGGTCGACTTCCGCCGATATCAGGCGCTCATCAACGCCCTCGTAACGACCGGCAACGAGAATCAGCTGCTGCTCGGCAGCGAGAGACTCGACTACCGACTGATCCAGCCTTTCACCTTGCGGAGAAAGATAGACCACACAGGCCTTGCCGGGTGCCGATGCCCGAGCCTCATGAATAGCGTCCCGGAGCGGCTGAATTTTCATCAGCATTCCTGGACCACCCCCATAGGGTCGGTCATCAACAGTACGGTGACGATCATGCGTAAAGTCCCGAGGGTTCCAGCTCTTGAACGTCAAAAGACCCTCTCGAACTGCCCTACCGGTAATTCCGTAATCCGTCACCGAAGAAAACATGTCCGGAAACAGACTGACTGCGCCGATCCACACTCGTCAGAACTCCGGATCCCAATCGACCACCATACGCGAATCATTCAGATTCACACTCATAACTACCTGATCAGGCAGATATGGGATAAGGCGCTCGCGCTGATCAATGGAACCCGCTGTAGCACGCACAACCAACACATCGTTGGCGCCCGTTTCCAGCAGATGATGCACCTTACCCAGGCACTCATCCTCAACCGTGAAGACATCAAGGCCTTCCAACTGAAACCAGTAGTACTCCCCATCGGGAAGATCTGGCAGTTGCTCAGTCGGAACCCTGATCTCGGCCCCCGCGTACGTGCGAGCCAGCTCACGATCATCAAGTCCTTTCAGCTTGACGACAATCCCCTGCCCTTGGCGGCGACCATCTTCAAGCTTTGTCGGGATACGCTTGCCGTCCAGAACCAGAGTCCAGTCACGGTAGTTCAGTATCCCTTCTTTGGGATCGGTATCAGAGAAGACTTTAAGCCAACCCTTGACCCCAAACACCGAGGTTACCCGGCCGATCACAGTTTCCTGCGAAGTCTGTGTCATGCCTGTCAAACCTCGATATTAAACTGCAATTACTCAGCAGTCTTAAGCAGCTGCGCAACGCGATCGCTGGTTTGAGCGCCTTGGCCCACCCAGTAATCAACGCGTTCACGATTTACACGCAGACGCTCTTCCTGGCCGCGAGCAACCGGGTTAAAGAAACCAACACGCTCAATGAAACGGCCGTCACGAGATTTACGGCTGTCAGTGACTGTCAGATGGTAGAACGGGCGCTTCTTAGAGCCGCCACGAGCCAAACGGATTGTTACCATTTCGACCAATATCCTGT
>NZ_JAXMOY010000006.1:0-228756 GCF_034669625.1 Marinobacter sp.
GGTTTAAGTAAATTGGCCAGATACCTGTAAAGCATAGCAAAACAGGAAAAAAGGTCATAACTTAATCAAATTAAATCTCCGCAGGCTTTCACCGCCGAAGGCTCCGTCATGGTCACGAGTACAGACAACACGCCCTCGAACATCACCCTGGACGCCCTGCCAGAGAAAATCCGCCAGTGGGCCCGGGAACTGGGATTCGCAGATGCGGGCATCACATACGCCGATACCGGCCCCCATGCCGACCGCCTGCAACAATGGCTCGCCGCCGGCTATCACGGCAACATGGCCTACATGGCAGACCACGGTGACAAGCGTTACACCCCGGATTCTCTGGTGCCGGATACCCAGCGGGTGATTTCCGTACGCATGGATTATCTGCCTTCACCTGACAACCCGAAAGAAGCGCTTACTAACCGGGAAACCGCCTACATCACTCGCTACGCTCTCGGACGGGATTATCACAAACTGATTCGAAAGCGGCTCGCCACTCTGGCCAAATGGATTGACGACGCGGTCGGCGGTTACGACTACCGAGCCTTTGTCGACAGCGCACCGGTGCTTGAGCGCGGCCTGGCACAACGAGCCGGGCTTGGCTGGATCGGCAAGAACAACATGGTGATTCATCCAAAAGCGGGCTCGTTCTTTTTCCTTGGCGAAATTTTTACCAGCGCGCCTTTGCCAGTGGATGAACCTTTCGACAAGCAGCATTGCGGCTCCTGCTCCGCCTGCCTCGAAATTTGCCCCACGGACGCCTTTGTTGGCGCTCACTTACTGGACGCACGCAAGTGTATCAGCTACCTCACCATCGAGCTGAAAGGCCCTATTCCGGAAGATCTGCGCTCAAAAATGGGCAACCGGGTGTTTGGCTGTGACGACTGCCAGATCGTATGCCCCTGGAACAAGTTCAGCAAACCCACCGCCGAGAGCGATTTCCAACCACGCCATGGTTTGGACAACACCGAGCTTGCCGAGCTGTTTCTGTGGACAGAAAACGAGTTTTTGAAGCGCACCGAAGGCTCAGCGATTCGCCGCACCGGTTATGAAAACTGGCTGCGTAATATTGCGGTGGGATTGGGCAACGCCCCGTCGACGATTCCCGTCATCGAGGCGTTAAAGCAGCGGGCGGAGCACCCATCAGAGGTGGTACGTGAGCACGTGAGCTGGGCGCTTCGACAACACGGCTTATAGTTTGAAAAAATGCTCGCGGTAGTGGCGCAGTTCGTTGATGGAATCGCGAATGTCGTCCAAAGCCAGATGGCTGCCTTTCTTTTTCACGCCGTCTAACACATCCGGGCGCCAGCGGCGGGCCAGCTCTTTGATGGTGGATACGTCCAGATTGCGGTAGTGGAAGAAGCCTTCCAGTTCAGGCATGTATTTCACCAGGAATCGCCGATCCTGCCCAATACTGTTGCCGCACAGCGGGGATGTGCCGGCTGACAGGTGCTGTTTCAGAAATTCCAGAGTCTGTTGCTCGGCTTCCGCTTCGCTGACTTTGCTGTCTTTCACCCGCTGGGTCAGACCACTTTCACCGTGGGTTTTGGTGCACCATTCGTCCATGGAGTCCAACAGGCTGTCTGGTTGCTTGATGGCAATCACCGGGCCTTCAGCGACCAGGTTCAGTTCCGAATCGGTAATAATCGTAGCCATTTCGATGATCCGCTCTTTCTCGGGATCCAGACCGGTCATTTCCAGGTCTATCCAGACCAAGTGGTTTCCGCTGCTCATTTTCGTCTACACCTGTGCTGTTGAATTTGGGTGCCAGTGCGGGTGTGGATTGGCTTTCCGAAAACCGCTACGAGCACATCCATGTGCACTTCTCTTCGGCCATCCATGGCCTACGAAATTTTCGAAAAACCAGTCCACACCCGCACTTCTGGCTAAATAGCCTGGCGCCCAACTATTTGAATCCCACACCTACATTCTGAGTGCTGGCCGGGTAAAGCTTTCCGGGAGTACCTGAAGCCATAGATGGCTTCAGCTAAGCGCACATGGATGTGCTCGTAGCGTCTCCCGGAAAGCTTTACCCGGCCAGCACTTGCACCCAAGTATCGAAATTAAAGGATCGGGTGGCACACATGAGAAACTCTGCCTATTGTCCATGATTCACGTATCATGTGGTACACCACTTCCCCGGAATACTAGAGAGCAGATGGCAAAACGCAAATTGAACAAACGCCAGCAATGGCGAATCGAGAAAATCCAGAAAGAGCGCACCACCCGAATGGCCCGCAAGGAAAAGGCTGTTGAGGCTCAGGCTGAAGCCGGTGAACTGGGGCCCGAGCAAGAAGGCCTGATCATCGCTCATTACGGCCAACAACTGGACGTCGAAGCTCTCCAAGGTGACGACGCGGGGCAAGTGTTCCGATGTTTTGTTCGAGCGAATATCAGCAGCCTAGTAACCGGGGACAAGGTCGTATGGCGTCCCGGCAAGAGCGAAACCGGGGTAATTGTTGCCCGCTGTGAACGGGACAATCTTCTCCAGCGGCCGGATAACTTTGGTGCGCTGAAGCCTGTTGCCGCCAATATTGATCACATTATCCTGGTGATCGCGCCGGAACCTGAGCCACACGACAGTTTGATTGACCGCTATCTCGTGGCTTCCGAAAGTTCGGACATTCCTGCGGTACTGCTGCTTAACAAAACGGATTTGATTAACGATCAGAACCGGCCACAGATCGAAGCCCTGCTGGCTCGCTATGAAGCACTGGGCTATCAAGTTGAGCAGACCTCTGCCGTTGCCTGCGAAGGTCAACCGGCGCCGGAAGTGGAAGCGCTGGTTCGCAATCAGACCAGTGTGTTCGTTGGCCAGTCAGGTGTGGGCAAGTCTTCGATTATCCAGACGCTGCTGCCGGATGAGCAACTCCGGGTGGGCGCTGTATCGGTGAGCACCGGTAAAGGTGTGCACACCACAACCACTGCAAAGCTGTTTCACTTGGCCAGTGGCGGCGATTTGATTGACTCACCGGGCATTCGGGAATTTGGCTTGTGGCATATGACACCGCAAGAGGTCGAATATGGTTTCAGGGAGATTCGACCTTTGATGGGGCTGTGCAAATTCCGGAATTGCCGACACATGGGCGATCCTGGGTGTGCGCTGGATGCGGCGGCCGAAAGCGGGGATATTTCTCGGGAAAGGCTTAAGAGCTTTCATCGTATTCTGCAGGATATGGCCGAACAACAAGCTCGCGGGCTAAAGCTAACCTAAACCGGTAGCGTATACCGCGACCGTATTACCAGTTGAGCTCACCCGGAGCGGGTTCCGGGCGCTCTTCTCGCCAGTTGCCTTCTTCCAGCTTGCTCAGTGCCTCTTGTTCCTGCTCTTCACTGGGGCGAGTCACATCAATCAGTGGCTGACCCAACCGGCCAGTTCCAATATCTCCAACGCTTTTGTTTTTCAGAACGATGATGGAGATTCGGCGGTTGATAGGCGCCGTGGGGTTGTCGGTATCGAACAACACCGAATCGCTCAATCCAACCACTCGCGCAATCTGCTCCAGCCTTACGCCACCAGCCACCAAAGCCCGACGAGCCGTATTGGCCCGATCAGCGGACAACTCCCAATTGGTGTAACCCGGCCGACCATTAAACGGCGTAGCATCCGTGTGCCCGGTCAGGCTCAGCTTGTTATTAACAGAGCCCAGCGTTTTCGCGAGTTCAAACAACAGTTCCTGAGTGTAGTATTTGAGCTCAGCCCGCCCCGAATCAAACATCGGGCGCCCGGAGCGGTCAACAATCTGAATACGCAGACCTTCATCGGTGATATCGATCAACAGCTGGTCTTTGAATTCTTGCAACGTTTCGTTCTGCTCAATTCGCTCTTTCAGCTCTTGGAAGAGCTGTTCCATGCGTCGTTGTTCCAGCGTGTCCGCCAGCTCATCCACGATTTCATCTTCAATTTGAATCGTACTGGATTCGATATCCAGAGAGCTCTCGTTAACAACAGACGCACTGCCGCCAAGATCAATTGGGTTCGGCGACCCGCCCTCGGTAAAACCAACCGGGTCTTTGAAATAACCTTCTACCGCTTGCTTTTGCTCTGGCGTTGCCGTCGCGGTTAACCAAAGCACCAGAAAGAACGCCATCATCGCAGTGGCAAAATCGGCAAACGCTACTTTCCATGAGCCGCCGTGGTGGCCAGCGACGACTTTCTTTTTGCGTTTGATGATAATCGGCTGCTGTTCCACGCTTAACTCCGGCTAGTGATGAGCGGCATCATTTGGAGCGAACGTGATCGTTCAATTCCTGAAAACCCGGCCGTTTCTCTGTCGGCAGGGCTTTGCGACCAAACTCGATGGCCATCTGAGGCGCTTGCCCGGCAACCGTCGCAACGATGGCTGATTTCGCACATTCGTAGGCCTTCAGCTCGTACTTGGCCGCGTGCTCAAGCGCGATGGACGCCGGACCCACAAAGCCATAGCCCATCCAAATCCCCAAAAAGGTACCGACCAAAGCCGCGGCGACACTCAAACCAATCTTTTCTGGCCCTTCGGTCAGGAAGTTCATGGTGATGACAATACCCAATACCGCAGCCACAATCCCCAGACCAGGCAGCGCATCGGCAATTTTATTCACAGCGTGTGCCGGCTCTTCCAGCTCATGCTGTCGGCTATCAATCTCGTTTTCCATCATCCCCTCCAGCTCATGAGGGGCCATGTTGCCAGAGCTTATAATCCGCAAATAGTCCGTGATGAAATCCAGTAAATGCTTGGATTTCATGATCGCCGGGTAACGGGTAAATATCGGGCTTTCTTCGGGATTATCGATATCTTCTTCAATGGCCATCACTCCCTGCTTGCGGGACTTATCAAACACTTCGTAGAGCAGGCTGAGCAAATCCATGTAATAGGATTTGTTGAACGGTGAGCCCGTTAACAACCGCAATAGGCCACTAAACACTTCTTTCACAGTGTGCATCGGATTGGCAATCACGAACGAGCCTACGGCGGCCCCGCCGATGATCAGCACCTCTGTCGGCTGCCAAAGCACCGCCAAATTCCCGCCGTGCAATGTATAGCCGCCGAGAACACTCGCAATAACAATGACCGCACCAATAATCAGCAGCATAAAAAGTAATCGTCCGTTTGAATCCTGTTTATAGTTTTTGTCCGTCTACAACCAAGCAAAGTGCTCGTCCAAAACACTCGGCAAAACAGCGTTCGATGATAGCAAGCCCCGCGGGAACCGCGAAGGGGAGAAACAATTTCTATACACTACTCCCAGTTTGTTAAACTGCCCCGATTTATAGAACCGAGAGATGTCTCAAATGCTTGATAAACTGTTCGTCCTGAGTCAATACGTCACGCCGCAGCTGGCGCTATCCCGCTTGGCCGGTCGCCTCGCAGACTACGACAGGACACCAGCATTGAAAAACCGCGTAATCAGCTGGTTTATCGGCCGCTATGGCGTAAACATGAGTGAGGCCGCTGAATCCGACCCCACCGCTTACGGCAGTTTTAACGCATTCTTTACTCGCGCACTCAAGCCCGGCGCACGCACCATCGACCAGACCCCGGATGTTTTTGTCAGCCCGGTTGACGGCGCCATCAGCCAACTTGGCCAGGTCAGCGCAGACGACCGGGTGTTCCAGGCCAAAGGCCAATCATTCAGCCTAACCGAACTGCTCGGCGGTGATGAGCAGCGCGCTGAAGCCTTTCGCGAAGGTGAGTTCGCCACGATTTACCTGTCGCCCAAAGACTACCATCGCATTCACATGCCGGTAGCCGGTACCCTGAAAGAAATGGTTTATGTTCCCGGCAAACTGTTTTCGGTCAACCCGGTAACGGCAGAAAATGTACCGAATCTGTTCGCGCGCAACGAACGGGTGGCCTGCATCTTTGATACCGAAGCAGGCCCTATGGCTTTGGTTCTGGTCGGCGCTATGATCGTTGGCAGCGTGGAAACCACTTGGGCAGGTGTCGTTGCACCCAAACCGAGCAAGGTTACCGAGTGGCAGTACTCCGGCGATCAGGCCGTGCGTTTCGAGAAAGGCGATGAGATGGGTCGGTTCCGCTTGGGCTCCACCGTTGTGCTGGTAATGCCGAAAGGCGCAGTGAACTGGAACGCCGATCAAATCGCGAGCAAAACCGTACAGATGGGCGAGGCTTTTGGTCAGTTGACGCAAGCTCAGGCTTGATAGGTTCAGGCCCTCTCTATCGGGAAGGCCAGAACTTCCTCAATGGCTTTTGCGCCAACCTTTAGCATCAGCAACCGGTCTAACCCAAGGGCAACGCCCGAGCAATCGGGCAGACCGGCTTCCAGCGCGGCCATAAACGCGCTGTCCAAAGCCATTTCAGGCTTACCAGCTATTTTCCGCTGCTGGTTATCGCCCTCAAAACGCCGCCGTTGCTCATCAGGGTCGGTCAGTTCCCAATACCCGTTGCAGAGCTCCAACCCGTTAATATAAAGCTCGAACCGGTGCGCGACCGAGTGCCCCTGCTCTTGCGACACCCTTGCCAGTGCTGCCTGTGCGGCTGGATAGCGGGTAATAAAAACCGGCCGCTCAAAGCCCAGCGTTGGTTCGACAGCAAAACTCATCACCAAATCCAGGCAATCATTTCGGCTCAGATCGACCAACTGCTCAGTCTCAAGCCATCGCTCACAATAGCGTTTTAAGTCTTGATCGCTGATGTCCATAGGATCGAAACCAGCGCTAGCGGTAACGGCCTGACGATAACTCACTTGCTCAGGCCGCTCACAGCCGAGCCAACCGCACACCAGATCCGACACTTCAGCCATCAGCGCCTGATCATCCAGCCCTATGCGATACCACTCCAGCATCGAAAATTCCGGGTTGTGGCGACGCCCTCGTTCACCATTGCGAAACACTCGGGCAATTTGATAGATACAACCAGAACCAGCAGCCAGCAACCGTTTCATGGGGTATTCGGGGGAGGTCTGAAGCCACCCTCCCTGAACACCGCCGGCCAGCACGTCCGCCGAGATACCATCGAGATTCAAGTCGGTGACGCCGTGGCGACCCAGCACTGGCGTTTCTACTTCCAGCACGTCCCGCTCATGAAAAAAGCCGCGCAAATAAGCAAGCTGCTGTGCACGGCTTTTTAAGGCGTCCCGCGAGGCGGTAGGCCGCCAGACAGGATGATTAGTCACAGTGTACTAACTGCTCTTTACGCGGTTTACATACTCACCGGAGCGGGTATCCACCTTCAGAACTTCACCAATCACGATAAACAGCGGTACGTTGACCACGGCGCCCGTTGACAAAGTTGCAGGCTTGGAACCACCTTGTGCGGTATCGCCCTTCATGCCCGGATCGGTATCCACTACTTCAAGTTCAACAAAGTTCGGCGGTGTAACAGACAGAGGCGCACCGTTGTACAAAGTCACGGTGTATACGTCCTGCTCTTTCAGCCACTTGACGGTATCCCCGACGGCTTTGGCGTCAGCGGCATACTGTTCAAACGAACCATCGGTCAGCATGAAGTGCCAGAACTCGCCGTCGGAGTACAGGTACTCCATGTCCTGCTCCATCACATCCGCCGCTTCGAGACTCTCGCCCGATTTGAAAGTACGTTCCCAAACCCGGTTGGTCATCAGGTTGCGAAGCTTTACACGGTTAAAAGCTTGCCCTTTACCGGGCTTAACGAATTCGTTTTCCAGCATGATACAAGGATCGCCATCCAGCAAAACCTTGAGACCGCCACGAAATTCGTTGGTAGAATATGAAGCCATGAAATGTCCACCTGACATACTGTCGTTAAAAATTCAAAGGTCGCTATGATACAGCGAACTCCGGTCCGTATAGAAGCCCGTGATACCAGTCATCTTCCAGACAAAGATCCCGGCACCCCTGAAAACCAAAGTTGGCAAACGATCCTGAGCCGCTCCGTCAGCAGCCCAGAGCAATTGCTGGAGCGCCTGAACCTGCCCGCAGAACGCTGGTTTGAAGGCGCCCAAAACGGGCACGACCTTTTCCCTGTTCGGGTACCTGAACCCTTTATCCAGCGCATGGAACCCGGCAACCCGAACGACCCCCTGCTGCGTCAGGTGCTGCCGGTTGCCGACGAAACGATAGAACTGTCAGGGTTTGTCAGAGACCCGCTAGAAGAAAACACCGCGATCCAGACAACGGGCCTGATCAGAAAATACCACAGTCGGGCCCTGTTAATGGTGACCGGCCAGTGCGCCATCAACTGTCGTTACTGCTTCCGGCGCCACTTCCCCTACAACGACCATAAACTAAGCCGCGAAGACCGCGACCTGGTCATCAATGCACTGAACTCCAGCCCCGAGATCAACGAAGTCATTCTCAGTGGCGGCGATCCGCTGGCCGTGAATGATCGCCTGCTGTCGCAGTGGGTCGACTTACTCGATTCGGTACCGAACCTGAAACGGCTGCGCATTCATTCCCGGTTACCGGTCGTCATACCTCAGCGAGTTTGTGACGACATGCTCGCCTGGCTAAACCGTACCCGGTTGCAGAAGGTACTGGTCGTTCACGTAAACCACCCTGCCGAAATTGACCAGCCCACACGTGATGCTTTTCAAAGGCTAAAACAAGCAGGTGTTACCCTACTTAATCAGAGTGTCATCTTGAAAGGCGTGAACGATAATGCCGCCACACTGACAGAATTGAGCGAAACGCTGTTTGATGCAGGTGTATTGCCGTACTATCTACATGCCTTCGATCCGGTCGCCGGTGCACACCATTTTGATGTCAGCGACCATCGCGCAGCAACGTTGGTGCGTAAAATGCTGGAGACATTGCCGGGGTTTCTGGTTCCGAAGCTGGTTCGAGAGGTACCGGGCGAATCCAGCAAAACACCGATACCAGTGATTTAGTGAGGCGTGTCGCAAAACCGAACAGCGATCGACTTGTGAAATATTGTCAACTTTTGGCTTTCTCGCTTTTTGTCATCGCTTTGCTATTTTAAAGTTGAGGGTTAGGAAACAATAACGATCTGTATTTTCGGAATTTTCGCTCAATCAGTCACCGTAATTTAGCCACAGGCGCGAGATCATATAAGGCATGACTCTGAAACCCGAACTCAAGGTCCCTGAGCAAAAAACATCCAGCCTGTCTTTTTGCGACACTACGCCCAAAGCGTTTCGTGCTTGGACCCGACAGTTGCCTATGGCCAACATCGGTGAAACATCGCGACAGCTGTATCACGCGATCATTGAAGTGAATCAATTGTTCCTGCCCCCGCAACAACGCATGCAGTTACTAGAGCTGGCCCGAGACAAAATCCACTTTGTCTGCAACGAACTATCCCGGCACTTCCTGGGACTGGCCATTGCCCTGCCTGAGAAACAACGCAAAATTGCGAACCTGACTCAAGCCCTGCAACTCCATTTGGCCGGCGGCTACAAGCTTTGCGTTCTTGAGCTTATTGATAACGGTGGCCTGGAAAAAAACAAGAGCCAAATCAGCGTAGCCACGCATCGTGCTATCTCCGAGCTTGGCGCAACCATTCTGCGCTCACACCAACTGTATTGCCCGAGCCCGCCCAATAGCTGGCGGGAATGTCACCGTCTGTTCCGCTTCGCCAAACACCATCAACTGGAAGCACAGAATGTTGACGACCCACTTCTCAAACATCGCCGAGCCAGTTCGGTAGCGGACAGCTATAAGCGCGTGTTGTTGTTAGGTTGTGCACGACCGAATCAGTTGCGGCAAGCCGAACTAACGCTGATTTACGATCTGTTTGAAACCTGGACGAGCTATTGTGAGTGCGGTCCGGAACTTGGTGAGGACAGCCTGTTCGTCGTGAATTTGGAAAAAGATTCGTCACCCATTTACCGCAGCCTGCTTAAAAAGGTCCCCGGCGATGACAGTGTCGGCTTTGATACCCGAGAACTTTCGAGCCACCTGGCCGAGGCTGTGCAGGCGCGAAGCGACAAAACCTCTAACAGCACGTCGCTAAAGATTCCAGCGAACATCAGTGACACCCTGCTTACCCACCTTAGTCAGGCTCTGGGCATTCTGGCCAAACGTAACTTCAATAGAATTGCCAGCCAAGGGACATTAGAAATTTGTGTCGGGCTAAGCGCTGCGCATTATTTCATTGCGGGTGAGAAAACCTTCCCCGAGTTTATTAGCGGCAATGACGAACAACATCATGAAGAAGAAAATCCGTTTATTCGTGACGCCAAGAAAAACTCCGATGTTTGGTCGGAGGCTCACGATGCGGACATTCCGGAACGCAACCTCCCTCTGTCTGACGCTCCGATAAACTTCAAAAACAGGTCTGGTTCCAAGACCGGCAAAGCCAAACCTGTTTCGCACAAAGCCTTGCTTATAAACACCAGCCCCGGTGGTTACTGTGTGGGCTGGGAAGCTAACATCCCAGCCTCTCTGCAGGCCGGGGAGGTGCTGGGGGTCAGAGAGCAAAGCTCCCACCCATGGAGCCTGGCGGTCGTCCGATGGTTACGACAGGTTCGAAATCAGGGCACACAAACTGGCATTGAGTTACTGGCACCCAGCGCTTCACCTTGCGCTGTGCGCCTAATCCAAAAAGTTGGCAATAGCAGCGAATACCTCCGAGGGCTCATGTTGCCGGAGATCAGTGTGGTGAACCAACCGGCGACACTGATCACCCCGCGCTTGCCTTTCCAGAGCGGAAGCCGGATATCTCTAATGCACGATGGCTGTGAAGACCAAGGCCAACTACTGAAGAAAGTTTCCGCGACTGGGAGCGTCAGTCAGTTCGAGCTCAAATTAAACGCATCGGCACCCCCCTCGCGCTCAAAGGAACCCGAAAACTCCAGTCCAGGCACAACAGAAGACGAATTCGATTCCTTATGGCCGTCGCTTTAAGACGACTCGTCAACAGAGTAAAGGCATCAGGGTTGTTATTAATCGACAACCCCTTCATCATTCTGTCTCAGTGATAAGCCGGTGATCTGTCTTTACACGGAAAACACTGCATCTTCCGTTCTGCTGCAGAAAGACGAGCCGGCACCATCAAACGGCATCATGAGACATCGTACGAATGCAGAAAAATAACTCCACGGTACAGTTGCTAATCCTCGACCCGTCGCAAAACGATGCCGAGTCATTGGTCAGTTTGCTCCGCAACTCCGGCAAAGCAACCCGAGCCCATCGCATCACCTCGGAAGAAGATCTCGAAGAAGCCCTGAAAGCGTCACACTGGGATTTGATGCTCGGACGGGATCTGGAAGAGCTGGAGTTTGGGCCAGACGCTGCGCTCGCGATGGTGAAACGGATGGATAAAGACATCCCGTTCATCCTGCTAACCAACGAACCTGATCGAGAGCGTGACCTGGCCATCATGCGCCTCGGTGCGCAAGACGCGGTGCCGTTTGAAAACACAGAAATGCTGGTACTCACCATCAAACGTGAACTCACAGCGCTGTACGAACGCCGCAAGCGCCGCGTTCTCGAATCGCACCTGCGCGAAGCCGAACAGCGCTGCCAACTTTTGCTCGAAAGCTCTAAAGATGCCATCGCCTACATCAACGATGGTATGCACATCTATGCCAACCAGTCGTATATGGACTTCCTTGGCTACGAGGACATTGACGACCTGATCTGCGTGCCGGTACTGGACACCCTGAACCAGGAAAGCCAAGAGCAATATAAAGAGTTCATGAAAGCTTTTGAGGAAGCCGGGGCGAACGGCATGACGCTGAACTGCACAGCGCGGCGCAGCGACGATCACGAACTCAACGTCACCATGTCGGCCTCTGCTGCTACCTACGACGGTGAAGCTTGCACTCAAGTGGTGCTGCAACCAGAGCACAGCGATGAAGAGCTTGAAGAAAAGCTGAAACAAATCAGCAGTCAGGACCTTCTAACCGGCCTGTACAATCGTCAATACCTGATGGAACAACTCGCTCAGACGCTGGCCTCAGCCGCCAAGAACAACGAAACGGGCGCCCTCGCCTACATTGGCATCGACAACTTCCTGAGCATGAAAGGCGATGTTGGCATTGCCGGTGCAGACCTACTGCTCGGCGACCTGGCATCGTTATTGAAAGAGCACACCCCCGAAGGCTTGACTCTGGCACGACTAAGCGACGACGCCTTCTGCGTAATGAGCCTGCCGTGCAGCGACAAAGAACTGGCTGAGCTATGCGAAACGCTTCGCAAGGTCGTGGATGACCACCTGTTCGAAATCAACGGTCGCACGATATCACTCTCCGTATCCATCGGTGTGTCCGCTATTACCGAGAATTCGCCTAAAGCAGAAGAGCTCCTCAGCCGGGTTCACCTGGCCTCGGCCGAGGTCAGGAAACAGGCCAACCACAAAAATGGTAACGGTGTCGTGGTCTACAACCCCGTTGATTTTGAGGTGCCTGACGAGTCCAACGCCATCGAGGTGATCAGCAAAGCCATGGACGAAGATCGCCTGCACCTGCTGTTCCAGCCGATCATCAACCTGCGCGGCGAAGGCGAAGAACACTATGAAGCACTGGCCCGCATGATCAACAGCGACAACGAAGAGGTGACGCCTTACGATCTTCTGCCGGCCATCTGTCCTCCAGAAACCGCCATCAAGATCGATCGCTGGGTGACCCTGCAGTCCATTAAACAGCTGTCCAGTCACCGCTCACGCGGTCATGACACTCGACTTTTTGTGAACCTTAGCGCAGAAACGTTCCAAGACGTGACATTCAGTCCCTGGCTAAGTGTTGCCCTCAAAGCTGCACGACTTCCTGGCGATGCACTCATCTTCCAGATTAACGAAAACGATGCCAACAACTTCATGAAGCAGGCGAAAGAGTTCACCAAAGCGGTGCACGAGCTCAATTGCAAAATCTCTATCAAGCACTTCGGTTGTGCCATTAACCCATTCAATGCACTGAAGCACATCGATACAGACTACGTGAAGTTTGACGGCTCGTTCACAGAAACGGTCCAGAAAGACGACAAGATCAAAGAGCAAGTGAAGGAGATGACAACCTCACTTCAGAATTCTGGCAAACTCACCATCGTGCCACAGGTAGAAAACGCCAGCATACTGGCTACACTCTGGCAGGCCGGGGTGAACTACATCCAGGGCTACTACCTGCAAGCTCCGACACGTGAGATGAGCTACGACTTCGGCGATCATTAATCTTTGTGAAAATCAGCAGACATAAAAAAAGGATGGAGAGCCAACTCTCCATCCTTTTTTTGTACTTAGTGTTTGCTGTTCTGCAAGGTCTGGTTGGTCTCACTTTCCCGAAAACCGATCAGATATAGAATCGCATCCAATCCGAGGGTTGAGATCGAGTGTTTAGCCGACTCTTTCACCAAGGGTTTTGCTCGGAACGCCACCCCCAACCCCGCCTGACTCAGCATCGGCAAGTCATTCGCACCATCGCCCACCGCAATCACCTGCTCTCTGGCGATATGTTCTTTCGCGGCAATCTCAAGTAGCAGTTCCGCCTTCCGCTGACCATCAACAATTTGACCTTTCACTTCGCCGGTCACCTTGCCATCGACAATCTCCAACTCATTGGCGTAGACGTAATCAATACCCAATTTGTTCTGCAAATGGCGAGCAAAGTAGGTAAAACCACCCGACAAGATGGCCGTACGGTAGCCTAGCGCCTTCAAACTGCGAATCAGATGCTCCGCCCCTTCGGTCATCCGAAGGCGCTTAGCGATGCCCTCAAGCACCGACTCATCCAATCCCTTCAGCAATGACAAGCGCTCTGCAAAGCTCTGGCTGAAATCCAGCTCGCCTTGCATGGCCCGCTCGGTAATCTCCGCGACACGGTCCCCGACACCCGCTTCCAGAGCCAATTCATCGATCACTTCCGCTTCGATCAGCGTAGAGTCCATATCGAACACTACCAATCGACGATTACGTCGGAAAATCGAATCCGCCTG
The DNA here is from genome assembly GCF_034669625.1 of Marinobacter sp. Taxonomy (GTDB): domain Bacteria; phylum Pseudomonadota; class Gammaproteobacteria; order Pseudomonadales; family Oleiphilaceae; genus Marinobacter. The sequence continues at coordinate 13,802 of NZ_JAXMOY010000006.1, forward strand.
GAAGGCTATGTCGACGTTCATCTCGCCAGCAATGTGCAAAAAGTCAGAGCGCAATTGCTCCAGATCCAGCGGCGTCCCACGCACGGAAAACTCGACGCAAGCGATCCGGTTGTCTGATGCATTGAGCGATGGCCTTGCCGATAAGCGAGTAATGTTGTCGATATTCAAACCATGGCGCGCGGTAATTTCGGACACTCGGGCAATCTGCTCAGCTTTGATATCTCGAGACAACAGCGTGACGATGTAACACGCTCGATTTCTGCCTTCGGCCCAGGATTGATATTCCTCGACAGCGATCGGCGCAAAGCGCACCTGAAGATCGAGCGCGTGCAAACGAAACAAGATATCGCGGATAACCGGAGAAGATTCAGACTCATCCGGAATCTCGATCAAGATGCCCCAGGTCAAATAATCGTGAATAACGGCCTGACCGATATCGAGTATGCGAACATCGTACCGCCCCATAATCCCCGTTATTTCAGAGGTCAGTCCGGGCTTATCGCGCCCGGACACGTTCACCAGTACCAGTTCACTCACTGTCTACGCTCTCCTCTTCCTCAGCTCTGGCAGCAGAGGGAATCACATCAATACCGTCCACGCGCTGCAGACCGCGGGGCAATTTATGGCCTCGGCGGCCACGTTCTCCGAGATAATGCTCAAGATCACTGAACTTCAAGCCCAGTTTGCGCTTCCCGGCGCGGATTTCCAGTTGGTCTTCTTCACCAAACACAGCGGCGGCGACCACAAATTCTTCACGATTCTGTACCCGGGCCGATGGAATACTAATGATCTTGTTACCCTTTCCTTTCGACAGCTCCGGCAGCTCTTTGAGCGGAAACACCAACATTCGGCCTTCGTTGGAAATGGCGGCCAGGTATAGGGTGGAAGCGATATCCGGCACCGTCACAGGAGGCATAATCCGCGCGCCTTTAGGCACAGAGACCACGGCTTTACCTGCCCTGTTTTTACTGGTCATATCACCCAACGACGTCACAAACCCGTAGCCAGCATCGGTCACCAACAACGCTTTACGCTCCGGATTACCCATGAGCAAACCTGAGAAGGTGGCGCCAGACGGCGGGTTGATCCGCCCCGTCAATGGGTCACCCTGACCTCGGGCTGACGGCAGCGTATGAGCCATCAAGGCGTATGCCCGCCCCGTTGAGTCAAGGAATATGGCTTGCTGGTTGTTGCGGCCCTTGGCAGCCAACGAAAAACGATCCCCAGATTTATAGCTCAGGCCGGCTGGGTCGATATCGTGCCCTTTAGCGGCTCGTACCCACCCTTTATCGGACAGCACGACCGTCACCGGATCGTTGGAGACCAGATCGGTTTCACTAAACGCTTTGGCTTCTCCACGCTCAACGATGGGTGAGCGACGATCATCGCCGTAGGTTTCTGCATCTTGCTGAAGTTCAGTTTTGATCAACTCCCGCATGCGCTCTTCCGAACCCAGAATGGATTGAAGTTCATCGCGTTCCAGAGCAAGTTCATCCTGCTCTCCGCGAATCTTCATCTCTTCCAGCTTGGCCAAATGGCGCAATTTCAGGTCGAGAATCGCTTCCGCCTGTTCCGGCGACAAACCAAAGCGAGCCATCAGCTCCACTTTCGGTTTGTCTTCAGTACGTATGATCTCGATCACCTCATCAATATTGAGGTAGGCAATCAACAAACCTTCCAGCAAATGCAGGCGAGCCAGCACTTTGTCCAGGCGATGCTGCAAGCGGCGTGTCACCGTGGTCTTCCGGAAAACCAACCACTCCGTCAACATCTGACGCAAGCCTTTGACTCCGGGACGGCCATCGTTGCCGATAACGTTAATGTTCACCCGGTATGTCTTCTCGAGGTCTGTACTGGCGAACAAATGCGCCATCAAACCGTCCAAATCCACGCGATTCGAGCGCGGCACAACCACCAGTCGAGTCGGATTCTCGTGGTCTGATTCGTCCCGCAAATCCGCCACCATGGGCAGTTTCTTAGTTTGCATCTGCTGAGCAATTTGCTCGAGAACACGGTTGCCAGAGACCTGGTGCGGCAAATCCGTAACGACGATTTCACCACTCTCTTTGATCCAGCGCGCCCTCATTCTTAGAGAACCTCGCCCCGTCTCATATATCTTACGAAGGTCGTTGCGCGGGGTAATAATCTCGGCACGTGTCGGAAAGTCCGGCCCCTTTACGTGCTCGCACAACTGATCAACCGTAGCCTCCGGCTCATCCAGCAAACGAATACAAGCCGCGGTGATTTCCCGCACGTTGTGGGGGGGAATATCGGTTGCCATACCAACGGCAATACCCGTTGTGCCATTCAGTAACACGTGCGGCAAACGAGCCGGCAACACGGAAGGTTCATCCATGGTGCCATCAAAGTTAGGCACCCAATCAACGGTTCCCTGTCCTAATTCGCTCAATAACACATCGGAAAAACGGGCAAGCCGGGATTCGGTGTAACGCATGGCCGCAAACGATTTGGGATCATCCGGTGACCCCCAGTTGCCCTGACCATCCACCAACGGATACCGGTAAGAAAACGGCTGTGCCATCAGCACCATGGCTTCATAACAAGCACTGTCACCATGCGGGTGGAACTTACCCAGAACGTCACCCACGGTTCGAGCCGACTTCTTGTACTTGGAGGTGGATTTCAACCCCAACTCCGACATTGCGTACACAATCCGCCGTTGCACTGGTTTGAGACCATCACCCACATTGGGCAAGGCTCTGTCCAGAATTACGTACATGGAATAGTCGAGATAGGCCTTCTCGGTATAATCGCGTAGCGCTACCCGCTCGAAACCTTCATCGGTCGTCTGAAACTCTGGCATGGACGCCCCTTTGCCTTAACTGCCTGATTTAGAATGTCGATTCGTTACCCGAAAGAGACACCGGGAAATATGGCTCACATTATATGGACGCCGGCTACGATACACCAATTTCCAATAGCGGAATTCCCGCATGGAGAGTCTGTAAGGTGCGCCGTATTCTCGCTGCTGTAATTAGATTGCTGTCTTATCTCTGAGCAAGCAGAACCCTATGATTACTAATCTCAAAGCCTGCGGGCACGCCATGATAACGGCTCTGGTAAATGCCACACTTGCGGTTATTCTGATGCTGCTGGTGGAATTTGCCATCAGTGGCACGCTTCAACTTCCCGCTCCCTATCTCTGGGCTGGACTTGTTATCTGGGTCGTTATTTTTGTGGCGCAGTTTCTTCGCCAGCGCCACCTTTGCAGAGCAAACCAGCAGCCTGGGAACCATTAACACCTGACCGACAAGGAAAATTGGCGAGAGCATCGCCGAAGGGAAAATAGCCTGAGGCTCCGCCATTCCGGAACCTCAGGCTGAACAACAACGCAGGCTTTACTGGCGAATGCCTTCCACCGAGATCTCTATCTCAACCGTTTCTGATGCCTTTCCCAGATCCGTCGGAATACCGAAATCCTTCAGTTTGATCTCTGTTTCGGCTTCAAAGCCCATCCGGTAGCCACCCCAGGGGTCCACACCGTGCCCCAACATTTCGGCCTCAAGAGTCACCTCACGGGTAACGCCACGGAGCGTCAGGTCACCGATGATATCGGCTTCACCATCGTCGTCCATCACAACACGCTTGCTCTTGAACGTCGCTTCACCGAACTCGCTGACGGCCAGGAAGTCATCACTGCGCAAGTGTTTGTCCCGCTCTGCATGGTTACTGTCAATACTCGCAGTGTCGATGGTCACTGACACGGAACTGTTCTCCGGGTTTTCAGCGTCGTATACAAACTGACCATCAAAGTCGTTAAAACGGCCATACAACCAGCTGTAACCCAAATGAGAGATCTTGAAGGTAATAAACTGATGCGTTTGTTGATTATCAAAGTCGTAGGTACCGCTGTGCTCGTCAGCATGAGCTGACGTCATTACGGCCATGGAAACGGCTGAAGCAAGTATCAGTTTTTTCATAAAGTTCTCCTTAATTAACTTTGGTATTACACATTGCTTGAATTCGACAACTCACGATTTTCCGAGCATCCGGCGTAAGGTCGCGTCCTTGTCAATAAAGTGGTGTTTAAGCGCCCCCAATGCATGAACGCCCGCCAACACCACTAGCGCCCATGTACTCCAGTAGTGCACAACACCGGCGGTGTCTTCCATTCCCTTGATGCGTCCTGTGATAGAGGGCACCTGGAACCACCCGAACACATCAATGGCCGAGCCATCCGCAGTCGAGATCAAATAGCCACTTATCATCGCAACAAAGATCAAGAGATAGAGCAAGCCGTGAGCCATATGGGCGGAAGCCACTTCCCAACGTTTATGATTCGGCAACGACTTGGGAGACGGCGTAGCAAGACGCCAGAGCAAACGAAACAGCGTGACGCCAAACAACAAAATACCCACCGAACGGTGAATATCCGGGCCACGGCGATACCATTGATCGTAATACGACAAATCAACCATCCAGAAGCCAAGACCAAACAGCCCTATCACGGCGGCCGCAACCAGCCAATGCATGAATATGGATAACCAACCGTATCGGTCGTCAGAATTCCGAAACGCCATGTTTGCTCCTGTTTAATCATTCATCATAGCGGGCCAATAAATAGTGCCTTGTACATGAACGACCAGTCTAAATGCCAGATAAAACCATTCAAATCGAAATATTCTGCTCTCATTATTCAGTTTGTTTGAACAACATATACCACTCGCAGGGTATCGCCTCGGCCACTTTGGTCTTATAGGGATTTTACGGATTGTCGAAATTTATCGTCGAGATAGAATTTAACCAAACTTATGAACAGCCCCTGAACGGGGTATTAATGAAAGAGGAAAACGATATGGAACTCGATTTCGACGAATCCGTAGTCATCCCCAGCAACAACTGATCTTTCTGAATCCCGGCATCGCCGGGATTCTTTTTTGGCCAGCCCCTCCTTCTCCCCCTAAAATACATACTGTTTCCGGCTTTACGCATTAACTTGTGGTAATTGGCGCATCTTTTTGGCACTCTCACTCGTTGTAACACTTTGAAATAAAATAACCTGTGCCAAGGATCTGGGCACCCGTACGAGTAGTTCAGCTATCCAACGAGAGATTCGTCATAGCTGATCAATTTACTACATGGCCCAGACACACCTATGTCCCACAGCCTTAAGAAAATGCTAGCGGATCCTGAAGCGGACTTGCTGTCGCCAATGCTCAGCCAGCAGGACGATAGGTGGACCGCCTCATTCCAAGGACTGACCCTACATACAGCACTTCAGCCCATCTACAGCATTGCCCATAAACGCACCGTAGGCTATGAAGCTCTGATCCGGCCTTTCGATAACGACAATGCCTCGGTTTTACCGTCGCATCTGTTTGACCTGCCGTCATCAGACGCAGAAAACTTGCTGCTCGACCGGCTCTGCCGGTATCTCCATGTTCGTAACTACAGCAGCATCAAAAACCAGCTGAACTGGCTGTTTCTGAACGTCTCGCCACGAGTCGTTACCCATGGTAACCAGTCAGATTCTTTTTTCGGCCAAATCCTCGAGAAGACCGGGCTGCCCGCGCATCGAATCGTCATGGAAATTGTGGAGCAGCCCACCGACGACGCCGACAAACTGAAAGAAACGGTCGCCTATTATCGAAAACTGGGCTGCCTTACGGCGATCGATGACTTTGGTGCCGGCCACTCCAACTTTGAACGCATCTGGAACCTGTCGCCGGATATTGTCAAACTGGACCGATCCCTGCTAATGCGGGCAGCCGACGACCACCGCGCCCGTCAAATCCTCAACGGCATCGTATCGCTCCTTCGGCAATCGGGCTGTCTGGTTCTATTGGAAGGGGTCGAAACTCGGGATCAGGTCATGATCGCCATCGACTCTGGGGTCGATTTTGTTCAGGGCTTCTATTTCCAGCGTCCCAGTACCGATCTGGAAGCATTGTCAGAAGCACCAGCAGATCTGGATGATCTGTTAACGGAATACAAAGAAAGAAAACAGGTCAAGCAGGATCCAACACGGCAATTGATCAGCCATTTCACGCCCCCGTTCATGCAAGCAACTGAACGGCTCCAGCGTGGCCTCAGCATGAGTCAGGCTTGCAGTGAGCTGCTCACTCATTCCGTGGTATCGCGTTGCTATCTGGTCGGCGCAGAGGGCGTGCAGATAACCGACACCCTGCTGCCTGACCGAAGCGCTCACAATCAAGACCCACGTTTCAAACCGCTCGAAGATACCGCCAGTGCAGACTGGTGTCGGCAGCAATACCTGAGCCAAGCGCTTGACCAACCGGGAAGCCTGCAAGTGACGGCGCCTTATCTGTGCGTCACCGGCGCTTATATGTGCGTGACCCTGTCGCTTGCCTTTGAATCCGAGGGCAGCCTAAAGGTCCTCTGCTGCGACATTCTGGCCAACTCGAATCAAATGTTATAAATCAACGCGATCACAGTCACCGCTACAATACCCACGAAGATGTTCATCGGTAAACCAACCCGCAGGAAATCAACAAAGCGATACCCCCCGGGTCCGAACACCATCATATTTGTCTGATACCCCAAGGGCGTCGCAAAGCTCGCCGATGCAGCCATCATCACGGCTATGATAAAGGGCTCGTCAGCCACTCCCATTGCCTGCGTGAGTGACAACACGACCGGCACGATCAACACCGCAGCAGCATTGTTGGTGATCACCTCGGTCAATACAGACACCACCAGATACACCAGAATCAGTGCCAGCAAGGAGTTCCCCTGGCTCAACCCGAACACGGCATCAGCCAGATACGCCGCAGCACCAGTCTGTTCGAGCGCTCCACCTAAGGCGAACGATGAGGCAATGGTCAAGACAACCGGCACATCTACTGCCTTCTGAGCTTGCCCCACGGAGCAGCAACCCGCCGCGACCATGAGCAACGCGCCCACCAAAGCCGCGTTCAACATTGTCATCACACCACCGGCCGCCAAACCAACCAGAACCACCAGGATCGCCCAGGAAAGCCAGGCGCGATCATGCCGGGGGGCTTCAGTCTCCAAGTCATTGATCAGCAGAAAATCCTTGTTATAACGCTGGCGACTGACGAACGCCGGACGGGCTTCGAGCAACAGTACATCGCCCGGCCGAAGCCGAATATTGCCCAGATTCCCCGGCACCCGTTCTCCCCCTCTGGCAACCGCCAGCACCACGGCGCCATAGCGATCCCGAACCCGGGCATCACGAATCGTCTGACCAAGCACATCGCACTGAGGCGAGAGTACCGCCTCCACCAGCCGGCGTTCAGCACGGTCCTTGCTCAGGGCCGGTTCATCATCATGAACCGAAGGCACAATACCGTTAATTCTGAGCAGATCTGAGATAGCCTGGGTATCGCCCGCAAAGACCAGCCTGTCGCCACTACAAAGCCGCTCTTCCGAAGGCACAGCGGTAACAACACTCCCGTCACGCTCGATTTCGACGAGATACAGCCGATCCAATTCACGCAAACCTGCTTCGCCGACCGACTTACCCACCAAAGGGCCGCCAGCGGCGACAGCCACTTCAAGGGTAAACTCTTTCACCGAGCCGAATTTTTGCAGATCTTTTTTATCGGGAAGGAACCGGGGCAGGAACAGCAACATCGCCAGCAAACCCATAATCGCCACCGGCAAGCCAACCTGAGTAATGGCAAAGATCGAGAACCCGTCACTGCCGGTCAACTGCTGATACTGGCCATTCACGACGAGATTGGTGCTGGTACCAATCATCGTCAGTGTGCCGCCGAAAATTGCAGCGTAGCTCAACGGAATCATCAACTTGGAAGGAGCAACGCCAATCTTGCGCGACCACCCATGGACAGCCGGAATCATGGTCGCCACAACAGGCGTGTTATTCAGAAAGCCACTGAGTAAAGTAACCGGTAAGGCGATACGGACCTGAGCCGCTCGCACAGTTTTGGGTTTGCCAAGGATGTAGCGAACCAGAAGATCGACACCTCCGGAGTGGTGGACTCCCGAGGCAACGACAAACAAGGCAACAACGGTAATCAGGCCGGGGTTACTAAACCCGACCAACGCTTGCTCGTGGCTGATAATGCCCGTAGCACTCAACAACACCAGCACCGCCAGCATCACCAAGTACGGCGCAAAACGCCCTGACACCATCAAAGCCAGCGCGGCACCCGCCAAAAAAAGAGAAAACCAGCCTTCCCACTCCATAAGCCTGTCTGTTCCGCTCAGAAAGCAGACAGGATAACGAGCCAGCCAAGAACTTAAAAAGAATAAGGAGAGCTTTTAATAGCTCCGAAAGAAATATCAGCCTGCAACGTCTGCCATATTACCGTAGGCTTCCAGCCAGACTTTTCGATCTGAAGCGCGTTTTTTACCCAACAGCATATCCATACACTCATCGGTATCGTCTCCCTCTTCCAAGGTGAGCATCACCAGACGACGCGTATCCGGAGCCATCGTCGTTTCACGCAGCTGCAGTGGGTTCATTTCACCCAACCCTTTGAACCGCGTAACCTGAAGCTTGCCCTTGCGGTTTTCCGCAGCCAACCGGTCAATAATGCCCTGTTTTTCATGCTCGTCCAGAGCGTAAAACGTTTCCTTACCCAAATCGACCCGATACAGCGGTGGCATGGCCACAAACACGTGGCCAGCACTGACCAACGGCCGGAAGTGCTTTACGAACAGCGCGCACAACAGCGTCGCAATGTGCAACCCATCGGAGTCCGCATCGGCAAGAATGCACACCTTGTTGTAACGCAGCCCGGTTAAGTCATCCGAGCCAGGGTCCACACCAATCGCCACCGCAATATCATGCACTTCCTGAGAGGCCAGAATCTCACCGGAATCGACTTCCCATGTATTCAATATTTTGCCTCGCAGAGGCATCACGGCCTGGAATTCCCGGTCACGAGCCTGTTTAGCGGAACCGCCTGCCGAATCCCCCTCGACCAGAAACAATTCTGAACGATTGGAATCGGTACCCGAACAGTCTGCCAGCTTGCCCGGCAATGCCGGGCCAGACGTGACTTTTTTACGAGCCACTTTCTTGCTGGCCCGCAATCGCCGTTGGGCATTGCTGATGAACAGCTCTGCCAATACTTCGGCCACATCGGTATGCTGATTCAGCCACAGACTAAACGCGTCTTTGACCACGCCCGAGACAAACGCCGCGGCCTCGCGGGAGGACAGGCGCTCTTTGGTCTGACCCGAAAACTGTGGTTCCTGCATCTTGAACGACAATACGTAAGCAACCCGCTCCCATATATCCTCCGGAGACAGCTTAACGCCACGGGGTAGCAGACTACGGAACTCGCAAAACTCCCTCATCGCTTCCAGCAAGCCGGTGCGGAGCCCGTTAACGTGGGTGCCGCCCTGAGCCGTCGGGATCAGGTTTACATAGCTTTCCTGAACCGCATCCCCCCCTTCGGGCAGCCATTGCAGGGCCCAATCCACCGCTTCATGGTTGCCAGAGAAACTGCCGGTGAACGGGTCCAGTGGCACCGCTTCAATATCCGCCAATGCGGTACGCAAATAGTCCCTCAGACCATCCTCATACAACCACTCGTCCTTCTCGCCCGTCTTTTCCTGCAGGAAAGTCACCGTCAGGCCGGGGCAAAGAACCGCTTTGGCCCGCAAGTTATGGCGCAACCGACTAACAGAGAAGTTTGGACTGTCGAAATATTTTGGATCGGGTGAAAATCGAAGCCGGGTACCGGTATTGCGCTTGCCGACGGTGTCGATCACTTCAAGCTCTGTGGCTTTCTCTCCACTCTCGAAGGTCATCCGATGGACCTGACTGTCCCGGCGGATGGTCACTTCCAGCAATGTCGACAACGCGTTAACAACCGAGACACCGACACCGTGCAAGCCACCTGAGAAGTTATAATTACCTTCCGAGAACTTACCACCCGCGTGCAAGCGAGAAAGAATAAGCTCGACACCCGGAACACCTTCCTCTTTGTGGATATCTACCGGCATTCCCCGACCATCGTCTTCTACACTCAACGAGTTATCGCTGTGCAGGATCACTTCGATCTTGCGAGCATGGCCAGCCAAGGCTTCATCGACACTGTTGTCGATCACCTCTTGCGCCAGATGATTTGGCCTTGATGTATCGGTATACATACCCGGGCGCTTGCGCACCGGGTCAAGACCGCTAAGAACTTCAATGGCATCGGCGTTGTATTGTTGCTGGCTCATAGAAAGGGCATAACTCCGAAAATGATCGTTGCGCCATAGCTTATTGATTGGCGCTGAAAGATCAACGATTGATTTTTTACCTGCGCGGCAGAGCTCAACGTTTAACGCTTTCTACCAGCGGCTTGTCAGTGACCCCGGTCACTTCAATCCGATCCCAGTTGCCACCAGTGGCCGCGAGCACCACACAGGGCGAGGTGATCACCTGTGCCACCATCATACCCGGGGCGGGCGTTTTCAAATCCAACTGCAGTTTCAACGTGTGATTTTCTTGATTTGCAGTCGCCAACCCAAGGCTGTAGCCGGCAGAAGGCTTTTGGCCCAGGGTCACGAAGATAAGCTGTTCTTGAGCCAAATCGACCTGACGGATAACAGCGGTCGACATATTTTGTCCTCTCACACCTAAAAACGAGGCCAAAACCTCCGGTGAATCAACATAGGCCACACCCGGGCCGGTTAAACCGCAATGGCCGGACTGGGTGATCTGCCGAACCTGAGGATCCTGCTCCGGGGCTGTTTCCCCGGATGAGGCACAGCCTGTTAAAACCAACAGAAATACCGGCATCGTGAATGCTTTGATCGAAAAACGTGTCATGGTAATGCCTTTACATTTGAACGCGTTGTGGCCAACCGGTCTTTGCGACTGATTAACGGATAGCCCTTAAACCCGGGTCTCGGCAGAATGTCCGGCGTGGCGGCGGAAATGGTCGGACGACTGAATCCGGTGGTCATACGCAGGTCGTTGATGGCTTGCCCGTTTTTAATCGTAATCACTTCCCGCAAACCTGATACCGGGTATTCGGCGCAAGCTTCGCCAGACTGACAGATAAATCCGTCACCATCGATGTCCGTTCCCGCAACCAGATAATAGTCCCCCGGGGTTACCTCATTAAGTGCCAGAGGCTCTTCGCCATCGTCGGCCTCGAAATGAAATGAATACTGGCCATTTTGCACCGTCACGGTCACCTGAGCCTCCGCAGGATAAACACCTTGCTCATTGGGTTCGGTATCCACCAACAGCACAAAATGCGTTCCGGCATTCCGAGCCTTTTCATCGGTAATTAACTGCCCGATGACAGGTATACGGAGTTTTTTCGAGACATTGTAGTTCACCACAATATCACCTCGGGCCGGGACATCGGGCGCCAATTGATCCTGCATTAGAGCAACGTCGAGAACAAAAGGCTCCCGAGAGAAATCGGCGGTTACGCTCAACCAAGCAGGATGAGATTCCACAGAAGCACTTGTGACGGGCGCCGAGCCGTAGGTATTGAGTTGAATCTCCTGCGCTTCTACACCTTCATTACTTAAAGACACCACCGCTGGTGACGCCGACAACACCGCCCCCGAAAAACCGTTGCTAGCCGCAGACACTGCCTTGGCCGCGTCCAGCAATCCAAACCCTAACGGGTCGGAACGGGTGCCACTGAACGCCGTTAATTCGCCGCTTTCGAGTAACGCCCTCACCTCACCATAATCGAGATCCGGTTTCTCAGCTTTCATCATAGCCAAGGCTCCGGAGACATGCGGTGCGGCCATAGACGTGCCCTGAAGGCCTCGATAATCCGGTTCATACTGACCAGATCTCAAAACTGCACTGGCACTCCATACCAGGTCCGCTGCACCGTCAGTATTTGCATCACGGCCTGCATCGCCGCCGGGTGCAGCCAGGTCGATCCAGCTTCCGAAGTTCGAGTAGGATGCCAGATTCCCACCGCCGTCTACAGCACTCACCGCCAGCACATTTAATGATGCTGCCGGGTATGACTTTTGCGAGGTGGCGCCGTTGCCGGCAGCCGCAACAAAGAGCACGCCCTTGTCCACACCCTCGGCAATGGCCGATTCCAGTTGAGGTATTTCCGGCAACCCTCCCAAACTCATATTCACAACCTGAGCTCTCGGAGGCTGTCCACTGCCGCTATTCACCAACCAGGCAATGGCGTCAATCAAATCCGCGGATGATCCTGTACCGCTTCCGTTCAATACGCGCACCGGCAGCAAATCAGACCGAAAAGCGACCCCACCGCTGCCTTTATTATCAATAACAGAAGCGATGATGCCCGCTACGTGAGTACCGTGAAATACATTGCCTCCGATGCTACTGCCCGGGTCTCTCGGATCGTTATCGTTGTCGACAAAATCCCGTCCCTGAGCAACATTCGGGTGCAAATCCGGATGCCAGGTTGGCGAGCCCACCGCTCGAAACAGCCCCGTATCCAACACCGCTACGTTAACACCGGCTCCTCCGCTCGGCTCAATCTGCCAAGCAATCGGGCCGTTGATCATCCCATAATGCCATTGTTTGCCGTAGAGCGGCTCCCCGACTGGTGACTGACTCCGCATCTGGTAGTTGGGAGTAACGAATTCAACACCTGGCTGCTGCCTCAGTGAACGAATCCATTCCAGCGTATTGCCGGGCCGACCAACACCCTCCGCCGCACGAGTCTTGGCTGACATGGAGTGCAACCAGGTTCGCTCCCCAAGTTGTCGACCGGTGGTTCTACTTTGAGTACTCATAGGCGAGGCCTGTTGAGATGCTGACCCCGCCAAAGTAACAATCGCTTCACCTTCCACAAACTCGTGGCTTGGCCATTCGTAGGCCGCATCTTGTTGGCTGGTACCGGCGGTTTTCAAAAGCACATAACGCGCGGGCATACTGCCAACATTTCGCACCACGACCTGATAGTCGCGGGGGTCTCCCGACTCCAAACGGAACTGCGCGGTTTCTTCCTGCCCTGATGTGGCCGTCGGCGGATAACTCTCAACCTGCAATTCCAGAGTGACGTCTTGCCCACAGGTACCAAAGCTCTTGAGCACGACCGTTTCACCCGTTGTCATCGGAACCAAGAACGTATCAGCGAGATCGGATTGGTAATCCAGTGGATGACAACCACGGGCAGCAGCCGGGTATGTGCCTGCGTTCGAGCTCACATAACCCGCAAGCACGAAACTTGCTGGTAACTTTTGAGCGGCCGTTGCGGGAGAAGCGCCCTCTCGAGCCAATTGATCCATCGTGTCCTGATCAATCCGGCTATTTGCCTCAATAACGATGGCACCTGACAGCACGCTAGAAGGAAGCGCTGGTGCAACGGCATCCGAGCGACTCGAGTCACTGCAGCCGCTCAGCAACCCCATCCATGGTAATAATATGCACAACGCAATAAGAACTCTCACTGGCGCCTCTTCAGTCGGGAGGTTACAGGGTTCTTATTTAGGATAGTCGGTCTCTCATCCGTGTGAGATCACATCTCGTACGTTCTCATCTGATCAGCATAAAAAAACCCGCGGAGCAGAGCTCTCGCGGGTTTTGAGTCCGATGATTTTACAAAGCGTAAAATAGCATCGGAACAAAGGCCACCAATAGCAGTGTCGGCAACATGACAGCCAAGGGCAGAAGCAGACGCTCATACCGGTGCCAGAATGAGCCTGTGCGTTCGGCAGCCAACACTTCAGACTCACCCACCACTTGCCGGGCAAGCAGGTGGTTAAGCGCCACTGGCGGACTCAGGTAGCCAAGCTCGAATGCCACCAGACACACAATCCAGAAATGTAACGGATCAATACCAATCTGAATCGCTGGCTGAGCAATGGTCGCAGACACCAGAATGACAGCGCCGAACGGATCCATAACCATACCGATAAACGTGAGCATGACGACGATCACCAACATCGCGAGCCACGGACTGGTGAGACTTTCCGGGAACAGAAAATGCACGATCTCGGACCGCTCCAGAATCCCGCCCAGACAGATCGAGAACCCGATCAAAGCCAATAGCGCACCGATGTGAACCGCCGCATCACTGGCTGCAGCCGTGCTTCGACCGAAGAACTCGTGAACTCGGGAAGTCGTTGCTACGTCCTCCTTGGTCTTTCCTGAATCGAGCATCACGATGGCCAGCATCACCAGCGGAAGAATCAGCGGCGCGCTGTACTCATTGAACTTGAGCCCCAGAACACCCCAAATCCCCAGAATCACCAAGGCAGAGACAGCCACATAGGGAAACAACGGCTTCGTTGCCCGCAAGGACTCCCGCAAGGCACCCGGCGCAGGCCGAGGCTTCCAGTTACCCTCGGTTTTACAAACAATGAAAGAGAACAAGCTGGCCGACATAATGAAGACCCAGAAGCCCCACCCATACATCTCCGAGGTCGTTACTTCTTTGTTCAGCGCAGCAACCACCACAATCAACAGACAGGGATTCAGTACCACACCCAGACTGCCTGACATGGCCGTTGTCGCCAGAGACAGCTGACGACCCGCGCCGGCCCGGCGCAGTTCGTCGTACACAACACCACCAACCGCGAGGATAAAGATGCCCGAGGCACCCGTGAACGCAGTAGGGAAAGCGGTGGCGAAGATAATGACCGACGCCAACAAAGGCGCAGGCAGGTTAAACGGTTTCACCAACCCCAGCAGCAGTTCCGGTACCCGGGTTTGCTTCAGCATCATACCGACCAACACATACAAGCCGATGTTGATGAACATAGAGGACAGGTTGGACATCATGCCAAAGTAGATCGCCAACCCCGAAGAGTAACCGTCCACAAAAAAGAAGTAGCTCATGGCAATCAAGCCCATGGTGCAGTACAACGGCACCACAAGACCGGAGGCAAAATCCATGCTGCCGGGCTTAATCCGCTCAGGAATGGCGAAAAAACGCACGGCGTTAATGATCATGAACAAACCAAACACCAACCCCCAGGCATACTGGAGTGTCATGGCGCTGGCGGAGTCAGGCGTTCGCTCCAGATTGCCAAGATAGGCATTCAGAGACAGCATCATCAACCCGTTCACCACGAACTGCGAACCCTGACTCAAACGCCACTCAGCACGGTTGCGAGGCAGCCTCAGAGCAATATGATCGGAATCCAGCGCAGAGATGGCCGCAGCCATCGCGAACATGCCAATAAACAAAAACTTGGTCAGGTCAATATTGCCCAGCAGGAAGTTAGCCAACCCTTGCTCGATGTCTTTAAAGACACCCAGCCCCCAGGTGGCGTGTTTCTGGTTCTCGGCAAATTGCTGATGACGTTGCTCACACAACACCAAGTTGCTTTCCAGAGACTTACGAAGCGCTTGCGCATTCGGTGGTGAACTGAAGAGATCGTCGGGGTCAGGCTTATAAGCCTGAATCCGACGCTCCACTTCCTTACTTACATCCATGGTCAGGTTACAACTGGGCTCAACCGCGTCCGGGTTAAGCAGATAGTAATTCGGCCATACTTGCTCCCCGACCCACAGCAGGCGGGAGTGGAGCGAATTACCCATCCCGAGCAACAAAGTCGCCAGGAGCAACAGCAGGAGGATGACGCCGTGCAACTTGTGCACGGGGTACAGTGTCCTTACGCCTGTCGCAGTCATTGCACGCCAGTTCATGATCAGAGTCCCCGTTATTCGCGATTATCTGCGGTGCACTCGGAAGCGCCCGGATTGCTGGAACAACGAATTTTGCTCATCAGGCTCAACATCTTCGGGCTGTATACAACCGGCGCGCCATTAGCTCCATCGCGCATCTCAAGACGGTTTTCCCGGAACATCTCCTGATAACCAACGATGTCGTTCTCAGGAATACGAATCCACTTATCGTCCGGAATCGCTTCTTCCAGGTCGCTGATCATATTCATTGCTTGCGGGAACATGCCCCATGCCACTTCACGGGCTTTCTGGGCAACGTCATCGTCCAGCACTTCGTCTCGGGCAATGATCTGGACCGTCAGCTGTGCCAACGGGTAGTCAACAATGCCACCCTTCGCACCAATGCCCTTATACAACTCTAGGGCCTCATAGGCGAATGCCGGCGCATAGGCCGTATCTACGGAGCCATTATTGAACTTACCGGCAAAGTTGGTGATATCAGAAGGAACGACCGTTGCTTTCACATAGTTCACCATGCGAATGGCGTCTTTCTGGTAGTCCAGGGTGGCAATACGCTTACCCGCAAGCTCCGCCGCTGTATCAATTTCCCGGTCGTTAACGAACAAGTAGCCAGCTCCGGCCGGAACAATGCCCAACACCTCGTAACCGTTCTCTTTCATCAATGGCGCTGCTTTAGGCTGAGCTAGGGTCGCCAGCAGCGTTTCCAGATCTTTGTAGGTCGGAAGTGCTCCGACAGCGCTGACACTTCCGGTGAAACGGTTAAACGGACGCGTCCGAATATCCAAGGCCGCCACCGCATCACACTGACCAGAGTTAAAGTCGCCGATCGCCACACCTTCGTCGGTATAGGGCTTCAGCTTGAAATCTACGCCGTGAGTTTTCATCTCGAGGGCGAAGTCTTTCACCATGTTATACACATCACCGTTGGCGCCGATCACATCGAATACGCACATCGTCGCTGTTTGAGCAGACGCCAAAGGCGCAACTGCGGCAAGAGACAGGGCTGCAAGAGTTTTACGGATCACGAAGACCTCCGAATCATTGTTATGGTTGTAAATTCAAGTAACAGGGCCGATGGTGCCGCCGATTAAAGCAGACCATCCAAACTCATGGTTTCAATATTACTGGTATCACGTTCCGGGCTCATCTTGCCCATGAAGCGCCCCGGCGTCCGGTGGCCGTAGTTCTTGGTCCAATGCTTGTCCGACGAGAAAGTAACGACCGTGCGTGCCGCCTCATCGAGAAGCACATAGTCCTCGAGAATATCGATCTGGTCTTCAGCGGCCACAAAGTGTGCAATCGAATCGGCTAACACATCGGGACGACCAAAGGTTTCTGCCGCCACTACCTGCAGCGCGTGGGACGTTCTGAAGCCTGTTTTAACACCTAGATCAGCACTGTTCTGAAGCACTTCCCACGGATCAGGAGACAAAGCCGGGCGGGTATCTGGAAGCAGCAGCCACACCAAGGCTCTAACCGCGTTTGGCAAACCGCCCCATTTTTCGTTGTCTACGCATTGAGCAGCACGTTCCGCTTGGGGTGCAATATTACGAGGAACGCCCGCCATTGCGCCCGAGTTGGCGTCATTCACGATAGCCTGCATACCCGTCAGGAGACCAACAAGGAAAGTGATCTCATCTTGCTCCGTAAACAAAAACGGGCATTCCATCGGTTCTGCGGCTGGATCGAAATCGTAAGCGGCCATCGCACGACGGAAGGCTTCATATCGACGAGTGGCCGTTTGAGCGTACAACCTTTTGGAAACTTCTCGCGCGTCTTTCGCGGCAGGAACATCCCCGCTGTAATCCGCTCGCAAATAATCCAGCTCGGCTTCCCAGGCCCGATACTCCATGCAATTGCCAGACAGCAGCATCAGCAATGAGCCCGTCGAATCCGGTGCGTCAATAACTCTAGAGAACGAGTAAACCAGCGGATCCAGACCTTCGCCCAACGAGCACGCCATCTTGGTATCCGTCATCTGCAGTACGTAAGGGGTAGCTTCGGTTTCAGCGTAACCGGCAAGCACGACACCGGTAGTATGGTAAATGGGATTTACCGTACAACCCGAAAGTACCAGCACCAAACCTGCAGCAATCAGTTTGGGCAAGCGAGCCGAGAAACCGTTCGTCCGATTGAGTCTAGAGGCGATCATAAGGCGACCTGTCTTTACTTTGTATGTTTGTTTTTTTTTTGACGTGATCATTGTGGTGCGGATTAGCACGTTCACTCACAACAATCCGTGAATCGTATCACCAAAAATATGGAGATCCTTATTCACAGGACGAAGGATGAGGGGAAAGCAGGCAAACGGAAATGGCTTGTTTGCCGAAAGATGATGCCGATCAGGCCAATTACGTATAGAAACTTAAAAACATGACCTTTCTACTATAGAAAATCGCGCTAAAAACTGACCCCCGCCGAGATCGTCAAGCACATTAAACACAAGCACTTCACGCCGATTTATAACCCAACATGGCCATAATTTGGTCCGTCAGACCGTCCAGGGTCAGACCACCTCGCTCAGGCCGATACCAGGTTACCGTCCAGCTCAGAGCGCCCGTCAGCATCCGGCGAACAATGAAAGCGTCCGCGTTCAAACTGCCCTCGTCTTTCAGTTGAGCCAAGACAGACAACCACAATTGTTCGTAAACATCCCTTAGCGCCAACACTTCAGCCTGAGAAGCATCGGATAGGCTGCGCCATTCATACACCAGTACGGCCATGGCCTCACCGGTTTGACCATTGATCGATTCAAGCTCGGCGCGAATCAGCGCCCGAAGCTTAGCTTCAGGAGTAGACTGTTGATCAACAGCCGCCTCCATCACGGCTGTATTCAAGCGTATGGTTTCAACCATGACCGCCTTCAATATCTCTTCTTTAGTCCGAAAATGATGAAACAAGCTCCCGGACTGAATCCCCACCGCGGCCGCCAGGTCACGAACGGTCGTTCGCTCATAACCTTTATCCCGAAACAAAGTAGCGGCTTCAGCCAGCAGTCGCCCACGGGCGCTGGCAGGGTCTGAAACCAGGTTATCTTGAATAAGTGTCTGAAAAATATCGCCGTGTTTCACAAAATTACCCAACTGCGAAAGAGATAGAGCCATTTTACCCGACTCCGGGCTATTTACAAACCAAGCGCTTGCTTGGTAATGTCCGGATTAGCATTTTAACATCCGCGACAAACCGCCATAGAAAACAGGGCCAACAACATGTCAGAAGCCAACAAAACCATTCGCATCGGCTGCTCTTCGGCGTTCTGGGGTGATACCGAAACCGCGGCTGCCCAACTCGTGCACAAAGGCAACATCGACTATCTGGTCGCCGATTACCTCGCCGAGGTCACCATGTCGATTATGGCCGGCCAGAAGATGAAAGACCCCAGCCAAGGCTACGCCCGGGATTTCGTGCAGACAGTCATGGGGCCATTGCTCGGGGACATCAAAGCAAAAGGTATTCGGGTTCTGGCGAACGCCGGCGGCGTTAATCCGATTGCTTGTCGAGACGCCCTTCGAGCCCTGTGTGAAAAAGCGGGTGTCGACCTGAAAATCGCTCTGGTTCTGGGTGACGACTTAATCACCAAGAAAAAGAAGTTGGCGGATGACGGAATTACTGAAATGACCAGCCGCCAACCCTTCCCGACCATGATGGTGAGCCTGAACGCTTATCTGGGCGCCCCCGGTCTGGCCGCCGCGCTGGACCAAGGCGCCGATATCGTCCTTACCGGGCGGGTGGCCGACAGCGCGTTGGTTCTGGCGCCGCTGGTGCATGAATTTGGCTGGCAATGGAATGACTTCGACAAGTTGGCCCAAGGCAGCCTCGCAGGACATCTGCTTGAATGCGGCGCTCAATCGACGGGCGGTAACTTCACCGACTGGGAAGCCGTTGCCGATGGCTATACCAACATGGGTTTTCCGATTGCGGAGGTCAGTGCTTCTGGCGACTTTGTCATGACCAAGCCCGACGACACGGGCGGTTTGGTTAGCCGTGGCACCGTGGCCGAGCAGCTGGTGTATGAAATCGGCGACCCAAGAGCCTATCTGCTACCCGACGTCACCTGTGATTTTACTCAGGTTTCGCTGGATGAAATTGGCGCCAACCGGGTTCGTGTTTCGGGTTCAACGGGTTTACCCCCCACCAGCAGCTATAAAGTTTCAGGCACCTGGCCTGATGGATTCAAGTGCACCGCAACGTTCTTGTTAGGGGGCATTGATGCCTCGGCCAAAGCTCAGAAGGTCGCAGAAGCTATCCTGGCGAAAACGTCGGCCATGCTCAGCGACAAAGGCCTGCCAGACTATTCAGAAACCAACATCGAGTTACTCGGCACTGAAGCCACCTACGGCCACCACAGATGTCGCGGTGACTCTCGCGAAGTCATCGTGAAAATTGCCGCAGCCCATCCGAAAAAAGAAGCTCTGGTGCTGTTTTCCCGTGAGATTGCACAAGCAGCAACCGGGATGGCTCCGGGCCTGACGGGCACCGTGGGCGGCCGCCCTTCGGTCTTCCCCAAGATTCGCCTTTATTCCTGTTTGGTGCCGAAATCGGAAGTGGCTGTGTCTGTGGATATTGCTGGTGAGACTACCCCTGTCGATGTCGCCTGCGATGGTGGCTTTGACCCGGCACAGTTAGCACCCCAACCGGAGGCGACTACCGATGCCGTTACAAACACCACGGTACCGCTGATTCGCTTGGCGTGGGCACGTTCCGGTGACAAAGGTGATCACAGCAATATTGGGGTGATCGCCCGAGCGGCCAAGTTCGCTCCTTACATTCAGGCTGCTTTAACGGCAGAGGCGGTCGCGGACTGGATGGCGCATACGCTCGACCCGGAGCTGGGCAAAGTGACGCGCTGGGCTTTACCCGGGCTGAATGCCTTTAATTTCTTACTGGAACACAGTCTGGGTGGCGGCGGCATCGCCAGTTTGCGGATAGACCCGCAAGGTAAGGCGTTTGCACAGCAACTGCTGGAGTTTCCGGTGCCGGTGCCCTCTCAACTATTTGAGTCTTAGTACGGAGTTTGCACCTCGCCGAGGCGCCCAAACGTTCTCATTGGATTCATCAGATTCAGACAGGAAATTGCTTATGAGTTACCAATCCGTTTTACGACCAGGGTTGTTTGAAGGCCAAGTATTTATTGTCACCGGTGGCGGCTCCGGCATCGGCCGGTGTAACGCTCACGAGCTGGCTGCGTTGGGTGCTCGAGTCGCGCTAGTGGGCCGAAAACAGGAAAAGGTAGACGCTGTTAAAGCGGAAATCGAAGCAGATGGCGGCATTGCCAGCGCTCATTCCTGCGACATCCGCGAAGAGGAATCCGTGCAAGCCACGGTTAAGGCCATCATCGCTGAGCATGGTCGTTTGGACGGGCTAGTCAATAACGCCGGCGGGCAGTTTGCCTCGCCGCTGACTGGAATTAACCAGAAAGGCTGGGAAACGGTGGTACGGACGAATCTGACCGGTGGCTTTCTGATGGCTCGGGAAGCCTACACGCAAGCCTTGAGCAAAACCGGCGGCGCTATTGTGAACATTGTCGCTGATATGTGGGGCGGCATGCCCGGCATGGGGCATTCAGGGGCCGCACGGGCGGGCATGGTGAATTTCACGCAGACTGCCGCCGTGGAATGGGCACCGTCTGGCGTTCGGGTGAACGCGGTTGCTCCGGGCTGGATCGCGTCGAGCGGCATGGATAACTACCCCGCCCACATGAAGTCCTGGATTCGAGGTCTGGCCGATGCGGTTCCCATCAAACGAATGGGCACGGAGTCGGAGGTCAGTTCGGCCATTTGTTTTCTGCTGAGTGAAGGCGCGGCTTTTATCAGCGGAGACTGCTGGCGGATCGATGGTGGAGCTTCCCAGGGCGGCCGGATCTGGCCAATGCCGAAGGCCAAAAATAACGAGGCTTACAACGGCTTCCACCGTGCTGTCACACCCAAAGTTCTATCGGACGACTGAGGAAGCATACATGCAGGTACTCGAATCAACCATTGCACCCCAGTCCAGCGAATTTCGGGCTAACGCAGAGGCCATGGAAGCGCACATCGAGACCTTTCGCGATGTTGAGCAGAAGGTTTTGGATCTGGCCGAAGCAGCCCGAGACAAGTTCACCCAGCGTGGCAAGCTTCTTCCCCGCGACC
Organism: Marinobacter sp.; assembly: GCF_034669625.1. Taxonomy (GTDB): domain Bacteria; phylum Pseudomonadota; class Gammaproteobacteria; order Pseudomonadales; family Oleiphilaceae; genus Marinobacter. Next base: position 35,450 of record NZ_JAXMOY010000006.1, read on the forward strand.
GTATCAACCGATTGCTGGATCGCGGCAGTGAGTTTTTGGAGCTTTGTTCGCTCACCGGTTATCAGATGCATGATGACAAGGACGGCTCCATGGCTGGCGGTGGCATTATTGCTGGCATTGGCCGAGTGGCGGGCATTCGGTGCTTGGTAGTCGCCAGCAACAGTGCGATCAAGGGCGGCACCATAACGCCTGCGGGCCTGGATAAAACCTTGCGCCTGCAACAGATCGCCAAAGAGAACAAACTGCCCATCGTGTCCCTGTCCGAGTCCGGCGGCGCCAACTTGAACTACGCCACGGATATTTTCGTGCCGGGCGCGCGAGGTTTTGCCAATCAAGCTCGACTGTCAGCAGCAGGGATTCCACAAGTTACCGTTGTTCACGGCAACGCGACAGCAGGCGGCGCTTACCAGCCCGGTCTGTCGGATTACGTCATCACGGTTCGCGACAAAACCAAGATGTTTCTGGCCGGCCCCCCTCTCTTGAAAGCAGCCACCGGCGAAATCGCGAACGATGAAGAACTCGGCGGTGCCGAAATGCACGCCACTGTTGCGGGTACCGCAGAGTATCTTGCAGAAGACGATGCCGATGGAATTCGCCAGGCTCGGGAAATTCTTGGCGCCCTGCCCTGGAATGACAACCTCCCCGTCCAGCGGGATATCACCTGGGACGAGCCGCTGTATCCGGCCGAAGAGCTTCTGGGTGTGATTCCGGCAGATGCCAAGAAGCCCTATAACGTGCGAGAAATCATCGCACGCATTGCCGACGGCTCTCGTTTTCTGGACTTCAAAAACGAGTACGACAATCAAACCGTTTGCGGCACCATCCGCATTGAAGGCCATAGCGTGGGTGTCATCGGCAACAACGGCCCCATCACCGCCGCCGGTGCCACCAAAGCTGCACAGTTTATCCAACTGTGTGATCAGGCGGGCACACCCATCGTATTCCTGCACAACACCACCGGCTTCATGGTGGGCACCTACTCCGAGCAAAACGGCATCATCAAACACGGCTCCAAAATGCTTCAAGCCGTCGCGAACTGCCGTGTACCAAAGCTTGCAGTTGTGGTCGGTGGTTCCTACGGCGCAGGCAACTATGCCATGTGCGGCCGAGGCCTCGACCCAAGATTCATCTTTGCGTGGCCCAACAGCCGCACCGCTGTGATGGGCCCGGCCCAAGCTGGCAAGGTGCTGCGTATCGTCGCCGAAGAAAAACAACGTAAAAGCGGCATAGAGCCAGACGAGAAGACCCTCGAGTTTCTGGAGCAAGCAACCACCAAGAAACTGGAAGACGGTTCCACTGCCCTGTTTGGCACCGCCCGTCTGTGGGATGACGGCCTGATTGATCCGCGGGACACACGGCGTGTACTCGCCAGCACTCTGTCTGTTTGTCGCGAAGCAGAGCAACGCCAGTTACGCCCCAACGCCTACGGCGTGGCACGCTTTTAATCCCGGACGAATTAACTAACGAACAATAATGAATTAGAGCAGGAGAGCACACATGAACTTCACCTCAGAACACGATGCCCTTAGAAAAACCGTCAGGGATTTCGTTGAAAAGGAAATCAACCCGTATGCTGATGAATGGGAAGAAGCCGGCGAATACCCCATTCGCGATGTATTCAAAAAACTCGGTAATCTGGGCCTGCTCGGCATTCAGAAGCCCGAAGAATACGGCGGCATGGGTCTGGATTACAGTTACAACCTGGTTGCGGCGGAAGAACTCGGCATGGCCAAGTGCGGCGGTGTGCCTCTCTCTATCGGCGTGCAAACCGATATGTGCACCCCGGCTATTGCTCGCTTCGGTTCAGACGAGCTCAAACGCAATTTTTTGACCCCGGCCATCACCGGTGAGCTGATCGGCTCAATCGGTGTGAGTGAAGTGGGTGCGGGCTCCGATGTCGCAGGCCTTAAAACCACAGCCCGAAAAGACGGTGATGACTACATCATTAACGGCTCCAAGATGTGGATCACCAATTCTCCCAAAGCCGACTTCATCTGCCTGCTGGCCAATACCAGTGACGACAAGCCACACAAGAACAAAACCCTGATTGTGGTTCCCATGAACTCACCCGGCATCACGCTGAGCCCGCACCTGAACAAATTGGGTATGCGTTCATCCGAAACCGCCCAGGTGTTCTTCGACGATGTCCGCGTACCACAGCGCAACCGCATTGGCGCAGAGGGCACTGGTTTTATGTGTCAGATGATCCAGTTCCAGGAAGAACGCATGTGGGGTGCGGCCAATGTCATCAAAGCTCTGGAAAACTGCATTGAACAGACCATCGAGTACTGCCAGGAGCGCAAGACCTTCGGGCAGCCGCTGATCAACAACCAATACATCCACTTCCGCCTCGCCGAACTGCAAACGGAAGTCGAAGCATTGCGCGCCCTCACCTATAAAGCGTGTGAACTGCACGTTGCCGGCAAAGACGTCACCCAACTTGCCTCCATGGCCAAACTCAAAGCCGGCCGGTTAGGTCGCGAAGTCACCGACTCCTGTCTGCAATACTGGGGCGGTAACGGCTATATGTGGGAAAACCCGCTCGCCCGTGCCTTCCGGGACGTGCGTCTGGTGTCCATTGGCGGCGGAGCAGACGAAATCATGCTGGGCATTATCTGCAAGACGATGAACATCTTGCCGGGCAAACAAAAGGGCTAAACCGTTCGCATGGAGTCTTTTATGGAACTGCAATTACCAAGTTGCGAAACCCTCGCCTTCGAAAAGAACGGCCCGGCACTGATGGTGACCATCAACCGCCCGGAAGTCCGAAACGCCATGAGCCTGAAAATGGTCGCTGAACTCTCCGCCATTTTCACCCAGGTTGAAAACGACGACACCATCAGAGCCGTCGTCATCCGAGGCGCCGGTGGGCACTTCTGTGCCGGTGGTGATATCAAAGACATGGCGGGTGCTAGAAATCAGGAGGGCGAAGGGCGCGACAACCCTTTCTACAAGCTGAACAGAGCCTTCGGCGAGATGATTCAGCAGGTCAACGAATCCTCAAAAATTGTCATCGCCATCACTGAAGGAGCGGTCATGGGTGGCGGTTTCGGACTGGCCTGCGTCTCCGACCTTGCCATTGCCGGTCCAACCGCCAAATTCGGCATGCCAGAGACCACGCTCGGCATTATCCCCGCCCAGATTGCCCCCTTTGTCGTCGCCCGAACGGGCCTGACCCAAGCGCGCCGATTGGCACTGCTCGGCCTTCGAGTGGATGCAAAAGAGGCGCAATCGTTAGGCATCGTTCACCAGATCGCCGACAACGAAGAGCAGATCGAAACACTGCTGGCTCAAGCACTCGATCGCGTTCGCCATTGCGCACCGAACGCCACAGCGCAAACAAAAGCTCTTCTGCATAGAGTCGGTAACGAAAACATGAGCAAACTGCTCGATGACGCCGCCGAGATGTTCTGTTCCGCTGTTCGCGGCCCGGAAGGGGCTGAAGGCACCATGGCGTTTGTTCAGAAGCGGGCGCCTAAGTGGGCTAATAACTAAAAGCAGGCGCGCCGACAACTGCGCGAACGAGCTCCAAGGTAAGAGAATATTCACATGCTAAAAAAACTACTCATTGCAAACCGTGGCGAAATCGCCTGCAGAGTTATTCACACCGCCAAAGCGCTCGGATACCGAACTGTCGCTGTTTACTCAGAAGCTGACACCAACGCCCTGCATGTCGAACAAGCCGACGAAGCCGTCTGCATCGGCCCCGCGCAAGTCACTGCGTCCTACCTGAACGCAGAAGCCATCCTCGATGCCGCCGAAAAAACTGGCGCCGACTGCATCCATCCCGGCTACGGCTTCCTGTCTGAAAACGCCGGCTTCGCAAAAGCCATCAAACAGGCTGGCCTGACCTTCGTTGGCCCGCCGGAAAACGCCATCGAACTCATGGGGAGCAAACGTCGCTCAAAAATCGCCATGCAAGCAGCCGATGTGCCCGTGGTCCCCGGGTTTGAGGGCAACAACGCCAGCGACGACGAACTCATAGCGGCCGCCAAAGACATCGGCTATCCGCTCATGCTTAAAGCCTCTGCCGGCGGTGGTGGTCGTGGCATGCGCCTGGTCGAAAACGAAAGCGATCTTGCCGACAGCATCAAACGAGCGCGTTCCGAAGCCAAGCAAGCCTTCGGCGACGACGAAATGATCATCGAAAAAGCGGTGATCGAACCTCGCCACGTCGAAATTCAAGTCTTCGCTGACCGCCACGGCAACGCCGTCTATCTCGGCGAACGGGACTGTTCCGTTCAGCGCCGACACCAGAAAGTCGTGGAAGAAGCCCCCTCACCGTTCGTAACACCCGAACTGCGCCAAGCCATGGGCGAAGCCGCCGTCAAAGCCGCGCTGGCGTGTGGCTACGAAGGTGCGGGCACCGTTGAATTTCTGGTTGATAAGGACCGAAACTTTTACTTCCTGGAAATGAACACCCGCCTTCAGGTAGAACACCCGGTCACCGAACTGATCACCGGCCAGGACCTCGTGGCCTGGCAGCTAATGGTGGCTGAAGGGCAGCCGCTACCGCTGGCTCAAGACGATATCCAGCTCAATGGCCACGCCATCGAAGTCCGCCTCTACGCCGAAGACCCGGCAACCGATTTCACCCCGCAAACCGGCACGCTCCATCAATTCGCCCCGGCCGAAGGCGAAGGCCTGCGTGTTGATACCGGCGTTCGATCTGGTGATGTGGTGAGTCCCCATTACGACCCCATGCTGGCCAAAGTCATTGCCTGGGGCCAAAACCGGGACGAGGCCCGTCGCCGGCTGATTCGTGCTTTGGAAGACACCACCGTCTTCGGCGTCACCACCAACCGCCATTTCCTGAGCCGCATCATCGCAGACGAAACCTTTGGTGCAGGTGAAGCAACCACGGCCTTCCTCCAGCAGGCGTTCAAAGAAGATTCATCCCTTGCCCCACACATTCTCAGCATACGCGAACTCGCTCTTAGCGCCTGCGCACTCAGCCTTGGCAGTTCGGGCCAAAATGGCTGGAGCAACGCCCCGTCTACCGTTATGCCTATGAGTATTGAGGTGCAGGACCAGACCGTCGAACTGCTCGTCCGAAGATCGGGCGAGAAGCTCTCCGTCTCGCATGAGGATGCGCACTACGATCTGCAACTGCACAGCCATAAGCCCGGATTGTTATGCATTATCGACAATGGCGTTCGTCACCGGTGCCAATACCACCGCGACGGTGATTCCCTATATTTACAAGCCTCCGGTCGCTCCTGGTCAATTATTGATCGAACACACGCACCTGCCGCTGGCGCCCAAGCGACTGGCAGTGGGCGCATACAGGCCGCGATGGACGGCGCGATCATCGATGTCCTCGTCGCTGACGGCGATGCCGTTGTTCAGGGCCAGACTCTGGTCGTACTGGAAGCGATGAAAATGGAACACCCCGTCAAAGCTGATCGGGATGGCGTCGTGGCTGGCCTGCACACCCGGACAGGCGACCAGGTAAAGCGCAGCCAACTGCTGGTTGAGCTAGCCTCTGAGGAGGCCTAAATAACTATTTAATTCCAGAGCAACACACTAGCTCTCGTGACGAAGGGAATGGAACAACCATGAGTCAAGATACAATCTCCACCCGCGACTTGATGCGCAGCCTGCCACCCGTGCTCGGTCGCTTTCCTTCGATTGCACGAGGGCTTTACTATTACCTCGCAAAAGACAATGAAAAAGACCTGAATCTGGGCAAGCTGATCACCCACAACGCTCGGAAATACCCGAACCGTCCGGCCATCCTTTGCGACGACCTGACGGTCACCTGGCAGGCGTTTGACGCTTGGAGCAACCGAATAGCCCACTACCTGAAAGATCAGGGGCTGGTGAAAGGCGACTCGATTGCTATTCTCCTGGAAAACCGCCCGGAGCTGCTGGCGGTCGTGGCCGGCGCTGCCAAAATCGGTGTTGCCTGCGCCATGCTCAACACCTCGCAGAAGGGCAAAGTGCTGATCCACAGCATCAACCTGATCGAGCCAAAGATGCTGGTCGTTGGCGAAGAACTTCTCGAGCAGGCTGAGGGCGTCCGCAAAGACATTCAGTTGCCCCACGCCAACCCTATACTGTATCTGACCGATGCCAATACCCAGAACATATTCGGCGATGCACCCGAGGGCTACACCAACCTGGCCCTCGAAGTCAGCAAATTCCCCTCAACACTGCCTGAAATAGACGATCCGGTGCGGATGGGCGACACCGCGGTTTATCTGTATACCTCCGGTACAACAGGGCTTCCCAAGGCCGCACCGGGTTCACACCGTAAGTTCGTGCGCGCCTACGGTGGCTTTGGCATGCTGTCACTGAACATGAAGCCGGAAGACGTACTTTACTGCACACTTCCGCTCTATCACGGCACCGCTTTGTTGGTCTGCTGGGGCTCGGTACTCGCGGGCGGCTCCGCCATTGCGCTGCGCAGAAAGTTCTCCGCGCGCGCCTTCTGGGACGACGTGCGTCGTTATCAGGCCACCACCTTTGGTTACGTTGGCGAACTCTGCCGCTACCTGCTGAACCAGCCTGCCAGCGATCAGGATCGCAACCACCCTCTGAACAAAATGATCGGTAACGGTTTGCGTCCATCCATCTGGACCGAATTCAAAGAGCGGTTCGGAATCGAGACCGTGGCGGAACTTTACGCGTCATCCGAAGGCAATATTGGCTTCTCGAACTTCTTCAACATGGATAACACCGTGGGCTTTTCGACGGCCCCGTATCGATTGGTAAAATTCCACGAAGGCACCCGCGACCCGATCCGCAATGAGAAAGGCCGTTTCGAGGAAGTTGAGAAAGGCGAACCCGGCTTGCTGCTTGGCGAGATCACCAAAAAGTGGGCTTTTGAGGGCTACACCCAAAAAGAAGCCACGGAAAAGTCCATCCTGCGGGACGGTTTCAAGAAAGGCGATTCCTGGTTCAACACAGGCGATGTGTTACGGGAAATCGGCTTCCGCCACTTGCAGTTCGTGGATCGCATGGGCGATACCTTCCGCTGGAAAGGTGAAAACGTTTCCACCACTGAGGTGGAAAACATCATCGACGGTTCCGGTATGGTCGAAGAAGCCATCGTTTACGGTGTTGAAATCCCCCACACCAACGGCAAAGCCGGCATGGTGACGTTGGTTCCGCAACAATCCGGTGGTGCTTTTGATGCCGACAAGCTCTTGGCTTACCTGCAAGAAAATCTGCCGGTTTATGCCGTGCCGGTGTTTATTCGGGTGACTCAGGCTATCGAGAAAACAGGCACGTTCAAGTACCGCAAGGTGGATATCCAGAAACTGAGCTACTCGCTGGATCGACCGGACGATGACGTCTACGCCTGGTTTCCGAAAACCAACGGTTATACCAAGCTGACACCGGAACTGGTGACTGACATCGAGGCGGGGGATGTTCGGTTCTGATTTTTAACGTTTAAAGCAGGGACCGGTTGCCGGTCCCTGCCTGCTTGTTCAGGTATCATGCACCAACGTTCAGAATAATCTTCCCTGTTGCGCGACGCCCTGTTAGCGCACCCAATGCCTCAGCGTACTGGTCGAACTCGAACACTTCACTGACTTTCGGGTCGATTTTACCTTCGGCATAGAGTTTCAAAAGGTCCATCATATTCTGGGCACTGGTCTCTGGCTCTTGCCGGGTGAAGCTACCCCAGAACACACCAACGACCGCGCAACCTTTCAGCAATGGCAGGTTCGCTGGCACTTTCGGAATATCACCCGCGGCGAAACCGATGATCAGATGGCGGCCGTTCCAGGCCATCGAACGCAACGCCTGCTCGGTGAAATCACCGCCGACCGGGTCGTAGATTACATCGACACCCTTGCCGTTGGTCAGTTTCTTAACCGCATCCTTTACCGACTCTTCAGAATAGTTAATCAACTCATCCGCGCCGGCTTCTTTCGCAACGGCCAATTTCTCGGCGTTGCTGGCCGCAGCAATAACTTTCGCTCCCATCGCCTTACCCAGTTCCACCGCAGCCAGACCAACACCGCCGCTGGCACCCAACACCAACAAGGTCTCTCCAGGCTGAATATTGGCTCGCTGTTTCAGGGCGTAATAAGACGTGCCATACACCATCATGAAGCCAGCGGCTTGCTCATAAGGCATGCTTTCAGGCAACGGCAAAAGGTTGGATTCCGGCGCAACTACTTCTTCAGCGAAAGCTCCCCAGCCAGTCAAAGCCGCCACGCGATCACCTGGTTTAAAGCGGGTGACCTTATCGCCCACTTCTATGACCTCACCGGCCATCTCACCACCGGGTGAAAACGGCATTGGCGGCTTAAGCTGATACTTGCCTTCGATAATCAGAGTGTCCGGGAAGTTCAGGCCAGCAGCCTTTACTCGAACCTTTACCCCATGGTCTTTGGCCTCCGGACTGGACACCTCTTCGATAACCAGATTTTCAGCCGGGCCGTATTCTTTGCACAGAATTGCTTTCATGATCTCTCCAGAACAGTCCGGGTGTTCAAAAACCTCGTTACACCCAGATCAGCAGATTTACGCTTATTATTGAGCGAACTCAAGCTAAACAGAGTTTCTCCATGAAGCAAATTAAGTTCACTTATCTAGCCGAATAAGTCTAACTAATACTCTCAATCATCTGTCAAATAGCGGCCATTTGGATGAATTTAACAGCAATTTCGGCTATTCTTCGCCCTGTTCGTTCTGAATATTTAGAACCCAGACCCTTTCTGTCCAGAGTTTTCCATGTTTGACATTATCTACGCGCTTGAAATGATTGGCATCGTGGCTTTTGCCATTTCGGGAATGATCGTTGCGCGCTCGAAAAACATGGACCCTGTCGGGGTGTTTGCTATCGGATTTATCACCGCACTCGGTGGGGGCACGCTGAGGGATCTGATGATGGATAATCACCCCCTGTACTGGATCAAGCATCAGGAGCAGCCCATTTTGATTCTGGGCATGGCCATCGTTTTCAGTTATTGGAGCCGTGCCCACAGTCTGAAAGAGTCTCGAATTGTTTTCCCGGATGCTATCGGCTTGGGCATTTTCTCCATTCTTGGCGCCCAGTTAGCGCTTGATTTGGGGCACTCATGGTTTATCGCGTCTATGCTCGGGGTCATGACTGGGACTTTCGGGGGCGCGCTGCGCGATACACTTTGCAACGAAGTCCCCTTTATATTTCGAAAAGACCAGATTTACGCCTCCATTTCATTCGCCGGCTGCTGGCTGTATTTCGTTTGCCAATGGCTACTTGAAAGTGAAACCGCAGCACTGACCATTGGTCTGCTGTTTATCGTGCTGGCACGAATGATGGCCGTTCGCTTCGATATTCGCCTGCAGCGTGATCAAGCACAGAACTGAGCACAAAATCATCACTTGGCGCGGAGCCGTCTAGCCGGTAACATTGCCTTTTTTTCACACACAGATCGCTTTTTTTCCGCATTTAATCAGATTTTCACACCCTAACCCCAGGCACCCCGAGAGGCAGACCCAAGTCATGCTTGAACGACTGTTCCAACTCAAAGCCCACGGCACCAATGTTCGTAAAGAAGTCATCGCAGGTATCACCACCTTCCTGACCATGGCCTACATCATTGTGGTCAACCCCAGCATGCTGTCAGCAACCGGCATGGATTTCGGCGCCGTGTTTGTCGCAACTTGTCTTGCCGCGGTCATTGGCACCTTGATCATGGGCCTTTGGGCCAACTACCCCATCGCCTTGGCTCCCGGCATGGGGCTAAACGCCTTTTTCGCCTTCACGGTTGTTGGCAGCATGGGATACAGCTGGCAGGTCGCACTAGGCGCCGTGTTCATTTCCGGTTTCCTGTTTTTCATGCTGAGTATTTTCAAAGTCCGGGAATGGATCATTAACAGCATTCCGCTGTCATTGCGCTTTGGCATCTCCGCCGGTATCGGTTTCTTTCTGGCGCTGATCGCGCTGAAGAATGCCGGCATCGTAGTTGACCACCCCGCTACGCTGGTCAGCATGGGTGACGTCACCGCGGCAGAAAGCCTGCTGTTCTTTGGTGGTTTCATTTTGATTTGTGCTTTGGCCTTCCGCCAGGTTACCGGTGCCGTGATGATCGGCATTATCGCAGTGACTGTCGTCGCTATGATGCTCGGCATGGTTGAGTACAACGGTTTCGTGTCTGCGCCACCGAGTCTGGCCCCGACGTTCATGCAGCTCGATCTGGCCGGCGCCCTGAACATTGGCATGATCAGCGTGATTTTTGCGTTCCTGTTTGTGGATCTGTTCGACACCTCCGGCACCTTGGTTGGCGCAGCACAGCGTGGCGGCCTGCTCGACAAAGACGGCAAGCTCCCTCGCCTGGGTCGCGCGCTGATGTCTGACTCCGTCGCCACCATGTCTGGCGCAGCACTCGGCACCTCGACCACCACCAGTTATGTCGAATCCACCGCTGGTATCGCTGCCGGTGGCCGTACCGGTTTGACCGCCGTGGTTGTGGCTGGTCTGTTCCTGGCATGCCTGTTGTTCTCCCCCATCGCCAGCATCATCCCGGCTTACGCAACAGCTCCCGCTCTGCTTTATGTTGCCTGCCTGATGGCCAGTGGCCTGAAACTGATCGACTGGGAAGACATCACCGATACCGCGCCAGCCATCGTGACTGCCTTGATGATGCCTCTGACTTTCTCCATTGCTCACGGCATCGCACTGGGCTTCATCACATACGTAGCCGTTAAAGCCCTGGCTGGTAAATGGTCGGACCTGAACTGGAGCGTTGCCATCATTGCGATTGTTTTCGTACTGAAATTTATTTTCCTGGATTTGGCGTAAGCCATATCCAGAACAGGTGAGTTATGGATTATTTTTCCCAGAGCATTAAACAGGCCATTCGTACCGTTCCGAACTGGCCTAAAGAAGGCGTGTCGTTCCGTGACATCACCACGGTCCTGCAAGACAAAACCGCCTTCCGAAAACTGATCGATGCCTTCGTGCACCGCTACCATGGCCAGCATATTGATGCGGTTGCCGCGGTAGACGCCCGGGGCTTCATCATCGGTTCCGCCTTGGCCTACGAGCTCAACGCCTCTCTGGTTTTGGTACGTAAAAAAGGCAAACTGCCGTTCGACACAATGGTCGAAGACTACGAACTGGAATACGGCACCGCGTCGGTGGAACTGCACAAAGACGCTTTCAAACCCGGCGACAAAGTCGTTCTGGTCGACGACTTGATCGCCACCGGTGGCACCATGCTTGCAGCAAGCCGCCTGATCCGCCGTATTGGTGCAGAGATTGTGGAAGTGGCCGCGATGATCGATCTGCCGGAGTTAGGTGGCTCAAGTAAGCTGCAGGAAGAAGGCTTGCCGGTTTATACTGTGTGTTCGTTCGAAGGAGAATAACCACTCAGTCAGGAGGCGACCATGCCCGGTTACCAGCACCTTTGGAAAGACGGCACACCTGTCCACTTACCGCTCGGTAAAATCGTGTGCATTGGTCGCAACTACGCCGAACACGCCCGGGAACTGAACAACCCGGTTCCCAGTGAACCGCTGCTGTTTATCAAACCGTCAACAGCAGCCACTCATATCACCCGACCACTCGAATTGCCCCGCAACCAGGGGCAGGTACACTTCGAGACCGAACTTGCCGTGCTCATTGGTCGACCACTGACCAACGCCTCCGCCAGTGAAGCCGAACTCGCCATTCTCGGTTACGGCCTGGCACTGGACCTGACGCTTCGGGACCTGCAAACACAACTCAAAGAAAAAGGTCATCCTTGGGAGCGCGCCAAGGCCTTTGACGGCGCCTGCCCACTCTCTCCCTTTGTACCGGCCGACCAGCTTCCGAAAGGGAATATTCACTTTACCCTCGATGTCGATGGCCGCAGGCAACAGACCGGCGACACCCGTGATATGCTCAACACCATCGTGCCGCTCATTGCCCACATGAGCAGCCAGTTCTCCCTGCTTCCTGGCGATGTCGTATTGACCGGCACCCCTAAAGGCGTTGGCCCTCTGGAACTCGGCCAAACCTTGTCATTGGAGCTGGAGGATGTACTGTTTGTGGAAACCAAAGTCCTCTGACCTGCTGTTGCCAAGGGCCTTTGGTTAAACTTCTGCGTTAGGGAAATCGCACGTCACTATGGCTAAGAAACCTGTCACCTCACGTTCAGGCCGTTTTCTCAAGCTGGCCGGCATGACCGCTTCCGTAGCCACTGAATACGCCGGGCAGAAAGCCCGCGGCCTGTTTCGCACCGTCGATGACGAAGGCGCGAAAAGCGAAAGTTACACCCGCATGGCCAGTCAGATTGCCGACACACTCGGCGAAATGAAAGGCGCCGTCATGAAAGTCGGCCAGATTGCGTCCCAAACTCAGGATTTCCTGCCCAAAGAATTTTCGGACGCGCTGGAAAAACTGCAGAAAGAAGCGCCTCCCATGCCGTTCGAGGTCATTCTGACGCAGGTGGAAAGCGAACTGGGCAAACCGGTCAGCGAACTCTTCGAATACCTTCAGGAAGCCCCTTACGCCTCCGCTTCCATCGGCCAGGTCCACCGTGCTCGCATGCACGACGGAACCGACGTTATCGTAAAAGTGCAGTATCCGGGCGTCGATGAATCCTGTGATTCCGATCTAAAACAATTGCGGATGGCGTTAAAACTCGGCGGCTTGCTGAAGATGCCAAAAGAAACGGTAGACCTACTGTTCGGAGAAATCCGGGAACGCCTGAAGGAAGAGTTGGACTACGAGAACGAAGCGCAGAACCTCAAGATCTTCCACGACTTCCACAAAGACCAACCCTGGGTCATCATCCCCAAGGTCGTCGACAGTCACTCCACGCGCCGGGTTTTAACCCTGGAATTGGTCGAAGGCGACCACATCAGCAAGGTCACGCCTGAACGCTACAGTCAGGAAACATTGAACCTTATCGGCCACCGCATCTTCACCATCATGGCTGACCAGCTGTTCCGTTTCCAATGCATCCACGGTGACCCACACGCAGGCAACTTTGCTTACCGGCCGGACGGCACCATCGTCATGTACGATTTCGGCTGCGTGAAGAAACTGAAGCCGGAGATTGTAGATGCATACCGGAATGCTCTGATCTCTGCACTGAAAGAAGACTACATCAGCCTTGATCAACACCTGATCGATTTAGGCGCTCGCGTAGGTAGCCAGCCGGCCATCGACGAAGCCTACTACGCCATGTGGCGCGACATCTTGATCGTACCTTTCGTGGATGACGAGCCTTACGACTTTGCGGAAGCCGATATCCACAAACAGGTAGCGGCAAAAACCAGCACCGTGTTCAAGTATCTGGATTCCTTCAAGCCACCGGTAGAGAGTATTTTTATCGACAGGATGATTGCGGGGCACTACTGGATGCTAAAGCGCCTGGGGGTGCAGGCTGCGTTCAAGAGCGAACTGGAGAAATATCTCCGAAGCTGAGGCAAGAGCCCTGTCGGGGAGCGCCTTCCAAAACTGTGCGGAGCCATGGATGGCGGAGCCCAAGCGTCATATGGACGTGCCGAAGGAGCGTGTTTTGGAAGGCGCTCCCCGACAGGGCTCCAATCTCAGAAGCCTTAGGGGAACTTACCCCAACATCCGAACCCATTCTGCCAAGCCTTCACTGGCCCCTTTCCGAATTACCCGCGCCCGGGAAACCGAGGCCGGCTCTCCGGGGTCAATGACCGTAATCGGCACATCAAAGTCCACTTCGTGAACCAGCCCTGCAGCCGGATACACCTGCAATGACGTACCAACGATCAACAACCGGTCAGCAGTTCGCACCAGTTCCGCGGCGGCTTCCAGCATCGGTACTTCCTCGCCGAACCAGACAATGTGTGGGCGCAACTGGGTACCTCGATCACAAGTGTCGCCGGGCTGGATATCGCGGTAACCGATGTCATACACCAGATCGGGGTCAACCGTGCTTCGCGCTTTGGTCAGCTCGCCGTGCAAATGCACCACATTGCTTGAGCCGCCCCGCTCATGGAGATTGTCGACGTTCTGGGTAACGACGGTTACCCGGTACTGACTTTCGAGTTCCGCCAGCAGGCGGTGGGCCGAATTGGGTTCAACAGCTTGAAGCTGCCGGCGCCGTTCGTTATAGAACCGGAGAACCAGGTCCCGGTTCCGCTCGAAGGCTTCCGGCGTGGCTACATCGTACACACTGTGTTTTTCCCATAGACCGTCGTTATCCCGGAAGGTGGAAAGACCGCTTTCGGCGCTGACACCAGCGCCGGTGAGTACAACGATATGCTCTTTCATTAGTCGAAAATCTTCCCTGGATTCATAATGCCGTTCGGATCAAATGCCAGTTTGATCCCCCTCAAGTAAGCGATTTCTGCTTCACTGCGGGTGTACTGCAAGTAGGGTTTCTTGGTCATACCTACGCCATGTTCCGCAGAAACACTGCCCTGATAACGCTCAACAATCTCGAACACCCACTTGTTCACCTGCTGACACTTCTCGAAGAAGTCTTCCTTCGCCATGTCCTCGGGTTTCAGGATGTTCAGGTGCAGGTTGCCGTCGCCGATGTGGCCGAACCAGATGATTTCGAAATCCGGGTAATGCTCGGTCACCACGCTGTCGATTTCCTGCAGGAAACCCGGCACCTTGGAGACGACGACGGAAATGTCGTTCTTGTAAGGAATGCGCGGGGCAATGGACTCGGAAATCCGCTCCCGTAGCTGCCACAGACCATTAGCCTGTGTTTCGCTCTGGCTGATCACGCCATCCAGCACCCAGCCTTTTTCCACGCACTCTTCAAAAAGCGTCATGGCATCGTCCATCACCTGATCGGACACGGCCTCGAATTCCAGAAGCGCATAGTAAGGGGCTTCGGCTTCAAACGGTGCCTGCACCTGACCGTGCGCCAGCACGTGCTGCATGGCCTGATGGGAGAAAAATTCGTAGGCGGTCAGGTCGAGTTTGCTCTGGAACGACTGCAGCACATCCATGGTATTGACCAGATCATTCAGCCCCAGCACCAGCACAGTCAGGTTGTCCGGCTTACGGGTCAGCTTCATGGTCGCTTCGGTGATGAAGCCCAAGGTGCCTTCCGCGCCGATAAACAGGTGGCGCAAATCGTAACCGGTGTTGTTCTTGGCCAGATCCTTGTTCAGGTCCAGGATATCGCCCTTGCCTGTTACCACTTTCAGCCCTGCAACCCAGTCACGGCTCATGCCATAACGAATCACTTTGATGCCACCGGCGTTGGTCGACAGGTTGCCACCAAGTTGACTGGAACCGGCAGAGGCAAAATCCACGGGGTAATACAGGCCGTTTTCTTCTGCGAAGTTCTGCAGCTGCTCGGTAACCACCCCAGCCTGACAGCGCACGGTACGGTCGCTGCCGTTAAAATCAAGCACCTGATTCATGTTATCGAAGGCGACCACAATTTCACCGTTGGCAGCCACGGCCCCAGCGCTCAAACCCGTACGCCCGCCCGACGGCACCAAACCGATCTTGTTTTCGTTGGCAAACTTAACCACTGCCTGCACTTGCTCTGTGGTCTTCGGCAAGACAATGGCCATTGGTTTGGGCGGATAGATCTTGGTCCAGTCCTTACCGTAAGTGTCCAAATCGGAAGGGTCAGTCAGTACTTTGCCCGGGTTCTCAGCGGTAGTAACCAGTTCTTCAAGGGCGGCAATGATCTGTTCAGAACTCATGAGCGTGTCGGTCTCGTCAGGTTTAGGCTCTGGTTTGATCAAAATCAATACAAAAAGAATTGATCCAGGCAAACCGGCGCACTGTGAAAATCGATCTTTATGGTATCATACCGCCCCTGTTCTGTGAGCTAGGCTGACGATCCCTGGCCGCAGGTCATTTCACGTGACGAAAGGTTCGGAAGCACGCCCATGTCAAATACGTCTCTCGAAAAGAGCAAAATCCGGATCCTGCTGTTGGAAGGCGTCCATCAATCTGCCATTGATACCCTGAACGCTGCGGGCTACACCAATATTGAGTACCTGACCCATTCACTCGGTGAAGAAGAGCTGATCGAGAAGATTGCCGATGCCCATTTCGTTGGCATCCGCTCTCGCACCCAGTTGACCGAGAAAGTATTTGAAGCTGCCAAAAAGCTGGTCGCTGTGGGCTGTTTCTGCATCGGCACCAACCAGGTCAACCTGCAGGCCGCAACCCGTCGCGGTATCGCTGTGTTCAACGCGCCTTTCTCCAACACCCGCTCTGTAGCAGAACTGGTACTGGCACAGGCCATCCTGTTGTTGCGCGGCGTACCCGAAAAGAGTGCCAAAGCGCACCGCGGTGAGTGGCTGAAGTCTGCCAAAGACAGCTACGAAATCCGTGGCAAGAAATTGGGCATCATTGGTTACGGCAATATCGGTACTCAGTTCAGTGTTCTTGCCGAAGGCCTGGGCATGGACGTGTACTTCTACGATGTAGTTTCCAAACTGCCTATCGGTAACGCCACTCAGGTAGGCTCCTTGAAGGAACTGCTGAACATCGCTGACGTTGTTTCCCTGCACGTACCGGAAACACCTGCCACCAAGTACATGTTCAAAGCAGAGCAGCTGGCACAGATGAAGCCTGGCTCTATCCTGATGAACGCTTCCCGCGGCACCGTGGTCGACATCGACGCTCTGGCCGACACGCTGCGCTCCGGCAAGTTGCTGGGCGCTGCCATCGACGTGTTCCCGGTCGAGCCGAAGTCCAACAACGAAGAGTTTGTTTCTCCGCTGCGCGAATTCGATAACGTGATCCTGACCCCACACGTGGGCGGCTCCACCATCGAAGCTCAAGAGAACATCGGTCGTGAAGTGGCTGAAAAGCTCGCGATGTACAGCGACAACGGCACTTCCGTTTCCTCAGTGAACTTCCCGGAAGTTGCGCTGCCTTCGCACCCCGAACAGCACCGCTTGCTGCACATTCACGAGAACGTGCCGGGCGTCATGTCCGAAATCAACCAAGTGTTCTCGGAGAACAACATCAACATCTGTGGACAGTACCTGCAAACCAAAGAAGATATTGGTTATGTGGTTGTTGATGTCGATAAAGCCTACGGCGAGCTTGCGCTTGAGAAGCTGCGTCAGGTTAAGGGCACTATTCGTACCCGAGTGCTGTTCTGATTTAAGCCGTAACGGCAGATTCAGGACACAAAAAAACCGGAACAGCGTTCCGGTTTTTTTGTGTCCGCTTAACGGTTACTGCGGTGCGCGCAACAGCAAGTTTGGCGAACCGGCCTGGATATCATTCAGCACATTACCCGTGCCCAAATTAATCACAGCTTCCGTAACCTGAGCTGGCGTCAACCCCGGCTGTTCAGCCAGAATAAGAGCGGAAACACCTGCCACGTGGGGCGAAGCCATTGATGTACCACTGATGGTATTCGTCTGGCTATCATCTTCGTACCACGCAGCCGTAATGTCTGATCCCGGCGCAAAAATATCCAGACACTGCCCGTGGTTAGAGAACGAAGACCGCTGATCGTCCCGGGTGGTACTGCCGACAGTGATGGCAGGTTCAACCCGATTCGGCGACCCGTTACACGCATCTGCACTGTCGTTGCCAGCCGCGACAACAAAGGTCACACCTTCTTCAATGGCCCCGCGAACCGCATTATCGAGAGCGTCTGAAGCGCCACCACCCAATGACATGTTCGCAACCGCCGGAGCTTGATGATTAGCCGCAACCCAGTCCACACCTGCGATCACATCAGCGTTGCTACCGGAACCTGAGCAATCCAGAACCCGCACGGCCGCAACCGACGCCTGCTTTGCCACACCGTAGGTCAATCCAACTGACGTGCTGGCGACGTGAGTGCCGTGGCCGTTACAGTCCGTAGTATCGGTAGCGTCCGTTGAGCCTCCGAGATTCAACAGAGGGCCAAGCAAGGGCAATGCACCCAACCCTAAGAAACCCGCATCGTTAACCGCGAAATTACGACCTTCAATTACCCGGCCTGCAAATTCCTGATGCGTATCACGAAGTCCGGTATCGATCACATACACATTGACACCGGCGCCGCCAGACGCGGGATAACGATACTGCTCATCCAGCGGCAGTACCGTTTGGTCAATACGATCCAACCCCCAGGTAGCACCCGGCTGAGTTGCAGAGTTAGCCGCAACAACCCGGTCCTGCTCAACCTTCAGAACACCTGGTAGAGAAGACAACAAGCCCGCTTGCTGCTCGGTCAGTGCCAATGCAGCCCCCGTCAGCGCAGTCTGATACACATGCAGCACGTCACCGCCACCAACGGCAAACAGCAATGACTGAATACCCGCGGTCAAATCGCCAAGTCCCAATAGTTCAGGAAGAGCCGGGTCGAGCGTCACGATGTATCGGCCGGGAATTGCATCCCCTGCCTGCAGAGTAACGGTCTGGCTCGGCGTGTTTGTTGAACCGGTCAAACCGAGCGTATCAAACAATCCAGCCTGAGCCGGAGCGGCGGAAAGAAGACAGGCGCTTAAACTGGCAGCGGTGATCAGTGCATGCTTTTTCATAGGGCATTGCTCTCTTGTTGTGGATAACCGTGCTGATGAACTTGCCACAATCTGACGCCGCCCCCAGTATCCATTCGGGCCAACTACAACTCCGAATTCCTATAAAACAAAAAGCTTCGCGACCCGAGGGTGGCGAAGCTTTTTTCAAGCCCGGTGTAGCCGGGCTAACGCACTCTTACGAACGAAGTGAGCTTTACTGCATTGGTACCAGCGTTAGCTCAACACGACGGTTCTGTTCACGGCCGGCCGCTGTTTCGTTAGACGCTACGGGCGCGCGCTCACCGTATCCGGTCGCTCGTGTACGTCCTGGCGCGACACCCTGATTCATCAGAAAATCACGTACCGAAGACGCTCGACGCTCACTCAACAGCTGATTGTAGCTATCACTACCGGTGCTGTCAGTGTGGCCTTCGATTTGGATGATCGTCTTGTCGAACTCTTTCAAGACAAGCGCAACCGACTCCAAAGTGCCGGTAAAACCAGAACGAATGCTGGACTGATCGGTATTAAAGGTAATATTACCCGGCATCACCAATTCGATCTGATCACCATTACGAACAACACGAACCCCAGTACCTTCAAGCTGATTGCGCAACTGCGCTTCCTGGCGGTCCATGTAATAACCAATACCGCCACCTACAGCAGCACCGCTGGCGGCACCAATCAAAGCTCCCTTGCCACGATCGCTCTTACTAGACGTGGCCGCGCCGACCGCCGCACCGCCCAATGCACCAATGATGCTGCCCATGGTTGCACTCGAGGTTTTCTCTTCCCCGGTATACGGGTCGTAAGTCATACAGCCGCTTAGGCCTACAGTGGCTACGGCAAAGGCAAGAATTGCTTTCTTCATCACAAACTCCTGATGCTATTAGTTTTTAGCCGGCCATACCTGACCGCATTACTGAGAGAATGTATCAATGATGGTATTAAATACCGTCGCCTGCAAATCCTGAGCCTCATTGACCAAGTGATGTCGACCATCTGGAATGGTGCGCTCATTGACCGACGAAAACTTGTTTCGAATGATTCTAAGATTATGCTGCCAGTCGACGGTCAGGTCTTTTTCACCCTGTACAACCGTTACCGGGAAATCCACCGGGCGCGCCGATTCAATGTGTGGCACCCACTTGCGTAAAGCCGTAACCCAATCCACATGCACGGCTCTAGCTTGCAACGGATCATGCTCCCGCAAAAACTTAAGGAACCGGGTGTTACCGCTATTCGTGCTAAAAGCCCTGCGCCAACGACTCAAAAACGGTCGCGCCACGCTGTGCAGCACCTTGGCTCCCAGCCAACCCATGGGGCGCACCAGTGGAGCCAACAACACCACCTTGCGAAAAGCGGATGTTTCCTGGTTGTGGTGGTTAGACAACAGATAGTCGATCAGAATCGCACCACCTGTACTCTGCCCGACCGCAAACCATGGCCCTCCGACTTTATTGTCGACCTGTGCAATAACGGCAGACAATACCGCCTGATACTCCAAAAAGCTTCCGATGGCCGCTGGCGTACCACTGGACAACCCGTGCCCCGGCTGATCATAGGCCAGCACATCAAAGCCAGCCCCCAAACACCGATCGATAAGCTGGCTATAAAGCCCCACGTGATCAAAGTAACCGTGCAATATAAACACGGTACCTTTCGACTCATCCGCATCCGGCAACCGGAAATAATGCACCATCACCTCATGGTGCTGAGCCTTGATGTAGCCTTGGTGATACGTCACCTGCGGGTGTTCCACCCACAAGTCCAAACCGTAAAACCGACAATAGGCTTCCATCTCGAAACTAAGTTCGCGAGGCTCTTGCGGATTGAACGGCTCCAGCCGTTCAAGCAGCGAGTGCCTGTCCCAGTTCGGTATTTCTATGGTATCTGTTTTCCAGTACACGTAGAGTTAAACGCCTGTCATGTGTCAATAATTGACGATCATCGTAACCCATTCACCAAGGAGAGCACAGATGTTCCAACCGCTTCTTGAAGCCGGACTGCGCCAGATAATGTACCGATTGGTGCGCCCTATGCTCTCCAACGGTGTCCCCTTGGCACGGCAACGCTATCTGATTCGCCAAGCCTATCGCATGTCAGTGCCGCCCCGAAATATCCAGTTCACCCCGAGCCGTCTGGGCAATGTGCCGGTTTTGAGAGTACAAACCAATCCACGCCCATCGGGCACCATTCTTTACCTGCACGGCGGCGGCTACGTTATTGGCTCTGCCGCCACGCACAAAGGCATTGCCGGCCATCTGGCGAAACTAACCGGCTGTGAAGTGATCATCCCCGATTACCGTCTGGCTCCGGAGCACCCCTATCCCGCTGCACCAAACGATGCCGAAGCGGTTTACCTGGCGTTGCTTGATGAAGAGAACGCAGTAAACACGATCGCTCTGACCGGGGATTCTGCTGGCGGCGGGCTGGCGCTGGTACTGGCAATGCGACTGAGGGATCACGGGCACCCCGCACCATCGTCCATTACCTGTTTTTCACCGTGGACCGACCTGACCAGCCAGCAACTCTACCAACCTGAATGTGAACCGGTTCTGCACGGCAGCTGGGTTCTCAAAGCAGCCAAAATGTATGCCGGCGAAACACCGCTGACCGATCCAATGGTTTCACCGCTATTCGGTGAATTGCGGGGGCTTTCGCCCACATTGATTCAGGTAGGCAGTCAGGAAATTCTGCTCAATGATGCCACGCGACTGGCAGAGGCTGCCAAGAATGTAGACGTTGACGTCACTCTCGAAATCTACAACGGTCTCTGGCACGTATTTCAGACTCACGGCGCCCAATTAACTCGCGCATCTGAGGCACTGGAAACCGCCGCAAACCACATCAGGCGTCACATGGCAGGGTGATCTCGCCCCGCACCAGAGCCTCTTTGCGTGTCCGCGGCCAACGCTTCACCTGCCATTCCAATTTGGATGCCTGACTGCGGTCGCCCACCTGGGTATGAAACTCCAGAGTCAAAGGCCCCTTGCCTCTCAAGCTACGGGCCCCTTTTGGCGCACCCGCCTGATGTTCCGAAAACCGACGAGGCACGTCTGTTGTAATACCGGTGTACAAGCTGCCAGCAACAGTGCGCACCAGATACAGGTGCCACTGTTCAGCCATTTTCCAGCCCCTGAGTCCGGGCCTGCACCTTCTTTTGTTGCAGCCACAAGCCAGCAATGATCAACACTAACCCGATGTATGTTGAAGGCAGAATCACTTCACCCAAGATGAAGTAGATAAACACCAGTGAAAGGAACGGCGCTATAAAAATCAAATTACTGACTTTTGCCGTGTTTTCTGCCTTTTTCATAGCCTGAGACCACAAAATGAAGGCAATGCCCATCTCAAAGACACCGATGTATACTGCTGCCGCGAACGATCCAAAGCCGGAAAATTCGAACCCGATGGTAAACCCGCACGCCAGAGCAATCACCGGCAGTCCGAACAAAAAGTTCAGGAATAGCCCCACAATGGGGTCACGGGTGTCACGCGTCGCGATGATCCAGTAGGAGGCCCAAACTACGGTGCTCGCCAACGCCAGGGATACCCCGAGCGGGTCTGAGAAATTCAATGAAGTAACCGCGCCCCGAGTCGCAATCACCACCACGCCGGCGTAACACACCAATCCCGCCAGCACGTCGAGGCGGCGGAGCTTCTGCCCTAGAAAGGGCACAGACAAATACGCGAGAACCAGCGCCCACGTGTAGTTGAGTGGCTGCGCCTCTTGAGCCGGCAGGCGATCAAAAGCGCCGAATAACAGAAAATAATACAGGCAGGGGTTGATCAGCCCCATACCGATAGACTGCAGATACTGGCTCTTACTGAGCTGAAACACCTGTTGCCACCGGCCCATGATGACCAGAGCCGCAGCCATCACGAAAATAGAGGCCGCACATGCCACCAACAACATCTGAACCGGCGCCAAGTCCGCCAAGGCCAGCTTGAATGCGGTCGCCACGGTAGACCATAGCAACACGGTGGCCAGGCCATACAACATGGCCTGCTTCTGATTTTTCATCATTTCGGCTCCAGAGCGGATTCCAGCCAACGGTAGAGCGTTCGCCTGTTAATCCCCAGTATTTGCGCGGCACGACGTTTGTTGCCCTCCACCGCAGTCATCACTTGGCGCACATAATTTTGCTGCAAGGCCTCCAAGGTCGGCCATTCTGGGATATTTGGTCCCTCTGGGTCTATCGAATGTTCTTGAAATGTCCCCTGACGCTTCCGGATGCGCTCAGGTAAATGTTCTGGCTGAATGGTGTCGCCTCCGCAAAACGTTACGGCCCTTTCGATGGCACTGGACAACTCCCGCACGTTGCCGGGGAACGGATAGTCCCTCATCACTCTCAAGGTGACCTCACTGAATTTGATAAACCCGCGACCGTGCCGGAGACAGGCTTCCTTGAGGAAGTGCATGGCTAACAGTTCCACGTCTTCTCCCCGCTCTCGCAGGGGCGGCACGCAAAGAGACAAGGTTTCAAGCCGGTAGTAGAGGTCCTCACGGAATAACCCGTCTTCGACCGCTTTCATCAGGTCCACGTGAGTGGATGCAAGTATGCGCACGTCTACCGTTTCTTCGTGGTCTGCCCCAACCGGCTTAATCGCCCCTTCCTGCAACACCCGCAGCAGCTTGGCCTGAAGGGGCATGGGCATCTCGCCGATTTCATCCAGCAACAGGGTGCCGCCACTGGCCTCGGCAAACAAGCCCTTCCGGGCCTGCCGGGCACCGGTAAAGGCACCGGCTTCATGACCAAAAAATTCGCTTTCCATCAGGTCCGGCGGAATGCCTGCACAGTTCACGGCCAGAAATGCTTTGCTCGCCCGGTCACTCTGGTTATGAATGGCATGAGCGACCAGCTCTTTGCCGGTACCACTCTCACCATGGATCAATACCGCAGCCTGACTGCGAGCTACCTGTCGAATTTCCCCCCGCAAGCCTTCCATCGCGGAACTGTCGCCCACCAACCCCATATTCTGCTCGCCGTATTGGCGGGACTGGATTTCGGCCAATTGTCGGTTGATATCGGCCTGCGCCAGTAACCGCTTTATTTTCAGGCGCAGGTGATCTGTGGATAACGGCTTTGTCAGGAAATCATCAGCACCCGCCTGCAAAGCTTCTACGGCCTGGTCAACGGTGCCGAAAGCTGTGATGACGATAAAGGGAATCCCCGGGTGTTCTGCCTGCTGGAATGCTAGCACCTGCATGCCATCGCCATCAGGCAGCCGAAGATCCGAGACGATCAACGCCGGGCGCTGTTCTTTTAAAGCCTTACGGGCGTCTTGAACGGTGGCCACACTGACAACCGTGTAGCCATCCGCTTCCAGCTCTTCAGCCAGAAGTTGCCCCAGGCTCGGATCATCTTCCACCAACATTATAATGGGCGCGTTTGCTGACATCATGCTGTCTCCTTCGGGAAATAAAGACTCATACGGCAACCTCCCAGATCACTACTACCCACTTCTACCCGACCTCCGTGTTCTTTCAGTACACTACTGACCACCGCCAGTCCAAGCCCCGTACCCTCACCGGCCGCGCGGGTACTGTAGAAGGGTTCGAACACCCGGGCACGAAGCTCTTCCGGTATACCCGGACCGTCATCTTCTACCCGCACCTCCCAGTAATCGTCAGCATCATGGGCCGACACCCGTAACCGGCACCCTGCTGACTGGCAAGCATTGCGGATCACATTCAGGCAAGCCAGTCCGACTCGCAACGGCTCTGCCCGCACCATCATGGTTTTATCAAGCCCAGCGGTGTCCAGCATTTCGGGGTCACACCGGCTGTCTTCCGACACCCACTTCATGACATCCGAGAGCACCGACGATAAATCCAGCAACCGGCGGGAGTCCGGCACATGCCGGAAACAGTCCAGTAGCTGCTGAATAATGGTGGTCATACGAGTGACCTGATGTTCGATATCGGTGAGATGGCGTTGCTGCGCCTCCGGTAAACCCGAGCGAGCAAGGATGCGAGCACGCCCCTGAATAACGTTCAAAGGTGCCCCCAGTTCGTGGGCCACTCCCCCGGCAACCCGGCCGATCATTGCTACCTTTTCCTGATACTCCAGTTGTTCGGCCAGCGCTCGTTCCCGTGCAATTCGTCCTTCGATTTCCGCTTCTGCCGCAGCCATTCGACGGCCCAGGTTGAGAATGCCACTATGAATTTGCTGAAGTTCCCGAGGGCCAGACGGCGAAACCGCCAACAGCCATCGCCCAGGTGCCAGTCCGGCCATATTTTCCAGCAAGCGGCTTACATGCCGCCCCACCGTTCGGTAATGACCCAGCACCACCACCAGAATCAGAATGAACGAAAACGCAGACCAGATGCTCACGGCCCACCAACGGGAGGAGGCCACCAAATCATGGAAATCACTGCGCTTACGAGTGACCTGCAACAAGCCATGGATACGGCCATCGTCCCCCACCAGCGGCGTGAAATGGGAAAATACCGATTCGCCATCTACCCGACGAAATGCACCGCCCAGCTTCCCGCTGGCAATCACTTTTTCCGCACTCGCACTGTTGGACACATCCGTGTCGGCCACCCCCAGACTGGCGACCCGATCGCTGTTTTCATCGAACACCGAAGCCCCGGATATGCGGCCAATCTGAAAAATGGATTTCAGCGATTCCCCCAGCACTAACTCATCGCCCTGCGCCAACGCATTGGACACCGGCCCGCTCACGGCCTGAGCAACCAACTCAAGATCTTCTCTAAGGCGTTCGTTCAGGGCTCTTTCTACCGCCCCCAAGCCGATATAGATCGCAATACCGCTGAACAAAATCAAAGGCACCACAATGATCAAGACCAGAGTCAGCTGTAAAGACTGGAACATATCCCGAAAGCGCCAGCTAAGAGGAATCATAAGCCTCTCCTTTACCAGAGTGTCACAGCATTTCTGACACATGAGGCATTTTGCCACAACCTTCATTACCAACCATTAACCCAAAAAAACAAACAAACAATTGATTTAAAAGCATTTTATAAGGAACTCAAGATTGGCATGCAGCCTGCAATGGCTAGCGTGACATCCACAGACACTGGGCGCAGCACATTTCAGCCCCGGTAAGCTCAAGCGAAAGGAGCCTGATTTATGAATAAGCTACTTGTATCCGTAACTGCATCTTTGGCACTTCTGGCTGCGACCCCGACCATGGCGCAGCAACAAGACCAGCAGAACCCTGCCAACCCTCAGACTGAAAGCCCCGGCTATTCTGATCCTGCCGCTGCGGGCACCCAAAGCACCAACTTCAGCGATGCCCAGCTGAAGGAGTTCATTGAAGCTCAGGACGGTGTCATGGAAGTTCGTGATGAGTACATCGAGAAAATCGAAGCCGCTGACTCTCAGCAGAAAGCTCAGGAGCTGCAAATGAAAGCCAACGAAAAAATGGTTTCTGCGATTCAGGACGCAGGCATCGAGATCTCCACCTACAATGCCATCGCAACCGCCTACAGCAGCGAGCCGAAAATTCGCAACCGCGTTGACGCCCTGATGTAAGCAACCCGGTATAGAAGTCGTCAGTCGCCCCGCTTTTGCGGGGCTTTTTCATTTCAGTGCAACAGCAGCGGGCGCGACATCATTCGGACACCCTCGTCAGCACAGATTTCTGCTGCCCGAGCGGTCAGATCAGCAATGAACCGGGTTTGATCCCCCGGCGTCAATGGATAAGCCTTCAAGCGATACTTCATGCCGATATCGCTGCCCGTGACCGCAACCACAACCGGCTGATAGGTTTTGGTAAGCGGACAGGTGTATATCACATCGCGAAACAGCTCACGCATGCGCGCAATATCGTGGTTTGGTTCAAGATAAAGTTCCGCTACACACATCAAGTTATCAGTACCATCGTTGCAGTTTGCCAGCAGGTTGTTCCACAGCAAACCATGCGGAATAACAATGACTGTGTCGTCGAGGGTGACAATTTCAGCCGCACGAGTACCAATTGCACGGACTTCGCCATACTGTCCGTTGATTTCAATCCAGTCGCCCGGCCTGTAGGGCATTTCGTACAAAGTAACGATCCCGGCGATCAAACTGTTGGCGTAATCCTTGAAAGCAAACCCCAAGGCCAAGCCCAAAGCGCCAAAAATAGCGAGCATGTTTTCAAACGACGGCTCCACCAGAATCGGCACCACCATCACAATGGTCAACACAATGATCACCAGCCGGAGCAAAGGCACCATTGCCAACAAGTACAGCCTAGGTTTGCCAGAGAGCTTGTGTGCCAGCAAGGGCAACAATTTCTGAACCGCCATGATCAACAACCAAGCCACAGCGACGACCGCAATAGCTTGTACGATGGCGCCTGAAGTGATTGTGGACAGCGCGCCCTTAAGACCCAACTCTTCCATTATCCGCTCCTAGAACCCATCAACCGGGAACCCCTTGGCCTGCAGGTACTTGCGGACGGAGGGATAACCCAGTGGGGTCAGCTGATAAGCTTGCGTGCTTTCTTCCTGCGCGACCAGATCTGCTCTGAGAAAACGGGACACCAACAGCGTCAGCTCTCGAGCAGCAATGCCCGTGACCAGTTCAAGCAATTCAATGGTTAAGCCGCTGTGCAACAGCAACGCGTGCAAAACAACACCGGCTTGTTGGCCAGAGCCCTGCGGCACACCGGGCAAACTCAATTGATCGAAAGGCACCACCCAACACTCAGCGGCTTTAGCTGCGCCTTCGTCCTGTTCGGTATCTTCTTCCGGTTTTGCCCGCAATGCTCGCCGCCAGATGGCATGGGCAACCCCCCGGTTCCCTCTGGCTGCGTTGGCGAGATCCTGCGTGAAACAGCTGTATTTTTCCTTGGATTCGTCAGTCCGGGGCGGCAATACATAGAGACCGTCATTCGTCATCCGAGCTGTCAGTGACCGTCCATTGCCGCCATGGGCCAAAAAATCCAGCCAGCAGGTCACGCGCTCTGAATCCAAGGGCGCCAACGTTAACGGCCCTACGTGCAACTCGGGCCAATATTTCACCCAGAACTGCCAGCACCAACTCGAACAACCCACGACCCCATGTCCCAGGTTCTCCCGAGCAACATGAGCAAAAAAGGATTTCAGCAAATTCAGACCAGAACGGTGCCGTAGCCAAAAGTCGGCCAACTCCGGCAACACCCAGTCGCCCCCCTTCAACGTCTCGTCCCACCAGCGGTCCGCGTCTTGCTCCGTCATCAGCAGGTTATCGGGCGGTTCAATGACTCGTGCAGGCAGGGTCAACAGAGCACTGGATACTCCAGAAAACGGAGGCGCGACGATAAAACTCACCGGTCGGTTGTGAGTTCCCTTCTGGCGGAGTGCCTCAAGCTGCTCCCGCAGCGCTGATGCAAAGGCCTCCGCATCTGGTTCCGGCGCATACCGGTTCAGTTTTTTAGCCGATAAAGAGGGCAAGTCATCCAAGCTTTCAAATGCCTCGCTTTCCGGCGCAAGCCCCGATCGCAACTGGTCCAAGATATCCTGAATCCCAGCGCGCAGTGTTTTGTGCACCGAAACATCCGGAATGGTCCATTGGTCCAGCGGTATCAAACCTCCGGGCAGGCAAGATGGTACGTTGTCCTTTATCGTCGCCAAAAAGCGTCTCCCTTTTTGTTATTCGGGCACCAACCATGTCAGTGTTGCCGACACTCCTAGTCTAGCTTCACCCTCAAGCTCCGCCAGCATATCGCTGAGCCGTTGGTCAAAGCCCCAGGGAGGGTTAATCACCAACATACCCGAACCGACCATGCCTCGTTCGGGTGGCTGGTCGAGCATCACTTCACTGCGCAGGACTTTGCGCACACCGCTGTCTTCCATCTCAGCAATCAGCTGCTGCTGAAGCCCGCTGGTCAGAATCGGATACCAAATCAGATACACGCCGTGGCGGCATTTCTTGCACGCCTGAACCAACGTCTTCGCGACTAATTCGTAGTCGTCCTTCACTTCATAGGACGGATCAATCAATGTAAGCAGCCTGGGTTGGGCCGGCGGCAGCTGTTTCAGCAAGCCTTGCAGCCCATCTTCATTCAAGACCTGAACACCGGCCTTTGCACCCCAGATTTCCAAATGTCGCCCTTCAGTAGGATGCAGCTCGAATGTCGTCACCGAGTCTCCGGGCCGACCGAAATTTGCAAACCAAGCGGGAGAGCCCGGGTACAACGATAAGGTTTCCGTGCCTTTGTTCAGGTCGTCCAACAATCCCATCATCGGCTGCCAGTCCGGTGATTTCAGCTGTCCTCTTAACGACCACAAACGATGGATACCGGCATCGGCTTCTGCGGTTTTTCGGGCACGCTCGCCAGTGAGGTCGTAGAGCGCACTGCCGGCATGGGTATCAAAACAGGCAATGGGGGTTTTCTTGGCTTGCATCATGGTCAGCGCCAGCGTCAATGCCGCGTGTTTCTGAACATCTGCAAAATTTCCGGCATGGAAGGCGTGAAGGTAACTCAACATATCGGGCTCCTGTTTTCAGCTGTCCATTAAGCCGCAGACACCCCTTACAAACAACACCAAACTGATACGCACTGGCGCTCAAAATAAAATTTCTTGCGTCAAAGTTATCCAAGCCCTCATAATGCAAACGCTAACGCTTCCTATTACCAAACCCATCCACGCTGCACGGAGTTTTCAATGACCGCTTTGTTTCGCCCGGTTCCGCTGGCCCTAACCATCACAGCCACCCTGACCACCGGCTGCGCGCTTACCAACACTGCCGAAAACTCTGGACCAGTCACCAAAACTGCTGTGGTCGCTCATTACGCGGACCTGGCCCACGCCAATTACCAGGACGCGCTGATCACAGCCAAAGCCCTGGATGAAGCCACCGACCAACTGATTGCCAACCCTACTGAAGCGACCCTTCAGGCGGCCAAAGACGCTTGGCTTGCTGCGCGTGTGCCCTACCAGCAAACGGAAGTGTTCCGATTCGGCAATACCGTTGTCGACGACTGGGAAGGTCAGCTGAACGCCTGGCCTCTGGATGAAGGTTTGATCGATTACGTCAACACCGGGGATTATCAGTACGAGCTGGGCAACGCTGGCGCAACTGCCAACATCATCGGCAGCACAAGCATTAACGTGGGAGGGGAAACCCTCGATACAACCGTTCTAACCCCGCAACTGCTGGCCAATTTGAACGAAATTGGCGGTTCCGAAGCCAACGTAGCGACCGGCTATCACGCTGTGGAATTCCTGCTATGGGGCCAAGATCAGCACGGCTTCGAGCAAGGCGCCGGTGAGCGCCCGGTCACCGACTACGCGACCGGCACAAATTGCACCAACGGCAACTGCGAGCGCCGCGGCCAGTACCTTGGTGCGGTTACCGATCTTCTGATCTCTGACCTGGAATGGATGGTAGCTCAGTGGGCCCCGGGTAACGAAAACAACTATCGCAGCGCACTGACAAACGGTGATGCAGACGAAGCTGTTCAGAAAATGATGTTTGGCATGGGATCCTTGTCTCTGGGCGAGCTGGCTGGTGAGCGCATGAAGGTGGCTCTGGAAGCCAACTCTTACGAAGACGAGCACGACTGCTTCAGCGACAACACCCACAACTCCCATTACTACAATGGCAAGGGCATCCAGAATGTTTACACAGGCACCTACCGCCGTGTAGACGGCAGCCTAGTCAGCGGCCCCTCACTGTCCGACTTGGTAGAAGCCAACAATCCTGAATTGGATGCTCGCCTGAACGCTCAACTGGATGCCTCCATGACCGCGCTGGGACAATTGAAAGCGCACGCGGAAAGCAGCGAAAACCCCATGGCATTTGATACTATGATCGCCCCGGGCAACAGCGAAGGCGCCCAGATCGTCAATAATGCGATCGTGGCGCTTGTTGAGCAAACCGGTTCTATTGAACAAGCCGCACGCCAACTCGGCATTGATGCCCTGTCCCCTGACGATGCCGGCCACGCATTCTGAGGCACGATGAAAAACCTACTAATCTGGGGAACGCTGGCTACGGCCAGCGTTCCCGTTTTTGCCGCCAGCCATTCTGGCTACCCGATACAAACCACACCGGCGACCGGCGGTGAGGGTACCGTACAGCAAGCTGACACCAACGCTTACTCCCTGCCCCAAGCCAACCTGTCGATGACCAAACGACTGGATTTCAGTGTCGGTAACAGTTTCTTCCGAAACCCTTGGGTTGAAGCACCTGCCAGCACCGATGCCCGCGACGGTCTCGGGCCGTTGTTCAACACCAATTCGTGCCAGGGTTGCCACATAAAAGATGGCCGAGGCCATCCGCCCGGCATTGACCAGCCACCCGTCTCTTTGTTCCTCCGGCTGGCAGTACCCGCGAACCCGGAAAAAGACGCCGACATACTGCGAACTCAGGGCTTCAAACCGGCTCCCGTTTATGGCGCTCAGCTCCAAACGGCCGCATTACCTGGTGCCAAAGCTGAAGCCACCCTGCGCATCGAATGGCAACCCGTAACCGAAACATTACCCGACGGCCATCAGGTATCGCTGCGCAAACCGGTTTTCCACATCGACAACCCGAATTACGGCCCGCTGCCGAAGAACCTGCTTACCTCGCCTCGCATAGCCCCGCAAATGATTGGCATGGGATTGCTGGAAGCCATTCCAGTCAGCGACCTTCAGGCGCTGGCCGATCCCGATGACGCGGATAACGATGGCATATCCGGTAAGCTGAATCAGGTTTGGGATCTGGCGACAAAACAGACGGTACCGGGCCGCTTTGGCTGGAAGGCTGCAGAGCCTAACGTGCACCAGCAAGGCATGGGTGCATTCGCGGGCGATATGGGGCTGACCTCAAGCCTGAAGCCCACTACCGACTGCACACCTGAGCAGAATTGCGAGCAATTCCCCGATGGCGGCGCACCGGAAGTCACCGACAAAGTCGCCGGTTTTGTCACCTTCTACGCCAAGAGCCTCGCCATTCCGGCACGACGCAACCTGGAGCAGGAAACCGTCCAGCAAGGCGCTAAACGCTTTAACGAAATAGGCTGTGCGGCTTGTCATACCCCAACGTACACAACCGGACAAATGGCGGATCGCCCTGACCTCAGCGATCAGATCATCTGGCCCTACACCGATCTGCTTCTGCACGACATGGGGCCGGAGTTGGCTGACGGGCGCGATGAATTTCTGGCCAACGGCAACGAATGGCGCACACCGCCACTGTGGGGAACAGGCTTGGTACAAGTCGTGAATCCGCAAGCAGGCTTCCTGCATGACGGCCGAGCGCGCACTCCGGAAGAAGCCATACTTTGGCATGGCGGCGAAGCACAAGCTGCTGCCGACCGTTACCGCCAATTACCGGCCAAAGACCGACAAGCACTGATCGACTTTCTCAATTCACTTTAAGGAGTTGCCATGCAGCCCATCACTCGAGCCATATGCGTATCGACCCTGGCCGTTGCAGCGTCATTCAGCTACGCAGCCGCATCGGCAAATGAGCCGCAGAGTGCTCGCGCAGGCTGGTACCCATCAATCCAGTCCGGGTACGACTTGCTGGCCGAAGAAACTGAACAGCTTGCAGAGCAGGCCAGCACGTACTGTGCAGCTCCCAGCGAGGATGCCAGAGCACAACTCGAGCACCAGTGGCGTGACGCGTTTATGGCGTGGCAACACGTTCGCTTTGTCGACTTCGGGCCGGTGGAGAACAACAATCTTGCCTGGCAATTCCAGTTCTGGCCTGACCCGAAAAATCTGGTGGCTCGCAAAGCCGGTTACCTGACCAAGTCCGACCAGCCCATCACCGCTGAGGTGATTGAACAGTCGGGCGTGGCCGTCCAGGGTTTCCCTATGCTGGAATACCTGCTGTTCGATGAGGCCTTGTCCTCCAGCGAGCGTGCTCTTCCAAGCACCCATAGCTGCGCACTGCTAACCCGCGTAACCCGACACCTAGCGTCAAACAGCGAACAGCTCACCGCCGACTGGCAGCATTTCAAAACACCGTATCTCAACACCGAGTCTTATCACGTTGCCACCCTCAAGGCGGCCATGGCGACCCTGGAAATTCTTGAAGAGCGTCGATTGGCAAAGCCCATGGGTCTGCGCGGTAACGGAAAACGCAATCCATACATTACCGATGCCTGGCGCAGTGGCACCAGCCTGTTGTCCGTGGAAGCCACCCTGCTTGGACTTCAGCAACACTTCCTGCCCGGTTTTCTGACACTGCTCGAACAAAACGGTGAACAGGACCTCGCTGACCGAATCCAACACCAGTTCAAAGCCACACTGGACAACTTCCCGGCAGCGAATCGTCCGGTGACCACATTAATGTCAGACGACAACGCCTTTCGCATTCTGCAAGGGCTGTACGTCGACGTTTCCCAGCTCACCACCTTGGTTAACGATCAAGCCGCAGTGGCATTGGGTATCGTGCGCGGCTTTAACTCCAGTGACGGGGATTAAGAGGCCGTTTGTGATGGATACAAGCCGACGACAACTCCTGAAAGCCGCTCTCGGCGGCAGCGCAGCCTTGAGCCTGAGCGGCTGTAGCCTGCTGCCCCGGAAATCCGGCTTTCAACCCGAGCAATATTCCGCCGCCGTCGGCAGACCCGATGGCACCTTCGGCATTAGCTCTGTCGACCTGCAAGGCCAGCCACTTTGGGTTTCAGCAGTCGAAACCCGTTGCCATAGCGGTTGCATGCACCCACGGGGCAACAAGCTGGTGTTCTTCGAACGTCGGCCGGGCTGGAGCTTCTACGTGCTGGACGCCCACACAGGGCGTCGCCTTCATCACATTGAAGCCGCTCCGGGCGAACACTTTGTAGGCCACGGTGTGTTCTCACCGGATGGCCGCTGGCTCTATGCCACCGCCAGTCGCTATGAGCCCGGCGAAGGCATCGTTGCGGTGTACGATGCCGAACAAAACTACCAGCGCACGAACACCTTCGAACTGGCGGGTATAGGTCCGCATCAAATTACCTTGCATCCGGACGGCGAAACCCTCGCCATCGCCTTGGGCGGTATCCTCACCCACCCGGATTATGACCGCCTAAAACTCAACCTCGACACCATGGCACCGGCACTGATTCTGATGAATCGTCGCTCAGGCAAGATTGTCGGTCGCCTGACCCCGAGCCATCATCAACAAAGCCTTCGGCATCTCGACATCCACCCCTCCGGTAAAGTGTATGTGGCCTACCAACACCAAGGTCCCCGACACGAAACACCGGCCCTGCTCGCACGAATGGAAAACAACCGACTGCAAGAAATTCGTTTTGATGGTGACACCCAAATCGGCCTCGGCAACTACATTGCCAGCGTGATCGCCCACCCCGAAAACGATCTGGTGGCAGCAGCCTCTCCGGTCGGAGGCACGGCGGTGGTTTTCCAGGGCAGCACAGGAAAGCTGCTTGCAAAAGCGTCGATTCCCGACTGTTCGGGCGTGCAGGCGCTGGCCGGTGGTGACTTTCTGATTTCCTCGGGCCAAGGCAAGCTAGTCCGGCTTGGCGCAAACCAAGCGGCTCAAGAGTTGTCGCAACTGCCTCTGTATTGGGATCACCACCTGGTGTAGCCGGCAACGGCTGCACCCATCGCCCCTTAAGCAACTTCGCGGCACCTGCTATGCTTGGCGAAAATTCCTCGCCGGAGTAGCCCCTTGTCCGAAAAGTCCTCATACCCGATTGACCAGCTGTATAGCTTGATTGCGAACGAAGAAGATGCCCGCGTTTGCAAAGACATTCCCGCAGAAGCCTGCCGGGAAGTCCCCCGTAACTTCTTCCTTATTTTGTTCAGCAACGTGCTAACCAAGCTCGGCGACTTGCTGATCAGCCCGAAAACCGTTTTGGCCTGGCTGATGAGCGCCGTGGGTGCGCCGGCTCTGGTGGCCTGGTTGGTACCCATTCGTGAATCGGGCTCGATGGTCCCGCAAATGGTGATTGGTGCTTGGGTTCGCCGTAAAGCGGTGCGCAAGTGGTTCTGGACCTTGGGCAGTTTCGGGCAAGCCGCGAGCGTCATCGCTATGGCCGCCAGCGTTTGGTTTTTGGAAGGCTACGCAGCGGGCAGCGGCATTGTCGCAGGCCTCATCGTGTTCTCGCTTTCGCGCGGATTCTGCTCAGTCTCCATGAAAGATGTACAGGGCAAATGCATCCCTAAGACGCGCCGCGGCCGTTTGTCAGGCTTGGCCAGCACCTTGGGCGGCACCGCGACGGTGATTCTCACTGCGCTGCTATTCTGGGACCGGGGCGATCCGAGCATCGGCTTTTACGCCCTGTTGCTGCTGCTCGCCGCCAGCATGTGGATTATCGCGGGCTTACTGTTTGCCGGAGTGGAAGAGTACGCAGGTGAAACTGATGGCGGCGGAAACGCCTTGGCGGAAGCCATCAAAAGTCTATCCCTCTTGCGTACCGACGCCCTGTTTCGGAATTTTGTGATTACCCGAGCCTTATTGCTGTGTTCCGCTCTGGCCTCCCCATACTTTGTGGTCCTGGCCCAGAAAGAATCCGACATTGGCTGGATGCTTGGCGTCTTCCTGCTCGCCAGCAGCTTGGCCAGTTCTCTCAGCGCCAGTTTCTGGGGCTGGGCTGCGGACACCTCCAGCCGCCGCGTGATGATTCGTGGCGCCGCAATGGCCAGTGGCATTTGTGTAACCGTGGGATGCCTAGCCCTCGTTTTCGGACCCGGTTTCGGCGGTGCCTGGTTTTATCCCATTGCGTTCTTCATTCTGAGCATTGCTCATGCGGGCGTCCGCCTTGGCCGTAAAACCTATTTGGTGGATATGGCCGGCGGCAACAAGCGCACCGACTACACCTCGGTCAGCAACACGGTGATTGGTATTTTATTGTTGGCAACCGGAGGGCTCACCGCAGCTATTTCGCTGATTTCCGACGTCGCCGTGATTATCGTGCTTGGGTTGATGGGATTTGCGGGGATGATCAGTGCATTGAGGCTGGATGAAGTGACTGAAGACTAGCCAACACTGATAACGGGGCCAACAAAAAAGGGCCGACAATTGCCGGCCCTTTTCTTACTTCAAGCCATCGTTAGTGCAGCTGAACCTCGGTTTTCGACGCGCACACGGCGTGTACGTTGAACTCATCGAGCGCTGTCACTAGCTCCAAACCACCGCTCACAACTTCTACTGAGTCAAAGCGTTTAGACGTCTGGAACACCAAGAATCCGACCTCATCGCCACCCAACAGACCGGAGATGCCCAGCAAGTCCAGCTCAAAACCTAATTGCCCGTCAGACTCTTCCTGAATTTCATCATTCAGCAGAGTCCGCACTTTTAAACCACCGTTGGTCAACAGGCCCAACCGAACCAACTGCGCCGCCTCTGCGATTGACACGCCGATCACATTTTTCGCCGGATAGGCGAAACCCGTGGTTGCAGCCACACTCAAGCTAACGTTCGACAGACCCAGCAAGTTGGTATTCTGAATGGTTGCGAAGTTACTCAGGTCCCCATCAACGATATTGTCTTCATCGTTCACGTTGCACAGCAGGCCAAGTGGCAACAAACAAGCCGACTCGTCTGCTGAAGCCACCGCGTTGATGTCGCTGTCACTGGCCAGCATCGGAGTGAAAGTGAACTGATCACCAACGCCGCAAGAAAACGCAACGTTATCTACTCGGTCACACGCGTCACCAATGCCGTCACCGTCGGTGTCAGCTTGATCCGGGTTGTGCACCAACGGACAGTTATCATCAGGCTGACCTAGAGCGTTCTTGTCATCTACTCCATCACCATCGACATCAGAGTCACAGGCATCGCCAACTCCGTCGCCATCAAGATCTTCCTGATTAGGGTTAACGACCGTCGGGCAGTTATCCCATGCTGAGTGGTCCTCACGGGTATCCGGGATGCCATCACGGTCGGTATCCGCATTCTCATCACAGAGCGTAGGATCATTTCCCGGCACATACACACAGGCATCATCATCGTTCGGAACATCGTCACCGTCGATATCCCCATCACAAGCATTACCTACACCATCACCATCTGTATCAGCCTGAGAAGGATTCATAACCAGAGGACAGTTATCTCCACCGTTAGCAACTGATATATCCTCATAGATACCATCGGATACCTTGACCTTATCTTCAACACCGTCACCATCGGAATCGATATCGCAGGCATCGCCGTACAAATCACTGTCAGTGTTGAGCTGATTCGGGTTCGCAACCAGCGGGCAGTTGTCTTCGACATTAAAGACACCGTCACCATCGATATCTATATCTTCGGATTTATCGTCGTCACAGGCATCATCAGTTCCATTCTCATTGGAATCAACACCAAGGTTTACCGTATTCGGGCAGGAATCCTCGTTATCAGGAATGCCGTCTCCGTCACCGTCAAAATCTTTCGGGTTGTCAACGTTCTCCCCGCCACCGTTAACACTAGGGCCATCACTAGAGCCATCGGCTTCACAGCCGGCCAGCGCCAGCAATGCGGTAAACAATAAAATCAAAGGGAAATTCAAGTTATTCAACTTCATGATTAAACACCCTCTCCGGCTGCATCCGATACCACATTGAATTCAACGCGGCGGTTTCGTTCACGACCCTCTTCGGTGTCGTTGCTACGTACTGGATTGGCCTCGCCATACCCGTTCGCCGTTAACTGCGCAGGATCAACGCCCAAGTCCAACAAGTACGCGCGCACTGCATTGGCACGCTCTTGGGAGAGCTCACGGTTATAGGCCGCAGAGCCTTGGCTATCGGTGTAGCCTGCCAGCTCAACGTTAAGATCGGTTTGGCCTTTCAGAGCGTCAGCCGTGCTGATCAGGATATCTTTCGCATTCGCGGTCAAGCGATCGGAGTTAAATTCGAATGTCACACCCTGAAGTACAACTGTCTGCGCTTGGCTCGTTTCAACACAACCAACGGCGTTAACTTCAAGACCTTCCAAGGTGTTCGGGCACTGATCAACACCATCAACCACGCCATCACCATCCGAATCCGCGAAGCTCTTCTCGACGACGACAGGTTTTTCAATGACAACGGTTTTTTCAACAATGCGAGTGCGGGTTGCACCAATCGGGACAGTTAAACCAAGACTGAAATGAAGATCCGAATAATCTTCTTCAAACGAATCCCATAAATACCTGGCATCAGCTCGTACGCTAAGACCTGCATCTGAGAAAGGAGAGGAAATTAAGCCTAAAGCAGCGTTAGCATATCCATTAAACTCGTTGCCGCTAGTATTAAACACGTCGTTGCGTGAAACACCGGCCCCAATGGATACGTAAGGCGTAAAGGACTCGGCTCCAAACAAGCGGTAATTGAAATCCGCACCTAATCCTTGCTGATAAAAATCGGTGCCTCCATCAACACCGGTTTCCAGAATTCCAGCAAAAAACTGGGGCTCTAACCACCAATGCCGACTCAATCGGTGACTATACATAGCCCGAATCGCGGTGCCGTAGTCATCGACACGATCTTTGTCCGGTTTGATATAACTGCCGAGTATGGATACTTCTGTTTCATGCTGAACGGGCTGGGCTTGAACCATTGAGGCTGTGGTAATACACAAACCTGCTACCGATACTGCCAACAACTTCCTTCGAATCATCTGACACGCACTCCTTTATCATATTCTTGTTAATTGCCAAAAGATGAGCGGTTACCATTCTAGGCCAACTCGAGACTTACCCAAGTGACCCTCACGTCCAGCCATAGCGTCAAATCCGTCAATACATGACAAAATGCAACAGAAACGAGGCCTGAATCCCATATATAAAATCCTTTTATTACATATAAGTATATTTACCAAAGGCTAGGCAATGGCCCCCGAATTATTCAAGCGACGACAACATTAAAAGTTTGTTAGACAACACTGCAATGTGGATGCTGTATGTGCAGACAATATGCGGAAAGCAGGTTCCGCCCCAAGGAGAAGGAGCGGACTGTAGATATTAAAGAGAAGGGAGAATTGATTTAATAAGAAAAGATTAAATGGCTCTACGATCGTTCAGCGCCAACGCGCCTTTAACGATTTTGAAGATTACCCAGATGGAGGTACCAAGCAGGATGAACCATCCAATGATCAGGGGGGTAGTGACAATCCCGATCACTGTCCAAAGCAGACCAATCCAAAAGGTACGAATCTGCCAACGAAAGTGGCTTTCAATCCAAGTGCCACGAACATCGTCCATCTTGACGTAATTCACTATCACGCCCACCAGGCCTGTGATACCGCCCAGGAAGAACGACAGCGCTTGAAGGATGTATACGACAGTCGCCAGATTGCGCGCGGAATCCGTGGAGGATTGACGGGGTTCGTCGTTATTAGGAATGTATTCCGGTTCGGCCAAGGGTACGGCTCCTAGAAATGGATTTCCCCAAGTCTAACATAGCGGGCTTGCTCTCTCGCAAAGCCCGCTATACATCAGCCGCTGATCTATCATTCTACCGACTGGATCAACTGCCGATCACACCACCGCCCTGACGAGTCACGATTACCGTGGCATCCCTTGGTCTCGGGTCGTTGGCATCTGGCCAGTTTGCCGCGGGGTGCTGGATATTCACGAACATTGAGGCCATGTCTGGCGTACCGGTTACGCCAGTGACTTCACAACCCAGCGGCCCGACGAAGAATCGTTTGATTTCCCGGGTCTCAGGGTTTGCCGCCAGCATCATATTGTTCTGATACGGCGCTTCGTCACGACCATCGGTCTGAATCCACAAGCGGCCGTTGTAATCAAACCACAGGCCATCCGGGCTGTTGAAAATGTTGTCGTCGCTCAGGGTGACAACAGCTTCCCCATCGACCACCGTTTCCGTACCTTGCTCACCGGCGAACACAAAAATATCCCAGTCAAAACCGGTGGCCGCGTGATCATTCTCGGCCTCTGTCCAGCGAATGATGTGGCCGTTAGCGTTGTTCGCAATGGGATTGGCCGCGTCGGTTTGGTCCTCAGTACGCTGGGAGTTATTGGTCAGCGTGAAATAGACCTCGCCGGAATTCGGGTCGACTGCCCCCCACTCAGGTCGGTCCATCGGGGTGGCGCCTGCAATATCAGCGGCCAGACGAGTGTTCAGCAGCACATCCGCTTGCCCGTCAAAACCATCAAAAGCAACCTCGCCCACCGTGGTTCCTACCGCTGCGGTGACTTTAGCCGCGAAATCAGCGTTGTCCATGTCCAGCGGCAACCATTCACCAGTGCCATCATCATTGAAACGGGCCACGTACAGGGTGCCTTCATCCAACAGGTAGCCACCGGCTGTTGCTGCGTAATAGGGCTTCGATGACACAAACTTGTAGATGTACTCGAAACGGGAGTCATCGCCGGAATAACAAATCACCGGCTGCCCCTCTTTCACCGGCGCGAAGATCACGCCTTCATGACCAAACCGGCCCAATGCCGTCCGCTTCTGAGGTGCGCTATCCGGATTAAACGGATCGATTTCAACCATGTAACCGAAGGTGTTAGCTTCGTTGCGGTAATCGTCGGCGGCGGCCCCGGCACCCGGGGTCACATCAAAGCGCACATACGCATCAGCCCCGCTATCCGCCAGCTCCCAGTCGTAACGAGAGGTTTCTGCAACACCGTGGCGAACCTGCTCACGAGGGCGGACACCCGACGTTTTGTTGGCAAAGTATCCGTGCCAGTTTTCCTCAGCCGCCAAATAGGTGCCCCAGGGCGTTGGCCCCATGGAGCAGTTGTTCAGGGTGCCGCGGGTGCGCTCGCCGGCCGGGCTGAACTTGGTTTCCAGCTTGTGGTAGCCCCGGAGCGGGCCTCGTATTTCCATTTCGGTGCCGCCGGTGACCCGACGATTGAAGGGGCTGCCAAACACGATATCCCAAGTGCCGCGGCTGTCTTGCTTGATGTGGACCACCGACACGCCGTGAGCGGCAATTTCCTTACGCACTTCATCGGCAGGGCGTACGCCATTATTGCTGCTCGCTCCGGTGGCGCCATTCGCATGCAAGGCGGTCTGATTGATGTATTCGTGGTTCATCACCAGCAAGCCTTCGCTCGAACTGCTGCCACCCGCTTTCAGGTCAATGGGGAAAAAGTGCACGCCATCGTGGTGCATGCCCATCTGCTGTTCCTGGTCTTCGCCGGTATTGGTGCCATCAGGCCTGTAAGCCGGGTAGCTTCCGGTAATGGGAGTCCCCCAGGGCAGGAACGCGCTGCTGACATAGCCTTCCGGCACGACGACCTGGTTGGCATTGGAAACCGGCACCGCGTCAAAACCCAAAGAGAGATCGGGCTTTCCGCCCTCGGTGCCACCGGAAGCCGCCGATGAACTATTGTCATCACTACTGCCGCAGCCCACAAGGCCTACACCCACAAGACTCGCCAATGCTGCACCCACGGAACCTTTCAGCACCGCACGCCGCTGCATTCGAGTAGTTAACACCTGATTAAACGGGCGATTACCTGCCTGATTCACCACAGGCTCGTAATTAGGATCCAGATAGTTGGAGTCGAGGTCGTGCTTAGCCATACTTTCTCTCTCTTGAATTATTGAGTCATCCGGCGTTGTTGAGAGATCAGTGTCCAAGGTTTATGTGACAGGCGTGCATCGGTTATGTGTCATTTCATTTACCGTTCAAAGACAGTTTATGCGAGCCATAAAAAAAGGCGCCTTGAAGGCGCCTTTTCCAAGCTGCTTACACGATGAACTTAGTTGGCGACGTCATCGGCAGCTTCTTCCATCGCATCGCTGGTATCGTCAGCGGCTTCTTCCATTTTATCACCGGCTTCTTCAAAGCCTTCTTGAATCTCGCCCAAGGCGCTCTCATCCTGCCCGGTCGCTTCTTCAATGCCTTCTTCGGCAGAATCGGTAGCATCATCCATCATTTCAGCAGCGTTTTCGCCCGCTTGCTCGAAATCAGCACCTTCATCGCTTTCGGAACTGCAAGCTGCAAGGCCAAGCGTCATAAGGAGCGCCAGTGCACTTAGTGTGAGCTTGTTCATATCATTTCCTTCTGTTGGTACATGACTTTCGCTTAACTAGCCTAGAGCCCGGCCCCCTCAATCGCAATTACGGCGGAATTACTGTTTCGTTAACTCCTGACCGTCGATAAGCAGTACACGCTCCACACCCAGTACTTTGCCGGTCCCTAATACCAAAAAATCATGCCCGGCCCGGCTCAAAATATCCTGCAGGATTTCATGCACAACCATTACCTGCCCAGATGGATGCTTATAAATAATTTCCGCCTGACGCTTTGTGCGTATGTATTCCCGAAGCCACTCTTGAACACGCCAGGAAATAACCTCCCGCGCGGAATTTGTTGTACTCATGTCGACCTGTCCTTGTTGTTTTTATAAACAGGATGATGGACCACTGTCGCGATTTGCGCCACTCCGCCAAAATTATCATTACAGGCCATTGCGCCACTCGCTTGTTGTATTGCTGCATTGTCCGACATAAATTGAATACATCAACGAGCGAGAGGGAGCACCTCCTATGAATGCGAAAGTCCAAACAACACTAAAAGCATCCAGCACCAATACGTCTGCCCGTCCCGTGGGCAAAGACTGGAAAGACCCTAAGCGATATATGTGGCTGCTTGGCCCGGCATTGCCCGGTATCGGTCTGGCGGCATTGGCCGGGTACGCAATTGCACCCAAGAAACTGAAAGCACTGGCGTGGACCGGCCCGATTCTGATTCACGGTGTGATCCCAGCACTCGACAGAGCCGTGGGCGAAGATAAAAGCAACCCGCCGGAATCCGCAGTGAAGTCTTTAGAACAAGACAAATACTACGACCGGATTGTGAAAGCCTTTATTCCCACCCAATACGCGATGACGTTTATGGGTGCCTGGCTGGCTAGCCGCAAGAACGTCCCGCTCGAAGACAAAATCGGCTTAACCTTTACGGTGGGGGCTATCAACGGCATCGGGATTAACACCGCCCATGAGCTAGGCCATAAATCGAACAAGCTGAATAAGCTGATGGCGATGGCAGCCTTGGCCCCTAGCGGTTACACCCACTTCGTGGTGGAACATAATTTTGGGCATCACAAGCGAGTGGCGACCCCGGAAGATCCTGCCAGCAGCAAGATGGGTGAGAGTTTCTGGAAGTTTTTGCCACGCACCGTGGTGGGCGGCCTGAAGTCTGCGGTCAAAATCGAGAAGGCGCGACTGGCCCGTAAAGGTAAGGGGTTCTGGAGCCTGAATAACGAGCTATTGCAGGGCTGGGCAATGAGTGCCGGGTTCTTTGGCGCAAC
Source organism: Marinobacter sp. (assembly GCF_034669625.1). Lineage (GTDB taxonomy): Bacteria > Pseudomonadota > Gammaproteobacteria > Pseudomonadales > Oleiphilaceae > Marinobacter. The sequence goes on from NZ_JAXMOY010000006.1 coordinate 77,894, forward strand.
AACTCTGATTTGCGGCCCGAGGGCTATACCCTTCCTGGCTGGTCAGGCCGTGTACGGTGCCAGCCTGCTGGAAAGCGTGAACTACATTGAGCACTACGGCCTGCTGCGCCAGAAAAATGAAAGCGGCAAGTACGAGCGTACCAAGCCGGAGCATAGCTGGAATAGCAATAATATTGTGACGAATTTGTTCCTGTACCAGTTGCAGCGACACTCGGACCATCATGCGCACCCGAGTCGAAGTTTCCAGGCATTGCGCCACTTTGAGAATGCGCCCCAGCTACCGAGCGGTTATGCCTCGATGCTACTGCCTGCGTATTTCCCTCAGTGGTGGTCTGAAACCATGGATAAGCGGGTGATTGATCACTATGACGGTGATTTATCAAAGATCAACTGGGACCCGGATCGCAAAGAAGAACTGATAGCCAAATATGCGGACTATGCGGCTGAAGTGGCTGCTGCCGCGGCGGCTCGGAAAGCCAAGGCGGCTTGATCCGTTTGTTTCGACCGCCGGCCCTCACTTTCTGGTTGCTAGGGGCTGGCGGTCAACTTGAATCAGTCTTTACTTCCCTTTGAAGACTGCCTCTCGCCTTTCAATAAAAGACTGAAACCCTTCTTTCACATCCTCGCTGGCCATGACCGGGCGTATGTCGGGAAACAGCCGTTGTTTAGCGGCTTCTTGCCCCTCACTAATCGCGATTTTCGAAGACTTCAGACTACCCTGAACACCTAGCGGTGCGGCGTTGGCGATCTTCTCGGCAATTTCCATGGCCTTGTCAAACTGCTCACCGGGTTCGACCAACTCTTGAATCAGCCCCCATTGATAGGCCTGGTCTGCGGTCCATTCGTCACCGGTCAGCAAGTAACGCTGGGCGTTGCCCCAGCCGATCTCTCGCTGCAGCCGAATGGTGGCGCCACCACAGGGGAAGATGCCGCGCTTTACCTCAAGCTGTGCAAAGCGAGTCCCCTTCGCCACCACACGGATGTCGGTGTTGAGCATCATTTCGACACCGCAGGTGAAACAGATGCCTTGGGCGGCGAAGATAACCGGCTTGGTCAGGCTGGCGCCCTTGATGTGGAAGGGGTCCAGTTCGCCCTCTTGCGGTTCGATGCCCTCGCCACTGGCGAAGACTTCGGCCCAGTCGTCCAGTTGCAGGCCGCCGGTGAAGTGGTCGCCTTCGGCATACAGCACCCCAACGCGCAGTTCCGGATCGTTTTGCAGTCGATGATAAGCCGCCGCAATTTCGTGATACATGGCCCGGTTCATGGCGTTCATTTTTTCGGGGCGGTTCAGACCTATCTTCAAAATGTGGCCTTGTTGTTCTACTTTAATCAGTGACATTTTCTGCGTCCTCATTTTCGGGAACCTAGCCGCCTTATTTCGGAGCTAGAGGAACGAATAGCTCCTGAACTAGAACCAATCGGCCTTCATGTTCAGGCAAGTGTCGTCCTGATTGCGTAGTAATACCAAGTCCTGCGCAACCGTTGGCAACTCCCAATGGAAGAAGTACTGGGCTGCCTGCAACTTGCCTTGGTAGAAGTTACGTTCGCTATCGCTGTTGGCAGACGCCAGTGCATTGGCGGCGGCATTGGCTTGGCGTAGCCACATCCAGGCGACGATGATGTGGCCGAACAGGTGCAGGTAGCAGCTGGCGTTGGCCAAAGCTTTGTCAACGTCCCCACCCATCAGGGATTTACCCAGACTCTGGGTCACTTTTACCGCTTGTTGCAGGGTTTCACTGAGCGAAAGCGCCCATTGCTGGCAGCGGTCGGTGGTGGCGGCTTCCAGGTCGACCTGCATTTCCTGCATCAACAGCTGCAGCCCGTGGCTTTGGTCTTGCCAGATTTTACGACCCAGCAGGTCTAGTGCCTGTATGCCGTTGGTACCTTCGTGGATGGGGTTCAGGCGGTTGTCACGCCAGCATTGTTCCGCCGGGTATTCCCGGGTGTAACCAGCGCCGCCGTATATCTGAATGGCCAGGTCGTTGGCTTTGGGACCAAACTCGGAGGGCCAGGCTTTTATGACCGGAGTCAACAGGTCCAATAGCTTGGCAGCTTCGGTACGCTTTTGTTCATCCGGATGGGTGTGCTGTTCGTCCATCAAGCGAGCGCCATACAGGCACAAAGCCAGGCCGCCTTCGCTGTAGGCTTTCTGGGCCAACAGCATGCGGCGCACGTCGGCATGGTCAATGATCGGAACTTGCGGACTTTCCGGATTCTTTTCGCTGGCTTTTCTACCCTGCAGGCGGTCTTTCGCGTATTCAAGGCTGTGCATGTAACCACGGTAACCAATCACCGCCGCGCCCATGCCAACACCAATACGGGCTTCGTTCATCATTTGAAACATGTACTTCAGGCCTTGGTGGGGTTCGCCCACTAGGTAGCCGTGACACGGAGCATCGTCGCCGAAGCTCAAAGCGGTAGAGGTAGTGCCCCGGTAGCCAAGCTTGTGGATCAAGCCGGCGAGGCTTACGCCGTTGCGTTCGCCCGGGTTGCCGTTTTCGTCCACGTGGAATTTTGGAACGATGAACAGGGAGATGCCTTTTACCCCAGCCGGCGCGCCTTTGATTTTGGCCAGCACCATGTGAACGATATTCTCAGTGATGCTCTGCTCGCCACCGGAGATGAAGATTTTGGCGCCTTTAATCAGGTAATGCTCGGCATCGGTGGGTGTGGCAGAGGTGCGAATATCCGCCAGGCTGGAGCCCGCGTGGGGTTCGGTCAGCGCCATGGTGCCGCTGAAACGGCCGTTAAGCATATTGGGCAGAATGGTCGCTTTTTGCTGGTCGTTGCCGAACACCCGGATCAAATTGGCGGCTGCGGTGGTCAAGAACGGGTAACCTGCTGTGCCGGGGTTAGCGGCGGTGAAGAAACCGTTGCAGGCGGCCATGACCGTTTCCGGCAATTGCATGCCACCCAGATCGTAATCGTAGCGCCCAGCAAGGAAGCCCGCTTCGGCGTAGGCATCGAAGGCTTCTTTTACGTCCGGGAGCATTTCGACCTGGCCATTAACGAATTTAGGTTCGTCTTTGTCGGCGGCGCTGTTGTGGTTGGCAAATTTCTGTTTTGCCATTTTGTCCGCGGTTTCGATGACGGCATCGAAGGTTTCTTTACTGTGTTCGCTGAAGCGCTCACGGTCAGTCAGGGCTTCGGTGTCCATGACTTCGTAGAGCTGAAATGCCAGGTCGCGGCGGTCGATCAGGGTGTCGGTCATTCGTGTTCTCCTGTTGATTGGCTATAGCCTCTCACAACCGTTGTACTTGTTGAAATTGTCATTTCTGACTTATTCATGGTGAAATTGGCCAAACCGCAGGAGTTAGCCGCCCGAGGGGTGATATGGGGACGCTTCTCCGAGAGAAGCATCCCCATATCACCCCTACTATTTGGATAGCGGATCTAATTTTCTTTATTTGAGAGTCATCTTAGTGAAAACCGTCACCATCATCGGCTTTAACGGCGCCCTTGCCAGCGCCATTACCGGCGTTATTGATTTGTTTCGAATGGCCGGAGTTACCTGGGCGCGGGTTCATGGTGAATCGCCGCAGTCGTATTTTCGGACACGCTTGTTGACGCAAACCGGCGATGCTTGCAGGTGCATCAACGGGCTAACCATCGGTGCCGATGGCTCGTGGCAGGATGTGGCCCCGCTTGGTGAACACGACCTGGTGATCATTCCCACCATTGGCGCACCGATTGATCAGGTGTTGGCCGATAACCCGGGTTTGGTGAGTTGGCTTTCGCAATTCCGGTCTGCAGGCGGGGATCAGGTGCGGGTCGCCAGTAATTGCACCGGAGCTTTCCTGCTCGCTGAAGCCGGGATACTGGACGGCAGGCAAGCGACCACTCATTGGGGATTCAGCAATCAATTCCGGCAGCGGTTTCCAGAGGTGGATTTGCAACCGGACCGGCTAGTGACGGTGGACGGTCACGTTGCGTGCGCCGGTGGCGGGATGGCCTGGTGGGATCTTGGAATCTATCTCGTGGAGCGGCATGCCGGGGCGCAAGTCGCCCGGGAGTTGGCGAAGGCGTTTGTGATTGACGCCGGGCGGTCGAGTCAAGCGCCTTACAGTGCGCTGCAGGCTCGCCGTTATCATTCTGATACCGCTATTCTCAAACTTCAGGAGTGGTTGGACTCTCATTACAGCCAGTCGGTCACGCTGGAGTCTTTGGCATCGTTGAGCGGTTTAACGGAGCGTTCGTTAATTCGCCGGTTCAAAGCGGCAACAGGTGACACCCCGACCGGCTATTTACAGGTTCTACGAATCGAGTCGGCACGACAGCACCTGGAAAACTCGCGGTTCACGATTGAAGAAGTGACCCGTTTGGTGGGCTACGAAGATGTGAGTTCTTTCAGTCGTTTATTCAGGAAACACACGGGATTGGCACCCGGCGTGTACCGCTCACGGTTTGGCCGTTAATGATTTCCCGCTGCTATTGTGGCGCGCGTTATGCAGCGAATTTACCTGAAGGTTCGTTTTAGGCCGTTAGTGTAAGGAATCCCGACAGATGTACAAAGGGGAAGACGCCGTGAACACATTATTGAGGCAAAGCCAGTCCGAGGTTCTAAGCCGGCTCTATGAGATGAAATGCAAGCAAATCAAGCATGCTCGCGAGAAGGGACAAAGCCTCCACAGTCAGGTACTAGAAGCCGAGGCCGAGGCTATTTCGAACGCTTTGAAAGCTGTTCGGTAACGCCCCACCCCCGCAGCGCCACTAAGTGACCTTGGCGGTCACTTAGTGGATCGACATAATCGCATCAGAGAGCTGCAGCCACTTCCGTGCCTTGTCGAATCGCTCGTTTTGCATCCAGTTCTTCAGCTAAATCAGCACCACCGATCAAGTGCGCTTTCACGCCCGCACCCTCAAGCTGGTCGTAAAGTTCACGGAACGACTCCTGGCCGGCACACAGGATCACGTTATCAACCGGCAGTACTTTCTTCTCGATTTCTTTGCCGTCTTTATCTGACAAGGTGATGTGCAAGCCTTCATCATCGATGCGGTCGTAGCTGCAGCCTTTCAGCATTTCTACGTCGCGATGATTCAAGCTGCTGCGATGAACCCAGCCTGAGGTTTTACCCAAACCGCCACCCACTTTGCTGGTTTTCCGCTGCATCAGGTAGATTTTGCGCGGTGTCGCCGTTGCTTCGCGCTCCGCCAGCCCTCCCGGGCCTTCAAACTCCGGATGCACTCCCCACTCGGCCTGCCAGTCGCTGACTTTGGCTTGTTCACCTTCGGGCTGGCGCTCGAAGTCGTGGGTCAGGAATTCGCTGACGTCAAAACCAATGCCACCCGCGCCGATGACCGCCACCGTATTACCAACGGGCTTGTTGTGACGGAGTACATCGAGGTATCCGAGCACTTTGGGGTGATCCACCCCTTCGATTTTGGGCGTTCTCGGTTTTACGCCCGTGGCGATAATCACATCGTCAAAACCCTGCTCTTTCAGCGATTCGGCATCCACTCGCGTATTAAGCTGCAAATCAATTTCCAACAACTCGATCTGGCGCTGGAAGTAACGGAGGGTTTCGTAAAATTCTTCCTTGCCGGGAATGCGCTTGGCGTAATTGAACTGGCCACCAATTTTGTCGTCAGCCTCGAACAGCGTGACTTTGTGGCCGCGCTTGGCCGCGGTTGTGGCTGCCGCCAAGCCCGCCGGACCTGCGCCTACGACGGCAACACTGCGAACTACCGGCGCAACGGTCAGCACCAATTCCGTCTCAAAACACGCGCGCGGGTTCACCAGACAAGACGCCCGTTTGGCTTTGAACACATGGTCCAGACACGCTTGGTTACAGGCGATGCAGGTGTTGATCTCGTCGCTGCGATTCTGTTCAGCCTTGCGCACAAATTCACTGTCTGCCAGTAAAGGCCGCGCCATGGACACCATGTCAGCCTTACCATCCGCAATAATTTCTTCGCCTTTCTCCGGCGTATTGATGCGATTGGTGGTACACACCGGAATATCGACTTCGCCGTAGAATTTCGACGTTACGTCGGCAAAACCACCCCGAGGCACAGACGTCACAATGGTAGGTACTCGCGCTTCGTGCCAGCCGATACCGGTATTAATAATGGTCGCGCCAGCCTTCTCGATGGCTTTGCCCAAAGTCACGATCTGGTCCCAAGTCTGGCCACCTTCCACCAGATCCAGCATGGACAAGCGATAAATAATAATGAACTCAGGGCCGACCGCTTCACGCATGCAGCGAACGATCTCAACCGGCAAACGCATGCGGTTTTCGTAGGAGCCGCCCCATTTGTCTGTACGTTTGTTGGTTCGTTCGCACAAAAACTGGTTGATGAAATAGCCTTCGGAACCCATGACTTCGACACCGTCGTAACCGGCGAACTTCGCCAGTTTGGCGGCGCTAACGAAATCGTTGATGTGGCGATCAACGCCTTTGGTGGACAGTGCACGGGCTTTGAACGGGCTGATCGGGGACTTGGTGGCCGAGGCTGAGACGATCAGTGGCTGGTAGCCATAACGACCAGCGTGCAGCAGCTGCAGGCAGATTTTTCCGCCCGCTTCATGAACCGCCCCGGTGACATGACGATGCAACATTGCGGTAGCACGGTTATTCATGGTCGATGCCAGCGGCGATAACTGACCGGCCAGGTTGGGAGAGAAGCCCCCCGTCACCATCAGGCCCACACCGCCTTCCGCACGCTCGGCAAAATATCGGGCAAGCTTGTGGATATTCCAGAACCGGTCTTCCAGGCCCGTATGCATAGAGCCCATCAATACGCGGTTCTTCAGCTCAGTAAAACCAAGATCCAGAGGTTTCAGTAGGTTAGGATACGGTGTGCTCATGGTTCTCTCTCAAAATTATTTTTACGAAGTATACACTCAATCAGTATCAACTTGACTTGACCTCCCTGACTGGCCACGTATCATCAGCTGTCAAGTTTCATTGACGGAGCAAACATGACCGGAAGGTCCACCGGCCGCACAGTTTCGCCAGAATCACTTCAGCCCGCTGATATCGTTTTGCAGCGCGGGCGTCTCCCCTATTTCCCGGATCCGCCAAATCTAGGCTAACTCCTGTATAAACCGGAGCTTACCCGGTTTTGTTGTGCAGTGAGGCGGACCGCCCGCTACACTCTGAAGGGCTTTTTGCCCTACATTCACGCCTGAAAACACCAAAAACGAGGTTGCGATGTCGCTACCGCTGGTTGTCTTACTGCCCTTTTTAGGCGCGATTGCTGCCCCCCTGTTTGCTCAGGGAGGGCGTACAGCGATTGCTATTGCTTCTTCTGTGCCCGCGCTGATTGCGCTGGCAGCCCTGTTTCCACACTGGGCCACACTGGCTGATGGCGGCGTGGTGCTGCATAGCTTCGAATGGCTGCCAGCGATAGGGATTTCCTTCTCCTTCCGCCTCGACGGGCTGGCGCTGATGTTTGCGCTGCTGATCCTGATCATCGGATTGCTGATCATTATCTATGCCCATTACTACTTGAAGGCCAGCGAGAACGTCGGAAAATTCTACTCGCTCCTGCTTTGCTTTAAGGGCTCCATGCTGGGCATTGTGTTGTCTGGCAATCTATTGCTCATGCTTATTTTCTGGGAGCTGACCAGCCTTACCTCGTTCCTTTTGATCAGTTTCTGGACCCACAAACAGGACGCTCGCCGAGGCGCACGAATGGCGCTCGCCGTGACCGGCGGTGGTGGACTGGCGTTGCTCGCGGGCATCCTGATCATCGGAAACATCGTCGGCAGTTTCGAGCTGGATGATGTGTTGGCCGCAGGCGAGCTGATTAAAGCCCACGCCATGTATCCGGTCGCACTGACCCTGGTGCTACTGGGCGCATTCACCAAATCGGCTCAGTTCCCGTTCCATTTCTGGCTCCCTCACGCGATGCAAGCGCCCACGCCGGTGTCTGCTTACCTGCACTCGGCCACCATGGTAAAAGCCGGCATCTTCTTGATGGCACGTCTCTACCCGGCTCTTGCCGGCACCGAGCTCTGGTTCTATCTGGTCAGTTTCACGGGCATGGCGACTCTGCTGATCGGCGCCTACACCGCGATGTTCAAGCACGATTTGAAAGGCCTGCTGGCGCACTCTACGGTCAGCCACCTTGGTTTGATCACACTGCTATTCGGCATGGGCACCAAATTAGCGGCCGTTGCTGCGCTTTTTCACGTCATCAACCACGCCACCTTTAAAGCATCTCTGTTTATGGCGGCCGGGATTATCGACCACGAAACCGGCACCCGTGACATGCGAAGAATCAACGGTCTGTGGCGCTACATGCCCCACACTGCCACCCTCGCCATGGTCGCTGCTTCGTCCATGGCCGGTGTTCCGTTGTTGAACGGGTTCCTGAGTAAAGAGATGTTCTTTGCTGAATCTCTGGAGCTGAACCTGCCCGGATTCTGGGCCTGGATTCCTCCAATCGTCGCAACCTTGGCGGGCATTTTCGCCGTGGCCTATTCCGCCCGTTTTATTCACGACGTGTTCTTCAACGGCAAGCCAGTTAACCTGCCGATCTACCCGCCCCATGAGCCGCCGCGCTACATGAAGTTCCCGGTAGAAATTCTGGTCTTTGCCTGCGTAATGGTGGGTATGTTCCCAGCCATTTCTGTTGGTCCGCTGCTATTTTCAGCGGCCCAGGCCACGCTTGGCGGCGCGGTTCCTGATTATCAGCTGGCGGTGATGCACGGCATCAACTTGCCCTTGATGATGAGCCTCGCGGCCTTTGCGGGTGGTTTGTTTATGTACAGCCAGCGCCAACGCTTCTTCGACTTCCACGAACGCTTCAAGGAAATTGACGAGAAAGCCGTCTTTGAAGCCGTGGTGATGCGTATCGAGGGCTTTACCCACCGCCTCACTGCTCGCATCGAGAACGGCTCGTTGCAACGCTACGCCATGTTGGTGGTGGTTAGTGTCATCGCGGTTGCAATCGTCCCGATCATGGATTTGGGGATCTTTGTTGGCAGTAATGGACTGACGCCCATCGACTGGCCCACAGCCATCGGCGCAGGGTTCCTGATTGTGGCAGCGCTGGCCACCGCGTTCATTCACCGTGAACGCTTCACCGCTCTGGTGCTGCTCAGCATGGTCGGTCTGATGGTTGCTCTGGCTTTCGCGCGCTTCTCGGCACCCGATCTCGCCATGACGCAACTGTCGGTAGAAGTGGTCACCATGGTGTTGTTGATGCTGGCGCTGTACTACATGCCATCATGGACACCGCTTGAAACATCGAAAGGTCGCCGGACACGAGACATCGCTCTGGCCTTGGTGGCTGGCATCGGTATGACGTTGATCACTCTGGCCATGCTGACACAGCCATTCACCTCCATCTCGGAGTTCTTCCTCGAGAACAGCAAGCCCGGCGGCGGTGGCACCAACGTAGTGAACGTCATTCTGGTCGACTTCCGGGGCTTTGATACCTTGGGCGAAATCAGCGTGCTAGCGATTGCGGCCATGGGCATTTACGCCATGCTCAAGAATACCGCGCTGACACCGCCCCCCGGCGATGGTCAGGGCCACACCTGGACCCGTGACGCTTATCCCCTGATGTTAAAGCAAGTGGCACGCCCGATGTTGCCGCTGGCGCTCATGGTCTCGGCTTACATCTTCCTGCGGGGGCACAACCTGCCGGGCGGTGGTTTCATTGCCGGCCTGATTACCTCGGTAGCCCTGGTCCTCCAGTACGTTGCCAACGGGATGATCTGGACTCAGGATCGGGTTGGCATCAAATACCACAACGTCATCGGCCTTGGATTGCTGTTCGCCATCATTGCCGGTGCAGGCAGCCTGGCCTTTAGCTATCCGTTCCTGACGTCCACGTTCGGATACATTACCTGGCCCGTGGTCGGCAAGTTTGAAGTGGCCTCGGCACTGATCTTCGATCTCGGCGTCTATCTCACGGTCATTGGCGCCACCATGCTGATTCTGGTCAGTATTGGCCGGCTTTCACCGCACTCAGCCATCAAGAGCCCGCGGAGGAATTCGTAATGGAAGTTTTGTTTGCCCTGGTCATTGGTACGCTAACTGCCTCGGGTGTATATCTGCTATTGCGGGCCCGAACCTTCCCGGTTGTTATGGGGCTTACGTTGCTGTCTTACGGGGTCAACCTGTTCCTGTTTGCATCCGGCCGCCTGAGTACCGCGCAACAGGCGATTCTCGGCACCGCGGACAACTACTCAGACCCGCTGCCCCAGGCTCTGGTGTTAACGGCTATTGTTATCGGCTTCGCCATGACCGCGTTTGTGGTGGTGTTGTCACTGCGTAATTTGGCCGACAACGATGACGATCATGTAGACGGCTGCCCGCCGGTAAAGCCTGCTAACCGCACGCAGGAACAGGAGGAAACCGGCAAATGAATCACTGGCTCATTGCTCCCATCGTACTTCCGCTAGTTGGCGGGATATTGCAAACGTTTATGGGTTACGCGCCCATCGGCTTGCGGCGAACTCTAGCCATTGCCACCAGCGTATTGGTTTTGGCCGCCTCTGTGGTTCTGTTGAGTCTGGCCAATGATGGCAGCTACCGGGTGTATGCATTCGGTAACTGGCAACCGCCATTCGGCATCGTCCTGGTGCTCGACCGCCTCGCTGCGCTGATGTTGGTGGTGACTTCGGTGTTAGCCGTGCTTGCCCACATCTTCTCAATCGGTGGAGCTGACGAAGGGAATCGACAATTCCACACTTTGTTTCTGTTCCAGATCATGGGGCTGAACGTCGCCTTTCTTACCGGCGACCTCTTCAACCTGTTCGTGGCGTTTGAAATTCTATTGATTGCTTCGTACGGACTTCTAATGCACGGCGGAGGCACCAGTCGAACGGTACCGGGCCTGCATTACGCCGCCTTGAACATCGTCGGTTCTGCCATCTTCCTGATCGCTCTGGGCATGATCTACAGCGTGACAGGCACTCTGAACATGGCGGATCTGGCAATTAAGATCCCGCAGGTGACCGGTGAAAACCTGTCGCTGATCAAGGCCGGTGCCATGATGCTGCTGGTGGTGTTTGGACTGAAGGCTGCCATCTTGCCTCTGTGCTTCTGGCTGCCGAAGGCCTACGCCAAAGCCACGGCGCCCGTGGCTGCCTTATTCGCCATCATGACCAAGGTCGGCGTTTACGCAATCATTCGGGTTTATGTGCTGATGTTCGGCGAAAACGCCGGAGAACTGGCCTTTCTCGGCATGGACTGGCTGTTTCCTCTGGCTCTGATCACCCTGTCCATGGGTGTCATTGGCGCGCTGGGTGCTGACAACCTGAAAACGCTTATTGCCTGGCAGGTCATCATCTCGGTTGGCACCTTGCTAGCACCGATTGCTCTGGGTTCCGAAGCGGGCCTCTCGGCCGCCCTGTTCTACCTGCTCAGTACCACCTGGACTGTTGCGGGCCTGTTTCTGGTCGCGGAAATGGTGGCCATTCAAAGGGGCAGTGCTGGAGACCGTATTGTCACCGCCCCAAAAATGCCGCACCGAACACTACTGAGTGTGTTGTTCATGGTTGGTGCGGTAGCCGCTGCTGGCTTGCCACCGCTGAGCGGCTTCTTCGGCAAGGTGTTGATTCTTAAATCAGTAGAGGCCGGCCCTCAAATGGCCTGGCTCTGGTCTGTGCTGTTGGTAGGCAGTTTCCTCACCCTTATCGCATACAGCCGCGCGGGCAGTATCCTGTTCTGGCGCACGATCGATGGCCACATCAAACCACCCGAACCGATGAAAGGTGTCGTGTCGGTTTCTACCGGAGCGCTGATCGGGCTAACGGTTGTGGTCGTGGCCTTTGCCGGCCCCATTAACGAATATACAGAGGCCACAGCCGCCCAACTGTTCGATACCTCGGCCTATACCCAGATTCTCACAACACCGGTGTTCGGGGGGAATAACTGATGCTGGACCGTTTGAACTTCCCGCAACCGTGGTTAAGTCTGGTGCTCTTCAGCACCTGGCAATTCCTGAGCGACGGTATTTCCGGAGCCAGCGTGGTGATGGGTTTGTTGTTGGCCTGGATTATTCCGCAAATCACCCACGGTTTCTGGCCTGAAAGACCTGTGTTCGTGAAAGTTTGGCGCATGCCAATCTTTGTACTTGTTGTGCTCTGGGATATTCTGATTGCCAGTTTTGAGGTGGCGATACTGATTCTAAAACCCAGACAACCCAAACCAATGTTCGTAAACTACCCGCTGCAGCTGGATCATCCTCTGGCCATATCGTTGCTGGCGAGCACCATTTCATTGACGCCGGGGACCGTAAGTGCGGATGTCAGCGATGACAACAAGGTGCTTCTGATCCATGCTCTGGATGCTGCCAGCGAGCAAGAGGTGATCGATGCCATCCACAAGCGATACGAGAAGCCGTTGATGGAGATGTTTCGATGATGATGACAGCTCTCTACATAACCATCGCGATGGTCATGCTTGCTGCGTTGCTTAACGTGTATCGTCTGATCAAAGGACCGGACGCACCCGACCGGGTACTAGCGTTGGACACCCTGTATATCAACGCCATCGCCATGATCATTCTACTCGGCATCACCTTCAATTCGCGCATGTACCTCGAGTCCGGGCTGCTGATCGCCGTCATGGGCTTCGTCAGTACCGTCGCCATGGCTAAATACCTGAAACGCGGCAGCGTCATCGAATAATCGGGCCGAAGGAGGCTTTCCATGAGTCCACTTGCTGAATACATTGTTTCTGCCCTGTTGATTCTCGGCGGCGCATTCACCCTGGTCGGTGCCATCGGTTTGGCCCGACTGCCCGATTTCTTCACCCGCTTGCATGGTCCGACGAAAGCGACCACAGTGGGTGTCGGCGCGATTATGCTCAGTTCCGTGATCTACTTCAGTAGCCAAGGCTTTGGCATTTCAGAAATACTCATCACGGTATTCCTATTCATGACAGCACCGGTGAGCGCCAACATGCTGGCAAAAGCCGCGATGCACATCGGCGTCAAATCCATGAAAGACACCCAAGGCAATCCCTGGGAGCAATAACAACCAACAACAGACATAAGGTGTTTCAATATGGCAAAAACAAAAATCCTTCAGCCAGCAGACAGTGCCTATCAATACCCACTTCTGATTAAACGACTCCTGATGTCCGGGCCTCGATACAACCCGGACCAGGAAATCGTCTACGCCAATCGCAGCAAATACACCTACGCCGACCTGAGCGATCGCGTCAACCGATTGGCGAACGCACTGACCGATGCCGGCGTAAAAGCTGGCGATACCGTTGCGGTAATGGACTGGGATACGCCTCGCTATCTGGAGTGCTTCTTTGCCATCCCCATGATTGGCGCCATCCTACACACCGTGAACGTGCGACTGTCACCGGATCAAATCGTCTATACCATGAACCACGCTGAAGACGACGTAGTCCTGGTACACGATGACTTCATGCCCATTATTGAAGGCGTTAAAGACGACATCAAAACCGTTAAAACCTGGGTTCAGCTCACCGACAACGATTCAGCGGTGGACACCTCCATAGCGACCCTGGGTGAGTATGAAACCCTACTAAGCAAGGCCGACAACCAGTTCGACTTCCCGGATTTCGACGAGAACAGTGTTGCCACCACCTTTTACACCACTGGCACAACGGGCAATCCCAAAGGTGTCTATTTCAGTCACCGCCAGCTGGTTCTGCACACTCTCGCCATGACCGGCACCCTGTCGGCCTACGATGAAATGCCGTTCCTGCGTTCTTCTTCCGTTTACATGCCGGTAACCCCCATGTTCCACGTCCATGCGTGGGGCGTACCCTATGCTGCAACGTTACTGGGCATCAAACAGGTGTATCCGGGACGCTACGAGCCAGAGTTGCTGGTCGATCTTATCAAAACTCACAAGGTCACCACGTCGCATTGCGTGCCCACTGTCATGCAAATGATGATGGCCACCGAATCAATCAAAACCGCAGATTTGAGCAACTGGCATGTGCTGATTGGCGGAAGCGCCCTGACCAAGGGCTTATGCGATGCCGCAGCCAAACTCGGCATCCGGATGTACACAGGCTATGGCATGTCAGAAACCTGCCCGCTTTTGAGCGCCACCTATCTCAAGCCGGAAGATCTGGAACTGCCTCTGGAAGAGCAAACCCACATTCGCGTGAAAACGGGCATCGCCGTGCCCATGGTCGAGCTGGAAATTGTCGACCCGGATGGCCAACCAGTTGCCCATGACGGCGAAGCCAAAGGCGAAGTGGTGGCTCGCGCCCCTTGGTTGACCCAGAATTACTTCAAAGAGCCACAGAAAGGCGAAGATCTCTGGCAAGGCGGCTGGCTGCACACGGGTGATGTGGCTTCAATCGATCCGGATAATACGCTTACCATCAAAGACCGCATTAAAGATGTGATCAAGACCGGCGGCGAGTGGCTGTCGTCTCTCGATCTCGAAAACCTGATCAGTCAGCACCCGGCGGTTGCCGGCGCCGCCGTCGTAGGCGTGCCTGACGAAAAATGGGGCGAGCGGCCTTACGCCCTTGTGACTCTGAAGCCCTCAGAAGACGTGGGGCTGGAAGACATCCAACAGCATCTGCAGCAGTTTGTGGAGAGCGGCGAAATCAACAAGTGGGCCATTCCCGGCCAAATTGATTTTGTAGAAGATATACCGAAAACCAGCGTGGGCAAGATCAACAAGAAACTGATCCGGGATCAGCTAACCGAGTAATCCGCCACGCTAGTAAAGCCGGTGCCCGTTCTCGCGCACCGGCTTTTTTGTGAGCGATTTACAGCCCGGTGAAGGTGAAGTCTACGTCTGGCTTGCGCCCGTTCACAATGTCGGCCAAGGCTGCAGCGGAGCCACAAGAATGGGTCCAGCCCAGCGTGCCATGCCCGGTATTGAGGTACAGGTTAGTGAAAGGACTTTTGCCGATGTACGGTACATTGGAAGGCGTGGTTGGCCGCAGTCCGGTCCAAAACTCCGCTTGCTCCCAATGCGCTGCCTCCGGCATAAGTTCGGCAGCCCTGCGTACGATAGCCCGGCAACGGGTGCCATTCAGCGTCCGACTGTACCCCCCCAATTCTGCTGTACCGGCGACCCGAATACGGTCGCCCAGTCTGGAGTAAACCAGCTTGAACTCATCATCGGTCAGACTCACCTTAAAGGCGGCGTCTTCATTCTTGACCGGAACCGTAATGGAGTATCCCTTGGCAGGGTAGATGTTCAAAAACAGCCCTAACGATCGGGCGAGCACCGCACTGAAACTCCCCAAACTCAAGACATAATTCTCAGCCCGGAGCGTTTGGTGCTTGCCTTGGCTCAAGGCCTGTACCCCGAGAATCCGATCGCCTAGTTTCTCGAAACCCAGCACTTCGGTGTCATAGAGAAACTCGACACCCGCATCCTTACAGCGCTGGGCCAACGCCTGAGTGAACTTCCGGGCATCGCCACTTTCGTCTTCAGAGGTATAAGTCGCACCTGCAATCCGATGGCGAATAGGCGTCAGTGCTGGTTCCAGTTCTACCGCACGGTCAGCCTCAATCACCTGCCGGTCACAGCCCAACTCCCGCATAATCCGTGCGGGCTCCAGAGCAGCTTCAAATTCTTTGGGGCTGGTATAAAAATGGAGAATGCCTTGGTCGAGCTGATCGTATTCCAAGCCAATATTTTTGCGCAAGGACTGAAGCTGGCCCCGACTGTAGCTGCCCAGATTCACCATCTCGCGAATATTATGAGCGGCTTTGGCCGAGGTACATTGACCGAGAAATGAAAGCGCCCAGCGCCATTGGTAAGGATCCAGCCCCGGCCGAAACAGCAGGGGCGCTTCAGGTTGGAACAGCCACTTCAGTATTTTCAGCGGCGCTGCCGGGCTGGCCCAAGGTTCAGCGTGGGAGACGGAGATCTGACCACCATTGGCATAACTGGTTTCCAGCCCGGATTGAGGTTGACGATCGACCACCGTAACCTGGTGCCCCTGCGCCTGAAGAAACCAGGCCGTTGTTACTCCCACGACCCCAGCGCCTAGTACCAGAAGGTGCATACCTCTTGTTCCTTAGTAATCGATTAAATAAAGCCTCAGCCGCCGGACCGTTTTACCGTCCATCCTTTTTGCTGGAGCAAGGGCACCAGAAGATCCCGTTGATCGCCCTGAATCTCCACCACGCCGTCCTTTACTGTACCACCTGTGCCGCATTTTGCTTTTAGCACTTTGGCGTAGTCTTTCAGGGCTTTGCTATCCAAGGGAATGCCGGTAATCAAGGTCACGCCTTTACCCTTACGACCTTTGGTTTCCCGACTGACACGCACAACGCCATCACCTTCAGGCTGTGCTGGCTCACCGCAAGAACACTCGGAGACCGGGTTTCTGCAGCCCGGACACATGCGCCCCTGCTCCGTGGAAAATACCAGGCCACCTTCCCGCTTTTTCATACCCATCAACCAAATCCTGTCTGTTAATCAGTTCAAGCCGGGAGGGTATTTCGAAAACATTTCCGCGACAACCTCATCAATCAGTTTACGCCGGGATTCAGGAGACTGGTTTTCGTTCAGGTAACGACGACTGGCCGCGCGCCAAACCACTTCCGCACTGTCTTGATCAACCAGCTCCAGCACCAGTTTTCCTTCGGTCACTTCGCGAACCGGTGCGGGCGCTGACAAGCCCCAACCAAAGTTTCCGCTACCAAAACCAAAGCCGAGCCCGACGCCGGTTTGCTCCAGACGCTCTTCCGACACAATCTGCCAGCTGACCAACAAGTCCGCGTCGGTCTTCGCCACTTTCTTCATAGCTTTGCGGTTAAGCTCTCGTTCAACCGCACTGCGCACCCGGGCATCATCAAGGGATGCAAAGCCGGAGCCTTGTTCCATCGGGGCATAGGCCCAACTGCTGTAATTCCCGAACACGGTCCCCGTGTTGTAATCGGTCACGACATTACTGGCACAACCGGCCAGGATCATTGTCATGGCTGCAATCATCAAAACGCGCATAGATGTTCTCCTGCATTGGAGTGTGTCTGTCACATTATACTCGCAGTCACTGAAGTGCCACCCGCCAGATTCTTCAGGTTTCAAAACGGTAATCCAGTTTCTGGGACTCGCAAAAGGCAGACAGTTCATCCTGCCGGACCTCAGGAACGGATACCAGTGCATGAACCCTGTTGCTGTAATCAATCGACTCAATGCTGCCTTCGTGTCCGTCACACCAATGTCTCAGCGGCTGTTCATCGGCGAAGTCCAGTTCGACATGAGCTTGCACCCTGACTTGCTGGACCACCCGGCCCACCTCCGACAACACACTTTCCGCTGCACCGGCGTAGGCACGCACCAACCCTCCAGCACCTAACTTGATTCCGCCGAAATAGCGCACCACGATCACCAACACATCGCCCATGTCTTTATGCTGAATCACGTTCAGAATCGGCTTACCCGCTGTGCCGGAAGGCTCGCCATCATCGTTCATCGCCGCCTCTACGGCCGAGCCGGGGCGGCCGATCTGATACCCCCAACACACATGGCGGGCATCCGGATATTCTCGATGCGCCTCGGCTACCCGTTCGCGCACGTCATCACGGCTACCGATCGGGTACACCCGAGCAATAAAACGGCTTTTCTTCACTTCCGTTTCTCGCTCAAGGTATCCTGACGGAACCGGGTAATCTTTACTCATGAGGCAACCTATGACATCCAACGACAGCGAAAATAAAACACCGGGCACCGCCAGCCCAGCAAAATTCCGGAAAGCCGGCTGCGGCATTCGGTTTGAAGAAGACGAATTACAGGAAGGCATTGATTTCTCTAATGCGTGCCACCTGAAACCCACTGACGACGAAGCCGAACAAACGCCAACAACACTGCCGGCCAAAGCCCCATCAGCTTCCGAAGAAAACCGGTAACTGAACAGTCACCTGAAGCCCTCCACGCGAACGGTTGCGAGCCGTAATGACGCCGTCATGGGCATGGATGATATCCCGAGCAATAGAAAGCCCCAAGCCCCAGCCTTTACCGCCACGAGATTCGTCGGCGCGAAAGAACGGTTCGAACAGCTGATTGAGCATCTCCTCTGGCGCACCCGGCCCTTCATCGGCAATTGAAAACTCCACCTGCCCATTCTTCGTTAAGAGTTCAACCGCAACCGATTGCCCCGGCGGCGTGTGATCCAATGCATTCTGAAGAACATTATCGAATGCTCTCTGCAACAGTCCGGGATCACCCAGAACTGAGACAGAAACAACGTCATCACTTGCCAACAATTTACAGTCTATGCCCTGCTGCTCAGCGTAATCACTCGCATCGCCCAATACCCGATTAATCAAAGACAAGGGTTTGACCGGCTGCTGCTCAATAGACGCTCCGTTTTCAGACACACGGTACAAGGTCAAAATCTGGCCGGTCATGGTTTCCAACCGCTCGTTCTGGCGCAGGATGCTCGCCATCAGCACGGGATCTGCGCCCTCGTCACTGGCCAGTTCAATCGCAACCCTTTGCCGAGCAAGGGGAGTTCTCAGATCGTGGGAAATATCTCTCAACAACCGATTGTGCCGATCCAGCAACTGACACAGGCGGTCGGTCATAGCATTAAACGCCAAGGCCAACTGCCCCACTTCGTCACGGCGGTGGGCAATGGTATCGGCCACCCGCAGATCGGTATTACCCTGGGCAATCGAGCGAGCAGTGCCTTCCATGTGTCTGAGCGGTCGAGAGACAAACCGCGCAACCCACCAACAGGCCAACGATATGATGAGAAAAGCCAGTACAAGCTCAATCATTCGGAAAAAGCCCGGGTGCATCCAGCCTTCGCTGCCCATTCGAGGCCAGGCAATCAACTGATAGCCTTCGTCCAGATCCAGCACTGCCGGCTTGCTTGGCAGCCAATCGGATTTAATGCGTTCGCGAACACTGCGCGGCAGTCGATGTTGGCCACGCTCCTTTTCAATCAGCATCAAGTGGAGCTGCAGCTGCTCACCTTCAACACGAAGGAATCGCAGTGCCTCGTTTTTGCCAAGCTGCTGCCTTAGATTCACCGCTTCATTGGCGATTTCATGCAGACCCACCTGGCGTTCGATAGCCTGGCGTTCGCTATCCAGCAGGAGGCGAGTGGCAAGCTGACTGGCTGCTACCGTCAACGCCATTGCCAACCAAATGGACAGAAAAATGCGCCAAAACAAGGGAAACTTAACACGCTTCATTCAGTTGGCACCCGATAGCTGTATCCAAGGCCCCGCACCGTTTCGATTCTGGTCGGGTCGTCATTTCCGAGCTTTTTACGTAAGTTACTCACGTGCATATCCAGCGTCCGGTCGTAGGCTTCGAGCCTTCGCCCCAAAGCCCACTGCATCAGATCAGTTTTACGCACAACACTGCCCGCATGGGCAAGCAATACTTGCAACACTTCGTATTCCGTCGCGGTCAATTCAAGGGGGGTGTCATTCTGATAGATCCGACGCTGGTCTGGCTCAACCCGAAGGTCTCCGTAGACCCGGCTGGCATCCACATCAGCCTGCTGATCCCATGCTACCCGCCGCAATATTGCTTGCAAGCGAGCAACCAGCTCACGAGGGTTACACGGCTTGGGAATGTAATCATCCGCGCCGACTTCCAGACCTACAATCCGGTCAGTTTCGTCCCCTCGGGCCGTCAGCAATATCACGGGCAGGTGGGTTTTACCTCTGAGCTCACGCAGAACATCCAGGCCGTTGATGTCCGGCAGCATGATATCTAACACCACAATATCGCAATCCTGCCCCAAGGCCAGCGACAAGCCATCACGACCATTGGCCGCTTCTCGCACACTGAAACCTTGTGTCGTCAAATAGCGCGCCAGCAATTGCCTCAGCTCTTCGTCGTCTTCGACCAGCAATACCCGATTCTGCATTTCCACCCCTCAAACTTTATCTGCAGCTAGTCTAGCACGGTGCCCCTACGCCTCTGGCGCGCCGACTTTTTCCTTTACCGAACCTTTACACAAGCCTGACGCTCGCTGACGTTTTAAGGGCGTAACATGGGTTCCGTAGACAGTCGAAACCAACGAGGAATACATTATGAAAGCACATACCTCCGTAATGACCGCCGGCGTATTGATGGCCGCTCTGTTCGCTTCCAGCCCCGCCGCATTTGCACATGACCACGAAGGGGAGGGTCACCACGAAGGCAAGCGCGACAAGAAAGAAATGTGTGAAGACTTCCGCGAAGGCAAGGGAAAATTCAGCAAAGAGCACCGAGAAGAACGCCAGGAAAAAATGCAGGAACACCGTGCAGAGATGGCTGACCGGCTGAAGCTCACCGGAGAGCAACGAGTGATCTGGAGCGACATTCACGACGAGCGCCAGAAAAAACACGAAAAGCGCATGAAGAAGTGGCAGGAGAAAATGGAAAAACGCTGCGACAACATGAAATAGTGATCAACCCTCGGGTTCTGTCGTATGGTAAGGGCCTAGTTTCACAGAGCTCATTATCACCATGGCAGCACCCGAGATCACGGTAACAACCTGCACCAGCATCGCTGACATTCCCAACACGGAGTGGCAGCGGCTGGCCGGTTGTGAAAACCCGTTTCTTCGCTACGAATTCTTTCAGGCGCTGGAGGCTTCCGGTTGCACACGCCCGGAAACCGGCTGGACACCCCATCATTTAATTTTCCGCCGGGACGGTCATATCTGTGGCGTGGCTCCGGCGTATCTGAAAAGCCATTCGATGGGCGAGTATGTGTTCGATTGGTCCTGGGCGGAAGCCTACCAACGCCACGGCCTGCCCTACTATCCCAAACTGCTGATCGCCATTCCCTTCACGCCCTCTCAAGGCCCCCGTTTACTGTTGGATGACGACGCGAGAGCCGAGTTAACGCCGGAAACACTGGATGATCTCTTGAGCAACCTCGCAGCCCAGCTTGGCGCGCATTCCTGGCACCTGTTATTCCCAAACGCAACAGATCAAGCCTTACTCAGCCACGACCAGGAACTTCACCGCATCGGTTGCCAGTTTCATTGGCACAACCGGAACTACCAGAATTTTGACGACTTCCTGGCCGAACTCACCTCGCGCAAACGCAAATCCATCCGAAAGGAACGGCGACAGGTGGCCGAGCAAGGCATCAGCTTCCGCCACCTTCATGGGCGAGATATCTCCGATCAGGTACTGTCAGCGTTTTACCTGTTCTATCAAGCGACTTACCTGAAACGAGGGCAACGGCCCTACCTCAACAAAGCCTTTTTTGAACAGTTACGGGAAAGCCTGCCCGAACATCTGCACGTGATCATGGCCATACGCGACGGCGAAATGATTGCTGGTGCGTTGTTTCTGGCGAGCGAATCAACGCTTTATGGCCGCTACTGGGGCTGTCTGGACGAATACAATCACTTGCACTTTGAAACCTGCTACTACCAAGGCATTGAACTTGCGCTGACCCTGAGCCTGCAGCATTTCGATGCCGGCGCCCAGGGCGAGCACAAGCTGGTGCGAGGTTTCGAGCCCATTATCACACACTCCTGGCACGGTATCCTTCACCCGGGGTTTCGGGACGCCATTGCCGATTTCACCCGCGAAGAAGCCGACCAAGTGACCGGCTACTATGACGATGCCCATTCGGTGCTGCCATTCAGAAAACAGACTCAGGAATAGGCTCTATACTGTAAGCCTAGAACAGGAATTCGACGGAGGTCGAACGCCATGGACACCGGTCAATTCTGGACCATGCTGCCGCCCCACAATCTGACGCTCCTGGTCGTCGCAGGGGCTTCGCTTCTGGCCTTGGTTGCCATCCTGCTGACGCAGGGCACCCGAAGGCGCATCCGGCAGCAAATTAGTTCTCTGCGGGAAAGAGTTGACGGCCTCTGGCGGGAAGTGGACGAGATGCGAGTGGCGGATTTCAACCAGCCTCTCGGGTCCAAAGCATCTGATCAAGGGTCACCGCTGGAACAAGAGCGCTACCGCACCGAAAAAGCCGCCTACGATGTCATCTGGCCCAACATTTGGCATCTCCACGATCGCTTGGGTATTTTTCTACGGGCGGTTGAAGCGGGGGAAGCCGCAAATGAGTTACGCCTGGAGGCACGCCAGGCCGCCATTGAAGCCCGAAGCTTGCTGAATCGAAGCCGCCCTTTCTGCAGCGAAGCGGTTGAAAGTCTGGGGTCTCGGCTGATCGACACCGAAATCAAGGCGCATCTGGCCGCCTGCCAGCATTTGGATCAGAAGAAAGAAGCCGCCACCGCCCCGTCCAACCACGACCTGCGCGTGCTTCAGGATAAATGCCACGCCCTGCACGATGGGGAGGCCAGAGAGCTGCTGGATCAGCTGGCATCAGCGATCCGCCACCGAACCCTACGCAATTCCTAGCGCCTGCCAGCAAGCATTGGGCAACGGAAACTAGCCGAAATAACGCACCAAAGCCGCCGCCAGCATCCCTACGGAGATAGCCGGCAATGGCTTGCGAATCGCCAGCATCGTCATCGCCGTCGCCACCAAAGCTGCCAGCGCACCGGCATCGCCGGACACCGCCATCGGCACGATAATCGCGATCAATACCGAGCTGGCCATGGCGTTGATGAAGCTTTCAACCCGCGGACTGATCTTCACAAACGACATTGCGAAAACGCCGCCCAAACGGGTCACCAACGTCACCAGCATTATGAGAACAATCAGAACCAGAGTGCCGATCGAGGTGGTTTCAATGGTCATACCCGGCTCCTTGTTGCTCTGCGTTTTCTAAAGGTCGATGCTCTAACCAGAACAGCCCTACGGCCCCGCCCGCCAATGCGCCGACAACGACGTGCATGTTGGCTGGCAGCCACTTCCAAGCCGCAAGAGAGGTCATACCGGCGACCAACCAGACCACCACAACCCGGGGCGTCGCCTTGCCGCCCAAAACCATCGATAGCAAGAAGCAGCCAAGCACCATATCCAGACCAAAGGCTTTCGGGTTCTGCAGCAAACCGCTGAAGTAAGCACCAAAAGCCGTACCCAGAACCCACGCCAGCCACAACACAACGCCACCGCCCAGAATCACTTCCAGATTGCGCCGGCCGTTCTGGTAATCCTGCGCCGAGATCGCCCAATTGGCGTCCGTCAGGAACAGCAACAAACCATATCGCCGCGCCGGCGACACGTCTTTTAGCATCGGGTATAGGGAAGCCCCCATCAGCAGGTGGCGGGCGTTGATTGCAAACACCACCACGAGCATGGGGATCACCGACACTTCCGTGCCCCACAAATCCAACGCCCCGAACTGTGACGCTCCGGCAAACACCGTCACGCTCATCAGAATGGACTGAAACGGCGAAAGACCGGTCTGAGTCGCCGCCAATCCAAACGCCGCGCCAAAGGCGACAACGAACAGGGATATCGGCAGTAACCGGAAGAACTCAGCACGCACCTTGTGCGGTTGAAATTGGTAACTATAAGAATGAGCAGACATCGAAAGAAGCTAAGCCGAAACCAACAAAACACGAATAGGTAAAAACCACTAGCTAACAATTATTTTTTTCCGCAGCCTCAGATAGTTATATGCACAAGTCATGCTTTTGTGAACTCGAGCGTCTCGCGCCTGTTGACGTGCACGTAAACTTAATCTAGTTTATTTTTCGTCCAGTCCCAAAAGGACAACCCGGTCAATCCACCGGGTAGGACCGATGAAATCTAACATCCGGCCAAAAGCCGGGATTACAAAAACAAGACATAACCTACCGCCGCGATCCGGCCGGGTAGTAGAGGATTTCAACATGTCAGATCTTTCACGCTCCCCTATGGGGCTGCGTCCCGTCAGCCTTGACGATGTCTGGAAAAAAGATGCCGGCTCTGTCTACATGAACGGCAGCCAGGCCCTGGCGAGACTCCCCCTGCTCCAAGCCCAACTCGACCGCAACAACGACCTGAACACCGCCGGCTTTATCTCCGGTTATCGCGGATCGCCCCTTGGCGGTTTCGACAAGGTTCTGTGGAAAGCCCGGGATCACCTCAAAGAAAGGAACATCCACTTCTTGCCCGGTGTGAACGAAGACCTGGGGGCCACCGCCGTCTGGGGCAGCCAGCAAGTTAACATTTTCGAAGGCGCACGTTACGACGGCGTGTTTGCACTCTGGTATGGCAAAGGCCCGGGCGTAGATCGCACCGGGGACGTATTCAAGCACGCCAACGCGGCAGGCACCTCCCGGTTTGGCGGCGTACTGGCAGTAGCTGGCGACGACCACGCCTGCAAATCCTCCACCCTGCCCCACCAAAGTGATTACGCGTTTCTGGATGCTGGCATGCCGGTTCTGAACCCCGCCGGCATTCAGGACATTCTCGATCTGGGCCTCTACGGCTGGGCCATGTCACGCTTCAGTGGCTGCTGGATTGGCTTCAAAGCCCTGGCGGAGAATATGGATTCATCCATTTCCGCCAACTTGGATCTCAGTCGGATCAAAATCCGCATTCCCACACAATTTCCAATGCCGGAAGGCGGCCTGAACTCCCGCTGGCCAGACAAACCCATGGAGCAGGAAGAGCGCCTGCACCGGCACAAGTTAGAAGCCGCCAAACTCTTTTGCCGGGCGAATCGCCTGGACCGCACCGTGTTTGAGGTCGAGCAGCCCCGTCTGGGCATCGTCACCACGGGCAAAGCCTACCTGGATGTTATTCAGGCGCTGGCTGATCTTGGCTTGGGCGATGAAGAACGTGAAGCCATCGGGCTGGCCGTTTACAAAGTCGCCATGCCATGGCCTCTGGAACCCGAGGGCATCTATGAATTCGCCTCGGGGCTGGAAGAAATTCTGGTGGTTGAGGAAAAACGGGGCTTAATTGAAGAACAGATCAAAACCCAGCTTTACACCTGGCAGGACGGCCAGCGCCCCAACGTGATAGGCAAAAAAGACAATCACGGCAACGACCTGCTACCGACCATCGCCGAACTGACCCCGGCCATGGTGGCACGGGCCATCGCCTCTCGCCTGGATGGCCGCTATTGCAATGACAAACTGCAACAGCGCCTCGGCTTTCTAACCGAAAAAGAGAACAGCCTGGCACAACCCAGAGAGCGACTGGAGCGGACGCCTCACTTCTGCTCCGGCTGCCCGCACAATACCTCAACTCAGGTACCCGAAGGCAGCCGCGCCCTCGGTGGCATTGGCTGTCACTACATGGCTACATGGATGGAACGGGGCACCGACACCTTCACTCAGATGGGTGGTGAGGGCGTCACTTGGCTTGGCCAAGCACCGTTTACCAGCCAGAAACACGTCTTTCAGAATCTGGGGGATGGCACCTACTTTCATTCCGGCGTTTTGGCCATTCGTGCCGCGATCGCCTCCGGTGCCAACATCACCTACAAGATTCTTTACAACGACGCCGTCGCCATGACCGGTGGTCAGCCGGTGGACGGTACCCTGACCGTTCAGCAGATCAGCCACCAGCTCTACGGCGAAGGTGTGCGACGCATTGCCGTGGT
This sequence comes from Marinobacter sp., assembly GCF_034669625.1. Classification (GTDB taxonomy): domain Bacteria; phylum Pseudomonadota; class Gammaproteobacteria; order Pseudomonadales; family Oleiphilaceae; genus Marinobacter. The sequence goes on from NZ_JAXMOY010000006.1 coordinate 103,192, forward strand.
CAGCGACGATATCGATAAATATCCGTCCCGGGCCGACTTTGCAGACCGCACCACCTTCCATCACCGGGATGATCTGGATGCTCTGCAACGGGAAATGCGGGAGATTGAGGGCTGTTCAGTCATCATCTACGACCAAACCTGTGCCGCCGAAAAGCGCCGGCGCCGCAAGCGTGGCACCATGGAAGATCCGGACCAGCGTGTGATGATTCACTCGGATGTCTGCGAAGGCTGCGGCGACTGCGGCATTCAGTCCAACTGCTTATCGATTCTGCCCAAAGACACCGATGCCGGGCGCAAACGCACCATAGACCAGTCGTCCTGCAATAAGGACTTTTCCTGTGTGCGTGGTTTCTGCCCCAGCTTTGTCACGGTCAAAGGCGGCAAACTGAAAAAGCCGGCGGGGGTCAGCGCAGAGGTGGACTTCCCCGAACTTCCAGAACCCACCCCTGTATCAGGCAGCAACCCCTACGGCATTCTGCTGACCGGCGTCGGTGGTACCGGCGTGGTGACCGTCAGTGCCCTGCTCGGCATGGCGGCTCATCTCGAGGGCAAAGGCGTCTCCGTGCTGGACCAAGCCGGTCTGGCGCAGAAGTTCGGCGCCGTGGTCAGCCACATCCGCATCAGTGATAAGCAAGACAACATCCACGCCGTGCGCATTCCTGCCGGCGAGGCCGACCTGATGATTGCCTTTGACCTGATGGTCTCCGCCACTGACGATGCCTTGGCCAAACTGGATAACCGTTTCTCACGGGCGGTGGTCAATACCGAGAAAGCCATGCCCGCGGCCTTTACCCGAGACCCGGACATCCAGTTCCCCGGCGAAGCCATGGAGCAGACCGTCAAGGAAGCCTGCCGTCCCGATGGCAGCTGGTTCCTCAATGCCGGCGACTTGGCCAAAGCCCTGATGGGCGATGGCATGGCTGTGAACCTGTTCACCGTTGGCTTCGCCTGGCAACAGGGGCTGTTGCCACTGAGCGCCGCAGCCATTGAGCGCGCCATTGAGCTCAACAATGTGGCCGTTGAGAAAAACAAACAGGCATTTCTATGGGGCCGCCGTGCCGCCCACGATCTGGACCGGGTAATGGCTCTGGCTTTCCCGAAACCCCAGGGAACGCCGGTGCAGGTTATGGAAACCACTGACCAGCTCATTCAACGCAATATGGCATACCTGAGCGACTACCAGAACACCTCTTTGGCCAAGCGATACGAAAAACTGGTGCGTCAGGCTGAACAGACCATCGCCCACAAACTGGGGCGGGACCCGCTGATGTTACGGGCCATCGCCGAGAACTACGCCAAGGTACTGGCCTACAAAGACGAGTATGAAGTGGCGCGACTGTTCAGCAACGGTAGCCTGCACAAACAATTGGAGGAGCAATTCGAGGGCGATATCGAGCTGGAATTCAATCTCGCTCCGCCTCTACTCAGCCGCGGCAAAAACGGCGAACGGCCGAGAAAACACACCTTCGGCCCCTGGATCGAAACCGTGTTCGCCTGGCTTGCAAAAGCTCGTGGCCTGCGCGGCACGCTTCTGGACCCATTCGGATACACCGCCGACCGACGCCTGGAACGTAAGATCATTCGGGAGTACGAGGCAGATGTGGCCTTCCTGCTCAAACACCTGAGCAAAGACCACGCCGATGCGGCACGAAACCTGGCCAGCCTGCCCGCGAAGATCCGCGGTTACGGGCCGGTGAAAGAAGAGGCCTATCACGCGACCCGAAAAGAGCGGGCGCAGTACCGAGCCGAACTGAACCCCGGTGAACGGGCACATCAACAAATCGCCAACGCGGCGGTCTAAAACAAAAACGGCCACCGCAGGCCCCACAAGGGTAGCGGCCGGCCACCGAGAAGAGGTGAAGCGCCATGAACGTATTCAGCCATCCGGAGTTCGATCACCACGAACACCTGTCCTTCGTCTGCGATGCCGAAACCGGCCTGAAAGGCATCATTGCCATCCACAATACCTCACGAGGTGCAGCACTCGGCGGTTGCCGAATGTTCCCCTATGCCAGCGATGAAGAAGCCTTGAGGGATGTCCTGCGTCTGTCGAGGGGCATGACCTATAAATCCGCCCTGGCCAATCTGGATCTGGGCGGTGGCAAGTCGGTGATCATCGGCGACCCGCGAAAACACAAAACCGAAGCCTTGCTTGAGGCCATGGGCAGGCACCTGGAAAGCCTCGGCGGCCAGTATATTGCCGCTGAAGATTCCGGCACGAGCGTGCCCGACCTGAAAGTAATGGGCCGTCACACCCGGCATGTGGCCGGTGTCACGACCCGAACCGGGTTTGATGGCCAGCCTAGTACCGGCGATCCCTCACCCGTAACAGCATACGGCACGTTTATCGGCCTCAAAGCGGCGGTGAAACACAAGCTCGGGACTGACGACCTGACCGGCTTGAAAGTGGCCGTTCAGGGCATTGGCAATGTCGGCTTCCGCCTGGCCCGCTACCTGAAAGAGGCCGGTGCCGAGCTTTGGGTCACCGACATTCACACCGATAACCTCAAGCGAGCGGTGGACGAATTTGGGGCAACACCCGTTGCTTCCGGTGACATCCTGAACCTGCCGGTAGATGTTGTTGCCCCCTGCGCCATGGGTGCCGTGCTGAATGATCAGAGCATTCCAGCGATCCGGGCTGCCATCGTGGCCGGCGCCGCCAACAATCTCCTCGACCGTCCCGAGCACGACGCAGCTCTGAAACATCGAGGCATCCTCTACGCCCCGGACTTCGCCATCAACGCAGGCGGCATCATTGATGTGTTTTACGAGCGCACCCAAGGCTCTCCAGAGCAAATCCGCGCCCATGTGGACACCATTGGCGACACCTTGTCCGAGATATTCCAGCGCTCAGATCGCACCGGGCTTCCTACCGGTGCGATCGCCAATGAACTGGCCGAAGAGCGCTTCAGAAAGCACGCCCCGGGTGCCGGGCTCACGCCCAGGCGGCTGGTTTGCGCCGGGTAACCTGACACCGGCGTTTCCCCTTTTTAACCCCTGAAACAAAAACAATACCTTCGGGAGATCACTATGTCTGTCACTTCATCCGGCTCCGCTACCTATTCGGGTGCCCTTGAGGGCTCCAACGCGAAACGCGGGTTATGGTCCTCGCGCCTCGCCTTTATTCTGGCTGCCACCGGTTCCGCCGTCGGGCTCGGTAATATCTGGAAATTCCCCTACGTCACCGGTGAAAACGGTGGTGGCGCCTTTGTGCTGGTGTACCTCGCCTGCATTGCCGTGGTTGGTATTCCCATTATGATGGCCGAAGTCATGATCGGTCGCCGGGGAGGTCGTAGTCCGGTTAACAGCATCAGGCTAATCACCGAACGCGACAGACTTAACCCGGCCTGGAAACTGGTGGGCGCCATCGGCGTACTCGCCGGTTTTTTAATTCTGTCGTTCTACTCAGTGATTGGTGGCTGGGCCATATCCTACGTGGGAACAACCGCCAGCGGGCAGCTGGCCGGACAATCGGCTGAGGCCGTGGGCGCCATCTTCTCCGGTTTGCTGAGCGATCCGCCCACTCTGCTGCTCTGGCACACCGTTTTTATGGCCTTGGTGATGGTCGTGGTGGCGCGGGGCGTCCGCTCTGGCCTTGAACGGGCCGTCAGCATCCTGATGCCCGCGCTGTTTGTCTTGCTGCTGCTGGTCGTCGGTTATGCGATGACCACCGGCCATTTCGGCCAAGCGGCGGCGTTCCTGTTCCAGCCCGACTTCTCCAAGCTGACCACCTCTGGCGTTCTGGTCGCCCTTGGCCATGCGTTCTTTACTCTGAGTCTGGGTATGGCCGTGATGATGGCCTACGGTTCCTACCTGCCGAAGAACATATCCATCGCCAAAACCTCCATCACCGTCTCTGTAATCGACACCGGTGTAGCGCTTCTGGCCGGCTTGGCGATCTTTCCGATTGTCTTTGCCAACGGACTGGAACCGGGCGCCGGCCCTGGTCTGATTTTCCAGACCCTGCCCCTCGCGTTTGGTCAGATGCCCATGGGCTCGCTGTTCGGCACGCTGTTCTTCGTGTTGCTGATTTTCGCCGCTTGGACGTCTGGTATTTCTCTGCTGGAACCGATCGTAGAATGGCTGGAAGAACAGAAAGGTATGAACCGAACCGTCAGCACCTTGGCCGCTGGAGGCGTGTGCTGGGCTCTGGGCATTGCGTCCGTGCTGTCACTGAACTTGTGGGCCGACGTTGCGCCGCTAGCGTTCATCCCCATGCTGGAAGGCAAAACCATCTTTGACCTGCTGGACTTCTTCACCGCCAACATACTGCTGCCACTAGGCGGGCTGCTGGTCGCGCTGTTTGCCGGCTGGGTGATGTCTCGTCAAGCAATGGAGAACGAACTGTCGCTGTCACCGGCCATGTTCAATCTGTGGTTTGTCACCGTCCGCTTTATCACTCCGGTCGCTGTCGCCATCGTGTTTATCTACAACCTGATGTAACCAAAAGCCCGGGCAGCACGCTGCCCGGATTCAGGCCGGCTTGCGGGCTACGTATACGGTGTTGAACGATTCCCGGTTTTGGAAGGGATTGAAGAAGCTAACGACGTGGCAGGCCACATCCTCAAACACTTCATTCAGAACGGCCATAAATTCTGCGTCTTCGCCTTCGTTTGACCACATAGCGAAAATACCGCGAGACTTTAGCTGTCGGGCCATCAAACTTATATTTTTGGTGGTGTAGAAGCTGGCACTGGAGTCGTGCAACAGGGCTCTAGGCGAGTGGTCGATATCCAGCAGAATGGCATCGAACTCTTTACCGGGCGCTTCGGGATCAAAGCCACCCGTCGCGGGGTCAGCCACGGCCATGTCGAAGAAGCTGCCGTGAACGTAGCGGTGGCGCGGGTCATCATTCTGCTCTTTGCCCAGGGGCACGAGTTCTTGCTGGTGCCAGCCGATGACGGGCTTTAGGTATTCAACCACGAGCAGTTCAGACACGCGCTGGTGTTTGAGAGCGGCGACAGCTGTGTAGCCCAAACCAAGGCCACCAACAACCACGCTGAGGTTATCGCCTTCGGTTTCGTTCAGGCCGAGATCAGACAGAGCAACTTCGGCGTCTACAAACATGCTGGACATGAGAAATTCCTCGCCCAGCTTCACTTCGTAGATATCCCTTTCACCCAGCGCCGGTATCCTGCGGCGGCGCAGTGTGATTTCCCCGATCACCGAGGGTTGGCTGTCTATTTGTTCGAAAAGCAGTCCCATTTTTTTGGCTCTTTCGTGTTTTCTAGTTTTGCTTGGGAGTTTGCGGTCACTAGCCTGCTAGTTTGTGCGAGTCGCCGATGAGGTAAGCCTTTCCAAAAACCGCTCCTGCGGCACATCCATGTGGCGCTTCTGCTTCGCCATCCATGGCTACGCACATTTTTGGAAAGGCTTACCCCACCGACTCCGTGTTCTACTCCCCGGCCCGTTTGCTCTCTCTTTCGGAGAAACAGGACTTAAGAAGGCTTTGCAATTTATCCGCACCTTCCCGATTCATCAGTTCGATATTGCGGTCGGGAATACCCTCCACATCCGGGTAGCTATCAATCGCAGACTCCAGGCTCGCTTCCCGTAACATATGCAGCATAGGGTATGGAGAACGATTGGTGTAATTCTCTGCGGCATCTGCCTCGGTGTCGGCAAACTGGTAATCCGGATGGAAACTGGCGATCTGGTACACGCCCTCCAGCTCCAGGTACTCCAACAGAGCATCCGCAGTATCCAAGAACTCGTTGTAGGCATAGAAATCCTGCAACACACCCGGATGAATCAGCAAGGTGGTTTCAACATCCGGCTGGTCTTCCAGCAGTTGCAGCTCAGCATGCAACGCCTGAACAAGCTCGTCTTCGGTCGCTGCTTCAGTAACCACAAACCGAACCCGGTCTTTCACCAGCTCACGCTTGGCAAACGGACAAAGGTTATAACCAACCACAACGTCTTCCACCCATTTACGGGTGGAATTGATAATTTCAGAATCACTCATGCTTTCATCTCTTATTTAGTCAAAACCCACACGTCCGCCGGCACTAGAGCCTGACTACAATGAACCGCAGTCTTTCAAACTAAACCTCGATCAAAGGTAGCCCTGACTCCGCAAGTAGTCATCATAACTACCGCTAAAGTCTGTAATTCCATCCGGCTTCAACTCAATAATCCGAGTCGCCAACGAAGAAACAAACTCCCGGTCGTGGCTCACGAAAATCAACGTACCCGGATAGTTCTCCAGCGCCAGGTTCAACGCCTCGATGGACTCCATATCCAAGTGGTTGGTGGGCTCATCCAGCAACATCACGTTCGGCTTCTGCAGAATCAGCTTACCGAACAGCATCCGACCCTGCTCACCACCTGATAACACCTTCACCGATTTACCAATGTCATCACCCGAGAACAACATCCGGCCCAGCGTGCCGCGAACCAACTGCTCACCGCCGGTGGTCCATTGCGCCATCCAGTCGGTGAGAGTGTCATCTTGCGCAAAATCCGCGGTGTGGTCCTGCGCGAAGTAACTTACCTGGGCACTGTCGGTCCACTTCACTTCACCGGCATCTGGCTCGTAGGCACCGGCCAAGCACTGCAACAACGTGGTTTTACCGATACCGTTCGGGCCGATAATGGCGACACGCTCGCCGGCTTCAATCTGCAAGTCCAGACCTTCAAACAGCGGGCCTTCGTCGAAGCCTTTAGTCAGGCCAAGCAACGTCACGGCCTGACGGTGCAGTTTCTTTTCCTGCTCGAAGCGGATAAACGGACTGACCCGGCTAGAAGGCTTTACTTCCTCCAGCTGAATCTTGTCGATCTGCCTTGCCCGCGAAGTAGCCTGCTTGGCTTTCGAGGCGTTGGCGGAGAAGCGGCTTACGAATTGCTGCAATTCGGCAATCTGGGCCTTCTTCTTGGCGTTGTCTGCCATCATGCGCTCGCGGGCCTGAGTGGCGGCGGTCATGTATTCGTCGTAGTTGCCCGGGAACAGGCGCAGCTCACCGTAATCCAGATCCGCCATGTGCGTGCACACACTGTTCAGGAAGTGACGGTCGTGCGAAATGATGATCATGGTGCTGCTGCGAGCTACCAGAATGCTTTCCAACCAACGGATGGTATTGATGTCCAGGTGGTTAGTGGGCTCGTCCAGCAGCAAAACGTCTGGATCAGAGAACAGCGCTTGGGCCAACAGAACCCGCAGTTTCCAACCCGGCGCCAGAGCGCTCATGGGGCCGTTGTGCTGGTCCAGTGGGATGTCCAGACCCAACAGCAGTTCGCCAGCGCGGGATTCGGCGGTGTAGCCGTCCATCTCGGCGAACTCCACTTCCAGATCCGCGACGGCCATGCCGTCTTCTTCGCTCATTTCCGGCAGTGAGTAGATGCGGTCGCGCTCTTTCTTCACGTGCCAGAGCTCTTCGTGGCCCATGATCACGGTGTCGATCACCGTGCAGTTTTCATAAGCGAACTGATCCTGGCGCAGCTTACCTAAACGAACGTTCGGTTCGAGCATGACCTGACCCGCCGATGGTTCGAGGTCGCTGCCCAGAATCTTCATCAGGGTGGATTTGCCGCAGCCGTTGGCGCCGATCAGGCCGTAACGGTTACCACTGCCAAATTTGGCAGAAACGTTTTCAAACAGGGGCTTAGCCCCGAATTGCATGGTGATATTGGCAGTGGAGATCAAGAAAAGAACCTATACACGTGAGGGCCAGCGCGGTGGCGGCAAAAGAAACGGCGCATTGTACAGGTTTACAGGCCGGACTGTGAGGCCGCAAAAACACGGATAATTACCACTTGCCTCGAGCGGGCGGTACGGGCAGCATTCACTTTCAGAACATCCCATCCATCCAACAACAGGATATTGATCATGGCACAAGCAACTGCACGCCACATTCTGGTAGACAGCGAAGCAAAATGTGAAGAACTTAAGAAAGCCATCGAAGGCGGTCAGGACTTCGCGGAAGTTGCCAAGCAGCATTCTTCCTGCCCATCCGGCCGCAACGGCGGCGACCTGGGTTCTTTCGGCCCAGGCCAGATGGTTCCTGAGTTCGACAAGGCCGTATTCAGCGGCGACCTGAACACCGTTCTTGGTCCGATCCAGACTCAGTTCGGCTATCACCTGCTGGAAGTAACTTCCCGCAGCTGATCCTGCCGGTTGTACAAAAAGCCAGATCATGCTGAGCATGGTCTGGCTTTTTTGTTCGGCTTCAACGCCGCCGATTCATCTCTTCAACCCGCCCCTTTGAAACTACGGAACCACACTAAACACTGCGTGGATGACCGATGTGGGGTCGTTGTGTTCGACCACAGCGGTAATCTCGTGCTGCCCGCTCATGCCACTGACATCAAACGGTATAGCATTACGGGGTTGTGCCGATAAGGTTCCGGCAAAGTCCCAAGGTGCCCGGCCCTCAACTTTGAACGCTGCCCCCTGTCGATTGGGATCATCGAGATAAAAGGTCACCTTGTCGATGCCACTCAAGGCCGGCACCAGCACATAGATCTCTCCCGATACCTCGGCCCCCTCCAACAGCACGGCACCACTACGATCTGGCGCGCTACTGACCTGCAAAGTATAGGGTGAGGCCTGATCGTAGTTCAGACTGACCGCAATGCTGCTCTGTTCCCCGCTTGCAGCCTCGAGCACAATTTCACCCTGATACTGACCCGGCGCCAAGGCACTGGCATCCGCCTGTAAGGTGAGTGTCTGCGGTAATTCGCCGCTCGCCGGTGTGACCGTCAGCCAGGGGACATTACTCATGCTGGTGAAGGCCTCTACCCGACCATCACTCATCTGGGCAACCACACTGACTTCATCGCTGGTCTGCGGTGACACAATCTGGAGCACATGGCTGTCCGCTGACACCGTCAGCTGCGGTACATCGTTAAGAACCTGAAAATCAGCGCTCAGCTGAACTTCCAGCCCGCCATCGATGTCGAGCCGCACACCAACGGCATGCTGACCGTCGGCCAGCGCAGTGGTATCCAGAGCAGCTGCCGTGCCGTCGGCGGCGGTTCCAGCCAGATCAAACGGCGCTCGATTCTCGGTCTGGGTGACCGCACCCGTTGCACTCGGATCGTCGAGATAAAAACGCGCCCGCCGTACATTCAGATCCGGGCCGGTAAAGATGTAACGGTTTCCCTGCAAGTCCGCGCCGTCCAACAACTCCGGCGACAACCGCTGCGGATTGTCCGCCACCCACAGACTGTAATTCTCAGCGCCCACCTGCAAGGTAACCGGCAACCAGGTTGCCGTGTCAGCGCCGTCTGAAATTTCCAGTACAGCGGTATACTTGCCGACACTCATACCGGTAGCGTCCGCCGTAATGCTTATGTTCGCCGGCGTAAGCGCAGCAACCGGGGCAACCGAAAGCCACGAAGGTATCTGGCTCACTTGCAGTGACATTGCATCACCTTCGGCTGTTAGCTGGACTGTCCGGGTTTCAGTTTCTCCCGGTTCCAAACTAAACCCCATCTGCTCGGGTTGGGCGGTTATTTCCGGACCACAGCCCAAGGTGGTATAGCGCACCCGGTCCCGGCGCCAAGGCGGAGCACCAGTGCCGGCAATACCATAGATATCCACGTCCAGAACACCGTCAGCGGAGACCTTCAAATGAGCGTAATGGTGGCGAGAGTTATCACGGACGACAGTCCACGAGGGTGCAACCGGCGATTTCCACGGCGAGAAGCCCTTGGAAATGTTGCTGAGTTTGCCTCCCGGGGATATTTTTAGCCAAGTAACACCTTCACCAAGCTCGTAGCAGTGACGATCAATCGACGTAGGTGTATTCGTGGCGGGCACATCCATCAGCGGGTAGGTACGCTCATAAGACTGATCATGAGAGGTCAGCACCACCTGCACACCCGCCTGTTCAAAGATGGGCCCCAATTGTGCTCGCAGTGTCAGTGCAGAAGGATGGTTTGTGCCTTCCGAAAAGGGCGCAGCGTGGAGTATGGGAATAAGCCAGCGCTGGCCCTGCTGGATCGCGGCGTCAAGGTCCGAAGTCAACCAGGCCAAGGCATCCGAAGGCAGCGATTGATACTCATCGAGGGCATACACCGCCACAAAATGAATATCCCCCACGTTAAAACTGTACATCCGGCGACCGTTCCAACCTTCGGGCGTGGCAAAGTACGGAACCCATTCCTCAAAACCTTCGCCAAGCAACACTTCATGATTACCGTACACCGGCATCATCGATGTGGCTTGCGCCACCGGCTGCATCTGCTCAAACCAAGCACCAATGGTGCGCGCCAATGTGCCGTAGCGTTTATCGGTGTCAAAGTAAGCGTAATCGCCACCCAATAACACCATGCCGGGCGACAGCGCTGCAATCTCAGCAATGACTTCTGCCGTACCCGTATCCAACCCATCCGTGCGGCCAATCAAACCGGTATCTGCCACGTAGACAGCATCAAAATCCTGCGGTCCTGGCCCCGGTGCGGTGCGACTGGTGTATACCTTGCTCCAAATGGCATCGGCCAAGGCCACCCGAAACTCATACTCGGTATCTGGCAGCAACCCTGTTAAATGGGTGAGCAGATAGCGACCATCCGCCGTGGTCAGTCGCAGCTCACCAACTGCTGTCTCCCACTGCTGTGCGCTCGGCAAACGATAACTCACCTCGGCTGGGCTGTTGGCCTGCGGGGTAAACCACATGAGACTGAGCGTACTGGCAGGGTCACCCTCCCAACCCAGATGCAGCTGCTGAGCCTCGCCTCCCGGCTGTGGTGCGGGTTGATTGGCTACCTGCAAAGTTGCCGTCAGCGTTGCCACCGTGCTGCCACCTTGCACTAACTCAGCGCGCAAAGCATAGCCACCATCGGCGACATCGCGGGTATCAAAGGGTCTAGCCTCACTGACTGATCCACCTTCCATATCCCAAGGCGCATTATTTTCAGTTCGGATCAGCGCGTTGTCGCGATAAAAACGCACCTGATCAACGCTATCGGCGCCACCGACAAAAACGTAGACCACGCCTTGAGCCGGCTGGGAATCGACGGTAACAGGCGCAACCCGATCGGGCTGTTTTGACAACAACAATTCAGCGGCAGGCAATGGAAAGGCGAGTGCCAACAGAACGACGAGTAAAACGGCCGACCGCGCACCGCATGTTGAAACTGGCAGAAAATATCGGAAGAAATTCATGACTCCCCCCTTTGTGGCGCAGAAATTACGAAACGACCCGATACGATCGGGCTGTCTGGTCTGCCTGGGGGACTGCGGTCTTCGAGGTTGCTACTCTCGGCAGCGATATGCCCTCTTCTTAACTGGAAGGCAGTTCACAGAAGAAAGTATTGTCCAGTGGCAATGGTTTTGCCACTGGACCGATAGAAAAGACGTTAAGCAACGAACATCACTGAGCGTTATCTGTCCCGAAGTTTCTGAACCTTGCCAGTTGATTGCCAATGTTTTCAATCGGCTCCGTCACGGCTTGCTGGACGCTCTCAGCCACCACCTTGGTGAACTGCTGACCGGCATCACTTTCGAGAAACTCCAGATACATCGCCATCTCGTTCGGAGTGATCTTCTGGTAGGTGTACAAATAGCTGTTGTAGACTTGCTGCCCTACCACACCTTGCAACGCCGGGCGCTGCGCTTCTAATTGCTGGCGCACCTCGTCCGGATTCACGGGCTCTCCCCGCAAAGCAGCCATCGCTGAAGATAGCCCCAACTGAAGCGCAATTGCAGTATCAACCGCACTTTCGGTGGCTCGGGCAGCACGATCAAAACGGTCAAACCGTTTTTCCCGATCGGTTCCCTTATTGATTTTGTTCAGCTCCGGTGCCTGCTTACGGATTTGCGGCCAGATCGCGGGTGCTGAGGCCGCCACTTCAGCACGTGCGATTTTTTTCGCCACCGGTTTCTGATACCAGTCGTGCACCTGCGCCAGCTGTTCATTGCTTAAGGACGCTTCCAGGTTCGAGGCAATTTTCCGTTTGATCTCTTCAGGGCGAAAGCTGTTCTGCACCACATACGCGATAGTATCGGCCACCATCGGTGGAACCTGTGTTTTTTGCTTGAGGCCATCCCGAATGCCCTGCCCCATCATCGCCGGGTACTGCACAACGATGTCATCCACGGGCGAAGCTTCCAGCACCTGCTGCGCGCTCGGTGCCGCCTGCGCCAAACTACTGACGAGCAGCCCGGCGATCAAAAGAGGTTTCATTAGCGCGTTCATGTCATGTCACTCTTATCCGGTTACAGGAACAGCGCTGTTTATGACACGCAGGCCGCCCCTTCAGCAAGCTTCCTCAGCTGCTGAAGATGACGGTTTGGTAGGAATGAATCAGGGCACGTGTAAAAAACGTTTAGATATCCGGCACAAGCACGTTAATACAGAAAACTCAGAGCGTGTTGCTGAATTCGATGGCAGGACCAAGTGCCTTTAGCCTTTCCACCAGAAACTCCATCACAATCCTGACTCGGGCCATCTGCTGGGTATCCTGGTTAACATGCAACCAAAGATCGATACTTTCCCCCTCCAGAGGGTCTGAAAGTCGCCGTAACTCCTTCGCGGCTTCCCCCAGATAGCAGGGCAGAACCGCCAGACCCGCCCCTGCCCGCGCCAAGGCATGCATGGACTGCAGACTGTTACAACGGATTACAGCTGGAACGTTTTTAAGATGCTTTCGGTACCACTTGCCGGTGGCCAGATGGCTAAAGGATTCGTCCGGGATAAGCCAGATGCAGTCCTCCGGATGGTTATCGATATCCATCTTACGGTTTCGCCGACAGTAGTTTGTCGAGCCATAGACAGCAGAATCGATCGCAGCGATACGCTCGCCTTCCAGCGTGGCCTGCGGTTTATTTTCAGGGCGCAAGGTGAGGTCGGCTTCGCGGTGGCTCAGATTCGCCACGTCGTTGTCGGTCAGTACTTCCAGTTCAATCTCCGGGTACTCTCTCACCAACGCCGCCAAAACCGGGCTCAGCAATTCATACATCACCGCATCTTCCGCCGCGATTCGGACTTTGCCTACGGGCGCGCCATCCTGACCGATCAGCTTTCGTTCCAGATTTTCCATGTCTACCGCGAGCCTTTCGGCCTCTCGGTAAGCCATTTCACCCGAGGCCGTCAGCTGTAATCCATCACGATTGCGATCAAAAAACTGCACCCCCAACGACTCTTCCATCTGATCAAGTCGTCTTAAAACAGTGGTTTGGTGAACACCCAGTATTTCACCGGCTTTTGCGAAGGTTCCAGCTATTGCCAGAGCCCGTATATATCGAAGATAATCCCAGTCCATAGTCACTGCACATTTGCAACATGAGTACGAAGTTTAACGTATTTAAACTGCAAATAAGTACCTCTAGAATAGTTTATAACCTAACAAACCTAGCCACCCTAATAAGGAGGAAGGCATCATGATTCACCAGCGTAACGTGAGCGTTCGCCCACAGCCATCTGGCATCCTCCACAATGGAGTGGAGATGCGCCGCGAGTATACCCGCGCTGCAGTCCAACAGGGGCTACAATTTTTAAGCCGCAAGCTGCGCAAAGCAAATCGCGACGCCGTCGCTGCGGTACAAGATCTGCCTCAGGCTCAAGGCGGCGTATAAACGCTGGCTCTGATCCCACAAAAAAACCGGCACGCAAACGTGCCGGTTTTTTTGTGCCTGAGGATCGTATCAAAACTCCCAAACTACCCTTTGATTTTGTGCAAACCAAGTTTCCATCTTCTGATTGTAAAAGTCTTCGATCACGTTGCGCTTAATTTTCATGGTGGGCGTCAACATGCCGTTCTCCATGGTCCATGGCTCTTTCACCAGCACCAGAAAGGCCACCTTCTCATGCGCCTCGCACTCAGCATTCACGGTCTCCAGTTCCTGCGCCAGCTCTTGTTCCAAAGCCGTGCGGTCCAAACCTGAATCCAGTGCCATGCGGGCTTCTTCGGACAACAACAGCATCAAACACGGTTGCGGCTGATTGGCGCCCGCCACACATACGGCTTCGGCCATCGGGTGATTGAAACGGTTTTCAATCGGCACCGGCACCACGTATTTGCCTTTGGAGGTTTTGAACAGATCTTTCACCCGCCCGGTAATACGCAGATAACCTTGCTCGTCGACCTCGCCCATGTCACCCGTTTTTAGAAAACCATCGTGAGTAACATCTTCCTTCGTTTTCTCGTCATTCTTGTAGTAACCGAGCATCTGTCCGGGGCTTCTGACTTCAATCTCACCGCCCTCGCCAATCCTTTGCTCCACCCCGGGATTCGTCACGCCTACACTGCCGGTTTTAGCCTGCCCCGGACGGTTTGCGTGGGAATACCCGAAGTTCTCCGACATGCCATAGACTTCCAACAACTCAAGCCCCAGATTTCGGTACCAGCTGATGATCTCAGCCGACAAAGGTGCAGCGCCGGTCATGGCTGCCCGGCAGTGATCGAGCCCCAATTGTTTCAGGACTTTCTTTTTCACCAAACGGTTCAGAACGGGAATCTTGAACAGCACTTTCTGTTTTTTGGGCGGGAGCTTGGCATTCACGCCAAGATAGAATTTCATCCACAAACGCGGCACCGAGAAAAACATCGTTGGCCGAGCCCGCTGCAGATCTTCTTGAAAGGTATCCAGTGAATTGGCGAAATAAAGATGGAAGCCGTAATACAACGACTGCGTTTCTACCGCGGCCCTTTCAGCAACGTGAGCCAGCGGAAGATACGACAACATGCGATCAGCGGGCGACACCTGAAACAGCTGCTGCAGCCCCTCCGCTACCGAAATCATCGTGCGGAAACTGTGCATCACGCCCTTGGGGCGCCCGGTACTGCCGGAGGTATACACAATCGTCGCCAGATCATCCGGGGCTGGCAGCCCAGGCTTGACGGGCGCACGCTCTGCTACGACATCCATCCATTTGGCAGTGTCATCACGAGGCGATAGTGGCAATGAAATAATGGGCAAATCATTCGGGATACGGTCTTTGATATCGTTCCAACCGTCCGCCGTTCCATCCATTTTGCCCAAAAACAACAGCTTCGCCTCGCTGTGTTCCAGCACGTAGGCGGCGGTATCGCCGTTGAGCGTGGGGTACAAAGGCACACTCACGTGCCCGGAAGACCAGATTGCCAGGTCCGCCAGAATCCAATGAGCACTGTTTTTCCCCAGTATGGCGATGTGGCTGCGCTCCGGAAGGTCAAGGCTGGCCAGATGCGCAACCATTCGACAAACCTGATCCGCAGCCTGTGCCCACGTGATATCTTCCACACGTCCATCCGGGTATGGCTGGGTGAGGTAGACATTATCCGGAATGCGATCAGCCCAGTGAAACAGACAATGTACTGAGGTTAACTTCTCGGGATCTACAGCCATAAAAAGTCCTTCTTATTGTTATCAAGTCGTATGGAAAGCCTCGCCTTTAATCACACTCCATACTAGACGACTTTTTAGAAATTGGCTGGTGACATCCCTCACGAATGGTCTACATTGATAAGTGCAGCGTATTGATTAGCCATACCTATGGAGGTAGCTATGATCAAACCGGCACGTTCTGTAATGATTGTTCCAGCCTGGAGCCTTATTCTGTTGGGTTCCTGCGCGTTTTTTTACACCGCCTACGCGGGCATGCTCGGCTCCTGAGCAACGGGAGCCCTGACGCAATCGCTAGATCCAAACAGTAACCAGCCCGATGCTGCTTACGACCAGCAGGATTGTGCCGAGCACTCGGTAAAACAGAGAAGTTTCTGCGTGCAGCATACGATCATGCACGTAGAGTCCGATTACGTGTCCGACAGCCGCTGCCGGCAATAGCCATACGTGATGTTCAAGCTGCAGATCCACGCCTGCCCAGACGAACGCTCCCAGCTTGATCAAGACCAAAATGAACCACAGGGCAAACAGAGTGTCCCGCAATTTCTCTTTAGGAAGATGCTGGGCCGCGACCGCAATAATTAATGGTGCGCCAATCAACGAAGTGCCACTGATATAGCCCCCGAGCATCAAAAACACCGCATCCACTGTTTTGCTACCGCTACGAAACGGCTTGTTTACGATGTACGAAACGGAATACAGGCCTACAATAATGAATATGATCGCACTCAGAATGTGGCCCGGCAGGGTGATCAGGCCGAACACGCCTATCAGCTTCGGCACAATCAAAATCGCCAGCAATCGCCCCAAATAGTGCCAATCCACGGTGCCGGACTTTTCCACATCCTCAGTATCAGGACGCTTTCGGTTGTTCATCCAGATGGTTAACGAAGAGAACACCAACAGATGAATAGAAATGATCGGAAGGAATACCAGTGGTTCGTCCAGCACGAGCAGCAAAAAAGGCAGCGAAAGCACGGCACCACCGAAACCTAAACCGGAACGCACAAAACCGCTCCACACAAATATCAGCGCAATTAAAATATACTGAACAGCAGACAAGTCAGACATAAAGAACAGTAAACTCCAGCAAGCCTGACGGCTCAGCTTGTAAGGTATTCACGAGGAGGACGATGTGCAGGATACCGGTTCGCAGACAAGGATTAAAAGCTGCCTACTCATAACTATGCTACTGGCAGTCATGCAAAATGCCCACAGCGACGATGGTATTATCAATCATCTGGAGGCTCTGCAATCCGGTTACCCCGTTTCGATAAACGGCACACGGCTGCATACACAAAGCGCTTTGACCCAGTTTTACGAAAACCGCCGTTACCAACCGGCCTGGACCTCACCGATTGCTCGAAACGAGCTAATTCGGGCTATTGATGAACTGGCAGATGATGGTTTGAACCCGGCCGACTATCACCAAGATGCAATACATACCATTATCCGGAGATCACAGGGGAGCGCCCATTCCGAATTACCAGCCGAGCTGGATCTGATATTTTCAGACGCTTTTTTATTGCTGGCCACGCACCTTCTTAACGGCAAGGTAGACGCGCAAACCATTCAGGCGCAGTGGACAGCGCAGCGCCAGCAGGCACAGATTCAATCGGCGTTTGAGCAAGCATTGCCGAGTGAAACCGTCTATCAAACACTGCAATCCCTCAAATCTCCGGCTTCGGCCTACCAAAAACTGCGCAACTACCGCCACCAACTCTCCGGCCTGCTTGGTCGCCCCTGGCCTTTGAACGAGCCTGGCCCCACGATTCACCCCGGCGACAGCGACCCTCGCATACCCGCGATCCGTCGACAATTGGCGCTTCTGGGCGATCTGCCGGCAGCGGACGATGACCCGTTCTACAGCGCCCCAAACCAGCCAGAAAGCCACCGCTATGCGGGTAACCTGATCGAAGCCGTCCCCGCCTTTCAGGCCCGCCACGGACTGGAACCTGATGGCCTTATTGGGCGTAAAACGTTGGAAGCCCTGAACACCATGCCCATTGAACGCATTCGCCAGATTGATGCCAATCTCGAGCGTTGGCGCTGGTTACCGGACTCGCTGGGAGACACTTATGTTCTTGTGAATATCGCCGGCTACGACATGGTTCTGGTGGAAAACGGCGAAGAGGTTATGCACCAAAGGGTCATCGTTGGCGATCCTTTCCGGCAGACCCCGGTGTTCAGTGATCGTATTCGTTATCTAGTGTTCAATCCGACATGGACGGTTCCCAGAACACTGATGATCAAGGACCAACTCCCCAAACTGCAAGCCGACCCGAGCTACCTGTCCCGCATGAACTTCAAAGTCTATAAGGGATGGGGCGCTAATCGCGTGGAAGTCTCACCGGACGAGATCGACTGGCACTCACTATCCGCCGATCACTTCCCCTATCAGCTTGTTCAGCAACCGGGACCAAACAATTCGCTCGGACAGATCAAATTCATGTTTCCGAACAAGCACGCAATTTACCTGCACGACACCCCGGGGCAATATCACTTCACCCGTCAGCAACGCACGATCAGTTCTGGCTGCATACGGGTAGAACGTCCCTTTGAACTTGCAGAAAAGCTACTCAACGGCAACAGCGACTGGGACAATGACAGCATCCGGCAAGCCCGAAGCGAAGCAGAGCCGGTAAAGGCCATTCTAAAAAAGACCGTACCTGTGCATCTGCAATATTGGACCACTTGGGTGGATAAATCTGGCAATCTACAGATCAGGCAGGATGTGTATGGCCGGGACCGCCGACTCGTGGATGCGTTAAGATCCGACGTTAACGGAAACCTGCAATTAACCCCCAGGAGCCAGCGATGACCCGAACCCTCCTCCCTTTGCTCGCAGCCGCCTCACTGACAGCCTGCCAGAGCCTGCCAAGCGTCCATCCGGACATCGGGGACAACGCAGTGCTAATCAGTGCCCAACACTGCCTTGAGGAAACGGTAGGCGATAACAACCGTGTTCACTATGGCCCCTGCCTGAAAATCACAGAGATAAACGGCAACAAACCGAACGTTCGCACTGATGGGTTTATCGAGTTGACCATAGGCCAACCGGCCAAAATTGAAACTGCCTGCGTCTATCGTCTCGCCGACGGCAGGCCGATCCCAGCCACGGTCGAAACCGCAACCTTTCAGGTTCGAGCCGACACCTTCCCCAATGGTGGCCGACGCTGGTACCTCCACGCTCAGAAGCAAGCCCGGGGCGTGATCGGCTGCCAGCCTACCCTCGCTCCGTCCGTGTATCCGCTGGAAAAAACCGACTAGAACCTAACGACACAATGACCATCGCTTAACGTTCCAGGCTCTGAATTGCGGGATCGTCCGAGTTGTGCCACGTTAATAGAGAATTGCAAAAAAGGAGGATAGTAAATGCTCTATTGGGCTTTAGTGTGTCTCGTTGTTGCGATCATTGCGGGCGTATTAGGTTTTGGCGGTATAGCCGGAACTGCGGCTGGCTTCGCTAAAATTCTGTTCTTTATCTTTCTGGTATTACTCGTCGTTTCTGTATTGGCGAACGTGCTCAAAGGAAAAGGCCCCAAGGTTTAGGGCATGGCACCCGAAGACATGTACATGGCCCCGATGTCAGAGGGCCATGTACCCTCCCCTCTTACTTACTCACTCGCTAACATAGCCTGAAGCTTCTGCGTCAACTCAACCGCCTCACATCCCATAGGCGTTAAATAACCACCGTCTTCCTTCGAAATCAGTCCCTTCGAGAACAGAGAGGCAGCTGCCCGAACGGTTTCCGGAGCCGCTTGACTGGCGTGTACCTTGATACCTTCCTGAGTAGACGTGGAAGGGAACTGCAACAACAGATTCAATTCAGCAAGATGAACCGGCGAGAAAGGCATAAAAAACTCCTTGTTAGGTATCTTCTTTGCAGCATAGCGGAAATAATCCCGGCCGAGCGAAATTTCTCACAAACAAACAAAAAGCCTACACTTCACAGTACATGTCCGTTGGCAATAACGGTACATTGGAGCCTCCGATTCAGCATTCCGGTCATGAAATGACGTTGAGCCTTACCACACACAAAATTTTCGTTATCGCCCTGACAGCACTTATGTGTTGGGCGGTGAATACCGGCGCTGTAGCCGATACGATAAAACGGGTCGTGCACCCCGACGGACGTGTGGAATTCACCAACGTCAAAAATAAAAGCCAACCGCGGCCGTCCACCAAGAGTGAAACCGTTTACCGTTACAAGGATCAACACGGCGTTGTTGCCTACAGCAGCCAACGGCCCGCCAGCTCAGATTTCGACGTGATCAGTTTTTATTGCTACGCCTGCGACCCGAATTCCACCGTCGACTGGCGTAAAACGCCGCTGTTTCTTAGCCCTTTCAAGAACGAGATCAAGACCGCAGCCAAGGAATTCGGCGTAGACCCGGCGCTTGTACGCGCCGTCATTCATGCCGAATCCGCATTTAATCCACAGGCAATATCCCCTGTCGGCGCCCAGGGTCTGATGCAGTTAATGCCCGGCACGGCAAAAGAACTGGGCGTTCAAAACCCGATGACGGCATCCGAAAACATTCGTGGCGGCGTGAATTATCTGTCCCGGATGCTGGCTCGTTTCCAGGGTGACACACGGCTTGCCACCGCAGCCTATAATGCGGGTCCCGGCGCGGTAAGCCGGTACAAGGGCATCCCGCCTTACGCCGAAACCAAAGCCTACGTGGAACGCGTAGGCATCCTGCATAAACGCTACGCAGCCAACTAACAATGAGCAACCCGATTAACACCATTGCCATTCCCGGCGATATTGTTCATGTGGACCGGGACAAATACGGCAACATTCTGGTGATCGACGACCGGAAACACCGCATTCTGAGTTTCGATTCAGTGTTTGAACAAAGCAAGATGGTGCGCGCTGCACCGAACGTACCCGTCCATGAATACAATCGCGCCATGCTCTTACCCATCGCCTTTCAGGAGCCAGAGCATGTCACAGTACTTGGTTTGGGCGGCGGTGTGCTCGCCCACGGTTTGCACAAGCTACTGCCCCACAGTGACATTCAGGTCTTCGAGCTGCGGGAGAAGGTGGCGGAGATCGCCCGCAAGTGGTTTGCCCTGCCGAACAGCAACCGACTGCAGGTAACCATTCAAGATGCGCGTCTGGCTGTGGATAACCTGCCTGAAGCCAGCACCGACATGATCCTCACTGACCTCTACAGCGCCGACAAAATGAGCCCTGCCCAGGCTCAGAGGCAGTTCATTAAAGCCTGTAGCCGGGCCCTGACGAGCACAGGCTGGCTGGCGTTGAACTATCACAAAATGCCCGAGGCCAACGGCAATCTGGTGCGTGAACTTCGGCGTCAGTTTCCGTTACTGTTGGTGTTCAGAAGTAAAACCAACAATTGGGTGATCTACGGCAGTAAGCGAGGCATCAGTAACGTTAAGCTAGCGTCGTCGCGGTGTGCCGAGCTAGAAAAGCGGCTACCCATAGGCTGGGCAAAACTGGGGAAAAAACTGGAAGCAATGGAACTGTAGAGAGAGGTTCAGCCCCTCTCTACAGTCTTCAGAAGCCAGTACCAATCAGGCCCGGCTCAGGAACTTACGCTCTTCCACATTGACCTTGATACGGTCGCCGGTGGAAATGTGCTCAGGCACCTGCACAACCAGGCCTGTCGTCAGGTGAGCTGGCTTGGTACGTGCCGTCGCAGAACCGCCTTTCACAGAGGGATCGGTCTCGGCAATGGTCAACTCGACCGTTGGGGGCAAGTCCAACGCCACCGGTGTATCGCTCACCAGAATGGCCATCACACCCTGAGTTTCCTCGGTGATGAACAGCAGCTCATCTTCAATGGCGCTTTTGTTCAGCATGTACTGAGTGAAGTCTTCGTTATCCATAAAGACGTACTCGTCGCCATCCGCGTAGGAAAACATAACCGGCCGGCGAACCAGATCAGCCAGGTTCAGCATATCTGAGTCTTTAAAGGTTTCATCCAGCTTCTGGCCAGAAACAACATCGTACATCCGCATGCGGTACAAGCTGCCACCGGCACGGCCCTGTGGCACCGAACGCTCGATGTCTTTCACGAAAAACGCACGTCCGTCGTATTCAACCGCTTGGTTCTTTTTAATCTCACTCGCTTTTGGCATGTCACCCATTCCAATTAAGTTGATCATCCGTGGCCGTGATATACCACGACTGGGGTAAAGATGCGACTTTGCTCAGCTGTTCGCCTTGGAAAGCTGCTCTCGGGTTTGCAGGCGCCCTGCCCTGCGAATCTCGGCATTCGCGTACCGCCGGCGCTGCTCATCCGTCTCAGGGATCACCTCCGGCACATCCACCGGCTTGCCGCCTTCATCCAACGCCACGAAGGTAAAAAATGCGGACAGGATGTGGCGGGTATCGCCGGTATAACTGTTCTCGGCTTCCACTCGCGCGCCAATCTCCATAGAGGAGCCCCAACTGCGGTTCAGGGTCAAACTGAACAACAAGGTGTCTTTACCGGTGGCCGGCGCGCGGAAATGAATAGAATCGACCGCAGCGGTTACACACACATGCGCCGAGTGCCGTTCGGCCACAACCAGAGCCAAGCGGTCACACTTGGCCATGATCATGCCCCCGAATACCGTGTCGTGCGAGTTCATATCGTTGGGAAACACTTTATACACGTGATTCTCAATGGCGGAAGCCGAAACAGGCTTGGCCGGTTTTCCAGGCATCGCGAGGTGTTCCTTTTGTTATTTACCCACAAATACTGTGGACAACTGTGTTAGCAAGGTAAGGACAGGTAGCCCAAAGCCACGGCCCTAGCGGGTTCTCGGCTTTTGAAGGTAATTTAACCAAGCCGGACATCCCCACATCAGAAAACATATTGAGGCGATTTTCAATGCCTAACATACACAATATCAACCGGTTTATCCGTCAAGGTGGGGATAACCTTATCCAGTTACGCACAAATTCTGTGGACAACCGTGTTAGCAAGGTAAGGACATATAGGCTAAAACCGCTCTACAAGCGGGCTTGCGGAATTTGTAGGTAATTTGACCAAGAAAGATATCAACACACCAAAATACACACAAACAGGCTTTCCATTGAATAAACACACAGCACCTGATCGTTTTTCGACCACCATGGGGATAACCTTATCCAGTTACACACAAATTCTGTGGACAACTGTGTTAGCAAGGCAAGGACACATAGGCTAAAACCGCTCTACGAGCGGGTTTACGGAATTTGTAGGTAATTTAACCAAGCCAGATACCGCCGCATAAAAATACAGATCGAGGGGTTATTCATCACCAAAAGCAAGCGAAATCGAACAAATTTTTAGGGAATCTGGGGATAACGACGAGCAGTTACCCACAAACTCTGTGGAAAACTGTGTTAGCAAGGTAAGGACACATGGCTCTAAGGCGCGGTTTTACTGGCTTTCCAAGATCTGCCGGTAATTTAACCAGGGTTGAGACAAGCACTTAATAAAGCAGAAAAAATGATCACTAAATCGTCTTGAAAGACGGCGGTCGCACTATCAGCGGCCGCCCAAAGACATCAACCCATCAAATCAGACTGGCTTGCGTCCTGCTCAATGGCGCGATCCAGTGTGGCCAGGTATTCCGCCTTCACCTTCAGCTTGGTTTGCTTGTGGGCGCGCATGTTCAGCTGCTTGTATTGGGCAGCCACAGCTTTTGCTCGCTCCATCAACTGCTCAGGAGCAACCACTTCATCCAGAATGCCTGCCGAGGCCGCACCCTCTGGGTTGAAGATTTCTGCATTCACAACAGAACGGAAGAAGTATGGCGCTGGCATACGGTGACGAGCGATCTCAATGCCTGCATGGTGCATGGTCATGCCGATGGCCACTTCGTTGAGGCCCAGCTTGAAGTTACCTTCAACACCAATACGGTAATCAACTGACAGCAGAATAAACACGCCTTTAGCAATAGCGTGGCCACCACAAGCACCAATCACCGGTGTCGGGAATGCGGCTAGGCGACGAGTCAGCGTTGAGCCAACCTTTACCAGTGCCATGGCTTCTTTCAGACCTTTCTGCATTTGTTTCAGGTCGTAGCCACCGGAGAACATACCCGGCTGGCCAGTCAGGATGACAATCGCTTTGTCTTCTTCGGCACGATCAAGCGCAGCGTTCAGCTCATCAAACACTTCATGGCTCAGTGCATTGGCCTTGCCATTGTTCAGGGTGATGGTGGCAATACCTTCGTTCAGTTCGTAAGTTACGAGTTCAGTCACCGCGGTGTCCTCATCAATTTCATGGAATAAAGTAAGCGTATGTTAACTGTATAGTTTAGGCCGTTCTTCGGCAACGCAATCAAGCGCTCTCTACTAGCATCAAGGTTGAACCACCCCGGATTCGCGAACCAGGCAGTTCATCGTGGTAATCGAGACATCCCTGAAAACCGCATCGGATCTCACCTTATCCGGGAACCGGTCATACACGGCACGTCGACAAGATGACGTTCGGGATTCCGCCAGCGCAACGCAGTCCGCTTGCGCCTCGTTGCTTCCTGCCCTCGCGGTAGCCTCTTCGCACAGATCGGAAATTCGGGAAATGGCCAGATCCACCACGGCACTGCGATCCACAGGGTTGGCGGCGAGATTGGCGAAATCGGCCGCCCCAACCGGCGTGGCATCAGGCTGCGTCTGGTTCCAGAACACATACCCGAGCGCCGCAACCACCAGGGTCACGGTAACGATGGGAAATTTCATCGGAAAAACTCGCTTTTTAATTAACGTTTGGCACGGCGTGTCAGACGGAAAACCAATTCAGGCGAAAGTCGCTTCACCCAAAGTGCCGCCATTTCTTTGCCCTTACCGACAGGAATTTCTCGCTTACGCGCCTTCAAGCCTTTGAAGACCACAGCCGCACACTCATCCACATCCATGCCGGTGGCTACTTCATCATCCATCTGGCCATGGGGCGAGCCATCGGCAGACAAGGCGTTTTTGGAAATGTTGGTTCGGATAAAGCCGGGCAGAATGGTAGACACATGCACGCCACTGGTTTCCACTTCCGCCCGCAGAGCGTCGAAAAAGCCGACCATCGCGTGCTTAGCGGCGCAGTAACCCGTCATTTTGGGCACGCCGACCTTACCCGCAACACTGGCGGTCACCGCCAGATGGCCTCTGCCGCGATTAAGCATGTGCGGGAGCACGGCTTTGGTCAGGGCAATCTGCCCCATCACGTCAACGTCCATCAACTTCTGGTAGACAGCCATATCGGTGTCTTTGCACAAAGAACCTTGAGACAAACCAGCGTTATTCACCAGCAGATCAATCGCGCCAAAGCGATCCACCACCATCTGCGCCGATGCTTCGTGGGAAGCCCAGTCCGTTACATCAAGGGGAAGCACCATAATGCTGTCTTCCGGCAAGCCAGCTTCGACGCAACGAGCCGCAACACGCTGCAACTCATCTTCACGGCGAGCCGACAACACAAGCCCTGAGCCATCTTTCGCAAACTGAAGCGCCAGCGCTTCACCAATACCCGACGAAGCGCCGGTAATCCAAACGGTTTGGGCCGTCATAAACAAGCCTCCAACAGGCGGTATGTATTTATTATTAAGCCTTCGGATACTAGCAGATAAAGCTCCGGAGCTCCGAGCGCTACGGAACCGCGATCGAAGCATTAACCCACTTTGTCCTCAACGGCTATAGGGCGGGTATTGCTTAAGTGCCTCTGGCCGGCGAAAACTGTTGAACGCATCGATCTCCCAGGGGCGCATAGCCATCAACAGGCTCACGCCAAACCGATGCTCCAGCGGCAATGCGAGATCTTCTTCATGGCAATGGCGAAACTCCAGCGCTAGACGTTTGAGCTTCTGCTGAACCGCTTCATTGGATTGGGTCGATAGCATGCCGCTCACAAACAGCCTGAGTTCACCGGGGTGATTGAACCGGCACTTGAGAAAATCCTGCTGCACTTCGGCTTCGAAAAATCGCTGTATGGGGCCGCCCGGCTGCCAGGTAAAGTCATGACTGACCAGCAGCTTGAACCGGTTCCCGGGCAGCAACTCCAACACGCCCATACGATCCAGCTTGGCGAGATAGCCAATCAAATCCGTTTCCGAAACATCATAAACCTGATGTATCTCCTGAAACTGCCACCGGTTCATGGCGCAGACGGCCACCAACAACAGGCGTACATCCGACACCAGCTCCTGCTCCTGCTCCGGGCTCAGCTGCTCCACTCTGGGTTCCGGCGCCAGCTTGCGCACCAGATCGCTGATTTCCATGCCCATCAGCGTACAAACCTGATCCAGTCGCTTGAGCGAAAACTGCTTTTCAGAAAACAAACGCTTTACGCTTGCCTCTGACAGCTCCAGAGCATCCGCTACGTCCTGATAAGTCAGCCCGTGCGACCGCAGTTGCCGTTTAAGTTCACTGATGATGGCACTGGTTTGCGCCATGGTGATATCTCCCCGTCAAACTCCAGCCCCAGAAAGTATCACTATTCGATACCCCATAGATATACACCCAATACGTTTTGGGGAACGCTCGCGGCGTATTCAGCGATGGCGCACAGTGCAGCTGTCCCAACAACAACGCCAATGAGGAAGACATCATGGATAGCGAACTGAAGAGCAACTCGAGCTCCTGGGTATTTTTTGTGAAGGTTTCCTTCGCCATTGCACTGTTTGCCGCCGCCGCAGGTGTGGTGCTTGCGCCCGTCGATATGGTGCTGAAAGGCTACATGGCGATCAGCGCTCTGTTTCTGGTTACCACCACCATCACGCTTTCAAAAACGCTTCGTGACGAGCATGAGCAGCACCGAATTGCGAACCGTATTTCCGAAGCTCGAACCCATCAGCTGTTGAAAGAATACGGGGAGTAACACCATGAGCATCTGGCGCAAACTGAACACACTGTTTCGGGCATCGGCCCACGAACCGGTCGCAAAGCTGGTGGATGCAAACGACATTCGGATCTTTGAACAGGAACTGAGGGACGCCGAGCAAGCCATTGCCCGTTCAAAGCGCGAACTGGCCTGCCTGATGGCGGAGAAAACCCGGCTGGAACGCGACAACACCGACCTGCAAGCGGCCATTAACAAGCGGGAGCAGCAAGCCAGCCAAGCACTAGCGCAAAACGAAGAAGCGCTAGCGATGGAATTGGCCAACCTGATTGCAGAAGATGAAACCGTGCTACAACGCCAGCAACAACAGCACGCAAAGCTGCAGCATCAGGAAAACCAGCTGCGCCGTCAGCTGCGGGATTCCGGCCGGGCACTCAAACACTTCCATAGCGAAATGCGCCTGGCAAAGGCCAATCGACACGCCGAACAGGTCACCCGCCAGCTTCGGGGCCACGCAACCGGATTGCACAGCCACATGGAAGAATTGAACGTCTCAGCCGATCGAATTCGCGCTCGCCAAACTGAGTCAGAAGACATAGAAGCCGCCCTGGCCGAGTTGGATCAGGAACAACAGAACGGGAATCTGGACGCTCGCCTGAAAGCGGCCGGCATCAACAACCGAGCGAGCCATGGAGAGAACGTGCTGGCTCGCTTAAAGGCTGCGCAAGCCCAAGGGCAGCCCGACAACAATCAGCCGCAGCCATAAACTCATCGACTCAGGCCGCCCCGTTGCGGCCTGAGTTTGCCAACGTCACAATGTCAGCATACTGCCGAACAGACACCACCTTACCCACACTGCGGTCAGCACCGATTTCAGGCATTTCGTTCGCCATGGCCGCAGCGATCGTATCCGCCTCGATCGCACGGTACTTTCGCAATGCCCCGACCAAGGCACGGTTGGCGACCGGCATCACCGCCATACCCAACGACTCCGCCGTGCGATGCTCCTGCCGCTGACCCAGCAATAAACTCGGTTGATAGATCGATAGACTAGAAAACTCCAAAGCCCGCAAGGCGTCTTCCAGTTCGCCTTTCACCCGACTGTAAAAAACGGAAGACCGGGAAGACGCACCGATGGCCGACATCAAAATACAGGCTTGCGCACCCGCCTCTTTGGCCAGGCGCGCAGCATTCAAGGCATAACTGTAATCCACCTTGCGAAACGCCTCTTGGGAACCCGCTTTTTTGATGGTGGTACCCAGACAGCACACGAGCACATCCACATCGAATATGCCGGCATGGGCGCCCATGTCATCAAAATCGATCACAGGCGATTCCAGATTCGGATGACGCCACTCCAATGTTCTGCGCACCGGCGCCACCACAGTCGTAATATCTGGATTAGCCAGTAGTTTCTTAACTAACAAACCGCCCGTTAAGCCGGTGGAACCCAAGACCATAACCTTCATAAAGCGCTCCGTTGCTGCCTCGCCACTTCTGATCGCGGCACTGATTGCGTAGGATGATACTAACAGGAAGCGGAAGCTGATCATCACACCAACTATGCAGGCACTATGCTCAAAATTTCCAACGCCGTAGAAATTGCCGACTGGGAACTCGAAATCACGCAAATTCGAGCCCAAGGCCCCGGCGGCCAGAACGTAAACAAGGTCGCCTCTGCCGTGCACCTTCGCTTCGACATTCAGCGCTCTTCCTTGCCGCCCTTCTATAAAGAGCGACTGATGGCATTTTCAGATCAGCGCATCAGCAAAGAAGGCATCGTAATCATCAAGGCACAGTCGTCCCGGACTTTGGAGCTAAACAAGGAAGACGCTCTACAACGTCTGAAAGAACTGATTCTGGAAGCGGTCAAAATCCAAAAAACACGGCGCCCAACGCGCCCCACCAAAGGCTCCCAACGGCGTCGTGTGGACAAGAAAACGAAAAAGGGTAAAACCAAGGCGCTTAGAGGTAAGATTCAGCTTTAATTAGGTCAGCCAAATCATCGAAAATGACAATCACTCGAGCTAATCACTAACCCACATGCCTCTGCCCTACTATCTTGGCTGCCCACAATGGCAGGACCCAGCCTGGAATACACAGCTGCCAACGGGTGGCACAGCGCTCGGCCGCTATGCTCGTGTGTTCAATACCGTTGAAGGCAACACAACATTTTACGCCACACCCAGCCACGATCAGTGCAAGCAGTGGCGCAAGCAGGTGCCGGATGATTTCCGTTTTCTGCTCAAGTTGCCCCGAGCACTGACACACGAGCGCATGCTCAACGGCGTCGGTTCGGAGTTGCAGACCTTCCTGGACGTGATCGAGCCTTTGTCAGATGTACTTGGGCCTATGCTACTTCAGTTGCCGGCAGGCTTTGGCCCTGACCGACTGCATCAACTCTGGCGTTTTCTGGATACGGCACCGGAGACACTGGACTGGACGGTTGAGGTAAGAAACCCGGCGTTCTTTGCGAAAGGAAGTGAGGAAAAAGCGCTGAATCAGGGGCTACGCCAGCGCAAACTGGCCCGGGTGTGTATGGACAGCCGGGCCGTGTTCTCAGCGATACCCGAAAACGATGTGATCGTAGATGCCCAGCGTAAAAAGCCCCGGGTTCCCGTTCATTTGCTGCCCAGCGACGCACCACCGGTCATCCGCTACATTGGCCACCCGGATCTGGAAACCAACCGGAGCTTTCTTGCGCCTTGGGTAACCCGGATGAAAGAGTGGCTGGATTCCGGCAGCGGGCCTTATGTGTTCATGCACATGCCCGATAACGCTCATACAATTGCACTCGCAGAGCTGTGGACGGAATTGTTACGGGAACACCTTCCGGAGCTGGAATCTCTGCCGGTGGATGTTTCCGAACCTCAGCTCGGACTGTTCTAGAACAGCAGCGTTAATCCACCCGTCACCACAGCGAACAACACGGACAACCAGATCAACGTTTTCCAGGGGAATGGCGGCGCTGGTGGTTCTATCTCGAGCTGTTTTTCCAGATAGTTCCTCAACAACCGGGTATTGCGGGTATTCGCCTTGTAAATGGCATCAAAGGCATCGCCCACCACCGGCAGCAAGCCTCCTAGAAAGTCGATGCCCATGTTCCGGAGCATGCGCAGTTTGATCCCTTTACTCGCCCCCGCTCGCTGAGCCTCTACCAGCACGTAGCTGGCCAACACCAGACCTGCCACATCGCCCAATACCGGCACGACACCAATAATGGCCTCTGCACCGATTTTGAATTTTGTGAAGGGAATGCCAATGCTACTGTCAGTAAAGCGACTGAACTTATCCAGCCGCTCGAGAATCGCCCGCTGGCGAGCCTTCATGGCATCTGTTGCCATTTCATCTCCAAACTCGGGGGAAGTCATCCGCTTATTTCGTCATCTGCCCAACGTACGCGGCTGTAAACGCCGTTTCCTGAAACACTTTCAATCCGGTCTCGGAAAACGGAATCGGTAACGGCTTGGACGCCAGCGTGGATTTAATCAGTGCGGGCGTCAGCAATCGAACGTCTAACTCTACATCCGAAATCAACTGAAGGGCCGCTTCAAGCTTGAAGCTGATCGCGCCGCCGGCAAACTTACCTTTCGGCATCCGCTCCTTGATGGCAACACTGCTTACCCCGTGCTCCTTCATCAACTCTGCAAACGCCTTTTGGAAGTGTTTCAGGTCTTCCCGAGTGTGATTCTTGGGCAGCGAAAGCTTTCGCACCTTGCACTCCGGCAAACTGAATTGCCCCCGATCCAGGCTCAGCAAACAAACCACGGCATCGCTGCCGCTCAGTTCAACACCACAAATAGTCATAGACTCTTTCTCAACCTCAAACCGACATCAACCACAGCACTTCTTGAACTTCAGCCCACTGCCACAACTGCACGGATCATTGCGAGAAGGCGCTTTCGTTGCCGTAACCGTCTCGCTCTTGTTTAAAATTACGGTCAATTCGGCAATCGACTCCACCGCATCGTCACGGGTATCAACGGTAATGTTGGCGTAGAGGTTGGCTTCCGCCACCTGGGCTTCAACCTCTTTTTTACGAGCCTCGCTGGTCACCACTAACGTTAACGGGAATTTCTTGCTGCCACTCTTTTGGCTGGCATTGGTTTTAAAGCCGCCGTATGCCGTGTGATGCTGACGCGCGTCTTGCCGGCCTTTGTAGAAAAATTTGTCTGACATGCTGAAGCCCTGATAATTGAAAGTGCGCCCTGACTCGCCAATTGTAGTCGACCCTAGCTGGGCGACGACGTTTTAACACGCTTAAGGAACGGGATATATAGGTAACCGTGTAAATCGTCGGGAACTTCAGCGATCCGCGGCGTCATTCGCCGCTTCCGGACCTCCCCCCTCGCCGTCGTCACCGCGCTGCTGCCGCTCAGCCTCCTTCGCGAGTGCCATACCACCTTGCATCAGCATGGACTTCAATCGAGGATCTCCCTGCTCCACCACGCCGAGGGCAAAGGCCGCCAACGCCGCTTCCAGAGGATTCTTCTGAATTAGCCGTTTAACGGCTCCGAATGGCGAACCACTCGAATCGCCATCGCCAGAGCCCTCCGACTGTTTAGAAGGCAACGGACGAGTCATACGATAGAAAAAAAGGAACAATAACAATAGGCAGGACAAGCCCGTCACCGCCATAGCGCCGGCGCCTCCCAATAAAGGTGTCAGCGCTAATGTGGCAGCATTGACGAGCAAGTAAAAGCCGGTGATTAACAAGGCAACCAGCAACACAAAGGACAGCATAAACCCGAGAAAGGCGGCAATGGCTTTGCGCAGGGCGCCCTGTAACCGATCCGAATCAGGCATGATCAGCGATCCAGCAACCGACCAACCAACACACCGGCAAGGAACATAAGAACAATACTGAGGAAAGGCCGCTCCTCAATCTTATGCTCCACACTCTCAACGGCCTTACCGCTGGCATCCCGGGCCTGGGTGAGCGCTTCATCACCGCGCTGTTTGACCTGATCAAAAGCCGCGAGACTCTCCCTTCGAATTTCATCCCGCAGATGACTGATGTTGCCTTTCTGGCCATCAGCAACACTTTTCGCGAGCGTGGAGAGGTCTTCCTGAAGTTTTCTCAGATCCTCCCGGACCTGGTCGTACTCGGTTTTATCCGATTTTGCTTCCATTACGTGCCTCCTTATCAGTATCAATAACTGTTATTTCGGCTTAGCCACCCTCGGGTGTATAGGGGTAGCTAACACCAATCTAGCACAAGGATCGGAGCCTGAAATGAGGACTTTTTAATCTTCCGTTCAAAACGAGATGAATAACAAACCCTTACCCATAAAGCGCAACGCCCTATCCGGGCACACTCAACGTTAAATCGCACCAACAAGACGCATGCAGCTAATGAATTTAGGTTCCAGCCACCGCCCCTTGTGCATTGTGCACAAGCCACGCCCGCTCCCAGCGGTTTAAAGTCCTCCAAAGTTCACGATGGCACGAAGGTTGCGGACCCCAAGGTGTTTATTCACGACAGGGAACATTAACGATGAACTCGCAAACCCCTCAAAAAGACCAAGACTACCCATTGAGCCCCGTGCCGATGACCGATCGCAAAAGCATCTGGTCTATGGGACTGGTCTTGCTTGGCTTCACCTTTTTTACAGCAACCATGTGGGCCGGCGGCAGCGTTGGTACTGCCTTTGATTTCCCGACCATGCTAATGGTTCTCACCGTCGGCAACTTACTGCTGGGGCTTTATGCCGCTGTCCTGGCTTACATAGCGGCTCGGTCTGGCCTTAACACCGCACTGATGAGCCGATTCGCCTTCGGGGAAATTGGCAGCAAACTTTCCGACATCATCCTTGGGTTTACCCAAATTGGCTGGTACGCCTGGGGCACTGCAACCATGGCCATCCTGCTAGTGAAACTTACCGGTTTACCGGAAAGCCTAACCACCCCCTTAATGGTGCTCTTCGGTTTAGGCTTCTGCGTGACGGCCTTCATCGGATACCAGGGCCTGCTATGGTTATCGCGAATTGCGGTACCAGCTATGATCATCCTGGTTGCCACAAGCATGGGCCTTGCCGCTTCCGACGCCGGCGGCTTATCAGGACTTCTCGCAATCACACCCACCTCAGAGATGACCGTAGCAGCAGCGATCACTCTGGTATTCGGCACCTTTGTTAGCGGCGGCACCCAAGCCACCAACTGGACCCGGTTTGCAAAGTCAGGCAAAACCGCTGTGATCGCCACGCTTTTGGCATTCTTCCTTGGTAATGGGCTCATGACGCTCATCGGCGCATTTGGAGCGCTGGTCTACCAGCAGGCGGATATCGTTGACATCATGGTGGCCCAAGGGTTGGCAACGCTCGGTATTCTGATGCTTTTCCTGAACCTATGGACGACTCAAGACAACACCGTCTATAACTTCGCAGTGGCCGGCTGCAACCTCCTGCGAACCCGCCGACGCAAAGCCGTCACCATCGGTGGCGCGGCCATCGGCACCGTGCTCGCTGTATTGGGAATGTATGAATGGCTGATTCCGTTTCTGGTATTACTTGGCACATTCATTCCTCCAATTGGCGGCGTGATCATGGCGAACTACTTTGTAGGCTATAAGCGCCAGTATCCGGACCTCACGCAAGCATCCTTACCCGCGTTTAACATTCCGGGACTATCCGCCTATGCCATTGGCTCCGCGGTAGCCTACACATCCCCGTGGATAGCGCCGATTGTCGGTGTATGCGCGGCCATGTTTGCCTATAGCGCGATTGTGGTTATCAGCGCGGGCGTCCGCGAGCGCAAAGCCCAACAACTCTTGGGCACCGTGTAAATGCCCCTGCGTTGCCGCGATATTCCACGAATCCCCGGCCTGGAGCCCATCAAGCTTCGGGGCGGCATGACAGCAACGGACAATGTCGTGCGCTGGCCCTACGTCGCTGAAAACCGATCCTTTCAAGAGTGGGTCAAAGGTGGTGAGCTGGTTTTCGTAACGGGCATCAGCCGCCACCGAAACCCTGAAAATCTGGCGGAATGTCTCTACGAAGGCAAGGAGTGCAGCATCTCGGGATTGGTCGTGTTAACCGGCGACGCATACATAGCACAGCTACCAAAAACCCTCTGCCAACTGGCCGATGAGCTATCAATACCGCTGTTTGAGCAGCCATATTCTCTGCCCATGGTAGAGGTAACTGAAAAAATTAGCCGAGCGATTGTTTTGCGAGAGCACACAGGTGATGAGCCCTCAATACCAGAGCTAACGCCCCAGCTATCTGAACTAATCGAAGCCTGGATAACCTGCCGAGGCAATCAGCGAGCCATGGCTGAGGCACTTGGCTGCCACCGGAATACCGTTCACAACCGAGTACAACAGTTATCCAGAAATGCTTCCGGCCACACCAACGACCACCAGAACTTCAAAGCGCTGCTGATGACTCACTTACTCAAAGCATCACAGCCATAGGGAACATCATGACCAAAACACTGAACGCTATCGTCAACGCCCGCCTAGCCGGCAAAGAGGGATTACACAGCCTCACGATCAACAACGGACTCTTCACAGAGATTCAACCTCAAACATCGCCAGTCTCAGCAACAGACCACGAATTGGATGCTTGTGAGAATCTGGTCACCTCTCCTTTCGTCGAGCCCCACATCCACCTGGATGCAACGCTGACCGCCGGTGAACCGCGATGGAACGAAAGTGGAACGCTCTTCGAAGGCATCGAGTGTTGGTCAGAGCGCAAGGCGCTCTTAAGCGAAAGCGATGTGACCAGTCGCGCAACCCAAACACTAAAGCTGTTGGCAGCTCATGGCGTTCAATATGTTCGCACTCACGTGGACACGACCGATCCGCAACTCACCGCGCTCAAAGCCATGGTCAAAGTACGCGAACAAACCGCGAACTTCATTGATCTTCAGATAGTGGCCTTCCCACAAGAAGGCATCTGGTCCTTTCCCAACGGGCGGGAACTAATGGAAGAGGCCGTCCGGATTGGCGCGGATGTCATCGGCGGCATTCCCCATTTTGAGTTCACCCGGGATTATGGTGCCGAATCGGTGCGTTGGCTGGTGGAGCTGGCCCACAAAAACGACCTTCTGGTGGACGTACACTGCGACGAAATCGATGACCCTGAATCACGGTTTCTGGAGGTATTAGCGGCCGAGGCCCTGCGTCTGGACTACGGTACCCGGGTTACCGCTAGCCACACCTGCGCCATGGGCTCGTACAACGATGCTTATTGCAGCCGGCTGTTCCGGTTGTTAAAAAAATCCAATATCCGGTTCCTGTCGATGCCCACGGAAAGTCTGCATCTACAGGGGCGCTTCGATAGCTATCCCAAACGTCGAGGCATCACCCGCGTTCCCGAACTCCTGGATGCCGGGCTCAAAGTAGCCTTCGGCCAAGACTCCATTCGAGACCCTTGGTATCCCATGGGCAACGGCAATATGCTGCGCACGCTTGATGTGGGCTTACACGCTTGCCACATGCTCGGCATGAACCGAATCGAGCGCTGCCTGGAACTGATCACCGACAACGGCGCCGCCGCACTGAACCTCAAAAACTACGGCATAGCCCCGGGCCAACCCGCTCGCTGCGCGGTTCTCCAAGGGCAAAACGCTTATGAGGTGCTTTTAGGCCAACACCCTGTGCTTGCTTCCGTACGAGATGGCAACGTTCTGGTACAGCGGGCAGCCGTAAATCCTGAGGCAGACTTACTCATCACATAAGGACTTTGGCCCCTGAAATGGGGCCTTGTTAATCGCCCGTTCAGAACGAACCGGACAACACCTCCTGAAGGTCGCTTTTCAGCACTTCAGGTTCGGTGATCCAGAGTTCGCTGTCGGCACCGGGGAACACGCCAACCTCAAGCTTGTCGCGGGTTAGGCCGGGCACCCACTTCTTGAAAAAGTCCGGGAGTGACAGTGATTTCGGAGAAAGATCGCCGGAACCACTAGCATACTCGGCCGCAAAATCCTCACTGGGCCAAACCGGGAGATAACCAACGCCGTCTTCTTCGGACACAATCTTCAGAAACTGGTTGTCGGAATTGACCAGAATCCAAAGTTCGCGCTCTTCCACGACAGCATCCAGGAAATAGTCGTATCGTTCCTCGCCATCCATTTCGAGAATCTGGGCTAACGGGTTATCACTCATTAATGCTTCCTTGTGGGAATGCGGCCTTTTGGCCTGAATTTATGCCAGAGCAGCCCGAACTTTTTGGCTCAGCTGCCCCATATCCACCCGTCCGGTTACCTGGGGGCGCAACTCGTTCATTACCTTACCCATATCCTGCATGCCCTGAGCACCGGTTGAACTCACCGCATCACGGATCAAACCTTCCAGTTCCTCGTCCGTCAAAGCTGCCGGCATGAACTCTTCGATGATCTTCATTTCGGCGCGCTCTTTATCCGCCAACTCGGCACGACCGGCGTCATCATACTGGCTGGCAGCATCACGGCGCTGTTTGAGCATCTTGTCGAGCACCTTCAGAACATCATCATCAGAAAGCTCGCGGCGCTCATCAATTTCAATCTGCTTCACGGCCGCCTGAGCCATCCGCAAGGTAACCAGGCGCTCCCGCTCTTTGTTGCGCATGGCATCTTTTACCGCCGTGCCAAGCTGTTCCTTAAGTGATGATTCTGCCATCGTCGGGCTCCTGTTTTATGAATGTGGGGTGTGCATCGTCTGAAGACCGGAATAATACCCAAACCGTGGGCCCGCGTCCTACCCTGAAAGCATCATCTGTCCGATTACGCCCAGCAGGAAACCGGCCACCGCACCCAACGGCGGCGCCCAATGTTTTTCCAACCGCGACTGAGGAGCAATGTCCTGAAAGACAATGTAGAGAATACCTCCCGCTGCAAACAACATAATTCCCGACACCAGATGGTGGGAGTCCGACAACAAGAAGTGGCCGGTTGCACCCGCTACCGGACCCAACAGAGCCATCAAGGCAAAACAACCCACGATTTTCCGCCGACCGTAATTCGTTGACTGGGTTAGCTCTCGATAAGCGTTGAATCCTTCCGGTAAATTCTGAAGCGCGATGATGCCAGCCAATAACACCCCACCTTCGCTAGAGACAGAGAACGTTGCCCCCAGCGCCAAAGCCTCCGGTACAAAGTCTGTCAGCATCGCCACCAACTGACTGGCCGATGTGCCATTGGCCGCCAGCCAGCGGTCGATCAACATGAAGGTGATCCCGCCTGCGGCGAAACACGCAACAACCGCCACCATCGGCAGATTGGCGGTCCCCTCGGGCACCAGAACCAGCGCCACCGCGGCCAAGAGTGCGCCACCCCCAAAAGCGATTACGCTGTGATGCAGCTCAGATTCCAGCCAACCGGGGTGAATTCGCTCCACCGACGCCAGAGCTGCCCCCAACGGCATGGCCGCGCCCGCCATCAGTGTGAGTAACAAAACCTGCAACAGACCGTTTGTCTGAAGGGCCTCCACCATATCTGTCACCTACCCTCGTTGATCTTTTCGTCCCCGGAAACGTGCGGGGCAATCATTCACAGAATGCGATGTTCACGGTTTAAACGAACCGTGCATAAGGACGGACAACATAGCAGAAAAATAAAACGGTGGGATTTCAAGAATGACTATTCGGGCTCCGGAGGCCGCAGTGTACTGAGATACGGCCCAAAACCGTCATCCCCCAGCCAGTAGCGCAACAAACCGGTGACACTGCGACTCGTCCTGGTGGCACCCGACAGCCCGTCGACTTCATAGACGGCAGACGGACTTGACGCTGGCACCTGCCCCCTTGCCACGCCAATGCGAATTTCACCCTCCGAATCGCGCACCTGCTTCCCTTGCCATTGCTGCAGCCATTTGGCGTCTCCGACCCGAGCTCCAAGCCCCGGCGTTTCAGCGTGCTCGTAAAAGGTTAAACCAACAACGGTGTTGGCATCGGCCGCCAGCCCGAGATAGCCATACAAGGTGGAAGCGTACCCGCTACCGTAGACCGGCAGGATGATCATTTTTATCTCGCGATCTTTACTGACCAGATAAACCTTGGCGTACTTTTCCCGCCGCTTAATCTTCGCGAGATCCTTGTCGACAGCGATCTCAATGCTTTGGTCCGGGAGCTTCGCCGCTGCCCGCTGGTCAAATTCATTCGGGTCGATTGCTTGCAAGTGCTGCCCTGTTTCGAGATCGATCACATGCGCTTTCACGTGCTCTGCCGACACCTCTTCGAATAGCTCCTGCATCCCGGGCTGGCTTCTAACCATATCAAGCAGGCTCTTCTGTTGATCCCATTCCTGATTTGCAAGGTATCGAGGCTTCAGAAGCACGTTCGAACTGGTCACCAGATAACCGCAGATCAAACCAATCACGCCGGCCACAAGCAAAGCTTTAGGGGTACTATCTATTGGAAGCGCCGCCATCTTCCGTTTCGCCCTACCCCATATCCCCTCCGCCTCCTTGCTACCGCCGGAATCAATGGACTTTTTCGGCATAAGACTGCGCCCACTCCTTATCTTTATCGACGTGACAAGACAAGCACACGTAATCCAGTGTCAGGTAGGCCTTACCAGCATCATCCACGCGCACAAACGCGCCATCATCAGTAAACATCTTCCAGTTCGGATCGGTGCTGATGCGCTGAATGTGTGTTCGCAAATCGCCTTTTGGCACGCTGCCGCCGTCATACGTCACGACTGTGGATACCGCAGATTTAACCGCGTGCGGCATATGGCAGGTTTGGCAGGCCACATCCTTTTTAGCCTCAAGTTTGATCTCGATGTTTTGATGGCAGGTTTTGCAGGTGGTGTCGGCGCCCAGATAGCCACCGGCCTGATAGATCGTGCTCTTGTGAGGATCATGACAAGCACCGCAACCCAGCGGCTTGTGCGGAGAGGCTAACAAATCCTCATATTGCTCATGATGCCGAATCAGCCCGCCCTTTGCGTCGATCTGACTGGGATCGCCTCGCGAATGGCAGGTGCCACAGTTTTCCTCAACGGTCGGTTTGAACTCTTTGGGACTGGTAACGTGATCGGCACTGGCACCGTGACACGCTTCGCATGTCACGCCGGGTTCTGCCCACGTTCCATGGATGCCAGGCAGTCCAGCCTGATGCGGCCCAGCGGCCCCCGTGGATTCCCATCCGGTGGTATGACATCCACCGCAGGTGTATGGCTTTCGGGATGGCTCGTCACCCCCATAGGCGACCCAGTGCGCATCTAGGCCCAAGGCCATATTCGGCAAGTTGTATTGGCGGCTTTCACCCGTAAGAATATAGCCCTGAGCATCCATGAAACGCGCCTTCCAACCGAACCCACCAATGACGTAACTGATGGACTTCCAATCTTCACCCAACGGGGGATGCGGCACACCGGGCGAGGTGCCGGACGGATAGAGCGGCCGCGCGCCTTCCACCGCTTGAATTTTGTAGGGATGGCCCGACCGTTCGTATTGTTCATAAACGGTTTCATGGCAGCTCTTACAGCTTTCGGAACCGGCAAAACTCTCCGCCAGAGCATCGGCGCCAACCAGTAGAGCCCAAAGACCAACGAGAAACCTGAAACCCAAGAGACCCTGACTCATAACACTCTCCCGAACCATGATGGGGCGCCATCAGCGGAAAGAAGCTGTCATAAAAGAATAGTACAGTTTTTGAACACACACCCTGGACTGACTCCAATATTCAGCCACATGAATGAAAATTCATGACTTTATTTCGGTTTATTACACTGTAAAAAGTCTCACATTGCCTCAATATAGAAAGGACTTGCTCGCACATTCAAAATTAGGACGCCCGAATGAATGCTATTCTCAAGCAGTTTCTTTTAGTCTCCAGTATCTACCTGCTCGCCCCCAGCGCCAGTGCCTTTAGCCTGAACGATGCACTGACAACCGGCGCCATGGCGCTGTCTCCAACCACCGAAGTCAACGGTGAAGCGCAACAGCTCGTAGGCCAGCTGACTGACCAACTGGGTGTGACACAAACTCAAGCCGTGGGCGGCACCGGTGCATTACTGCAACTGGCCCAAAACCAGCTTGGGCAAGACACCATCAGCAACCTGAGCAGCGAAGCCTCCGGCCTGTCCAGCCTTCTGGGTGGCGGTGGTGGTCTGACAGAAAGCCTACTCTCCAACATTTCATCGATGGACGGGGTTCAGTCAGCCTTCTCAGCCTTGGGAATGGATGTATCCATGGTGCAGCAGTTCGTACCAGTAATATTAGGTTTCCTGGGCAATCAGGACATTGGTTCGTCACTACTGGGGCAATTGCAGGGTTTGTGGACGCCGGCTGAATAAACCGGCCCTCCAACAAATAGCATTCAGCCTTTTTATCCGAACGCTTTACTCAGCGTTCGGATACAGGCGATCGGTTGGTCAATCAGCGGCACATGCCCGCTGTGTTCAAACGTGACCAACCGAGCATTGGGCAGTTTATCGGCCATGAACGCCTGCCCCTCCCAGGGGTACATTTCCGAGCGGCGGCCCGCTATGACCGTAGTCGGCACTTCCAGTTTGGGCAAAATAGGCCGGAAATCGTACTCGCGTTCCGTGTAGGCACGCATGTGCTGGTACAGGGTATACCAGTTGTCCAAAGGCACGAGTTGCCGCGCAATGTATGGCACACGCATTAACCGCCCTGCCCCCCACTTCATCCAGCCCCGACTCAGCGCCGAAGCCATGAAACCGGCCAGATCTTCATGCAACTGTTTGCGCAGCGATACCGGCAAGTTTTCATAGGGTGTCTGTGGGTCAATTTTCGCCACTTGATCCAGCATCGGCCGCCAACCACGAATGCGCTCGGGCCCCAGCTCACCAAATATCCCCCAAGGCCAATCCGGGCCATGCGAAATACGCGGTGCCTGATCAATGTGGGCGTAATGGCGGATCGCCTCGGTGCCGAACATTTCCATATAGCGCAAAGCCGTGCTGGCACCCATGGAAATCCCGCCCAACCCAACCGGTTTGCCATGACCGTAGGCACGAATGATGGCATCAAGATCTTTAGCGTGGCTTGTCAGCACGCAGGACTCACTGCACGTCAGCCGCGAAGACCCGCCAAACCCCCGCAAGTCGGGAAGCACAAACCGGAACTTATGCGCCAACGGCAACACAATCGGCAACCAGTGGCGGCTCTCCATACCAAAACCGTGAAGAAGGATAACCACCGGGCCCCGCCCGATTTCCCGTACTTTCAGTTTGGCACCGTCGTGCGCGGTTACTCGTGCCATCTTTGCGTTTACTCCGTTACGTTCGATGGCGGCCATTGTCTATGTCGAGCACCCAACGAGGCAGTGCTGAGCGGGCCAAGTTGATAGAACCGAATGGCCCTGAAGAGAAAAGCAGAGCCCTCCAATAATCAATTGTGTATGAATGTAAAATCTTCAAGTGCCATCTTCACCTCAACGCGCCAATACGTCATCATTTGTTTGGATAGGACAGCAACTTATAGCTAGCGACAATGGATGTCGGATCCCTGCAGTGCCTCCCCACATCCAAATATCAGCATCCCTATCGAACGCCCCCGCTCATGTATTGAGGAAAGGTATTACCTTGCAAGTAATGTAGTCTTCGGTCACGAAGCGGCTCAAAGCAACAAAATATAATTAAACTCAAGGAAGAACTAATGTTCAAAAAAGCGTTAATTGCCGCAAGCATATCTATGACAGCCACCCCAGCACTTGCCACTGAAGTCGACGAGCAAAAACGCTTCTCTGTCGGTATCTCATCCTTTGCTACTGCAACAAGTATTGACACTTACTATGGTAGCGAAGATGAAAATTTTAGCGGTTTCGCTTTATTTGGAACTGCGGCCGTTAACGATAACTTCGCATTCAGATTAACCTATGCCAACCAAAGCCATGAAGACGATTCAAATCTTGACCTGACCGCAATTGAAGGCAGTGTAATTGCAGGTACAGGTCTCGCTACTACTGGTTTCAAAGCGTATGGTTCCCTCGGCTTTTTCAATGAAACACTTGAATACAGTGGCTATAGCGAGGAGTTCGACTTTAACGGCTTAATGCTAGGCGGGGGTATTGGATATAACTGGAACCCTGTCTCTCTCGAACTCTGGATCAACTTCCGTGATGCCGGCGACTACGAAGACTTCGTTGGTGGAGACGCTGATGCAACCGCAGCCTCTGGCGGGATTGGGCTATCCGCGAGATTCTGACGACTACCCGAAAATCCTACCTAAAGCCACGTCAACGCAGTGGCTATAGAAAAACTGATATCGCCAAGAAAAAGGAACTTTCGTGAACCTTTTACGTTTTTTGGTAATTGCGGCGTCGGCAATCTATTTGTCGGGATGCGCTTCTGGCGCCAAGATGGACAACATGATCTACGACGGCCCAGCTAAAATTTAC
This sequence comes from Marinobacter sp., assembly GCF_034669625.1. Lineage (GTDB taxonomy): Bacteria > Pseudomonadota > Gammaproteobacteria > Pseudomonadales > Oleiphilaceae > Marinobacter. The sequence goes on from NZ_JAXMOY010000006.1 coordinate 144,525, forward strand.
GATGCTGAGCTTGAAAACAATATGGGAATTTCCAATGTCACAGGTGGAACTAAAACCAATCCAGCGTGGACATCGGAAATTGACAATAACGCTTTCTCTGGCGCAATAAAGGAAAGCCTCCTTCAGCAAGGCCTTCTATCAGGAAAGGGCCGATATCAGCTTGAAGTTATTCTACTTGAAGTGGTCCAACCTCTCTTCGGACTCGATTTTACTGTTACGACACATGTTAAGTACCTTCTTACCGACCGGGAAAACAATGGTGCTGTCGTCATGAACGAGACAATTGTTGCCCCATATACCGCAACATTTGGCGATGCATTCGCTGCAATCAAACGTCTGAGGCTTGCGAATGAAGGCTCGGGAAAAGCAAACATTGCAAGCCTTCTCGCCGCCCTGTCTGAATTAGAGATCAAACCTGGCGACATTTATCTCTCGCAATAAATAGAAAATGGCCACGTCCTTATAGATGGGACATATCGGATCACGATGACTCAAGGAAATTAAATGAAATCGCTTTTATTACTCACGCTTTCCATACTTGTCTCTTTGGCTAGCGGTTGCGCCTCCATCGTTACAGGCACAGATCAGAACCTCACGTTCAACAGCGAACCTGAAGACGCGACTGTCACTGTATCCGGCAGGGTACTCGGCAAGACCCCCCTTACTGTGCTGGTCGACAAAGGCACAAATCAATCCATTACGTTCGAGAAAGAAGGCTACAAAACTCACACAGCCCAACTGTCCACAACCACCAACCCTTGGTTCTTTGGCAACGTCGTATTCGGCGGGCTTGTTGGCTCAACAACTGACGGGGTATCAGGCGCTATTCACGAGTTTTCACCCGACCAATATTTCGTAACACTTACGCCAGATTCTCCAACAGGCCTATCATCATCTAGGCCAAGAAAAATAAAGGAACTGTTGATTGCGTTTAGCGGTGAAATACGTCACGAACTAGCAAGCGGAGGTGGGGACAAGGTTGCAACGATCCTAGGCATCATTGGCATCGACCAGTCGGAGAAGGAAACCACTGTTAAAGCGCTAAACCAACTAGCTCTTAGCAACGAAAACGATCTAGAGTTGGCACAAACCATCATTGATATCTACAACGTAAAATAACCCGTCAAATGAGAGCTGGGCCAGCCCAGCTCTCGGCATTACACCAAACGGGCATCCATGCTATTTTGCGCCAATTGGCGGGCTTGATCTTCGGTCATCCCCAAACCGTCACGCAGGGCCTGAAAGTTCTCCAAGACATAACCGCCGAAATACGATGGGTCATCCGAGTTCACGGTAACCTTCAAACCACGCGCTAATAGATCCAGAATGTTGTGCTGGTTCATGTCCTGAAAAACACGCAGTTTGATGTTCGACAGCGGGCACACGGTTAAGGGAATCTGCTCATCCGCCAGCCGGTCGAGCAACTTCGGGTCTTCTGCTGCGCGTACGCCGTGGTCAATGCGGCTTACCTTGAGCAAATCCAGCGCCTGCCAGATGTACTCGGGCGGCCCTTCTTCACCGGCGTGAGCAACCGCCAGAAAACCTTCAGCACGCGCCTTGGCGAACACCCGTTCAAACTTACTGGGTGGGTGGCCCTGCTCAGAGCTGTCCAGCCCCACTGCAAAGAACTGATCACGAAATGGCATCGCCTGTTCAAGCGTGCGGAAGGCATCGTCTTCCGACAAGTGCCGCAGAAAACTAAGGATCAGCCCCCCGGAAATACCCAACTGCTCACGCCCATCGCGCAGGGCGGCGCTGATGCCATGGATGGCCACCTCAAAAGGGATGCCGCGTTCGGTATGGGTTTGGGGATCGTAGAACGGCTCAACATGCACCACGCCCTGCGCCTGACACTTCTGCAGGTATGCCCATGTGAGGTCATAGAAATCCTGCTCCGTACGCAACACATTGGCGCCCTGATAATACAGATCCAGGAACTCTTGCAGGTTATTGAAGGAATAGGCCTGGCGCAGCGCATCCACATCGCTCCACGGCAACTCAATGCCATTGCGTCGGGCCAGTGTAAACATCAGTTCGGGCTCAAGAGCACCCTCCAGATGCAAGTGCAATTCCGCTTTGGGCAGAGCGTTCAGCCAGTCTTCGTTCATGGCAGTCTCCCGGATCGTTGTGGCGTAGATTTAACCATCATCCCGAAAAGCCCTAACATCTTGCAAATACCCGCTTGCCTTTCCGGCGCAGCGCAGTCTCTCAACACCTTCAGCGATTGGCATTTACACGCGTTTCACACGCATAATCGACACACCGTATTCAGCAACCGGAGATGCCACTCAATGACCACCGACCTCCCGTTTTCCCAGTCTTGTGAGAACAACAAAACCCCCATACTGGAAAAACTCCGCGAGATTTTCGATGCGCCGGGCAAAGTTTTGGAAGTCGGCACCGGCACCGCGCAGCACGCCGTGCACTTCGCAGAAGCAATGCCTCACCTCCAGTGGCAACCGACTGACCATCCCAACGCGGTTAAAAACTGCGGCCCCCGGTTAGAGCTAGCCGCGCTACCCAACACCTTGCCAGTGCTTGAACTGGATGTCGCCACGCCCCCTTGGCCCGTTGAATCCTTCACGTGGGTGTTCTCGGCAAACACGGCCCACATTATGGCCTGGAGCGAAGTCGAGCAGATGTTTCACAACATTGGTAAGCGCCTGCCAAAAGAAGGAGCTTTTTGCCTGTATGGCCCTTTCAACAATCAGGGTCAGTATTCTAGTGAAGGCAACCGAGCATTTGATCAACATCTAAAAGCCAGCGCTGCGCACATGGGCATCCGGGATCTGGAAGATCTGAGCACACTAGCGCAAACCGTCGGCCTGACCCTGTCGGAGAACCACGCGATGCCCGCGAACAACCGGTTGCTGGTTTTCAGGAAATAATCGTCAACAGCGGTCTCCGATTGGCGTCGTGAGCCAAAACATCACCGAAAACACCCCATCCGGTGATCCAAAACCACATTTTCAGTCTACTCTAACAGTCTTCTTCTAATTGCGATGCCAATGGAGTTCTGCATGATTACGGTCCATCACCTGAACAATTCCCGCTCACAGCGCATTCTCTGGATGCTGGAAGAGCTGGGCGTGCCCTACGAGATCAAGCGTTACGAGCGTGATGCCCAAACCATGCTGGCGCCGGAAAGCCTCAAGAAAGTACACCCTCTGGGCAAATCCCCGGTGATCACCGATGGCGATCTGGTCGTGGCGGAATCCGGCGCTATTATCGAATACCTCGCCCACACCTATGGCAAAGACACCATGCTGCCGGAGTCCGGCGGACAAGCCTGGCTGGATTACTCCTACTGGATGCATTACGCCGAAGGTTCGCTGATGCCACCGCTGGTGATGCGCTTGGTGTTCGAGAAGGTGAAAACCAGCCCAATGCCGTTCTTCATCAAGCCTGTCGCCAAAGGGATTTCAGACAAAACCAATGAAATCTTTATTGGCCCGATGATTAATACCCACCTGAACTTTGTCGAAGCCCATCTGGCCAAAAGCACCTGGTTCCTGGGGGATAAGCTTAGCGCGGCGGACATTCAGATGAGCTTTCCACTGGAAGCCTCAGCAGCACGAGGAATCGTCGGTAAGAGCCGACCCAACATCACCGCCTGGGTAGAGCGGGTACACGCTCGTCCGGCTTATCAAACGGCGCTTGAGAAAGGCGGCGAGTACGACTATGCCTGAGTGATCGGGGAGGGCTTCAGCGCCCTCCCCAACCGAACGACCCCGCCTCGAAACCCCGATCAGAAAAACCACCGAACTCCCCCCAAAAGCATTCAAACAAGAACCATCTTGCCTAATAGACATAGACTGTTACTATCAATGTTCAATTGAACATCTCGCAATAAAAACCAATGGAGCCGGCCCTCCCGGATGTTCAATAAAACTGCATGGACCGCTCCCGACGGAGAATCACAATGAATTCCCATAACAAAAAGTTTTCCGGGGCACTGCCCTCCGCTGCCTTGGCAGCATCCGTTCTGATGACAGGCTTTAGCGGTCAGGTATTCGCAGATTGCGAAAGAGGCGCGCTGGATACGCTGTATTGCGACGAAAATGGCGACATGGTTGCCGATCTGCCTAAAGACCAGTCTCAGTGGAACGATCCCGACACACTGATTTTTGCCTATACACCCGTTGAAGACCCGGCCATTTACTCCGATATCTGGCAACCGTTCATCGACCACCTGTCGGAAGTCACCGGCCGTGATGTTCGCTTCTTTGCCGTACAGTCCAACTCCGCTCAAGTAGAAGCTATGCGCAGCGGCCGTCTGCATATTGCTGGTTTCTCCACAGGCCCGACGCCTTTCGCGGTTAACCTGGCGGGTGCGGTGCCTTTCGCGCTGATGGGCTCTGAATCCGGTCAGTTCGGTTATTCGCTGCAGGTTTTCACCCACAGCGATTCCGACATTCATGAAATTACAGACCTGAAGGGCAAGCGTGTAGCCCACACTTCCCCCACGTCTAACTCCGGCAACCAGGCGCCAAGAGCCCTGTTCCCTGAACTGGGCGTCGTACCCGGCGAAGACTATGAAATCACCTTCTCAGGCAGCCACGACCAGTCCATGCTGGGTGTCGTTGCCAAAGACTATGACGCAGCTCCGGTAGCGTCTGAAGTGGTCGAGCGTATGGCCGCTCGCGGACTGTACGACACAGACGACGTACGTCTGGTTTGGGAATCCGATCGTTTCCCGACAACGTCATACAACCACGCTCACAACCTGCACCCGGACCTAGTTGAGAAGATCCGTGAGGCCTTTTACACCTTCAAGTTCAGCGGCACCGAGCTGGGCGAAGAGTTTGAAGGCGTCGAGACCTTCATTCCCATCAACTACAAAGACAACTGGAAGGTCATTCGGACCATTCAGGCTTCTAATGGCGTCCAGTACACCCGCGAAAACCTTAAATAAGCAGACCAAGAGTCTCTGGTGACATGCCAGAGGCTCTACCCGGAGTTAACCACATGTTAGAGATTACCAACCTCGTAAAACGTTACGGGCAAAACGAACCTGTGCTCAAAGGCCTGAACCTGAAGGTCAAAGGCAGCAGCGTTGTTTCCATCGTCGGTGCATCCGGTGCCGGTAAAAGCACCCTGTTACGCTGCATCAACCGGTTGGTCGAGCCGACCTCGGGTTCGATCAAGCTGAACGACCACGAGTTGGTCAATCTTCGCGGCAGCGAACTGCGCCATGCTCGCCGACGCATTGGTATGGTATTTCAGGGCTTCAACTTGATTGATCGCTTAACGGTCATGGAAAACGTGCTCTCCGGGCGCTTGGGCTACGTGTCCTTCTTCCAGGCCCTGACTCGCCGCTTCCCGCAGTCGGATATTGACCGCGCCTTCAGCCTTATGGAACGTGTGGGGATTGCCCACTACGCCGACAAACGGGCCGACCAGCTGTCTGGTGGTGAACGCCAGCGTGTGGCGGTGGTGCGGGCACTGATGCAAGAGCCCGAGATTCTTCTGGCCGACGAGCCTACAGCCTCGTTGGACCCCAAAACCTCGCAACAGATCATGAGCCTGCTGCAAAGCCTTGCCAGCGAAATGTCCTTGCCCGTGCTGATCAACATTCACAACGTCACTCAGGCACGCATGTACACCGACCGTATTGTCGGCATGCGTCATGGGCAGATGATCTTTGACGGGGAGCCCAAAGACTTCAACCAGGATGCCTTGGATGCCATCTACGGTGGTATCGAATCACCGGAAGAAGATGCCGGTGAACCCGCATCCCCAACCGAGGAGGCTTCAGCATGACATCCGGCAGAACTGCATCCGACGCCAAGTCGGGCAGAGTCTGGAAAAAGCCCCCTTTTATAGCGAACCCCTGGATTCGCTACGGACTGGCCGTCATCGTTCTGGCCTACCTGTATTGGGCATTCTCCACTCTGCCGTTTGACTGGCAGCGCATCGCCGAAGGCTTGCCCCGTGCTGGCAAAATTTTTGGCGGCGCCTTCCCTCCCAGCTTTGAACGCGCCGAGCTGTTATGGACAGGTTTCAAGGAAAGTTTCCAGATCGCCTTTTTGGCGACCCTGCTGGGTGTTCTCTTATCGGTACCCATTGCGGTCATGGCGGCTCGGAACGTAGCTCCCCTGCCGGTTTATCTGCTGGGGCGAACCCTGATTATTGTCTCCCGCAGTTTTCACCCGGTTATCGTCGCCATTCTGTTTGTTGCGGCCGTAGGCTTTGGCCCCATGGCAGGCATTCTGACCCTGACCCTTTATTCCATCGGGTTTGTGGCCAAGTTGCTGGCTGAAGAGATTGAAGAAATCGACTGGGGCCAGGTGGAAGCCATGCGCTCTGTCGGCGCCGGTTACATGAAAATCCTGGTCTATGGAGTATTCCCGCAGATCATGCCGCGTCAGATCGGCCTCTCTATGTATCAGCTCGACAGTAACCTGCGGGCATCAGCCGTTGTTGGCATTGTCGGTGCCGGCGGTATCGGTGGCACCTTGATGAACGCATTCGGACGTTACGATTACGATTTCGCCTTTGCCATTTTGCTGATGATTATTGCAATCATTCTGGTCAGTGAAGGCTTGAGCGGATGGGTGAGGAAAAAAGTATGGTAGATCACGCAGCAAAACTGACCGATCGAGTCTGGTCACGTTACGACCGTAAAGAACAACTTACGCGCTATGTGGTCTATTTGGTCACCCTGATAGCGGTTGTCTGGGCCGTACGTGACATCGACATCTTTTGGCCCTGGGTATGGGATGCACCCAACCAGATCCAAAGCCTCGCTAGTCGCATGTGGCCACCGGAGTTCAGCAAGTGGGATGCAATATTCGCCGCCATGCTGGAGACCGTCCATATCGCCACACTGTCCACCATGCTGACGATTTTCATCGCCTTGCCGGTGTCTTACATTGCCGCGCAGAACACCACACCCAACAAGCTCACGCTGTGGATTGGCCGGTTCATTCTGGTATCCAGTCGTTCGGTGAACACCATCATCTGGGCCTTGCTGTTTGTGGCCATTTTTGGCCCCGGCGTGCTGGCCGGCATTCTGGCGGTTATGTTCCGCTCCGTTGGCTTCATCGGCAAACTGATGGGCGAAGCCATTGAAGAGATCGACCGCCGCCCTGTTGAAGCCATGGAAGCAACTGGCGCCAGCAAGATGAAAGTCGTGCTGTATGCGATCGTGCCTCAGGTCATGCCGGCATTCTTTGCCATCATCATTCTGCGCTGGGACATCAACATCCGTGAATCCACGGTATTGGGTTTGGTCGGCGCCGGTGGTATCGGCGTGTTGCTACAGGGGTCAATCGACATGTTCGCTTGGCAAACCGTAGCAACCATCCTGCTCGCAATCGTTGTTTTGGTCATTCTGGGCGAGGCGCTGACCAGCGTCCTGCGTAAGAAAGTCATTTGACCTTGAGTTGTTTGTCGCCCGAAGCATTCGGGCGACAAACACTCGCGCCGTGAACTGGAAAACCGTTTCTATGAAAGACCGTATTGATTTTGGCAATGCCGACATTCTTTTCACCGATGTGGACGATACACTCACCACCGGTGGCCGGCTGTTACCAGAGACCTACCTAGCACTCTGTCGCTTAGCCGAGGCTGGCATAAGTGTCATCCCGGTAACGGGTGGCTGCGCGGGCTGGTGTGACCAGATCATTCGCACCTGGCCAGTAAAAGCGGTTATTGGTGAAGGCGGCGCATTCTATGCTGAGCGCACAGCCCCACAAACTGTACGCTGGCACTTCTGGGAAAACGAAGCCAAGCACCGCCGCGACCAGCAGGCCATATTGGATGCGGTTGCCGCCCTGGAACTGGATTTCGAGCCCAAGCTGGCCACAGACCAACCCTTCCGCTTTGTGGATGTGGCCGTGGACTACAACCAGCAGGAATCGCTAACACCGGAACAAGTGGCCGCGATTCACGAGCCACTGGTGGCTCAGGGCTTCAGCGCACGGCAAAGTTCGATCCACATCAACATCTGGCTCGGTGAATTCGACAAATCCACCATGTCACTTCGTGTCGGGCAGGAGTTGCTGGGACTGGACACCGAAGCGTTGCAGAAGCGCGCCATCTTCATCGGTGATGCGCCCAACGACGAGAGTATGTTCCGAAGCTTTCCAATGAGTGTTGGCGTAGCCAACATTCGCAAGCATTTACCCGTGATGACCCACCAGCCGGCTGCCATTGCCAGCCAACCGTCGGGTCTGGGCTTTGCTGAAATGGCAGAGGTCTGGCTGCAACATCGTACCTGATTCAGTCCGGAGCTTTGCCTGATACCCCTAGGGGTCAACTGATCGAGCATTTAGTCTGATGAGCGCAAAAGAACGCCAGCGCTGCATCCTGGAATGGGTGCATGAACAAGAGCATGTCGAAGTCGAAGACATCGCTCAGCGTTTTGGCGTTACCACCCAAACCATTCGCCGCGACATCAACAAACTCTGTGAACAGGGTTTATTGCGCCGTCGTTATGGTGGCGTCAGCTTGCCAGCCAATCCGGCCCCGGCGCTAACCGCCTTACCCGGGGAACCCGTTCCCAACCTGTTCGCTAAACAGCAAATCGCCAAGCGCGTTGCCGCCGACATTCCGGAAGGTGCCACCGTAAGCCTGGGCGTTGGCAGTACCATAGAACTGGTCGCCCAAGCGCTCGCGGGCCACACGTCACTCCGGATACTGACCAACAACTTCCGTGTGCTAACGGCGCTTTCCGGTAACCCCGGCATCGAAGTGATTGTTTCTGGTGGAATATACCGGCACAGCCATCACGACGTGGTTGGCCCTGAAGTCACTAACTTCTTAAGCTCATTCACAACCGACTTCGGCATTGTCAGCACCGGCAGCATGGATCTGGTCAACGGCTTGATGGATCACGAAATTCGGGAGGCCGAAGTGAGCCGGGCAATTATTGCCAATACCCAAGCCCGTATTCTGGTCGCCGATCAGAGCAAATGGAGCTACGACTCACACTGCAAAGTTGCCTCGTTCAACTACGTCGACCGCTTCTATACCGACAAGATCCATCATAAGCAGCGAGTATGCATGCCGGGGTCACTCGAGATTATCGAATGCCATGAAACAACATCCGATTCAGAAGAAATCAGCCCGGAACCTTCGCTGTCATAACGACTGACGTATAACCTTTTCGACGATTTCCGCCGGCAATACAACGGGATTGGCTTTCATCGAAGAGGACGTGGCTGCGGCTTGAGTGGCGCCAATAATGTGGTCCTCGTTGACACCAATGGACGCTAGCCCAGGCAGGCCACTCGAAACAATCCATTGCCGAAAATCGGGTAACGCCTGATCTGGAGATGTCTCGAACACGTCCGCAATCCAGTCAATGACCTGATCGATACGAGCCTTATGGTCAGTCTCGACAACGCTGTCCCTGTTTGCAGCAATACCGGCGGGCAACAAAGCGCCGCAAATGGCACCGTGGGGCGCACCACACAAACTGCCTAGCGGGCCTGCAATACCGTGCACCACACCCAACCCCGAGTTCGCAAGCGCTAGCCCACCGAACAAGCTGACCTGAGCCAGAGCATCACGGGCCGCTTCAGACTCGCTGCTCATCAATTGCTTTATGGCCGCAAGCCCTTTGGGAATCGCCTCTTTGCACAACATATCCGTGAACAGATTGGCGCGAGCCGAAAGGTAGGGCTCGATCACCTGAGTAATCGCATCCAGCCCAGAATGCAGGCTCACCGTCTTGGGGCAGTTGTCGGTGAGCGCCGGATCCACCAGGGCGAGGTCCGGGAGTAACTGGGTATCCCTGAGACTCACCTTGCGCTGGGCATCCGGAACATCAATCACCGCATTGCGGGTAACTTCAGCACCAGTACCCGACGTAGTTGGCACCAAGATCAGCGGCAAGCGACTGGCGGCTAGTGGCAGCCCGTCTCCCACCACCTCCAAATGGCTCATCAACCCGGTTTCGCTAGGCAACATGGCCGCCAGCACCTTGGCGGAATCCATCACCGAGCCACCGCCAATTCCGATGACCAGATCGATACCTAATAATTTCCCTTCCTCGATAGCGGCTGTGAGGGTGGGCAGATCAGGCTCTTTTTCAATCGCCAGCATCTGGACGATATCGATAGAATTAAGGGACTCGAAAACCCCCGAGAGCCTGCCCGGGCTCTTACCGTGCACCACCAGTGCCCGTGAACCCAGCTTTGCCGCCCGGTCATTCAGTTGGGCGATGTGCCCCCGGCCGAAGACGATCTCAGTAGGGGTAATTAGGGTAAAAGCGCCTGCCATGGGTGATAAAGTCCTGTATCAGTCCGGGTGAAAATCGGCTCAGGTTATTGGCGCTGCGCGATCGTAGGAAAATAATTGAAAATTTCTCTATGCAACGCCGATCAACTCGCGTACTGTAGCTCTCGTTGGAAAGATTTAGCAAAGCATTTCACGAATAAGACCTTTCAAGTAGTCATACTTCTAGTCCTGTTTTTGACCCTGCACGTTTTTTTGTTTCCGCACATCGCTGATCAAAGATCACAACGATCTCTTGGCGGCACATTATTGATTAAAAATCAGGATATATATTATGTCTACAGTTACTGGCAACGTTAAGTTCTTCAACGAAGCAAAAGGTTTTGGCTTTATTACTCGTGAAAGCGGCCCAGACGTTTTTGTTCACTACAGCGCTATTCAAGGTGGCGGTTTCAAGACTCTGGCCGAAGGCCAAGAAGTTGAGTTCACCGTGACCGACGGCCAGAAAGGCCCTCAGGCAGAGAACGTTGTTGCCCTGTAAATAACAGGTACAACGTAATCTAAAAAAGGCAGCCCTAGGCTGCCTTTTTTGTTGGTATCAGATAACCACTGTTACTTTTTCAGATTAATCTGCTTGGAATTGGTAGGGAACGTTTGCCCACTCTTACCCTTACCTACATGCTCAACAGAACCACCCGCCTTTAAAAATGCAGCCGTCTGCTCTTCAATCGTGGCAGAAGTTAATGTCGCTTTTTCGTTCTTCTTACTCATTCTATTTACCCCGTCCACTTTGGTTTATTTACCAACCTAAGTTTCTATACTATAGGATTTGAATAAAAATTGTTTGAAATATAAACAAAAACAGCAAAACTGATCGAACTATTCATCCTTAGTAAATCAATCTCACACCGCCCTCGCCCGCCCAGCACGCCTCCAAAATATTCGTAAAATCGATTACAGAAACACAAAACAACCATTTCCCGAATATCAAATCGCCAGAATAGAATATGCATATTCCAAGAAGTTAGGAGTATCGCAAATGTTCAAGGGATTAGGTTTGTGCGCGTTTCTGACGCTGGCTGGCTATGGCCTAGCGGCTTTGCCTCCCGTTCACGAGACCGGACTGGGGCCTCTGGTATTCACATTAATACTGGGCCTCGTGGTTGGAAATCTCCGTATCGGCACACAATTGGAAGGTGTCGCCCCCGGGCTTGGCTTTGCTTCCCGCTGGCTATTAAGAACAGGCATTGTGCTGTTCGGGTTCTCCCTCACCGTGCAGCAGTTGGTGGGCCTGGGGCCCATGATTCTGGTTCTGGATACACTCGTTGTACTCACCATCACAACAGCTGGATATTGGTTGGGCACCCGTTGGCTCAAACTGGATCGCGATACCGCCATCCTTACCAGTGCAGGCAGCGCAATCTGTGGTGCGGCGGCGGTACTGGCGACCGAGGGCGCCATTCGGGCAAGGCCTGCGGCAACCTCAATGGCGGTGGCTACGGTGGTACTTTTCGGTACGCTGGCCATGTTCATTTACCCAATCATGTTTCCACTGCTGGGCTGGGATGAGGGTCTGTACGGCATTTACATTGGCTCCACCGTACACGAAGTAGCACAGGTGGTGGCCGCAGGGAATGCCGTTGGGGAGCAAGCGATGGCCAATGCGGTTATTGTGAAACTGGTGCGGGTGATGCTGCTGGTCCCGTTCCTTCTGGTGATCGGCCAAATCTGGACACGGAACCGAAATAAAACCGACAACGGTGACGAAACAACCGGCAAGCTCACGATCCCGTGGTTCGCGTTTGGCTTTGTCGCCGTTGTCGTGCTGAATAGCCTGTTACATCTACCCCAAACAGCCCAAGGCACGCTCGTCCTTGCCGGACAAATAGCCATGACAATGGCAATGGCAGCTCTCGGATATCAAACTCGAATTGAAGCCCTGAGGCACCTGGGCCTGAAGCCGTTTATTCTGGCGTCATTACTCTTTGTGGCGCTGCTCGTCGGAGGCGCCGTGGTGACCCCTGCGATTATCGGTTAACACCCATGTCGGTTATCTGGATGCCGCTATAGTGCATCCAGATAACCCCACCGCGACAACTGCCCCATCTGTACTTCTATCCAAGCCACACGCTCCTGCACGTATGGCGAGGGCGAACGCACACTCAACACTTTGGGGTTGGGCAACACCGCTGCCAAGTGCGCAGCCTGGGAGAGTGACAACACGCCGGCCGGAATCCGGTAGTAAGCACGGCTGGCAGCCTGCACGCCGTAGATGCCCGAGCCGAACTCCGCGACATTCAGATAGACCTCAAGAATCCGCCGCTTCGGCCAGAGCGCATCAATCGCCAGAGCGAGCCCCGCTTCGATGGCCTTTCGCACAAAGCTGCGGCCGTTCCAGAGAAACAGGTTCTTAGCCGTTTGCTGAGTGATGGTGCTGGCACCGCGCAAGCCCTCTCCGGCCTGATATTCCGACACGGCTTTGTGCACAGCCTGAAAATCGACCCCATGATGTTCGGGGAACCGTTGGTCCTCACTGGCCATCACCGCCAAGGCCATCCACTCGGAAACCTCGGCCAGAGGCACCCACTCGTGCTGCAAGGCCGGGCTCGCATCGCTCATCTGATAACTGAGCATAAACGCCGACGTAGGCGGGTTCACGAATCGAAACAGCAAGATGACCAAAAGAACCAGTGCCACCGCGCCTGCGGCACACCCGAGAATCAACCGCAGTAACTTGCGCGCAAAAGAGATCTTGGCCTTATTACTCATCCGCTTTACCTACACCGCCCCTGATTGTCCAAAATGAATCGGTTTAACCCTCAGCATAATGTATCGGAGGGGCAATGGTCTTCAAAGACGGAAGCATCAAACTGGAGCGGCTGAGCGATAGCACTGGGTTTTAAGATTAACCACAGAAGCCACTGACCCGGTTTCGCCCTTCAGCTTTCGCTTCATATAGCAGCTGGTCCGTACGGTTAACCGCGCTCTCTAGCGTTTCAAGCGCTGGGTTAACCTGTACGACCCCCAAACTGACAGTGACACGGACTACCACATTCTCGCTGGCTGCAATGGCCAGCGACTCCACCGCGCTCCTAATTCGCTCGGCACAGCCGTATGCCTCATCGAGATCCGCGCCGGGCAATAGGATTAGAAATTCCTCACCACCAAACCGAGCGACCAAATCCCTGTCTCGGCTTAATTTACGGAACGTAGAAGCAACCTCCACCAAAACGAGATCACCCACGTTGTGACCATGGGTATCGTTAACTTCTTTGAAATGGTCAATATCGAGAGCAATCACTGACAGAGACTCGCCGCCTTCCTTCGCCTTCGTCAGCAAATACTCGCCTTCCGCCATAAAATAACGCCGGTTATAGAGCCGGGTCAGCGGATCGGTGGAAGCCTGTCGCTTGAGCTCATCCTGCTTCGAACGAATATCCTCCAGCAATTTGATCCGATACGAGATGATAAACGCGAGCGTAAGCGCCTCGAGTATGATGCCAATGCCAACCCCATGACTGTTGAAGTAGTTCGGCGTAACAATCCCCTTGTAATACATGACCGCGATCCCGTTGAATATCAGGAAAAAAGTGTGCCCAACAAGGAAAAACTTCACCAGCGGGTGCCCCTTTCGGAGCAAAGAAAGACTGACCGAGAAGGTCACCAGCATCACCAATGCGGCAAGATTGTCAGAAAACTTAAAGACGGCCGTAATATCAAACAAGCCGTAAACGAACGCCACAATCAGAGGCACCAACATAGCCTGTAAAACACGGTGTTCTGTTCGGTAATACTCGCGAGTTTCGAAAATTGCCATCATAAACAGCAATAGAAAAATCGGCATGGTGATGATCGACAGATTCAGCATGAAAATGGCATCGCCGTAGGCGCTAAAGGCCTTGGCCACAAGGCCGTAAGACAACGCTATCCACACCAGGCCTGAAATAAGATAAAGGGAGTAAAAGATGTTCTCTTTCTTGCTGGTGGCGAAGTACAACAAGCTGTTATAGAACACGAGCGCCAACATCATGCCCACCATGAGAGCGATATCGAGATGACTGCCGACAAGTTCATGCCGGGAATGCTCCTCATCGTATATCCCTAGCGAAAACCACTGGTGAGAGTATGCATGGCTACGTACGTACAGAACCGTTGTCTGGCCCGCAGGCAGAACGAATGGATACACCACCGTTCCTTTGTACATCGCAGGATGGGCCTCGGCATTATTGAGGTCGATGGATAAGCTATTCACCAGACTGGCAGCGCGTTCCTCGAGGATATCAATTGAGCGAACGTGATAAGCCTTGGGTAGATGCAGAAAAAGCGAGTGATCAGAGGCACCCGTGTTCTGCAAGGAAATACGGTACCAAGCAACCGGCGCTCGGTTACCCAGGGTTGCCATACTGGTCGTGGTTTCGAACGGCTCAAGGCGAACCGACTCATACTCCATCGATTGCGAACCATCCACAAAATACTCGACGGGAAAGTCCTTTAGCTTTACCGAGCCTTGGCCTATCTCCAATGAATGCGAAGCCCATGCAGGGAGAGCCACCAGCAACAGCGTGACAACGCATAAAAACAAACGGCAAAGCGCCATGTTGGGTATCCTTACTCAAGCAACGGCCGTCAGTTTAGCACTTGCCGGAGGTCACGACCGTAGGACGAAAGAAGAAATATAATAACCTATTGATTAGCGAGACAGGAAAGGGCTTCGGGGGCGTTATGCCTCATTCGCTTTCCTGTATTGCCCCTGATAATCAAACATCCGTTCCTGCACCTGCCAGTAATACTTTTGCTTTCGAGCAATCACGAAATCCGGTGCCGGCATCAAGGCCTGCAGCTCAAGCACTTCATCCGCCTTACTGAACTCTTTCGGGGCCTGACTGTTCGCGAAACGCCGCCCGAACAGTTTATTGAAAATACTGCGCTGTGCCGGTTTGCCAAAATCGAACGACTCGCTGAGCTCCTCTCCATCTTCACCATGATAGATGATCTTCAGCTTGCTACCCGCAGCGCTCAAGGAAACGCCGGCACAGCGGATGACCATGGCATTCTTGAGTTTCAGGGCGTCTCGAAGCTGATCGTCCGGGTCGATAATGGCTTTTTTACACTGGTGGCAATTACGGGCTGCGATGTCATTCTCGGCACCGCAGTGTGGACACCCTTTAAATCGAAAACGGTAATCGCACTGTTCGGGGCGCTGGCTCCGAGCTGAAACCCCACCGTCGTCCGCAGGCTCTAGCAGCCCCTGACAACGACGGCCGTAGTGCTCGATAACACGACCTTGGCTGTCTGTTTTACCCCAGAAGATATTCGCAAACCCACAGCCCGGGCAAAATACCTGCACCGGCTCGCTGTCGGGGTCCGGCTTCTTCTCTCCCACTTCCGGGTGGTGCAAATTCACACTGTTGCCCGCGTAATCAATCACCAAACAATCTTGCTTACCTTCATCCAATCGCAGACCTCGGCCGACGATTTGCTGATACAGGCTCACCGACTGAGTCGGGCGAAGAATGGCGATAAAATCCACATGAGGCGCATCAAAGCCCGTAGTAAGCACAGACACATTCACCAGATACTTCAACTGCCGTTGCTTGAATCGCTGAACCAAGGAGTCCCGCTCAGCCAGCTCTGTCGCCCCGGTAATCAACGCAGTTTCGTGCTCTGGCAAATACCCGGTGATTTCCTTGGCATGATCCACCGTGGCCGCAAAGATCATCACCGCAGTGCGCTCAACCGCCAGTTCCATCACCTGCTCAATAATGGCCCGGGTTACGCGCTGGTGTTTACTCAGCAGTTCGTTGACATCCTTCTCCGCGTATTCGCCAAAGCGATCCTGAGCCAACGCGGAAAAGTCGTATTGCGCCACCGCCGCGTTCACCAGTTCAGGCTTGGTAAGGAACCCGCGATTAATCATATAGCTGAGCGGCAGCTCGTAGATGCAATGCACAAACGGCTTGTCCTGCTCACTGCGCACAAAGCCCCGATGGTGATACCGGTATATCCAGCCCATCGCCAGCCGATAAGGTGTGGCGGTTAAGCCAAGCACTTTGAGGGAATCGTTCTGCTGTTTCATCAACTCGATGATGCGGTGATACTGGCTGGTTTCTTCGCCGCTCACCCGATGGCACTCATCGATGATCACCAACGAATATTCGCCTTTGAACTGATCCAGGTTCGCCGAAACCGACTGCACACTGGCAAAGGTCACCTGATGCCGGTTTTCCTTACGTTTCAGCCCGGCCGAAAAGATCCCGCCCGTTAATCCATAGCTCTCGTACTTGGCGTGGTTCTGCTCCACCAGCTCTTTCACATGAGTCAGCACCAGAATCTTGCGCTTGGCTAAGCGAGCCAATTCCGCAATCACCAGACTCTTGCCCGCACCGGTCGGCAACACAATAACCGCAGATTCATCCGATTTGCGGAAATGCCTCAACGTCGCATCGACCGCTTCTTGCTGGTAAGGCCGCAGTTTGAAAGGAGCGTTCATCTGGAAGGGCTTAATCGTTGAATGGGCAGAGACCCCTCTGCAACGGTTCAAAGTGAGAAATTACAGATCGGCGCTCGGTTTAATAAACATCTTGATGTACACCAAATACCCCGAAAACAAGAACAACGGAGTCGTGTACCAAAGGTACGCTAACTTACCCGCGCCCATACGATAAAGCACAATCACAGCGATCGCACTGACAATGCAGCTTGCCGGCACGGAATACATGGCCGAGTCCAGCACCGAGGAATCAAACGGCGTAACCCGATGAGTGGTGCCAACGGCACTGAACCCGAACACCACCAACATAAACATCATGTACGCCAACAAAAACTGGCCAATCGTGCCTGCTACTACCCATCCTAGAGTCATTCGTCATTCCTTTTGCTCTTTGATCAACAGGCAACTTCCCAACGCCTGCGCGTCCAAATATTCACAGAACGCCTTCACATCCGAGTTTGTGAATTCACTGGAAATAAACTCGCCCGGAATCAGCCCTTCATCCCATCGGCTCGTCACCAGAGTATGGGGCCACTGTTCACCGTCGCCGAGATAAATCTGCACCACCGATTGGGTCTGGTGAATATAAAGATCACGAAGTTCTTTAGCGCAACGAAGCGCATTGGGGTGATGGCGAGTATCACACTGATAGCCCTTCCCGGAAAAGAACTCACTGGTGACGGAGAACAGCGTGTCTGCCGTCAAAGAAGAAGACGGCGCCGGATGAATGGTTCTGGCCGCATCGCTGGTAATGTTGGTACAACCAGCGATGAACGACAGGGACAGCATCAACAGAACTGTAAACTTATTCACAACAGCGCCTAACCTCTTAATGATGACCGCCGGGCCCATGAGCGTGGCCGTGTGCGATCTCGTCTGCATCGGCATCGCGTACTTCGATGATCTCGATATCAAAGGTCAGAGTTCTACCCGCCATCGGGTGATTAGTATCCACATCGGCAAACTTGAGGCCGACCTTGGCAACAACCACATGGCGTGGGCCCTGTTCGGTTTTCACCTGGGCGATCATGCCGGGCTTCCAACGTTTGGCGCCCATCAAATGCTTCACCGGCACGCGCTGAATGGCATCGGGCTTCCGCGGTCCGTAGGCTTTTTCCGGAGCAATGGTGACACTGAAGACTTCGCCAGCCTCGCGACCTTCCAGAGCTTCTTCCAGGCCCGGAATAACACCGCCGTGGCCGTGCAGGTAGGCGTTCGGCTGGCCGCCACGGGAGTTTTCAACAACGGTGCCTTGCTCATCACGGACGCTGTAGTGAAACAAAACCACCTGATTCTTTTCGATTGGCATAACGCCCTCTACGACGATTTAAAGTACGCCACTATAGCCCGCAGCGGCGCTGATTCTAGAACCGGAAAACCAGAACAGGTCTACTTTCACGGCGTGTCGCAGCCATTCGCCTTATGCAATAATGATATAACAGAAAATCACACAGACAATATCGCAAGGAAACACAACCATGAAAAGGATTGCACTGTTCACGCTTGTTTCGGCATTAATGACCGGCTGCGGAGGCGGGGAAAGCGGAAGCGACCTAGACAAAGTCGAGGAGGGTACCCCTCCGGATTCAGGCTCCTCTGACGGCAGCGATGATAACGATAACGACACTCCTAGTGATGAAATCACCGTACTTGAAGGCACTTGGAACAAGCAGTGCGGACCCGTTCAGGGCGAAGTGCACCACGATATCGTGACGGTAACCTTCACCCGCGGCACCTTCAACACCAGTATCGAGAACTACACCGATAGCGGCTGCATGGTGCCGTTACCGGAGGCCCCGAACCCTACCTCATCAGGCTACTTCACTTTGGGTGCGGATGTTGTATTGGGTTCTGGCATCACCGCGACCGAGCTGGATACGCATGTTACTCGATACAATGGCGCCGACTGGGAGATCGACGAATACACGATCGTCCACATCGACAATAATATTCTCCGCATCGGCGAAGGTGATGGCGAATCGCCAGCGCAGCGGCCAACCAGCCTCGACTATTCCCGTCCATTCGATCGAGTGAACTAGGTTACTTGCTCAAAACCGCGAAGGGACGACTTTGCCTCTGCCGGTCAGCTTATTGCGATTGATCGCAGAGCGAATTATCCCTTCCGGCAGAGAGCTAAGGCGCGCTTCGGCTAGCCCTGGCCGTGCTCGTAGGATAGCTGATTCTCCGATTCCACCGGGTTTGCCTCCCCGGACTCATGCTTCTCCTCAGAACGGCCAATCACGGCGCTGCACACCAGATCCCCGGTTACATTCATCGCAGTGGCCCCCATACCCACAAGGGCATCAATGGACACCAGCAGAGCCACGGTTTCAATGGGCAGACCCACCTGGGCGAACACCGTGGCAATCATGACGATACCCGCCCCCGGCACACCGGCGGTGCCGATGGAAGCCAGAGTACCGATCAGCACAATTTCCAGCATGGTCACGAAGTCCAGAGGCACCCCGATCACGTTGGCAGCAAAGACTGCGGAAATGGCGATGCGGATACCCGCCCCGTCCATATTGATAGTGGCGCCCAGCGGCAAGCTGAAACCATAGATACGCTGGGGAATCCCCATACGGCGGGCGGCGTTCAGAGTCAGGGGTAGAGTCCCGGAACTGCTCTGGGTAGCAAAGGCCGTGGCGACCGGAGCGCGGGCCTCACGAATAAAATCCGCCAAACCCACACCATTGAGACGCATAAGAACCCCGTAGACCACCAACTGCACCGCCAGGGCGATGTACAGCACCATGACCATATCGCCCAGAGCCAGTATCGTGGCCATGCCCTGCTCACCGGCAGTACTGGCCACAATCGCAAACACACCAATCGGCACATACTGGAGAACCCCGGACATCACCTTCATCGTGACATCGTTCAGGCCGGAAACCACGTCATACACTTTATCTGCGGCTTCCCTGTGATCATCTGACTCCCGCAATTTCAGCAGGGCAATGCCAAACACAACCGCGGTAAAAATAATCCCCAACAGGTTCGGCTTGGCAAAGGCTTCCACAATATTGACGGGAACAATATTCAGCAGCACCTGAACAAAGCCCGGATTCTCCGGCACTTTAACCGTGGCCGAAGAGGACAACTCCAAACCGCTACCCGGCTCGAAGACGGAAGCCACTGCCAGTCCCACCGCAATAGCCAGAGCCGAAGTCAGCACGTAGAAACCCAGCAGTTTCCGGCCCACACGCCCCATACTGGAAAGATTTGCCTGATTGATGCCCACCATCAAGGTAAACAGGACGATCGGCACGATCAGAAACTTCAACAACTTGAGCAGCAGTTCGCCAAACGGGTTCAGCCATTCGGCCACCGCCGGTCCGCCCACCAGGCCAACAACCAAACCCAGAACAAGCGCAATACCAATGCGCAGCACCAACGAAGTCTTCAGATAAACATCAAGTACAGCTTTCATGGGGGCTCCCGTTACACCCTGGCCCGTTAATGAGCAAGCGATCAAATACGTCAGGGCCGTGGATTCTGGTCAGCACCGGCTTATGGGTAAACCGGTATTCCCACGTACGTTACTCACAGAAGCTGTGGATAACATTGTTGGGAACCTAGGGTTAAACCACCATAAGCCTTGTGCCGCAAGGATTCGAAAGATTTGATGCAAAAATGGGCTATGCGTGAAGGCTATATGGATATGAAACATCCGTCTCAGCAGGCATAAGGTGCCCAAGCAACGGCTACCACAACTTCGACCAATCAAAGCTCGATTGCTGGCGCCAGCTCATCGCCTCCGGTGCCATAAGCAGCCAGCCCAGAGCGCCCAGATTTACCAACAACGCCAGCCAAAACACGAACTGATAGCTGCCCTTCCGCGTTTTATGCCGAAAAGCCTGCTGGGCCATCAGCGCACCGGGCCAGCCACAACACAGCTCAAACAGGTGCAGCGTCTTTTCAGCGATGCGTTGGTCACCCCGCTGCGCCGCCCGCTTATCAATCCCGTACATCACGAACAACACCAGACTCACTCCGCCGTAGGCTGCCAGAACGGCGACCGGCAGATAACCTTGATGGAACAGACCCGCCAGAATGGTGAAAAACACCATCACCACAGCCGCAGCCACCCGGCCCCCTTGGCGTCGTTTCATACCATGACCAACCTTTTCTGATTCAATGAATATCTCCATGCAGAGCCTACACCGGGAACAAGCTATGCGCTTGCTTGTCCAACAGGAAAATCGACGAAACAAATGTGCCGCAGGGCAAAGTATCCCATCCTTCGAGGAAATCGACATGACCAGACGACTGGCACTCATTACCTTCACGCTACTCTTGGCCACAGGTGCATTTGCTTCCGAACCTGCCGTTTACACGGGCCTGCTGAGCAATACGGGGGCCGGCGGCTATGACACCGTCAGCTACTTTGAGACGGGAAAAGCAACGAAAGGCTCCAGCGACTACACCACAGAATATCAGGGCGTGACCTGGCGATTCGCGAACGCTCAAAATCTGGCGAGTTTTGAGGCCAACCCCGAACACTTTGCGCCCGCCTATGGCGGCTACTGCGCCTGGGCCGTTGCTCAAGGCAACCTCGCCAAAGGTGACCCACAACATTGGACCATCCGGGACGACCGCCTGTACCTGAACTACAACCAGGCGATACAAAACCTATGGCTGGCCGACCCCGAAGGATTCATTCAGCAGGCGGACGCGAACTGGCCAGAAATTCTGGATTAGCTGGCGGTAATGCTTCGGATTGATACCCAAGATTGTATGAAACGTATACTGATTGGGTTTTGACCACCAACCAATACATGCAGTCCGAGGTACCACAGGAATGAGCAAGCCCCTTCGATGGTTCATCAGAACCACCGTCTTTTTGTTGGTTCTTCTGGCAGGCCCTGCACTGATTGCGGCCTGCAGTAGCCAGTCAGGCCAGAGCTGGCGTGACGCCGATCGCTCCAGCGCAGGCATTGCGCCACTGCCCGGCCAGACCGAAGAAGCCATCGTGCAGGTTTATGGTGCCCGAGCTTATAACTGGCGCGGCCATTTTGCGGTACATACCTGGATTGCGACCAAGGAGCACGGGGCATCCACCTACGAGGTTCACGATGTCACGGGCTGGGGTTATAAGGCGGTGCGCTCCCGCCCCGGTGAGCCGGATACCGCTTGGTATGGCAACCCGCCGAAGTTGCTGGCAGATATTCGTGGCGAGAAAGCAGCCGCCGCTATCATCAATATCCGGACAGCTGTCGACGCCTACCCCTACGCGAATGAATACAAAGCCTGGCCCGGCCCCAACAGCAATACCTTTGTCGCCTGGGTAATCCGAGAGGTACCCGAACTGAATGTTGCACTGCCCAATATTGCCATCGGAAAAGACTATCTGGCTGACGGAGTATTTGCGAAAGCGCCCAGCGGTTCGGGCTACCAGTTCTCCCTCAATGGGTATTTCGGCCTTATGGCGAGTATCCGGGAAGGTGTTGAACTGAACATACTCGGCCTCAATCTTGGCGTTGACCCTCTGACCTTGGCCGTCAAATTACCAGGGATCGGGCGCATTGGCCTGCGCGACCCCTGGATGGATCGCTGAAAAATAATCTGTCCCGGGTTTCAGCAGTTGCCCTTTTTCGCTTGGCCCGGTGGGCAGAAATTGCCTTGAGACTTCCGATAAGACCCGCGATCGTCGTAGTCATCACGACGGTGATCTTGATCGCGAACGTCTTCCTCATGATCTTTGGTGGTAATGGCTGTTCCCGTTGCCGCACCGACGGCTCCGCCGAGAATAGCGCCATCTCTGCCACCTACCTCGTTACCGATGGCAGCCCCAATGGCTCCTCCAATACCGCCACCCAGCGCGGCGTCGGCGGTGTCATCTGCAACGGCACCCAATGAGGCCGCACTCAGAGACAGAAAAACGAGCAGTGATTTCATGTTCATGATGTAAACCCCATGATTCAGGTGATCTGACTTGCCGATATGACGGGCAGGAGAGCATTTTCTCCATCGTCCCATCAGGCACTTGTCAGTTTTTGAATCATTCGAGATTATCAGAAATATACGAGAGGACGCCCTTACCTTTTATTTATATTTCATAAGGTTACAAAGCCTTAAGAGAGACTGACATTAGGGGATTTCCAGCGACATCACCATTGCGCCGATGTTCTGACAGCGCGAAGACTCAACACCGTGTTTCATGAACACATCGGCAAGAGCCCGCGGCAAAGCATCGGGGTCGGCTTTACACAGCTTCCCGATTTCGATGGCGCAGACTTTTTCGGTAGGCGGACGCGAACTGGCCAAACGTACTGGAATAGTTACATCGCAGCGTCCAGCTCATCGATCGCTTTATTAAGCACCTTTACAGACTCGCCGTGCTTACCCTGTTTGTGCAGCGTTTCACCTTGATCCCGAAGTTCCTTGATCCGGGTTTCCGTTGCACTGTCCAGTTGAACCGTCTTCAGTTGTTCATCAATCTTGTGCACCAGCGTAGGACAATGGCTGGCGAAAACGCTGCTCGCAAAAAATACCGTGAATAACAGAACCGCAAGATAACGCATCATAGCTCTCCCCTTATTCACACGCCCTTGTAGAGTATAGACGACCAAGTCTAGACAAGACCCCGAACCTTACTCACAAAAGCTGTGGATAACGTTGTTGGGAACCTAGGATTAACTACCCATAAGCCCCTTGCCACACGGCCTCGGGAAAGTTGATGCAAAAATGGACGATGCACGGCCAGATAAAAATAAAGGCCTACCTACAGCAGCGAATTACGGCCCTATCCACAAAGCAGCACTGGCCACGTAAACTGGCTAATCAATTGAATTAAAAGCCGAGGGTCACATGACAACACCAACACGCATCTACCTCGCTGGCCCCGAAGTGTTCTTCCCTACCGAAGAACACAAAGCTATCGTGGCCGAGAAAAAGCGCATTCTTCAGGAAGCCGGATACGAAGGCGTAGACCCACTGGACACCGCCCTGACGTTTTCAGATCACGAAGCCAAACCCGAACGCGGCCACCGAATCTACCAGGCCAACCGCGAACTGATGGACAGTTGCGACGCCATCATTGCCAACCTCACCCCTTTTCGGGGCATCAGCGCAGACCCGGGCACCGTGTTTGAAGTGGGCTACATGATTGGCCAGGGCAAACCGGCTTTCGGATTCACCCTAGACAACCGGAACTATCGCGACCGCATCGGAGCGACCGACCAAGATGAACATGGCCACGCCATTGAGGACTTCGAAATGAGCGATAACCTGATGATCGAGGGTGGCATCCGCGAATCCGGTGGCCAGCTATTGGTGGCAGAACAACCTGGGGAACATCGGTATTTCTCGGCGGAGCTGTTTCGCAACTGCGTGCGAGCACTCCCCCATGCCTGAACCAACCCCACTACAAACCCTGCTAGACACCCTGCCCCAACGCGGACGCGTGGAATGGATTGGCATCCGCCCCGCTCGCGGCGAGCCCATGCAGGCAATCGAGCGCGTGGTAATCACTCCCGGCAAGGGCTTGGAAGGCGACCGATTCGCAGGGCGCGAAACCAGCAAACGCCAAGTCACCCTGATTCAGCAAGAACACCTTCACACCATTGGCTCCTTCCTACAGCGAGAAGCCATAGAACCCGAGGTGTTCCGGCGCAACATCGTAGTCTCTGGCCTGAATCTGCTGGCGCTGAAAGGCAAAATATTCCGGATTGGTGGCGTGGTGCTGGAATACACCGGCCAATGCCACCCCTGCTGCAAAATGGAAACAACGCTTGGGCCCGGTGGCTATAACGCCATGCGCGGGCACGGCGGGATTACCGCGCGAGTGGTTGAAGAGGGCGAGGTAACACTGGGCGACGGAGTGCAGGCATTGCTTTCACCTCAACAGGCCTGAACTGCACCCTAGCGAACGAGAGGGTAAGCCGCCCTCACCTGCCCCATCACAATACGGGCATCTTCCGGTTTTAGGCCAATTTTGCGTAACTGCGGCATCACCATTGCGCCGACGTTTTGGCATCGGGAAGGATCAATGCTGTGTTTCATGAAAATATCGGCAATAGCCTGCGGTTTAGCATCTGGATTGGCTTTGAGTAGGTTGCCGATTTCGATGGTGCAGGCTTGCTCGTTAGGGTCGGTACTTTGTTTGCTGCGCCAGATTAGGAAGGCGGTGATGGCTGCGAAAATGGCTAGGATTAAGAATTTCATAGAGAACTCATGGTTGGGCAGCTTGGAGAACTCACGCCTTGCGCGCCGGCGCACTTTATTGCATCTAAGTGACGCTATTTGTTGGGCGAATAGAGAACAAAACGCATCAGGTATCAGTTAGTGGTACCTGCTATTTTTCTGAGACGGATATTGGCATGAGCATAGGCAGCATCCGGATCTTTGCGCTTACTTCTGTAGCCGAGCCTCGACAACTCAGCGTCCTCTTTTTTCAGAATCCATGCAACGCGAAGGTGACTCTGAAGCGTGTAATGAACCTCTTTCTCAGTATCACACTCTAGGCACATTGCGCGAATAGCTGATACAGGCTGAACATGCTCCAGATGGAATATCTTACGGCCAGGGTCAAAGGCAGGTTGGTCATGCCAGTTCTTTTCAAACAAATTTAAGCCGCGTTTTGTCGCCTCATGATGAGCCTCGTCGCTCACTTCTGGCACAACGAAGTTCGAGCATTTCTTGATATCCTCAGAAATCGACTCACGAAATCGGGCTATATGATCAGGACGCAGTCCAACCTCATGTTTCTTAAGAGCCTCCGCCTTTGCAAATATTGACTGAGAAAATGGCAATAAGAGGAAATGAATTTCATTGGTGATCATTGGTTCTCCGATCAGTAACGTGGAGCCGTTGAAGCTTCGTTAAATATTGAGCGACGCAGATCTAACCGGGAGCGCTTTTTGTTTTCTGTCATTTCACCCTGTCACGGCACTAATATCAATGTAGATAAAAATCTTAACGCTAAACGAAGCAACGCGCCTCACGCGTCCGTCTTCCATGCTTTGTTAAAAGTTTCTGACGCTAAGCTGCGGTCGAGGCTTTCAGAAATTTTGGCCATTCCGTCTTCAAGGCTATGACTAATATAGCCTGCGCCAACATACTGATTTGCGATTACATCTATTTTTTGAGCCTCAGGATGCCGGATAATGATCAAAATGTATTTTTTTAACTTTTCCGTTTTCGTGGTCTTTCGTTGCAATTCCTTTTTAAGGCGTTCTTGAAAGCTTTGAATTTCGTCCTCATCATCCCAATTGTTGAGCGCTGTATAAAGTTCGCGAGCAAGCCTGTTCTGAGACCAACCTAACTTGGCAATTAAGAATTTAATCTCACGTTGAAGCACAGCTATCTCTTCCATTGTCCCCGTTTGTCCTTTTTTGATCTCTATTGTATGAGTTGTCCCAGCGGGGACATAAACTAACTTTGGAGATCATTATGTCTAGATCAATGACAAAAGCCGCTGCATCACGTATTCAATCTGCTACCGCAAAACATCACGGAGGCAAGGTCCCAAAAGGCTCATTCGCTGCAAGAGCCCAGGCTGCTGCAAGCACCCCTCCGCCAAACGGCCCGAGTACAACAGGAAAACCCTCAGGTGGAGGTCGCGGAAACAACCCTCCAAAGGGCAAGTGACTAGAGGCACTCCGCAATACTAATACCGAAACGAGACAGAAACTCTGTCTCGTTTTCAGTAATTTTTTTGTATTCTATTTCCTTCATCGTGCTCTCGGCCGCACAAATGCATACCTCCTTCTTCTGAGCGAGAAGAAGTGAGTTCATTGACCGTACGGAAGAATTCACACAACTATCAATAATCTCGTATTCAACTCCCAAGGGATAACGTGATTCTTCAAAAAACAACTGGTCGGCCTTATAACTTCCGTAAGCACCAATTATCAGCGCTGTTGTAGCCGATATTAGAGGCTTCTTGAATTTTTTGTAGCTATGCCCAGAAAAAGAATCATGACATTCGCTGCACAAGACGTTGTCACCAAACTCGATATGGTTGTCAGCGGAGCACGATGGAACTCAATATTCATATCAGACCTTGAAACTTAAAACACTTGCAGCATGGGCGTCGCCGTGCCTGCACTGGTTATGTTGTCGGATGCTACTTAGCCTCAACGCCAATAATTTTCTGATTTATCTCGTCATACTTCAAAAGATGCGTTTCTGACCCACTGGGGCAGCAGTTGGGATCGCCCTCTTGATACTTGGGGACGTTCAGAATGAGCGTCTCGTCCTCATGAAAATAAGCAGCATTATATTCTCGGGATGAAACCTTAAACTCGCCTTCACTGGCCACGACCAATTCTCCCCAGCGCGTAGCAACGACTGGCGTCACATAGACGTTCCCTGCGCCGGACCCACCACCGCAACTCTTATCTCCAGTCCATAAAACACCAAAGGCTTGAACGTCGTTGCCGTGCTTAACCAGTTCAAATATTCGGAGATCTTTCTCAGACTCGTAAGTGGCACACGTTACCGTACTCAAATATTTCTCCATTAAAGAAGAAACATTCCGGCCTTCATCTGCACACACAAACCCTGAAGAAACTACCAAGACCAATCCGGCAATGTTTTTGATCACTACTAACTCCTTAAATTTAATTACATGAAACATAACGCCTCAAGCAGAGGCGCCGGCTTTTTCGGCGTCCTTCTGACTTGATTTGTTAGGTTTATCTCCGTAGTTTAGCGGGCCCTTTTCTTTAAAAAGACTCTCATACTGAACTTCGAACCGCTCTTTCGAAATGAAATATGCCTCTATAAACTCAGGAACATGCTCAAATATTGCATCCGTCATCAGCTTAAGGTGTGCCGAGTCATACTCACCCAGTGTTCCAGGAACCCAAGACTTTCCTTTTTCTGCTTGGATTCGCATATGAAACTCGTGCCTATCGTTTAAAATTTCACCGATTGTTTTATATCTGTCTTGGAGACAAGCAATTCCATGCAAAGTATGTGGGTCATCAGTGGACAGTAAAAATGCAAGGTCATTTACATTCACGTTAGCCACATCGTTCGAAAACCGAACAGGGGGAATTACTTCTTCTTTGTGTGGATGATTTCGGTATGGAAGAACATGATTCTCAAAGTAGTGAAGTACGGTCTCATATTGCCGATAAAGAAGATACGCTGAGAGTCTACAGCTCGCCTTTCGCTCTTCGTTGACATCCATCCGTTTGAGCTTCCTATTGAATGCAAACGCTAACACTGCCCCGAATAGAACCCCAACAAGTGAAATAAGAAGCCGAATTAATAACTCTTGATCCAATTTTTACTCCATTAAACCTAACGCTAGCGGCAGGGGCGCGACGCCAAGAGCGTCCCTTGACCGCATTTGTTAGCATGTTCAGTCATCAAGACCAAGCTTTCGGCTAAACCAAGTATAATCTTTGTAATTGAAGCCTTCAGGGAACAACTCATCGATTCGCTCCTTGATTATCGTGTAATCATGGCGAGCACGCCCTCTATCATGGCATTGACTATTACTATTTATTTTTTGAGCAAGGTCTCTAATTGAATCTCGGTCGAATAGCTTTATATATTTTGGTATTGCGACCTGAAACCTAGAGTCTGCCTGATCGTAGTTTCGGCTTGCTCCATAATAAGTAGATACAATTCTGCAAAAACGACTTTGCCATTCATCTGTATCCGATATCTCCAGCAATACATCGAATTGAGGCGGGCTAAAAATAGGTCGTTCTTCACTTTTTATCCAGCTCTCAATATCCTCAGCATGCTTAGTTAAGCTATCTTTAGTAAACCAACCAATTGTTTTTCCTACGTCATCATTAGCCGCACAGTGTTCCACCTTCAGGCGAGCAGCGTCGCTGAGCAAAGGGAAAACCTCGTGATTCTGGGACAGGAAAAACGTCAAATACTGAAGCGGGTCCCCACCATTTGCTACATTGCTGTAGAAGTCGACATCGCCTCTGATAGTATCTGGCAACAGCGCTCTATTTTTAGTCGCTATAACTTCCAAAACATGGAGATTGATTAACCTGTTTTTATTGCAATCGTCATTCTCAAGCTTAAATACTATTTTCCATAGAGACCTAAATATACTCAGCTCAACCGTCTGATTCGTCCTGCTCAAATAGCGACTTTCCACATACTTTCTTACTTTCTTTCTTGTATTTAGTATTTCTCTAGACTCTGCTATATCCGCTAGAAGTTCGTTTAAAATATGCTGCGTGTAGAAAGGGGGTTTTATAAGAAGATCATCAAGCGTATTCCTAAGCAGTGATCTCACAGTCTCCTTGTTGGGTGCATGAAGCTCCCTTTCTTTATTTAGGACAGGGTGAGCAGAAAGATGACGCTGTCTTTGCAAGTACCTTAGATTTTCGTATTCGGATGCATCTAATAGGTGAGTTTTCTCATTCACATCATCAATTAGCTTCAATTCCCAAACCGAGGATCGCGGATCAGCATCCTGAACTTTGCTGATCTCATCAAGAATTTCTTTAGCGGAAGCATCGTTATAAAGATCAATAAGGCTTTGTAGCTTAAACACAATATCACAGACGGCAACAGACCAAAGCATCACGACTGCCGACCGATAGTTCTGATTGTGATAGGAAGAGAGCACTTCCTCGAAGTACGTCTTGGTTTTTCCGTAATGAATGTTCTCTGCCATCTGTTCTAGCGAAAATTCTTGCATCTCACATCCGTCAAGGTTGAATTCGTCTCTGCTAACGCCTCAATTCAGCCGACGCGCCAGCGGTCGGCTGAATTGATTTGTTAGCTTTGTATACTAGACTGACATTTTTCTCAAAGTCATCGGTATCAGCAAAATAATTGGGATAAGCCTTTTTTAAATCTCTAACGGATGCCGCAGATACAAGAACAACGTCCTTGTACTGATTATCTCGGCATTGCTCTTCTTGGTCATTATAAAAGGAGGTCGCTTGAGCGAGGTTTTGTTTGCCAAATCTTGTAAAACGAACTCGCTTTTCTTCGATGTCCAAAAGAACAACGAAATATCCAGCGCCTTTCTCCTTGTCTTGTGATAATGCTGTTGCAGCGACTTTAAAAGCTTTTAACCTTTCTGAAAGGTCAAGCTCTCTATATTTTTTATCCATCTCTGCGAATGTATCGATTCCGCTATAACTCTGATCTATAATTTCATTTTCAAGTTTTGAAAATTCAACGCTCGCATATCTGAAAAAGTCTAACCATATTGATTCTCCTGAACTTGCCTTCAAAGCCTGTTTCGTAAAAGCACCAACAACTTCAACGGCGGTAGCCCATGAATGCTGAACCTTGCTGCGTATTTGAAGTTCAACAGACATACCAATAAACTTTTCTTTGCTTCCGTTGTACTTAAATATAAGGTGAATGCCTCGGTAACCCGATGGCTTGGGTGAATCTATGTAGTTTCTTATTCGCGTCAATCTATTTTTTGTTCTGCTATTTTCAAGTGAGTCAGCGATTCTACGGACATATCGAGAGTTCTCAACAACAGCTCTGCAGCCCGCAATATCTTCCATTCGACTTAAACTCATATTTTTTTCACGCGCGAGCTTAAAGAAAATAGATGGCACACGCTTTAGGCGTTGAACTACAACAGCACGTTTATCGATTCGAATTGAATTTTTCCGTAGTAGGTCCAGCATTATTTGCATAGGAAATGCGTGGGCCGACCGCCAATTGTGAAATATAACCGATGCGTTAAAAAACTCATCTGTTCCCAGATCGTAAGTTAGAAGGCCAATGCCCGCCCGCTTAACTTTTTCCTTGGAGTACTTTGGCTCAATCCACTTCATTAATTACTCCCGATCAAGTCTAAAAGCTAACAGTGATTAGATAGAGCGCTTTGTTATTGCACAAAAGTGACTTCCACTATCCACGCCTACCCTTAGATTTTTCTGTATCATTTATTCTTTATAATCAAAATTTTACAAGCACTTCTACGCCATCCCCGATGTAATCGCGTGACCTCTTCATTATTACAATAACGAAGCAGGGGCAATGGTCTTGGCGCAGAGCCTTCTGCAGGGACTCCTAAACACAAAGGCACACGAAAACCACCCTCGCTCAAAAGATCTGAACAAGGCACCAAGAAAAACCAGCGGTAAAAGGGGCGAGGGAAATTCGAAAAAAGCTAAAGCAGTAAACTGAAATCCATCTGTCGTCCCTAACAGCGGCAAGTTCCATTGTGTGTAAACATACACTACCTAATTTTCAGGTAGCTTCCCATATGGCAAATGTAAAATTCAGCAAATTCGCGACGAATGCACGAATTTGCTGTTGAGGCTTCGGGAGGGATTTGTGGTGCAGTCAGGTATGACGGGCCTTTCTATGAGTTAGCGGTGGGCTCAAGCCACCGCCAAATACGCCCCCGTAACCGCCAGCACTCCCCCAACGCCACGGCTGAAGCGGCTGTCCGCATTCAGCATCAAGCTACCCAGCCCACGCCCAACCAGGGTGATAGCAAGGGTGGCGATTGAGAAGCCAGCCAAGTACGCAGCCAATGTTGTGCCTTCGGGCATTTCTGCACCATGGGCAAAGCCATGGAACAACATGAAGGCGCCAACTAATGTGCCACCCAAGGCGGTCGGTAGTTTCGCCAAAGTTGCAATGAGGATGCCGGCCACCAGTACCGAGAAGGTGATGCCAGTTTCAACGCCGGGCACACTCAGGCCGCCCCAAGCGAGGGCTGCGCCACCTACCATGCCGCCAATCACGAAGGCTGGGGTCGCGTTTTTCATGAGTTTGTTTTGGCGCACGCTCCAGAAGCCAATGGCGGCCATGGCCAGCAGGTGGTCCAGGCCTAACATGGGGTGCAGCAGGCCGCTGGCGAAGCCACCTTCCGTATGACCGGGGTGTGCCATGGCGGATGCAGAGGCGGTTAGCAGCGCGGCGGCGGTAAGTAGTTTTGAAGTCAGTTTCATGGTGTTGCTCCTGGTGGTTCTAAAATCGTTTCGGTTCGTGTGCTCAGGCCGGTTCGGCCAGTTTTTCGGGGCGTCTTTCCGGCAGCATGCCGCGCTCTAGAATGAAGCTGATGATGGTTTCCAGCCCTACCCCGTCATAAAGATTGGTGAACACGAAGGGGCGTTCGCCGCGCATTTTTTTGCTGTCTCGCTCCATTACTTCTAGGGAGGCGTGTACCTGTTCGGCGATGTCGATCTTGTTAATGATCAGCAGGTCGGATTTGGTGATGCCGGGGCCGCCTTTACGGGGAATCTTGTCGCCTGCAGATACATCGATCACGTACAGGGTGAGGTCGCTCAGTTCCGGGCTGAAGGTGGCAGACAGATTGTCGCCGCCGGATTCCACCAGCACCAGTTCCAGATCCGGGTGGCGGCTTTGCAGATCGTCAATGGCCGCCAGGTTCATGGAGGCGTCTTCGCGGATGGCGGTGTGCGGGCAGCCGCCGGTTTCCACGCCGAGAATGCGGTCTGCATCCAGCGCTTCGTGGCGCAGGAGGAAGTCGGCGTCTTCCCGGGTGTAGATGTCGTTGGTGACCACGGCGATGTTGTAGTGGTTGCGCAGGGCTTTGCACAACTGGCGCAGCAATGCGGTTTTACCAGACCCAACCGGGCCGCCGACTCCAACTCTCAAACAATGTGTCATGGCAATTTCTCCTCAATGTTTCTTCAGCTTCTGAAAAGCCGTGAATACTGTGTTTCGTGTAAGGCACTTCCGAGCGCCAATCCCGGCAGGATGGGCCCGAGTTCGTGATCGTTCCGTTCCAGCGCAATGTCTACGGCGACCGCCAGTTGGGGGCGCAGCCGCTCGATAATGCGCTGGGCAGCGGTGTGGCCAAGGGGCAGCGCTTTGCAGGCCACGGCGAGCTGGTTTTCCAGCCAGGCCCAGGCGAAGCCGAGCAGCGCTTGGCGCACGGGTACATACCGTTTATTGGCAACCCAGGCAAACATGGTGATGTAGCCGGGGTCTTCCGGAATCAGGTGTTGCTCGGGCAGCAGCTCCAGGTTGCGCAGCAGAGTCACGAGGGCAGCGCCAAGGCGGGTGTCTTCGTCGCTCAGTTCGGCGGTTTCCCGGGTGGCGTGCAACCAGTCGTTCCACTGCGCCAGCGCTTCGGCATCACTGTCAGCCCAGGCGCTCTGCAAGCGCACCAGCAGGGGCAATTCGCAGCGGCTGAGACCGTCTTCCAGTACGCCTTCAATCCACTCGGCCAGTTCCGCTTCGTTGTTCACCCAGCCCAGTTCAAAGGCGCTTTCCAGGCCCTGAGACCAGGCGAAGGCGCCGATGGGCAATGCCGGGCTGACGAGTTGCATCAAGCCCAGCAATGCTAGGTCGCCCCCTTGCGGGGTGACGGCCTCAGTGGGAATGTTCGTGACTGTGGCCATGGCTGTGCCCGTGGTCGTGATCGTGTGAATGGCTGTGGCTGTGGCCGTGGCCATGGGAATACCCGGCTTGGGTATAGGCACCGGGTTCCGGGTCGAACGGGGCGGTGTGGTGGGTCAGGGTTGCGCCCAAACGTTCCGCCAGTTCTTCCAGTACGTGGTCCGGGGTGATGCGCACAAAGGCGCCCTGCTCGTCCATGCCGATGGCCAGCGTTACGTGGCGGTTGCCCAGGTGGTAACACAGGCGCGCCAGCGGCTGGCCGTTTTCAATGCGCGCGGTGACCACCTGCTCTTCCGCCGCGCGGATGCGGATGATCTCACCGGTTTTGGCTTGCAGCAGGTCTCCGTCCCGCAGCACCGGGCCGCGATCCAGAAACAGGCCCACGTCCACGTTGGTTTCGGTGCTGGCGCGCAAACGGCCGCGGATGCGCAGCTCGTAAGGCAGTACCAGGTTGTCCAGGATCTCGCTGGTGTCGATCCCGGCGCTGTTCACATCACCGATGCGTTGTGTCAGTTCCAACATAATCAGTTCTCCAATACCCGGCTCAGAACAGGTGGTAGCGCTGGGCCAGGGGCAGTTCGGTAGCGGGCTCACAGGTGAGCAGTTCGCCGTCTGCGTGTACTTCGTAGGTTTGCGGGTCCACGGTCAGGTGCGGGCACGCGTCGTTCAGTTTCATGTCTTTCTTGCGCACACCCCGCACGCCTTTACAGGCGGACAACGGGCTATCCAGCCCCAGCTCTTCTCCGATCCGGGCATCCAGCGCGGCCTGGCTGACAAAGGTCAAGCGGGTGGCACTGGCAGCCTTGCCGAAGGCGCCAAACATGGGGCGGTAATGCACCGGTTGGGGCGTGGGAATCGAGGCGTTCGGGTCTCCCATGGGGGCGGCCGCAATCATGCCGCCTTTGAGGATGCAGGCAGGCTTCACGCCAAAGAACGCGGGGCTCCAAAGCACCAGGTCCGCCAGCTTACCCACTTCCACCGAGCCGACTTCGTGGGCGATGCCGTGGGTGATGGCAGAGTTGATGGTGTACTTGGCGATGTAGCGCTTGGCGCGGAAGTTATCGGCGCCTATTTCTTCATCTTCCGGCAGCAGGCCGCGCTGCACTTTCATCTTATGGGCGGTTTGCCAGGTACGGCACACCACTTCGCCCACCCGGCCCATGGCCTGGGAGTCGGAGGATATCATGGAGATCACGCCCATATCGTGCAGAATGTCTTCCGCAGCGATGGTTTCCCGGCGAATGCGGGAATCGGCGAAGGCCACGTCTTCCGGGATGTTCGGGTCCAGGTGGTGACACACCATCAGCATGTCGAGGTGTTCGTCGATGGTGTTCACGGTGTAAGGCCGGGTCGGGTTGGTGGACGACGGCAATACGTAATCCTTGGAACAGGCAGTGATGATGTCGGGGGCGTGACCACCGCCCGCGCCTTCGGTGTGGAAGGTGTGGATACAGCGGCCTTTGAACGCAGCCAGGGTGTCTTCCACGAAACCGGATTCGTTCAGGGTGTCGGTGTGAATGGCTACCTGCACATCGTACTGGTCTGCCACCGTCAGGCAGTTGTCGATGCTGGCCGGGCTGGTGCCCCAGTCTTCGTGCAGTTTGAGGCCAATGGCACCGGCTTTGATTTGCACTTCCAGCGCTTCGGGCAGGCTGGCGTTGCCCTTGCCCAGAAACCCGATGTTCATGGGTAGGCTGTCAACGGCCTGAAGCATCTTGCCCATGTGCCAGGCACCCGGTGTGCAGGTGGTGGCGTTGGTGCCGGTCGCCGGGCCGGTGCCGCCACCAAGCATGGTGGTGATGCCGCTCATCAGGGCTTCTTCTACCTGCTGGGGGCAGATGAAGTGGATGTGGGGGTCGATGCCACCGGCGGTGAGGATTTTGCCTTCCCCGGCGATGATTTCGGTGCCCGGGCCGATCACGATGTCGACGTCTGGCTGGGTGTCCGGGTTGCCGGATTTGCCGATGGCGGCGATGCGGCCTTTCTGGATGCCCACGTCGGCTTTGACGATGCCCCACCAGTCGAGAATCAGAGCATTGGTGATGACGGTGTCCATAACGGCATCGTCGCAACGCTGGCTCTGGCCCATGCCGTCACGGATGACTTTGCCGCCACCGAATTTCACTTCGTCGCCGTAATGGGTGTGATCTTTTTCAACTTGAATCCACAGCTCTGTATCACCGAGGCGCACGCGGTCGCCCACGGTGGGGCCGTACATGTCGGCGTAGGCCTGTCTGGAAATCTTCATGCTTTGCCCTCCAATTTGCCCATCACATCGCCACGGAAGCCGTAGATTTCCCGCTTACCAACGAAGGGAATCAGGGTAACGGAGCGGGTCTGGCCGGGTTCGAAACGAATCGCGGTGCCAGCGGCAACGTCAAGGCGGTAGCCCTTGGCCTTTGCCCGGTCGAAGTCCAACGCGGGGTTGGCTTCGGCGAAGTGGTAGTGGGAGCCGATCTGTACCGGGCGGTCGCCGGTATTGGAAACGTCGATGTCGATGCGTTCGCGGCCGACGCAAAGCTCGATATCGCCGTCCTGGATCTGGTATTCACCGGGGATCATGTCGCGCTCCTTACACTATCGGATTGTGGACGGTCACCAGCTTGGTGCCGTCCGGGAAGGTGGCCTCTACCTGCACTTCGGGCACCATGTCGGCTACGCCGTCCATGACGTCTTCACGCGTGAGGATTTCGGTGCCAGCGCTCATCAGCTCAGCCACGGTACGGCCTTCGCGGGCACCTTCCATGATCTCGGCGCTGATCAGGGCCACGGCTTCCGGGTAGTTCAGTTTCAGGCCCTTAGCTTTGCGACGCTCGGCCAGCAGGGCCGCCGTGAACAACAGCAGCTTGTCTTTATCTCTGGGTGTGAGTTCCATGGATGACTCCGTCGTGTCTATAGGCTTCAGGTAAGCCAGATTCTGGGTGTATGGGCCGGTAAGCCGGTGAGCATTGGCCGCAGCAAATGCCAGGCCTGTTCACACAAGGCCCAGGCTTCGTTGCGTTCAGTGCCCAGATAGCGCAGCAGCAGCACGCCTCTGCGCCGGGTAACCGCCCAGCGGTGGTTGTCCGGAAGTTGTTCTCTCAGCACTTCGATAGCGGCCGCTTCGTCGTCCAGACCAACGGCCCAGAGGGTTGCCTGCACGGTGGCGCCGCCCTGCCCCCAATGGCCGGTGAACCGGCGATGTGCGGGGTCCAGCAACTGGCGTTCCAGCCACAGAGGCTTGCCATCGAGGCTGAGGTGAAAGCGTTGTTCCAGCGCACCGGTGGCGAATGGCAGGTCGCTGGCCGGGCGACCGAGGGCGAGCACTTCCCAGCCGAGGGTTTTCGCGCCGCCTTCAAGTTCAATGGTGGTGGTCTGTTCGCCCCGGGAACCATCAAAGGCAATGGTTTCCTGAGGCAGGTATTCAAGGATCGCGTCTTTGGCCACCTGCAAACGGGTGTGCTGGCCCCAAGCCACGCCGTGGCTGTCGGCTTTGTAGAGCTTGGCCGCGGCCGGAGTGGTCAGCAGGGCGTGGCCGCCTTCGGCCACGGTCGCTTCGATTCGCAGTTCGTCGCCGCTCACCAACCCGCCGGGCGGGTGCAGCAGGTACACGTGGCAGCATCCATGTTTGCCTTCCGGATAGAACGGACGCTGAACCCGCAATGGCCCCATGTGCCGACGGCGCACCAGCCGGGTGACGGGTTCTGCTGCGCCCTCGTTCCGGGATTCGAAGCCGAGAGACAGCGAAGCCGCCCAGCGCCGTTCCGTATCGAAACGGTGGCCAGAGGCATGGGCGACGATGGGTTCGTAAGCGGTCATACAGTCAGGTGCTTCTTGATCAGTTCATCGGTCAGGCCGGCAATTTCGCCTTCGGCGACGCGGCGTCCCCGGTCGAGGATGGCGAAACGGTCGGCGTATTTGCGGGCGAACGGCAGTTTCTGTTCCACCAACAGCACGGTCAGGCCGTCTTCCTTGATCAACTTGCGAATGACGTCGCCGATCTGCGCGACGATGTTGGGCTGGATGCCTTCACCCGGCTCATCGAGGATCAGCAGGCGCGGCTCGATCACCAAGGCCCGGCCGATGGCCAGTTGCTGCTGTTGGCCGCCGGAGAGATCGCCGCCTCGGCGGTGTTTCATTTCCTTGAGTACCGGGAACAACTCGTAAATGCGTTCAGGGATTTTCTTGCTGCCGTCTTTGCGCACGGCCAGGCCGGTGCGCAGGTTTTCTTCGACGGTGAGCAACGGAAAGATCTGTCGGCCCTGAGGCACGTAGCCGATGCCAAGGCGAGAGCGGTCTTCCACTTTCTTCTTGGCCAGTTCCACGTCGCCCGCAAATTCCATGCTGCCGTTGTCGATGCTTTCCTCGCCCATGATGCATTTCATCAGGGTGGTCTTGCCCACGCCATTACGACCCATCACACAGGTGCACTCGCCCTGTGGTATGTCGATATCCAAGTCCCAGAGGGTGTGGCTTTCGCCATAGTATTGGTTGAGCTTCTGAATCTTGAGCATTATGCCTCTTCCCCCAGGTACACCTTGATCACTTCCGGGTCGTTAGAGACCTGGTCCATGGTGCCTTCCGCCAGCACACTGCCTTGATGCAGCACGGTGACTTTGCGCGCGATGGAGCGGACAAAGCCCATATCGTGTTCCACCACCACAACCGACTGTTTGCCGGCCAGGCTGGTGAGCAGTTCGGCGGTGCGTTCCATTTCCTGTTCGGTCATGCCCGCTACGGGTTCGTCCACCAGCAGCAGTCTCGGCTTTTGCATCAGCAGCATGCCGATCTCAAGCCACTGTTTCTGGCCGTGAGAAAGAATGCCCGCTGGTTTATCCCTCAGCGCCTGCAGCTTGATCATCTCCAACACTTCGCTGATGCGATCCCGGTGTTCGGGCTGCATGATGGCGGTGAGCGTGGGCCAGATGCGTTTGTCCGTGGCCATCGCCAATTCGAGGTTTTCGAACACGGTGAGGGCTTCAAACACGGTCGGCTTCTGAAACTTGCGGCCGATGCCCAAGCTGGCAATTTCCGGCTCGTTCATGGCCAACAGGTTGTGGCGACTGCCAAACCACACCGAGCCGTTATCCGGGCGGGTTTTACCGGTGATGATGTCCATCATCGTGGTTTTCCCGGCGCCGTTAGGACCGATGATGCAGCGCAGTTCGCCGTCGTCGATGGTGAGGTTCAGATTGTTGATGGCTCTGAAGCCATCGAAGCTCACGTTCACATCTTCAAGATACAGAATCGGGCCGTGGCGTACATCCACCGGCGATTTGGCCGGTTCCAGGAATTCGAACACCCGTTCCCGGTTGGCCAATTGCTCTAGCATGCTCATGCGGAGGCCTCCTGTGCAGTCGGGGCGTCGTCAGTGTCTTTGCCTTTGCGGTCCTTTTGCAGCAAACCTGCAATGCCTTTCGGCAGGAACACGGTAACCAGTACAAACAAGGCACCCAGTGCGAACAGCCAGGCATCCGGCATCACGCCGGTGAATACGGTTTTGGCGTAGTTCACCAGAATGGCGCCGATGACCGCACCGTAAAGCGTTGCACGGCCACCCAAGGCCACCCACACCACGATTTCAATGGAGAACAGAGGTGAGAACTCGCTGGGGTTGATGATACCCACTTGCGGCACATACAAGGCACCCGCGACACCCGCCAGCATGGCGGATACCACAAACACGAACAGCTGCACTCGCTCTACCCGGTAACCCAGGAAGCGGGTACGGGCTTCGGCATCCCGGCAAGCAATGCTCACCCGGCCCAGCTTGCTGGTGACAATGCCCCGGCAAATCACGTAGCCCACCGCCAGCGCCACTCCGGTGGCGATGAACAGCCCCAGCCTTGTGGCATCGCTGCGCAGGTTAAAGCCAAGGATATCCCGGAAGTCAGTCAGGCCGTTGTTGCCACCAAAGCCCATTTCGTTTCGGAAGAACGCCAGCATCAGAGCAAAGGTCAGGGCCTGAGTGATGATCGACAGATACACGCCGGTGACCCGTGAACGGAAAGCCAGGAACCCGAACACCAGCGCCAGCAGGCCGGGGGCCAGCAGCACCATGATAAAGGCAAACCAGGCCATGTCGAAGCCTTGCCAGAACCAGGGCAGCGTGTCCCAGTTCAGAAATACCATGAAGTCCGGCAACAGCGGGTCACCGTAGGTGCCGCGATCGCCGATTTGGCGCATCAGGTACATGCCCATGGCGTAGCCGCCGAGAGCAAAGAACGCACCGTGGCCCAGACTGAGGATACCGAGGTAACCCCAGACCAGATCCACCGCCACCGCCAGCAGGGCGTAGCAAAGGTATTTACCCAACAGGGTGACGGTGTAGGCACTGACATGCAGCGCACTATCCTGGGGCATAAACAAGTGCAGGAAGGTCACCAGCACCACGGCACTGAACAACACGCCGAGGAAGATCTGGGTTGAACGTTCCTGAAACGGCCGGAACAGCCAGGTTTGTGATGAAGCCATAACTCAGCCCTCCGCCGCTCGGCCTTTCTCGGGGAACAATCCCTTCGGCCGTTTTTGAATGAACAGGATGATCATGACCAACACCATGATCTTGGCCAGTACTGCACCAGCCCAAGGTTCCAGAACCTGATTGAGGGTACCCAGCGTGAGCCCGGCAACCAGAGTGCCCCAGAGGTTACCGACACCGCCGAACACCACCACCATGAAGGAATCGATGATGTAGTTCTGGCCCAGGTTCGGCCCTACATTAGTGATCTGTGACAACGCCACACCGGCCAGGCCAGCAACGCCTGAGCCCAAGGCAAAGGTGAGAATGTCGACTTTGGTGGCTTTGATACCCATTGAGCGCGCCATGGCACGGTTCTGGGTAACGGCACGTACTTCAAGGCCGAGACGGGTTTTACGCATGATCAGCATCAGGCCTGCAAACACCACCAGGGCAAAGCCGATCACGTAGAGGCGGTTCAGGGTAAGTGACAATGCCTCGTTGATCATGATCGAGCCACTCATCCATTCAGGCGTAACTACCGAGCGGTTAAGCGGAGATACCAGGGTGCGCAC
Source organism: Marinobacter sp. (assembly GCF_034669625.1). Lineage (GTDB taxonomy): Bacteria > Pseudomonadota > Gammaproteobacteria > Pseudomonadales > Oleiphilaceae > Marinobacter. Next base: position 184,489 of record NZ_JAXMOY010000006.1, read on the forward strand.
CAGTTGCTGCAGAATCAGGCTGATACCAAAGGTGGCCAGCAGGGTTTCGAGCGGGCGGCCTTTGAGGTACTGGATAACGCTGCGCTCAATGGCAATGCCCGCCAGCGCCGCGACCAGGAAGCCTGCCGGAATCGACAGGATTAATGCCAAGCCGGGCTGGCCGGGGAGTAGCTGCTGCATGCCCCAGGTGGTGTAGGCGCCGAGCATGATCAGCTCACCGTGGGCCATGTTGATCACGCCCATCACACCAAAGGTGATGGCCAGACCGATGGCAGCCAAGACCAGTACGGAACCGAGGGACAGGCCGAAGTACAAGGTTTCGGCCGCGCGGTTCATTTTCAGTTTTTGCTCAATGCTTTCAAGCGCTTGGCTTGCCGCCGCTGCGAGGGCGGGATCGTCGCTGTTACTGGCGTTGTTCAGCGCCGCGCGGGCCTGGGCATTCAAGCTGCCCGACAGGGTCTCAATGGCACCCTTGTCGCCCTGCTCTACGCGGTGAATCGCCAGCGCGGTGGTCAGCATGTCACGCACAGCGGCGCTGTCGTCCACTTGCACGCGCTGTTCAAGCTGGCTCACCAGAGCTGCGTTAACTTCGCCCAACAGATCGCGAGCTGCTGCTAACCGAACGTCCGGGTTCGCGGCGGTCAGGTCGATCACCGCAAGCAGTCCTTCCACGTCACTGCGCAGTGAGTTGTTTACGCGAACGGTGGCGAGGCCGCGGCGGGATACTTTGCCTAGCTCTTCACCATTCAAGGCACTGGCTATCGTCCAGTTCCGGCCTACATTGTTCAGAACGACCACAATGGCGCCGCTCTCTTTGACGGTGGCGAGTTTGCCGGCAGAGAAGGCTTCCAGCCAGCCCCGCGCGCGCTCGTCACCGCTCTCGGAAATTTGTTTCAGAACCGCTGTCCGCTCGGCGTTGCTGGCCTCTACGAGCCTTTGCAACAGCGATTGCGCTGCGTCGTCCTGCACTTGGGCGGTCGCCAGCGACGGCCCCAGAGCTATACACCAGACAAAGATCAGTCCGGCGAGCAATCGAAAGATGCTCATGATTCATTCCTGTTGGCGATGAAATGAAATTAAAAAAAACCGGGCAAGCGCTAAGGCCTGCCCGGATCAAGACTTTACTCAGCGGCTACGTCTGACGAGCTACCGCAGGTGCCCGAGACAACATTGAAGTTGCCGCAGCGCAGCGGCGCACGCCAATCACTGATCAGATCCTTGGAACCTGGCAAGAAGTCAGACCAGGCATCGCCGGCAACGGTAGACGGGGTTTCCCAAACTACCGAGAACTGGCCGTTGTCTTGAATCTCACCAATCAGTACCGGCTTGGTAATGTGGTGGTTCGGCATCATGGTGGCGTAGCCGCCAGTGAGGTTCGGTACGCTCACGCCGATGATGGCGTCTTTGACCGCGTCGACTTCAGCGGTGCCCGCTTTCTTCACCGCTTCTACGTACATGTTGAAGCCGATGTAGTGTGCTTCCATGGGGTCGTTGGTGACGGCAGCTTCGTCACCCTTGAACTCCACCCAGGAGTCGATGAAGTCGTAGTTGGCGTCGGTATCCACGCTCATGAAGTAGTTCCAGGCGGCCAGGTGTCCAACCAGAGGGCCAGTGTCGATACCCGCCAGTTCCTGCTCGCCCACAGAGAAGGCCACCACTGGAATGTCTGAAGCAGAGATGCCTTGGTTACCCAGTTCACGGTAGAAAGGCACGTTGGCGTCGCCGTTGATGGTCGAAACCACCGCTGTTTTCTTGCCAGCGCTACCAAATTTCTTGATATCGGAGACGATGGTCTGCCAATCAGAGTGACCAAACGGCGTGTAGTTGATCATGATGTCGCCGGCTGCCACGCCTTTGTCTTTCAGGTAAGTTTCAAGAACCTTGTTGGTGGTCCGGGGGTACACGTAATCGGTGCCCGCCAGTACCCAGCGCTCAACACCCAGGTCATTCATCAGGTAATCCACGGCGGGAATCGCTTGCTGATTAGGCGCCGCACCGGTGTAGAAAACATTTTCAGAGGACTCTTCACCCTCGTACTGCACCGGGTAGAACAGCAGGCCATTCAGCTCTTCGATAACTGGCAGCACGGATTTACGAGACACGGAGGTCCAGTTACCAAAAATCACGTCAACTTCTTCTTTTTCCAGTAGCTCCCGAGCTTTCTCCGCAAACAGCGGCCAGTTAGAAGCGGGGTCGACCACCACCGGTTCCAGTTGGCGGCCCAGCACACCACCCGCGGCATTCTGTTTTTCGATCAGCATCAGCATGGTGTCTTTCAGTGCGGTTTCACTGATCGCCATGGTGCCGGAGAGCGAGTGCAGTACGCCCACTTTAATGGGATCTTCCGCCGCCAGGGCGTGAAAGGAAACCGATAGCGCCAATGCAGACAGGCCAAGCTTTAAGTTTGTTTTGATGCTCATGTTGCGTGTCCTTTTCGTTGTGTTTTGAGTCGTCAATCGCAGCCGAACGTTTGCATCTGCCGTTCCAACTCACCCAAAACCCACAACAAAACAGTCACTTATCTAGTATACAAGAACAAAAGCCATACGTTACGCCGTGAATATTCAGGGCCAAAGGCCTGATTTTGGTGCCATTTCTGTCGGTCATGCTCTTATTTGGTGCGCACCATAAATCCGTGCTACGGACAAAAATGACATCAACCATATGTTTTAAAAGGAATAATTATAAGCCGCCCCGAAATGGCACGAGCCTTGCGGATTGTCATGTATACAAGGTTAACCACACATTTTGAGGTCCCCTCATGCGAACCCAACGCCCTGATCATCGGCGGCTGGCGGGCCTTCATCAATTCCTGATGTCGGATTATTGCGACCACCCAGTACCCACTAAGGAAGACACACTCGCACCATGGCAACCAAAACCAAGAGAAAGGCTTCCGTCGCGGACCGTGTATACGCGGCGCTGAAAGACGATATTCTTGAGTTCCGCCTGACCCCCGGTGACAAGTTCAGCGAAGGAGATCTTGGAGCCCAACTTAACGCCAGCCGCACACCCGTGCGCGAAGCGTTATACCGGTTGCAAAGGGAAGGCTATGTGGATGTGTTGTTCCGCAGCGGCTGGCAGGTGAAACCGTTCGATTTCCAGCAAGTGGAAGAGCTGTACGATCTGCGGATTACTTTGGAGCGAGCGGCCATGCACAAAATTTGCGCCCTGCCCGAAGAACCCGCAGCGGTGCGCACACTGGCCGCGATCTGGAACCCGGACCACCCGTCAGAACGCGCCATCGGCAGTACCTTGCGGGCTTTGGACGAGAGCTTTCATTGCGATCTGGTTGCGGCCGCAGGCAACCGGGAAATGACCCGTATCCACCGGGAAATCACCGACCGGTTGCGCATTATCCGGCACCTGGATTTCACCCAGGATGCTCGCATCGGGGCCACCTACAGCGAGCATGCTCAGATTCTGAAAGCCCTCAGAGCCGGGCAGGCTTCCGAGGCCGCAGACCAACTGACCGCGCACATCAGAGCCAGCCAGAAAGCCGTTCGTAAAATCAGCATGGAGCGCATCACAGAAGCGACAGAGCCCCTGAAATCGGGGTAAGTCACCCCTCTCTTCACGCAACATAACGCACGACCCCATACCGATACGCTCACACCAGCGTGAGATATCTCGCACACGCCGTCGGGATCATGTCCGATTTTTAATAGTCTTGCCCTGTGTAGAATGAAAAGCGTCAGGGAAGACATGCCAGCAAGGACGTTGGTTGGGGGACATAAACTCAAGGAATTTATGAGTTGCCCTAAGGAACAGGGCGTACAGGGATGAAACAAGGATGACGTGCTCAGGATGATGCACAGCTTGATGGATTAGGCAGGGGTCAGCCACGGAAGCTCGGGGCACATGGATTGTGTCCTCTTCCGTGCATTCGCTCGTCTGGCTATCTCTCTTTATGATTCCCCCGAAGACCCGCCGCCTCGCGGTTCCAACAACCTTTCGGTTGTCTCACCTGATTGATCAATAACAATATTCTCAACAATCAGGAATCACTCATGAAACACACCTCTTTTTTTGCCACCCTTGTTCTGTTGTTCAGCCTGGCAACCGGCTTTGCCCACGCCAACGTACCTGGCGCTATTAATATCAATGCGGCCGATGTCGCCACTCTGTCAGCGTTGAACGGTATCGGCCAAAGCAAAGCAGAAGCCATTGTCGCTTACCGCGAAGCCAACGGCCCGTTTGCTTCGGTTGAAGATCTGGCCAACGTAAAAGGCATTGGTGCCCGCACCGTTGAAAAAAATGCCGAACGCCTCGCGATCAAATAAACCTCTCCGGGGGCTTTCTGCCCCCTCTTTCCGCCTATAGCGAAGTCTGCCGGCCACTGATAGGCTCCTCGATGAATCCTCTCAGGCTTGGCAACATTTATGATTCAAGGCGTTCTTTTAATTGCGCTGGCAGCGCTGCTTTGGGCGACCACCAGCATTGTCGCGAAATTCCTGTTCAGCGGCTCTGATCTCGCGCCCATCACCCTAGCCTTCTTGCGCCTGGTCGTGGCGCTGCCATTTTTCTGGGTGCTGATGCGCCGGGAGCAGCGCCAGCTCCGCCGAGAGAATCCTCATGGCAACGCTGTGGGAAGCTCTTTACGCTCACTCAGCTGGAAGGCGCTCCTGCCATTAACGGCTCTTGGGCTGTTTCAGGCCCTGTATCAAGGCAGCTATCTGATGGCTGTCGATTTGTCCGGGGCCGGAATCGCGACCTTGATATCCCTCTGTTTGCCGCCGGTATTCGTGGCCATCCTTGCCGCGCCCATGCTGGGTGAGCGCCCCACCCTTACAACGCTGATCGCCGCGCTGGGCGCGGTGGTCGGGACTGGCATGTTGGTGCTGGGCGACATCGACACAACCGGCAACCTTCGGCTTGCGGGTATTCTGATGTCGTTGCTGGCGGCTGCGGTCTACACCGGGTTCACACTGACCAGCCGCTATAACTCGGTGGGCACTCCGGCGTTCACTACGGCGTTTATCTGCTTTTTCACCGCAGCTCTGTTGCTACTGCCGGTTGCGCTGATCAGCGGAGGATTCGCCGCGCTGGAAACCATGGAGCTGAAACACTGGTTGATGGTGTGTTACATCGGTGTGGTGCCAACGGGAATTGGTTACCTAATGTTCTTTACCGGGATCAAAAGCACTCCGGCAACACTGTCCAGTATCGTGGTGACGCTGGAACCCTTGTTTGTGGCGCTGTTGGCGTGGTTTATTCTGGGGGAAATGCTTGGCACGGCAGGGGTGGCTGGCGCCATTATCCTGGTGATTGCGGTGGTTGTTGCCTCGCGCAACAGCACCGTGGCCGGAGCCAACCGAGACGGCTGACTCCGGCACAGCGTAGGACTTGAGGCTTAGTTGCCCTTACGCTGCTTTTCCAGCATGTTCGGCTGCAGGATCTCGATCCAGTAGCCATCCGGGTCTTTGATGAACGCCAACCCTTTCATCTTGCCGTCATCGGGGCGCTTCACAAACTCGACACCGAGTTGCTCGAAGCGCTCACACGCGCTGTATACATCCGGAACGGCGACACCAATATGACCAAAGCCCTGAGGCTGGTCGTTGCCGTTGTGGTAGGAGAAGTCGGGATCGTCTTCAGTGCCCCAGTTGTGGGTCAGCTCCAACATGGCTTCACGACCAAACGTGTACGTTGTCCGGTGGCCGTCATCAGCCGGTACTCGCTCGGCTTCCGCATCTTCCAGATACGCCAGAAAGTAGAGCGTGAACTCCATTTCAGGAAAGTCCAGTTTACGTACCAAGCGCATACCCATCACTCGGGAATAGAAGTCGAGAGAACGCTCAGGATCTTTAATCCGCAGCATGGTTTGGTTAAACACGTAACCCTCGGTTTCCGGAACCGGTGCGTCATGCAGGCCAACGGCCTGTTCGAAATGCTTTGGCATAATAGGTCAACCCAATCTGGTTCAGACTTGAACCTTTATACATGCGTGCTACCGATTGCTTTTTCAAGGGCATGCGTACCATTTCCAAGCATATGCTAAACTTCAGAGCATTCAGCCCAAGTAGGCTTCGCTCCCCGAATTTAGAGAGCTATCGAGCATGGATTTTCAGGCGCCCAACACTTTGGCCGAACAAATTGCCGGTTATCTGGCAAAACACATCATGACAGGGCAAATACAGCCGGGCCAGCGCATTCAAGAAGCGAGCCTGGCAAGCGAACTCAAGGTAAGCCGAGCCTCCGTAAAGGAAGCTCTGTATACCCTTGAACGTTGGCACCTGGTAGAAATCACTCCACGCAAAGGCGCATCCGCAACCCAGCTTAACTCCGAATATGCCGCCGAGTTGTACGATGTGTATATGCATCTTCTGATCATGCTCGCCACCCGTTTGTGTGAACGCTGGCAGGAAAAAGACAAGCCGATGGTGATGGCAGCCGTCAGCCGGGTCATTACCCAGATTCAGCAACCGAGCGCAGACATCACAGGCGTGGTAGAAGCCAGCTTCGGAGTGATGAAAGCCTGTTGCGATGTGGTTGGTAATCCCTATCTCACCGAATCTCTGTCTAATTTCGAGCCAGCCGTCAGCCGCGCGTATTACCTGAGCGCGCAGCGTTATCGACATGGGCTTGCCCATACCCGACGTTTTTTCGCGGAGCTGCAACCCGCCGTACTTGCGCGCGACTCCGTTAAGGTTCGTCAGCTCATCGAAGACTTTGCCGAGCACCAGAAACAACTGATCCAGCAAGCACTGGCATAGAACTTTCTACGGCACTGAATACTCGATAGTGGAAGTTCCCGGTGATCGGCTTACACTGTACAGACGTATCTTTGGTGATGAGCATAGGCGACGCAAAAGGAGCATTCTGTGACCCATATTCCCGTTGGTATAAGCACTTGCTTGCTTGGCAAGGAAGTTCGCTACGATGGCGGCCACAAGCATTCCCGTTATTGCACTCAGGTACTCGCACAGCACTTTGATTTCCGCTCTATCTGCCCTGAACTGGAAGCCGGTCTCGGCGTGCCCCGCCCCGCTATTCATTTGCGCGAACAAGACGGCGAATTGCGCCTGACCGACAACAAGGGTACCGCAGACCATACCGACGCTATGGCGGACTTCATTCAGCAGGTTATGCCATCACTGAGCGATCTTCGTGGCTACATTCTGATGGCCAAGTCTCCCAGTTGCGGCATGGAACGCATCAAAATTCACGATGCCGATGGCAAAGTCATGAACCGGGATGGCCGAGGTCTGTTTGCAGAGGCTCTGATCAAAACATACCCGTTGATGCCCGTTGAAGAAGAGGGGCGTCTGAATGACAACGTGTTACGGGAGAACTTCATCGAGCGAGTCTTTGCCTACGATGACTGGATGCTGAACGTCGCCGGCGAGAACCTCACAAAACAATCCCTGCAGGACTTCCACAGGCGCTACAAGTTTGCGCTGTTGGCCCATTCCGAGAAGATTTACCGCCAGCTTGGCCCCATGTTGGCCGACCTGAAATCCGAACCTCTGTCTGACATAGCCGACCGGTATATTCGGGGCTTTATGGAAGCGATGACCCAGCGAGTCAGCCGCGGCGCACATGTGAACGCCATGAACCATTTGCTGGGCTATCTGAAAGATGACATGAGTGTGGCGGACAAAGCCGTACTGCTGGAGCAGATTGATGCCTATCACCGGGGCGAAGTACCTTTGGTGGTGCCGATGACCCTGTTGAGACTGGCCCAACGCCGGGAGCCTGTGGACTATTTGAGCACGCAGAAATACCTCACCCCCTACCCTGATGAACTGGGTTTGAGGAACAACGTATAACCGCACCGCTGAAAGCAAAAAAGGGGCAGATGGTTCACAACCACCTGCCCCTTTTTCTATGCTCGAACCGACTTGTTTAGAAACCGTAGAGCAGAGACACGGCCAACTCTGTGTCTGTATTTTCTGAACCTTCCGGAGCATCCGATACGTGCTTGACCCGGTACGCGACCTTCATGGACAGGTTGTTCATGATGGAGCTTTGCAGCGAAGTTTCCGATTTGGATATGGTGTTGTTGTCATCCAGGCCAACTTCCGTGCTCAGCTTCTGACGAAACAATGAAGTGTCGGATAAGCCGTAATCAAACTGGGCGGCCAGTCGGGCAATGGCCTCTTCTTCCACGTCTCGTCCGGTGTCCGGATCAACCGCAATTCGCTTGTTGTAGCGGTAACCGGTACCGGCGGAGAGGTCCAGGAACGAACGTTCACCGGACGTCCAAACCCGGTTTCCATAACCGGTGGTGACAGACGATTCGAACTCGTAACCCGAGAAGCGATCGTCTTCCCAGTTACCCCGCAAGAACCAGTACTGCTGGGCGTCGAACTTGTAATTGGTTTCCAGTGCCGCTCGGTACTCTTCGGCCGTGGTCTCGTCGTCGGCTTCGGTGTACTTGGTGCTGAACTCGCCGCTGTTGCGCCAGGATTCCCGGTCGTTGATCAGGCCGAGGCGGCCGTTCACCTTGGTTTCGTCGGTGTTGCCTGAGGTCATCAACACGCCCAACTCTGCCTCACCTTCCCAGTTTTCACTTTCCTGGGCCTGCACCATCGGTGCGACAGCCAGACAAGCGATGACTAGTGGCTTCCTGATCAACATAACGTCTCCTTAGTTCGGTTGGATATACTACGATGCCGTTTTACCGGCGCGCTCGCCCTCCAGACTTTTCTTGGCCTGACGCTCACGCTCAGCTTTCTTCCGGGCTTTTCGTTCCGCAATAATGCGAGCCGCTTCGCCACCTACGTGGGCTTCACCACGCTGTTCGGCCAAACGCATCTGGTGCTCGCGCTCTTTGAAGCGAGCTTTCTGCTCTTCGCTCAGTGAATCGATGCATTGGTGGCAACTCACGCCTTGTTCATACTCAGGGCGCAGCTTGTCGTCTTCGGTGACCGGACGACGGCAAGCGTGGCACTGGTCATAATCACCACGTTCGAGATTGTGATTGACCGTAACCCGATCATCAAATACGAAACATTCACCTTTCCACAGGCTTTGCTCCTGGGGCACTTCTTCCAGGTACTTCAGGATGCCGCCTTTGAGGTGGTATACCTCGTCGAAGCCCTGCTCTTTCAGGTATGCCGTGGATTTTTCACAACGAATGCCACCGGTGCAGAACATGGCGACCTTTTTGTGTTTGGCAGGGTCCAGATTCTGCTTCACGTATTCCGGAAACTCACGGAAGGTATCGGTGGCGGGATTGAGCGCGTTCTTGAAGGTGCCAATCTCGACTTCGTACTGGTTGCGGGTGTCGACCAGCAGCACTTCGGGGTCGGAGATCAGGTCGTTCCATTCTTTGGGATCAACGTAGGTGCCCACCACCCGTTTGGGATCGATGCCTTCCACGCCCATGGTGACGATTTCTTTCTTGAGCTTGACCTTGGTTCGCTTGAACGGCTGAAATTCTACGAAGGATTCTTTGTAGTCGATGCCGTCGAAACGTTCGTCGCTGCCAATCCAGGCTTTGACGGCGTCGATGCCTTCGCGGCTGCCGGCGATGGTGCCGTTGATACCTTCACGGGCTAGCAGCAGTGTGCCGTGCACGTCATTTTCCAGCATCAGGTTTAGCAGTGGGTCGCGTAGGTCTTTGTAATCGTTCAGGACTGCGAACTTATAGAGTGCGCAGACAACAACATTGTTGCTCATAGTTTTCTCCTGCGAGCCGGACCGTAAATCCGGAGCATGATTGATGATATCGCGGGCTCAGTGCCAGCTGGGAGCGATTTTAACGCACTTTGGGATGGGTTCAAGTTAGGGCTGCCCCGCACAGGGCTATCTCAGTGCGGGGTATAGAGAACCTTAGTCTTCAGCTTTGTTCAGCTCACGTTCGACCACGGCGGACAACTGTCCCCAACCGGGACGGGTCAGCTGGATGTTGTCGACGAGAACGGTCGGAGTGCTGGCTACGCGCAGTTGCATGGCAATTTGCAGGCTTTGCTCCACGGCTTCTTTGTGCAGTTCGGTAGTCATGCAGCGGCGGAAGCGGCGCTCTTCGAGCCCGAGGTCATTAGCGTAACGGGTGAAGGTAGCAACCGGATCGTTTGATCCGCTCCAAGAGGACTGAGAATCGAAGAGTTTGTCGTGCATGGCCCAGTACTCGTCTTGATCACCGGCACACCGAGCCGCTTGGGCGGCAGGCATGGCGTTCGCGTGCTGGCGCAGCGGCAGGTCAAAGTAGACGAAACGGACTTTGCCGGATTCGACGTATTCTTTTTTCAGGCGCTGGCTGGCTTCGGCGAAGCGGCCGCAGGCTGGGCACTGGTAATCGGCGAACTCACGCACCACCACAGGGGCATCTTCTGAGCCGACAGAGGTGCCGTATTGATCAAAAATAGCGGGGAACTCGTCCGCGTTGGCGGCGGCAACCGGCAGATTATCGGATGTAGGCTCAGGCGGAGAGGTCATGAAATAGACCGCAGCGATCACCGCCACTATTACCACCACTGCAATAGCAATCAGAACAGGCTTTTTGTTTCCTTGATTACGCGGCGCAGGGGCGCCCGTTTTTTTGCGTCGCTTTGCTTCACCCATTTTGGGCTCCTTGTCAGGTGTCCGGAAACTCGCGGGCGAACGATTGGAGGTCCGGGAAGAACTGCAGAAAGTTCGCCTCTAGTTCGCGCTCATTGTCCCGAATTTCATCAATTATTCCAGCAAATTGATTGGGAAAGCGGATGCGCTCGGCTACCCGGTCCAACGCGAAACCGATATTATCCAGCTCCTGATAGGCGCCAAACCAATCGTATTCCACCATGCGCCGGGTAACTTTCACCATCGCTGATGGCATGACCTGTTCATGAGCACTTAGTTCCTTGTAAACGGAACGAACAAACGCCGCTCGTTCGCAATCGGAATACAGGTGCCAGTGCCGGAGCAGGAAATGATCGTAGAGGATGTCCAGGGCCACACCGGCAAAGCGCCGGCGCTGCCGAGAGAACAGCTGTTTGCTGGCCAGAACATTGGGGTGCCGGTCCGTAAAGGTATCCACCGCCAAGTGGTGGCGGACACCGGCCAAAACCGGTGCCGGCAAGGCGGACCAATCAACGCCCCGGGAGAAGTCCCCGAGGATGCTACCCACACGTGCCTCGGGGGAATCGGGTGCGAGGAAAGTGTGGGCCAGGTGATTCATAAGTTACCCTACGTTGAGACTTGGATGCGACAACCTTACCCTAATCATCGCACTCAATTTCCAATACCTGAAATTCGCCTCCAACCTGTCGGTATTCAACACTCACAACATCGCAGTCGCGCCATTCATCACCACTGGCCGTCTCGTCATAAAACATAGATACGCCTAGTACCGTCAACTCACCCACAGGAAGATAGGTCTTAGCCGGTAGCCGGCCAGTCAATTCATACTCATCGGTATCATCGGATTCAATTTCGATGTTGAGCGCTTCCAGATAGATCGTTCCGTTTTCATCTTCGAGTTCGTTTCCTTCCACTTCCAGAAATTCTGCTTCTTTAACGGATGTTTGAGCGTCATCATCCTGGTCAATCAGAGTTTTGTTGGTAATTAAAACCCGAACACCACCCACGTTTAGTTCGTTCTCTGATGCACCTTCAAAAGGAGTTAAGACCTTCGCCTCCACTTCAGCGTTGCCCTCAAACAGCTCAATTTCTTCCGCATAGAGCCGCCCCGACCTTATTTCACCCTCGACCTGAACCAGCAGGCCGTCGGCAATGCGGGAGCGCGCAACGTCATCGAACTCGGTTTCGTCGTCATAAACAACCGGAACTCCGTTTAGTGCAAACGACGAATCGGCAACACTCAAAAACTGCACCGGGCCCGTCAGCTCTATATCGCCGCCCTCATCACCGAGGAATCGACGATCGTCTGAGAAACGAATTTCAGCGGCGGTGACATCGCCTTCCGGAGAGAAGAAGTCCCCTTCCACTTCAATCAAAGCACCTTCCACGATGTCATCAATCGTGAGTTCGCCGGGATAACTTACATTCTGGCCACCACGAACCCACTGGTCACCAATTCGGAAAGCGTCCAACTGAACTTCGTCGATACGGCCTTCCAGCTCCAATGGAAAATCAGTTCCTGTCGTGACACTTCCAATATAGCTGGCGCGGTATCCGTCACCAGTCCGCCATGCGCTGACTCGGACCTCCATGCCCTCAGTAAGCTGGTCATCATCAACACGCAACACCGTGCGGCGGTCGTAGCTGATGCTTTGCCCCAAAATACGGAAGCTGCCAGGTTCACCAGTGCTTTCGTCAAGCAACACAAGATCAGTCATCGGCCCGCGGAATGTGTCGTCATAGCTCAGCGCATTGGCGGTTCCGGAGCCGTCCGAACTCCACTCCCCCTCTACTCGGAGAATCATGCCCTTTTCGAGTTCACCCTCGGTCGTAATTTCATCGTTGCTCTGAACACGCTGATTAACGATATCGCGCGTCTCAAATTTCACCCCGTTCACAAACACACTGCCAAACCCGGACACCGGCCCAACACTTGACCCCGTGCCACGAATTCCGCCGTCGGCGATGCTCGTGCCGCCACCACTGCCGCCACAGGCGGCCAAAATGCCGAGAGCGATCGAAGTGAGTATTAGCGTCAGGCGTTTCTTAATGGATTCCGGGGGCATTATGGTCTCCTGTCAGCGGTTCAGGCTGGTCATGATCGTCAGATAAGGTGGAATCGACAGCGCTGGCCGTCTGAATCGGATCTTCGAAATAAAAAACACTCACGCCGGTGCGTACCCGCTCCCCTGTATTCTTGATGGGGTTTTGAGACAGGTCTTGATCGTAGGGCGCCAGCCATTGGTCCAGCTCTTCCAGCAAGCGCTGTGACTGCTCTGCGGCGTACTGTCGCCAACGCGCGATCACTTCCGGGGGAATGTTGTCGTACGTCAGAGTTCTCTGAAACAGCGGTGCTCGGCCGGGTTTACTGTCGGTCAGGTTATGGTCAATCGTTGCCAAAAGATCCGACACATCTTCACCGAAGATCTGAAGCATTTCTTCGCTGTCGCCAGCAGGCACATAAGCCCGTTTCTGAAGGTGTAGCTTGCCGGTTTGCTCATCCGCCGAGACCACACCCACGCGAAACAATTCATCCAAGACGGCTCGTGGCGGCATATCGCCACTGTACTTGCGCACCAGCTCGGTGAAGCTTCCAGCACCCTCAAAAGGCAGCATGGCTGGCTGACCATCGGCCGCCTGAAACGCGACATCCCGAACCCAACCAGAGACCACACGGGAAGCGCGGTTAGCGTGGGAACGGCCTTCACGGCCCGAGTGTTCACCGGCCAAAAGATCTCGCTGGCGCTTCACCTCTTTGCGCGTGAGCCCTGTCATCACAGCGGCTCTGGAATCGGTCGGTTTGCGTCGTCCATCGGCAAAATCTTCGAAGGCGGCCTCCACATAGGCACGCTTCACCAGATCAGAAAATTCACTGAACGGGATACCGTTGCGCAACAGCAATCGGGCCAGAGGCCGGAGTATGCGGTACAGCGCTTTATGCAGAGGGTTCGTCTTGGTTGTCGTCATGTTTGGGATTGTATTCCCATAGCCATCCTGAAAGCCAGAAGGGCTGCCCTGAGACAGCCCTCCCGATGCCCGCGCTTAGTCACTTACATTACTGCTAAGTACAAACTCACCGCCGGCGTTCTGCGTGTATTCCACTTCCACTTCATCACCGGTGCGCACTCCAGCTGCGCTGTAGCCGTTGAACAGGATTTCCAGGTTCATGATGGTCAGAGAGTCTGACCCTATCGCATCAACACGCCCTTCAATCTCGGCAACACCGTTGTCATCATCGTCTTCACGTTCGATGACGAAGGCTTCCAGATAACCGCCATCGGTATTGCGCTGACGACCTTCCACTTCCAGATAATCACCAACCTGAAGAGCGTTCAGATCGTCTTCCCGGCTTCGGCGCTGGTCTGAATCCGTCTCAATAAGTGTGTTGTCGGTCAACCAGACCTTTACACCACTGACGGTCAGAATTTCGTTCGCACGGTCAAAATCCTGAATCTCACCGCTCAGCTCGGCATCGCCTTCCTGGCCTTCAATCTCTTCAGCCATGAGAACACCGTTACGGAACTCGCCTTCCACCTTCACGAAGATGCCGTCTTGGAGACTATCGCTGTAGATATCGTCGAACTCGGTGCTGCCAGAATACTGTACCGTTACGCCATTGATGATGAAGGTGCGTGCAGAGCTGTCAAAGTCGAAGATATCGCCTGAGATTTCTACCTCGTCGTCGTTCTTGAACAGGTCATCTTCCTCATCGATTTCCTTCGCCATCAGCACGTCGCCCTGCAGGTAGCCTTCGACTTCCACCGCCATACCGTTGGTAAGATCATTCAGGTCAAACCCGTCATCGCCGGTGGCCAGCTGATAATCAACACCAAATCCGTTGATGGTAAAGAGCTGGGCCGTTGCATCCAGACCAGCCACGATACCCTCAAGCTCTACTTCATTATTGCCTTCAAATTCCAGACCGATCACCTTCGCGCCCACATAGCTTGCCCGGAACTCACCTTGGGCAGTGCGCCAGCCACTGATTCGTACCCGGTAACCCACCGGATTCATAGCCAGGTCATCTGCCGAAGCTCCCCGAAACACGGTTTTACCATCGAGCGTCACTTTTTGGCCCAGCAAGGTCAGTTCGCCAGTGTTAGCAGCGTTGTCCCATCTTGCGGCGGTCAACGGGCCGCGGAGCGTATCGTCGTAGGCAACTTCACTGGCCTGCCCTTCGCCTTGACCATTCCAGCTGCCACTGACCTTGAGAACCATGCCTTTGTGCAACTGATTTTCCCGCTCGAGGCCATCATTGCTGGCGACACTGCCATCTGTCTTGAATCGCGTACCGTTGACATAAACACTGCCAAAGCCAGTGACGGCACCCACGCTGCGCCCATCTTGGCCAGTGCTCGCGGTAGAGCTGCCGCTGGAGCCAGAGCCGGAGCCACCACACGCGATCAACGAGCCAGCCAAGGCACCCATCACGACCATCTTCACTGCTACGGAAAGTCCATTACGCTTCATCTCGATTCCCCTAATTGCTCAGTTTTTTTGCCGAAATCCATTTAATTGGGATTATTTTCCCAAAACTGTGATTGGGAATTTAATCCCAAAATTAGGGCTTGTCCAGTATTTGAACATGAAGGTTTTGTGAAAATTGGCCTGAAGCGGCCCTATGCAACTGAATTTAGATAAGAAAAAAATTCCCGTCATGCTGAATTAGCGGACGAGAATTCGGAGAGGCTGCTGAGAAAAGGGGTAAGAGAAAGCCTACGCCATAGGCTTAGTCACCCATAAGCTGATGAACCCTTTGGTTTAACCGCGCGACTTCCCTTCGCATTTGCTGAAGCTCATCGAGCAGATCCAATGAAACCGCAAGCCCCGGCAAGTTAAGCTTCAAGTCTCGTTGCAGGCGCATGGCTTTTTGCAGGCGACTAAGGGCATCGGCATCGAACTGCCACTCGCGGGCCTCCGGAACGTCCTCAAGCGGGACAAGGATGCCGTAGCCCACGAGTTTGATGACGAATTCGGCGTGGCAGTTACCCCGCTCGCACACTTCTCTCAGGGTGAATGTACGACCACCGTTGTCGGTTATCTCCACGGTCAAGATCTGTTTTTTGTTTGTCATTTCCATCCCTCCACTTACAGATGCAGCTTGCTACGTGGGTTGAAGCTCTTTTCCAGCTCGGCCAGTTTCTCATAGAGCTCACTCGCCTCAGCGGAGTGTTGCTCCGGCATGGCGACCTGCAAAATCACGATCTGGTCACCCGGGTGCTTGCCGGGAAAACCCTTTCCTTTCAATCGCAGTTTGCGACCACTGCTGGAGCCTTTAGGCACTTTCACATTCACTTTTCCACCGACGGTTGGCACGGTGATTGTTGCACCAAGTGCCGCTTCCCATGGGGCCACAGGCACCGTTACCAGCACATCGCCACTTTCCACAGTGAAGTGGGGGTGAGGCGCAAGCTCTATTTCAAGGAACAGATCCCCGGGCGCACCGCCGCCAATTCCCGGGGCTCCCTGCCCTTTGAGCCGGATGTGCTGGCCATCGCGCATTCCGGCCGGGATTTTCACCTTCAGTGTTTTCTGGCGAGGGATCAGCCGGCCTTGATCATCCGCCTCGCGCACGGTGAACGACACCTGTTTATCACAGCCATTCAGGGCTTCTTCCAGAAACAGCGCCAGCCGGGCATGCACGTCTTCGCCTCGCATTCTTACGCTTTGATGAAAGCCGCCTCGACCGAATCCTGCGCCCGCAGACCCGCCAGCATGCCGACCTCCGCCAAACATCTGTTCAAAGAAATCACTGAACTGACTGGCATCGGCTTCGGTATAACCGCCGCCACCGAAGCCGGACGCACTTTGCCAGCCAGGGGGCGGCTGGAAAGAACCATCATCGCGGGTTCCGTACTTGCGAAGCTGATCGTATTCGGCCCTTTTTTCGGGATCTTTCAGTACCTCATAGGCTTCGCCAACGTCTTGGAATTTATCCGTGGCATCGTCTTCCTTACTGACGTCCGGGTGGTATTTCCGGGCCAGCTTCCGGTAGGCCTTTTTAATGTCTTCTGGTGGGGCAGACTCATTCACACCCAGAACAGCGTAATAGTCCTTAAAATCCATGGAACGTCTCACTGTTGGCTAAAAGTTGTTCACTTCCTATTACTATTGTCTCTGGCAGGTAAAATACAAGGTTTGGCCCTTACATCGTTGCTGCGACGGCGCCATTACCATTCCCCATGGATAGACAGTAGAATATCGCTCTCTGATAATCCGATATTCGTCATCTAATCGATCCTCGAACCCGGTGTGCTCCATGACTCAATTGGCCCCTGTACAATCCGGCAGTACTCATGCCCGGCTGCTGCAGCTTCTGGCCACCGGCGAGCCTTCTTCAAAACCTGAAAAATTGCCCTGTTTTGCCGAACGCCTGAGCCGTTTATTCGGACTTGGGGACACCATGTCGCTGGATGCCGCAACCGCGTTTCGACGCCGCCAGCCGGGCATGAATCAAGGACCGGTGTTCGAGCAACTGACGAAAGAACTGATCAATACACGCCGGGCACTGCGGCGCAAAATCAGCCGTTACGGTGAAGAAGTCGAGCCCGGCGATGACCTGACATCCGAGCCCTATCTCAATGCATGGCTGGTGCATCAGCGCAAAGTCGCGGCCTCCAGTCGCCAACTTAGAGACAAAGTCCGCAAGGCGATGAAAGAGCACGATCAGGATCTTGCTCGTCTGGCGGAACTGGATTCGGTATTCGACCACACCATGGCCAGTTACACCGGCCAATGTTTCTCCCATGTTTCAAAGGTTCTGGAGCAGCGATTCCAAACCCTGCAGACATCCTCTGATTCATCCCACGAAACCGGCTTTACGCCGGATGACTGGCTCCACCGTTACTGCGAAGACGCGCAGAATCTTTTACTCGCTGAACTGGATGTTCGGCTGGAGCCGGTACTGGGATTGCTCGAGGCCTGCCACAACGAGGTAAACGACTCTCCATGAGCAGACTTTTCTTCTTTCTCGCTTTTGTCACAGGTTTGGCCGTAACCGCCTGGATTGGCCAGCGCTTTATCGATTCTGATCTGCTGGCGCTCTCCGTCACGATCATCATTGCCGTGGTGTATTCCCTGGGATTTGTCGAATTGATGGGATTCCGCAGCACAACCCGAACTCTGTCGCAGAAACTCAACAGCACCCCGGAAAGCCGCGAGCAACTTGCGGGCTGGTTATCCGGCCTGCCGGAGCAAGTTCAGTTCTCTGTGCAACGGCGCATTGACGGACATTTTGCCGCCCTGCCCAGCCCACAGTTCACGCCCTATCTGGTCGGCCTACTGGTTATGCTTGGCCTGCTGGGCACCTTCGCTGGCATGATTGTGACCTTGAGCGGCGCCGCATCCGCACTGGATGGCAGCACCGAACTCAGCGCCATTCGCAGCGCGCTGGCGGCGCCCATCGCCGGGCTGAGTTTGGCCTTTGGCACTTCCATCGCGGGCGTTGCAGCTTCGGCCATGCTTGGACTGGCCTCTACCCTGAGCCGACGCGAACGCTTGCAGGTTTCCCGGCAACTGGATAAAACCCTGCGCCAGCGGTTGCATCACCTGTCGGCAGACCACCAACGCCAGCAAGCGTTCAAAGCCATGGAATCTCAGGCCGAAGCCCTGCCCAAAATGGCTTCAGCCATGGAAGCCATGACCGCTCGCATGGAACAGCTGGGCCAGCAACTGGAGCAATCACTGACGCAAAACCAGCAGGAATTCCACAGCACCGTTGGCAACCACTATCAGTCTCTGGCCGACTCCGTCGCTGAATCTTTAGAGAAAACGTTGGAATCCAGCACCCGCTTGACCGCTGAACGGATAGAACCGATTGTCTCCGACGCCATGACGACCTTGCAGTCCAGTGCTGGCAAGCTGCATGAAGATTGGGCGGCTACCACCCAGCAGCAACTGGCAGCACTGAGCGAAACGTTCCAAAAAACCACTCAAGAGGCGG
This sequence comes from Marinobacter sp., assembly GCF_034669625.1. Taxonomy (GTDB): domain Bacteria; phylum Pseudomonadota; class Gammaproteobacteria; order Pseudomonadales; family Oleiphilaceae; genus Marinobacter. The sequence goes on from NZ_JAXMOY010000006.1 coordinate 202,940, forward strand.
GTGAGCACTGGCAACAGAACCTTCATGCTCAACAGCAAGCCTCGGCTGAACACAACCACGCTTTGCAAGAAACCTCTCAACAAGCCCAGAAACAATTGCTGGAGCAGATTCAGCAAGCGACCGAGCAAACCGCACGGCACTGGCAGACCGGCGTTGAGCAACAACAGCAAACGGCAGAAACGCTGATGACCAATCTGCAGAACACGCTGCAGGAATACCAACGCCACTTCCAGGAAGAGAGCGCCAAGCTTTCCAGCCAGCACCAACAAGGTTTGGATGCACTCATCAGCCGCATCAGCGAGCAGCTCACCACCCTGCACGAACACGAAGCCGCCCGTGGCGACGCCGCTAATGACCGGTTGGGGCAACTGGAAGCGACCGTTACCAAACACCTGAACGAGCTGGGTACAGGGCTGGAAGCCCCGATGACCCGCCTGATCGAAACTGCCTCGGAAACACCGAAAGCGGCGGCGCAGGTGATTTCCCAGCTGCAATCCGAGATGGCACGCAACAGCGAGCGGGAAAACCAGTTACTGGAAGAACGCCAGCGCCTGGTCAAGGAGCTGGACAGCCTGCTGGAATCCCAGCGCAGCAATGCCGACAGCCAATCTCAGGCGGTGGATTCTTTGATCAGCGGTGCCGGCGACACCCTTTCCGACATCAGCGAACGCTTCAACGTACTCATACAAGAGCAGAGCCAGCAGCTCGCCAGGTTGGGTGAAGATCTCACCGGCAGCAGTCAAGAAGTGGGCGCACTCAGCGAGGCCTTCCTCAAAGCCGTCGAGCTGTTCAGTAGCTCCAACACGCAACTTCAGGACAATCTCAACAACATCCAGAAAGCGCTGGATAACGCCAGCAGTCGTCACGACGAGCAGCTGGCCTACTACGTGGCACAGGCCCGTGAAGTCATCGACCTGTCGGTCAGCTCCCAGAAAGATGTCATCGATGCCGCGGCGGCACTTCGCCGCGCCGAGCTTGAGACCAGCGGAGCCGACTGATGGAACATCTGGAGGACAGCGAACAGCAGTCCACGCCGATCTGGGCGATCTTCTCCGACCTGATGGCCGCTTTGGTGGGCATTCTGGTGTTGATACTGGTGTGGGTGATCGGCGTTCAGCTGGAACTCAGCCAGTCTCTGGCCGATGAAAAAGCCAAACGGGAAGCCGAACAAGAACGGCGTATTGCGCTGGAACAAGCACTGGAAGACCCGCTCACCAAAGGCTTAGTAACGTTCAGCAATGGCCGCATTGGCATCAGCGGCAACGTACTGTTCGAACTGAATTCGGACCAGCTGCAAGCCGATGGCGTTGAAGTTTTGGAATCTCTGGTCACCCCTCTGAAAACTTACCTGACCCAACACGATGAACTGCTGATGGTCAGTGGCTTCACCGATGACTTGCCGATGCACCGGGGTAATCGGTATCAGGACAACTGGGGGCTATCGGCCCAGCGTGCGCTCACCGTCACGCGCACGCTCATGGAACTGGGCCTGCCGAACGACCGGGTCTTCGCGGCGGCTTTTGGTCCGCACCACCCTGCCGTACCCAATGTAGATGCCGAGTCCCGCGCCCAGAACCGGCGCGTAGAAATCAGCACCGTGCCCCGCGCCTCTGGCGACACTGCCGCAGACGCCCAAGCGGAAGTCGAAAGCTGATGCCTGAACTGGCCGAAACTTCACTGCTAGCACCGCTTAAAGAAACCCGAGCCGACCAAGCGGATCCGGTTCGCTTCCACTATCTGGCAACGCTGGAACAACGCCTACGCGTGAAAGGGCTACAGGGCACAGCGCATTGGCAGAAACTGGAACACGCCCTCGCCGAGTTACAGGCAAGAGGGAATCAAAGCAGCGAGCAACCTTCAACGGCCGAGCCTCGGCCTCGTTCACTTCTGGCCGATCTGGTCGACAGGCTCAATCACGCTCAAGACAGTACACCGGCACAGGCTCCACGTTCCCCCATCGAGCAATTAATTTTCGGGTCAACGGAGGAGGATGCTGAGCAGCCACAACCATCGACCGTTTCCAGCAGCCCACAACCCTTGAAAGCCATGGCCCGAGCAACGGCCAATCACGGCATTCAAGCTCTCCAGGACCGCATTCAACACGCCATTGAGCATACCCCCGAAGGCGCCGGTCCGATGAACGCGCACCGGTTGGTCAGCCGCGCCATTGCCGAAATGCAGCGCCTCTCACCGGCGTATCTCAACCGCATGGTGAATTACACCGACACGCTGATGGCGCTGGAAAAGCTGGGGCGAAAAACCTAGTGGTCTGATGGCCACTGCTGCTTAATCAGGCGCTGTTCATCCTCCGGCGCCAACAACGGACCGGCCATCATTTTATCCAGCGTGTCATCCAGCAGCGCACCCCCACTGGCGGTTTGATAGCGATCACCTGACACCCTATCCGCCACTTCGAGGCGCACGGCCAAATCCCATTGCTGACCGCCGGCACCGCTTCGGCACGCAATGCTTTCAGAACGCCCGATATCACCCTGCACCCGAAACTGACGGCAGTATTCTCCGTCATGATTCACAAACGTAAGTCGCGGCGTGAGCTGCTCTCCGGTGGCCAAGGTGTAGTGGGTACCGCTGGGCGTTGACTCCAACGCCTGCGCCACCTCTTGCCAGGAGGCGTCTGCATCCATCGTAGGGAGTGACAGCCACTGGGCCAGTGCAAAGCCGCCAACCAGTGCGGCGGCAATCGCCTTACCCGTATGAGCTTGAAGCCTGCGCCATAACGGGAACCGAACAACGTTGTTCGAAGGGCGTTCCTGTTCAGAATCTGCAGATGCCAACAACTGGGTTATCGCCGCCGGTAGCGGCCGATCATCGATTTCTCCGTAGTGTGCCTGAAGAGCCTGATCGACCATCGACAACTCGCCCAGGCGGGCTGCCAGTGCTGGCTCCACCGCTAACCGATCACGAATCTGCTGCATTTCCTCGGCGAGTAATTCACCGTCAAGGAAGGCAGAGAGTTTTTCATCTACGTTAGTCATTGCTCGATCCTCGTTGTTTCAGGCGACAGCGCTTCACTCAGAGCGGCGCGCGCACGAGCCAAGCGGCTCATAACCGTACCTTTAGGCACCGACAGAATGTCGGCGACCGCCTGATAAGACAGTCCCTGAATCGCGACCAGCGAGATGATCTGACGCTGATCTTCCGGCAACCGGCTCATCGCCTGAGTCACCCGGTTCACCTCGATTTCACCCGCGACTTGCTTGTCGCCATCGACGACCTGGCCTTCGCTGAGCTCCGGAAGCTCCGCCGCATCACGACGAACCTTGCGGGCCCGACACTCATCTATCCACACGTTTCGGCACACCCGGAATGCCCATCGGGTGATGTCTGCATCGTCCGGTCGAGACCGGCTCAGCAGCCGCTCGACCGTGCTTTGAAGCAGGTCATCCGCATCCGCCGCGGAACCGCTCAACGAATAGGCGAAGCGTCTCAAACTCGGCAATAGTTCCGTGATTTCCTGTCGCATGGCGCCCTTTTTCGATATGTGTTACCTGTACAACGAGTCACAGCGGGATTTATTCCCTCGGGTCGGGAATTATTTTTCGATCCAGCCGTTGTCTTGCTAGAAACTTTTCTTAGCGTGGATCTACACGATGATTAAGCGACCAACGTTCCACTGGCTGATGTTGCCGGCCCTACTGATAGCACCCGGCCTGAGCCTGAGTGCTGGCCCCGGCGAACTCCTCAACGGGCAAATTGAAGCCATTTCCGAACAGGTGGAGCGGCGAGCGGAAGCATTGGTGGAGCGAAAAATCACGGAAAGTACACGCCAGCGCATCGTCAACGCCGACGAGCTACCAGAACAATTGAAAGGACAACTGCCAGAGTGGCTGCCCGTCCGCTCTCGCGATGGCGAAACCGCCTTCTACGAATCGCTCCAGAGCGACGGCACTCGCGCGGTGGCACGGCAATGGCTGATCACCGCCACACAAGAGGAGTTGAATCTGCTTCGCCGGCCCGGCGTCACGATTCTTGAGCAACAACAACTCGAAGGCTTGGGTCTGACCCTGGTGCGTTTTAGTGTCCCGCCGGAAATGGACTCGCGCGCAGCACTACAGGAATGGCTGCCGGAACTGTCAGAGCGACTCGACCGCAATCATATTTACAGCCCCCAAAGCCGTGCGACGGGCGCAGCGACACAGGGGAGCGAGCCCATAGGGCTAAGTCTGTGCACGGAACCCGCTCGAATCGGCATGGTGGATACGCTCATCAGCAATGAACATTCGGCGTTTAGTCAGGCAGAGATCATTCAGAAACCATTTATAGCGGTGAATAATCGAACTGGCGAGCTTGTAGCTCCTCGCGCCCATGGCACCGCAGTCGCCAGCGTGCTGGTAGGGCAACCAACGCCCCACGCCCAGCCCCGGTTACCCGGCGCGACCCTTTTCAATGCATCGGTGTTCTACGAGCGCTCTGAGGCGAATTCAGGGGCGACACTCGCCCATCTACTGGAAGGATTGAACTGGCTGGCAAAGCAGAATACGTCGGTCATCAACATCAGCTTGACCGGGCCTGACAACCGGATTCTGGCTGCCGCTATCAAAAGCTTGCAGCAGAAGGGACCTTTGCTGGTAGCGGCAGTGGGCAACGAAGGGCCGGCCGCGCCGCCGCTGTATCCTGCGGCCTATGAGGGCGTGATCGGTGTCACGGCGGTGGATAACACGCGGGCGTTATACCGGTGGGCGAACCGGGGAGAACAGGTAACCTTCGCCGCACGTGGTGTCGACGTTCCGGTTGCTCACCCAAACGGCGGTCTGAGCCACGACAGTGGAACCTCACTGGCAGCCCCGGTGGTCACTGCATTGCTGGCCTGCTCGCTGCCACGGCTGGGCAAAGAAGAGGCGATACAAGCGCTGATCGACAACGCTGAAGACCTAGGTGACAAGGGCCGTGACCGGAGTTTCGGCCACGGTTTTCTCGATGATCAGTCCGAGCGGTTCAGAAATCAGCCCGCAGGGTAACGCCCGCCACGGTTTTATCGTAATCCGCCGACTCGATGTTTGAGGTGTAGTGGCCGTAGGATATTTTCGGTTCGAGGCTAAGCACCTCGTTCAACCCAATCCGCCAGCCGGCTTCCACAATCCAGGCTTGGTCTACGCGTTGCTCCGAAGTGCGTTCCTGCAAATCTTCGGTAAACGGGTTGTTCAGCAGCGGTTCATCGGGCGCGATAACCACGTCATCGTATTCCCGATCTTCATAGTGCCACTTCAACCTCAGGCGGTTGTCCTGCCCCGCCATCTGAAACTTGTGCACCCAGCTGGCACGCACGCGAATGAGCCGGTTGTCATAGGCGTCGGCCTGAGCATCTTCCTTATCGCCGTCGACACCGAACAGCAGGTGGCTGCGAGCGTCGTTAAAGAAGAAAAAGGCATCCAAACTGACGCCTTTAATATCGGCATCCCGCGCATCGGTATCCTCAAACTCTTTAGTCTTGTCCTGCAGGCTCAACATGACGTAGGTGCTGTCACCCAACAGGCTACCGAGGTAAACGCTGGTGCGCGTAAAATCCAAAAACGCCTCAGAGTCCAATGTGGCGTGAGAATAGTGGTAGCTTGCCCCCACCGTGACCGGGTCGAAATCGTAGCTCAAGTCCGCGGACGCCAGATGGATGTCCTGATCAAACTCGTCGTAGGTTTGGTAACGACTACCGGACACTGAATAATCCAGCGTCAGGTTCAGCGCCTCGCTGGGTTTCAGAATTGCTTCCAGCCCGGCATCGAAAACCCAGGCTTGATCGCTGTTATCGGAGGAGCGGTCCAGCTCGTCAACCGTCAGGTTGTTGTCGTACTCCATGCCCGCACCCACATGGCCGTTCAGCTCGGCATGCTCTGATGCCCAAAGTGCTGGTGTGGTCACCACCATGGCGACCGCGAGTGGTAGCTTAGAAAAGGGTAGTGTTAATCGCATGACAGGTATCTCCTAGGCAGAAAAAAGCCGGGCCTGTACGGGCCCGGCTATCACTCAACGGCGTGATTAGAGTACTCCACCACCGGTAGAACCTTTCACGGCGCCTTTAACAGAATTCCGGACTTCACCTTTCACGGAATCCGATACAGAGGTACCGATTTGCTGATTGGTTTCAACCCGAATTTCAGAGCTGCGCGCGTCGTTCACGCGATCTTTCGCAGCGTCTCGCTTATCGGCGGCCTTGTTAACTGCCGCATCGGCTGTGGCGTTGGCTTTACCTCGGACCTTCTGACCCGCTTCGACGCCGGCACTCACCGCTGCGTTTGTTTTCTGGCGAGCCTCGTTACTGGCAGCCTGACCTTGCTCAGAAGCCTCGCGGCGCGTGGCCTCACCGTTCACACTGCCCTGAGCAGACGCTGACCCGCTGCCCTGTGCTGAAACGCCATCGTTGCCATTGGCACTGGCGCTCATGTTGGCTTCGGCCTGAATCTCTGCGGAACCGGCTCCTTCAGCGGCAAGTGCGCTGGTAGAAAGGATAGAACAGATCGTAAAAGTCAAAATGTGCTTTTTCATAATTTCGTCCTCCTTTTGATGAACCCTTATGGGTAGCTTTCATCAGGAAGACGAGTGGGCCGAAATTTTATTCCAGAAAAAAACAAAAAAATTGAGTTCTTCACTTCTGCCTATGAACTCAAGCGTTCACCTGCTCGCCCTTCGCGTGCTGAATCACCTCATCCAGTGACCACTGGTCATTGGCGTGGGTGCCGTATTTCAATGCGACAATCCTACCGCTCTCATCGATCAGGAAATCCGCGGGCAACCCCAGTTCCGCCTCCAGGCTTTCGGGCTTTTTCATACCGAAGGTCCGAACGCCTTTCAGGGCACTTCTCATCATCTTAAAGTTGAGAATGGCCTTCCATGAGCTTTCCACACCAAACTCACGGTAGAGCTTCCTTGAAGGATCGGCGATCAGATCAAAAGGCACATTAATCACATCCTTCAGCATGCGCTCTCTGCTGGCATGGAACACCACCACCTCGTGAATGCCGTTTTCCTGCAACGTACTCGAATTCTTGAAGAAGGACTGCAAATGGAGGTTACAGATCGGGCAACCCGCAAAGCGTCTGAACTGCAGATGAACCAGTTTTCCTGGTTGGGGAACCTGTACCGGCAGACCTTTAATGTTGCTTAAGTCTGCCAATGCGACCGTATCGCCTATGGCTTTGCGTTTCACTCGTTCTCTCCGGTGATTGTTGGATTGTTTTGGCACCTTTCACAAACGCGGCCGTGCGACGACCCAATCCAACACCTGCTTGCTGATGTCTTCATGGCTTGAGTCTAACCCACTTTTCTCGACTGCCGCCGTTCGGTGCCGCTTATAACCACCGTTTGGCCTCATCAACCACCGTTTTCATTCTCCTCTGGAGCACACGGCGGCGCAGGGTGCACAAAAACAGCGTCTCGCTCACTGGATTAGCTAACCGATGTGCCTTGATTTGCTCCGGTTTGTGGAAAGCCGCCACGGCATGAGCAGGCAAAACCGTAAACCCCAACCCCAAACTGACCGGCTCCAAAATCAACGCAATCTGGTTAGAAAAACCCTTTCGGGGAAACAGGTTACTGTGTTGAAACTGTGAATAATTGGCGCCCAACAGCAAGTTGGCGTGATGACTGCCGTCCGGGTGATCAATAAAACCCAGCGCCATGAGCGTATCCCAATCCGGGGTTTCCAAGGTCGCCGGTGTTACCAGCAGCAGCGACTCCTCCGCTACGGGCGTGCACTCCACATCCACCAGCGTTGATTTGGCGGTCATGAACCCGATATCCACATTGGATTCTACAATGGCGTTTTCCACATCGGCATTCGGCGCAAAGCGGTAATCGATCACCAACTTAGGGTGAATGGCCTGCAACGCCAGCAATTCCGGATAGAGTTTCAGCCCGACACTGCCGGGGGACATCAACCGAACCGTGCCTTGGTAGGGCGGGTCCTCACCCACCGTTTGCTCAAGGTTCGAGAGTGCCAGCAAAACGCTCTGAGCCTCGGCATACAGCCGCTCACCGGCTTCGGCCAGGGCGAACTGCTTGCCGTGACGCACCAGCAATTCCGTGCCGAGCTGCTGTTCGAGCTTGCGGACATGCTGGCTCACCCCGGACTGCGTCATGTGAAGGCGCTCTGCCGTGCGGGTAAAATGGCCGACGTCCACCAGAGTGCAAAAAGTACGTAACCAGACCGCATTAATCATTACAGAATCCGATTGATTTAATGACAAACCATAATTTTACGTGATTAAACACTGCAAGTAACCTGTTGTCAGTTTCATCACTGGAGGACAAGCAATGAGCAACGTATACCCACGTAACTTTTCCCACATCGGCATTTCCGTGCCAGACCTGGAGCGCGCCGTTCAGTTCTACACAGAGGTGATGGGTTGGTACCTGATCATGGAACCCACAGAGATCGAAGAAGACGACAGCGCCATCGGCGAGATGTGCACCGACGTTTTCGGCGCAGGCTGGGGCAGTTTCCGAATCGCCCACCTGTCCACCGGCGATCGGATTGGCGTAGAGCTGTTTCAGTTTAAAAACCAGACTAACCCGGAAGACAACTTCGAATACTGGAAAACCGGCATCTTCCACTTCTGCGTACAGGACCCGAACGTCGAGGAACTCGCCGAGCGTATTGTCGCCGCTGGTGGTAAACGTCGCATGGAAAAGCCGCGCTATTACTACCCGGGTGAGAAGCCCTATCGCATGATTTATATGGAAGATCCGTTTGGCAATATTGTGGAGATTTATAGCCACAGCTATGAGTTGGTTTATGGCGAGGGGGCTTATTGAGCCGCTGAGCGTTAGAAGAATGACGGGCTTCTTGATATGAGGAGCCCGTTGTCTTTAACGATTGGCGTTGCAGCAAGCTGGCTCCGGGTTCATGACGCCTTAAGGAGCCAATCCCTGAATGCGATCGCCGACGGTTTCAAAGACGAATGAACACTGTGGACCAAATAGTCCTGCTTGCCCGATTCAAACGCAAATGAACCCACACGCTTCAACGTATTCGATCGAAGATCCTCTTCGACCATGAAATGCCAGCCAAGTGCCACGCCAAGACCTTGACGAGCAGCTTCGTATGCCAGCGTGACCTGATTGAAGGTCGGCAAGTTCTCCGCCGCCTGGTATTCCACATTAAAGCTACGGAACCAATCATCCCAGCCGATACAGTCCCACTCGGTCGAATCCAACTCTATCAGCGGCAGCTGTGCCAGATCCCCGGGCCGTTGGGGCTCGTTCACATTCAGCTCTGGATGGCATACCGGATAAACCGACTCCTTAAAGAGTGGCGCCTTATCGAGGAAGGGCCAGCGCCCTTCGCCATACAGTATGCCGAAATCGTATTCGGTCACCTTTGACGCATCTACCGCGTTGTCAGAACGGATACTGACCGTAATCTCCGGATGTACCCGATTGAACGCTATCACCCGAGGGAACAACCAGTAATGAGCGACCGCATGGGTCGCAATGACGGTGACCGTATCAGCATCGTGACGCTGGCGAACTTGCTCGATACCCGCCGATAGCTGATGTAACGCCGGCTGAACGGTGTTGAGCAGTTCCTTTCCGGCATCCGTTAACTCCACGCCACGAGCATGCCGAAGAAAAAGCGGTGTTCCGGTTTGCTCTTCAAGCGTCTTGATCTGTTTGCTGACCGCGCTTTGCCCCAAATTAAGTTCGCCAGCGGCGGCCGTAAAACTCCCGAGCCGGGCCACAGATTCAAAAGCAGAAATCGCATGAATGGGGGGAAGCCGTTTCAGTTTGTTCATAGGTTTTGATGTCTGAGTCAGAGCCAGTTTTAACGATCATTCTGCGCAAACCCGCCGGGAATTAATAGCCATGCCGTATTGGCATGTCTCGAGTCGGATATGTCTCTACTGCAACAACCACGACTGCCCTAGAGTGCGTACCTCAACATTGATGTGCCGGAGGGGCGTTTTATGATTCGTACAGGTGTATTACTCGGCGCTGCAGCAGGCGCATTCTGGGGCTTGGTTTTCCTAAGCCCCCTGGTGCTGACATCGTTCTCGGCGCTGGAGATCGCCACCGGCCGATTTCTGGTGTACGGCGGGGTGTCACTGTTACTGATCGCACCATCGCTTTCGAAGCTCTGGCAACGCCTATCGCTCTCGGACATCGGGGTTCTTATGGTGCTCGGCGCGTTGGGAAATGTCCTGTTTTTCGCCTTGCTGGCCGGTTCGATTCAACATGTGGGCATTGGCCCCGCGTCACTGGTGGTGGGCATGGCCCCGGTTGTGGTCACCCTCCTCGGGCAGTCCGATAAAGACACGCTGTCGCTCTCGGCTCTCACCGGACCTCTATTGTTTATTGTACTAGGGATTCTCTTTATCAACGCTGACGCTTTGCAAATGTGGGACGAGCAGTCGCAGCCTGTTAGCCAGTCCGTGAAGGGCCTGTTGATGGCGTTCGGCGCACTCGTCAGCTGGAGTTTCTACACGGTGTTGAACGCACGCGCATTGAAACGCCGAACCGACATTTCAAGCGGCTTATGGTCCTATATGACGGGCGTGAGCGCGGGTGTCTGGGCTCTGGGACTTGCAGCCGTTCTGTGGTTGCCCAGCTCGTTCTCTGTATCCGTTGATGCCGTAGCGGACGGTAAAGACTGGCGTTTGTTTTGGGGTATCAGTCTTGGCATCGGGGTGGTTGGTTCACTCATAGCCAACATGTTCTGGAATGGCGCATCGAGGCGTTTGCCTCTGTCATTAACGGGGCAAGTATTCGTGTTCGAACCGGTGTTTGCGCTGCTGTACGGTTTTGTCTACGCCGGGCGTCTACCCCGGCCCGTGGAGGCAATTGCCATCGCGTTGCTCGTGTCTGGAGTTCTATGGGCAATGAGGGCTTACGCTAGGAAAGCTCAGTATTCCTGATGCGCTTCGTTTTTTCCTAATCACTACCCCATCCAAAGACTGGTTTCCTAACCGACGCGACGATGTGAAGCTGATCCGCAACCATCTATTCCAAATGAGTTACGAGACCATGCCCACTCATACACGCATCCGTATGTTCAACACCAAAGACACCTACCCCAACCAGTCTCTGGATAATGATCTTTGCCAAGCTGTCCGTGCCGGCAATACCGTTTATGTTCGCGGTCAGGTCGGCACCGACTTTGAGGGCAATCTGGTGGGCCTCGGCGACCCTCGCGCGCAGACCGAGCAGGCAATGAAGAACCTCAAGCAACTGCTGGAAGAAGCCGGCTCCGACCTCTCCCATATTGTCAAAACCACCACCTATCTCACCGATGCCCGCTTTCGCGAACCGGTTTATAAAGAGGTCGGCAAGTGGCTCAAAGGCGTGTTTCCGATCTCGACCGGGCTTGTGGTTTCGGCTCTGGGCCAGCCGCAATGGTTGATGGAAATCGACGTGATCGCCGTAATCCCTGATGACGAATCCACCGTTTAACACCACTGTCCTTTTTAACCGGAGCTACCATGTCCACTGCACAGGCACACGACTTCGCGACTGCGGCTACGCCATTGTCCGAACCACGCCCCGAAATTGCCGTCCGACTGGACGGCGTGCTGAAACGTTTTGGCGATTCCATTGCTCTGCAAAAGGTCTCTCTGAAAATTCATGAGGGCGAATTCATCACATTACTGGGGCCATCCGGCTGCGGCAAAACCACGCTGCTTAACCTGATTGCTGGCTTTGTTGAAGCCGATACCGGCGAAATTTTCATCGACAACCAACTGGTTACCGATACCCCACCCTATCAGCGCGAGATCGGCATAGTGTTCCAGAACTATGCACTGTTTCCACATATGAGCGTCACCAAGAACGTGGGATATGGACTGCGCATGCGCGGCGTGCCTAAGGCCGAGATCAACGAGCGGGTAGCCCAGGCCCTGGAACTGGTAAAACTCCATGGATATGGCGAACGCAAGCCCAGCGAGCTGTCCGGTGGCCAGCAGCAACGGGTGGCTCTGGCCCGAGCTCTGGTGATCCGGCCCAAGGTGCTGCTGCTTGACGAGCCCTTCTCCGCCCTGGACAAAAATCTGAGGCTATCGATGCAGATCGAGCTGAAGGAGATTCAGCGCAAGCTTGGCGTGACCACCGTATTCGTCACACACGACCAGAGCGAAGCCCTGAGCATGAGCGACCGGGTTGTGGTCATGTCGGCCGGGCATATTCGCCAGATCGGCGACCCCGATACCATCTACCGGCGCCCTGAGGATCCATTCGTGGCCAGCTTCGTTGGCGACGTCAATATCTTGCCCGGTCGTTACATGAGCCACGACGATCAGGCCACTTTGGAAATCAGCGGCAACTCTCTGCGTCTTCCGAAGGAACGGGTACAGGCCAAGGTGGGTGACCGTCTCGACATCCATGTACGTCCGGAAAACATCCAACTAGACAACCTCGGCCCTCACTCTCTCTTGAGCGCAACGGTAGTGGCTCATGCTTTTCAGGGTGACCATGTGGATATCCATCTGCATGTGCCCTCGCTGGGGGACTCTCGTCTGTTTGTACGTCAGTCTGGCCTTAACTCGCTACGCCGCTGGCCGGTCGGCGCTGTCGCCGGATTAACTTTTGATGACGAAGGCGTCTGCGCCTTCACCGCCGCTGATCAAACCTGAAACGGAACCGTCCCATGCGACGTAGCTTAAAAATGCAAACCGGATCCAACACGGAGCCTTATCAGCCATGAGCCAACGCCCCGCAACCATGAACGCCGTCATTGCCCGTGAGCCCGGCGGGCCAGAGGCTCTGCATTCGGTTGAACGTCCTCTACCACAGCCGCTGGCTGATGAAATGCTGATTCAGGTCGCCGGTGCCGGAGTCAATCGCCCGGACCTGATGCAACGCGCAGGCATGCCGCCGCCCCCCGGCGTGACCGATATTCTTGGTCTGGAAGCAGCAGGTACCGTCGCAGCAGTCGGTGCGGATGTCACTGACTTCGCACCGGGCGATGCTGTAATGGCACTTCTCAGCGGTGGCGGCTACGCCGACTTTTGCACCGCCAAAGCCGCACATTGTCTGCCAGTACCGAAAAATCTGCCGCTGGAGGTCGCCGCTGGCGTACCGGAAGCCGCCTTCACCGTCTGGCACAACCTGTTTGAGCTTGGCCGTCTGAAAGCCGGCGAGACGCTGTTGATCCACGGCGCTGCGAGCGGCGTTGGCAGCTTTGCGATTCAGTGCGCACACGCCGCCGGCGCCAGAGTAATTGCCAGCGCTGGTGGTGATCAGAAGATCGCCGCGCTCAAGGCGCTGGGCGTCTGGCGAACGGTTGACCGCCATAAAGAAGACTTCGTCGCAGCGGTGGCTGAATGTACCGAAGGCCGCGGCGTCGATGTGGTGCTGGATAACGTTGGCGGCAGCTACGTAGCCCGTAACCTCGCCTCGATGGCAGCAGGCGGTCGCCACGTCAGCCTGTCATTTCTGCTGGGCGCTAATGTCGAGGTAGACCTGTTGCAGGTAATGCAAAAGGGGCTGACGCTCACGTCCTCAACATTGCGCCCAAAAAGCGATCGGGAAAAAGCCCGGCTGGCCGCCGCTATTCGTGAGCAGCTTCTGCCTTGGCTGGCATCGGGTCAGGTCAGCCCGCTGATTCATGCTCAACTGCCACTGAATCAAGCCGCCGAAGCCCACCAGATACTGGAAGACAACGCCAATATCGGCAAAGTGCTACTGACAGTGCAACCTCACTAGCACACCCACAGGCCGCCCGTAATGGAGTTTTCATGTTTCAATTGTATTACGCATCGACATCCCCGTATGTTCGCAAAGTGATGGCTACAGCCCATTATCTGGGACTTACCGATCAGATCGAAAAACTCGAATCTGCGGCCCATCCGGTCAATCGTGATGACCGTATCGCCCGTTTCAACCCGCTGGCCAAAGTGCCCGCCATGCGCACGGACGACGGCATCCTGCTCTACGACAGCCGCGTAATCTGTGAGTATCTCGATGCTCAGGGTGGTCACAAACTGATCCCGGCCAATGGAAATGCTCGCTGGATTTGTCTGGCCCAGCAGGCGCTGGGCGATGGCCTTCTGGATGCAGCAATTCTGGCCCGCTATGAGCTGATCGTGCGCCCGGAGGAAAAGCAGTGGGAAGTCTGGCGTCAGGCTCAGTTCTCCAAGATCGATGCAGCGCTGACCGAGATCAACACCCAGGCACCGCAACTCAGCCGCACACCCGATGATCTAGGACTGATCACACTCGGCTGTGCTTTGGGCTACCTGGACTTCCGCTTTCCCGAATTGGACTGGCGCGCCCTCCATCCGCAAGCGGCTGACTGGTTCGCCGAATTTGATGAGCATCCTGCCATGCTCGAAACCCGTCCATTTACCTGATTGATGGAGCCTCAATGAGCCCTACCGTATTCTTTCTCAATGGCCCCAATGCCAATCTCTATGGTCTGGACAAGAATGGTACTTATGGCAGCGAAAGCTTTGCCAGCATCGAAACCGGATGCCGGCAACATGCCGAGAGTCTTGGCCTAGAACTGGCGTTTCGCCAGAGCAATCACGAGGGGGTGCTGGTGGACTGGATTCAGGAAGCTCGCCAGTCCGCAGATGCCATCATCATCAATGCGGCCGGTCTGACCTACAGTTCGGTCCCCATACTGGATGCGCTGCTTGCATTTGAGGGCCCCATCATTGAGGCTCACATGAGCAACATCTGGAAGCGCGAGACCTTTCGCCACCACTCCTATATATCCAAAGCCGCCACCGGCGTGATCGCAGGGCTCGGAGCGCGCGGTTACCGCCTGGCTCTGAGTGCTGTAGCCGAGCTACTGGAAGAGGCTTCATCATGACCTCAACGCTGGTATTCTACAGTCAGGTCGACAGTTTTGATGACTGGAAAGCCCTGCTGGCACCGCGGTTACCGCAGTTGCGCATCTGCCGCCCGGAGGAGGTAGAAGATCCAGACAGCGTGCATTATGTCTTGGCCTGGAAGCCGCCACACGGCTTCTTTGTGCATTACCCGAACCTGAAACTGCTAATCAATCTCGGCGCCGGCGTTGACTCCTTAGTCAATCGCGACGACTTGCCAGCCGTACCTATCACACGCATATCCGATCCCGACATGAGCCGAATGATGGCCAGCTACGTGCTGTTTGCCGTGCTGCGCCATGCTCGCGACATACCCGCCTTCGAGCGCGCGCAGCGCGAACGCCGCTGGCACTACCTGCATCCGCGCCTTCCGGAAAGCGTGCGTGTTGGCGTACTGGGGCTTGGCGAGCTAGGCACCTTCGCGGCCAAAGAACTGTCTCGTCAGGGGTTTGATGTACGCGGGTGGTCACGCTCACCCAAACAACTGGAGAATGTCATCTGCGTAAACGGAATGGAGCGTCTGGACGAGTTTCTCGCCAACAGCGACATTCTAGTGGTGATGCTACCGCTGACCGCACAAACCCGAGGGCTGCTCAACGCAGACCGGCTGGCACTGCTTCCAAAGGGTTGCTGCTTTATCAACGTCGCGCGTGGCGCACTGGTCGATCAACAGGCGTTGACCTCGGCACTCGCCAGCGGTCAGATCGGCGAAGCCACACTGGACGTCTTCGATCGTGAGCCGCTTCCACCGGAAGATCCGCTTTGGGCCATGGAAAATGTGCTGATCACGCCTCACCTCGCATCCGTTGCCATTCCGGCTTCAGCGGCACAACAGATCGCTGACAATATTCAGCGACTGGATCGTGGTGAAACCGTGTTGCACCAGATCGATCCAGCCCGCGGTTATTAATCGAATCAGGCCACGCCCTTGAGCGATCGAACCGTATGTGGATGTGGATCAAAGAAACTAGGCGCGGCCATTCCGGGAATGTACTGCTCGGAAACAAACATACGGCAGCGTTCGGCAAAGGCATTCACCACCCGTGAGTGCTGAACATTTTTCAACGTTACATAGCCCAATCGAAGTGACTGATGATCACCAGCCAGGCGCAGGCGGATCAGCCGTTTGCCATCCTGGGACAGATTGGCCTTGGGACGAACATTGGCAATGCTGTAGCCCACACCGTTGGCTACCATCGCGCGAATCACCTCCAGGTTGCTCGATCTCATGACGATATTCGGCGTCACGCCAGCCGGGCGGAACAGACTGAGGAAATAGTCTCGGCTGCTGGGAATATCCAGCAGTACCATCGGATGCGTCTCAAGATCGTTTATCGTCACCGCCGACAGGTTTGCCAGTGGATGATTCTCTCCGACCATGACATACGGCGGTAGTCGGGCCAATGGATGGAACTCAGTATCGTCACTGGAGACAAGGTCATAGGTCAGAACGATGTCCACCTCTGCATTACGCAATTTTGATAACAGCTCCTCGTGATCACCTTCAGCCTGGCTAATACGAACGCCGGGGAACGCACGTCCGAAACCGACTACCAACTCCGGCGTCAACATTGGTGCCAGTGATGACATGCAGCCTACTCGCAGCGGACCACGCACCGTATTCAGCGACTCCGACGCGATGGTGTAGAGATTGCTCATCTGATCAAGAATCGTCTTGGCTTCTTTCACGAGCTCTCGTCCGACCAACGTCAGTGAAATGCCTTGGGCATGGTGACGGACGAACAACTGCACACCCAGTTCTGATTCGATATGGGTGATGGCTGCCGAGATCGACGGTGAGGAAACATGGATACGTTCCGACGCACCCTGAATACTTCCCGCTTCACCTGAGGCAACAAAGTACTCGAGCTGTCGCTGAGTTATTCGACTAAGCATAACGGCACTCCAAGAATGGACAACACATACACATAGGCATGAAGTTTAAAAAGGCTTTAGCAAGGATCACGCCATCGATTAATGGCCTCTAGCGAACACCCGCCCGCTGCCTATAAGGATTAACAGAAACCCCGCCAAACAGCAGTAAATGGCTACATCAGGAATTCCGACGCAGAAGAACGGCAAAGCCTGTTTTACCCATCGCCCCCGCCATTACATTATTGATCCGCATCAAGACACTTTGAGCCATGCCCCATAGCAGGGCGACGAACATCAGTAGAGAGCATGAACTGCACAGTCAGACAGCCTTCTCTTTGCAGCAGACCTATAACGCTAAACGTTGTACCACCCATTAGGAGTATCAACATGCTACGTAAAACCATTGCACTGTCCCTGTTGAGCGCCAGCTTGATAGCAACAAACGCCAATGCAGCCGACAAGCTCATCGTCAGCACATGGGGAGGAAGCTTCAAGGAGCTGATCGACAAAGCCATTGGGCAAGAGTTCACGAAGCAGACCGGTGTTGAGGTCGAATATGTGACCGGTGGCACCATCGACCGATTGAACAAGGCTAAGCTGGCAGGCACCGCCGAGAGCGATGTTACATTCACCACCTCCCATGTGGGCTGGCTCTACACCAACGACGGCCTGTTTGAAGAACTCGATATGAGCAAGATCCCCAACGCCAGCCACCTGGTGGATCAGGCCAAGCTCAGCCCGAGCCACATCGGTGCTTGGGGTTACGTTTATACCATCGGCTACCGCCCGGAAATGATTCCTGAGGGCATCACCTTCGACAGCTGGAATGACCTGTGGAGTCCGGAACTGGAAGGTATGATCGCCTTCCCGGATTGGGACCCAAGCCACATCATTGCCGTCTCTGCCAAGCTGTCCGGTACAGACGCCGAGCATTGGGAACAGGGGCAGGACAAGCTCAAGGCACTGGTTCCTAACATCAAAGCTTTCTACACCAATGATGCCAACAGCCAGCAATTGATTGCCACTGGTGAAACCTCTGTTCAGCTGCTGCTGTCGATGAACGCCTACCACATGATGGACGAGGGCGTGGACATCGAACTAGCAATGCCCAAAGAAGGCGGAGTGCTGGGCGTCGATGCGATGGGTATCAACAAAGGCACCGAACACGCCGACCTTGCCTACCAGTTCATGAATATCGCTCTGTCCCCTGAGGTTCAGGCCAATATCGCGAAAATCAACCGCGGCAGTCCAGTTGTGGACAATGCAGAGGTGGATCCCGAGATCGCCAAACTACCGGGCATGTTGACCACCCCGGCACAGTGGGGTGCAACTCTGGACACCGATGCAAAACTCCGTGCCGAGAAAACCGCCGAATGGCGCAAATGGTTTTCGGAAAACATTATGGCGCACTAAGCCCAGGATCTGGCGCGGAGCTCTGCTTCGCGCCCTTTCCGCAGTAAACCCATATTTCAGCCATGCCTGATGGTCCTTGTTCTTACGGAAGCCCCATGACTCATAGACCCGCTTTTGTCCCCTGGTTCGTGCTACCTTCAGTTCTGACAGCACTCGGCCTGATGGTCGCGATGCTGACCGTGCTTCAGTACAGCATACGCGCACATATTCCCGGCTCACTGGACGTTGGCGGGTATACCCTCAGCAACTTCCAGGACCTGTACAAAAGCATCTATATCAACGCCTTTGTGAATACCGCCTGGCTCAGTATCAAGACGGCATTCTTCGGACTTCTGCTCAGTTATCCACTGGCCTACGCTCTGGTACGCACTCGTTCCGGCTGGATGAAATCCACCATTCTGATCATCGCCATCACCCCTTTGTTTCTGGGTGAAGTGGTCCGTACCTATTCCTGGATCATCGTTCTGGGCAACAGCGGATTTATCAACAGCGCCCTGCTTGCCATCGGTCTGATCGACAAGCCACTACAACTGATGTTCACCCAGACCGGCGTGGTATTGGCCCTGGTTCACGTCACGATGCCCATTATGGTACTGATGCTGGCAACCGGACTTTCCCATATCGATCCGGCATACCGACGTGCTGCGACCAGCTTGGGGGCAGGCCCCGTTCGCGCCTTTCTAACCATCACCCTGCCGCTGTCACTCCCCGGTATTGTCGCCAGTCTTACCACCGCTTTTGCCTGGACGTTCAGCGCCTTTGCGACACCACAATTGATTGGCGGGGGTAAAGTCAGCACCGTTGCCACACTGGTGTATCAGCTCGGATTTTCATCGTTGAATTTCCCGTTTGCCGCCGCTCTGAGCATCGTCGGTCTGATACTAACCGTGTTGCTGCTGGCCACATTTAAATGGATGACCCACTCACTGCAACGTGTCGGAGCCCACTGATATGACCAGTTCACAATACGAAAAATGGTTGGGAATTTCTGGCCGTCTACTCGTGCTACTGATTCTGATGTTCGTACTACTGCCAACGCTGGTAGTAACACTCTCCTCGTTCAGCAGCACATCCGTGCTGTTCTTCCCGCCCAAGGGCTGGTCGCTACGCTGGTTTGAGCGGGCCATAAGTTACAACGACTTCAAAGAGGGCTTTTACGCCGGACTCATTGTCACCGCCTGGGCATCGACACTTGCGGTAGTGATTGGCACGACCCTGGCCATTGCGATCACCCGCTACGAATTTCGATGCAAGCGCATGCTCGAAGCAATATTGCTGTCACCGCTGTTCATTCCTCATTTCACTATTGGTCTGGGGCTACTGATGCTGGTCGCCCAGCTCGATCTGGGGCGCGGATATCCGCTGGTGATCTTCTGCCATATCTTGCTGGTGTTACCGTTTGTGCTGCGTAGCCTGTTTGTGTCATTACACAATCTGGAACAACGTCTTGAGCATGCCGCGGCCAGCCTGGGCGCATCGCCGCTGCGTGTGGTGTGGACAGTGACCATACCACTGATGATTCCCGGACTGTTCGGTGGTTGGCTGTTTGCGGCAATCCTATCATTCAACGAGTTCACCGCGTCGATGTTCGTGACCACACAAACAACACAAACCCTGCCGGTGGCCATGTACAACTACGTGCGTGAGTTTGCCGACCCGACGCTAGCCGCAATTTCAGTAATCTACATCGCCGTCACGGCCACCCTACTGATCTTGGCCAATCGCTTTTTGGGTCTGGGACGGGTGCTGAATGTGGAAGCTTCACGCTAACACAGAGGAGTACCCGAATTTCGGTAATTTTTAATACCCCCCCCGGCGCCATAGCCATACCTATGGCGCTCAAGTGGAATAGAAAAGGATAGACATATATGACTTTTTCAATCGTCGGGCGATGCGCCAAGACAGGTCAACTCGGTATTGCGATCAGCTCCTCCAGCATCGCAGTGGGGGCACGCTGCCCCTGGCTCAGCGCCGGTGTCGGTGCCGTTTCCACACAGAACATCACACTGCCGTCGCTGGGTACGGATGTGCTCACGCTGCTGGAACAAGGTCTGTCGCCCGAACAAGCTCTGAGCAAGGCAATTTCCGGCGATGCATACAGCGCTTATCGGCAGGTGACGGTACTTGATCATCAAGGTAATGCCGCTCACTTCAGCGGCAGCGAAACGCTGGGGTGCCACGCCGCCGTTGAAGGGACCCAATGCGTGGGCGCCGGCAATATACTGGCGAACGAAAACGTCATCAGCACCTTGGTAGAAACCTTTGAGAACAGCGAAGGCGATCTGGCAGACCGACTGATCGCAGCCATGCAGGCAGCGGCTTCGGCCGGCGGCGAGGCCGGTCCTGTGCACTCCGCCGCGATGATGATCGTGGACGAAGTCGAATGGCCGGTGGTAAATCTGCGTGTGGATTGGGCAGACGAGAACCCAATTGATGTGCTGGCCCAGCTCTGGGACGACTACAAACCGCAGATGCAAGACTATATCACTCGCGCCCTCGATCCTACCGAGGCCCCTAGTTACGGTGTTCCCGGAGCCGGATAATATGAACAGCAAAGAGATTTTGTCGAAGCTTATCGCATTCGATACCACCAGCCGCGAGTCCAACCTTAAACTGATCGATTTTGTTCATGACTACCTCCATCAACTCGGCGTGTCCTGCGAGCTGATTTTCAACGAGGAGCGGAGCAAGGCAAACCTGTTTGCGACGCTGGGTCCGGATGATCGACCGGGAATCGTGCTGTCCGGTCACACTGATGTAGTGCCGGTGGATGGACAGAACTGGACTTTCGAACCGTTCAAACTCAGCGAACACGAGGGCAAACTATACGGCCGTGGCACAGCTGATATGAAGAGCTATATTGCTTGCGTGCTCGCCGCCGTCCCCAAGCTGTTGAAAGAAGCTCCGCTTAAGGTACCCGTACATATCGCCCTATCCTACGACGAAGAGGTGGGATGTTTGGGGGTCCGGAGTTTACTGGAGTCACTGGAGCAGCGCGCCAATCGACCGAAACTGTGCATCATCGGCGAACCTACCGAATTAAAGCCCGTGCTGGGTCATAAGGGCAAGCTGGCCATGCGCTGCGATGTCTATGGTGCGGCTTGTCACTCGGCCTACGCACCCGAAGGTGTCAATGCGATCGAGAATGCTGCCGAGCTCATCGGCGAGCTAAAACGTATTGGCACGGAACTTCGCAATCCGGAGCTGTGCGATTCCCGCTTTGATCCGCCATTCAGCACAGTGCAGACCGGAGTCATCAGCGGCGGCAGGGCGTTGAACATCGTCCCCGCCAATTGTCGCTTCGACTTCGAAATACGTGCTCTTCCCGCACATAACCCAAAAGAGGTTGCGCAGCAATTGGAGCAATACGCCTTTGAGCAAGTGTTGCCGAAAATGCAAGCCGTGGATGCCAGCTCCGATATTCAATTTTCAGAATTGTCATCCTATCCGGGACTGGTCACCAATGCTGAAAGCGATGCGGCCCGACTGGTTGCGGAAATCTGTGGCTCCGAGGAGTTCTCGACCGTTGCCTTTGGTACCGAAGGTGGACTGTATGATGCGATCGGCATCCCTACGGTAATCTGCGGCCCGGGCAGCATGGATCAAGGGCATAAGCCGGACGAATTCATCACCATCGAACAACTCGAAGCCTGTGACGCGATGCTGGCACGACTGAGCAAACTACTGCGCGCCTGATCTGCCTCAATCAAATATTCATCCTCCGCTGAACGAACAAAGTAAGCGGCGTCTTTAAGGCTGCCGATCTTTCGACCTGCTCGGGGAAACCGGAAAACACGGTTTGTTTTTTCCTAAGCTCTGGCTTCGAATTGCATGATGTTCAACAGCGGCAGCTTTGCTCAGACTTTACCTGTCGACGCGAGATGTATTGTGAGTTTCTTGGCCTTCCCGAGCAGCTAGCGATACCGAGCACATCGGCCGAATTGTCAGGAGCAACCACCTTTAGGATATTCACATGTCAGTGGAAAAAATTAACACGTTAGTTATCGGTGCGGGACAAGCGGGAATTGCCATGAGCGAACACCTGTCCCAGATGGACGTTCCCCACGTGGTGCTGGAGCGCAGCCGGATCGCGGAACGCTGGCGTTCAGGGCGCTGGGATTCACTGGTGGCTAATGGTCCCGCCTGGCATGACCGTTTTCCCAGCCTGGAGTTTGAAGGAGTGGACCCGGAGGCATTTCCTCCGAAAGAGCGTGTGGCGGATTACTTTGAAGACTATGCGAAAATGCTGAATGCTCCTATTCGCACCGGCGTTAATGTCACCAAAGTTGTAAACAACGAGGGCCGTCGCGGCTTTACGGTGACCACCTCTGAAGGCACCTTCGAAGCCGACAATGTGGTGGCCGCTACCGGCCCGTTCCAGCGCCCCAGATATCCGGATATCATTCCCGAGAGCAGCGGCATCCATCAGCTGCACTCCTCTAGCTACAAAAATCCGGAACAACTGCCCGAAGGTGCCGTGCTGGTCGTGGGAGCCGGCGCCTCCGGTACTCAAATCGCTGAAGAGTTGCGGCAGTCCGGCAAGAAAGTCTACCTCTCGGTCGGTGAGCATTATCGCCCGCCCCGCTCTTACCGCGGCCGTGACTATGTCTGGTGGCTCGGAGCCCTGGGCCTGTGGGATGAAGTCAAGATCACACCGAAAAAGCAGCATGTGGCGTTTGCAGTCAGCGGCTACGAAGGTGGCCGTACCGTGGATTTCCGCCGACTGGCTCATATGGGTGTCAACCTGGTAGGAATCACCAAATCCTGGAACGAGGGCGTGCTCGAATTCCGAGAGGGTCTGACTAAAAATATCGCCGACGGTGACGAGGCTTATTTTGATGTTCTGCGTGAGGCCGACGCCTACATCGAACAGAACGGGCTCTCCTTCCCGACAGAACCTGAAGCCTGGGAACTGCTGCCAGACCCTGACTGCCTCAAACAGCCAATCCTTAGCCTGAACGCCGAAGAGGCTGGTATCACCACCGTTTTGTGGGCAACAGGCTTCGAGTTTGATTACAGCTGGTTGCAGGTGAATGCGTTCGATGAAAACGGTCAGCCATTCCACAAACGTGGCATCAGCGCCGAAAGTGGCATCTACTTTCTCGGCCTGCCGAACCTGGTCAACCGCGCCTCCTCATTTATTTACGGCGTTTGGCATGACGCAAAATACATCGCCGACCACATCGTCATTCAAAACGGTTACATGAATTACAAGAAGCCTTGAGCTCCCACTAAAGGCGATCGCACCAGCCCGTCACACACAAGCCGCTGTATCCGCATGATTTAGCGGCTTGTTTTTATCCACGCTTCAAAAGGTAGCGCCAATCTATGGCTGAGATCACCTGTATTGAAGACTTGCGAGTGCTGGCGAAAAAACGTGTGCCCCGCATGTTCTACGATTATGTCGATGGTGGGTCCTGGACCGAATCCACTTATCGCGCCAACGAAACGGATTTTCAACGTATCAGGTTTCGACAACGCGTGGCCTGCGACATCACTCGGCGCACGACCGAAACGACCATGCTGAACCAACCGGTCTCCATGCCGGTTGCCATTGCACCAACCGGCCTGACCGGAATGCAGCATGCCGACGGCGAAATCCTCGCTGCACGGGCAGCAAAGTCCTTCGGTATCCCCTTCACCCTATCAACCATGAGCATCTGCTCCATTGAAGCAGTGGCAGCAGCAACGGGGCAACACCCCTTCTGGTTTCAGGTATACGTCACCCGGGATCGTAGCTTTACCGCCGACCTGATTGAACGCGCACGCCGCGCCAAGTGCTCGGCACTGGTTGTCACCATGGATTTGCAGGTGTTCGGGCAACGGCACAAGGATATAAAAAACGGGCTGTCCATCCCGCCAAAACCGACCCTGAGCAACATCCTGAACATTGCCTCCAAACCCAGTTGGTGCATGGGCATGCTCACGACCAAAAACCGGCAGTTCGGCAACATCGTTGGTCATGCCAAGGGGGTCGACAATATCGCATCACTGGTGGATTGGACTGAAGAGCAATTTGATCCAACCTTGTCCTGGAAAGATGTCGAATGGATCAAAAAGCGTTGGGGCGGCAAGCTGATCGTCAAAGGCATTCTCGACCCAGAAGATGCCCGGCGTGCAGTTGAAGCCGGTGCAGATGCCATCGTTGTCTCGAACCATGGCGGCCGACAACTGGACGGCGCCCCCTCTTCCATCTCCGCGCTACCCGCCATTGTCGACGCCGTTGGTCAGCAAGTTGAGATCCACCTCGACGGTGGCATTCGCTCCGGCCAGGATATTCTCAAAGCAACGGCACTAGGTGCAAAAGGAACCTACATCGGCCGCGCCATGCTCTATGGATTGGGAGCCCTTGGCGAAAAGGGAGTGGCGACAGCACTGCAGATCATCAGAAACGAACTCGACCTTTCCATGGCATTTTGCGGTAAAACCGATATACAAAACGTCGATCAAACAATTCTTTTCAAGGATGATCGGATATCGAATTGTTAAGCGTACCGCTGCAACTTGTCGCGGGCACTGGAATTGAAAATGCGTTTCGGAGGGGGTATTCAAGGCGGGAAATCACAGCCCCGGGCAAGACACCCGGGGCTGCTGCACAGCAGGCTTACTTAACCTTAGGGTCCAGCTCGCCAGCCTCATAACGCTCGAACATTTGTTCGAGGTTAAACGGCTTGATTTTGCTGGCCTGGCCGGCACAGCCGAAAGCTTCGTAACGAGCAACACAAATGTCGGTCATCGCTACCATGGTGGCCTTCAGGAATTTACGCGGGTCAAACTCGGCTGGGTTCTGCGCCATGAAGCGACGAACCGCACCGGTGCTTGCCAAACGCAAATCGGTGTCGATGTTCACTTTACGCACGCCGTGCTTAATGCCTTCAACGATTTCTTCAACCGGTACACCGTAGGTTTCCGGAATCTCACCACCGAACTCGTTGATCACTTTCAGCCATTCCTGGGGCACAGAGCTGGAGCCGTGCATTACCAGGTGGGTGTCCGGGATACGGGCATGGATGGCTTTGATCTGGTTGATCGCCAGAATGTCGCCCGTCGGCGGACGGGTGAACTTGTAAGCACCGTGACTGGTACCGATGGCGATGGCCAGCGCGTCTACGTGGGTTTTCGCCACGAAGTCTGCGGCTTCTTCCGGGTCGGTCAGCATCTGTTCCATGTCCAGAGTGCCTTCGGCGCCAATGCCGTCTTCTTCACCGGCCTGGCCGGTTTCGAGAGAACCCAGGCAACCCAGTTCGCCTTCTACAGAAACACCACAAGCGTGCGCCATTTCTACAGTACGGCGAGTCACGTCTACGTTGTATTCGTAACTGGTCGGGGTCTTGCCATCTTCACCCAGTGAGCCGTCCATCATGACGGAGCTAAAGCCTAGCTGGATGGAGCGCTGGCAGACTGCCGGGCTGGTGCCGTGGTCCTGGTGCATAACGACTGGGATGTGCGGCCATTCTTCGATGGCGGCCAGGATCAGGTGACGCAGGAAAGGCGCACCGGCGTATTTACGAGCACCAGCAGAAGCCTGAACAATAACCGGGGAATCGGTTTTGTCGGCGGCTTCCATGATGGCGCGCATTTGCTCGAGGTTGTTTACGTTAAAGGCTGGCACACCGTAACCATGCTCGGCGGCGTGGTCCAGAAGTTGCCGCAGCGATATCAGGGCCATGGGTTGTCTCCTTCGTTAACTTTTGATGTTGGGATTCTGCTTTCGCCGCCCTTATCTGGCGGCTCGTTAAAACTTACTGACCG
>NZ_JAXMOY010000007.1:0-164090 GCF_034669625.1 Marinobacter sp.
GCTAACTTTGCTACCGGTTCGCGCCTGTAAACTGGGCGCAACACGCCAGATACCGCCAGAAAGGGACGCTTTTATACCAGAACCGGGGGCCCAACGCAAAAAATTGTTGGGATTTTGGCCAATTTTCCGGTGGCGACTTCTTGGCGGTTACATCAACCCTCTTTCAGCGAGGGATATTACCTCACCGTGACCGATAACCATATGGTCAAGAACCCTGATATCCACCAAACCCAAAGCTTCTTTCAGGCGACGAGTCAGAGAAATGTCAGCCTGACTCGGTTCGGCCACTCCGGAGGGGTGATTATGAGCGAAAATCACCGCCGCTGCATTATCTTCCAGGGCCTGCCTGACCACTTCGCGAGGGTAGACAGCAGCACCATCGATGGTGCCCCGAAACAGCTCGCGGTACTGAATGACACGATGGCGGTTATCAAGAAACAAGCCTGCGAACACTTCGTGGGGGTAGGTGGCCAAACGGCTAGTAAGAAAGCGCCGGGTATCGGCCGGAGAACGCAGTGGGTCGCCCTGGCGCAGCGGCTCATCCATGACACGTCTTGCCATTTCCATGGCCGCCTGAACTTGCGCGTATTTTGCCGTGCCAAGGCCTTTGATCTGGCAAAATTGCCCGCGGGAGGCGGTCATCAGGCCTCGTAGGCCGGAAAATTCATCAATCAGATGGCGGGCCATGGCCATGACCGGCATGCCGGTGGTGCCCGTGCGCAGAAAAATGGCCAGCAGTTCTGCGTCAGACAGAGATTCGGCGCCGTGGGCAAGCAGGCGCTCTCGTGGCCGCTCGTCGCTAGGCCAGTGGGATGGGTTCATTATAGCTTCCTTGCGAGTGTCGTTAACTCGTGCGTCCTGCACGCAGCTCCCAAAGTTACAAAGGGTACTCTAAAAGGTAACATTTGGTAAACGGAACAAACGCGTGTGCAGGCTGCGCTGTCAGGGCTCGCGTGCTATCTTACAAGTCTTTCATTTTACGGGATTACGGAGCCCTCATGGCCGTCAGACGAATACTGCTGGGAATCACCGGTGGCATCGCCGCCTACAAGAGTGCTGAGTTGGTTCGGCAGCTGAAGAAAGCCGGGTTGGATGTTCGTGTGATCATGACTCAGGGCGCAGAAGCCTTTATCACACCGCTGACCTTTCAGGCGTTGAGCGGCGAGCCCGTGCGTACATCATTGCTGGACCCGGAAGCCGAAGCCGGCATGGGGCATATCGAACTGGCAAAATGGGCCGATCAAGTGGTGGTTGCACCGGCGTCGGCGGATTTTCTAGCGCGTCTGGCCCATGGCATGGCCGATGATTTGCTCACCACGGTTTGTTGCGCCACCGAAGTCCCCATTGTGGTGGCACCGGCGATGAATCAGGCCATGTGGAAAAATTACCGCACTCAACGCAACCTGAAATTGCTGTCGGAAGACCCGCAAGTGACGGTTTGGGGCCCGGATCAGGGCGAACAAGCGTGTGGTGACACCGGGCCCGGTCGAATGCTGGAGCCTACAGCGCTCGCCACGTTGATTCTGACCGAACAGATGCCACAGGTTGAGGGCGCGCTCGCCGGTAAGCGGTTTGTCATTACCGCCGGCCCCACGCGGGAGCCGATCGATCCGGTGCGATACATCTCCAATCACAGCTCCGGCAAAATGGGCTATGCCATCGCTCAGGCGGCTGTGGCCGCAGGCGCTCAGGTGACGTTGGTCAGTGGCCCGGTGAATTTGCCGGTGCCCGAAGGCGTTGAGGTTCGGTCAGTGGTCACCGCTGAGGATATGCTTCAAGCGTCAGAGCGCGCCGTCAGCGAAGATTGCGATGTCTTCATTGCTACAGCCGCAGTGGCGGATTACCGGCCGGAGTCGTGCGCTGGTGACAAAATCAAGAAAACCAATGATGAAATGAGCCTTGCGTTGGTGCGTAACCCGGACACTCTGGCCACCATTGCCGCCAGAACCGATGCGCCATTTACCGTGGGCTTTGCCGCCGAAACCACCGATGTCTCTCGCTATGCGCTGGACAAAATGCAGCGCAAAAAGCTTCAGATGATCGTTGCCAACGACGTGTCTGTCCCCGGGTTGGGGTTCAACAGCGATCAGAATGCGGTCACCGTATTTTGGCAGGACGGTCAGGAATCCATTGGGCCCGAAAGTAAACAGACCATTGCCACCCGACTGGTGGCGTTAATCGCAGAACATAGCAAAAAGGCCGAAAAGTAATGACTCGAAAAAAATTGCAGGTAAGAATTCTGGATGACCGTATTGGTTCAGAGATTCCGTTTCCTGAGTATGCAACCGAAGGGTCTGCCGGTCTGGACCTGCGCGCTTGCTTGAAAGAGCCTCTTACCATCGCTCCCGGTGACACCCATTTGATTCCAACAGGATTGTCGGTACACATAGCGGACCCGTCTCTTGCTGCCATGATTTTGCCGCGCAGCGGTTTAGGCCATAAGCATGGGATTGTACTGGGAAATCTGGTGGGCCTGATCGATTCTGATTATCAGGGCGAGTTGATGGTGTCTTGCTGGAACCGCGGCCAGACGGAGTTCACCATTGAAATTGGCGAACGCATTGCCCAATTGGTGCTGGTGCCGGTGGTACAGGCCGACTTTGAAGTCGTGTCCGAGTTCGATGCCAGTCATCGGGGTGAGGGTGGTTTTGGGTCGACTGGAAGTCACTGAATGCGGTGCCGCCCCCTGGCAGCACGCTGGAAGTCTGGCGGCTATACTTCGTTGGTAAGTGTTTGTCCGGAACAAGAAAATAACGATGGGATGCACTATGAAATTCGGTAAGAACAAGGCCAGCAACTCTACCGCGGAAGATCAGCCAAAGGCCGCACCGGAAGGCAAAGTAAAACGCGGTCGAGCCGGCAGCGGTCTTAAAAAGCTCAGTTCGGTGGCAGTCACTCAGGCGTTGGTGGTGGTTCTTGCCGGTGTCATCTCTGCAGCATTGCTGCATTTTCTGGTTTCAGTGCCCGTTGCGACGAAAGATTATGATGACGCAGTCAAGGTTGAGGCAGATAGCGCGCAACAACGGCTGAATCATTACCTGAAAGCCCTGCAAGGGCAGGTTCGGGCGGTGGCCAATCAGCCGTTCGTAGCGGATAAGCTGTCCAGTGAAACCGACCTTAGGCCTTTGTCCCGCCAACTGGAGTCCGCGGTGAACGGCACCAGCGCGGTCTTTGTATTTCCGCGAGGGGGGATTCCCAGAACCGGGAACGGCGAGAGTCTACTCGGCTTTGCCGGCTTGGAGTTGGCGCAGCGAGCGGAGAATGGCCAGCCGATGTTGCCAGACGCTTTCCCCAGAGATGATCAATGGTATCTGCAATTTTCGGCCCCGGTTAGAAGCCCGGTCAGCAACGCGGTGTTAGGGACAGTCTTGGTGGTGTTTAAGGCCGATCACTTGGCACCATTACTTCAAGTCGGTAACCAAACGTTAGGCGGTCGTCTGGCCTTGGTACAGAACGTGGGCGGCAGCGCGCAATCCGTGATCAGCCTGGGTAGTGGGAGCGGAGCTGAGGTATCGCGCAGTTTGGTGAATCCGGATTGGAAAGTGGTGTATCAGCCGGGTATGACGCCTGCTCCCCTTGTGAGCACCGTGTTGTTGGCGCTTTTGGTCCTCATTCCGGCGGTTCTGGCGGCGGCTATCGTGTGGTTCTTGCTGGGTAAGGCGCAGAGAAGTGTGCGTCAAGACGTCAGCGCTATGACGCAGTGGGCCCACAAAGCCTTCAGTGGCGAACGTTTGAAGCTGCCTAGTACGCGATGGGATCTTGTCGCGTCAACAGGGGACGTATTGTCACGACTGTCTCAGGTGGTTGAAAAGAGGGTTTCGCTAGCGAAAGGAACGGCGGCGCCGAAGGCGGCTCCGGCGCCCTCTGCGCAGCCGGGCGAACACGCCGAACCGCTGTTTAATAATGAGAATACGCTGGGCATGGACATGCTCGATGGCGATGATGATGTCTTAGGACTTGGCAGCTCAGATGCGCCGTTGTTTGATGAAGACATTCCTGAGGTGATTGAAAACACGGTACCCGATGTTGAGGTCGAAGCCGAGATCTTCCGAGCGTACGATATCCGGGGCGTCGTGGGAGAAACACTTTCAGTCGGCGTGGTCGAAGTGATCGGTCAGGCGATTGGGTCAGAGGCGACTGAGCGTGGTATCGGGTCGCTGTGTATTGGTTACGATGGTCGCCATTCCAGCCCGGAGCTGGCAGACGCGTTGGCGCGAGGTGTGATGTCGGCCGGCTGCAATGTGATTCACGTTGGGGCCGTGCCTACGCCGGTACTCTATTTTGCCACGCACCATCTGGACACCGGGTCCGGTGTCATGGTGACCGGGAGCCATAACCCGGCGAACTACAACGGCCTGAAAATCATGTTGGGCGGTGAAACCCTCTCCGGCGATGCCATCCAGAGACTCTATCAACGCATCCAGTCCGGTGACTTCACCTCCGGGCATGGCAATCAGAGCAGTGACGATGTACGCCGGGCCTATCTTGACCGCATCGTAGGTGACATCGCGGTGGCCGCCCCGCTCAAAGTGGTGGTGGATGCAGGTAACGGTATCGCGGGTGAACTGGCGCCCATTCTTGTCGAAGAGTTGGGTTGTGAAGTCGTCCCGCTTTACTGCGACATTGATGGTGATTTCCCGAACCATCACCCGGACCCAGGTAAGCCTGAAAACCTTCAGGACCTGATTGCCAAGGTCCAGGAAGTCGGTGCTGACATCGGCTTGGCCTTTGACGGCGATGGGGATCGCCTGGGTGTGGTGACCAACAAAGGCAAAATAATCTGGCCGGACCGGCTGATGATGCTGTTCGCCCGGGATGTGGTATCCCGTAACCCGGGGGCCGATGTGCTGTACGATGTGAAATGCAGTCGCCGCCTGGCAGGAGTAATTTCTGAAGCCGGTGGTCGGCCCGTCATGTGGAAAAGTGGCCATTCGCTGATGAAGGCCAAGATGAAGGAAACCGGCGCATTGTTGGCTGGCGAGCTGAGCGGTCACGTGTTTTTTGGCGAACGCTGGTACGGTTTTGACGATGGTCTCTATTCCGCTGCCCGATTGCTGGAAATTCTGGGCATCGAAGACCGCCACAGCGACGAAGTGTTTGAAGATTTTCCTGAAGACATCAGCACCCCGGAGCTGAATGTTGAGGTGACGGAAAGCGATAAATTCGCGATCATTGAGCGTTTTGGCGAACTGGCTGATTTCGGTGACGGTAACGTCAGCGACATTGACGGCATTCGCGTGGATTACCCAGACGGCTGGGGTTTGTGCCGGGCCTCTAATACCACGCCTGTTCTGGTACTGCGTTTTGAGGCAGAAACCGAAGAGGCTCTGGAACGAATCAAGACCGTGTTCCGGGAACAACTACAGAAAGCTGCTCCGGATTTGGTAGCAGGTTTCTGATTTCAATCATTCTCTGACAGTAAGGATCAACACATTATCATGGCGCTGAATCGTGAAACAGCCATGCAGGTCGCTTCGGTACTGAGCCGTGGCCTGCCATATATCCAACGGTTTACGGGCAAGACAGTCGTCATCAAGTACGGCGGCAACGCCATGGAAAACGAAGACCTGAAAAGCAGCTTTGCCCGCGACGTGGTGTTGATGAAGCTGGTGGGGATTAACCCGATCGTAGTACATGGCGGCGGGCCGCAGATTGGCGGACTACTTGAGCGTTTGAACATCCAGTCCCGTTTCGTAAATGGCATGCGAGTGACGGATGCCGAAACCATGGACGTGGTGGAAATGGTGTTGGGTGGTCAGGTCAACAAAGAAATCGTGTCGCTGATTAATGCTCAAGGTGGGACGGCCATTGGTTTGACGGGTAAGGATGCGAACCTGATTCGCGCCCGCAAGCTGGAAGTGGTTGACCGTTCGCCGGAGCTCGAGCGCCCTGAAATTATCGATATTGGTCACGTGGGCGAAGTCGCCAGCGTGAACGTCAATGTCATCGATATGCTGACCCGAAGTGATGTCATTCCGGTGATTGCTCCCATCGGTGTGGGTCCGGATGGTGCTTCGTACAACATTAACGCCGATCTGGTGGCCGGCAAAGTCGCCGAAGCCATGAAGGCCGAAAAGCTGATGCTGCTCACCAACGTAGCGGGCCTGAAGAGTAAGGACGACAAAGTACTTACCGGCCTCACGGCACAGCAAGTTAATGAACTGATCGAAGACGGTACCATTCATGGCGGTATGCTGCCGAAGATCCGTTGCGCGTTGAGCGCAGTGGAAAATGGCGTGCGCACGTCGCACATCATCGATGGCCGAGTCGCTCACGCCTGCTTACTGGAAATCTTCACCGACGAAGGTGTCGGTACTCTGATTTCCCGTAACTGATCGGCCTGACCCGGAGTCATTGGATGAAGCGTCTACTGTCTTTTCTGGTTGTGCTCAGTGTGCTCGCTTTTGCCGGCTACAAAGCCGGGGTCTGGTGGCTGGCGGATCAGCGGTTGGCGGAGGCACGCACAGAATTATCCAGCATCGGCGTTCTCGAGCGGGGCAAGATCGGCTCTGCTCTGGATGGGCGTTTGTTGTTGAAAGAGGCAAGCTGGCTCGATTTCAGATTGACTCAGCCTCTGAGCATGGGGTTGGTCGAGCTGGATGCCGAATCCCCGGTTGCTTTGCTAACCGGGTTGGCGAATCCTGAAACCGTGGCGGGAAACTGGACGTTAGTCGTCGAGCAAGCCCGTATGATCCTGGAGCCGACTATGTTCCGGAACTGGGTGATTGACGATATCGATGAGTCGTCGACCAGCGCTCCTTTGATTGCCTTGGCCTGCGCGCCGGATCCCAGACAGCATCTGGGAAGTGGTGATCTGAAACGCATGGGTATCGAGTCGATTGGTGGGGATTTTCGTCTGGCTCAAAACCAAGATAGCCTGCAGGCCGAGTGGGACACGGTTGCAATGGGGAGTATGGAGCTGAACTGGCTTGGTGCGCGCCTGAACTTTTCCCGAAGTGGTCTCGATTTGACCGGCTATGACGAGCCGGCCGGGGTAACGTTGCGGGACGGCGGGCTGATGCGTCGTATTTCAGCATACTGCTCTCGGGAAACGGGTCTCACTGTCAATGAATGGAGTGTCAAGGCCGCGACAGCTTTGGCGCGAGCGATGGAAGCTCGGGGCTATCAAGCGAGTGAACAGCTGATTGCGCTTTATCGGCAGTGGTTGACCGAAGGGGGGGAGTTTCAATTTACCTTCCACCCGGGAAACGAGACATTAGGGGTTCCGGTGCGAACCGAAGAAGAACCCATGGCTGCGTGGCAAGTGAGGTATAACGGTGCTCAGGTACCCGATGTTTATTTGACCAAAATTGAGCCGGTAGCGTCCGCCGTTGCCCCCGAAGTCTACGAACCGATAGCTCCGCCTGAAACGTCGAATCGCTTGCAATGGTTTGTGGAGCCTGTGGAAAACGCCAGTGTTTGGCAGGGGCAGACAGTGCGGGTCACGCTTTCCAATGGTAAGTCGGTCGAAGGTAGGCTGGTAAGGGTTGGTGAGCGGGAGCTTGAAGTCGCCCGCTTGCTCGCCGACGGCGAAGTGGCTTACCCGATGCTTATTCGCGCGGTCGCGAGCTTCGAAGTCTGGCGGAGGGGCCGGGCAAATTGATCTAAAGCCGGGAGGCGGCCATGGTACAAAGGGCGGATACAAAGAACCGGGTGCCGGGTGTGCACGACATGTTGGCTCGGCTGATTTCCCAACCTTCCATCAGCAGTGCGTCGCCCGATTGGGATCACAGTAATGAAGCCGTTGTGCGGACACTGGCCGAGTGGCTGGAGGCGCTGGGCTTTACCATTGAAATTCTTGAAGTGCCGGGTATGCCCGGCAAGTACAACCTGATTGCAACGCTTGGTACTGGCCCGGGTGGGCTGGTGTTGTCAGGTCATACCGACACGGTGCCGTTCGACGATCAGCGCTGGCAGACAGATCCCTTTACCCTGACTGAAA
Organism: Marinobacter sp.; assembly: GCF_034669625.1. GTDB lineage: Bacteria > Pseudomonadota > Gammaproteobacteria > Pseudomonadales > Oleiphilaceae > Marinobacter. The sequence continues at coordinate 7,943 of NZ_JAXMOY010000007.1, forward strand.
AAGACGGCCGCTTGTACGGTTTGGGCACCTGCGACATGAAAGGGTTCTTCGCTCTGGCCATTGAAGCTGCCAAAGCCTTTGTTGACCAGCCGTTGCAACAACCATTGATCATTCTGGCAACCGCAGACGAAGAAAGCTCGATGAACGGTGCCCGGGCTTTGGCCGAAGCGGGTAAACCTCAGGCGCGCTATGCCGTGATTGGCGAGCCGACCGGTCTGCGGCCTGTGCGGATGCATAAAGGTATCATGATGGAGCGGCTGCGATTTCAGGGGCAGTCGGGCCATTCATCGAATCCGGATCTTGGCCACAATGCCTTGGAAGGCATGCACGAGGCCATGACCGAATTGCTGGCATTGCGGTCCGAATGGCAGCAACAATATCGAAATCCGAATTTTGCGGTACAAGTGCCAACCTTGAACTTGGGCTGCATACACGGCGGCGATAACCCGAACCGTATCTGCGCTCAGTGTGAATTGCACTTTGATTTGCGCCCGTTACCGGGCATGAACATGGAAACCCTGCGCCAGGCCATCCTGAGCCGTATTCTGCCGCTGGCGGAGCGTCGTCAGCTGAGCTTAAGTTTTGAGCCGCTGTTTGATGGTGTTCCGCCGTTTGAAACGCCAGCAGATGCCGGGTTGGTGAAAGCGTGTGAAGCCCTGACCGGCCACAAGGCACATGCGGTTGCCTTCGCCACAGAGGCGCCGTGGCTGCAAAAGCTCGGTCTGGAAACATTGGTGATGGGTCCTGGCTCCATCGATCAGGCCCATCAGCCGGATGAGTTTCTGGAGTTGTCGCAGTTGCAGCCGACCATCGATATTCTGCGTGGGTTGATCAAACAGTATTGTCTGTAATAGAAGTGTGGCCGTTGAAACCGGTCACAGGTGATTCAAAAGGGAGACCGGATTGAAATCAAACGACTGGCTGCATGGGTTCCGTCACTCATCTCCGTACATAAATGCCCATCGCGGCCGTACCGTGGTGTTGACCATGCCCGGGGATGCCATCGAGCACCGGAATTTCATTAACATTATCCACGACATTGCGTTGCTCAGTAGTCTGGGTGTGCGTCTTGTGGTGGCATTTGGTGGCCGCCCGCAAATTCAGTCTCGTTTGGAAGACGCCGGTTTGGAAACCACATTCGAGCGGGGCCTGCGGGTCACGCCGGATGATCACCTTCCGTTGGTGATGGAAGCCATTGGCGGTTTGCGCGCTTATCTGGAAAGCCAGCTGTCGATGGGGTTGGTGAATTCCCCCATGCATAACGCCAGAATTCGTGTCAGCAGTGGTAACTACGTCACTGCCAAACCGGTGGGAGTGCTGGACGGCATCGATTTTGGGTACACCGGCCGGGTACGTCGGATCGATACCTCGGGTATAGAGAGACTGCTTGAACAGGGTCACATAGTGCTCTTGCCGCCAATGGGATACTCGCCGACGGGCGACGCATTTAACCTGTCATACGAAGATGTGGGCAGCCAGGTGGCGGCAGCCCTGAAAGCTGAAAAGCTCATTGTCTTTATCGACGACGAAGGTTTGCTGGATGAAGACGGCTCTCTTATCCGGGAACTGGGTGCCCATCAGGCGACGGACCGGCTGAACGCCAACAACGTCACCGGTCATGACGCCATTCTTTTGAAAGCCGCTTGCGACGCCTGCGTCAAAGGGGTACGCCGCGCTCATATCATCAGCTACGCCGAAGACGGCGCCTTGCTGGAGGAGCTGTTTACACGGGATGGCTCCGGTACCCTGGTCAGTGGTGACCATTACGAGCAGATTCGTTCGGCCCGGGTTGAAGACATTGGCGGTATTCTGGAATTGATCCAGCCGCTGGAAGAGCAGGGCGTGCTGGTCAGACGTTCCCGTGAAATGCTGGAAACCGAGGTGGACCGTTTTGTGGTGGCCGAACGGGACGGCACCGTGGTTGGTTGTGCCGCCCTGTATCATTACCCGGAAGAAGCGGCTGGTGAACTGTCCTGCTTTGCGGTCGACCCCTCCTACCGGCGCGCCGGGCGTGGCGATGACATTCTCATGATGATTGAAAAGCAGGCTCGGGGGCAGGGCATTGAAAAGCTCTTCGTACTGACTACCCAAACCGAGCACTGGTTCCGGGAGCGAGGCTTCGAACCGACAGACGTGCAGAATTTACCTGGCCCTAAACTGGCCGCGTACAACCCGCTACGCAAGTCAAAGGTGTTCGTGAAACCGCTCTGACAGACTCTTGAGCGTTTGTTGGCGTTTGGCTTCTGGTTGTTCTGACAACCGGAAGACCGCCTCGTAAAACCGCTGGAAATCGGTGTCGGATTCACGCAGTAGCTGCCTGAATGCCGGTACATGCTGGTTGTACTGCTGGAACAACGCCAGCTTTGCATTGTTAAGCTGCACCGGCGCGGCGCCAAAGGGGCCGGGTTCCGGGTAATGCGACGACAGTGCTTGGTACCGGTTCGCCAGCTCGTCGAGCGTCTCCTGCTTACGCTGCCTAAGTTGCTCGAGACTCAGTTCACTTTGCCGATGATAAAGGCGGCGTAGCTCCTCACTGGTCTGCCTGACCAACTCAAGCGTGCGGTTGCGGTGCTCCAGCCGCTGCAGCGCACGCTCGAACACCTCCGGTTGGCCCTGACGTTCCAGCCACAAACGCAAACCTTCCAGCTCAACCGCTGTGGCAAAACTCTCATTGAAGGCCGTGTCGCCATTCAGATAGATCACCCGGTGGGCCAGCTCATGAAACATCAGCGCCACCATCCGGTCTTCGGCCAGGTTGGTGAACCCCGTGTGCAGTGGGTCGTCAAACCAACCCAGAGTGGAGTAGGCCGTGACGGCGCCGATGAAGGTGTCGTACCCGTTTTTATCGAAGCGTCGTTGTTCTTCTTTGGCCATCGCCAGATCAAAATAGCCTCGGTAGGCCTGACAGCCAATAAACGGATAGCACCACTGTTTAGGCACCAGGGAAAACTCTGGCACCGCCACCAGATTGACCACCACCCACGGATGCTCGAGTGGAACAAAACTGGAGAATGCCTCGCCCACCGGCAGATTGAGTGTTTGGTCTGCAAAGATGCGTGCTGCTTGGGCGGTAGACAGCGCTTGATGCAATTCCGGGGTGGTATCCGGTTGCTGCATCACCTCATCTACCGGTTCGCTGCGTAGTGTTAAAGAAACATGGCCGCTAATGGCCTGTGTGTAGTAACTCATTGATGAGCAACCTTGAAGGGCTGCCAGCAGTAGCAAAATGAGATAGACCTGACTAAGCTGTTTCATGAATCACGATGTATTGGTGAAGTGTGAGCTCGTATTCGGCATTTTGTCATTGTATGAGCAGGGTTGTAGAGTACCCCTTAAACCACTTTAACCGATTTTTCGTGGGTGGTACGTTCCACATGAACAGGGACCTTCACCGGGTGTTTACCGCCCGGTCGCGGAATCGGCTTTACAACTGGTCAATTATTGATGGATCCGAGAGAACGTCGCAGTAGCCCTCGCCAGCCAATCAAACTCGCTGCTCAAATCGATGTTGGCAGTGGCGAGTCATTACCATGCCAAATAGCGGACTTCTGTGCAGAAGGTCTATACATACGCTATTCCGGTCAAACCTCTGCCAAGCTTGATCGTGCGTTCGAGCGGTCTGAGCTGACCGAAGTTGTTGTGCGCTTCCGAGGCTTGGATAGCAACGTTCACCATGAGTTGCATGTCCGTCCCGCGCGGCGAATTGAACGCGCCATGGGGGGCTCGTTTTTGCGCGCGAACCCGGCAGCGATTGAGGCGTTGATACGCCTGTGTGGCAGTGGCAACAATCAAAGCCGATCGTCACTGCAAGCGCCCAGTGACAGGGTTCAATTTGTGCTGCACCAGTGTGCGCGAGTGATTACCCAGTTTATTGAACCTTTGATGGACGCCTGTTTTGTAAACACGGTATCAGCCCTTAAAACGGCGGCTCAGAACGCGTCCAGTGATCAGTCGGCCAATGAATACATGGATGCCTCCGGGCAGGTAGAAGCTCGCCAGAGGGTTCTGTGGCACCACATGGCCAGAAGTCTGGAGTCCCCTTTAAAACCCGAGCCAAAAGGGGCACCGGGCGCGCTCTTGTCGGTGGTTGATAAGAACGAATTCGAAGACTGGCTGGCGGTCAAGGTTATGGTCACTCGGGCAGACACTCTGTACCGGGGCGATTTGCTTGAGCTTAAGTTGAGGTTGGACAATCTGGGGATATCCAATCAAACCGGTCACCATAACCCGTTGGGGCCGGCACTGGTTTGCGAGGCGTTCCACCATGCCTTGGTGCAGTTGAAGGTGAGCCGGGACGTTGAGAAGGTTTGCCTGAAAGTCTTTGAACAAACGGTCATTCGCCAGCTGGCCCCACTTTATCGTGAGCTGAATAATATTCTCATCAGGCACGGAGTGTTGCCTGACCTTGATTTGACGAAATACCTCAGTGAACAGGCGGCTGAGCGGGTTACACCTAAGCCCTCGCCGCCCAAAGAAAACAACGAAGCGCCGAAACCGTCGCAGAAAGAGACCGAGGACAAAGCCGAGTCCCGAGTTTCGGGTGAGTTCAGAGGCTATTCCAGGCATGCGCAGACCGCCTTCGCAACGGTTCGCAACCTATTGTCATCATTGAAGCTGAGCCGCTCTGCGAGTGCGGAGCCGGCATCGGAATCGTTTGATCCCGATGCTCGCCCCCTGTCCAATAGTGAGCTAAGCCAAGAGCTGCAAGAGCTTCAGTTGCAAGCAGCCGATCTGAACGTGCCCGATGTTCCGCTCAAGGAGCGGGTTGTGGCTAAGGTGAAAAACAGCATCGATAATGCGCGCTTGAACGAAGACAGCGAAGGCGCGCTGGATGTTGTTGACCGGTTCTTTCGCAGTGTGACGGAAAGCCCGAAACTTAGCGGTTATGCCCAAGACAAAATGCGCCAATTGCAGGTTCCGGTGCTTAAGGTGGTCATGCGTGATCCCAGCTTTTTTGAGGATCAGTCCAGTCCGGTCCGGAGCTTGATGAACCGTCTGGCGCAGATCTCTATGAAGGGCGCTCGCCCGAATCCCATCGTGCAGCGCAAGGTTGATGAGCTGGTCCAGCGTATAGCGACAGATTTTGACCAAGACACCGTTATTTTTGATGAAGCGGTTGAGGAGCTGGATACCCTGATCGAGCGCCAGAATCTGGCCTATCGCCGCAATGTCGAACGTGTGACGGCTGCGGCCCAAGGTTCCCAGAAGGTCGCTGATTCTAAAGCTGCGGTCGCGGCGGCGCTGGACGAAAAGCTGGCAGGCCGTAAGGTCCCCAAGGCTGTTGTGAGTCTATTGGATGGCGGTTGGCGCGATCTCTTGTCGCTGACATGGATACGGCAGGGCGACGAGGGTCAGCTCTGGCAGGATTATCTGGCGGTGATTGATTCGTTAATGGCGTATGCAGAAAGCCCGGGCAACAGCAGTAATTTGCCGGAGCTCCTGCGGTTGATCCAGGACGGCTTGGCGTCTATTTCCAGTAACCGCACGCCATCGTCCCAGATACGGGATGAACTGAAGCAATTGATGGTGCGTCAACCCGGTGAACCTCTGGAATGGGTAGACATGCCGAAATCTCAATCTGAACAGCCCGCTAAGCCGGCTGCCGATGAGCGGGAAATGAAAAGCCTTCAGCGTTGGATCAACCGAGCCCAGCAGCTGCAAACCGGCGACTGGTTCAAGGACCAAAGCAAGCCTGACGAGCCGCATTACATCCGACTGGTTTGGGTAGCCGATAACTTTTCGCGCTTTGTTTTCGTGAATCATCAGGGCATGCGTGTCGTCGAGCTGGCGGTGGCCGCACTGGCGCGCAAAATGCGCGACGGCGACATTATTCTGGATAGCCAGTATGAAAAGCCCTTGGTGGATGAAAGCATTGATCGCATGGTGCGTAACGTATACGACCAGCTGTCTTGGGTCTCGACCCACGATGATTTGACGCACCTGCTCAACCGTCGTGAATTCGAGCGAATGTTGGAACAGCAGTTGGCTGATAGGAAATCTACCCGCACGCTCTTGCATCTGGATTTGAAAGGCTTCCGTTTGCTGAGTGATGTGGCGGGCCAAAAATCTGCCGATGAAACCCTTAAACAGGTGGCGGACATACTGGGTAAACACGCCGATGAGAGCGTGCCCGTGTCTCGTATCGAAGGTACGGAATTTGCGATGTTGGTGCCGGATGATCAGGCGGAAGCTGTTGCCAAGTCGCTGGTCAGTGCAATCGCGGCGGAAGATTACCGCTTTGGCGGCAAAGTTTATGAGTTGACGGCCAATGTCGGCATTGTGCCGACGGTCCCTGCGGTAACTTCAGCCGAGCGCTGGCTGAGAACCTCCGAACAGGTGCTGTCCGTGGCCCGGCGCGGCGGTACCGGATATATTTCTGTATACAGTCAGGATGACGAGGATCAGGCCCGTCAGGACCAGATTGCTGCTCGTGTCGCCAACTTGGGTGACCCGACCGATGAGCGCATGTTGCTGCGATGCCAGAAGATTATCCCGTTGCATTCGGAAGCCCGCATGTCGGCCCAGTACGAAATACTGATCAGCATGTACGACGATAGCGGCGAACTTGTGACCGGCCGGGATCTTGTTCGCATGGCAGAGCGATATGACCGGATGCAGGCAGTAGACCGCTGGGTTGTCGGCCATATGCTGGACTGGCTGCGAGATAAAAAACCGGATGCACGGGATGTTGGCGGCATATGCATCAACCTTTCCGGTTACTCGCTGAACGAGCAGGCTCTCCTTGAGTTTATTTACGAAAAACTCAGTGAAAAAGACGCGCCCATTGAAAGGTTGTGGTTTGAGCTCACCGAAGCCTCAGCCATCCACGATGTACAGGCCGTGGCCCGGTTTATCGAAGAAACGAAAGAGCTTGGCTGCCGCTTTTGCCTGGGCAACTTTGGTACCGGTCCGAACTCTTACGAGTTCATGCGCTCGCTGCCGATTGACTTGATCAAAATTGACAGCGCCTTTACCCGTCAGCTGGCGACAAACGCGACGGATCAGGCCATGGTCAAGTCGATGGTTGATATGGCGCACTTCATGGAACGGGAAGTGGTAGCGACCCAGGTTGAAACCCGTGAGGTTCTGGATAAGCTGACGCAGTTGGGCGTGGACTATGCTCAAGGCTTTGTTATCGAAAAGCCCAAACTATTGAACAGTTTGATCTGACCCTCAGGAATTCTGCTTTTTATGTCTAAGCGCCACCCGATTATTGCGGTGACCGGCTCCTCTGGAGCCGGCACCAGTACCACCGGTCAGATTTTTGCCCGGCTATTCGCTCGAGAAGACATCAATGCCGCGATGGTCAGTGGTGACAGTTTTCACCGCTATACCCGAGAACAGATGGCCCGCTTGGCTGCGAAAGGCCAGTTCGGTGAGCGTAACCATTTCGCCCTTGCGGCCAATCACATCGACCGTCTGGAAGCGCTGCTGTACGACTACAGCCACACGGGTAATGGCCGTTGCCGCCAGTATGTCCACGATGAAGACCGCGATCTGATTGCTGGTGGCCATAAGCCGGGTACCTTTACGCCATGGAGTTCGTTACCCGCGGACACGGATTTGCTGTTTTACGAGGGGTTGCACGGTGGTGTGGTGAGTGAGAACTACAACCTTGTCCAGTATGTGGATTTGTTGATTGGTGTGGTGCCCATTGTGAATCTGGAATGGATACAGAAAATCAATCGGGATACGAATAAACGGGGCTACAGTCAGGATGCGGTGGTTGAAACCATCATTAACCGCATGGATGACTACGTGAAAGACATCGTGCCGCAGTTCTCCCACACCCATATCAACTTTCAGCGCGTTCCGTTAGTGGATACGTCCAACCCGTTTATTGCTCGGGAAGTGCCGAGTGAAGATGAAAGCATGCTGGTGATTCATTTTCGTGAAGTCGCTGATGTGGACTTCAGCTGGTTGCTGCAGGCAATTCCTCATAGCCGCTTGTCCCGGCACGATACCTTGGTGATCCCGGGCACGAAAATGCCGCTGGCTATGGATTTGATTGTTCGTCCCATGGTTCAAAAGCTAATGGCAGGCAAGGCGTTTGCCTGAGAGGCAGCCTTGCAAAGCTGCCTCTCAATGCGGTTATTCCACGTTGCGGGAATAGAAAATTTCCAGCATCTCCCGGCGTAGCCGGTCTTCGATAGACTTTGCTTCGGCAGGATCAAGCTCTTCTGCGTTTGTGCCAAACACGTAGTTATCGAGGTTGAATTCCTTCAACATCATCTTCGTGTGGAACAGGTTCTCCTGATACACGTTCACGTCGATCATCTGATAAGCGTTCTGGGTGTCTTCAGAGAGATAGTTCTGAATCGAATTGATGTCGTGGTCAATGTAGTGCTTGGTGCCATCGATGTCGCGGGTAAAACCTCGTACCCGGTAGTCGACCGTGACCACGTCGGAATCGAAGCTGTGAATCAGGTAGTTCAATACCTTCAGCGGTGAAATCAAACCGCAGGTCGACACGTCGATATCCGCACGGAAAGTGCTGACCCCATCATGGGGATGGCTTTCCGGGTAGGTGTGAACGGTTACGTGACTCTTGTCCAGATGCGCCACGATGGTGTCTGGCAGCGGGCCCGGGGATTCGTCGTAATTCTCTTCGCAGTCTTCCACGTCATGCTCAGCGATCAGCATGGTGACAGAGGCGCCGTGAGGCTCGTAATCCTGACGGGCAATGTTGAGAATGTTCGCACCAATGATTTTGACAACGTCAGACAGAATCTGAGTCAGACGCTCGGCGTTATACATCTCGTCAATGTAATCGATGTAAGCTTCACGTTGCTCATTGGTCTGCGCGTAACAGATGTCGTAGATGTTAAAACTAAGGGATTTGGTCAGATTGTTAAAACCGTGCAGCTGGAGTTTTGAATCCATGCTCAGCCCCTCCTTTGATTGGAGATGAATGGTGACAGGGTGACATTTGTCCCCCTACCGAGGCCGCCACCGACTACTGACCAGGTAAATAAATTGTTCACCTTTTGCGCAGACCGGCGGAGAAAGGTGCGTATTATGCATACCGCTTAAGTCAATGGATAGTGTTTGCTGGTACTTTTTTTTAGCACCTGAAAATACCCCGCAAAGCTACGGCCCGCGGGGCTTTACGAACCTATTCAGCTGCTCGAATTTCGAAGCTGTGGGTGATCTCCACACCGGCTGCGCCGAGCATAATAGAGGCCGAGCAATACTTGTCGGCAGACAGGCTAACTGCCCGTTCTACTTGCTTTTCTTTCAGGTTATGGCCGGTCACCACAAAATGTAGATGAATCTTGGTGAAGACAGCTGGCACGGCATCGGCCCGCTCGGCTTCCAGTTCAGCGTGGCATGCGGTGACTTCTTGCCGACTTTTTTTCAGAATGGACATGACGTCAAAAGAAGAGCAGCCGCCGACACCCATAAGCAGCATTTCCATGGGGCGCGGCCCCAGATTCTGCCCGCCGAGATCGGGTGGCCCGTCCATTTGTACACTGTGGCCGGTGCCGCTGGTGGCTTTGAAGCTGACATTGCCTGTCCAGTCTACGGTTGCTTTCATCTGTCGGGTCTCCCTTGTTTCAATCGGTGATAAGACGGGATGCTAGCACAGGCGCCCTGAAACTCTCGCCTTTGCATTCGAGTTGCCCCGAGGCAGCCATCTTGTTATAAGTTGCGTTGTTAAACAGAAATACCCGTAACCTGCAGGGAAAAGCAGGGATATAACAAAGATCAGGATCGGCATTACGCTGAGGAGGCACGTCCCGCATTATGGCTACTATCATCAAGCCGGTTGAGCAGAAAACCAAACATCTGGATTACTTTCTTTCCCAATGTCATCGCCGGCGTTATCCCGCCAAAAGCACCATTATTTATGCGGGCGATAAGAGTGACTCTCTCTTCTTCATCGTTAAGGGATCGGTTACCGTCATTATTGAGGACGATGATGGCCGCGAGATGATCATGGCCTACCTGAACACCGGTGACTTTTTCGGTGAGATGGGTTTGTTCGACAATATGGACTCGCGCAGCGCTTGGGTCAAAGCTAAAACAGAATGCGAAGTTGCTGAAATCAGCTACACCAAATTCCGTGAAATTGCCCAGCAGGATCCTCGTGTCCTGTACTTCATTGGTGAGCAGATGGCCTCTCGTTTGCGTCAGACCACCCGCAAAGTGGGCGACCTGGCGTTCCTGGACGTGACCGGTCGGGTAGCGCGCACCTTGCTGGATTTGTGCAAAGAGCCGGATGCCATGACACATCCGGATGGCATGCAGATCAAGATCACTCGTCAGGAAATTGGTCGCATTGTGGGCTGCTCCCGCGAGATGGTGGGTCGAGTATTAAAAACGCTGGAAGAACAAGGTCTTGTCCAGGTTAAGGGTAAAACCATGGTGGTCTACGGCACGCGCTGATACCCGCCAGTAGAATCGTCTGAAAGCCGCTGCACCGCAGCGGCTTTTTTGTGGGCGTTAGTCTGCCAGAGCCACCGATTTGATCTGTAACCAGACCTGCAGCCCCGGTGTCAGCTGAAGTTGATGCGCTGAGCGAGAGGTCAGGCGGGCGAGAAAGGGGGTTTCCCCAGCGAGCAGGCGAACCAGACTGGTGCCCGGTGTCACTTCCCGAGCAATGTAATCGACCGTTGCCGACAGCAGATTTTGAATGCTTTGATCCCGGTGTTCCTGTAACGCGATACTGACGTCCCGGGCTAACACTTGAACGCGTACCGACATGCCCGTACTCAGATGGTCGTGATGACGTAGCCAAAGCTCGCCGCCATCAAATGCCACTTTGCTCAGCTGCCAGTGGGCATCCACTTCCGCAATTTCCCCATTCAGAATCACCCCCGCGTCTTCTTCCAGCCGGAACGGTTGATCCGTTCGGGCCAGCGTTTCCTGAAGCGGCCCTTGGGCGATAACCTGCCCGCGATCCATCATGACAATGTGGTCGGCCAATCTCGCGACTTCCGCGGTGGAATGGGACACATAGAGTACCGGTATCGCCAGGGTGTCTCGCAGGCGTTCAAGGTAGGGCAAAATGTCCTGTTTGCTCTGCTGGTCCAGTGCGGACAAAGGCTCGTCCATCAAGAGCAGGCGAGGGCTGGTGAGCAGTGCACGTCCGATGGCTACGCGCTGGCGTTCGCCCCCGGAAAGCCGGGCGGGCATACGGTCCAGCAGCGGTGCTAATCCCAGCCAGTCGTAGACTTGTTCCGGGGCTATTTTACGTTGTTCGGCCGGTACCCGGCGGTAGCCGTAGAGAAGGTTTTTGCGAACCGACAGGTGCGGAAACAAACTGGTTTCCTGAAACACATATGCCAACGGCCGCCGATGCACCGGCCAACTGTCGCTGGCGGTTTGCCAGGGTTCGCCCAGCACCGAGAGTTGTCCTTGTGCGGCCTGCAAGCCGGCAATGCATCGCAAGAGAGTGGTTTTCCCGCATCCGGAGTGGCCAAAAATCGCGGTAATGCCGGAGCCGGGCAGATTGAGATCAACATCAAGGGCGAACTGATCAAAGTGGCACTGGAATCGGGCCTGGATGGTGTCCGAATGGCTCATCGCACCACTCCCGGCTGGAAGCGTCCGTTCAGGGTATACAGGGTGACCAAGACCACAAAGGAGAATGCCAGCATGCCGGCAGACAGCCAGTGCGCCTGAGTGTATTCCAGTGCTTCCACATGGTCGAAAATAGCGACCGAAAGCACCTTGGTTTCACCGGGAATGTTGCCGCCAATCATCAAAATGACACCGAATTCGCCGATGGTATGGGCAAAACTCAATACCGCGGCCGTTAGAAATCCCGGACGAGCCAGCGGGATGGCAATGGAAAAGAAACGGTCCCAGGCGGAGGCACGAAGGGTGGACGCAGCCTCAAGCAGGTTCTCGTTGAGGGTCAGAAAGGCGTTTTGCAGGGGTTGAACGGTAAAGGGTAGTGAGTAGATCACCGACGCAACCACCAGACCTTCGAAGGTAAATGGCAGCAGACCCAGGCCAAGGCTTTCTGTCAGTTGGCCAACGGCACCGTCAGGTCCCATCACAATCAGCAGGTAAAATCCCAGTACCGTGGGGGGCAGCACCAGTGGCAGGGCCACGATTGCGGCAATGGGTTGGCGTAGCCAATGTTGGGTGCGAGCCAGCCACCAGGCGATAGGGGTGCCGATAAAGAGCAGCAGTACAGTGGTAATGCCTGCCAGTTTCAAGGTCAGCCAAACGGCCTGCCATTCCGGGCTCATGAAATCTCCGCCAGTTCAGTGGTTGGACTGTTGCGGGATATCGTACCCGTCTTCACGGATGATCGCCTGTGCTTTTGCGCTATTCAGAAAAGCCATCCAGGCCTGAGCAGCAGCGTTGCTGTTGCCTCGGTTGAGCATAATGGCATGTTGGCTAATGGGCTGGTGCAGTGTTTTGGGCACCAGCCAGGTTGACCCTTCCGCCCCTTTCCAGGCGCGCACTTGAGCCTGAGCCACGAAGCCGGCATGGGCATTGCCGGTGGCAACAAACTGAAAGGTCTGGGCAATGGAGTCGCCACTCACCAGTTTGGGCTTAAGTGAATCGGCCAGTCCTAGATGATCCAGAACCTCGATCGCAGCGATGCCGTAGGGCGCTGTTTTGGGGTTGCCAATCGCCAGGCGTTGGGGCTGGCTTTGCAGATACTGCAGACCATCGCGAAACCGATCCGGATTGCGGCTCCAGAGCACCAGCCGACCTTCCGCGTAGGGAAACTGTGAATGGGCGATGGCCACGCCTTTATTGGCGAGCAGGCTCGGGCGCGCTGCATCGGCGGCCATGAACGCATCGTAGGGTGCGCCTTGCCGGATCTGGGCGTAAAGCTTGCCGGTGGACCCGTAACTGGCCTGTACTCGATGTCCGGTTTGTTGCTCGAAGACCGGGATCAGCTTTGCCATGGTGCCGGTAAAGTTCGCGGCAACGGCCAGCGTGGTTTGATCGGCATGGGCCTGACCGAAGCCCAATAAGAAACTGGCAGTGATCAGACCTATAAGGGCTCGGCGCACGCGGGTTGAACGGTAGGAATACACTGCATCAGGTGTTGCCATACATCCTCGGCGTTGAGTTCGTTCAGCATCTCGTGGCGGCCGCCGTCGAAAAGCCGGAAGGTCACTTTCTGAATGTCGGCTTCGCGGATCGTTTGAAAATGCTGGCGGATGCCTTTGCCCATTTCTCCGACCGGATCTGCGCTTCCTGAAAACAGGTGTATCGGCAAATCCTTGTGCCACAGTTTTGGGTTAATGGAAAGCATGCCGCCGAGGAAATCATGCCACAGTCCTGCGCTGCATTCGAATCCGCAGATGGGGTCGGCAAGGTATTGATCAACCTGTTGTTCATCCCGGCTTAGCCAATCGCATGCTGTGCGGTTGGGCCGGAACATGCGATTGAACTTGCCAAAAGTCAGGCCGGCAATCAGTTTGCTTCGGTGGCGTTGGCCGCGAACCCGCTTGATCAGGCCGATGAGTAATCGCCAGGGCACCAGTTCTGCTCTGTTAAGGCGGTTGGATGCGCTCAGTATCAGCGCATCGATCGAGGCTCCATGCTGTTGCGCGTAGCTTTGGGCAATGAACGAACCCATGCTGTGGCCCAATAGGCTCAGAGGTAACTCCGGAAAGTTGTCTCGGGCGTGGCCGACAACCTGGTCGAGATCGCTGACCACCTTAGCCCACCCGTTACGATCCGCATAGTGGCCGAGATCGGTATCGGTGCAGTCCGGGCCGTGGCCCCGATGATGATAGCTGATCACTGCTACGTCATGCGCCACCAGCCACTGCGCGAGCGCGGTGTATCGGTTGCCGTGCTCGGCCATGCCGTGGCTGATTACCAGACAGGCGACTGGCGCTGCAGGCTGGAACAGGGTGCCGGTAATCCGATGGCCGTCAGCGGCGGTCAGGTTCAGAGGGTGTTGGTTCATAGTTTGTCGCCGGTGCTTGTGAAACCGGGCGTTGCCACTCCGGCGGTTTCCACAAATGTTTTAAACGAGAGCTTAGACTGCCGGGTTTGCCCATGTCGCGGAACATATCCACATATTCGTGCGTCCACAGCACCAGCAGATTGTTCGAGTGTATCTGGCGGGGGATGCCGTAAGTGGGCGGCAGGTCATCGCTCTCCGGCACGAAGCTGTTAAACAAGCGATCCCAGATGATCAAAACGCCGCCATAGTTGCGATCAATGTATTGTCGGTTGCGGCCATGATGGGCGCGGTGATGGCTTGGCGTGTTGAATACCAACTCCACGGCCGCCGGCAGGCGATGAATCAACGTGGTATGAATGAAGAACTGGTACACCAACGACAGCGCATAGGCCACGCCGATCCAGACCGGATTGAAGCCCAGCAGTGCCATGGGCAGGTAGAACGCCCAGTTACCGTTGAAAATGTTGGTTGCGCTTTGGCGCATGGCGGTGGAAAAGTTCAGACGCTCGGAGGAGTGATGCACTACGTGGGCAGCCCAGAACCAGCGAATTCGGTGGCTGGAACGATGCATCCAGTAGTAAAAGAAATCCACGCCGATGAAGGTCAGTACCGCCGTAAAGGCATTCAGTTCGATTTCGAACAGACGATAGTGGTAAGACAGAGCGTACACCGGAAAGGCGATTACGCCGGCAAAAAGCAGTTCTGTCGTCTGATAACCCGCGCCCAGCATGAAATTGCGGATGGCTTCGGGAACGTCCATCAGTTTCGGGTTGTGGCGGATTTTCAGATATTCCCAAACTGCCACGGCAATGAAGACTGGTGTGGCGACCACAAAAATCAGCTGTCGCTCATCCAGTGCCAACCAAGGGGCCAGCGTCTCCCAGAGTGCGAGCAGTCCGCTGTTTTCAAGCACTGAGTGCATCATATCGATCAGAGCCATAACAAAGCCATGTTGGTTATTATTCAGCTTGTATCATGGCACGTGCTCGGTTTTTTCAGATGTCTTATAGCGCCATTGTGAGTGGCGCATTGCGACAGCCTGTCTGGTTAGCGGTTGTTGCAGTATATCTCCGCAACCGGCGCCACTATGTCTTGCCAGTCGGCGAGTACCGCCTGAACCGGTTTTGGAACTTTAGCGGGCTTGGGCCAGGGCACCGGATACTGCTCTGGCTGGAACAGAGGTGCCAGCAAGGCGGCGGCGGTCAGATCCGCGCGGGAGAATTGGTCGCCGGCAAGATAGGGTTGTTTGCCATAAACCTCGGCCACCTCGGTGAGTAGCGCTTCGAGGGTTTGCTGGGCGGCATCCGCCGTGGTCTGGTTGATCTTCATCCACGTGCGCATAATGTCATCAACCCGGCTGAAAGCCAGACTCAGCATGATCTTGTTATAAAACGGAGTGCCAGCGGCCAGAAGTGGAATCACTACCTTTGGGCGCTGCAGGAAGTAATGGTAGACCCAGGTGCGAATCGCTGGCCCGGCAAGATCGTCCAGTTTTTTCTCCCAGGCCAGCGCCTGTTCCCGGGCTTCGGGAGATTCGGGTGTTAGTGGCCGTTCCGGGAAGGTTTTATCGAGATAGTCCAGAATGTCTGACGAACCCTGAACAATGTGGCCATTGTGATCGAGTACAGGCACGGACGATGCGGCTTTGGTCAGCTGCTTGATGGTTTTGACGTGCTGGCCGGGGAGCAAATTCACCGTTTGGTAGTTAATGCCTTTGTAATCTAAAGCCCAACGGACCTTCTCGGCGTAGTGAGAGATACAAAACTGGTAAAGCTTAATGGCCATGAGAAGTCTTCCGGAAAATGTTTGCCCCAGATTACCCGGACTTTCGGCCAATTCCCATTGCAGGAGAGGCAGCAACGATAACCTGCCGACCAACTGACAGGATGGTCATGGTGAAAACGGGCGGGAATCACTAAACTAGCTTGCTACAGTCTGTCATTTCAGGGGATGTCTTTATGTTGTTACGCCGAGCCCTTTCGGTATCTGCCGTAGTTGCGGCTGGTATAGCCGTATCAGCTTGTGCCACCAAGCCGGAAACCAAAAGTCTGTCTAACTACGGGGTTTACCAGTGTGGCCAGCTTGATTTGAAGGTTACCGGAGTGGAAGAAAACGGTCTTCTGGGCATCGAGTACCTGAATCGGCGCGTGCTGCTCAAGCCTTCCCCGACGGATGAAGGTGCCCTGTACGTGGCGCCGGGTGACACCCAAACACGATTCCGGGCCAAGGGAGAGCGAGCCACGCTCACTCTGAAGGGTAGCGCCCTACCTGAATGCCTGGAACCGGGCGCGATCGAGTCGTCGTTTAAGGCCATGGGTACCGAGCCTAATTGGTTTGCCGAGATCGCGAACAACGAGATGGACTTGACCCTTCCTTACGGTGGCGAAGTTGTGGAGGATGTATGGTTGCGTGAGACCCTTGCCAACCGCCACGGGCGCACCTATGAAGGTAAGGTCGACGATCGCGAAATTGAAGTATCGGTTGCCCACCAATTGTGTGAAAACCAGATGTCTGGCGCCCAATACCCGGCTCAGGTTCGTCTGACCGTTGACGGCAACACGTTCGAAGGTTGTGGTGGCGACCGAGAGCGTTTGTTTCAGGGCGCGGAATGGGTAGTGGATGATCTGGCCGGAGACGGCATTATCGATCGCTCAATGATGACGATTCGCTTCTATGATGAAAACCGGATTGGTGGCCGTGCTTCGTGTAACCAGTATATGGGTAGCTATTCCCTGACGGGCGAAAACCTGACATTTGGCCAGATGGCCAGCACCAGGATGGCGTGCCACGAATCCTTGATGAACCAGGAACAGAAATTCCTGACACTGATGTCTGAAGTGGTTTCCGGTCATATTGGTCGTCACGGCGAACTGTTGCTGAAAACGCAGTCGGGTGACACCATCAAGGCCTTCCAGTCAGATATCGAAAACCCCTAAAACGAAGGCAACAAAAATATGAAAATCTTCGAAACAAAAACTGCCCCGAACCCTCGCCGAGTCCGTATGTTTATGGCCGAAAAAGGCCTGTTGGATAAAGCCGAGTTCGTGCAAGTAGACCTCCAAAAGGGTGAAAACCTGACACCGGAGTTCAAAGCCCGGAACCCGATGAAGAAAGTCCCGGTGATGGAACTGGACGACGGTAATTGCGTGGCGGAAACCATGGCCATTTGCCGTTTCTTTGAAGAAAATTATCCTGACACGCCGAAATTGCTGGGTGAAACCGCGCTGGAAAAAGCTCAGATCGAACAATGGTTGCGATGGATTGATTTCTACTTCTTTCTGCCCACCGGCATGTGCTTCCAGCACACTACCGGGTATTTCAAAGATCGCATGAACCCGATCAAGGAATGGGGTGAAGAGTGCGGGCAGGGTGTGCAAAAATTTCTGCATTTTCTGGATAAGCATCTCGAAGGCAAAGAATATATCTGTGGCGACAAATACACGGCGGCCGACATCAACGCCTTCACGACTGTAGCTTTCGCTCGCGTGGTAAACATTCGTCCTGAGCCGGAGCAAACAAATTTGCTGGCCTGGTACGACCGTATCAAGGCGCGACCTTCAGCTCAGGCTTAAGCAAAAAGCGGCTGCATCCGCTTGCCATAAGGATCAGACATGACTCAAACCACGAAGCTAACGCAGGCCCTTGAGGCCATCGATCGGGCCAACCGGGCCGATCCGAATATTGAAGAGGTCGACGGCGAGCCCTTACCCAAGGAATACGCCTACAGCCTGCACATGACGCGTTGGTTGTTTGCTCTGGAGGCAGAGCCTTCCGAGCGGATGCAGATCGCCTGCCGTTCCCAGCACATCGAACGCTGGGTAATGCCTCGAAGCGATTTCGGGGAAGGTCGAAAGAATTACTATCAGTGGCGCCAGGCTTGTGGCCGCATGCACGTTCGGCGCGCAGCGGAAATCATGGTCGAGAGTGGCTATCCGCAGGAAGAGTGCGATCGGGTAGAAACCATCCTGACCAAGCGCGAACTGCGCAACGATCCTGACACCCAGTTGCTGGAAGATGTGGCTTGCATGGTGTTTCTGGAGCGCTATTTCGCCCAGTTCTACGAAGACAATCCGGAGTACGACCGAGACAAGTGGCTCACCATCGTACGCCGTACCTGGGCCAAGATGACCCCCCGTGGCCATGAAGCTGCGTTGCAGCTGGCGGGCAATCTGCCGCCCCATCTGCTGGCGTTGCTGCAGGAAGCGCTATCTGAGTCCGAAGCTTGACGGCCTAGGCTCAGACAGGTTTGTAGCCGTAGGGGCCGGGCCTTTTAGCTGAACAGCTCTTGGAGCTTCTCGCCCGGTTCGGGGGCACGCATGAACGACTCACCGATCAGGAAGCCGTAAATGCCACGGTCTGTCATGGCCTGCACGTCTGCCCGGGTCATGATGCCGCTTTCGGTAATGGCCAAACGATCAGAACCAATGCGCTGATACAGGTCGAACGTGGTGTCCAGCGACACCTCAAAGGTGTGCAGGTTACGGTTGTTGATGCCTACCAGCGGTGTGCTGAGTGTCAGCGCATCGTCCATCTCTTCGCCATTGTGCACCTCTACCAGTACATCCAGCCCGATCTCGTGGGCGATGCCTTCCAGTTCCTGCATCTGGTCTTTGGTCAGGCAGGCGGCAATCAGCAGAATGCAGTCGGCGCCGATGGCGCGGCTTTCGTACACCTGATACGGCGTTACCATGAAGTCCTTGCGGATCACGGGCAGGCTGCAGGCCGCACGGGCCGCTTTCAGATAGTCTTCGTGGCCCTGGAAAAAGTCCTGGTCAGTCAGTACTGACAAACAGGCCGCGCCGCCTTTTTCGTAGCTTTCGGCAATGGCTTCCGGCACGAACGGATCGCGCAGAACGCCTTTGCTGGGGGAGGCTTTTTTGATCTCGGCAATCACCGCCGCTTGCTGTTGTTCAATGCGCGAACGCAGGGCCTCGGCGAAGCCTCGGGCCGCTGGCTGGTCACCCGCCATGGCCTTGAGGTCGGCCATGGAGGTTTTCGGTTTGCGCTCGTCCACTTCCTGCCATTTGCGGTCAACAATCTTGCGCAGAATGGTGGGGGTACGGTCATTGTGCCTATTGGTCATTATGGCCTCAGAAACAGTTGGAGAAATCGGCAAGTTCAGACATCTTGCCAGCAGCCAGGCCAGAGCCCATGGCATCCAGCGCCATCTCTACACCCATTTTTGGCGTGTTAGCCAAGCCAGCAATATAAATAGCCGCGCCGGCGTTCAGGGCAATCATGTCGCGGGCTTTCTCGGTGGTTTCGTCGTGCTGACGACCGAACGCTGAACGAATGAGCTTCAGGGATTCTTCAGACGAATCCACGGTCAGGCCCACGAGCGCCTGGCTCTTGATGCCCAGGTCTTCCGGGGTGATGCTGTATTCGGTGATCTCGCCGTCATTCAATTCGGCCACGTGAGTCTCCGTAGCCAGGCTGATTTCATCCAGCCCGTCTTTCGAGTGCACCACCATAATGTGCTCGGCACCCAAGCGCTGCATGACTTCCGCCATCGGGCGGCACAGGGCTTTGGTGAACACGCCGATTAGCTGGCGCTTGACACCCGCCGGGTTGGTCATGGGCCCCAGAATGTTGAAAATGGTCCGACAACCCAGTTCCTTGCGGGGGCCGATGGCATTTTTCATTGCGCCGTGGTGAGACGGAGCAAACATGAAACCCACGCCGATTTCTTCCACGCAGCGGGCGACCTCTTCCGGTGACATCGTCAGATTCACCCCGGCTTTTTCAATCAAATCGGCGCTACCGCTTTTGGACGACACGCCTCGGTTACCGTGCTTGGCCACGAAACCGCCGGCGGCAGCGACGACGAACGAGGCCGCAGAAGAGACGTTAAACAGGTTGGCGCCATCGCCGCCGGTGCCCACGATATCAATCAGCGGCTCCGCCTTGATTTCAACCTTGGTGACCAGCTCCCGCATGACTTCGGTGGCCCCGGTAATCTCATCAATGGTTTCGCTCTTCAGGCGCAACCCCATCAGAAAGGCGCCGACCTGAGCATCGGTGGCCTCGCCTTTCATCACGATGCGCATAACATCCTTCATTTCCTCACGGGACAAATCCAGGTTGGAGGCGATGCGGTCGAGGGCTTCTTTCATATCCATGCGGGGGTATCCTTCTTATGATTTGAGGAAGTTGCGCAGCAATTCGTGGCCTTGCTCGGTCATGATCGACTCGGGGTGGAATTGCACGCCTTCGATCGGCAGAGTCTTGTGGCGCACGCCCATGATCTCTTCGATGGAGCCGTCTTCATTGCGGGTCCAGGCCGTCACTTCCAGACAATCCGGCAGGGTGTTCTGGTCAATCACCAAGCTGTGGTAACGAGTAGCCTGCAACGGGTTGTTCAAGCCCCGGAACACGCCTGTGTCTTGGTGGTAAACAGGAGACACCTTGCCGTGCATCACTCGCCCTGCGCGAATGGTGTCGCCACCAAATACCTGACCGATGGACTGATGGCCAAGGCAAATACCCAGAATCGGAAGCTTACCGGCGAAATGGCGAATGGCTTCCATGGAAATGCCGGCTTCATTGGGAGTGCAGGGGCCCGGGGAAATCACCAGCCGTTCGGGGTTCAGCGCCTCGATCTCCTCAATGGTGATCTCATCGTTCCGGTGCACCTGAACCTCGGTACCCAGCTCGGCCAGATACTGGACAATGTTGTAGGTGAAGGAATCGTAGTTATCAATCATCAGCAGCATAGCGATCGGGACCGTATGTTCTAGCAGTGGATGTGTTCGCCATGCGGGCGGTGCTGTGCATAAAACCTATTCACAGCGCACCTTGCCTGAGGTTTGGCGCAAA
Organism: Marinobacter sp.; assembly: GCF_034669625.1. Lineage (GTDB taxonomy): Bacteria > Pseudomonadota > Gammaproteobacteria > Pseudomonadales > Oleiphilaceae > Marinobacter. Next base: position 28,650 of record NZ_JAXMOY010000007.1, read on the forward strand.
CAGACAGTGGATTATTGCAGTCCACCGGCTTGGGTACAATATCGGGCTGGCGGGGAGAGCGGTATTAAGTCTCGGACTGAAGGTCAAAATGCCGTGCTGAAGCACGCATGGTTTCCACATGCACGTGCTGGCAATCCAGCTGAAAGCGCGTGGCGGCCTCCGCTAATGTGGCTTTAATCCGGCTGTAGGCTTCGGCTTCATCCTCGGGTAGCACGGACAGCATCAGGCTGATGACCGGCTCCTTATGTACTTCGCCCTGGTACTCGGTTTTGAACTGTTGGCCATCGTCGGCCCAGAACCCGGTCAGGATGGCGTTGTCGGTGGAGTGCAGCACGGTGGCGCCGCCAAACCGCCGAGATAGCTGGCCGGCCACAAAGTCGCCGACATCGGCCATTTTCTCCGGGCTGATCGAGAACAGCACCAAAAAGCGGATACGAGCATTGTCAGTCATGGTTGGATTACCTTTCAATCAGGGATCAGCGTTTGGCCAGATAAATATAGATAAAGATCGCCACCAACAGGGCTGAGGATAACGCAATGGCGCCGTTTGGCGGTAACCACAAGAACACATCCAGAATGCCCGGGAAGTCATCTGGAGGAAGGCTGCGGGAAGCAGTGGTCAGCGAGAGGAACAGCTCCACCAGTGCCACGCCCCCGATGCCAGCCAGAATCAACTCGACGGTTTTATCCACTCGGGACTTGCGAGCCTCCAGCAGCCGGGCAATGCGTGAGCGAATCAAATCCGTGCGCTCCAACGCGCTGCTGATCAAAGTGTCCAGCTGCCAGGCCGAGCAGGTGTCTTCCACGATGCGGGCACGATCTGCCTGAACGCCAGCTCGGGCTTCTTTGAATTCCAGTCGGCTGAACTCAAGGTGATCCAGACTCACGGTAATGTTCGCCATTAACCGGTTCAGTTCCCCGTTACGGGTGCGCTTCGCGCCCAGCAAATCGGTGAGCTGTGAATAACTGGATTTCAGAATGGCGCCGTAGATAAACAAAATGGCGTTGTAGAACTGGCAAATGGACAAGCCCCGGAACCAGTCATCGCGACAGTCCTGCGGCTGGTTGCTGACCACCAAAATGTTGCCTGAACCCACGTAGTGGCGAGCACTCTTTAGATCGCCGATGGAACCGGCGTAAGACGCCCACTCCCGCAGCAGATCACCCAGAGGCTGATCCAGCTCTTCCGGGCTGGCCACAATGCTGCGCCCGGTCCAGAGCACATGGCTGGCAGGGGCGGTGGCTTCGGTGAATTCAACGTCCTTAAAAACCGTCAGATTGTTCGGGTCCCGCAGCTGTTGTTCCTCACCCGCCTGGCTCTTGCCAAACCGTGCCGAAAATTCCCGGCAATAAGTTTGAAATGCGGGATAGATCAGCGCCCCATAAACATCGCCCGCCGCATCCGACAGGGTGCGATCTAACTGGCCGGATTCAACCAAGGTTGCCAGCGTGGCCTCGTCTACCTGGATCATGACATCCAACCGCAGAAGTGCCACCGTGTCGTCGTACAGAAACAGTTGGCAGGCCTCGATCTCGCCGTTCCAGTCATCACAAATGCGCGCCAGGTTCTCCGAACGCTCCCGAACGGCCGCATTATCAATGTCGTAGCAATCAAAGGGCTGGAAAAAGATCGGTAAGCTGTCGTGGGCAAGCGTGCCGTAGCCGTTGGCCCAGGGCCAATCGAAAGCAAGAAGGGCATCCGAAGCGGGCAATAAACGCTTACGAGCTTCCCCCGAAGCGCCCTGCAACGCCTTGGCCGCGCGGTGTTCGCTATTGGCACTAATGGGCGAGCGCACCGGAGAAAGAGTGGCAATCCGCAGAGTGGTTTTGTGGGTCATTGAAGGCCTTGCTGATTTTGCTCGGGTTTGGGTACACATCGAACTGTGCCATCAGAACTCTCTGAATTCGTCGCCGAAGCATCCATGTTGTTCGACGTAATCGTTGTAGCTTTTTATCGCAGCGCGATTTTCTTCAACCCATTGTGCAGCTTCGCGCTTCGAAAGCTCTTCTTTCAGGGCTCGTTCTAGGGTGGCAGACACGTTGCTGTTCAGTTCCCGGGCTTTACGCAGAAGGTCGCTATTGATTGAGAGGTTCGCTGCTTTTTTGGGGGCGGCTGAATTATAGAGTCCGGCCATGAGTGCCTCCAAGAAGATATAGAATACACAGCTTGAGCTTATACGCATGAAAGCATTTAACCAATAGCTGTTATCGGACGCGCATACGCTGGCGCTCCTTCACGCGGTAATCTGGCGCGGTATAGGGAAAATATGGAACGGGTGGGGGTGGTAGCCCTCTGCCTGTGCTTTTTGGACCTTTCGGAAGCACGCCCCTCCGCTAAACAAAATCGCTTGGCGACAAGGATTGGCCCCATGAAAAATAAACGATCAATAGGAGTTCTTATCTTCCCCGGATTTGAGCTTCTCGACGTATTTGGACCGCTGGAGATGTATGGCCAAGCCGCGGAGCATTTTGAGATCCAGTTGGTTTCGGAAAAAGGCGGTGAAGTGGCCAGCGCTCAGGGGCCGCGGTCGGTCGCTGATGTGGCATTTTGCGATGCACCGAACTTCGATATTCTTCTGGTACCGGGTGGCATAGGAACACGGGCTGAAGTGTCGAACGACGTATTCCTGCAGTGGGTTGTGGATCAATCCAAAACCTGTGAATACGTTACCTCCGTGTGTACCGGCAGCGCCTTGCTGGGAAAGGCCGGAATACTGGATAGGGTGAGGGCCACAACCAACAAGAAGGCGTTTGGTTGGGCTACGTCGCAAGGCGAGCGGGTTAATTGGGTAAAAGAAGCACGCTGGGTTGAAGATGGTCGGTTTTTTACGTCTTCCGGCGTATCGGCTGGAATCGATATGACCTTGGCGCTGATTCAGAAAATGCTGGGGCCGGAAATGGCGAACAGTATCGCTACGCTGGCCGAATACGAATGGCAGAGCGACGCCAACCGCGATCCATTTGCACGCATCTATGGGCTCGTTTAATACGTGATCGTTGGTGCCCCGCTTCCTGCCTATAGGCAAGTTTCCAGGGGCACCAAGCCGAACAGTGTTCTATTCAGCCGCAGAGGCTTATTGCTCTGCATCCCGAAGCGATTCCTGAACAAGACGAAGTAGCGGTTTGGCACCAAACTGCGTGAGTTTGCGGCCGTTCACGAAAAAGCTCGGGGTGCCCAGAACGCCGATGTTTTGAACGTCCTGCATGTCTTTCTCAAGGATGGCGTTTATCCGCTCTGACTGCATATCTTTACGGGCTTTGGTGAGGTTCAGACCGGCTGCTTCGGCCGCTTCCCATGCTTTGGCCACTGTCGGGTCGTCGTGCCAGGCAGGCTGCACGTCTAGCACAGCTTCCAGAACCGGTTCGTAGATGTTTTGAAGGCGGGCGGTTTCCAGAATTCTTGAGACTTCTTCAGAGCCTTGATGAAACAGGGTGTACCGCAACACCAGCCGCACCTGGCCGGGGTATTCTGCGAGGATCTGTTTCACGACCGGGTAGAACGCCCGGCAGGCTTCGCAAGACGGGTCGAAAAACTCAACGATGGTTACCGGTGCATCGGCCGGTCCGAATGTGGGCGAATGAAAGCGCTCCAATGCCTGCTGGTTTGCGATGGGTTCGGCCGTGGCTATGGGCTTTTCGCTGGCGGTCGTTTTTTGAGTCTGTTTGGACTGTGGCTTGTACAAAACAGCGGCTGCAATGGCGGCAACCAGTACCAATCCTACGACAACAACGATGGTACGACGGTTCATGAGCGAATTCTCCGATGGATGAGTAAAAACAGAATGACAATGGCCAGCAGCCTACACGTAGCTGCTGGCGGTTGGCCGTTACTGGGCGTTCCCTTCGGATTTGCCGCCGCAGGTGCTTTGCGCTGATGAGCAGCAGCTGCTTTTGGCGCTGTTGATCTCTTCTTTGCTTGGTTGTTTGGCGGTTTCAGCACGACCGGCACGCCACTCCTGAACCGCTTCCCGCATAACCTGCCAGGCGGAGTGCAGGAAAAGTGCAGCAATGGCGAGGCCCACAATGATATCCGGCCATAGGGTGTTGGTGAGCGCGACCAGTCCAGCCGCAATGATGACGCTGGTGTTGGCGAATAAGTCGTTCCTGGAGCACAGCCAGGTGGAGCGCATGTTGAGATCATCCGCACGATGGCGGTAGAGCAGCGCGAAACAAATGCCGTTTGCGATCAGGGCCAGAACGCCAATCGCGCCCATCCATTCGGCTGCGGGCACTTCCTGTATCACCAGTTTGCGGATAGCGTCCGCAACCACAACCAGTCCGAACATTAGCATAAAGCCGCCCTTGAACAGCGCAGCCCCAGCCCGTGCCTGCCGGCTTCTGTCCAGTACGAACAATGTCAGCGCATAGACCGACGCATCGCCAAACATATCGAGGGAATCGCCCAGTAGCGCCGTAGAGCTTGCAATCCAGCCGGCGGCGAATTCCACCACAAACATCACCGCATTGATGGCAAGGGCTATGTAAAGCACCCGGCTTTGATTGGCCCTCAGTTGGGCCAGTTCACCGGCCTTATTCTCACAGCAGCTGTCCACGATGAAGCCTCCTAAAATTGGCAGTTCATCGGTACACTAAGGGTTATAGTAACTATAAGGTCAATAACGATGAGCGAAAAAAGCTACACAGTCGGCCGGCTGGCCGCTGATACGGGCATCAAGGCCGTGACCATTCGCTACTACGAAAAAATTGGGCTGTTACCGGAAGCCAGCCGGTCGGAATCTGGCTATCGTTTGTACTCCGAAGCGGATTATTCGCGGCTGTTATTTATTCGGCGAAGCCGAGGGCTGGGGTTCAGCTTGGATGATATCCGTGAGCTGCTGTCGCTGGCTGATCGCCAGCAGGACTCCTGTGCTGGCGTGGAGGCCAAAGTAGAGCAACAGCTGGAACAGGTGCGCTCTCGGTTGAAAGATTTACGTGCAATGGAACACGAGTTGGAAAGGCTGACTGCGTGTTGCGAAGGCGGGGCTATCATGGACTGCCGCATTGTCGAGACGCTGTCTGGTGAAACGGCGGCGCGGTAATGATTTGGGTGTTATCTGCCCCGCTGTGAAAGCCTACAAAAAGTAATCTTCCTCAAGCGCATTGATGATTCTGCTGCTCATAGCCGGAGTCGTTCGCTCGACATACTCTTTGTACTCTTCCGTTAGACTCCCGTAGTAAAAAAAATGAGTCAGTATTTTGCTACTGCCGTCGAAAAAGTAGTCTTTTGCCGGAGCGCCATATTCGTAGGCCTCGACTCGCACATGATATTCCGTTGTCGCGGTGTTGGGCAGAATAAACGCAGAGAGAATGTTGAAGGCTCCCGAGATCAAGTCTGCGCCAGTATGCTCCAGGCTGCATTCCGAACTAAGAAACAGCGAGAGATCCGCATTGTCTTCGGTTTCCGCTTCAACGTAGTTCAATGATGCAAAGCGACTTTTTAGTTCTTCGATGAGTATGCCGTCATGACAGGTGAGGTCGCTGTTGCTTGCGCTGGCGATGTAGACGCTCTCTTTGCCGGTTACGGCTTCCGAGTTGAAGCCTTTATCGCTTGGCGGGAACGCGATGGCGCATCCCAGCAAAGACTGCGTCAGAGCCAGCAGTAGCAGGTACTTCATAACGATTGCCCTTCTATTGTTTGTATTCGCAGATATGAACGATTTGAACCACGCATCGATATTCTTGATTGCGGTTTTCTACGCATTCGTCAGAATCCAAAAGGTTTGTGTTAAAGGGGGCATTTTACGGCTGCTTTTGATATGAAGGCTGAGTATTACATGAAATCTAGTCGCGATCAGCTTTTTTGTAGGTGGTAATGCTTACACTTGCTTGTCTTCGAGAACGGGAGAAAAAATTGTTCATAGCCGAACTCATGGAGCTAAAACCGCTTAGCCTGACCTAAAAAGAAGAGCTGTTCACTCTCATTAACACCAACCGCCAACACCTGCGCGAGTGGTTGCCCTGGGTCGATCTAACCAAGTCCCCTGCCGACACTGAATCCTTTCTCGAATCCGCCATCAATCAATACCAATCCGGCCAAGGCCCGCAGTACGCCATTTTCTCCGATTCGGCTTTATGCGGTGTGTGCGGTTTTCATCCGTTCGATCTTTCTAATCGCACCGGCAGTATTGGGTATTGGTTGGGTGAAGCCTATTCGGGGAAGGGCATCATGGCGATGGCCGCAAAGGCGCTGGTTGAACAAGGCTTTCGGGAGCGGGAGTATGTGAACGGCCGCTATCTCGATCAGGCGATTTACTCGATGCTGGCTGGCCTCAGAGTTTCAAACGCAGAGTTAAAATAGGGCACTCAGGGCATAAGAACATCGGGCGCATCCACGGCCGGAAGCTTCGAACGGCATAGCGACGCGAGCTGGGATCCCTTTGCCTGCATCTATGGGCTAGCGCCCACTCGCTGACTTTGATGCTAGCTGCCAAGCTCGTAAATCCTACAAAAAGTAATCTTCCTCAAGCGAATTGATGATTCTGCTGCTCATCGCCGGCGTGGACTGCTCCACGTATTCTTTATGCTTGTCCGCGAGTTTCCCGAAGTAAAACGGATGCGTTAGCACTTTGCTACTGCCATCGAAAAAATAGTCCTTTGCCGGCGCGCCGTGTTCGAAGGCCTCGACACGAACCTCGTATTCCGTTGTTGTGGTAATGGGCAGAATGAAGAAAGAGGCAAGGGGGAAGATCATCGTGGCCATATCTGCGCCGGTTTGTTCCACGCCGCACTCTGAATCGAGAAAAAGTGCGAGATCCGCTTTATATTCGGATTCGGCTTCAACGTAGTTCAATGCCTCAAAGCGACCTTTCAGCTCTTCGATGAGCCTGCTGTCATGACAGGCGGGGTTGCTGTTGCTTGCGCTGGCGATGTAAACGCTTTCTTTGCCGGTTATGGCTTGTTGGTTGAAGCCTTTGTCACTGGGCGGGAACGCGATGGCGCAGCCTAGCAAAGACTGCGTTAGAGCCAGCAGTAGCAGGTACTTCATAATGATTGCCCTTCTATTGTTTGTATTCGCAGGTATGAACGATTTGAACCACGCAGCGATATTCCTGATTGCGGTTTTCTACGCATTCTTTCTTTTCCATGTTCGGGTCGCCCAGCGTACTGATGTTGCCCCGGTAGTTCTCTCGGCATGACTGTCGGGCCTGTGTGTCGGCATTGGTGGTCGCCAGGTTCAGAGCTTGGTCATAAGGGAAGTGCATATCCGTTGTTCCGCGGGCCTGGATTTCTGCTGTGGCCGTTTTGCGGGGCGCTGTGGTTGCCGTTGACTTGGCGGCGGCCGGAGTTTTCGGGCGGCTTTGAGTTGAGCTGCCAGAAGGCTGGTTTTGGGGTGGTGTGGTTTGTGTTGATTGCGGCTGATGAGTTACAGGGCTGTTAACGGTATAAGCCGGTGCTTTATAGGGTGTTGTGAGCGGGTCATAACTGGCTGTGGGCATGTTATCTGCGGCTTTGGCTGCTGATGAAATCGCACTGCTCCAATCCGCTTCTGCGGCGCTGTTGATAACGATAGCAACGGGCGCTAAGACACCATAAAGCGTTTTGCCGACGGCTTTCATAACAATGGTGCTGCCGTTTATATCTTCGTCGTTTTTCACCGTTTCCAGTTCACGTGTGACATCCAGGCCGTTGGCCTCTTTGATCAAGAGATCAAATATACGGATGCTTCGGGAGATGGCATCGGTCGCGATGGCGGTTACCGTTCCACAGTTTATCCAGTCTTTGACATCGGAGAACGTTGAAACTTCGTGGCGGCCGTTTGTCTCGATCTCCACATCGAATAACGTTTGGGGAGTCCGTTCCAGAGTCGCCAACGTGAAATGGGTGTCTAGTGTGCCTTCTGTGGTGTGGCTGAATTTCGTATTGATACACTCCACACCGCTTTCTGAAGGGGAGGCCTTAATTTTTAAAATGTACAGCTTGTCGCGGGAGCCGCTGAAAAGGCTGCGGTTTCCCTGTAGCTTCTCTTTGGCGACAGTCTGTAGCTCCGCCAGAACGTCGCCGTCGGCAGAGTCGTAACCATCATTAATGCCGTAAATCGAAACGCGGGCCAGGGTGCCGTCGTAAGCGGAGGTTTCGAGCTCTTCTCCTTCGAACTGAATGCTCTTGTTGCTGCTACAGCCGCCAAATGTCAGTAGTAGAGTCAGTATGCAAATGGTTCGCTTTAAAGAGATCATTTTTCGGCTACTTTGAGTATAAAAGGCTGAGTATTGCATGAAACTTGGCTGTGATCAGCTTTTTTGTAGGTGGTAATACTTATCTCTGTTATTGCTCAACCTGAACCACCGCGTCGCCGGCGAATTGGAAGGTATTTGCCTGTGGGGTGGGTGCAGAGGATCGCGATGCCTGGATGTTGTGTATGCAGAATCGTGCGGGTGTCGTTGCCTTTAAGGCGTTCGATATAACGTTCTGTGTTGGACGGTAGGGATGATGAGGCAAACCCCTGAACGCGAGTTTTGGCTCGCATTCAAGGGTTTGCCTGTCACAGGGGTCATCCAGAATTGATGTTCAGGAGGTGGCGTTCAGCTTTCTCCGGCGAGAGATGCCTAAGCCCAGAAGGCCAAGGCCTAAAAGAGCCAATGAGCCAGGTTCGGGCACGCTGACAGGATCGCCGGGGTTACCTGGGTCACCGGGGTCGGAGACAGACCGGCCAAAGCGGAGGTCATCGAAGCCTAGAATGTCGTTGGTCGCGTTGAAGGTGACGCTGGATATGAGCTGGCCAAAATCGATAAAGCCCACGAAAGCGCCACCGCCGCCAGTCGCGGAGGGAAAATCAATGGTTTGAGTGTCTGAGGATCCATCGACATATGTGATCGTTTGCTGAGACACAAGGTTGGTTTGGAGCCCGTTTACATAGAAGCCAAAGGCATCGACTGGATTCGTAAAACTGAAGGTTACCATTCCGCCACCGAGGTACCGGAAAAAGTCTCCCCCGGACGTTGTATTAAATCCACACAGTGCCCCGCAGCCCGAATCATTTGTGGTACTACCTCCGGTTATGGTGAGGTTGCTTGGCAGTGCAGACTCAAAGTCGTAGGTATCGAGTGCGCCCGCGACCGAGAGGAAATCGCTGGCTGCGGCCTGGGAATTCACCATTTGCGCTAGCGAAGATACATTGTTGTCGGCCGCAATGTATGTGACCGGCAAAGCATGAGCGGTTAACGCAAACATCAGCAGGGGAGCTGTCGATAATAGTGCTAGTTTGGTTTTCATAGCCTTTCTCCATCGGCAAAAGGGAAAGCTTTACAGGGCTTTTCGTTCTTTTTGCTGCTGTGAAGCTTTATTTTTGGAGTGCAAGCTTGAAGCCAATCTAGGTGTAAAAGCTAACTATCAAGGGTTTGCCAATAAACAAATTTATTGGTAATGCAGAAGTGTCAAAGATCTCGACACAAAGGCTTGAGCATAAATTTGCTACCCCTGGCATAGCCAGCTTACTTTTATTCTTACGATGTAAGTTGCCTGGTTTATGGTGGTTTTCAGATCATAATGGGGTCAGCAAAGTGCGGCAGGACCGTGGCCGAGTTCAGCGTTACGCGATCGTTTGGAGAAAATGTTGTTTATAGCCGAAGCCCTCGAATTGCAGTTGCTCTCGATGAATCACAAGGAAGAGCTGTTCACCCTCGTAGACACCAACCGCGAACACCTGCGCGAATGGTTGCCCTGGGTCGATGCAACCAAGTCCCCGGCAGACACAGAATCCTTCCTGAAATCGGTGATCAACCAATACGAATCTGGCCAAGGCCCGCAGTACGCCATTTTCTCCGGTTCGGTTCTGTGTGGTGTGTGCGGTTTTCATTCGTTTGACCTGTCCAATGGCACCGGTAGCCTCGGGTATTGGCTGGGCCAGTCTTATTCGGGGAAGGGCATCATGGCGCTGGCTGTGAAGGCACTGGTTGAACAAGGATTTCGGGAATACGGCTTGAACCGAATCGAGATTGCCTGTGCCACCGGCAATACCAAAAGCAGGGTCATTCCTGAGCGGTTGGGCTTCAAGCTTGAAGGCGTGTGTCGGGAGCGGGAGTATGTGAACGGTCGGTATGTCGATCAGGCGATTTACTCAATGCTGGCCTCAGAGTTTCGACTGAAAATTTAAAGTACGCCACTCAGGGTGTCGATGTTGTGCCTGCGAAACTCCGGAAACAGGCGCCGGGAAAACTTCACAGTGCAAAGAGCCCGCTTGCTCGATAAACGGCGATATACGCATCTTCGGGTTGAGCAATGTTTGTTACTCACCCACGGTCTCACGCGAGTTCAGGAGGATTCAGTCGGCGAAAAGCTCGCCCATCGAATGTGCTAGCCTTGAATGGCATATTCGTGAATCTTATCGAATCGTCTCTGCAGGATAACCGAAAAAGCAAAAAGAACTTGGTCTCAATCAGGAGTGACGGCAATGAAAGATGAAAAAATCGTTCTGATCACTGGCGCGTCTAGCGGTATTGGCGCTGCTACCGTTGAGAAGGTGATCGAAGCCGGGCACAAAGCCGTTATTACGGCGAGAAGTACTGAAAAGCTCAATGAAATGGTCAAAAGGTGGGGTGATGACAAGGTCTTGGCGGTAACGGCCGACGTAGCCAAACTGGACGAAATTATCCACGTAGTGGAAAAGGCCAAAGAAACGTTTGGCAGACTGGACGTGGTGTTTGCGAATGCCGGAACCGGAGTCAATTCTCCCGGCATTGAAAAGGGTGATCCCGATGAATGGAGGACCATGCTGGATGTGAATATCAATGCATTGTTGTTTACGGCCAAAGCCAGCTTGCCCTCATTAAAAGAAACTCAGGGTCACTTTATTATTACCAGTTCAGTAGCTGGCAAGATCACACTGAAGGGCTCTGTGTATGGTGCCTCTAAGTGGTTTGCTTACGGATTCGGCCAAAACCTGGCAGCCGAGATGGCTGAATGGAATGGTCGTTGTACCACTATCTGCCCCGGCATGGTTAATACGCCCTTTTTCGATGAAGCCAAACCCGACAAGTTAGATCCCAGCGATGTAGCCGATGCCGTTGTGTATGCGATTTCTGCCAACCCGAGATGCGCTGTTCGCGAAATCACGTTAATGCCCACCCGGTAGAGGGTTTAATTGGCAAAGGCCAAAATTTAGTTGTCTCCGGTGTCGCAGTTCCGAAACGAGATTGTCTGCCCCATGCGCGCGAACTATTCTTTACCTTGTGAGGTGTTTTTTCTAAGCCGCAGCAGCGGCTATTTGGCTTGAAGTAGGTGAACTTCAAGGGGGGAAGTGATGGACTACGTAGAAGGCTTTGTTGCCGCAGTGCCTACCAAGAATAAAGAAGCGTATATTCGCCACGCCACGGAAGCTGCACAGTTGTTTAAAGAGCACGGCGCAACCCGGCTGATCGAGTGTTGGGGCGACGATGTGCCGTCAGGCGTAAAAACATCCTTCCCACTGGCGGTGCAGTGCCGTGAAGATGAAACGGTGGTGTTTTCTTGGGTGATCTGGCCGTCCCGGCAGGTGAGGGATATTGGTATGAAGGCGATTGGAGAGGATATTCGCATGCAGGACAACCCGATGCCCTTTGATGCCAGCCGGCTGATTTACGGTGGTTTTGAGATGGTTGTGAACCAGTAGTGCGCTCTAGGCACTACCCCCCCCCAATGTGGTGCCCCACGGGTTAACGAACTACCCTAAACCTAATGATGTTCGTTCTCTGAGCTGTTTTCGTGACTGGTCAGTATGGAGCCAATGGTTCTACCAGCTTAGGGGATGGTGCTCTTCCTGCCACTCTGTACGGAATGTGAGCAACAACGAGGCACGTATTCGGAAGGCATTGCTTGGCATTGTTATTGACCAACAACTGCTGGAGAACGGCCATGCAAGATGCTCAAAAAACCAAGTACCTCAGTGTCGCCCTGTATGTCTTTGGGGTGATTTTCATAGTCGGTGTTCCCGCCATGATGATGGTTGTTTGGCCTTCCGGTTGGAGCTGGGAGCCAGCACAACCTGAATACGAACAAATGATCATGGGTATGTACATCACGCTCGGCGTGTTTTTGATTCGTGCTGCGAAAGCACCCATGGAACATGCCAGTCTTATCTGGTTTACTATCTGGTCCAGTGTTGTTCACGCTGGGATTATGCTCGTGCAGGCGCTGATGGACGAAGCCGAGCGCGCGAACCTATTGGGCGATATTCCCGCGTTGTTTTTAGTGGCTTTCGTTCTTTTCTATTTGATGCCAAAGCGTTCCGGTTCCGGGGCTCAGTGACTGGCTGATACCGGGAAGCTGGTAGGCATTACCCGTTTCACGCTAACCATTATCGGAGTTTTTAGTCATGCAGCCGAAAGACATTGTGGCGCAATTTATCGCTGACGTTAATGGTCAGCGCCTGGAGAAAGCGAAAATGCTGCTGGCTGAAGAGGGCTTCGAGTATGTAGGCCCAAACATGCGTTTTCTGAACCGGGATGACATGGTGTCTTACCAGTTCGGCATGGTGGCCATTCAGAAAGATCTGGTGTTGCGCCAGCTCAGCGCCGATGGCGAGCATGTGTTTGCGATTTTGGATTACCAGACCTATTTCGAGCAGATTGGCGACGTGCGGTTGGCGGTTTGGTTCCGAGTCCGGGACGACAAGATTCATACGGTGGAAACGTTCTACAACGCCGCCGTGGTGGAGAATATGCTGGGTGGCAACCTGCCGTCAGCGAACTGAGCGGCAGGTGATTCGTTCCGGGTGTTAGTGGTCGTAGTCGTTGTAAGTCATGGCTACGGCCTTGAAGATGGCCCGGCCTTTGTTCATGGTTTCTTTCCATTCCAGACGAGGAATGGAGTCGGCGACTACGCCGGCGCCCGCCTGAATGTGCAGGGTGTTGTCTTTGATGACGGCGGTGCGGATCGCGATGGCAGTGTCCATATTGCCGTTGAATGACAGGTAGCCCACAGCCCCGCCGTACACGCCACGTTTCACCGGTTCCAGTTCATCAATGATTTCCATCGCCCGAATCTTCGGAGCGCCACTCAGGGTGCCTGCGGGCAGCGTGGCGCGCAGTACGTCCAGGCAGCTGGTGTTCTGGTTCAGGCGGCCGGTGACGTTGGAGACAATGTGCATCACGTGGGAATAGCGTTCCACGATCATCTTGTCGGTCAGGCGAACGGTGCCGGTTTCTGACACTCGGCCGGCGTCGTTGCGGCCCAGGTCGATCAGCATCAGGTGCTCAGCGATTTCTTTCGGGTCGGCCAGCAGCTCTTTTTCCAGTGCGTTGTCTTCAGCATCGGTGGCGCCGCGTTTGCGGGTGCCGGCGATGGGCCGAACGGTCACTTCTTCATCCTCTACCCGAGCCAGAATTTCCGGTGACGAACCCACGATGTGGAAGTCGTCCAGATCAAGGAAATACATGTACGGCGAGGGATTGAGCACCCGAAGCGAGCGGTACAGGTTCAGCGGTGGTGCTTCAAACGGGATCGACATGCGCTGGGAAATGACGGTTTGCATCACGTCGCCGTCCAGCACGTAGCCTTTGATTTTATCGACCGCGGCTTCGAATTTGTCCTGAGAGAAACCGGAGACAAAATCGCTTTCGTCCACGGTTTTGCCGCGCAGGTGTTCGGGAGTGCGTGGCGCGTCGGCGGTGGTGCGGTGCAGCTGGTTTTCCAGTTCGTCGATGCGAGCCTGGGCTTGCTTGTAAGCGCCTTCAACCGCTGGGTCGACGTGTACGATCAGGTGCAGCTTGCCGCGCAGGTTGTCGAACACCACGATTTCATTCGACACCATCAGCAGGATGTCGGGGGTGCCGATTTTGTCGGGCGGGCAGCTCTTGCGCAGGCGTTTCTCGATGTAACGCACGGTGTCGTACCCGAAGTAGCCCACCAGTCCGCCGTTAAAGCGGGGTAGCTCGGGCAGGTCGGGTGCGTTGAAACGCTTCTGGTATTCGTCGACAAAGGCGAGTGGGTCTTCCACTTCAGCTTGCTCGACCACCTTGCCGTTCTGGCTGACTTCAATGCGGTGATCGAAGACTTTCAGCACTTCTCGCGAGGGCAGGCCGATGATGGAGTAGCGGCCCCATTTCTCACCACCCTGAACTGATTCGAACAGATAGGAATACGGGCCACTGGCCAGTTTCAGGTAGGTGCTCAGAGGTGTGTCCAGGTCAGCCAGGACTTCGCGGTATACCGGAATCCGGTTGTAGCCGTCTTGGGCCAGTCTGGAGAAGTGCTCAGGTGTCATTTCGTTGTTTCCTGAATTCGGGTCTGCGTGTTTATAAAAGCTCGGTCAGCGAATCCACCACCGCATCGGCGCCAAGGCTATCGACGGAGGCGCCAAAGTTATAGCCATAGCGCACGGCAACGCAGGGCATGCCGGCATTCAAGGCTGCGTTTACGTCTGCCGCGGAATCACCCACCATCACCGTGGTGCCTATCGTGCTGCCCAGTTTTTCCATGGCGTGTAGCAGCGGGGCGGGTTCCGGTTTTTTCACTGGTAACGTATCGCCACCTACGAACAGTTCGAAATACGGCGCCAGCCCAGTCTGTTTCAGCAGTGGTGCAACAAACTGATCGGGCTTGTTGGTCACTACGGCCATGCGGCAGCCGTTGGCTTTCAGGTGGTTCAGGCATTCGAACACGCCATCAAACACCACCGCATGGCGGCCGTTCAGCTCGGCGTAGCTCTGGTAGAAAATGCCGAGCGCGTCCGGGTGCAGGGCGTCGTCTTTCGGTGACGCAGGTTCCCAATCGGTTTTGCCGGCCAGTGCGCGGCGCACCAGAATGCTGGCGCCATTGCCCACCCAATTTCGCACGCTGGTAAGCCCGGCCGGGTTTCGGCCCAACTTAATGAGCATGTCGTCAACGGCGGCTGCCAGATCGGGCGCGCTATCAACCAGTGTGCCGTCCAGATCAAACAGCGCAGCAGCGGGCCACCTGGTGTTGAACAGGCCTTTTAAACTCATCCGCCAATGACCTTGTTCGCCTGCTCCAACTCTTCGCGCATGGCTTCGATGGTGGCCTTGTAATCCGGGGTGTTGAAGATGGCCGAGCCGGCTACGAAGGTGTCAGCACCGGCTTCGGCGATTTCACGAATGTTGTCGACTTTCACGCCACCGTCGATTTCCAGACGGATGTTGTAGTTGCTGTCGTCGATGCGCTTGCGGGCTTCCCGCAGTTTGTCGAGCGTACCGGGGATGAACTTTTGGCCGCCGAAGCCCGGGTTGACCGACATCATCAGCACCATGTCGAGCTTGTCCATCACATAATCCATGTAGCTCAGCGGGGTGGCCGGATTGAACACCAGTCCGGCTTTGCAGCCGCCGTCACGGATCAGTTGCAGGGAGCGGTCGATGTGGCTGGATGCTTCCGGATGGAAGGTGATGTAGCTGGCGCCGGCGTCGATGAACATGCGGATCAGGTCGTCGACCGGAGACACCATCAGGTGCACGTCGATTGGCGCGGTGACGCCGTGCTTGCGCAGCGCTTCACACACCATGGGGCCGATGGTGAGGTTGGGCACGTAGTGATTGTCCATGACGTCGAAGTGCACCACGTCGGCACCCGCGGCCAATACGTTATCGACTTCCTCACCCAAACGGGCGAAATCGGCGGAGAGGATAGACGGAGCAATCAGGTAAGGGTTCATCGGCGCACTCTCGGTCAGGTGAATTACGGCAGCTATTTAAGTCAGTAAGTCTATCAGCTTGTCGCCGGTTTTCGCAGAGTGGGGGATAGGGTTTTGTTAACGGTTGTGCCGTTTGATCAACTCCCAGGCTTGTTGATAGCGCAGAAGCTGGTCTTTGGCTGCGGCCAGTTCAGGTGGTGACAGGTTTTGTTGTGAGAGTTTGTCTGGGTGACAGGTTGACAGTCGCTTACGGTAAGTGCGTTTCATGGACTCGAAACTGTCTCGGCGGGTAACGCCCAGAATCTCGCAGGCTTGCTCGTAGTTTTTGGGTTTGGCCGCCGTGCCGGCGGAGCGAATCCACACTTTGCTGGCATAGCTGGCAAAGATGTCGTCGCTGATGGCCATCGGCAGGCCGAGGTTGTCGATGGCGTCTTCGCAGCGGTAGCGCCGCTCTTTGCTGGGCTGGCCGAGAATCTGTGCCCCGTGACACAAACACATGGCCATTTTGATCGCCGCGCTAGGAGACAGTTTCGCCAACAGGCGATTCCAGAGTCCGCGGTGCAGCGGCACGCCGCTGGCATTTTTGCCGTGCTGATATTGCTCAATGGCCTTTTTGCGTTGGCGGGTGGATAGGCGCAGCGCTTTCATTAGCAGTTCCGCGTAGCGGATGTCGCCTTCCATCACCCGGCCATCGGCTTTGGCGATATAGCCCAGAAAGAAGAACAGCGGCTTTCGACAACGACGTGGCAATTTGGCTCGTTCGATCAAGGTGTTGGCTTGATGCCCGCAACTGGACAGCTCGCGTAGCAGGTCCAAGAACACCGATTCAATGCTTGCCGGCAAAGACGGTCCTGTGGCTTTGGTCATGGTCGCGGTGTGCTTTCCGTCAGCAAGGTGTCGAGTTGCTCCAGCCGAGCAGGGGTGCCCACATCAATCCAGAGGCCCGAATGTTTCAAACCACGTACTCGCTGTTGTGCCATGGCATCGCGCAGCACCGGGCCAAGTTTGCCAGCGGTATCGTCGAGTTCGCTAAACAAACGGCGGCGCAGAAGGCTTATGCCGGTGAAGGTAAGTTTGGTTTCGCCTTCTGAGGATAGCAGTCCGTCCGGCGATAGCCGGAAATCGCCGTTTTGGTGGTGTTCGGGGTTATTGGTGAGCACCAGCAAGGCATCGCAGTTGGGGGCAGTGGGTGGCTGCAATTGGCCGAGCGGGAAGTCGGTCCAGATATCGCCGTTGATCACCAGAAACCACCCGTCGTCTTCGTCAGCGAGCATGGGCAGGGCGCGCGCGATGCCTCCGGCTGTTTCCAGAGGTTCGCCTTCGGCAGAGTAGTGCAGGTTCAGGCCGAATTGTTGACCGCTGCCCAAGTGTTGTTCGATTTGTTCGCCGAGCCAGGCATGGTTGATCACCACGTCCTGAAAGCCAGCACGCTGAAGATTTTCCAGGTGGTGAACGATCAGCGGCTTGCCGCCGGCTCGAAGCAGTGGTTTCGGCGTGGTCAGCGTGAGTGGACGCATGCGTTCGCCCTTGCCGGCGGCCAGGATCATGGCTTTCACGATGAGCATTTCCCCGGGATGGGCACCGGGCCGATTTTGCTTTCAATGGCCGGGATCACGGTGCCGCACAGCCATTCATGGAAATGCCGGAAGGCTGGCTGACGGGCACTGGCATCGCGGATGTAGCTGACGGTGCGGGGGATATCACCCAGATAACCGGTTTTGCCATCGCGAATCGCCAGGCGGGCAAAAATGCCGGCGGCCTTCAGGTGCCGCTGCATGCCCATCAGTTCGAACCACTGGCGGAAGGTGTCCGGGTCTGCCCTGTGCAGGCCAGCGTTGAGGCTGGCCACGCGGTAGTATTCCAGCCATTCCAGAATTTTCTCTTCCGGCCAGCGCACGTAGCAGTCTTTTAGCAGTGAGACTGTGTCGTAGGTGACGGGACCGGTGACGGCGTCTTGGAAATCAATGACGCCGGGGGCGGTTTGGTCATCGAGGATTAGCAGGTTGCGAGAATGGTAGTCGCGGTGCACGGTAACTACCGGCTCCGTGAGCGCGCTTTCCTTCAACAGGCTGAAGGCGGTGTCCAACAATGCTCGTTCCTGATTGCTGAGGCTCAGCCCGAGATGTTGCTCCAGCAACCAGTCGGGAAAGAGTGCCATTTCCCGGTCCAGCATGGCGTCGTCGTATCGGGGAAGCGGGTAGTCAGCGGGTGCGGACTGTTGTGCGATGCGGACCAGCTCGTCCAAAGCCTGTCGATAATAGGTGTCGGCATTGTCAGCGTTGGTCGCGCCTAGCATCAGGTTGTCGCCGAAATCTTCCAGCAACAGGAAGCCTTGGTTCAGGTCTTCGCCGGCTATGTCGGGCACGTTAATGTGGTGTTGGTGCCAGTGTTTGGCGATGGCAATGAACGGCTCGCAGTTTTCGTGCTCGGGCGGCGCGTCCATCACGATAAACGGCGTGCGCGGCTGCCCGGAGGTTTCCCGCCATACCCGGAAGTAACGGCGGAAGCTGGCATCACCGGAAACGGGTTCCGGGCTGGCGCTGTCAAAACCGGGAAATTGCCTGACCCAGTCGGTCAGCTGCTGTAGACGGGTATCCATGATTTTATGGTAATTCCTGAGTTGTTCTGTTGTGTAGCAACGTTAGCAGAGGAGTATAAAGAGCGTAAAACGGATTTGCAGCGGTGTTTCCGTTAACAAGCTCGGGGGGCGCGTGTAAACTAGGCAGCTGTTCTTGAAAACAGTCATCATTCATTTGAAACAGGAAGCCTGCCGTCGTGCCCAGCCGTTACCGTCAGCTGTTGTGGTTCAAGCCTCGTTTAGCCGGGCTTTTGCTGGCAGTGGTTGTTGCGCCAATGGCTTCCCTGGCCGAAGAGCACGAGGGTAAAACGCCGAGTGCCGCCGAAATGGATTGGCGCCCCAGAAGCGAGTTGCCCCCCGAAGTACAGGCGCAGATTCCGGTGTTTTGCGGAGGCGGGTATTTACCGTCGACCGCAGCAAGTGGCCAGACGCCAATGTTTTCGGCCGGTGCTGCGGGTGATCAGCCTCTGGAAGCCAGCGCGCTGGATGCCCGTTATGAAGTGGATGCCGAGCTGTATCTGAAAGGTGACGTTCGTCTGCGCCAGGGCAGTTTTCAGGCCTCCGGTTCTGAGGCCCGTTATAACACTCAGTCTGGCCAGTTGAATCTTCAAGGCCCCATGGTCAGCCGGGGCGAAGGCTTTCTGTTAACCGGCGATAATGCTAATTATTCGGCCGATTCTGGCCAACTGGATATCAACACGGCCACCTTCCTGCTGCACCGTTCTGAGCTTCGCGGCGAGGCGTCGTCTCTGTCGCGGGTGGGTGAGAATCAGGTAGTGATCACCGATGGTCTGATCACAACCTGTGGCCCGGGTGAGAACGATTGGGCCATTGTCGCTTCCGACATCGAACTGGATCAGGCCGAGGGCTTCGGGACTGCCAAACATGTGCGCCTGGAAGTGCTGGATGCGCCGGTGTTCTACTGGCCCTATATCACCTTCCCCATTGATGATCGCCGCAAGACCGGTTTTCTGTACCCGCAATTTGGTTCGTCCAGTGCCGGCAGCGGTGCGTTCTTTGCTTTGCCTTATTACCTGAATCTGGCTCCTCATTACGACGCCACGCTCACGCCCCAGTACATTCACGGCCGGGGCTTGTTTACTGAAGCAGAAGGGCGTTATCTGAACCGGTATGGCGAATCGGTGTTGCAGCTTGGTTATATCAATGACGACTCCGCCTATAAAGACGAAGTTGCCGGTGCTGACGGTGAACGCTGGGCGTTGGACTTCTCCACACGTGCCAGCTTCGGCGGCGGATGGCGCGGCTACGGAGATTTCGCCGTGGTGTCGGACGACGATTACCTGAGTGATTTGAACCGGTCGCTGGAAATTGACCAAACCACCCATCTGCAGCGTCGAGGCGGGGTGGGCTATTCGGATCAGTACCAGTATTTCAATGCCTATTTGAATGATTATCAGACGATTTCTGAAAGTATTGCCGACGTTGACAAACCCTACGCCCAGCTGCCGGAAGTGCTGTACTCTGGCGCAGTGGATGTCGGTGCGTTCCAGACCGGAATAGAAAGCGAATACACCTGGTTCTACCGGGATAACGACGACCTGACCGGGCTGGATCAGGCCAACGGCCACCGGCTAAGGGCGATTCCCGAAGTCGCGCTGCCCATGCGTGCCTTGTGGGGCTTCAGTAGGCCCTCGGTGAGTCTGGATTACACCCGCTACGAGCTGGACGATTACACCACGGCCAACAGCAGTTTTGACCGCACTGTGCCGGTGTTCGAATGGGATAACGGACTGTATTTCGACCGCCGTTCCAGCCTGTTCGATATTCCTTACAATCAAACATTGGAGCCGCGGCTGTACTACGCTTGGGCCGATGCCGACTCGGATCAGGATGACATCCCGGACTTCGATACCGATGTGAAAAGTTTCCGGTTTGATCGGTTGTTCGAGCGCAATCGTTTTAGCGGCGGCGACCGGGTAGGGGACGCGAACCAGCTGACGGTGTCGTTGACCAGCCGGTTCAACGATCTGGTGACGGGGGCCGAGCGTGCCCGGATCAGTATTGGTCAGATCCGTTATTTTGATGACCGGGACGTGAGTTTATTTGATGAGGGGGCATCGGACCGTGCCAATTCACCGCTGGCGGGCGAGTTGGTATTGAACCCGTTGGATAATCTGGAAATTCGCACCTCGGGCCTTTGGGACCACGACACCCAGAAAACCGAAGAAGGGCGCAGCCAACTGATCTTCCATTCCGAGGATTACCGCTATTTGGCAACGCTGGGGCACACCTACAGTCGCCCGGATGAGATTGAACAAACCGATATTGGCACGGTATTCCCGGTAACCAATAAACTCAGCGCCATCGGCCGCTGGGTGTGGGACTCGGAACTCGACCGCACGGTGGGGTCGCTGGCGGGTCTCGAATATAACAACTGCTGCTGGAGTTTCCAGGTGGTGCACCAGAACTACCTGACCGATGATGAACAACTGGATACCCGTTTGCTGTTCCGTATTGAGCTGAAAGGGCTTGGCGGTAGTGGCGGCGCATCCGACAGCATCGGTGATGCGATCTACGGTTATGACGAGCGCGAACGCCGCCGTTTTGGAACGACGTACCGTTAAAACGAACTAAGGCTGTTAACCCTGACGCACGGCAGGGCGGCTGTGAATTTATAAACCAAGAGGTGACTATGAAGGCGACTGTACGCCACGGACTGACTCTGCTGTTGGCACTGACCATGACGGCCTTGTCAGTGGCAGCCCATGCGGAACGAAAAGTATTGGATCGTGTGGTAGCCATTGTCGATGACGGTGTGATTCTACAAACTGAGCTGGAAGCACGGTTGAACACCATTATCGGCCGCCTGAGCACGCAAGGTACCGGTTTGCCGCCTCGCAAAATGCTGGAAGAACGGGTACTTGAGCAATTGATTGTGGAATCGGTTCAGCTACAAATGGCCGACTCAACGGGCATGCGGATCAGCGACAATGAGCTGAACGAAACCTTGAGTAACATCGCCGCCAGCAACGGTCTGACTCTGGCTCAGTTCGAGGAGCAGCTAGCCGAGGAAGGTGTGACTTACCAGCAGGCTCGGGAGCAGATTCGTAACGAAATGCTGACCAGTCGGGTGCAGCAGAGCCGGGTGGGTAACCGCATTCGGATTACTGACCGTGAGGTGGAAAACTACCTGCAGGCGCAGAAGGCGTCCGGCAGTCAGGGCGCTGAATACCGTTTGGCGTACATCTTTATCCAGGTGGATGATCCCGGTAGCGAAGCGTCTGTGACGGAAGCTCGGGAAACGGCAGAACGTCTGCGAGAGCAAATCCTGAATGGCCGCGACTTCCGGGAAGTGGCGGTCGCCGAATCGGACGCCAGTAACGCCCTGGACGGCGGTGACATGGGCTGGCGCGCGGAAAGCCAGTTGCCTTCACTGGTTGCACCGGTAGTACCAAAACTAGAGGCGGGCACACCGTCGAAAGTTCTGGAAAACAACAGCGGCTTCCATCTGGTGATGGTGATGGACAAGCGTGGTGGTGAGCAGCAAACCTTTATTGAACAGCACCGTGCCCGTCATATTCTGATTCGTCCTTCCGAGGCCGTGACCGAAGTTGAGGCCGAGCGCAAGGTTCGTGACATCTATCAGCAGCTGAAAAATGGTGCCGACTTTGAAGAGCTGGCCCGTGAATTGTCGGATGACCCGGTTTCCGGTTCTGACGGTGGCAATCTGGGTTGGGTTAGCCCCGGCCAGATGGTGCCGGAATTCGAAAAAGGCATGATCGAGGCCGAAGTTGGCGAAGTTTATGGCCCGGTTCGGTCCCAGTTCGGCTGGCATTTGATCTTGGTGGAAGAGCGTCGGAATCAGGACGTCACCGCAGAAAGCCGTGCTTCCAAGGCACGTCAGGCGATTTATATGCGCAAGTTCGAAACCGAACTGCAGAACTGGTTGCGGGAAATCCGTGACGAAGCCTTTGTCGAGTTCAAAGGCGAGTACGCTGATATGAACGAGAGCAGCGAGGAAGAAGAGGCATCATGACGAAACCGGTCATTCTGGCGCTGACCGCCGGCGAGCCGGCCGGAATCGGGCCGGAGCTGTGCTTGCAGTTGGCGGGTGAAAACCGTGGTGCAGGCATTGTGGTGATCGCCGGCAAAAACCTGATGGAACAGCGGGCCCAGCAACTGGGCCTCGCGGTGGAACTGCACGATTGGCAACCGGGCATGCAGCCGGAAGTCCGTGCTGGCCACTTGTCGGTCTTCCATGTTGATGGCTGCCTCTTTACGCAAGCTGGCGAGCTGAATACGGGCAATAGCCAGTACGTACTGGCTACGCTGTCGCTGGCCGCTCAAGGCTGCCTGAACGGTGACTTTGATGGCATGGTGACGGCGCCCGTACACAAAGGTGTGATCAACGAAGCCGGCATTGCGTTCAGCGGCCATACCGAGTTCCTGCAGGAATTATGCGGCGTTGAGCGGGTAGTGATGATGCTGGCCACGGAAGAACTTCGAGTTGCATTGGTAACCACTCACTTACCGTTGAAAGACGTATCGGCGGCTATTACCCCGGAACGTCTGATCCAGGTGACGCGGATTCTGAACGCGGATCTGAAAACCTTTTTCGGTATTGAGCAACCGCGCATTCTGGTGACCGGACTGAACCCCCACGCGGGCGAAGGCGGTCATTTGGGACGGGAAGAAATCGAAGTGATTGAGCCCACGCTGGATCAGCTTCGCCAGGAAAACATACAGCTGACCGGCCCTCTGCCGGCAGACACGTTATTCACACCGCATTGGTTGAACGACGCCGATGCGGTACTCGCCATGTACCACGATCAGGGCTTGCCGGTTTTGAAGTATCAGGGCTTTGGCCGTGCGGTAAATATCACACTGGGGTTGCCGATTGTGCGTACCTCGGTGGATCACGGCACCGCTTTGGACCTGGCTGGCACCGGCAAAGCCGATGCTGGCAGTCTGCATACCGCCATTCGCGTGGGTGAACACATGGCCCGCTGCCGTCAGGCGGCTACAGCCGGAGAACATGAATGAGTAACCAGCATGGCCACAAGGCCCGTAAACGCTTCGGCCAGAACTTTTTGCACGACCCGGGCGTGATCGAAAAAATTGTCCGCTCGATCAATCCGAAGCAAGAAGATGTGATCGTTGAGATTGGCCCGGGTCTGGGTGCGATTACCGAAGAAATTTTGGCGATCAACCCGCGCTTGCAGGTGGTCGAGCTCGACCGGGATTTGATTCCGGTGTTGCGTACAAAATTCTTCAACTACCCGGACTTCCAAATTCACGAAGCCGATGCGCTCAGCTTCGATTTCAGCCAGCTGGCGACTGACCGTCCGCTGCGCATAGTCGGTAACCTGCCGTACAACATCTCGACCCCGCTGATCTTTCACCTGTTGGCGCAGGCCGGTGTGGTGCAAGACATGCATTTCATGCTGCAGAAAGAAGTGGTGCAACGTCTGGCGGCAGTTCCGGGCGACAACAATTACGGCCGCTTGGGCATCATGGCCCAGTACTTCTGCAAAGTGCAGCCGTTGTTTGAAGTGGGCCCGGGTGCGTTCCGGCCAGCACCGAAGGTGGATTCCGCCATTGTTCGGCTAGTGCCTCATAAGGAACTGCCATACCCCGCAAAGGATCTGAAAACCCTTCAGTCGGTCGTGCGGACGGCGTTCAATGCCCGCCGTAAAACACTGCGCAAGGCGCTGGCGGCTATGGTGACGGTGGAGCAACTTCAGTCGCTGGATATCAACGACGGCCTGCGCCCGGAGAACCTGAGCCTGGCGGACTATGTGCGAATTGCTGACCTGCTGACGGATGCGAAATCAGCGAACGGCGGCGCGGAAGAGGTAAGTAATGACTGACTACGCCATTGGCGATATTCAGGGTTGCTATGAACGCTTGCGGGATGTGCTGGCCGCAGTCGATTTCTCTCCCTCGCGGGATCGGCTGTGGGTGGCCGGGGATCTAATCAACCGGGGGCCTTCATCGCTGGCAACCTTGCGTTATCTGGAAGGTTTGGGTGATGCCACCAAGGTGGTGCTGGGCAACCACGACCTGCACCTGTTGGCGGTCGCTCTGGGCGGCCACAGTCCGAAGAAGAAAGACACGCTGCACGACATCCTTGAAGCGCCGGATCGTGACCGCTTGGTGCACTGGCTTCGACAGCAGCAGTTGTGTGTGCACGATGCCGACCGGAACCTGATTATGACCCACGCCGGCTTACCTCATATCTGGGGTGTTGAGCAGGCGGTGGCCTGCGCTAGCGAAGTGGAAACGGTCATCCGAGGAAGCGATGCCGAAGAATACTTCAGCCAAATGTATGGCAATAAGCCCGAGCGCTGGTGTGATACCCTCTCCGGTATGGACCGTTGGCGAGTGATTACTAACTACTTAACTCGCATGCGTTTTATCGCTGAGGACGGGCGTCTGGAATTGACGGCCAAAGAATCGGTAGACAGCGCGCCGGAAGGCTTCGCACCCTGGTTCAGTTACCCCCGGCAGGATGATGTCCAAGTGATTTTCGGCCACTGGGCGGCGATCGAGGGTGACACCGGCAGCGACCGGTTTATCGGTCTGGATACCGGTTGCGTGTGGGGCGGTGCCCTGACGCTGATGAATCTGGATACCGGGGAGAAAGTGCATTGTGATTGCAGTTAGCCCTAAAACCATTGTGTTGCGTTGGGCCTTGGTGGCTGGCGCACTGGTGGGCTTGTTGGCGGTGATGGCCGGCGCCTTCGGTGCCCATGGCCTGCGCCATGTAATTAGCGAGCGCGGGCTGGACGTGTTCCAGACCGCCGTCAGCTATCAGATGTACCACGCCCTGGTGTTGGTTGTTGCGAGTTTGATGCCCGCGCTGCGCCTGAATCACCGTATGCTGACCGTGGCCTGTGGTTTCTGGTTGGCGGGTATCGTGCTGTTTAGCGGCAGTCTGTACCTGTTGGTGCTGACCGGCGCCCATTGGCTTGGGCCGGTAACACCGATTGGTGGAGTGTGCCTGATGATTGGTTGGGCGTTGCTGGTTGCAGCAGCATTGAGACGATGACGGAGACAAGCAGAGCTATGCAGGTTCAGGTTAATGGAGACGTGATGGAACTCTCCAACGGAGTCACCATTTCGGCGTTGATTGAGCACCTTGAGCTGACCGGTAAACGGGTCGCTGTTGAGGTCAACGAGGACATAGTGCCCCGCAGCAAGCACGCGGAATTTACCCTCAGTGAAAACGACCGGGTAGAGCTCGTGCATGCCATCGGTGGTGGTTGATTCCACCTTCTCCGTGGTCGACTCTCACTCGGTTCCAATTCGTGAACGCACCCCTCTTTTTATCATACAACTCAGGTAGGTTATGACAGATACACCGGAAATCCAGCTCCCCGAAGATAAGCCTCTGGAAATTGCAGGTCAGGTATACCAGTCCCGTCTGTTGGTGGGTACCGGGAAATATAACGATCTGATGGAAACGGGCCATGCCATTGAAGCCAGCGGGGCAGAGATTGTGACGGTGGCGGTTCGCCGTACCAATCTTGGGCAGAATCCGGATGAGCCGAATCTACTGGATGTGATTTCACCGGACAGCTACACCATTCTACCGAACACCGCCGGTTGCTACACCGCTAAAGACGCTGTGCGCACCTGCAAGTTGGCCCGTGAACTGCTCGACGGTCGTGATCTGGTGAAGCTGGAAGTGCTGGGTGAGCACAAGACTCTTTACCCGAATATGCCAGAAACGTTGGCCGCCGCTGAAGAGCTGATCAAAGAGGGCTTCAAGGTAATGGTGTACTGCTCGGATGACCCGCTGCTGGCCATGCGTCTGGAAGAGATGGGGTGTGTTGCCATCATGCCGCTGGGTGCACCGATTGGTTCCGGTTTGGGGATTCAGAACCGCTATAACATTCGTTTGATTGTGGAAAACGCCAAGGTGCCAGTGCTGGTTGATGCCGGTGTGGGCACGGCTTCCGATGCGACCATCGCGATGGAGCTGGGCTGTGATGGTGTGCTGATGAATACGGCCATTGCTCAGGCCAAAGATCCGATCAAAATGGCGAATGCCATGCGCTTGGCCATCGAAGCCGGCCGTGAAGCGTATCTTGCGGGCCGCATGCCGAAGAAACTGTACGCCAGTGCATCATCACCCATTGACGGAACCTTCTTTTAATCGCTGTCATTAACGACCCTCTCCCGCCAGAGGAGAGGGCGTATAAAATTAAAACCAGAATTCCAGAGCGCTGTAGTCCTGATATGACCAATCAAAAACCCAGCCGGCGGGAGACGATCCTGCAGGCTCTTGTTGAGCTGCTGCAAAAAGATCCCGGTGCCCGTATCACCACGGCCAGCCTTGCCAAATCCGTTGGTGTTACCGAAGCAGCGTTGTATCGGCATTTTCCCAGCAAGCGGAAGATGTTTGAGGCGCTGATCGAATTCGCCGAAGAGGCGGTGTTTTCCCGCTGTCAGGTCGTTTTGCAAGAGCAGGAAGATGTACGTGTGCGACTGCAGCAGATTGTGCATCTGGCGCTGGTGTTTTCCGAGCGCAACCCAGGGCTGTGCTGCGTGTTAACCGGCGATGCCTTGATGGGGGAAGACGAGTCTCTGCGCAAGCGGGCGTCCCAGTTTTTTGAGCGCTTGGAAACTCAGCTTCGCCAGTCGCTGAAGGAAGGGGAAATCCGGCAGGGCTTACGCCCTCGCACTAGCGCGGCCCGAGGCGCCGATTTTGTGATGGTGTTTCTGGAAGGGCGAATTCAGCGTTTTGTCCGCTCATCGTTCACCCGTTTACCGAGCGCGGATTTCGACGAGGCCTGGGCCTTGGTGTCTGAGGCGGTCTGGGGCTGACTCAGCCCCGGCTTACTCGTAGCCAGAGGCTGTCCGCAGAATCGCGCGTACCGGCTCCCATACCCCTGGTGCGGAAATGAGAATGTCCCGGCCCCACAGGTCCGCAGGGTAATCGGCGGGCACTTCGCCGAAATGGCCCACTGTTGCGCCGGCTTCCCAAGCGATCAGGCGCGCCGCCGCGAAATCCCACGGGCTGACATTTTCGTAGTAAATATCCAGCCGGCCGCAGGCCACCCAGCAAATATCCAGCGCCGCAGAGCCGATTCGACGGAGGTCGCGGCACTGGTGAATCATGGCGTCTAGCCGCTGGATCAACGGTTCCAGATTGTCTTTGGTGTAAGGAAAACCGGTAGCGAACAGCGACTGCCGCAGCGACGTGGCGCCACTGTGTTCGATCGCTTGGCCGTTCAGTGTGGCCCCTTCGCCTTTGGTGGCGCGGAAGGTTTCACCGGGGAAGGGCGCATGGACCACGCCCACTTGCACTTGCCCACGTTCGGCATAGGCAATGGAAACCGCCACCTGCGGGTGCCCGTATGCGTAGTTGACGGTGCCGTCGATGGGATCGACGATCCACAGTGGGGTGTCCAGATGCTCGGCCTGAGTCAGATCCGGCATGGTTTCTTCAGACAGAATACGGTGGTCAGGGAAACGATCACGAATGGCGTTAGTGATAAATTCATCGGCCAGAACGTCGGCGTGGGTGACCAGTTCGGTTTGGCCTTTGTAATCGGTGCGGAGGGTGCTTTCTTCCCGCTCGCGGCGGATCAGCTCGCCGGCCTCTTTGGCCAGAGCTTCGGCGAAATCGGTTATGTCGTGCAGCGACAGAGAATCAGACATGGCACCCCCGGGAGTGATTAAGCGTGAGGGTGCCAGTCTAACATGGTGGGGCGTTACAGGTTGTTCAGCCACTTCTCCATTTTGTCCATGGCCAGCACGATGCGTGGGCAGGCTTTATGGACGAAGTCATCGGCCAGTTCCTGATCGGCGTAATCACCGCCGGCCAAGGCCAGGGCTTGTGCGCCTTCAAAGTCGACAAACGCCAGCCGTGCGCCCATGTGGTCGGGAACAAACCCGAAATCACTGGAGGGCAGGATGGCAACGCCGGTATCTTCCAGCAGTGCGGTACAGAACGCTTGCGAGGTTTTGATGTCTTTGTTGGCCAGTCTTTGGCTGAAATCCGAGAAGTCCGGGAACAGGTAGAAGGCGCCTTCGGGCTTACGCACAATGGCGCCCATTTCACTCAGACGATGGTGAACGTATTCGCCCACCACTTTGAGCACCCGGCGGGACTGATTCAGGTATTCGTTAATGTCTTCACCGCCGTTGAAGGCCGTGATGGCAGCATGCTGAATGGGAGCCGCCGTTGAGGTGAACGTCTCGCTGGCAATGATCGCCATGGCGTCTTGCAGTGGTCGCAGTTCGGGCGGGAAGATGAACGTACCCAAACGCCAGCCTCCGGCGCCCAGCCACTTGCTCATACCTGTGCTGATGATGGTGCCTTCCGGGTAGTAGCGAGCAATGGATTTGTGCCGGCCATCGAAGTGCACTTCGCCGTAAATTTCATCCGACAGCAAGATCAGATTGTACTTGCGCGCCACGTTGGCGATGGCCAGCAACTGGTCGTCGGTGTAGGTGCAACCGGTCGGGTTGGACGGATAGTTCAGGATCAGGATGCGCGGGCGTGACGGGTCGTCCCGGCAGATGATATCCAGTTCTTCGGCGGTCAGCTGCCAGTTGTTCTCCGCATGGGTAGGAAGCCAATGGACCGAGCGGCCGATGATACGGGCCTGCGGAGCATAAGACACCCAGCTCGGGCGTGGGATCAGCAAGTCGCCGTAATAGGCCAACTGAAGTATGAACAGCAACTCTTTGGAGCCCGGGCCAATCAGCACGTCTTCCCAGGTAGAGCGCATGCGCTCGCTGCGATTGATATAGCCGGAGATGGCTTCTCGCAGACCTTTAAGACCTTTTACCGGAAGGTAGTCCTTCTCGTGCGCGTGATCTTTGAGGGCTTCGACCACTCGCTTCGGCACCGGGAACGGTGACTGCCCCAGGCCCAGTTTGATGATGTCTTTGCCTTCCGCGCGCAGCTGATTGCTTTGCTCGTTGATGCGAAGGGTAGCCGAAGGCTGAATGCCCCGAACGTTCAGGTTGATCGCGTAGAGGTGATCTTTTTTGATGTCCATTGTTCCCGTCTGTTGGTAGGAGGTGACAATGGCAGTATAGGCCCGTGCAACAGGCCTGTGTTCGGTATAGACGTAGGGATTTCCCGTTACGCTATCCTGAGGGCTGTCATCATTTGGATTTTATCCACACTTCCACCCGGCCATTGCGCTGATTGCCCGAGCCGCCGACGGGCATGTAGTGGCCGTAGCCGGTGTAGGAGACATACTGAATGCCCAAGTGGTTCAGGGCGCGGCGAACCGACAACGCCCTCAGTTCGGAGATCATCTGCGCGCGCAGCTCATCGCTTTGAGCGTCGGCAAAACCAATGAGCAGCAGGTCGTCGGCAGAGCGATGGTGTTGCTCCAGATAGTGTTTTACTCGTAACAGATCCCGGTGGGCTTTGTTGTCCAGTTTGGTGCGGCCTTCCGAAAAGCGGAAGTTGACGGTCAAGCGCTGGTAGCTTCGGGTCAGGCGCTTGAAGCTTTCCGGAACCGAGGCATCCAGCTCGGGCTTCACGGCGATTGGGTTCTGGGAAATAAAACCAGAGCCCGCTACCCGAGCCTGACCTTCAGCGCTCAGGGCATAATCGATCAGCCCTTGCGCCAGTTCCGGTGTTTGCTCGCCCAAGGTGTACATGAACAACCGTCGCGACAGCGGGTAGTCCTCGCTGGCGACGGTCAGCTGATTGGGTTTCAGAGCCGGGGCATCGCCGTCGGAAATGGCGAGCAGCTTGCTGTCACGAACAGAGGCCAGTCCGGCAAAACCAATGCTGTATGGGTCGCGGGAGACGTCATCGGACAGCTGATCGTTCGATTCGTATCGGAGGGCTGAATCATGCAGGGGCGCCGTTTTTCTGAGCACCAGCGTCTTGAAGGTATCCCAGGTGCCTGAGCGGTCGTCTCGCGCGTACAGGCGAATGGGATTGTTGCTTCCGCCGATCTCCGCCCAGTTTCGGATTTGGCCGCTGAACACCTTTCGAAGTGTTTCAATGCTCATCTGGCTGACCGGATTTGAGTGGTGGACCAGAACGGCGAGGCCATCGATGGCAATCACGTGTTCGCTCTCGAGTCCGCTGAGGTCTGTAGTTTGGCTAACCTGCTCCACTTCGCTGGGACGTGCGGGGCGAGAAGAAGCCCAAATATCGGCTTGACCATTTGCCAAGGTGCGAAAGCCAGTGCTGGAACCATGGGCGGCGACCAGTACGGACAATTTTTTACCTTGTTGACTGGCGACCAGTATCTGTTCGTTTTCGCGGGAAGTCGGTTGGCGGTAGATCTTATCGTTGGTCAGCTGCTCCAGATAACCTTCGACCAGCGATGGCGCCAGAGTGGCTCCAACGGTGTTGGAACCATGAATCTCAAGTTCATGGGCCAAGGCGAGTGAAGGTAGTGCCAGCGCTGCGCAGACTACAAAACGGATGAGTGAAGCTCGGGAGGGTGTAGGCATTTATGAAAACCCATGCAGGACGATTGCGATGGGGGCAGGATGCTACAGAAATGTGACATCTGTGTTTCAGAAATCAGAATTTATGGGGTTCGAGCTCCATCTGAATGATTTTGCGCCCGAGCATGATGATTCGGCCGGTATAGCGTTCTTCACCCGTGGTGGTGAAATCAAACAGAAATCGGCGCCAGACCCGAACGCTGCCGGTGTCGTCACGCTTGAACCAGATGCCTCTGAGAAAGACGGCGTCGTCCAACAGCATCACATCCATGGTTTTGCAGTAACGACGAGCAGCGTCCATTACAAAGTCTTTGATGGCTTTTGCTTGCCACCAGTACCAAGCGGCGAAGCCTGCTGTGAAAATCCAGAAGAGGGTTCCGAGAGTCAAAGTGCGGGCGGCCCTGTTGATGGTTTGGGGGGAATGGTCGATTGAACCGGTGAAGCGCCAGACTACCTTATTGCGTCGGTTCGGGGAATTGTCGAGGTGTGTGATGTTTGCCCGCCACCAGACGCGGACAGCTCTGGTGGCGGGTCAAACTTGAGGTCAGGTGGAGCTTTTCACGACCTCTTTTTCATCGCTGTACTCGTCACCGGCTTCGCTGTGATGATCACGAGCCAGCAAGATGTAGAACGCTGGTAGCACGAAGACGGTGAACAAAGTGCCAATGCCCAGACCAGCGCTGATGGTCAGGCCAATAGCGAAACGGCTTTGTGCGCCCGGGCCTACTGCGATCAGCAGCGGGACCATCGCAAAAATGAGCGCCAGAGAGGTCATGATGATCGGGCGCAGGCGAATTGCCGCTGCTTCGATCACCGCGTCGACCTTGTTCAGACCACGTTCTTTCTGCAGTTGGTTGGCGAACTCCACGATCAAGATACCGTTCTTCGACACCACCCCGATCAACGTGATCAGGCCCACCTGGGTGTATATGTTCATGGTGGCAAAGCCGAGCACGATAAACACCATGGCGCCCGCCACCGACATCGGAACGGAAACTAGAATGATGATTGGGTCGCGCCAGCTTTCAAACTGGGCAGCCAATACCAGATAGATCACCAGCAGCGACAGGAAGAAGGTGACCACCAGGGCGCTACCTTGGTTTGCCAGCTGTCGAGAGGCCCCGGTGTAGTCAAAGCTGAAGCCTTGCGGGAACGCCTCTTCTGCGGTTTTCTCGATGAATTCCATGGCGCTGCCGGCGGCAACACCCGGCATGACGACGCCCTCCAGTGTCAGCGAGTTTTGCTGGTTAAACTGGGTACGGTTCGACGGTTCGACTGCCTCGGTGTAGCTGGCCACACTGGACAGGGGCACCAGTTCGCCGCTGCCGGTACGAATGTAGTATTCGTCCAGTGACTCTTTGCTCGGGCGGAATTGATCATCAACCTGAGGAATCACCTGGTAAGAGCGGCCTTCCATATTGAAGCGGTTAATGTAACCACCACTGAGCATGCTGGAAAGCGATTGCCCGACTTCCTGCATCGACAGCCCTAGGTCGGCAACACGATCACGGTCGATGTGAATGCGGGTGACCGGCTTATCGAAGTTGATGGACTTCTTCAGGAACATGAAGTTGCCGCTTTGCATCGCCTTACCAAGAATTTCGTCGGCCACCTGATCCAGCTGTTCATAGCTACCACCGGTGCTGACCACGAACTGGAAGGGCAGGCCGCCGCCAGAACCCGGCAATGCAGGCAGCGGGAATACGGCTGTTTGTAAGCCGGTTACGTTCTTCAGTTCGGCATCCAGTTTTGGCTGAATTTCAAACTGGGTGACGTCACGCTCACTCCACGGCGCCATCTTGAAACCGCCAAACACGGCGTTCGGGCTGGTGATGCCGATGATCATGAAGTCTTCTTTGTAACCGGGCAGCTCAGTCATCCGCTCTTGCACTTCCTGACCGTGTTCAAGCAGGTAGTCCAGCGTGGAGGTTTCCGGGCCAAGACCCTGATGGAACAGGATGCCCTGATCTTCGGTAGGTGCCAGTTCGCTCTGGCTCATCATCTGCATGAAGTAGATGGAGCCCAGCACGACCAACGCGAAGAACACGACGACAGACTTGGTTTCCATCAACGATGACAGCGCTTTTTTGTAGCCATTGGCGATGCCGTTGAAGAATTTCTCCACCAACTGCTCGAACTTTCCGGGTTCGCCATGGGGCTTCAAGACCTTGGCGGAAAGCATGGGCGAGAGGGTCAGGGCGACAATACCGGAAACAACCACGGTGCCGGCCAGGGTGAAGGCGAACTCGGTGAACAGCGAGCCAACCAATCCGCCCATGAACCCAATGGGTACGTAGACGGCTACCAGCGTAGTGGTCATGGCGATGATGGGTGTGGCCATTTCACGGGCGCCGTTAATGGCGGCGTCGAAACGGGATTCACCTTGTTCGATGTGTCGGTGTACGTTTTCCACCATGATAATGGCGTCATCCACCACCAGACCGATCGCCAGAACCATCGACAGCAGGGTCAGGAGGTTCAGGGAAAAACCGAAGATGAGCATGATGAACGCACCGCCGATCAAAGACAGCGGGACGGCAACGGAAGGTACCACAGAGGCCCGGATTGAGCCCAGGCAGAGGAACACCACCACCAGTACGATGATCATGGCTTCGATCAGGGTACTTATTACCTCGTTGATGGAGTCTTCGATAAAGTCCGAGGCATCGTAAGCAAGGCTCACGCTGAGGCCGCTAGGCAGCTGGCTTTTGATCTCCGGTAGTTCACCTTTGACCAGATCAGCGACGGTCAGCGGGTTGGCACCGGGGGCGATTTCGATGGCGACATAGGTGGCCGGCTGACCCTTGTAGAGGGCAAGCTTGTCATAGCTCTGGGAGCCGAGTTCAACACGGGCAATGTCTTGTAGCCGAATCAGCGTGCCATTGGACTGCTTGACCACCAGGTTACGGAAGGCCTCCGGGTCGGCGATGTCGGTATCGCTGGTCAGGCTGACTTCGGTGTACTTGCCCTGGGTTTGGCCCACGGCGGCCTGGTAGTTGTTCGCACTGAGTTTGGCGGCGACTTCTGTCGGCGTCATATCAACCGCGGCCAGACGCTCCGGGTCCAGCCAGACTCGCAAGGCAAAGGTCCGGCCCAGCAATTGAGCTTTACCGACACCGGGCAAAGCCTGCAGTTTGGGCTGCACAACCCGGGTCAGGTAATCGGTGATTTGAGGAACATCCAGCGCGGTGCTGTAGAAGGCGATGTACATCAGTGCGGTGCTGTCACCGGTGGTTGATGTGATCACCGGGTCCTGAGCCTCCGCCGGCAATACGTTGCGCTGACTGGCCACCTTGGCCTGAATTTCTGCCAGGGCGTCGTTAGCGTCGTAGTTCAGCTCCATTTTGGCCTGAATGGTCGACACGCTTTGGGAGCTGGTGGAGGTCAGATAATCGATGCCACTGGCTTCAGCAATGGCTTGCTGCAGGGGCGTGGTGATGAAACCTTTGATCAGATCCGAGCTGGCACCGGGGTAAGCCGTGGTGACGGTAACCGTGGTGCTTTCCAGTTTCGGGTACTGGCGAATTTCCATTTCCATGGCGGCCCGTGCACCAACCAGCAGGATCAGCAAGCTGACCACTGTGGCCAGCACCGGCCGATGGACGAATATGTCGGTGAAACGCATTATTCAGACGCCTCCTTTTCGGATTCGTCCTGAATCTCGACACGTTGTCCGGCACGCAATCTTAGCAGGCCTTTGGACACCACGGTTTCACCCGATTCCAATCCGGAAGTGATAGCGGCGCGACCGTTGCGAACTTCGCCGGTCGTGACGGTGCGACGCTCAACAATCAGCTTGCCGTTGTCGTTCTCAGTCACTACAAATACAAAATTGCCGTAGGTGTTGTAGGAGATAGCCGTGCGCTGCAGCGTGACGACGTTGTTGTCCCTTGGCTGGCCGGTCTGGATGGTTGCGAACATGCCAGGGCGCAGAAGGTGCTCATCGTTGTTCAGCGTGGCGCGAATCCGCACGGTGCGGGTTTCCGGGCTGACGGAGGTGTTGATGGCACTGACTTTTCCTTCAAACTTTTGATCAGGCACGGAGGCAACCGTGACAGACACCGGATAATCCCGATCAACGTTAGCCAGATGTTTCTCTGACAGCGTGTAGTCCACGTAGATGGGGTTCAGCATGTTTACTTCGACAATAGGACTGCCGGTTGGGAGATATTCACCCTGGTTAACCATGCGAATGCCGAGTGTGCCATCAAACGGCGCCCGGATGATCTTCTTGTCGAGTTGCGCTTGTGCTTCGTTGACGCGGGCACGAGCGGCGTCGTAATTGGCTTTCGCCGTATCGTATTGAGACTGTGAAACCGCACGCTTGGGCAGAAGGTCGGAAATCCGCTTGAAGTCCTGATCGGCCAGATTCGCTTCGGCTCGGCGGGTGCGCAATGCAGCCTCATCAATCGCGGCGTCCAGTTCGATCAGAATATCGCCTTTTTTAACGCTATCGCCGGATTCGAAGTTGATGGAGTTAATGACACCAGGAACTTCGTTGGAAACAGCAATACCGTTTACAGCTTCAATGCTGCCAACGGCCTTGATGGAGGGCTGCCAGTTCTCGGTTGTTGCCTGAGTAACCGAAATAATGGCGGGCGGTTGTGGCTGTGACAACATCTCTTTCATCTGGCCAAATTGCATGAATTTGTAGCCGAAGATGCCGCCGAGGACGACACCCAGAAAAATGATGGCGATGACAAAACGGGATGCGGTGCGCATAGATGAGTTCCTGGGGCTGGTTTCCTGATGCGTATTCCGTCGCCAATACGAAGAAAAGCAGAAGCTTATCCTGGCGAGTCAAGGGCTGATGACGATTGCTTAGGGTAGTGACGAATGGTCAGCAAGCGTAGCAGATAGCATGCTACAAAAGCTGTAGCGGTTTGTCATTAACTCGGTTGCTTTAAAGGACCTCTTTTGACCAGAATTGAGGCTATTTTGATCAATAGTAGGGGTATTTAATTACTCTGGGGGCGGATCTGCAAAAATTGATTCGTGCGTGGCGCGACCGAACGCAGTACATTGGCCATCAAACCCTGATGTGACGATCCCTGAGCCGGGATAGGAGAGGATTCAATCATGCAGCTGATACTTGGCCTGGCTCTGGCCGCTGCGGTATTTGTTGTGCTTAAGAAGTGGGGCGCCTTGTCGCCGCAAGGGCAGAAAGCCGCGATCTGGAAGGTGGCGTTGGTCGTGGGCGGTGCGATGTTGCTGTTTATGGTGCTGACCGGGCGAGTGCACATACTAACGGCGGCGGTGGCCGCTATCATTCCTTTGTTGCGCAAGCTGCCGGCGTTACTTCGTTATGCGCCCATGTTTCGAAAAATGATGGGTGATTCGTCAGGGCCTCAAAGTGACGGGCCGTCGTCTGAGCAAAATGCCTCGTCACAGGGGCCCATGTCTGAACAGGAAGCCTGCGACATTCTCGGCGTTCAGCCGGGTTGTACCCGGGATGACATTGTTGCTGCCCACCGTAAGCTGATGCAGAAAGTGCACCCTGATCGCGGTGGTAACGATTATCTGGCCGCCAAGCTGAACGAAGCCCGGGATGTATTGATCGGCAAGCGCGGCGCATGAGTCAGGGCATCACTTCCACTTTCACTTCAATCGATTGGTTTTCGGCTTGCTTGCCGTTGACCCGATACAGAATGCCGTCCCGCTGGTGCGTTTCATGAGTTTGGGTGCCGCCGAGTGAGACCCATTGCCCGGGCTGAACTCGGCGGATAGTCATCAGGGCTTCGGTTTCATAGCCCTGCAAGGCTGCCGGGTCTTCTTCAAACGACACAATATTCAGTTCGATGGACTGATCCGATATGGCGTGAGGGCTCACCACGAAGCCGCTTCGGGTTTCGACTTTTTCCAGAATCACCGCAGGGTTATGGCCGCCTTGAACGGCGAATGGCAAGTTGCGGACGTTGCCCGAGGTAATGTGTGCCGACTGGCCATCCTGAACAATCAGTTGCCGTTCAGTGTTGGAGCTTGTGCTGTAGGTTCGGCGCTGAACGCTGGCGTTCGCCGTGTTGTTGGAAATGCTGACGCCGCCCCCTGATTGCTTGCCCCCGATATCTTGCCGGTAGCGCACGCTGATGCGCATTTGAACGGGCGGTACGTCCAGGGTGTTCACCAGCGTGCCGATTTCATCCAGCAGTGCAGGTTCGCCCCGAACTACCAGTTGCAGGCCTCGGGCCGTAACGGTAACGGGTGCCTGTTGGTAGAGTGCGCGGATCTGTTGCGAGACGTCTTCGGCGGTTCGACTCTTTAGCTGATAAATGCGGGCTTCGGGTTCCGCCTGAACGCTGGTGGCAAATACCGACAAGGCCAGCAAGAGAAAAGTCCCGAGTGCTGACACGCGGGCGTACTGGATCAGTTTCTTGAGATTCATGCAGACCTCCACCATGTTTTTACAGGCATCTGCCGATAAAATAATCAGAATTGCCGGTTGCCAACCCTAAAACCGTGGGTATATAGTAAAAAGCATGAAGACCTTACACACAGCCTGTCAATTGAATGTTCTGAAAGCTTTCGGTGAAAACCTGAAGGCCGCAGGTTCTGCTGTGTATTTTTGGTGGTGTGGTTTTGGCTTTTATTTTAGCCAGAGCACGGGCCGCCCATAAGATCTTCATCGACCGAATTTAGCGAGGAAGGCAGCCCGGCAAACAACCCAGGCTGCCACCGGACTCAAAAAGCCCCGACTGGTAGCCCAGCCGGGGCTTTTTTGATTCTGACATAGGGAAAACGGGAACACGGATATGAACATGCCTCTGAAAACTGAAACTTTGGACACAGTATCGTCGACCATGTGCCAGCCTCGCCTGGAAGCGACGCTGCCGACCGCCAATGAGCTGCGCCAACAGTTTCCTACTGGCGAGCCACTGACCCAGGCCATCGCTGGTTACCGGGAGCAGATCCGCAACGTGCTGAATGGCCAGGACCCACGTACGTTGATCGTCATCGGGCCTTGCTCGATTCACGATGAACAGGCCGCGCTGGACTACGGCACCAAACTGAAAGCACTGGCGGATGAGGTCAGTGACCGGTTCCTGATTGTGATGCGAGCCTACCTTGAAAAGCCCCGGACGACGGTGGGCTGGAAAGGGCTGCTGTACGATCCTGCCCGCACCGGTGAGGGTGATTTGAATCAGGGGTTGATTCGTTCCCGTAAGTTGCTATTGGCCCTTTCGGAGCTGGGGTTGCCGTTGGCAACCGAGGCATTGAGTCCGTTCATGATGGATTACCTGGGCGACCTGGTGAGCTGGACAGCGATTGGTGCCCGCACCACAGAATCTCAGATTCATCGGGAACTGGTCAGCGGCTTGCCTATGCCGACCGGTTTCAAGAACGGCACCGACGGTGGCGTTGCGGTGGCGATCAACGCCATGAAATCTGCGGCGCATTCCCATCACCACATGGGCATTTCCCTCTCGGGCGCGCCGGCGATGATCACCACTGCCGGCAATCGGGACACGCACTTGGTGCTGCGCGGCGGTCGGGGCGTGACCAATTATGATGAGACGAGCATTGCCCGGGCGGTAAAAGAATTGCAGGGTGCCGGTGTGTCGGCCTCAGTGATGGTCGATTGTAGCCATGACAACGCGTGTAAACAGGCTGAGCGGCAAGTAGAGATTGCCCATGAGGTGATGGCCCAAAAGCGCAACGGTAACGCTCACATTAAAGGCCTGATGTTGGAAAGCTTCCTGGCCTTCGGGCGCCAGGACGACGCCGAAGACCTGATTTACGGGTGCTCGATTACTGATCCGTGCCTGGGCTGGGAACAGACAGAGGTTCTGATCCGCTCACTGTAGAGAACAAAAGCTGTCCGGCCAGCAGCAACAGGATGCCACCCATGACCCTGTCCAGCCAGTGTCCGAACCGGTTGAAGCCCCGGCGGACACGAGGGTGGGTGAAAAACAGTGTCACCAGAGTGAACCAGAGGCCTGTGGCTAGGGCCATGTAAAGGCCGTAGCCTGCCTGGAGTAGCACGGGTGTGTCCGGATTAATGACCACAGAAAATACGGACACGAAAAACAGTGTCGCTTTCGGGTTAAGCGCATTGGTCAGGAAACCGAGCCGGAACGCGACCCAGCCTGTCTGCATTTTTCCGTTCTTAGCCTCCACATGAACGCCGCCGGGCTTGGCCCGCAGGCAGTGCCAGGAAATCCACAACAAATACAGAGCACCAATCACCTTTAGCACGGTAAACAGCATGACCGATTGCTGGATGATGAGTCCGATGCCCAGTAGCGAATAACCTACGTGTAACAAGATGCCCAGCCCGATACCAAAAGCACTGAGCAGGGCATTCCGGCGCGATTGAGTGATCGCCTGGCGCAGCATCACCGCAAAGTCCGGCCCGGGGCTGGCAACGGCCAGCAGGTGAATCAACGCCACAGTAAGAAATTCCAGCCAGTAATTCTGCACCTGTTTGTCCCCGTCGTAATGAAAGCCGAAAGCATAGGCGGATTTTTTATCGTTTTCACCTGTCATGAGTCAATAAACTTCTATACTCGAAACGTAAGTTATAGAAAAGACAGCGAAATGTTGTTTGAGGAGCCCTGATGGAAAAGCGTGAAGTGGATGTGGCCATTATTGGTGCTGGCACCGCAGGCATGGTGGCTTACCAGCGGGCACGAAAGAAAACCGATAAGGTGTTGCTGATCGAAGGCAAGCAGTACGGCACCACCTGTGCCCGGGTGGGCTGTATGCCCAGCAAGTTACTGATCGCGGCGGCTGAGAGTGCTCATGATGCCCGTCAAGCTGGCCTATTCGGTGTTCAGGTCGGTGATATCAAAATTGATG
Source organism: Marinobacter sp. (assembly GCF_034669625.1). Classification (GTDB taxonomy): domain Bacteria; phylum Pseudomonadota; class Gammaproteobacteria; order Pseudomonadales; family Oleiphilaceae; genus Marinobacter. The sequence goes on from NZ_JAXMOY010000007.1 coordinate 67,985, forward strand.
GCCGACAAGTGATGGAGCGAGTTCGCACCGAGCGTGACCGGTTTGTGCAGTCCGTTGTCCGGTCCATGGAGAATCAACCTGAACAACAGCGACTGATGGGGCACGCCCGCTTTGTGGGGCCGCACCGTCTTGTCGTGGGAGAACACACCGAAGTCATCGCCGATCGCATTGTGATTGCCACCGGTTCACGGCCCAATGTCCCCGGTATGTTCACCGATGCGAAAGACCGGCTGGTAGTGAATGACGACATTTTCAGCTGGGAGGATTTGCCGGAATCGGTTGCGGTATTTGGTCCCGGGATTATCGGGTTGGAGCTGGGTCAGGCTTTGAGCCGGCTGGGCGTTCGTATTCGGTTGTTTGGCGTGCGGGGCGGCATTGGCGGTATTCGCGATGAAAAGATTCGCGACTATGCGCTGAAAACCTTTGGTGATGAATTCCCTCTGAGCGCGAAAGCCGAGACCAAGCGAATCGAGCGAACCGATAAGGGCGTGCAGATAACTTGGGTAGAGGCTGGTGCAGAGCATAAGGATACGTTTGACTACGTGTTGGCCGCCACAGGACGTCGGCCGAATATTGATAACCTCGATATCCAGAATGCCGGTATCGAACTGGATGACCGCGGCCTGCCGGACGTTGATCCCAACACTTTGCGTTGCAGCGATAGTCATATCTTTCTGGTCGGCGATGTTAACAACGAGCGGCCGCTGTTACATGAGGCGGCGGATGAAGGTCGCATTGCCGGTGATAACGCCGGTAACTGGCCAGACCTGCGTGCGGTCACGCGGAAAGCCTCGATGGGGGTTGTGTTTACCGATCCCCAGATTGCGTCTGTCGGTTTGAGCGTTCATGCCGTCGATAAAAAATGTCAGGGCTGTTTTGCGGTTGGCGAGGTCAGTTTCGAGGATCAGGGCCGAAGCAAAGTGATCGGTAAAAATCGTGGGTTGATGCGGTTGTATGGCGAGCATGGCAGCGGCTTGTTTCTTGGCGCAGAGATGTTTGGTCCGGCCGCAGAGCACATTGCACACTTGCTGGCGTGGTGCGCTCAAAAGCGGATGACCGTCAGCGAGATGCTGGCCATGCCGTTCTACCACCCCGTTATTGAAGAGGGGTTGAGAACGGCCTTGAAAAACCTTCACTACAACTTGGAGGAAGGGCCAGAAACGGTGGATGAGTGCATGGACTGCGGCCCGGGTAGCTAACCGGTTGCGTTGGTGCTGATCAGCCGTGTTGTGGGGTAGGCTGAAAGTGAGTTACCGGCTGGGTGGTTGAATTTTGGGAGTGCCGGGCCCACATCTTCTCATGGAAGAAGTACGCAACGGTGTTGATGGCTGGTTCCACCATGGCTATCAGTCCACCGATCAAAAGGTCGCCGGTCAATAAGTAGGCGACGGAAAAGGCGACCGTGAAGTGAGTGACTGCAAACGTGATTGTTTTAAGCAGTGATGGATCAACGTTAGAACCGTGGTTGTGTACATACTGTTTCAGCGCGCTCATGACTAACTCCGAGAGAATCGTTTCGATGAGCTCATTACAAAACAAATGAGAACTTGTCGCAAATAGAAAGTTCAGCGAGTTTTGATAGTGTTAATCTATAGTTGCCCGCGGTTTTTCATAGGTAAGGGCTATAGGCGACATTGGAGAACTAAACTTCAGTCACTAAGCGAATGGGCTTATTGTCTTAGTCATCCCAAGCCCAAAATAAAACCAGGAGGTTCAATATGGGTAAGAATTTTATCGGTCTTGATACGGAACAAACTCAGAAACTGGCGGACGCCCTGAACGGGCTTCTGGCGAACTATCAGATTTTTTACATGAACGTTCGCGGCTACCACTGGAACATCAAGGGCGAGAACTTTTTCGAACTGCACGTGAAGTTTGAAGAGCAGTATGATGACCTGTTGCTCAAGATTGATGAGATTGCTGAGCGTATTCTGACTCTGGGCCACGTACCTGCACATGCATACAGCACGTACATGGAACAGTCGGAAGTGGTTGAGCGGAAGAATGTGTCTGACGGCAAAGAAGCCGTTACCAACATTGTTGATAGCTTCAGCAAGCTGATCGCCAAGCAGCGTGAAATTCTTAGCCTTGCCGGCGAAGCCGACGACGAAGGTACCTCTGCGCTGATGAGTGATTACATCTCACAGCAGGAAAAGACTGTCTGGATGTACCGGAGCTACCTAGGTCACTAAATCCGGCGAAGCGACGACATCTGAAATGGCGGCTCTTGGAGCCGCCTTTTTTTATCCGAGTCTTTAACTTGTCTTATTTGTGCCCCTTTTCTGTCATCTGTTTGCCATAGGGTGAGGCGTCCTTTTACACAACGTCGATGCCAATCAGAGGTAAACATGATTATTCAACGTGCTCTCCTGACTTCCGCCATTCTTGCCGCTGCGGGCGGCCTTGCCGCTTGTGCAGTAGACACTGATTCTCAGGTCAACGCTGAGGTACCCGGGCAGATTGAGTTGAGGGTGCTGGGCAGCTATGTACCAGAAGGGGATGTATTTGATGAAAGCGCTGCGGAAATCCTAGCTCACGATCCCTCTCACCAACGGCTGTTTGTGGTTAACGCCCAGGCTGCCACGGTGGATGTGCTGGACATCAGCAAACCGGACGCACCTAAACGGATCGACACCATCGACGCTAGTCAAGAAGGGGCGTCTGCCAACAGCGTCGCGGTCTATGGGGAGCTGGTGGCGGTGGCCATTGAAGCGGACGTAAAACAGGCGAAAGGTAAGGTCGTGTTCTACACCTCATCCGATTTGTCCAAAGTGGGGGAGGTTACGGTTGGTGCGTTGCCAGATATGGTCACCTTTACCCGCGATGGTCGAAAAGTATTGGTGGCTAACGAAGGCGAACCGAACGCGGACTACACCTTAGATCCGGAAGGTTCCGTGAGCGTGATTGACCTTGCCAATGGTGTGGAAAAGGCGACGGTAAACACTGCGGACTTTGGTGCCTACAACGGTCGCGAACAGGAACTGCGTGAATCCGGTATTCGTATTTTCGGACCGGGGGCTTCCGCGGCTCAGGACTTCGAGCCAGAGTACATCGCGGTGTCTCAAGACAACACTCGGGCCTGGGTGACCTTGCAGGAGAACAACGCGGTGGCCGTTCTGGATATTGAAAACGCCCGGATTGTCGATGTTCTGCCGCTGGGTTTCAAAGATCACCGTCTGCTGGGCAATGAGTTGGATGCCAGTAACAAAGACGGTGGGATCAATCTTCAGAACTGGCCGGTTAAAGGAATGTATCAGCCAGACGCGATAGCGAGCTATGGCTACAACGGCAAGACCTATTACGTTACCGCGAACGAGGGTGATTCTCGGGATTACGACGGTTTCAGCGAAGAGTTCCGGATTAAGGATATACAGCTGAGCGAGGCCTTCGGTAATGAGGCACAACGCAGGGAATTGCAGGATAAGGCCAATCTGGGCCGCTTGAAAGTGACCAACACTCTGGGCGTGATCAACGACTGTGACCCGGCTGGCAAGACCACCTATGTAGAGAAAGGTTGTGTGTTCGGTGAGCTGTACAGCTATGGTGCCCGGTCGTTCTCCATCTGGAACGAGCAGGGACAGAGAGTGTTTGATTCCGGCAACGACTTCGAGCGCATCACGGCTAATCGGATTCCTGACGGCTTCAATGCAACCAACGATGATAATGGTGCTGATGACCGTTCTGATGACAAAGGGCCGGAGCCTGAAGCCGTGACCATAGGCGAGATCTATGGTCAGAATTATGCCTTTATCGGTCTGGAACGCGTGGGTGGCGTGATGGTTTATAACGTCACCAATCCTCAGGATCCGCAATTCGTGCAGTACCTGAATAATCGGGATTTTGCTGTTAGCACGGCTGAGGTGGAAGCCGGCAAGGCCGGAGATTTGGGGCCCGAAGGCATGGCCTTTATTCGAGCAGAAGACAGCCCTAACGGCCAGCCTATTTTGGCTGTCGGAAACGAAGTGAGCGGCACGACAACGCTCTATCGAATTGGTGTGGCCGGCGCACCAACCAACTGATATTGAACATTTAAATGCCTGTCAAAACCGCACCTTCTGGTGCGGTTTTGTTTTTTTTAGATACCGAATCATAAAATCGGCCTGCCTATAGTGCTTTGTAATAGCGCTGTCATACCCCCTCTCCATAGTGTCATTCCAGTTGATTCAACACCTCTACCGGTGACCACTAATTGGATTCAGAACGTGACCAGATTGACCCGTATTACCAGCTTGATGATTGCACTGCTGCCACTGCCAGCTTTGGCCGAGATCCAGCTGATGCCTGGGGCTTGTGTAAACGTGCAGGCGGTTCAGGGCAGCGAACAGACTGCTTCCTCAGGCCAGCCCCTCACGTTGCCTGACGGTACACAGCAGCTGGTGGTGGAGTGCACCACCGAAGTCGGCCGGGAAGAAACTCGGGAAACCAGTGACGCCTTTGTTTTCCGCTTCAGCGCTGGGGATGCCGAGCTGAGGCTGCGAGCGCCGAAAATAGAGACCCGAAATGAAATGGCCAGCTTTAACCAACAGGGCAGCTGGCAGCTGACTGATGATCAGGGCCGAGCAGTGGCGTTCACTACTGACGTGCTTGAGAAAGAAGGCTTTCAGCTGGTGCGTGACTATCCGCGAGAGCTGGCGGCCTATAACCGTTCCCGCACCATTGCGGAGCTGAAACTCACCTCGGATGGGGTGTTGCCGGATTCGCCAGCCGATGGGGATCAGGAAATGGTCGGCAGAATGCTGCGCTATTGGTATCTGAAAGCCGACGAACAAACTCGAAAAGAGTGGAGCAGCTGGGTTGATTCCAGCAACCGATAAACGTCAAACCAAAAACGAAAGTGGAGTTATAAATAATGAAGAAGCTTCTTCTGGCTGTTGCTGTGTCTACTGTTGCTGCGGGCTCTGTAAATGCTGCAACTGTTTATGAAAAAGATGGTTTTACCTACAAGCTGAACGGTGACTTCCAGGTTCAGTTGCGCAAGAAAATTGGTGACGACACCAATGAGTACGTAGATTTTGATGACCTGGAGCTGAAAAACTACGTGAGTTATGACTTGGGCAACGAGATGAAAGCCTTTGGTCGCCTGGATTTTGACTTCAAAGACCACGCCAACGGCAAAGACGTTGATGAGCCGATCGAAGAAGCCTACGTTGGTATTCAGTACGGCGTTACCTCGTTATCCATGGGTAAGCAAAACTTTGCCTCTGACGAGTTCGGCATCGAAGAAGCTTATGAATCACCGCTGGACGAAGATCAGTTTGACTCAGTGAAAACGAATGGTGACGATACGTTCCGCGTTGATGTAGAGCTGGACAATGTTTACCTCGTTGCTTCCTACGAACTGGAGGCTGAGGACAAAGGCGGTATTACCGGCGAGTTCTTCGATTTGTTTGCATCTACCGAAATTGCTGGTTTGGAATTAGCTGCTGCCTACCAGCGCAATACCCCCATTGGTCTGGACGAAAAAGACACTTGGGGTCTGAGTGCCGGTTACGACTTCGGTATGTTTGGTCTGGCCGCTGACTACAGTGTGACGGATGACAACAACACGGATCTTGAAACAACGCTCTACAACATTGCAGCGACCGTCGACGTTACCAGCACAACGGGTGTGGCGATCGGTATGCAGAATCAGGAAGAGGACAACAGTGACGACGTGACTGCTTGGTACGCGAACGTGACCTACAAGTTCCCGACTGCCAAGAACGTCAGCGTGTTTGCTGAAATCGCAGACACCGATGAAGACGACACTGACATGGGCTTCCTTGCCGGTATGCGCGTGAAGTTCTAAGCATTAGCTAAAAAAGCGGCTAGCCTTTTTCAAGGCGGGTTGTCGCTGACAAAACAAAGGCCGGGTCCCATTGCCCGGCCTTTGTGCGTTCTAGACAGCAAGATCCAGCGGTGGAATCTCTTGATGCAGGAACCATTTTTCCGTTACGACTTTCTGAGTGAACCAATGTGAACGCATCAAGGAACTGGCAATGGGTTGCTTGAGCCAGTCGGGCACTTCGAATCCGCGTCCCTGTTCGCTGGCACGGTGGCCAAACCGCTTAGAAATTTGCTCACCATAGCGTTGCAGTGACGAAGCGGAATAATCCGGCGCGTTCAGAATCACTTGGGCGGCAATTAATGCGGACTCGATGGCGGGCCGGATGCCTTCACCGCTCTGGGTGTAAGCCAGCCCGGCTGCGTCTCCCACCAGTAAGACCCCATCATCAACCAGTGGCCGCCCGGCATGGGCGTACAACAGATAGGCGTGGCCTTTGAAACGGCCGGGCGAGTCGTTGGGAATGCAACCGGCCTGTTTCATCTCTTGCACGAAGGCTTCCAGATGATCGGTCAGCCGATGGTTGTCTTCACGCCCCAAGCCGATGTTCAGAAAATCGCCTTTGCGGAACACCCAGGCGTAACCCTTGAGGTCGCGGCAGAACCAGAGTTCGGGTGTGTCGGCTCGGGCGGTGCAGGCACTGGCTTGGGCCGGGGTCATTTCGAATTCCACTTCCTTGGCGGCGACCACGGTTTCATGTTTCCCGGGGCCGGAGCCTATTCGCTTGGCCACCGGGCAGAAATGCCCTCCAGCGCCGATCAGGAGTGGAGCTTGCCACTGCTCGTTAAGGCGCCAAAGGCCGTTGTTCCGGGTGATGGATTTTACCGGGGTGCCCAGTTGTTTTCGGGATTTAACCCGATCCAGCAGATAGGCGTCGAACTCGCAGCGCCTGATGCCGTAGCTGACCACGCTGCCATGATGATTCTCGACCGGGCTCTGGCCCATCATGCCGATCCGGAAACGGCTGATAGACTGCAACGTTCGTGCACGGCGGTAGTCGTTGATGTCAATGTCCAGGCTCTCGAGAACGTTCGGGGTTACCCATCCGGCGCAGGTTTTATCTCGCGGAAACGTCGCTTTATCAATCACCAGAACCTTCTTTCCGGCGTCTTCCAGTGCACGGGTGAGTGTCGCGCCGGCCGGGCCGGCACCCACGACGATGGCGTCGAAGTTGTCCATTATGAGTGCTCCGGTGTGGTCGGGGTGGCGTACAAATCCTGCCGGGTTCGGGGAACCAGATTGTTATCGCCATGGCTGAATACAACCTGGAACAGTTGCAGCGAACCCGCGCGGAATGCGGCGATGGAGCCGGCCAAATAGAATCGCCAGGCCCGGGTGAAGTTTTGATCGTACATATGCGTCACTGCATCCTGATGCTGGGTGAAGTTTTTCAGCCAGTGGGTCAGGGTTTGGGCGTAATGCAATCGCAGGTTTTCCACATCCAGTACTGAAAAGTCATTGTGCTCACAGATCTGCATGAACTCGGCAATGCTGGGGGGGTAGGCGCCGGGGAAAATGCGTTTTTCGATCCAGGCATTCATCAGCATCGGCTGGTTGCGCCCGATGCTGTGCAGCAAGGCGATACCGTTCGGCTTCAGGCTTCGCTTAATCAAGTCGGACAGTGCCGGGTAGTTTTCTTTACCGACGTGTTCCAGCATGCCCACAGAAACAAAGGCATCATATTCGCCCTGAATGTTTCGGTAGTCGTCTTCGATATAGCTAATTTTTTTATCAAGGCCTTGCCGTTTGGTTTCTGTTTTGGCGTAGCTGAGTTGTTCGCGAGAGATGTTGTAGGAGCGAACGGTGACACCATAGTGGCGCGCCATATAACGGGCCAGGCCGCCCCAGCCACAACCGGCTTCGACCACGGTCATGCCGGGTTTGAGCCGGAGCTTCCGGCACACGTGTTCTAGCTTGGCTAACTGCGCTTGTTCCAGTGTGTTGTCCGGGTGCTCGTAATAGGCGCAGGTGTACTGCATTTCTGCTTGATCCAGCCACAGCTTGTAGAACTCGTTGCCGAGGTCGTAATGGTGGTGGATGTTCTCTTTCGCTTGCGACAGGCCGGAAGAACGCGGATTTGGACTTTTCCAGAAGCTATCCAGCCATTTAGGCCACTGCTGCCGAGCGGTGTGAACCGTGTGATACACGGTTTCCAGAAAGTTCGTGAGATCACCGTCGATATCGAGTCGCCCGGAGCTGTATAGGTCGCCCATGGCTAGATTCGGGTCGGTCACCAGGGCGTAAAGGGCTTTGGAATCGTTGAGGGTTAAGGTGAAGCGGGCGGTCTGGTGTTCCGGTTCAATTTGATCGCCATTCCAAAGTTGGAATCGAATCGGTGGGGATCCGGCCAAGCGAATGAATTTTTCGAGTAGCCAGCGCTCGTAGCTGTGAGGTTCTCGATCAGGGTGGGGTGCCTCATAAGGAATACTTAGGGGGTGCGGAGCGTCCTTGCCTGAATGCGAAGCCTTGCGGGCGTTACGGCTAGACATAGTGGAGGCTCCCGTTGGTTGCAATACCAGGCGGTCCCGAAAGCCAAACTGAGAGTCGCGCTCTTTAGATAGTATAGAAAATGAACAGGTTTTGTCAGGTTAAGGGAAAAGGCGGGAGGCGGGCCGGGTTTCTTCCGGGCCCGCCTGTTTAGTCGATGCTTAGTAAGTGGAGCTCATTCCGAACCATCCCGGGAAGACGACGATCATCGCCAGCACCAGAATTTGAATGAGAATGAACGGAATAATGCCTTTGTAGATATCGGTTGTTTTAACCTCCGCAGGTGCAACGCCCTTGAGGTAGAACAGGGAGAAGCCGAAGGGGGGCGTCAGGAAGCTGGTTTGCAGGTTCATGGCAATCAGGATGGCAAACCAGAGCATGTTGATGCCCATGGCTTCTGCCACCGGTGCCAGAATCGGCACGATGATGAAGGAAATCTCCACGAAGTCGATGAAGAAGCCCAGCACCAGAATCACCACCATGGCCAGAATGATGAAGCCCCATTGTTCGCCCGGCAGCATCATCAACCATTCTTCCAGCAAGTAGTCACCGCCGGTATAGCTGAATACCATGGAGAAGGCGGTGGCACCAATAAGAATGGCAAAGACCATGGCCGTTACCTTCACGGTGTCTTTGGAGGCCTCCCACACCATTTTAAAACTGAACTGGCGGTAGATAATGGCTAGCGCCACGGCACCAACGCCGCCCAAAGCGGAGGATTCGGTGGGGGTGGCGATGCCGGTGAAGATAGAGCCCAGAACCACCACAATCAGCGCCAAAGGCGGGATGATGGCCAGCAGCGCGTTGCGGATTTCTTTGCCGCGGCTGATGCTGTCGTCTGGCGGCATGGCTGGCGCCGTCTGGGGCTTCAAACGGGTCATGAACAGGATGTAAACAATATACAGGCCAATCAGCACCATGCCGGGCCCAACCGCGGCTTTGAACAGATCGCCGACCGGCAAGCCCAGAACATCACCCAGAATGATCAGGATGATAGACGGCGGCACAATTTGACCCAGGGTGCCGGAGGCACAGATGGTGCCTGTGGCCAGGCGCTTGTCGTAATTGTGAGCGAGCATGACGGGCAGGGATATCAAACCCATGGCCACCACACTGGCACCTACCACGCCGGTTGATGCGGCGAGCAATGCACCCACCAGAATGGTGGAAATAGCCAGACCACCAGGCAAGCCACCAAACAAGCGGCCCATCGAGGTTAGAAGTTGCTCGGCCAGTTTCGTGCGCTGCAGGATCACACCCATGAAAATGAACAGCGGCACCGCCATCAGGACCGTGTTCTGCATGACGCTCATGATCCGATAGGGCATGAAAGCAAACAGATCCATGCCCTCGGCGAAGATGCCAAAGAAGAGCGCCACGCCCCCAAAGGTAAAGGCCACGGGGAAGCCGAGCATCAGCATGAACAGGGCCACAAGGAACATAATCATACCGATCATGCCAAACCTCCTGCGCTGTGCTCGCTATCATAGGACTTTTCACCGGCCATTACGCGGACGGCGTAGGTAATCATGTTCAAGCCTGCAGCGCCGATAAAGAACGCGCTGACCGGAATGATGGATTTGATGATCCAGCGGTGGGGCAAGCCGCCCGGATCGCCACTGCCTTCGCCCATCTCGTAGGCGTCAATCGCAAAGCTGTAGCCATAAAAACCGATCAGGTAAGCGAAGGGAATCACAAAGATCAGGGCACCAATGAGGTTGATCCAGGCTTTGTTTTTTTGCTGCCAGTTGGTGTAGAAGACATCCACTCGAACGTGGCCATCTGTGCGGAGGGCATAGGGAATTCCCATCAGGAAGACTACCGAGTACAGGTGCCATTCCATCTCTTGCATGCCAATCGACACATCGCTTAAGACGTAGCGGGTGATCACGTCGTAAAACACATTGGCGGCCATCAAGATCATGGCCACGCAGGCGATCCAACCGCAGAGTTTCGAGAGCCAGGCCAGGCCCTCATCCAGTCTGATAATCCAGCGCATTAAGCCCCTTCCTCCGCCGAGCGAATTTTTCGTGTTGCTTGTTAAAGTAAAAAGCCGGGACCACTTTCAAGAGCGATCCCGGCTCTGGTTCATTCAGTCTGGCCTAGAGTTTACTGAACTTCTCCCATCGTGTTGAGGTATGCACGTTCAGAAATTTCGGTATAGGCGCGACTTTGCTTCTGATAGCTCAGCTGTGAGTCGATGATCTTTTTAGCCATTGGACTCTTTTCAGCTGTTTCTTTCAGCAGCTTTTTGTTGGCATCGTACATGGCCTGGAAGATGTCGGCCGGGAATCGTTTGATCTGTACGTTGGGGTACTCTCTCTTGATATTTGCCCAAGCTTCCGCGTTGGCGTGTTGTGATTGTACCAGCATGTCGTAGGACGCGGTGCGCATGGCCACTCGCATGATTTCCTGCAAGTCCGCGGGTAGTTTGGCCCATACGCGCTTGTTGACCAGGAATTGCAGTTCAGTCGCGGGCTCGTGCCAGCCGGTGTAGTAGTAGTCAGCGATTTGCTGGAAGCCAAGGCGCAAGTCCAGTGCCGGGCCGACCCACTCAACGGCGTCAATGGTGTTGCGCTCAAGGGCGGTGTAGAGCTCACCCGGGGCAATATTGGTGGGGTTTACACCCACTTCAGCAAAGACTTCGCCGGCAAAGCCGGGAATACGCATCTTCAGACCTTTAAGGTCGTCCAATGATTTGATTTCTTTGCGGAACCAGCCGCCCATCTGAATGCCGGTATTACCGCCGGGAAACGACAACATGTTGTGAGGTTCGTACACCTCCTGCATCAGCTCCATGCCGCCGCCGTGGTAGAACCAGGCGTATTGTTCAATGGCGTTCATGCCAAATGGCATGCTGGTGAAGAACAGCGTTTCGGGAACCTTACCCTTCCAGTAATAGGAGGCGGAATGGCCCATGTCGTATTGGCCAGCCTTCACCATGTCGAACACGCCCAGTGGGGCTTTGTGCTTGTTGGCTGAGTCGATACGGACCTTCAGGCGACCGTCAGACATCTTTTCAACGAGTTCAGCGAAGCGTTTGCTGGTGTCGCCAAAGATGGGGAAGTTCGGTCCCCAGGTTTCAGCAAGCTTCAGGGTGAACTTTTCCTGTGCCATAGCCTGTGAGGCAGAGAACGTGGTAGCAATGGCGAGCACGGTCGCCGATAAAATGGATCGGATCTTCATGGTTCTTTCCAACCTGTCGAATTGTTTTAGTTGTTTCTCGAATGATGGACCAGCGTTTGATTTTTAGCCAGTGTTGCTGAATAGCTTAGTTCAGGTTTGCATATTTGGCGGTCGCTTTGCAGCAAAAAAATGCGTGAAATACGACATATGTCTAGGTGCTGGGTGAGCTTGCGGAGGAGTCGTGTCAGCTCATGCTCTGGGGCTGATGGTGTTTGTCATGGTGCTCCGTTGTCGCCAGCGGCGAAACGCTCTTAATGAGGGCTTCTCAATGCCATAGTGCACGATGGATGCTAGGGCGACGATTATGCCGAGCGCCAGGGCAACATTAACAGGGCCGGGGATCTGCCATTGGTAGAACAAAGTGATCAGCCCGTAGCCAATGTTCTGGTGGATCAGATAAAGCGCGTAGGAAATGCTGCCCAACCAGAGTAATCCGGGCCGGGACAGCAGGCTCAGACGGCCGCTTATCGCCAGAATGAAAATGCCGTAGCACGCCAGCACAAACAAGTTGTAAGGGGCTTTATAGGCAAACAGGCAGTGGCCGATGGCCAGAGCCAGTAGCGTTATATCGGCCACTGACGGTTTGCCGTATTTATACCAGCGGAAGAGCAGCATGCCGCTGATAAACAGCGGTGCATAACGCACGAACAATAGATCTTTCGCCAGAAAGTCCAGAGTGTCCGGGATTGCTTTCCACCAGATCACGCCTATGTAGCTGGCGGCCGTCCAGAGCCAGAGTGCAGGGCGCAGTCGTTGCCAGCTCTTCAATCCGTAAAATAATAGTGCGATCCAGACATAGAAAGTGGCTTCAATCACCAGACTCCAATAGGCACCATCCACGTGCGGATGCTCCAGGTACTCGTGCAGGAGGGTCATGTTCAGTACTGCCGACACCGGCTCGACCGCGCGATCTTCGGGCCCCAGCCAGTGCACCGATAGAAAGGTCAGGGCAATGCCGGCCCAAAGTGCGGGCAGTAGCCGGAACGCGCGTGCAAGCGCAAACCAGCCGGCCGTTTGGGTGCGCTCGAGGGTCATGAAAATGACGAAGCCGCTGAGCATAAAAAATAGGTGCACACCGTAGCGCCCGAACTCGAGAAAGGATGGGCTGTCAAAACTGTGCCCATACAACTCGTTGTAGTAGGGCAGATAATGGAACAGTACAACGCCGAGCGCGGCAATGCCGCGAAGTGCATCCAGGGCGGTTAGGCGACTTTGGTTGTTTTGCATGGCGTTGATGCGTTCCAATAACGATGGACGTTCATCATAGCCGGCCTGGGTTTAGGCAGGTATACGATTCGGTTGCCCGGAGCTGACCATCTGTTCATGGTTGAAGGTTCGGAGTGTGTTTCAACGCGAGTGTATGATGGCTGAAAGCCGAAGCCTGGGAGCAATCAAAGTATGACAGTAGAACTCGGTGTGATTGAGGGGTTTTATGGCCCCATGTGGACCTGGGCCGAGCGGCGTAAGTTGCTTAAAACCCTGGCCGGGCATGGCTATGGGTTTTACCTGTACGCGCCCAAGGCCGACCCCTATTTGCGTCGGCGCTGGCAGGAGCCGCATCCGGCTGAAGAGTTTGAAGCCTTGGTGGAGTTTGCTGAATTGTGCGAAGACGAGGGCGTTCGGTTTGGCGTTGGCTTGAGCCCGTTCGAGGTCTTTAACCGGTTTGATGAGAGCGCGCGTCACGCCCTAGCGGCCAAGCTGAAAGCCTTGGATCGGATCGGGGTGCAGGAACTGGCCATTCTGTTTGATGACATGCGCTCGGAAACGCCAGAGCTGGCCAGCACCCAGGCTGAGATTTTGCGCTGGGTGAAGGCGCACAGTGGTGCCACCACGTTCAGTATATGCCCGACTTATTATTCCGATGACCCGGTGTTGGATCGGGTGTTTGGTGAACGGCCTTCGGATTATCTGGAAACGCTGGGCGCCGAGCTTGATAAAGATATCCGGGTGTTCTGGACCGGTGAAGAAGTCTGCTCCCGGGAGATTTCTCCGGGGCATTTGAAGCGCGTAGGTGATCGGTTGGGCCGAAAACCGGTGTTGTGGGATAACTATCCGGTGAACGATGGCGACCGAATGTCCCGACACCTGCACCTGAGAGCTTTCACCGGCCGGCCGGCGGCGAATGCGGCGCATATAGCCGGTCACGCCATCAACCCCGCACTGCAATCTGTGTTGACCACGATACCGGCGTTGACGCTGGAAGAATCCTACCGGCTGGGGCCGGACTACCAATATGGACAGGCATTTCACCATGCTGCTCGGGAGCTTCTGGGTGAGGTGTTGGCAAATCAGATTCAGCGGGACCTATTGAGTCTTCAGGATGCCGGGCTGTGGCGCCTTAGTCCCGAGCGTAAACAGGCCTTGGCGCACACATACGATGCTTTCGATCATCCGGCTGCCAGCGAAATCATGCGTTGGCTTGCCGGAGACTATCAGGTCACAGACGAGATGGTACAAACCCAGTGAAAGGTTATTCCAGATAGTAGTCGAAGGTGGAGACTACGCGCACGGTTTTCACGGGCTGTTGCGGTTCGGAAATTCCGGGTGCCTGATCCCGGGCGAGGATCTGGAAGACACCCTGATTGGCCCGGCGTAATCCGCCAAGGCTGGCGTTGGCATCTCGGGCAAATTGACTCGCTGCCTGCCGGGCAGACTCGGTGGCTTCTGCAATCATCTCGGGCTTGATGGTGTTCAGACCGTTGAACAGATAAGTGGGGCCGCCGGGGCCGAAGTCGGAAGAGAGCAATACACCGGAATCTACCAATTCGCTGACATTTTGTGCCGCCTGGCGAATGCGTTCAATCTGCGTGCTGCGCACCATCAGTGTCTGGTTAATGATGAACTTTTGCTCGCCTTCGCCTTGATAGGGATTGGCTCGGGTATCGGTTACGTCCAGCCTCTGCAGTTCCACGGCCTTGCTCTCAATGGCCTGAAGTTTCAGAAACGCCATGATGGCTTCCCGACTGCTTCTTGCATGCGCTTGTGCCTGTTCCAGTGTTTTACCGGTGGCGACAAAGCGAATGGGCCAGAGTGCCAGGTCGGCGTTCACTTCCCGTTCCGCGACACCTTTGACGGTGACGTAGCGGTCTCCGGTTTTCAGTCCTGTGAGGCCGTCTCTTAGAAGTGACGCAGAGAAAATGACGCATAGACCCAAGATGAGGGCGACGATGGTTTTCACTGTTTGATTCCTTGTGTCATGACGCTTGTTAGCAGTCGGTGCCTGAGCGGTCTTTGAAGCGTTCTGTCATGGCTTCTTGCCGTCGTTCGCTGTTCCGGAATTCCGGCGCTAAGGGTGGTATCAAGTACAGAAAGTCGCCTTTGTTCAGGTTGTCCTGTAACGGCGGTTCGACTGCGTCTTCGGGCCAGAATACCGGGCTTAGCACGACAATCGAAAGCTCGGGTGCGCGCTGCTTCAGTAACGCCACGGTACCGAGTTTTTGCTCGCTGTGAAACGTGCCTGTCAGATGCAGAATCTGGTGATCAGGATACTGCCTGCGTGCCTGCAAGATACGGTCGGCCATGGTGTTGTCTCTGACCAGTTGGGCCTGGTAGACGTTGTCCATGCGCTGGGCGATGGCTGGGTCGTTGGAGCCATGGCTGCCGGTTATTGCCGTGATGAATTTGTTTCGGTAGGCAGGGGTATCCAGAAACGGTTGGTCGGGTAACTGCCGGCGTTGGCTATCGGTCAGGCTCGTGAGGTAGTCCGGGCCCTGACGACCGACGCAGCGGACAATATCCGCTGGCGCATTGGCGGCCAGCACCGGTAGTTGGTGGTGACGAGCGTATTCGATCAAAGGCCGGTAGGAACCTCGGTAGTTGTCCCAGGCTTTGGCGTCTTTCACCAGTTCTGTCTCACCGGTGATGCCAGCCAGATAGTCGTTCAGGGCCGTCTGGCGATCCAGATCGAACTGTTCCAGAGTCAGCACTATATTGGGATTACGGCTGTGCAGTTGTTGCAACAGGCGGGCTTGCAGAAGGTGTGACGCCTGATGACCATGATGTTCTCCGATCACCACAACATCGGCCTGCATGGCAGCGTCAGCGACGGCTTCCAAAGATAAAACCTGTCGGCTCTGGCTATCAACGAGCTGGCTGTCGTATAAGGTTGCCGGCCTTGTGGTGTTTGGGCTCAGGGCACAACCGGACAACGCGAGCAGAGACAATACAACGGGTATGACCAGTAGATGCTTGGTCGCAGTCATGGTGCACCTGCCTATTTCGAGTTTTTTGAGCGCTCTTCGCGCCAGTTTTCTCCCAGCTTTTCTTCCACGTACTCGCGAATGAATTGCCGGACCTTCTGGGAGGGGGTGACGTCATCCTGTTTGCAGAGTTCCTCGAACGCGGCTTTTTTGTCCGGATCGATAAGCAAGGTCAGGCGCGCGGTACGGTTTTCTTTTGTCATGGCTTGGAAATGCCTCTATATGTTAATCAGGTTAACATTGAATGTTATCTGCATGAGCATATAATTGTGGCGATGTCTTCGCAACCGGGAGTTCGCTCATGCCACACCGCGCTCATCTTTTTTCCTTGAGGTTTGCCCACGCACTTCGCGAGGCCTGTTTTGATGAGCGGTACACCAGCGCCCGGTTTCTGAGAGATTTGATGGCCGGGGTGACCGTTGGCATCATAGCAATTCCTCTCGCCATGGCACTGGCCATCGCCAGTGGCGTTGCACCTCAGTATGGCTTGTATACCGCTTTTATTGCCGGGTTCGTTATTGCCGTATTGGGCGGTAGCCGGTTCAGTATTTCTGGTCCCACCGCGGCTTTTGTGGTCATTCTGTACCCCGTTGCCCAGAGTTACGGGCTGGGTGGCTTGCTGCTGGCCACGCTGATGTCGGGTGTGTTGCTGGTCATCATGGCCCTGATGCGTTTGGGGCGTTTTATCGAGTACATTCCCGAGTCGGTCACGCTCGGGTTTACCGGCGGAATTGCCGTGGTGATTGCGACGCTTCAGGTTAAAGACTTTTTCGGCCTGTCGCTTGAAACCATGCCCGAACATTATTGGGACAAACTGGCGGCGCTGGCCCAGCAGATGCCCGCGCTTGACGGCATGAGTACGCTAGTGGCCGCGGCAACTCTGGCGGTGATGCTGCTTTGGCCAAGGTTGAAAACCCCGGTGCCCCCGCATCTCCCTGCGGTGGTGATCGGTAGCCTGCTGGCGCTTTGGTTCAACTCTCACGGGGCCGCGATCGAAACCATCGGCTCTCGTTTCAGCTACTTGTTGCCTGACGGCAGCACAGGAAATGGCATTCCACCGTTTTTACCGGAATTTATATGGCCCTGGCAGCAACTGAACGCTGAAGGCGAACCGCTTGGCTTTTCCTGGGACATGGTTCAGGCGTTGTTGCCGGCGGCGTTTGCCATCGCTATGTTGGGCGCCATCGAATCGCTTTTGTGTGCGGTGGTGCTGGATGGCATGACCGGCAAGCGCCACAGTGCTAACAGTGAGCTGATGGGGCAGGGCATTGGTAATATTCTGGTTCCGTTCTTCGGTGGTATTACGGCGACCGCTGCCATTGCCCGCTCCGCTGCCAACTATCGGGCTGGGGCGGAGTCTCCCGTGTCCGCTATGATCCACGCTCTGGTGGTTTTATTGGCGTTGGTCTCACTGGCCGGCGTACTCGCCTACCTCCCCATGCCGGTGATGGCTGCGTTGTTGATCATGGTGGCCTGGAACATGAGTGAAGCCCCCAAAGCCGTTCATCTACTGAAAACGGCTCCGCGCATGGATGTGCTGGTCTTTTTGACCTGCTTCAGCCTAACGGTCGTTTTGGACATGGTTATCGCGATCATCACCGGTGTGCTGTTGGCTGCGGTGCTATTCATGCAGGAAATGGCGCAGATGACCAAGGTTACCGATCTCTCCGACAGCACGCGGGTGAAGTCGTTTGGCTTATCGGAAGAGTGGCAGGTCTTTAAAATCAATGGGCCTTTGTTTTTCGCCGCCGCGGATCGAGTGTTCGGGGAGCTGGCGGGTCTGTCTCGGCATGCGCGTGGCATTGTGTTGTATATGGATGGCGTGACGGTATTGGATGCCGGTGGCTTGTCGGCACTGAATAAGCTGATCGCGAGTTGTCGCGAAGCCCATACCCAGATATTGATTGCGGATCTTCAGTTCCAACCTTTACGGACTCTGGCCCGCGCAGGTGTGCAGCCGGAGCCTGGCGTCAGCAGCTTCTACCCGACACTGGGGGCGGCTTTGGAAGTGGCATCTTCTGGCTCTCCGGGGAATCTGCGTTAAACTGCCCTCAAAAGAGGGCCATCATGCTTCCATTTCGAATTATCGATCGAATCAAATTTGTTCTAGAACGCCAATTGCTGAAAGGTGCCGGTTTCCAATTATTGGTGGTCGGGCTTTTTATTGGCTTGATCTCCCTCGTCGGTGGCCTGTTGGTTGTACCTCAAGGTGGTGAGTTTGATGATCCGGGCGCGGCTATCTGGTGGGCGTTTCTACGTTTGACGGACCCGGGGTATCTCGGTGACGACGTGGGCACCTGGCAACGGATTGTTTCAACTTTGCTCACCATTCTTGGTTATGTGGTGTTCATGGGCACGCTGGTGGCGATTTTGACCCGCTGGCTGATCGCTAAAATGACCGATCTTGAACGAGGCCTGACGCCCGTGACTTTGAAAAGTCATGTGGTCGTTCTTGGCTGGACCGCGCAGACACCGCCGTTAGTGGCAGAGTTGTTCGGCTCAACAGGCCGAATGCAGCGCTTCCTTGAAAAGCACGATACCCAGCGGTTACGCCTCGTGGTGCTGGCGGAAGAAGCCAGCGTGGAGCAGCTTTACGAATTGCGCAACGAGCCCGGAGTGGGCAGCCGTGCCCGAGAAGTTATTCTGCGAAGCGGCTCAGCGATTCAGCCGGAGGCTTTGCATCGAGTGGCTTGTCTGGATGCGGCGGCGGTGATCGTGCCAAGCCAGGGCTATAGCGCCGGTAGTATAGTGACCTCTGATGTCGAAACCGTTAAAGCGCTGTTGTCCATTGCCGCCCAGGCTCGACACTTGAATGCTCCGTTGCCTTATGTCGTCGCCGAAATTCAGGATATGCGTAAGTTGCCGGTTATTGAACGGGCATACCCAGGTGCTGTTGAGGTAGTTGCCGGTAGTTCCACCATCAGTCGATTGATGGTCCAGAATGTACTTCACCCGAATCTTTCCGAAGTCTACAACGAGTTGCTGACGGCCGATGGCGGCAACGAGATTTTTGTCCGGGGCGGTGAAACAGCCGAGGGTCTGACCTTAGGCGAGCTGGCCTCACAAAGGCCGCACGCGATCGTCTTGGGGCTCCTGCACCCGGTTCAAACCGGTGGTTGGAAAGTAAACCTGTTGGCACCCTCTGACACCACCATCCGAACCGACGACCGGGTGGTGCTGCTTGCCAAGGATTATGCCCACACCGGACCAGATCCAAAGGCGAAACCCTTGGCGCCTGTTGAGCGCGTATCGATGCCTGTGGAGGCCACCGTGAAGCCTGGAACGCACCGTGTGCTGGTGCTGGGCTGGAATCGCCGGGTGCCGAGTTTGGTGGCGGAGTTTGGCAGCTATTCGGGACGCCAGTTCGAATTGGATATGGTGTCTGCCACACCGTTGGATGAGCGACAGCGGGAATTATCCCGCTACGGTGTGGACCTTGCGAGAATTAATGGCCGCCTGCTTGAAGCCGATTACATGGTGGAGGATGAACTCAGGAAACTGAACCCGGCCTCTTACCATACCGTGATGTTGTTGAGCAGTGATCGCATTGGCTCCGGTGAGGAAGCGGATGCCCGTGCCATGGTCGGTTACCTGCAATTGGAAGATATTCTTGCCGAAGCCTCGGTGCGGCCGCAGGTCACACTCGAGCTGAGTGACCCGGACAATCGCCACCTGATGTATGGTCATCAGAGTGAAATGCTGATCAGTCCGATGATTCTGAGTCACGTGTTGGCTCAGGTTGCTTTGCGCCGCGAGCTAAGGGTGGTGCTTGACGAATTGTTTACCGTGGGTGGCGCTGAAATTCAGTTCCGTGATTCCGAAGATTATCCCTTACCCGCCAGTGCAGACTTTCAGTTTCTCGAGAAAGTGCTGGCCGCGAGGGGGGAGATTGCGTTGGGAGTTCGCCGGCAAGCGGTGGACGAGCGTGGTCGCCACCTGCAAATTAACCCGCCCCGGAAGCAATACCTCGACCTTCAGAAAGGCGATCAGTTATTGGTGATGTGCCAGAGCTGAGGCGCTTTTACTCCAGCTGGGAGTGCGCGAGCGCTGCAAGTGTTTGAGCGCGCGCCGGTTCAAGTCGACATTCATTAGAAAAATGCTGGAAATACATAATATAAATTTCAATTATAAGATTGAAGGCAGTAAAGTGTCGCTCAACGTCAACCTCTGCTCGTTAACACAGCAGCCGGCTGGCAACGGTTACTGCTTGGCAGCAGTAACTCGTACCTTTTGAAAACAAACGTAGAAAGGATAGAGATCATGCCCTACTCACAAGACGTTGATCAGATCGCTTCCATCGTGAAGCAAAACCCGACTTGGAACGCCATCAACCCTAAGCACGCTGCTCGTATGCGCGCCCAGAACAAATTCAAGACTGGTCTGGACATCGCTAAGTACACTGCGAAGATCATGCGTGAAGACATGGCTGCCTACGATGCCGACACTTCCAAGTACACTCAGTCTCTGGGTTGCTGGCACGGTTTCATCGGTCAGCAGAAGCTGATCTCTATCAAGAAGCACTTCGGTAGCACTAAGCGTCGTTACCTGTACCTGTCTGGCTGGATGGTTGCCGCTCTGCGTTCTGAGTTCGGTCCTCTGCCTGACCAGTCCATGCACGAGAAGACTTCTGTATCTGGTCTGATCGAAGAGCTGTACACCTTCCTGCGTCAAGCCGATGCATGGGAACTGAACCACTTGTTCCGTGACCTGGAAGCTGCTGAAAACGCGGGCGACGCTGCCAAAGCTGAAGAGCTGATCAAGCAGATCGACAACCACGAAACTCACGTTGTGCCGATCATTGCCGACATCGACGCTGGTTTCGGTAACGCTGAAGCGACTTACCTGCTGGCCAAGCAGATGATCGAAGCGGGTGCGTGCTGCATCCAGATCGAAAACCAGGTTTCTGACGAGAAGCAGTGTGGCCACCAGGACGGTAAAGTAACCGTTCCTCACGCCGACTTCCTGTCTAAGATCAACGCTGTACGTCTGGCGTTCCTTGAGCTGGGAGTGGACGACGGTGTTATCGTTGCACGTACCGACTCTCTGGGTGCTGGCCTGACCAAGCAGATCGCTGTAACCAACGAGCCGGGTGACCTGGGTGACCAGTACAACAGCTTCCTGGACGGCGAATACATCGAAGACGCTTCTCAGATCGAGAACGGCGACGTTGTAATCAAGTCTGACGGCAAGCTGCTGAAGCCGAAGCGTCTGGCTTCTGGCCTGTTCCAGTTTAAAGCCGGTTCTGGTGAAGATCGTGTTGTTCTGGACTGCATCACTTCCCTGCAGAACGGCGCCGACATGCTGTGGATCGAAACCGAGAAGCCTCACGTTGGTCAGATCGCCAGCATGGTTAACCGCATCAAGGAAGTTGTTCCCGATGCGAAGCTGGTTTACAACAACAGCCCGTCCTTCAACTGGACTCTGAACTTCCGTCAGCAGGTGTTCGACGCCATGAAGGAAGAAGGTAAAGACGTATCTGCATACGATCGCGACCGTCTGATGAGCGCTGACTACGACGGCACCGAGCTGGCTGAGCTGGCTGACGAGTGGACTCGTAACTTCCAGCGTGACGCGTCACGTGAAGCGGGTGTGTTCCACCACTTGATCACTCTGCCGACTTACCACACTGCGGCACTGTCTACTGACAACCTGGCTAAAGGCTACTTCGGTGACGAAGGCATGCTGGCCTACGTTGCTGGTGTACAGCGTAAGGAAATCCGTCAGGGCATCGCTACTGTTAAGCACCAGGATATGGCTGGTTCTAACATCGGTGACGACCACAAAGAATTCTTCGCAGGTGAAGCTGCGCTGAAAGCTGGTGGTAAAGACAACACCATGGGTCAGTTCGAGAACATCTAATCTCGACGACCTAACAGGTGATTGAAAAAGCGGCCCCGGAAACGGGGCCGCTTTTTTTTGTATTTACAATAACGTCAGGAAGGCTGACAAGTGTGTAAGTGGTAACGATATGAAAGTTAACGGGTATTACGCTATGTACCTGCTTGGAATAGTGTCGCTGTATCATATTTGAAACAGTTTCGGGTGGCGTTGATTTGCGATCCATGACGTCTTGCCTAGATTTTATCTTTAATAATCAATGAGTTGTATTCCTTCGCTGGGAGCGTGGCACGTTAATCGCTTTAGTGAGTTGGAGGGTCTGACCTATTCGGATAACCGCAAACAGTAGTCGACCGGGACGGGCCAAAGAGAAGTGCAATGATGTTAGAAGGAAGCAATATCATGAAAACTCAAAAAAGTTTGCTAGCGATTGCTGTTGCATTAGGTCTTGGCTTGTCCGGTGTGGCCTATGCGGACGTAGGTGGTGACGGTGACCCGAACACCAATGCGGTCGACAATGCGACGGCCAACAACGACTATTCCGGAAATACCAATTCGGGCAACGACAACTCGAACTATCCGGATAGTTCGGACAACTCGGATAATTCAGACAATTCGGATAACTCCGACAACAGCGCTAATGCGACTGATTCGTTCAAAATAGCGGACAGTGGCAATGACATGTCGGACAGTTCCGATAACTCGGACAGTTCTGATAATTCAGACAATTCGGATAACTCCGACAACAGCGCCAATGCGACTGATTCGTTCAAAATAGCGGACAGTGGCAATGATATGTCGGACAGTTCGGACAACTCTGATAATTCAGATAACTCCGATAATTCGGATAACTCTGACAATTCCGACAGCTCGGATAACAGCACCAATGTGACCGACTCGTTCAAGGTGGCTGACAGTGGTAATTCCGATAGCTCGGACAACTCGGATAGCTCCGATAACTCCGATAATTCTGACAACTCGGACAGCAGCACCAACGTGACCGATTCGTTCAAGGTGGCTGACAGCGGTAACGATATGTCAGACAACTCGGATAACTCCGATAACTCTGACAACTCCGATAACTCGGATAATTCTGACAACTCCGACAATTCGGATAATTCGGATAGCTCCGACAACTCGAACAGCAGTACGAACGACTCGTACAACACCGCGAACTCGAACAACGATAGCAGCGACAACAGCGACAACAGTAACAACAGTGTTACTGAGCTGAGTCTCTCGCTCGACGTGTTCATGAATGATGCTGAACTCAACGGTTCAGTGGCGGATACCTCCGTGACCTACGGCGATGCTTCTGCTAAGAAAGCGTACACCGAAGTAAGGGCTCATAACGAGATCTCCGGTGGCTCCGCGAACTTCACCGGTGTGGGTGCATTTGCTCAGAACGCCGGTGTGGGCAGCGTGACTCAAGCCAATGTGAGTGTTATGTCTAACCTGACCGCTGGAAGCGACAACTGAGTAAGGCGAGCCATGCCTAAAGGTGTGGCTCGATTCCCGCTGGGAGGCGCGTCATGACTAACACTATCAGAGGAAACTTGAGAGTCGTTTGGCTGATCGCTGCAATGGGGCTGTCAGAAGTCGCAATTTCAGAAGAGTGGATGGATTTACCGACGATGGATAACGATCAACTGGCCGAGGCCAGCGGCCGTCAGGGCGTACCGATGCAGTGGCAGCTGAACGAAAACCAGCAAAATGCTTTGGTCACGGGAAACCGCTTGTCGGGCAACTCCACGACGGGGAACAACCTGATATCCGATCAGGCATTTCAAAACATGAGTGGGATCGCCACGGTTATTCAGAATACCGGTAATCAGGTGGTGATTCAGGACAGCACTCAGGTAAACATTCTGATCAATCGCTAACAGGAGGTGGGCCATGGTTAAGCAGCTGCTTGTGTTAAGTCTGACCGGCGCTGTGGTGCTTTGGTCCACTGCGTTTGCTGGTACCGTCACCTTGCCAGGGATAAGTGGCGGCCTGCAGGTTGATGTCAGCAGTTTCAAAGAGCAGCGGTTCGGCTCGGTGCTGCAGCAGCAGTATGATTTCAGTTGTGGTTCCGCGGCTATCGCCTCTTTGCTTTCTTATCACTACAACCATGATTTTTCGGAGCAAGAAGTTTTCTCCAGAATGTTCGCATTGGCCGATCCCGAGAAGGTGCGTCAAGAAGGGTTCTCCATGTTGGACATGAAGCGATTTCTCGAAACCGAAGGCTATCAAGCTGATGGGTTTCGAATGCCACTGTCCGGTTTGCGCGAGACAGTGAGCTTGCCGGTGATTGTTCTTATGAACCTAAAAGGCTTCCGTCACTTTGTTGTTATTAAGGGGATCAGTGACGACGAAGTGTTCGTGGGCGACCCCGCTCGCGGGTTGAAAGCGTACCCCAGAGCAGAATTTGAACATTATTGGGACGGCGCCGCTTTTGTTATACGTAGCCATTTGCAGCAAGGGCGGAGTTCGTTCTTGTCAGATGGGAATTGGCCGCACATCGTCCGGGCGCCTCTGGACAAAGGGCAGAACGGTCCATCGCTTGGCCATACCTTGCCGTATTGGCCATCGGCTAGGGAGTGGTAATGTCATGATCAATCGACAGAGAATGGTCGTTTTTGTACTGGCTGCGGGGATGAATGTGGTTACTTTGACCACCCAAGCTGACACCGTGTTTATGACCGAGCCCTTGACCGATAGCGAGCTCGCCGCGCAACGGGGTGGATTTCTGCTGGATAATCTGGAGATCTCAATTGGTCTCGAGCAAATTATATCGGTAAACGGCGAAACTCTGGCGGTTAACCGACTCACCATTCCTAATCTGAATCAGGCAGGGAATGGAGGCGGTGTGCCTCATGAGCTGGAAACAATGATTGGCATGGTAAATTCCGGTGTGAACGGGCAGGCATTGGTTGCAGCGTCTTCAACTCCCGGTGGTTGGATGACCCTGATTCAGAACGATTTGAATGGCTCGGTTATCCAAAATGCTCGCCTGCTGAATATTGAACTCAACAATTTGGGTTCTGGCTACCGTCTGCCAGACCAGGTGCAGGCGCCTATCCTTCAGTTCCTCGGTCGTTAGCCAGCAAAGGGTGCTCAATTCTATTTTCTCTTAAAAGCTGATCGGTAGCTTCAGTGTGATCTCGCTGTCGGGCGCATTTTCAGTGACGCCCACGTTGATCGTGACGCTCAGGGAGGTGCTGGGCGTTAGCCGTTGCGACAGACCGAACGAGAGTGAACCAATCTGTATTCGGTCAAAGTTGGCGGCGAACAGGTCGATGTCGCGTTCGTAGCGGGTCTTTTGAATGATGGATTGGTCATATCCGAGGCTGAACGACGTGCGTTCATTGAACGCGAAACCCATGCCGAAGCCAAAACGTATGACGTTACCCGGATCGATGGTCTTGCCATTCTCGAAGCCTTTGTCGTCCTTGAGGGTGTATACGTAACTTAGATTGCCATAGAGAACTGCCGGGTCGGAGGGGTAGATCAAGGACAACCCCGGCTCGACGGACCAGAACCCTGAGCCCGTGGGGCGCTCCGAAAGCTCAACTCCGATCGGGTTGCCTTGGCTGTCCCTGACGGTCTTTTGTTCAACGTCGTAAGGGCTGTCGCCGGTGGGAGCTTTGAGCCGAAGAGAGCCAATCACATAGGGCCACCCGTCCAGGCCATCGTTGAGTTGATAGCGAATGGAGGCTTCAATATCGCCCACGCCGCTGCCGGAGGATTCTCTCAACGTGTCTACAGGCGTACCTTGAAAGGCCTCTCGCTCTCTCAGGTCTTCGTGAATACTCAGATAAGGCACACGAAAGGATGCCTCTAAGCGACTGGTAAACCCGTACTTGAGCGATACAGCGCCGACAAAAATATCCCGTTGGACTTCCGAAATATTAATCAGCCCGACCAGCAGAGCGGGAATGACTGTATACCCTTCCACCGCAACCAGAGTGGATGTGCTGTGAGCATGGGAAAAGGCGGGTTCGATAATAAATCGTCCGGGCTGGGTCACGATTCCTCGGTCTGCTGTAATGGAGGCAATATCGGAGGCTTGCTCCTTTTCTTGTTCGGCCTTTTGAGGGGGAGCATTGGGGGCGCCCGGTGGCATTTGATGTTCCGGCCTGGCGAGGGTGGTCGTCGGCGATAGACACAAGCTGAGTGCGAGGAGGTATCCGGTATTGGTTTTCATGTGGCGTCTCCCTTGGGGGTGTGCTTTTCAATTAAGCGGTAGAGTGAGGCGCGGGATATTTTTAGAACGCGCGCGGCCTCAGATAGGTTGTTGTTCGACAAGCGAAGGCTGTAGATGAGTGCTTGGTGGTCGGCTTGGTCCCGAAACGCCTGAAGGCTTAGATTGGAGGGCTGATAGCAGCCGGCACGGGGTGGTCGTAGCCCTAGATCGCTCGGCTCAATGGTGGCTTGTTCGCTGAGAAGTACGCCCCGACGCAAGCGGTTTTGCAGTTCTTGCAGGTTGCCTGGCCACGAATGGTTGATCAGGCAGTGCATGGCAGCGTGACTGAGACGCTTTCGTGCCAGCCCAGGGAAAGACGCATCAAGCAAAGCGTTAGCGAGGGTTGGAATATCCTCACACCGGTCTCGTAAGGGGGGGAGCAAGACTTCAAGGCTACCCAGACGAAAATAGACATCACTTCGAAATAGCCCAACCGCTACCAGCTCTGGCAACGGTTGAGAGGTGGTCGCGATCACACGACCATCAGTCGAAATTTGTGTGTTGCTGCCGACCCGTTGAACTTGGCCTTCTTGCAGAAATCGCAGCAATGCCGACTGCTGTTCGAGGTGCAGTTCGTTAATTCCCGAAAATACCAGAGAGCCACCGTTTGCTTGTTCAAGCCGACCGGGGTGTGAATGCTGTGCGCTGGTGAAAGCACCTTTCTCGTAACCGAACAGTTCGCTTTGGGTGAGTGTGCTGGGCAGCGCAGCGCAGTTAACAAAGATCAGAGGGCCGGTGGCCCGTATGGAATGGTTGTGGATGAAACGGGCACCGGCGTCTTTTCCTGTGCTGCTTTCGCCCGTGATTAAAACCGGCTCCAGAGTGGCTGAAAAACGACGCAAAAGGCTGTGTACATGCCGTATGGCCGGAGAGCTTCCGAGCAGAGCCAAATCGCCGTAGTCATGCAGGTTTGCATGACTGGTACTTTCCATCATTGAAGCCATGCCCCAAAGATGACCGAGCACCGTGCTTAACCGTTGGCCGTCCACCGGTCGGGTATGAAAGTCAGAGCAATAGCGAACGATGAGGTTTGCGGTATAGGTTCTGTTGTCGGGTCGTTTGGGGGCAATGGCGACCCAGTAAATCATGCCCAAAGCTTCCAGCCAATTTTCCAATCGTGGCATATCGGCTTCGACGCCATCTGGGAGTTCTAGAATGCCGAGCTTGGTTCCATCGGGAATGTTCAGGTATAGCGAAACCGGTTGGCCAAAATCAAAATCGATCAGGGTCCAATGGGCTTGTAGCACGTCTCGAGCAGCGGTGCTGCTGTGTGCCGCTGACAACCAAACGAGCGGTCGCTTTTCCATAAGGGCGGTTCTCCGCAGGCGTGTGCCTTGGAAATCGGGTTGCCATCTTTATCCTGTTGTTTTTATCCAAAGTCAGCAGGTTGTGCGCCAGAAATGCGTTAAATGCTTCTATACAGACAGTTGCGAGGAGAGTACCGCACTATTTTATTGGCAACTGTATAAACCGCTGACACTTTTCGGTGTTGTTCTGGCCTGCCCGACAGGGCAGTCGGCTCTACTTTGCTGCGCTTTGTTGTATTCTGATAGGCAACTGGCAAAAGGAGTGCGCCGTTGAATATTGAACAAGGTACGGTTTTTTTAGTACTTGGAATTACTTTGGCCATGTTTGTCTGGAACCGCCTGCGTTTTGATGTGGTGGCCATGCTTGCGTTACTGGCGATCGCAGTTGCAGGCTTGGTGCCGGCCGCTGATCTTTTTGCCGGCTTTGGTCACCCTGCTGTGATTACTGTGGCTGCCGTTCTGGTGATCAGCCAAGGTCTGGTGAATAGTGGTTTCGTGGATGCCATCGCGAAGCTTCTGGGCAAAGTGGGGCAGAATGCTGTGCTGCAGGTGATTACGCTGACTGGGGTGGTGGCCTTGTGTTCGGCGTTTATCAATAACGTGGGTGCTCTGGCGCTTTTGATGCCGGTGGCCATCTGGATGTCTCGGAAGTCTGGTCGCTCTCCATCTCTGTTACTCATGCCGCTCGCATTCGGTTCGCTGCTGGGTGGCACCATCACATTAATCGGCACTCCGCCGAACATCATTATTGCCAGTTACCGCGAGGCTGGAACCTTTGGTTTGGTGGATTTCGCGCCAGCAGGGCTGGCCATCACGGTAGCGGGCATTGTGTTTATTGGGTTGGTGGGGTGGAGGCTGACGCCGAAACGGGATGACCCGGCTAGCGACGACAAGTTGTTCAATGTTGGCGACTATGTGACGGAGCTCCGGGTGCCGGAAGGATCCGACTATGCCGGTAGCACGCTGCATAACCTGCTGACCTCCGGAGAAGAAGATAAGAGCGTTGTGGTGCTTGCACTCATTCGAGACGAGCAAAGCTCTCCCGCACCCTCCTCATATCTGGTGTTACGGGAAGGTGATGTTTTGCTGGTGCAAGCCGACACGGAAAGTCTGCAGGAGTTCGTAGATAGCACCGACTTGGTGCTGGCGAATGCCGTCAAGGGCGACGAAGGGGCCAAAGAAGGGGAAGAGCAGGTCTTGAAAGGTCGGTCTCGCGAGGACAAAGAAGAAAAAATAGCGACTGGCGATGTCCGCCTGACCGAAGCGGTGATCACCCCTTCCTCCCAGCTCATTGGCCGAACGACGAACCGCTTCAACTTGCGAGAACACTACGGGCTGAACGTGGTGGCGATTGCTCGTCAGGGTCACCGGTTGACCCAGCGTCTGTCGAACACACGCTTCCAGTCCGGTGACATTCTGCTCGTGCAGGCGCACGAAAATAAGGTGATGGCCACGTTGCAAACACTGGGCTGCCTGCCCTTGGCGGAGCGGGAGCTGACGCTCGGGCGGCAGAAAAGTCTGTGGCTAGCCGGTGGTTTGTTCGTTGTGGCTATTGGTCTGATCCTTTCAGGCTTGCTTGCGCCACCGGTGGCGCTGGTCGCGTGTGCTGTGGCCATGGTGCTGGTGCGGTTACTGGATACCACTGAAGCGTATAAAGCGATTGATTGGTCGGTGATTGTATTGTTGGCGGCGATGATTCCGGTTGGCCAGGCGCTGGATGCTACCGGCGGGGCAGACCTTATTGCGGCTCAAATACTGGCGGTTGCCGAAGGTCAGGCTGGCTGGGTTGCGCTGACGATTATTCTGGTGGGCTCCATGCTGTTATCCAATGTGGTGAACAATGCGGCAGCAGCGGTGCTTGTGGCGCCCATTGCGCTTGGGCTGTCATACCAGCTTGACTTGTCGTCCGATGCAGCTCTGATGGGGGTTGCTGTGGGTACGTCGTGCGCGTTCCTGACGCCCATTGGGCACCAGTCCAATGTGTTGGTGATGGAGCCAGGCGGCTATCGGTTTGGAGATTATTGGCGGCTGGGGCTGCCGTTGTCTATCGTGGTCACGGTGGTGGCAGTCCCCGTCATCCTATGGGTGTGGACGTGACCGGGCTATGCCGATTATCGGTTTCGTTATCTGCGAGCAGGCCGAAAAAGATTGTTTCAACCAGTGTCGGGGCGATTTCGGCCAAAGGCCATTGTTCCGGTGCGGTTAACCATTGAAAAAACAGGCCCAGCATTTGCGTGTGTAGCAGATAGGCGGCCTGCTCAGGTGTGAGATGGGGGCGCAGGCGCTCTCTGTTCTCGGGTAATGCCATGATTTCGAAGAGTTGGTTGATCGCGCTGGCTGACAGCTCGCGGTGCCGGTTTAACGCCTGGTCGGATTCGTTACGGTGAAACAGGATGTAGTGGACCCGGAAGTAACGCTTGTCTTCGACCAGCTTTCTCAGTGCCAAAATACACACTTTTTTCAGGTTCTCTAAGCTACCGCTGCCGCGACTGGCACTCGCCAGCATTTCCTCCAGAGGCGCGCGCACCCGTTCAACCATGGCATCGAGAATGTCCTGCTTATTGCGGAAGTGCCAGTAGATAGCCCCCCGAGTCACGCCGGCTGTGGTGGCAATTTGTTCGAGCGAAGCACGAGCAACGCCTTTATCGATAAACACCTGTTCGGCGGCATCGAGGATAGACTCGCGTGTGGCTTCAGCTTCTGCTTTCGTTTTTCGTGCCATGATTCGGTAACTGTAGGGGCGGTATAAACCGTCATTATAACTGAGAATTGTTTACATACATACACGAATGAATGTATGTTAGTGTGCTAATTTTGCAGACCGCTTTAGCCTGTTTGGTTACCCGGATTGATCTTGCCTCGTGCTCAGGAGAACGCACATGACCATGGAATTATTTCACCGCCCAGTAGCCCGAGCGGGGCTGATCATCGCAGGCTTATCGACCTTGTTGGTTTTGGGTGGTTGTAGCAGTGAGGACAGTGCAGGCCAGCAAGGTGGTGGAGGCTTTCCGCCGGCTGCGGTGGTGGTGGAAACCGCTGAACTGAGTAATGCCACGGTGCGTCAGGACTATGCCGGCCGGGCACGTGGCGCGAGAGAAGTGCAAGTGCGTGCCCGGGTCAGCGGGGTGCTTGAAGAGCGGCTTTATGATGAGGGGCAAATGGTGCGAGAAGGTGATTCTCTGTTCCGCATAGACCCCAAGCCGGCAGAAGCTGCTTTCCAATTGGCAAAGGCCCAGCGTCAGGTGGCGGAAGCGAACTTGCGCCAGGCTGAGCGAGAATGGGCCCGAATTTCATCCTTGTATGAGCGCAAAGCGGTCAGTGAGCGGGATCGTGATTCTGCCGAGTCTGCGAGAGAACTGGCGGAAGCCAATCTCGCGGTTGCTGAGGCGGGTATGACCAAAGCGGAGCTAGACCGTGGTTACACCAATGTGACCGCACCTCTGAGTGGGGTGACCAGTCTAGAGGACTTGCCGGAAGGCAGTTTGGTGGATGCGGGGACCTTGCTGACTACGATTGTGCAGCTTGACCCGGTTCATGTGCGCTTCGCGTTGCCAGAAAACGACGCCAGTATTCGTCGTGCGGCAACGGAAGGCATGGCGCGTTCTGGGGATGCCCAGGATGTGACGGCTCGCTTGGTGTTGGCGAATGGCCAAGAGTATCCGTTGGAAGGCCGGATTGATTTTACCGCATCAACGCTTGACCCTCGCACCGGATCGGTTTCGGCGCGTGCCGTATTCCCGAATCCCGAGCAGGTGATTGTGCCCGGTCAGTTTGTGCGTGTGCGGGTTGAACTTCAGAATTTTGAGAACGTGATTTTGGTTCCCGAAGCTGCCGTCGCGGAGGGCCCAAAAGGGCCGATGGTGTACGTGGTGAATGATGAAGGCAAAGCTCAGGTGCGCGGTGTCGAGCTGGGACCAGTGACCAATGGCGAACAGATTATCCTGAGCGGATTGGAGGCCGGCGATCGATTCATTGTCAGTGGCCTGACCAATCTTCGCTCGGGGGCACCGGTAAACATGACGAATGAGAGTGCCGGGGAGGGCGCGAACTGATGTTGCGCACATTCATTGACCGGCCGATTTTCGCAACGGTTATATCGATCATTATTACCTTGGGGGGTGCGCTGGCACTGCTCGGATTGCCTGTGGAGCAATACCCGAACGTGGTACCGCCGCAAGTAGTGGTGGATGGACGGTTCCCGGGTGCAAGTGCCGATGTGATCTCCGATTCAGTCGTTGCACCTTTGGAGCAGGAAATCAACGGCGTTGACGACATGATTTATCTGGAATCCAGCGCAACCGATTCCGGCAGTTTCCGGATATCGGTATCATTCGAGATCGGAACCGATCCGGATCAGGCTACCATTAACGTCAACAACCGGGTGCAGCAAGCGCTGGCGCGACTGCCACAATCTGTTCGTAACCAGGGCCTGAAAGTGGAGGCTCGTTCCACCTCTATTTTGCAGGTGATTGCGCTGTCGTCTCCCGACAATTCGATGAGCGTGGTCGAGATTTCTAACTATGCCTTGCTGAATGTGCTGGATGAGTTGGTGCGGCTACCCGGTATCGGTAATGCGTCCTTGTTCGGCGCGCAGGATTACTCGATGCGAGTCTGGCTGCGGCCGGACAAACTCGCTCAGTATGAACTGACGCCAGGCGATGTGGCCAACGCACTTCTTGCTCAGAACGCCCAGTTTGCTGCGGGCCGGATCGGAGCTGAACCGGCACCCAAAGGCCAGGCATTTACCTTTAGTGTGTCTGCCCCTGGTCGACTGACCAGTCCGGAAGAGTTTGAAGAAGTTATCCTTCGCAGTGACGAACAAGGCGCGTCGCTGCGTTTGAAAGATGTCGCGCGCATTGAACTGGGTGCTCTGAATTACGACTTTGCGGCGATTTATAACGGCGGCGCGACCGTGCCGATGGGCGTGTATCTGCAGCCCGGCGCTAATGCTCTGGATGCCGCGGAAGCCGTGAATAAGGCCATGGAAGAAATCTCGGACCGGTTCCCGGAAGGGCTGGAATACAACGTTCCTTATGACACCACCCGGTTTATTGATATCTCCATTCAGGAGGTGTTCAGCACCTTCATTGTAGCGGTGCTTCTGGTGGTTCTGGTGACGTTTTTGTTCTTGCAAAACCTCAGTGCCACCTTGATACCGCTGATGGCCATTCCAGTGTCTCTGATCGGCACCTTTGCAGGTATGCAGGCGCTGGGCTTTTCGGTGAACCTGCTGACCTTGTTCGGGCTGATTTTGGCGATCGGGGTGGTGGTGGACAACGCCATCATCATTATGGAAAACGCCGAGCGTCTGATTAAAGAAAAGGGCATGTCGGCTTATGACGCCGCGGTCACCACCATTGGGCAGGTTTCAGGGGCGGTGATTTCATCGACTCTGGTGCTGGTGGCGGTGTTTGCTCCGGTCGCCTTCCTGGGCGGCCTCAGTGGTGAGCTGTATCGCCAGTTCGCGATCACCATTGCTGTGTCGGTGGTAATTTCCGGTATCGTTGCGCTGACGTTGACGCCTGCCATGTGTGCCATGTTGCTGGGCAAGGAGAACAAACAATTAACGGTGTTCCGTTGGTTCGATGCTGGCTTCGACAAGTTGACGGCAGGCTTCTCTCGTGTGGTGGACTGGTTGCTAAAACATGCGGTTGTCGGTGTGTTGCTGTTTGCGGCCATGTTGGCAAGTGTGGTGTTCCTGATGAACAAGATGCCGTCGGGACTGGTGCCACAGGAGGATCAGGGTTTTGTATTGGCCGCGTACGCGTTGCCTCCGGTGTCGGCCATGAGCCGGACGGAAGGTGCCCGGGATGAATTGGCCGAGAAGATGATGAGCCTGCCGGAAGTGAAAGAAGTGGTGTCCTTTGCCGGCTACGACATCATTTCCAGCGCGCTGCGAACTAACAGCGGCGTGGCGTTCGTGACGCTTGAAGATTGGGCCGAGCGTGAAGGTGATGGTCAGGGGGCCGCGGATATTGCCAAGAAGATCATGGGGATCGGTTTTGGCATGCCGGAAGCGTTCGTGATTGCCTTTACGCCACCGCCAATTCAAGGTTTGTCGACCACCGGCGGTGTGGAAGGCTACATTCAGGCTCGGGGTGGACGTACCCCGGCCGAGATCAAGGCGATGGCGGACAAGTTCACGGAGGCTGCGAATGCTCGCCCGGAACTGACGAATGCACGAGTAACGCTGGATACCGGAATTCCGCGCTACAAGGCGAACGTCGACCGTGAGAAGGCCCAGGCGGCCGGTGTGCCTATTGATCAGATCTTTACCACGATGCAGAGCACGTTTGGTGGTTTGTATGTGAACGACTTTACGCTGGAAGGTCGTAACTGGCAGGTTAATCTCCAGTCGGAAGGCGAGTTCCGTAGTCACCCTGGTGATCTGCGTAAGGTGTTCGTGCGCTCCAATTACGGTGAGATGATTCCGCTCAGTTCGCTGGTTGAGCTGGAACGTACCAGCGGGCCGGATATTCTGAATCGGTTTAACGTGTATCCAGCCGCCAAGTTGCTGGCAGACCCCGGCCCGGGTTATACCACGGGTGCGGCGCTGGCGGCTTTGGAAGCCGTGGCGGCTGAGCAGTTCGACCGGGATACGTTGGTGGGTTGGACCGGTGAAGCCTATCAGTTGCAGGATTCGGCAGATTCGGGCTCCATGGCGTTTGGCATGGGGTTGTTACTGGTGTTCCTGATTCTGGCGGCTCAGTATGAGCGTTGGGGTTTGCCGGTGGCGGTGGCAACGGCGGTTCCGTTTGGTGTGTTTGGGGCGGCGTTGGCTTCGTTGTGGCGCGGCTTCCCGAACGATATCTACTTCCAGGTGGGGCTGCTGGTGTTGATCGGGCTGGCGGCGAAGAACGCAATTCTGATTGTGGAGTTTGCGGCTCAGAACCGGAAGTCGGGTATGAGTTCGTTTGAGGCGGCGAGTATGGCTGCGCGTCAGCGTTTTCGGGCGATTATGATGACGGCGTTGACCTTCATTGTGGGGTCGTTGCCGTTGGCTTTCAGTACCGGAGCTGGTGCCGTGAGTCGTCAGGAAATTGGTACGGTGGTGGTTGGCGGTATGCTGGCGGCCAGCACGTTGGCGCTGTTTTTTGTGCCTTTGTTCTATAAGTTGATTGAGGACTTTGGGGATTGGCGCAAGCAGCGTAAGAAGGCCTGATCTTTGGGCCTGACTTTGGTCAGCTCTTTGTTAAGATCATTGAACCGCCGTGGGTCTCTGCCCATCGGCGGTTTTTTTGTCTGTTATGCTGTGAGTTGGGCACAGTGTTGGGGGGAGCCCTTCCAAAAACCGCTCCTGGTGGCACATCCATGTGGCGCTTCTGCTTCGCCATCCATGGCTACGCACATTTTTGGAAGGGCTCCCCCCAACACTGCTTCTCCAACCTTAGGAGTAACTTCTGTGAGTGGGCGCCTTATGACGGTCGAAGAAACGAAGCTGCAGATATTAGGAGAGCTAGAACTTGCCCGCTCCAGAACGGAGAGGCTCATCAATTCGTTATCTGACACGCAACTTGATGCTCCTTATCACCCGGGTGTGAATCCGCCGCTTTGGGAGATGGGGCATTCGGCGTTTTTCTATGAGGTGTTTGTTTTCAAGTTGCTGGATGGCACGGTGAGCTATAACCCGGCGATGGATGATCTCTGGGATTCGTTTCACGTTCAGCATCGCGATCGCTGGCGCCGGGATTTGTTTCCGGGGCGTGAGGATACGCTTCAGTATTTCAATACGGTTTATGACCGTGTGGCGGAGCGTATTCGTCGCTATGAGCTGACCGATCAGGCGTTGTATCTCTATCGCTATGCGATTTTTCACCAGAATATGCACATCGAGTCGTTGATTTGGTGTCGTCAGACGGTGGGTTATCCGGCGCCGCCGGATTTCCAAGGCGATCGGCCAGCACCTGGTGAGGGTGTGGCCGGGGATGTGGAAGTGCCCGCGGGGCGTTGGGTGATGGGTATGCCTGACGCTTCGGAGGCGTTTGCGGCGGAGGATTTTGCGTTTGATGCGGAGAAACCGCGGTTTGAGGTTGAGTTGCCGGGGTTTGTGATCAGTCGGTTGTTGGTGACGAATCGTGAGTTTCAGGCGTTTGTGGATGATAGCGGTTACCAGCGGCCGGAGCTGTGGTCGTTTGGCGGCCGGCAGTGGTTGGCGTCGGCTGCCGAGCATCCAGTTTATTGGCGATGTCACGAAGGGCAGTGGCAGGCGCGGTTGTTTGATCGGTGGTTGCCGTTGAATCCGGATGCGCCGGTGACGCATGTTTCCTACTGGGAAGCCGAGGCTTGGTGCCGTTGGGCCGGTCGGCGTTTGCCGACGGAATATGAGTGGGAAGTCGCCGCTCTGGGGAATCGGCCGGGTGAGGTTTTTCAGCGATACCCCTGGGGAAATGAGGCACCGGACGGGTCCCGGGTGGATATGAATGGTCGGTCGATGGCTTGGAATCCGGTGTTTGATTATCCCGCGGGTGAGAGTCCTTTCGGGTGCCGGCAGATGCTAGGGTCGGTGTGGGAATGGACCAGCGATCAGTTCCTGCCATACGACGGGTTCAAGGTGGATATATACCCGTTTATGTCGACGCTGCAGTTCGGAGACCACAAGGTCACTCGCGGGGGGAGTTGTGCCACAACCTCGAGCTTGATTCGTGGCACTTATCGACAGGCTTATTTGCCCCAGAGAAGCGATGTTTTTACCGGCTTCCGTACTTGTGCGTTACGTTGACGGATTTGAGCCTGAGAGCTTTGCCTCGGGCTCGGGTATTTCGGGGGCTATTTGTTGCAAGTGGCTGGCCAGAGCAACCCCGGTTTCACTCATGGTGAGATAGGCTTCATTCGCACCGGCCTCGCGAATGCGTTCGGCTTCGTCTGAGAACATGGTGTGGGCCACAATGTAACCGGTGAATCCGAGTTTTCGCAGCATGCGCGCAGCGATCAGTTTGGCTTCTATATCGCCCATGGCAAGAATCACGGCTTCTACCGAGGGCATATGCAGCGCTTCCCAGAAGGTGTTGTCTTCGGCATCGGCGTAAACCACATTGCGCCCTTGCTTCTGGTGTCGGGACACTTTGGTTAAATCGGAGTCCAGGGCCATGAGTCTTGCTTCTGACGCACTTAAGGCATCATAGGCGGCGGTTCCCGTTCGGCCCATGCCCATGACCAGCACCCGGGTGTCACCCAGAGAAATCGGGAGTTCGTCAGGATGCCGCCGGTCTTTCTCAAACGGCACCAGGCGGTGACTCCAGCGCTCATAAAGCGGATGGGCCAGCCGGTTTATCGGTGCGGATATCAGAAACGATAGAGCGACCGACAAGGCTAATGGCACCAACCATTCGGGCAGGGCAATGCTGGCGACAATTAGGCCGAACTCGCTGTAATTGGTGAGCGCCAACGAGGTCAGGAAGCTGCTGCGTGCCCTTAGCCGGAAGAGCAACATCAGGAAGAAGAACAGAATGCCTTTAAGGGGAAGGATCAGCGCCGCAACAAGCGCGAAAATCACGGCATCTTTGCCCGGTAAGCCGTCAATGCCGATTTTCAGAAAGAAACCGACCAGAAAGATCTCTTTGACACTCCACAAGGATTTAGCCAGTTCCTGGCTTCTGGGATGATTTGCCAGAATAGCGCCGAAGACCAGAGCGCCCAGTTCCGAACTGAGTCCCACCGCCTGAAATCCCAAGCCGCCCAGCACCAAGGCCAGCAGGAGGCCTAGCAGAACCAGCAATTCTTCGTGGCCGCTTGCGTCCAGAAGTTTGTACAGAACGGGGCGAAGCAGGGGCAGGCCAAACACGATCAGCGCCCATTGAGAGGGGGTTTGCCCGGCAGCCAGACTCATCACTACCAGCGCAATCAAATCCTGCATGATCAGGATGCCGATCGACACGCGCCCGTGGAAGGCGCGGAGTTCTCGCTTGTTTTCCAGTACCTTGGCGGCGAGCACGGTGGAGGAGAATGACAGGGCGATCGCCAGCATCAGAGCGGTATACCAGGTGACCTCCAGAATCAGATAGATACCGGGTGCGAACACAAGGGCGGTGACGGCAAAGTGCAGCAGGCTGCCGCCAATTACTTCCGGGCTGATGACCGATTTCAATTTCAACTTGAGCCCGACGGTAAACAGCATGAGCAACACGCCCAGATGGGCAATGTGATCGAGTACCGCGGTGGGTTCCGGCGAAATGGGGATGGACGGGTGGGCCGCCATGGCGCTGAGGATAAAGCCCGCGCCCAGATAGCCAATTAACGGCGGCAGGTGCACAGTCTTGATTAACAGGCCGAGGCCAAAGGCAAAAGAAATCCAGATAGCTTCAGGCATGAAAGACCCTTACCGGGTAGTAAAGTAAGAAGGCTACCTTGTTTTCTCCCCGCGTTGAAGTCGATTTAAAGCTAAGGTGCTGCCATTTGATCTTCGTCTGCTTTGCGCCAGTGAAGCAGGGAGGATTCGAGAAACAGGCTGCCGGCTTTTTTGAGGGCCACCATCATCTGCGGGTGCCTACTGCATTCAATATAACGGCAGTTTCAATAAAAAGCCCGGTCAATGACCGGGCTGACGATGCGTGTGAACGGCGTTACAGGTTAGCCTTGTTCACGGGCGATGGCCCGGTACGCAATGTCCTTACGGCAGAATACGCCGTTCCACTCAACTTTGGCCGCCAGTTCATAGGCGCGTTGCTGAGCTTCGGTGACGGTGTTGCCGAGGGCTGTGGCGCAGAGTACGCGACCACCGTTGGTCACAACCTCGCCATCTTTCAGGTTGGTGCCAGCGTGGAAGACTTTCTCGCCTTCAACTTCGGTTTCCGGCAGGCCGGAGATCACGTCACCTTTGTTGTAGCTGCCCGGGTAACCGCCTGCCGCGAGAACGATGCCAACAGAGGCGCGTTCGTCCCATACGGAATCACATTGGTCGAGCTTGCCATCAACGGCGGCTAGAGACAGTTCAACGATGTCAGACTTCATGCGCAGCATGATCGGCTGAGTTTCCGGATCACCGAAGCGGCAGTTGAACTCGATCACCTTGGAGGCACCGGAAGCGTCGATCATCAGGCCGGCGTACAGGAAACCCTTGTAAGGGTGGCCTTCTGCTGCCATGCCGTTAACGGTCGGCATGATCACTTCGTCCATAATGCGCTGGTGCACATCGGCTGTGACCACCGGAGCGGGGGAGTAAGCGCCCATGCCGCCGGTGTTGGGGCCGGTGTCGCCGTCGCCGACTCGTTTATGGTCCTGGGAGGTGGCCATCGCCAGGACGTTCTTGCCGTCGACCATAACGATGAACGAGGCTTCTTCGCCGTCCAGGAACTCTTCAATGACCACGCGGCTGCCGGCATCGCCAAAGGCGTTGCCAGCCAGCATGTCGCGAATGGCGTCTTCGGCTTCTTCCAGAGTCATCGCAACGATGACGCCTTTACCCGCGGCCAGGCCATCAGCCTTGACCACAATCGGCGCACCTTTTTCACGAACGTAAGCGAGGGCTTCGTCGACGTCGGTAAAGTTGGCGTAATCGGCGGTCGGGATCTTCTGGCGAGCTAGGAAATCCTTTGTGAAAGCTTTGGAACCTTCAAGCTGGGCTGCTCCGGCACTGGGGCCGAAGATGCGTAGGCCGCGATCTTCAAACTTGTCGACCACGCCGGCAACCAGCGGGGCTTCCGGTCCGACGATGGTGAGGCCGACATTGTTCTGTTCGGCAAAGTTGGCCAGTCCGTCCAGATCCATTACGTCCAGATCGACGTTTTCCAGACCGGGCTCGCGGGCGGTGCCGGCGTTACCCGGTGCGACAAAAACCTTGTCGGCCAGCGGGGACTTGGCGGCTTTCCAGGCCAGTGCGTGTTCACGACCGCCACTGCCGATAATCAGAATGTTCATGTTGTGCTCCTGAATGCTTGGATCAGTGACGGAAATGGCGCATGCCGGTGAAGACCATGGCGATGCCGTGTTCGTTGGCTGCGTCGATCACTTCCTGGTCGCGCATGGAGCCACCCGGTTGAATCACCGCGGTGATGCCGGCGGCGGCGGCGGCATCGATGCCGTCACGGAACGGGAAGAATGCGTCGGAAGACATGACCGAGCCTTTGACTTCCAGACCTTCGTCGGCGGCTTTGATGCCGGCGATTTTGGCGCTGTATACGCGGCTCATCTGGCCGGCACCAACACCGATGGTGCGACCGGCTTTGGCGTAGACGATGGCGTTGGACTTAACGTATTTGGCCACTTCCCAGGCAAACAGCAGGTCGTTCAGCTCTTCTTCGGTGGGCTGGCGGTCGGTAACCACTTTAACGTCTTCCATCGCTACCATGCCCAGGTCGCGATCTTGAACCAACAGGCCGCCGGTGACGCGCTTGTAGTCCATGGTCTTGGCGCGGTGGCTGTCAAATTCACCACAGGCCAGCAGACGAACGTTCTTCTTGGCGGACACAATGTCTACCGCTTCCGGAGCAACGCTGGGGGCAATGATGACTTCCACAAACTGGCGATCGACGATGGCCTGAGCGGTCTTGGCATCCAGTTCACGGTTGAACGCGATGATGCCGCCAAAGGCCGAGGTCGGATCGGTGGCAAACGCCAGATCATAGGCCTGCAGAATGTCGGCACCAATGGCTACGCCACAAGGGTTGGCGTGCTTAACAATGACGCAGGCAGGGTCTGCAAATGGCTTCACGCATTCCAGTGCGGCGTCGGTATCGGCAACGTTGTTGTAGCTCAGCTCTTTGCCTTGCAGTTGCTTGGCAGTGGCGACGCAAGCTTCACGCGGGTTGCTTTCGGCATAGAAAGCGGCGCGTTGGTGCGGGTTTTCGCCGTAACGCATGTCCTGAACCTTCACAAACTGGGCGTTGAAGGTGCGAGGGAAGTCGGCGTTGTCGTTATCCGGTGTGCGTCCGCCCAGGTAGTTGGCGATGGCACCGTCGTAACCGGCGGTGTGTTCGAAGGCTTTGACCGCCAGATCGAAACGGGTGTTGTAGGTCAGGTCACCGTCGTTTTCTTCGAGTTCTTTCAGCACGCGGCTGTAGTCGGAAGCGTTCACCACAATGGCAACGTCGTTGTGGTTTTTAGCCGCGGCGCGAACCATTGTCGGGCCACCGATGTCGATGTTTTCGATGGCCGTGGCGAGATCGCAATCCGGGTTGGCAACGGTGTCTTCGAACGGATAGAGGTTCACCACCACCATATCGATCGGGTTAATGCCGTGCTCGGCCATGATGGCGTCGTCGGTACCGCGACGGCCCAGAACGCCACCGTGGATCTTCGGATGCAGGGTTTTCACCCGGCCGTCCATCATTTCCGGGAAACCGGTGTAGTCGGACACTTCGGTGACCGGTACTTTGTTTTCCTGTAGCAGTCGGAAAGTGCCGCCAGTAGAGAGCAGCTCTATACCGCGTTCGGTCAGGGCACGGCCGAAATCGACGATGCCAGTTTTATCACTCACGCTGATCAGGGCGCGACGGACGGGGGTGTTAGCCTGGTTTGCCATGGTTCAGTTTCTTCGCTGTTCAGATAAGCCGGGGGTAGCCTGAATAAAAGAACAAAGGCCTCGCGAACGAATCCGGGAGGCCCTTGTGGATCGAGTCTGATTATAGCAGACCGTATTGCTTCAGTTTCTTGCGCAGGGTTCCGCGATTCAGACCAAGCATGGTGGATGCCTTGGTTTGGTTGTTGCGGGTGTACTTCATTACCTGCTCGAGCAGCGGCGCTTCAACTTCAGAGAGCACCAGTTGATATACATCGGTGACGGGTGCTCCGTCCAGTTGCGCGAAGTAGTTCTTCAGGGCAACTTCTACGCTGTCGCGCAGGGTGACGCTATTGCCGCTGCCG
Organism: Marinobacter sp.; assembly: GCF_034669625.1. Classification (GTDB taxonomy): domain Bacteria; phylum Pseudomonadota; class Gammaproteobacteria; order Pseudomonadales; family Oleiphilaceae; genus Marinobacter. The sequence continues at coordinate 108,851 of NZ_JAXMOY010000007.1, forward strand.
TTTACCGTGTGCAACTGATGCAGTTCATCGTTGGCCGGGGTGCTCAGATTATCGTGTGCCAAAGTCTCAGCGGTCATGCTGCGAATACCTCTCCATTTCGTAAGCGTGCAAAGTACTGTGCGATGCTGTCTTTTTGCTCCAATGGATCTTCGATCCCATTGAAGCGACTGCGGAACTGTTTGCTTTCATCGTGGGACTGCAGATACCAGCCCACATGTTTTCTGGCGATACGCACGCCCATCTTTTCCCCGTAGAAGCTGTGCAGCTCGACTAGATGCTCCAGGAGAATCTGCTCGACTTCATTCAGGGGCGGAGCCGCAAGGTGTTCGCCGGTTTCCAGAAAGTGCATGATTTCCCGGAAAATCCATGGACGGCCTTGCGCGCCTCTGCCGATCAGCAACCCGTCAGCGCCGGTATAAGTCAGCACATGTCGGGCTTTCTCTGGTGTGGTGATGTCGCCATTGGCAAATACCGGAATACCGACGCTGGCCTTCACTTCGGCTATGGTGTCGTATTCGGCATCGCCCATGTATTTATCGGCTCTTGTACGGCCGTGTACTGCGAGGGCCTGAATGCCTGCGTTTTCCGCCATTTTTGCAATTGTTTTGGCGTTGCGGTTGTCGCGATCCCAACCCGTGCGCATTTTCAGTGTCACCGGAATATCGACGGCATTTACCACCGCTTCCAGAATTTCCTGAACCAGCTTTTCGTCTTTCATCAGGGCCGAACCCGCGGCCTTGTTGCAGACTTTCTTGGCTGGACACCCCATGTTGATGTCGATGATCTGGGCACCAAACTCGGCGTTTTGCCGCGCGGCATCGGCCAGCATGTCCGGGTCTCCGCCGGCAATTTGCACTGACCGGGGTTCTGGTTCGCCCTGATGGTTCATCCGGGTACGTGATTTGCGCGTATGCCAGAGCTTGCTGTCCGCTATGACCATTTCTGATACAGCCAAACCGGCACCCATCCTTCGGCACAACAACCGAAACGGGCGATCTGTTACACCGGCCATTGGTGCAACTATCAAAGGGTTGGGCAGGGTGTACGGCCCGATTTTTGCCGTTGGCAGCATGATCTGAGTCCGTGTCACAGCGGGTTTAGCAAGGTTCGGTTATCAGTCGTTGCTCAAAATCTGATCGACTGTTTCCCGAAGGGCGGTAATGATACCGCCGGGGGCAGTTTGATTGAAGGGATAAATGGACGAAAAAGTTGATTATTTTTCGCGCTTTCTGGTTGACTTTTGCTCTACCGGCTGCAGGCTGCTGCTGAGGCTTTCGGGACCTACGGCCGGAAGAGCAGGTTGTAGTTGACCGCATCGCGTCCGGGGTCGCGAATCCGGATGGCAATCTTTATCGGAGTATCCGCAGGCATGTTTTCGAGGGCCTCCCCGTCACCGGCAAGGTATTCGTCGGGGCTGAAAATACTTTGAGCCACGACGTCGCCATTGAGGTTGGAAAACGTCAGAGCGATGGAGGGGAACGGTTGCTCGAAATTGGCGCGATTGATGATAACCGCATCAACAATCAGCTGGCTGCGGTTGTCCGGATCTGTTCGAACCACAAGTTTCCGGCTTTGTATGGCATCGACATTAACTAGTGGCTGGAGTTTGCAGCCGGCCAATTCGCAGCCTTTCTCGTAAAAGGGGCGCAGCTGAGGGATGGCCGACAGCCGATCAAACTGGAACCAGGTAGCCTGTGCGATCAGCAATCCGAGCAGCGCCAGGATAATCAGACTCCACAGTGCGGTTCGAAGACGGCTGCCTCCAGCACCGACCGAGACCGGATCTCGGCGTAAATCCTGATACAAGGTGGCTGAGCTTTGGTCCGGGTGAGTCCGATTGATGAGAGGGTCGCCCAAACGATTGGCACTTTCATTTAACGGGTCGTCGCTGTCCGTTTGTTCTTTGTTCTGGATTGCGGATGCGGAACTGGCTGATGCTTTTTCAGGCTCAGGCTCAGGCTCAGGCTCAGGCTCAGGCTCAGGCTCAGGCTCAGGCTCAGCGGGGTAATCGGTGGGTATCGCTGGATGATCATCAGAAAGCATGGCTTCAGCCCAGCTTTCATCCACCCTTGCGTGGCTTGGATCCTGTTCGTCTTCCGAAAAGCTCTCGTTGTTGCGATCGTCGACTGAGCGAAAGCTTTCGCTCAGTTCATCGTCGGAAAACGTTAGTTTGTTGCCCGCGTAAAGCCCTTCTTCCGCATCTTCTTCGGGGTTGTCAGCAAAAACGAATTCGTCTTCAATCACGCTGCTGCGGGTGTTCTCCCGGATGGAGTCTTCAGATGGCGAGGATTCGGGGTGCGTGTCAGCGGAGGGAATTGTGCTGACACCGGCGGGCGTTATTTGGTGTTCTTTCGCGTTAAATATGCCCATGCAGTTGCCGCAGCGAACTTTGCCTCCGGCGACACTGAGCTGTTCGTCAGTCACCCGAAAACGGGTTTCGCAATCTGGGCACTGTGTTTGCAGGCTGCTCTGGGTCATGCTGTTATCCTGAACGCTTAGTCACTGCGTGATTACTAGGAACCACGCAGTTTAGACGTAAACGTTTGATTCGTCACTCGCCCTTGCGCCTTCCTGTGAGGCGGATCCACTCTTCTTTCTGTTCGGGTTCGTCCATGATGAACCAAGGTTCGTAGGCTTCCATCACTTCCCGGGCCTGATTCGACAGAATGCCCGAGAGTACCAGGCTGCCACCTGTGCGAGTCAGGGCGGCCAATCGGGGCGCCAGACCAATCAACGGTTGGGCCAGAATGTTGGCGAGCATGACATCCGCTTGAGTGTCGGGATCACTGCCGGGTAAATACAGGTCAAGCCGATCATCTTCAACGCTATTGCGCCGAGCATTCTCCCGGCTGGCTTCCAGAGCCTGCGGGTCGGTGTCCACACCAATAACGTGGTTGGCACCCAGAAGCAGGGCTGCAAGGCCTAGAATGCCGGAGCCGCAGCCATAGTCGATCACTTGTTTGCCTTCAACGTCCGCACCATCAAGCCATTGTAAGCAAAGGGCGGTCGTGGGGTGCGTGCCAGTGCCGAATGCGAGGCCCGGGTCCAGAAGCAGGTTGGCTGCGTCCGGGTCTGGCGCTTCGTGCCAGCTGGGAACAATCCAGAGCCGCTCACCAAAGCGAAGCGGATGGAAGTCGTCCATCCAGGCTCGCTCCCAATCCTTGTCTTCGACCAGCGTGACCTCAATTTCCGCAAGCGTTTGCTGAGTTTGCTGGTGCCAGGCATTCCGGATATCAGAGCACAGTTGGTCGATATCGCGGTCTGATTGAAACAGACCGGTTACGGTGGTTTGGCTCCATAAGGGCGTTGTGCCCGGGTCCGGTTCGTAGAGGGGTTGGTCGGCGGCGTCTTCCATGGAAACGGCATCCGAACCCATTTCCATAAGCAGGTCTTCCAGCTGATCCGCATTGTCGGGATCAGCTGGAATCTGGAGTTGTATCCAGGGCATGGTTAATCCTGTATCAGTTTTTCAAGGTAGTGAATGGTGAAGTCTACCTGTTTAAAACCTCCATCGCGCACCAGTTTTCTGTGCAGTGGCTGATTCGTCTTGATGCCCTCAACCAACATTTCATCTAACGCGTTCTTCATGCGCCGGCGTGCGATGTTTCGATCGTCACCCCAGGTTATCAACTTGGCGATCAGCGAGTCGTAGTACGGAGGCACGGTGTAGCCGCTGTACAGATGGGAGTCGACACGAACACCGTTGCCGCCTGGGGCATGAAAATGTTTGATCTTGCCAGGGCTAGGCGCGAAGGTCTGAGGGTCCTCAGCGTTGATCCGACATTCCATGGCATGACCGGAAATCTGGATTTCGTCCTGGCTATATTCCAGTGGCAACCCGCTGGCAATGCGCAACTGTTCGCGGACGATGTCCACGCCAGTGACCATTTCGGATACCGGGTGTTCTACCTGAACGCGGGTGTTCATTTCGATGAAGTAGAACTCACCGTCCTGATACAGGAATTCGAAGGTGCCGGCGCCTACGTAACCGATTTCTTTGCAAGCATCGGTGCAGGCTTTGAGAGTGCGCTCGCGGGATTCCGGATTGATGTTCGGGGCCGGTGCTTCTTCAATGACCTTCTGGTTGCGGCGCTGCATAGAGCAGTCGCGGTCGCCCAGATGGATCACGTTGCCGTGCATGTCGGCGAGAACCTGAACCTCAACATGGCGCGGTGTTTCCAGAAACTTTTCCAGATAAACCGTGGGATCGCCGAAGGCGTTCTTTGCTTCTGACTGAGTGATCTGAACGGCTTTGAGCAGGGCTGCCTCTGAGTGAACCACCTGCATGCCGCGACCACCGCCGCCGGAAGCTGCTTTGATCATGACCGGGTAGCCGATCTTGCGGGCTACCTGCAACGTCCGCTCATCGTCATCGGTGAGAGGGCCGTCCGAGCCGGGAACCGTCGGTACGCCAGCTTTCTTCATGGCTTCGATCGCAGAGACTTTGTTGCCCATCAGGCGAATGGTCTCTGCTCTCGGGCCGATGAAGCGGAACCCGCTTTTCTCGACTTGCTCCGCAAAGTCTGCGTTTTCTGCCAGAAAGCCGTAGCCGGGGTGGATGCCGACAGAATCTGTCACTTCCGCCGCACTGATAATCGCCGGGATGTTCAGATAGCTGTCTGTCGGACTGTTCGGGCCGATGCAGACGGTTTCATTTGCCAGGCGAACGTGCATCAGGTCGCGGTCTACCTGAGAGTGAACCGCCACCGTTTTAATGCCTAGCTCTTTGCAGGCGCGGAGTATACGCAGAGCGATTTCACCGCGGTTTGCGATCAGAACTTTTTCTAACATAGCCATGGGTAGCAATCACCAGATTCAGGAAATGACGACCAGAGGTTGGTCAAACTCCACCGGCTGGCCATTTTCGACCAGAATTTCGGTGATGGTGCCAGACTTGTCTGCTTCAATCTGGTTCATCATCTTCATTGCTTCAACAATGCAAATAACGTCGCCAGCCTTGACCGATTGGCCGACTTCTACAAACGCAGCTGAGGAAGGAGAGGGCGACCGGTAGAAAGTGCCAACCATCGGCGATTTCAGCGCGTGGCCATTAATGGCGGCCGGGGCAGCGGAGGCTTCCTCAGGCACTGGGGCGCTGGCAGGTGCCGGGGCAGCTTGGGGTGCGGGGGCTGAGTAGTGGCTCACGAATTGGCCGGCGGCAGGCTGCTCGCGACGGCGGGAAATGCGAACGGAATCATCCCCTTCGTGAATTTCCAACTCCTCGACGTCCGATTCCTCGAGCAGTTCAATCAGTTTTTTGATTTTACGAATATCCATAACTATTCCAGTCCCGTTGTCTCTGGTCTATCAGTGAATTTTTTGCAGGGCAGCCTGTAAAGCAAGATCGTAACCTTGGCTGCCTAAACCGCAGATAACGCCTTGGGCGATATCTGAAAAATACGAGTGGTGCCGGAACGGTTCCCGTGCGTGCACGTTAGACAGGTGCACTTCAATAAAAGGAATGCCGGTTGCCAGCAAAGCGTCCCTCAGGGCGACGCTGGTGTGGGTGAAGGCGGCGGGGTTAATAATGATGAAGTCCACCCCTTCAGCCCGGGCTTCGTGTATTCGATCTATCAGCTCATACTCTGCATTCGATTGCAGGTGCAGTAGGTGGTGGCCTTGCTCGGCCGCTTGATGTCGCATGCGGTCGTCGATATCGGCCAGCGTCTCATAGCCATAGACCTCGGGCTCGCGTGTACCGAGCATATTAAGATTGGGGCCATGTAGCACAAGTATGGTCGACATGATGAAGTTTGCCTTAATTGTTTTTAAACAGGATCGCCGAAGATAACAGCATTTTAGCTAAATGGTGCGTACTTATTCGCTTCAGATCAATACTTTTTAATAATCTTCAGTTTAGTCTTTCGATCCTGAAAAAAAGATTACACAGCAATTGCCTCAGGTGCGATGACATTTCGTTGATGGCAATCATTGTCGATGATGGCGAACAGGGCGGGTATTCGACATTGGTTTCATGGACCGGGCGTATTGCCCGGTCCGGTGGGGTCAGTCTTCTGCCAGCGTTACGCAGTTTCGACCGTTGGCTTTGGATACGTACAGGACTTGGTCGGCTCGTTCGCACAAGGATTGGGAACTGTCTCCTTGCCAGGCAGCCAGACCGCAACTGAACGTGACTTTAAATTGGAGGTCGCCGGCCTCTTGCACGAGCTCCGCAAATCGTTCCCGTATTTCATTGACTACGTTGCGGGCATCTCCGGGGCGGGTGTTGGGCAAAATCAACGCGAATTCTTCTCCGCCATAACGTCCAATGTGGTCGGTTTTACGCAGCCGCTGCTTCAGGAACATGGACAGACTTCTAAGAATGCGATCCCCGATGGGGTGGCCAAAGGTGTCGTTCACTTTTTTGAAGTAGTCCAGATCGATCATGGCGAAGCACAGCGGCTGATCTTTCTGTCGCGCCCGCACGATTTCCTGATCCAGCAGGTAAAGGGTGTGGGTGTGGTTGAAGAGTCCCGTCAGACTGTCCCGAATCATCAGCGCCAGCAACGAACGGGCGCGGCGCCCCCGGTTGTGCAGCGTGGCTATCAAGTGCTTGGGGTCAACCGGTTTGGTCAGAAAATCATCGCCACCCAGGCTCATAGCGTGCAATTGTTTGCCGACGTCGTCTTCGGCCGACAAGTAGATGATCGGTACGCTGTGAAATCTGTCCTGTTGCCGAATAACGCGTGCGATCTCCATGCCTGTACAACCGGGCATGTACATGTCGAGCAGGATTATTTCTGGAGAGAAATCATCCAGTGCCGCAATGATTTGCATCGGGTCGGTGATGATATAGGCATTCATGCCTGCTTTCTTCAGCACCGTTTCCATAAATTTGGCCTGAGCCCGGGAATCGTCGAGAACCAACACCCGATAAGGCTCGACCGTATTACCATGGGTGTAGGTTTCTATTTTCTCGATCAGCTGACCAGGATCTGCGGCCGGGTAGAAAAACTCTTCACCACCGCAACGGGAAGCCCTCAGCCGGGTTTCTATAGAGCCGTCTTCGTCGCTCAGGAAAATAATGGGAATGGGGGTGTCGTGCTGTTCTTGCAGATGCTCAATCGTGGCTATCCCGGACGACGTTCTGCCCCCAAAGTTGATATCGATGAGGATGGTTTCGGGTTTGCTCAGTGCGCAAGCTGCGATCAGTTCATTGGGTGTGTTGTAGGCCGAGGCACGAAAACCGAAAAACTCGAGTTGTTTAATCATTCTGGTCGCGGACTCTGCGTCGGCGAGCGCAAGGTAGACCGGAGTTCGACGGAATGGGTGTGGGGCGTCGTTGTTTTCATCACTGCGTCGTTGGGTGCAGTGTCGAAGAGCTTCCATCGACTCTTCCAGAGCCTGTTGTTGGTCGCCACTGAGCGGGGTGTCAGGGCGCCAACTTGCCAGTCGTTCCAGAATAAGGTCGCCAGCGCGTGCGTGCTTTTCCATCTCGAAACGGCGCGCGTATCGAACCAGTTTGTCGGCCGCTGTTTCGAATGCACTTCTGTAAGACGGGGCTTGTATTGAGTCGTCGTGAATCTTTTGCCAGGTATCCAGAACGACGCGGGCTTGGGTGGTCACTCGGCGCGCAAAATGTTGTCTGAGTTTTTCCTTCTGGCTTTCGTCGTTCATTGTGCTCGGGCCTTTCTGTTATAGGTTTTTCTATCCGGCAGGGCGAACTTATTTTGTTGTCACGTTGTACAGAGGCTTCATAGTCCTTGGGTAGAGTCTATAGTGTTTAATGTTGTTGACGTAGGCGACACTTTGTAAATCTTTGTCAACTCTTGATGGCGGTCACAGAGTTTGATGCGTCTTTAAATTCGGCCCGAGGTCTTGGATCTTTATGGCAGAGATGCAGGTTAAGAGCAGCCGACGGCAATACGGCATGCTGAGCCTTCGGGCGTTGCTGTTGGTCTTCACCGGAAGTTTGTTAGTGCTGATTTTGTTGGCCATTTTTTCGGTGAGTTTCAGTACGTTCCGAAATTATGTTTCCTCGCAGCATTTAGAGCACGCTCAAGACGCCGCAACGGCGACCGGCGTATCGCTGTCTAAGGCTGTAGATGCCTCCGATATTGTGGCGGCCTCGTCTTTGATTGACGCAGTGTTCGATAGTGGTAGTTACCTTTCAGTGAAGTTTGTCGGCCATGAAGGCATCATGCTTGCGGGTAGGGTAATGCCCTTGCGAACGGTGGTAGCACCCGATTGGTTTGTCCGGATAGTGGCACTGCCAAAGCCGGAGGGGATGGCGCAAGTCGTTCGAGGGTGGGCCCAGCTGGGAACTGTGCAGGTGGTCAGCAACCTAGGCAGAGCCTACGACGACCTGTGGCGAATCACCGTGGGTTTGCTGGCTGCGGTGATATTGATTGGCGGTGTCGGAATGCTGGCGTTATGGTTTTTGCTGCGACGCTTACTCCGTCCGCTGAAAGAGCTGGAGAAACAGGCCCGAGCGCTGAGCCGGAGGGATTTCAGGAAACGGGTGAGGATGCGTTCTACTCGTGAGCTGAATCAGGTGACCGAAGCCATGAATCAGATGGCGGATGACCTGGGGCAGCTGTTTGCGGGTCAGGGCAAGCTGATCCAGCATTTACGCAAAGTGAATAACGAAGACGCAGTGACGGGGCTGGCAAGCCGCAGTGCATTTGAGCAGCGATTGAAAGTGGAGGTTGAGTCAGAGGAAAAGTCGGCGCCGGGGGTGCTGATGATGCTTCAACTTACTTGTTTTGGCGAATACAACCAGAGCCATGGTCGCGAGGAGGGCGACGAGTTATTGAAGCGAGTCGCCAAGATGATCAACGCGTTTGTGAAGAAGCATGGAGGGGCGTTTGCTGGGCGCAGAACAGGGGCTCAGTTTGCGGTCTATCTTCCGGGTGCCTCGGCAGTAGATGTCAAAGTGTGGTCGGAGGCGTTAATCGAGAAACTGGATGGGCTTTATTCGGATCTAGCTGCACCGGTTGAAACCAGTGTTCATGCGGGGCTTGCCGTCGCATCCCCCGAGGCGGGTGTCCGCGACTTGATGGCAGCCGCAGACTCAGCGTTGCGGATGGCCCAACAACGTGACGAATCCTGTTGCTGGATTAAGGATGCTAGTGCCGATACATACCACACGATGGAAACCTGGCGCGACATCATCAGCGATGCAATTCGTGATCAGAGCTTGTCGTTGTGGCTGCAGCCAATGGTGAAAGGTCTGGATCAGGCATTGGAGTATTTTCAGGTATTTTCCCGGATTTGTACGCCTGACGGTGTTCTGAAAGCGGGAGCCTTTGTGCCCATGGCCGAGCGTCTCGGCCTGATCGCCGATATTGATCGGGTTCTGGTTGCCAGTGTGTTAGAGCGACTGGAGAGCAAACCTACAGAGCATCTTGCGATTTCGTTGGGCTCAGCATCGGTAGCCGATAAAACCTTCACGAAAGATGTGCTGGCCATGCTCGGAGCGGCAAGCGCCTTGAATGGTCGCCTATGGGTCGGCATTTCGGAAATGACGCTGCATCACCATCGGGCGCAGGCGAGTCAACTGATTCGAGCGTTGGTCAAGCTGGGCGTCCCGGTGATTGTGGATCGCTTTGGTGTTGGGGGCGTACCCTTCAATTATCTGCGCAACTTGCCGTTGAGCGGTTTGCGTGTCGATAACAGTTTTGTTCATGACCTGGATAGCCACGAGGATAATCGATTCTGGCTCGAGTCGGTTGTCGGTATTGCGCGCAGCCGGGGGGTGAAAGTTTTCGCCACGGGTGTAGAAAGAAGTGAGGAATACTCGGTACTCTGTAAATTGGGCATTGATGGTGCCATGGGCTACCATCTTGGGCGCCCCTTCGCGGCCGATGAGAAATCAACTGGAGAGTAAACGTTATATGCCGGGCAAAATCAGACAGTACTTCAAGGACAAGAAAGAAGATGTTCAGGATTACACCGGTGGCAGTGGTGTAATCGGAAAATTTATCTTGGCGCTGCTGGTGGTGTACCTGCTGATTACCATTGTGTTGGGGATCATCTGGAGTAGTGAGCCCGACAGTTTTTCGGTACGGGAGCATACCCGCACTTTGGCCAGTTCCATGGAGCGCGAACCTGTTGCCGGGTTTGCAACCACCGCCACCATGGTTCGTTTGGCTGAGACGCTTTTGGATAAGCCGGGTGGCTATATCTCGAATGATATCTTTCCTCCCGGACTCTGGATGGACAACATGCCGAACTGGGAATACGGCGTATTGGTTCAGTTGCGTGATCTGTCCCGGGCTCTTCGCAAAGACATAAGCCGGTCTCAGAGTCAGTCTGCGGAAGATCCTGATCTGATCATTGCGGAGCCTCAGTTGCATTTTGACAGCGAGAGCTGGGCGATTCCCTCCACTGAAAACGAATACCGCCGTGGCATTAATGCGCTCAAGCGTTACTTGAATCGTCTGTCGGACCCGCAGCAAAGCAATGCCCAGTTTTTTGCTCGTGCGGACAACCTGAATAATTGGCTGGCCGATCTTGAAACGCGTTTGGGCAGCCTGTCCAGAACCTTGAGCGAAAGCGTGGGTAAAGCCTCTGTTGGCGAAACCATGTCGAACGTTGATGAGAACGATCCACTGTCTGAAGCGGTGAGCGGCGAGGATGTGAAGACCGATTGGACGAGAATCGACGATGTGTTCTATGAAGCGCGCGGCACCGCGTGGGCCTTGTTGCATATTTTCCGGGCGATGGAAGTGGACTTCCGAAAGGTACTGCAGGACAAGAACGCGATGGCGAGTGTGCAGCAGATCATCATTGAGTTGGAGGGCACTCAGGAGTCCATGTGGAGCCCGGTGATCCTGAACGGTAGCGGGTTTGGGTTGTTGGCCAACCACTCGTTGACGATGGCGGCGTATTTGTCGCGGGCTAACGCGGCGATCAGCGACATGCGGGATCTGTTGTCACGGGGTTAATGCCCGTTTGGCATGTGATCGAATCAATAAAACGGGCACTCCTGCAGAGGCCCCTGGATTACTGACAAACCCTCGCCAATTTGGCGGGGGTTTTCTGTAATGGGGGTGCTGGACCGCACCGAGTGGTTGCGAAACCAAAAAAACGGCTCCGGAGCAAGGGTTCTCCGGAGCCGTTCAGTTTTCCTGCCCGAAACGCGATTAGCCTTTGTAGGCGTTAACCGAGTCTACGATGGCCTGCTTGGCTTCGGCAGCGTTGCCCCAGCCTTGTACTTTTACCCATTTGCCAGACTCGAGAGTTTTGTAGTTCTCGAAGAAGTGACGAATCTGGTCGCGCAGAAGACTTGGCAGGTCGTCAATTTCTTTAACGTCCTGGTAAATGGTGGTCAGTTTGTCGTGCGGTACAGCGACCAGCTTGGCGTCGCCACCGGCTTCGTCTTCCATGTTCAGTACGCCAACCGGGCGGCAGCGAATGACGGAGCCAGCCTGGATTGGGTAAGGGGTCACAACCAGTACGTCCAGCGGGTCGCCGTCGTCAGCCAGGGTGTGAGGGATGAAGCCGTAGTTGGCCGGGTAGAACATTGGCGTGGCCATGAAACGGTCTACCAGCAGGGCGCCCATGTCTTTGTCGAGTTCGTACTTGACTGGGGAGCTGTTAGCCGGGATTTCGATGGCTACGTAGATATCTTCTGGCGGGTTTTTGCCCGCTGGGATGTTATCGAATTGCATGTGAGTTCCTTCCTGATAGGTTAGGTTCGTTTAACGGTGTTCGAAAAGTGGACGCAATTATACGGAACTCTACAGGCATTCGAAACTAAACGTTGGTAGGCGTGGTGGCCAAAGCGAAAGCCCTCAACGGTTTTGGGAGGGCTTCCGCCGCAAGGGCCCGTATTTGCTTAAAATTTTTGTCTATAGCCGGATCTGTTTGGCGATTAGTTCTTTCATGATTTCAGTGGTGCCGCCGCCGATGGAGAGGATCTTGGCGTCGCGGTACAGGCGATCGACCACGGATTCGCGCATGAAGCCCATGCCACCGAATAGTTGCACGGCTTCGCGGGTGACTTTTTCGCAGACATCCACCGAGAAGTTTTTAGCCATAGCGACTTGCTTGATGGGGTTCTTGCCCGCTTGCATCAGCGCCGCACAGCGATAGGTGTACTCTCGGGCAATGTCGATCTGGGTGGCCATGTCGACGAGTTTGTGGCGCGTGACCTGAAAGCCGGAGACCGGGCGGCCGAAAGCCTGGCGTTGTTTGGTGTAGTCCAGCGCGGCTTCGTAGGCCAGTTGAGCGGTCATGTAGGCCATGATTGACAGGCTCAGGCGTTCGGCCAGGAAGTTGCTCATGATGGCGATGAAGCCGGCGTTTTCAGCGCCGATCAGGCGGTCGGCAGGGACTCGGCAGTCTTCGAAGAAGAGTTCGGCGGTGTCGCTGGCCCACCAACCCATTTTGCGAAGTTTGTTGCCGTTGGAAAAGCCGGGCATGTCGCGGTCGATCAGCAGCAGGCTGATGCCGGCGTGGCCTTCGCCGCCGGTGCGTACAGCAACGGTGTAGTGGTCGGCGCGGCTGCCGCTGGTGATGAAGGTTTTGCTGCCGTTGACGATGTAATGGTCGCCGTCGCGAACCGCGCGGGTTTTGATGTTGGCAACGTCGGAGCCGCCTCCCGGCTCGGTGACGGCGAGGGCAGAGATTTTTTCACCGCGTAGCACCGGGGGTACGATCTGTTCCCGGATTTCCTGTTTTGCCCATTTGGCCACCGGTGGCAGGCCGATGTCGAGGGAGCCGATGCTGGCCACGAAGCCACCGGAAGTGGAGCACATCAGTTCTTCGGAGACGGCTACCTTCAGGAAAATGTCGCCTTCACTAATGCCGCCCAGTGCTTCCGGAAATCCGATGCCGAGAAGGCCCGCTTCGCCAGCCTTTTGATAGATCTCCCGCGGAAACTCGCCCGCTTCTTCCCATTCGTCGATATTAGGGCGGACGTGGGTGTCTATGAATTTACGGGCAGTCAGGCGCACCTGTTCGTGGGTTTCGTTAAAGTAGTCAGACACTTTGGCTTTCCTTCTTGTTCTTGGGGTAGGCCGAGTGTCGCTCAAATATCGATACCAAGCAAGCGCTTGGTTTGTGGGTGGAGTGTAAAAAAGCCGACTGATCAGTCGGCTTTGGGGCCTTTCGCAGCGGTATTAGCTGTCTTGGCGAGGAATGCTTTGTACGCCTTCGCTGGTGCCCAGCAACAGCAGGTCGGCAGGGCGACGTGCGAACAGACCATTGGTGACCACGCCCACAATATTGTTGATTTTCTCTTCGATTTGAATCGGGCGGGAGATGTCCATGTTGTGGATGTCGATGATGATGTTGCCGTTGTCGGTGGTGACGCCGTCGCGATACACCGGGTCACCGCCGAGTTTCACAATCTCACGGCCAACGTGGCTGCGGGCCATGGGAATGACTTCAACGGGCAGAGGGAAGGCGCCCAGAATATCGACTTTTTTCGACTCATCAGCAATGCAGATGAAGGTTTTCGCCACGGCGGCGACGATTTTTTCGCGGGTGAGAGCCGCTCCGCCGCCTTTAATGAGTTCCAATCGTTCGTTGGTTTCATCTGCGCCGTCGACGTAAAACTCCAGTTCGTCGATCGCGTTCAGGTCGTACACCGGAATGCCGTGCCCCTTCAAACGCTCGGCGGTGGCTTCGGAAGAGGCGACTGCGCCGTCAAACTCGTTTTTGTAGTCGGCCAGAAAATCGATAAAGAAGTTGGCGGTGCTGCCGGTACCGACCCCAATGACGCTTTTTCGGTTCAGGTGTGGGGCAATATGGTCCATTGCGGCTTTTGCCACGGCTTTTTTCAGTTCGTCCTGAGTCATGCGGCGCTCCGGGTGAGATCGGATGGATTTATCAGCATTATACGCTCGCAGGCGTTCTGCTTATAGACGGCAACCGTGCAAAGTTCCTACACTGTACGTTTTTTCCAGCCCATCATCAGCAACCGGAACCATCATGCCGCAACGCTACATCAAGAAGATCCTCGATGCGCGGGTCTATGACATCGCCATCGAGACACCGCTAACTGAAGCCCGTAGTCTGTCCGCTCGCTTTGGCAACAACATTATGCTCAAGCGCGAAGATCTTCAGCCGGTGTTTTCCTTCAAGATTCGTGGCGCATACAACCGGATTGCACAGCTCTCTGAAGAGCAGAAAGCCAAAGGCGTGATTTGTGCCTCCGCGGGCAATCATGCTCAGGGTGTGGCCATGTCGGCGAAAAAACTGGGCATCAAAGCCATCATCGTGATGCCGCAAACCACGCCAGACATCAAAGTAAAATCCGTTCGGGAACGTGGAGCGAAAGTGGTGCTCAAAGGGGATGCCTTTGACGAAGCCGCTGCGCACGCCCAGGAACTGATTGCCAAACATGGCTACACCTACATCCCGCCCTACGATGACCCCGATGTGATTGCCGGTCAGGGCACCGTGGCGATGGAAATGATGTGGCAATACTCGCAGCCTTTACACGCGGTATTCATCCCGGTCGGCGGTGGTGGTTTGATTGCCGGCATGGCGGCGTACATCAAATATCTGCGCCCGGACATCAAAATCATCGGTGTGGAGCCGGAAGACTCCAATTGCCTGCAAGCTGCGCTGGCCGCGGGTGAGCGAGTGGTGCTGGACGAAGTGGGCATCTTCGCGGACGGCGTTGCGGTGAAACAGATCGGTGAAGAGCCCTGGAATATCTGCAAAGACGCCGTCGACGAAGTGATTACCGTCAGTACCGACGAAATCTGCGCAGCCATCAAAGATGTCTTTGAGGATACCCGCTCTATTGCCGAGCCTGCCGGTGCTCTGTCCGTGGCCGGTATCAAAAAATACATCGAGCGGGAAAATCTGGAAGGCGAAAACCTGGCCGGCGTGCTCAGTGGCGCCAACATGAACTTCGACCGCCTGCGCTACATCTCGGAGCGTACCGAAATCGGTGAAAAGCGCGAAGCCGTTCTGGCCGTGACCATCCCGGAACAACCCGGCGCCTTTAAAGCGTTCATCAAGGCCTTGCACAAACGCAGTATCACCGAGTTCAATTACCGTTACGCCGATGACCAGCAAGCGGTGATCTTCGTGGGCATCCAGATCCAGGCCGGAGGGCTGGGTCGGGAAGAATTGCTGCAAGACCTGAGAGAAATCGGCTACTCAGTGACCGACCTCACCGACAGCGACATGGCGAAACAGCACATCCGCCACCTCGTCGGCGGCCACGCGCCCTCGATCACCAACGAAGTGGTCTACCAGTTCGAATTCCCCGAACGCCCGGGCGCGCTGTTGAAATTCCTCATGTCTCTCGGCACCCGCTGGAACATCTCCTTGTTCCACTACCGCAACCATGGTGCGGCATACAGTCGAGTGCTGCTTGGCGCCCAAGTGAATGCTGACGAAACCAAGGCCTTTGAAGAAATGTTGGAAAAAGTTGGCTTCCGTTACGAGAACATGACGGACAACGAGGCGTACAAGCTGTTCTTGGGGGCGGGTAACTGCAAACCCAAATAATCTCGCCACGTGAAAGCCCTCGGTGTACGAGGGCTTTCACGTTGTAGAAGAAAGGCTTGAAGGCGAGCGTTCAGAAAAAGCTGCCGTCTTTGCGTGGGGCGGCTGACTATTAGGGTAAACCCTTACGTAATGGTAACCTGCCAAAAATTGTAAAAGTAAGATTACATGTTAGTCTTTCGTCTAATTCTTGATATCAAGAATAGCCAGCTGATTTTCCAGTCATTTAATGCGACGAATAACGGGAATGTGCTCCATGGGTAACAAGCCAGACATCATCCGCACCATTGTGTTCATCTTTGCTGTCGGTCTGGTAATTACCGGTGTGACCACAACCATTCAGGCCTCTGAAGATAACCGTTCTGTCAGAGGTGTGCCCGCAACCAGTTTTATTCAGTCAATCGATCAGCGTTTGAATTGATAACACCGCTTATCTGTAACGACACCGTGGAGAGGTACATCCCACGGTTCGATTGGTAACGACGAAACCTTCTGAAATTCATGGGCAAGCCCGATCAACTTCGGTGCCATCGCCGGCCGAATCCTGCTGAACGCAAACGTACGATCGTAGAACCCGCCGCCCATACCTAATCTGCCACCTCGTTCATCAAAGCCGACCAACGGAAACAGAACCGCATCCAAAGACCAGGCGGGCCTGCGTCTGGCTTCCGGGAATGGGGGCTCAGGGATGCCAAACCGATTAGGGATCAGCTCTGTGCCATCCCGATAGGGGCTGAAAACCAACTTGCCGGGATAAACCGAGTGCAGGACCGGCAAATAGAACTGAATACCTTTGCGTCGCCCAAGATCGATGAACAAGTGTGGATCGATTTCGCCATCATTGGCCAGATAAATACCAATGTGCTTGGCGCGATACAAAGCCGGATGCCGAAGCAGATTCAGTGCGAGGTGCTCAGAGGCTTGCTGCTGTTGCTCGAAAGAGAGATCGTTGCGCAGGCTGCGCAATTCTTTGCGGAGATCGCTTCTGGAAAGGGTGTTCAAAATAAAGCTTCCCGGGCTGCCGTTATCGGATGTAGCCCTTGAACCCAAAGTTCAAGGTCGGCGACCGCTGTGACATATTAGGCTTTCCCCCGCAGGGGACATGCTCACAATGTCCTGAAGTGGTCACCTGGGTAAAGCGCATCGGCTCGAGGACGTACCCGACCAGCGAACAGCCCAGGAAGTTGAACCATTATAGGGCCAAGGCTGGCCCCAATTGCAACCCCCTTTGCTGAGTCTTTACGAGATTAACGCTCAGAGGGCTCGCCCAGAACCTCGTCGAGGCGGTCATCCATGGCTTTCAGGAGGTTGCTGGTGGCTTCAGACATAGTGTCTCGTTCCAGCAGGGAGTGCGTGATGTTCAGTGCGGCCATCACAGCAATGCGCTCGGTGCCGAATACCTTGCCGGTAGAGCGGATTTCTCGCATCTTGTTATCCAGATGCCGAGCGGCACGCAGCAGCGCTTCTTGCTCCTCCTGAGGACAGGCCACCAGGTACTCTTTGTCGAGGATCCTGACTTCAACGGTGGTTGACTGCTGTGACATCAGTGGTGCTCCAGTGCCCGAAGGCGGCCAATCATGGCTTCAATCTTGTTTTTGGCAAGATCGTTTTTTTGCATAAGCTGGGCGCGCTCACGATTCCAATCGTCCTGCGCTTCACGCAGTAAAGCGTTGTCCTTCTCGAGTTTTCTGCAATGCTCGATCAAGTTGTCCAGCTTGTCCGCTAATAACTGTACTTCGGACTGTTCCATGACGTGCTCAGTATGAATAATTTTTGATTGCAGTAACTATAAGTGCCCGCACAACAACGGTCAATTTACCGCATTGTCATGGCGCGGGCTCCGTGAAGTATGTCGCCTTTGCTGTCAGGTTAGTTGTGACCGCTGCTACCGAAGGACAGCTTTCTGGTTTTCCTCCAGTGATGCCAAGACGGCACCAGTGAAATGGCGAAGGCGACCACCGGTACCATACTGAGGAGCAGCCATTCGTCAGCATTCAGTGCGCGCAATCCGATGTGAATGCCGTAATGCTCCAGCAGCCAAGGGCTGAGGGCGGATATGGCTCCGGTGCCCATGAGCAAACTCAAGGCGCAGGACACGAGCGCGAGCATGACGCACTCCAGGCTGTAGAGCGAGGCGATCAGCCCGGGGGAGGTGCCCACTGCGCGCAAAATGGCGATCTCTCGGTGCCGCTGCGTCTGAATGGTTAACAAGACTGCAATCAAACCGATCAGGCTGGTAGCCACTACAAACACGCTGATGCCCAGCAGAGCCTGCTCAAATTGGCCCATCATGCGCCATAGTTCGCTCAGAGCGACGCCGGGTAATATGGCTGATAAGGGTTCTTTGGCGAATTGGCTCAACTCTCGTTGCAGTTGGAACGTCGTAATCGGGTTTTTCAAGCCGAGCAGCATCGCTGTGATGGCGTTCGGCGTGAAAGATCGGTCCTCGACCGTGCTTGCCGACAAGGTTCTACCCGGAATCGCAACGCCGGATTCCCAGCCCACGTGTATGGCTTCCATGGCCTCAAGGCTGATATAAACCGCTTGGTCGATCGGTGTGCCGGTGGTTTCCAGAATGCCCGTGATCTGGAACGGCAGGTCGGTGTGGTTAGAAAAGCTGGTGCGTCCTCCGCCGTGTGACAACACAATCTGGTCGCCCAGGTTGTGTTGAAGTTGGCGGGCGACGTCAGCCCCGAGCGTGACATCGAACAGGTGGGAGAACCAATGGCCCTGGGCGAGTGCCAGTTTTTGGTCGTTGCCGTACTGAAACCTCTCCAAAAACTGCTCGTTGGTGCTTACCACTCGGTAGCCCTGATAACTGTCTCCCAGCGAAATGGGTACTGCCCAATCCACACGCGGATCGTTTTTTATTTCGTCAAAGCTGGACCAGTGAATGTTGTTGGTGGCGTTGCCAATGTGGAACACCGTATACAGCAACAGGTTGAGTTGCCCGCTGCGCGCACCGACAATCAGATCGGTGCCGGAAATGGTGCTGGTAAACGACTGTCGAACTTCGGTACGCAGGTACTGAATGCCCAGCAGCAGCGTGACGCTGAGAGTCAGTGTCAGGCACACCAAGGCAAGGACTCTGCGCCGGTACCAGAGACTGGAAGTTGCCAGTGACAGGGTCAGGCGAAGCTTGTTCATGATTCACCTCCCAGTGACAGGTGATGGTGGAAGTGATTCGCCAGACTCCGGTCGTGACTGACGAACACGACGGAGCAGCGGTGTTGGTGGGCCAGGTTCAAGAGCAGTTCCACGAAACGATCCCGGTTATCTGTATCCAGTGCCGAGGTGGGCTCATCCGCCAGAATGATTTCCGGTGACCCGATCAGGGCGCGTGCTGCGGCAACGCGTTGCTGTTGGCCGATGGACATCTCGGTGACTTGTCGGTGCCAGAGTGATTCGGGGATTGAAAGCTGTTGCAGCAGTGACGTGCCTGCGGCTTCCGGGCTGTCTTGGGTCTGTTGTCGGCGCCGTCCGGATAAGCGGCACGGCAGCGTGACATTGGCCAGCGCGCTTAGATAGGGCACCAGATTGAACTGCTGGAAAATAACGCCCATGTGGTCGGCCCGGAATTGGTCGCGCGCGCCGCCTTTCAATTCGCTCAGGCTCGTTCCAAGCAGCTTAACGGAGCCTGTTTCCGGCAACATCATGCCCGCGAGCATACTCAGCAGCGTGCTTTTCCCGGTGCCACTGGGGCCGCGCAAAAAAAGATGCTTGCCCTGGTTAAGTTGGATGTCAGGAAAATGCAGGGGGGTCGGCTGCTTGGGCCAGCGAAACCGGAGTTGATGGGTTTCAATGGCGCAAGAGCGAGACGGCTGTTGTGCTGTATTGATGTTCATGTCCGTAGCGTTGGTTCCGTTGTATGATGGCCGAAATCGTCTGGTATACCCCAAGTGGAGCAGCGTTTCATGTTGTTGAAGTTAAATGCTCGAGTAATGATTGCCAGCCTTGGACTGGTGATGCTTGTTTTGGTTTCCTGTTTGGTTGAGGCAAAGCCCAGAGAAATCGACTGGCTCGAATTGATGCCGGCAGAAGACCTCGCTTTGCTTGAAAGCCTGCCGGAAGTTGAGCATGACGGAGATGGCCCGGCCTTGCTACCGGATGAAATCATGACTGGCCGAGTGGTGCCTGAAATGGCCAACGTCGAAGGTCGGATTCCCGGTTTCGTGGTGCCGCTGAAAACCACAAAGGACATGCGCATTCTAGAATTTTTTTTGGTGCCATACTACGGGGCCTGCATCCACGTGCCACCACCGCCGCCCAATCAGATTATTCACGTGAAATACCCGGAAGGGTTCACTTTGCAAGCGCTATACGATCCGGTCTGGATTGAAGGGCAGCTGACCATAGAAAAGACCGAGAACGCGATTGGTGCGTCCTCATACTCAATCAAGGCCAGCTCGGTCGAGCCCTATACCGAATGATCCTATCGGCTGAGCTGAATGCGATGCTGGTCGGGTGTCAGGCGGGCGCCGCTCTGGCCTTTCGAGCTGACCCATTGCGCATTTAGCTGTTCCAGGCCGGGGAAGCGCTCGAACAGCTCGGTTTTCAATTCTGATGCTTCTGATAGCCCAGTGCAGTGCAGGCGCTGGGTGATCTCGATGTCGCTGTGCCCAGAGCCCGTGTGGTCATCATCATGATGCTCGTGGTGATCGTCGTGTTGGTCTTTCCAGCTGGTATGCACATGCGATTGCTCTGGCGAACATTGTAGGTCGCCTGTGTTTACGAGCGCCGTGTTCTTGAGCCAGTCGACCGCGGATTCTACCGTTTGCTGCTGTTCGGAAGAGTGTGGCGGGTGTTCAAAGCCTACCAGGTTGTAGGCTGGCGACAGCAGTAGAGCGTCGATTTGTTCCCCTGAAATGGCAACTTGAAGCTCGGCGACTCCGTGCTGATGGGCCTGCAGATTTTGTTGGGCGAAGGCTGAGGCAGAGCAAAGACCGAGTGCCAAAATGCCGGTAAGCGCTAGGTGTTTTTGAGGTTTCATCGAGGGCCCTTCTTGAGATTCGATATGTTATAACATTTTTATCCTGGGGCGAGAGAAAAGCAACCCCCAGAGCGCTCCGGCAGTGCCACAATTGCTGCGGAATGCTAGGATATAGCCCTAAATATTACCGGAGTTACCTGCCCGGCAGGTGAGCTCCCCCGATATAGGAAGCTGCTGTTTCATGTCTGAAACCGATACCAATGCTGCCGCCCGAGCTGCAGAGTTCGAGCAATGGGCCAACATGTTCACCGCCCATAAGGCCTTCAGTCATCCGTCCGAGTTGCACGGCGTACTGTGTGGCCAGTTGGCAGCAGGCACCCGCATCTCGGAGCCTGATTGGCTTGCCATGGTTTGTGACCACATGGGGTTGGCTGAGCAGACGTTGGAGGAATCTGAAGACCTCGCGGCTTTCATGAACGGCGCTTACGCCAAAACGCTGGCTCAGTTGCAGTCTTCGGATATGAGCTTTCAGCCGTTATTGCCGGATGACGATTACGCGATTGAGCAGCGATTGGAAGCCTTGGTGTCTTGGGTTCGCGGTTTTCTGGAAGGCATGGCTCTGGCGGCAGGTTCGTCTCTGGGCCAGGCTCCGGATGAAATTCGTGAGTTGATTGAGGATCTGGTCGCGATCAGCCAGCTTTCTGACGAAGAAGAGTCGGATGAAGAAAGTGAGCAGCAGTTGTTGGAAATCACCGAGTATGTTCGGCTGGGTGCTCTGGCCGTATTCACTGAATTTAATGAACCCGAGAAACCCGCAGGCAACGCGCCGACTTTGCACTGACCAGGAGGCATCATGGCTGTATCGATTTCGACCAAAGAGTTCGCTGAGCGCCGTCGCAAACTGATGGCGCTTATGGCGCCGGATAGCATTGCGATCTTGCCGGCAGCACCTGAGCGGGTCCGAAATCGGGACGTGCTGCATCCGTTTCGCCAAGACAGTGATTTTCAGTACCTGACCGGCTTTGGCGAACCGGAAGCGGTGTTAGCCTTGATTCCGGGGCGGGAGCACGGTGAAGCGGTGCTGTTCTGTAAAGAGCGAAACCCTGAAAAAGAGCTCTGGGACGGTTTTCTGGTGGGCCCCGAGGGGGCCATTGAGCGTTACGGCTTAGATGATGCGTTCCCGATTGCCGATATCGATGACATTTTACCGGGTATGATCGAGGGTCGAAGCCGGGTTTATTACCCGCTGGGCAAAGACGATGCCTTCGATGCTCGAGTGATGGATTGGATCAAGGTAATCCGAAGTAAAGTGCGCGCCGGTGCGCATCCTCCCGGTGAGTTTGTGGCTCTTGAGCACCTGTTACACGACCTTCGCCTGTATAAAAGTGCCGGTGAAGTGAAGATGATGGCTAAAGCGGCCGAGATCAGCGCCGAGGCGCACTGCAATGCCATGAAACGCGCTCGCAAGGGTGGCTACGAGTACAACCTTGAAGCTGAGCTGATTCGCACCTTTATGGATCACGGTGCGCGCTCAACGGCTTATCCGTCCATTGTCGGTGGCGGGGCTAACGGCTGTATTTTGCATTACATCGAAAATGGGGCGCCCCTGAAAGATGGCGATCTGGTGTTGATCGATGCCGGCTGCGAGCTGGATTGCTACGCCTCGGACATTACCCGCACCTTCCCTGTAAACGGTAAATTCAGCCCAGAGCAGAAAGCCCTCTATGAGGTGGTATTGGCGGCTCAGTATGCCGCGATTGACGCAGTTCGCCCCGGCAACCACTGGAACCATTCCCACGAAGCGGCCCTGAATGTATTGACCCAAGGGTTGATCGACCTTGGCCTATTGTCAGGCACCTTGGAGGACGCGATTGCTGAGGAAGCCTACAAACCGTTTTTCATGCACAGGACTGGCCATTGGTTGGGACTGGATGTTCACGATGTCGGTGATTACAAAGTCGGTGATGCCTGGCGTGAGCTGGAGCCGGGTATGGCGCTCACCGTAGAGCCGGGCTTGTACATCGCGCCGGACAACACGGACGTGGATGAGAAATGGCGCGGAATCGGTATTCGCATTGAAGACGATGTGGTGGTGACCAAAGAAGGCTGCCGTGTATTGACCGACGGTGTGCCAAAAAACGTTGCCGATATTGAAGCTTTGATGGCGGACTGACCCTGTGACCGAAGCCCGAATGGATACCGATCTGATCATTGCCGGCGGCGGCTTGGCAGGCGCAACCTTGGCGTTGGCCGTGGCTCGCGTGGTGCCGGAACTTCGGGTGACGGTGGTCGAAAGCTTCCCGCTGTCGCCGGATGCCCTGCCGGAAGATTACCAGCCCAGTTATGACGCTCGTTCTACGGCGCTGGCTTGGGGGTCCCGGGTTATTTTCGAAGAGCTGGGGCTTTGGTCGGCATTGTCCGAGCATGCTACGCCGATCCAGCACATCCATGTTTCGGACCGAGGTCGGTTTGGTGCTACCCGGCTGCACGCCAAAGATCATCACCAGGAAGCCCTGGGTTACGTTGCGGACAATCGCTGGATGGGGCTTTGCCTGATGCGAGCCTTGCTGGCGGCCGATGTGCGCTGGGAAGCGCCTGCTGAGGTGGTGGATATGACGCCGCTCAGCGAGGGTGTACGTGTCAGCATTCGTAAGAATGGCGAAGCGCTGCAGCTAACCGGTCAGTGCTTGGTCGTGGCCGATGGCGGCCGTTCCGGGTTGCGGGAAAAACTGGGTTTTCTCCCGCGGACCGTGGATTATGGCCAGCATGCCTTGATCGCGAACGTCACTACCAGCGAAGCTCACCAGTTCACCGCGTTTGAGCGTTTCACCCAGTCAGGCCCCATGGCCATGCTACCCCAAGGGTCGCCTGCGCGCGCCGGGCATGATTCCGCGCTGGTCTGGACGCTGGACGACCATGCTCTGGACGCCCTTCTGGAACAATCGGATGATGACAAATGCCGTGCGTTGCAAGAGCGTTTCGGCTGGCGCTTGGGCCGCATCACCCGCATTGGTCAATGCAATCACTACCCGTTGAAGCTGACTACCGTGGATGAGGCCGTTCGCCCGGGCGTGGTTCTGGTCGGGAACGCGGCCCATGCCTTGCATCCGGTGGCGGGGCAAGGTTTCAACCTCGCATTACGGGGATTGATGGCGCTGGTGGAACAGTTTCGTCTGGCCACCGATAACGATGTGTCGATCGGCTCATTGTCGGTGCTGGGCGAGTATCAGCGCCGACACCGTCAGGATTGGCAGCAAACGGTGCAGTTTTCCGATTCGCTGATCCGGGTATTCGGTCAAGCCCTGCCACCGTTGGCGCTAGCCCGTGACGCGGGCTTGATGGGGCTGGATCTGGTGCCCGCAGCCAAGCGTTGGTTTGCTCGTAAAGCCATGGGCACGGGCGGGCGCAAGCCTGCGATTTTGTCCGCTAACACCGCCGCGGAGAGCTCTCGTCATGAGTCATGAGTCCGGAGTGAAGCGTTTTGACATCTTGGTGGTCGGGGGCGGCATGATTGGCTCGGCTCTGGCGCTGGGATTGTCGCAACAAGGTTGGCAGGTGGGGCTTGTTGAAGGCGCGCCGGTTGATAGCTTGCTGAAGAGTTCCGGCACTGCCGCCAACGTCGAAAGTTTCGAGCCAAGAGTCAGTGCGATTTCTTTGGCCAGCGAGCGCTTGCTGCAAGCCTTGGGGGCCTGGCCTCGGGTGCAGGCGGGTCGGCATTGCGGCTACCGCGAGATGATCGTGTGGGACGGCGACGGCACGGGGCGAATTCACTTTGATGCTGCCGAACTCCATGCCCGTTCGCTCGGAACGATTGTGGAAAACCGGAACATTGTCCGTGCCTTGTTCGAATGCTTGGTCGAGAGCGACGTTACTTTGCTTGACGGCGTGCGGGTGCAAGGGTGGGTTCGCGGTGAAGGTGTTCAGCTGGAAGACGGTCGTCTGCTGACGGCCAATCTGGTGGTGGGCGCGGATGGCGCGATGTCTCGTCTACGTCAGTGGAGCGGTCTGGCTACCCGTGAATGGGATTACGACCAGCAAGCGATTGTCGGCACGGTCCGCACCAGCCAATCTCATTGCCACACCGCCTGGCAAAGTTTTACCCCCACCGGACCGCTGGCCTTTCTGCCATTGGCTAATGAAACCGGTGACGAGCATTTCTGCTCGTTCGTCTGGTCACAGGACACCGACGAGGCACGCCGTTTGATGGCGCTGGACTCCGATCGTTTCCGCAAAGAGTTGGAAGTGGCCATTGAAGGCGAGCTGGGCGAGGTATTGGCGGTGTCCAAACGATTTGCCTTTCCGCTGCGCCAGCGCCATGCCAAAGATTATGTGACGGATGGACTGGCCTTGGTGGGTGATGCCGCCCATACCATCCATCCGCTGGCGGGGCAGGGCGCAAATCTGGGCTACGGTGACGTGCGCGTCCTGTTGGACGAACTTGGGCGTGCGAAACAGCTCGGTTTGGCCCCGGACGACGCGTTAGTGCTGGCCCGGTATCAGCGTCGCCGCAAAGGCGAGAACCTCGCCATGATGGCGGCGATGGAAGGCTTCAAACAGCTCTTTGCTCGTGATGAACTGCCCATTCGTTGGTTGCGTAATGCTGGCATGCGTTGGTTCGATAAGCTGGCACCGCTAAAGACCCGAATTGCGGCCGAGGCCATGGGCATTGACGGGTAGCGCGACTTAAGACTATTCCGTAAACTTTTTGAGTGAATTCGACCCCAGCGGATAAAGGAATTGTTTATGGCAGGCGCCAGCCTTCTGACCCTTCTCGATGACATCGCCACAGTGCTGGACGATGTGGCATTGATGACCAAAGCCGCCACCAAAAAAACGGCGGGAGTACTCGGGGACGATCTGGCCCTTAACGCGCAGCAAGTCACTGGCGTAAAGCCCGCTCGGGAATTGCCGGTGGTGTGGGCGGTCGCCAAAGGTTCGCTGCTCAACAAGTGCATTTTGGTGCCGGCAGCCGTAGCCATCAGTTTCTTTCTACCCTGGTTGGTCACGCCGTTGTTGATGTTGGGCGGTGCCTTTTTGTGCTTTGAGGGGACCGAAAAACTGGCGCACAAATTTCTGCACAAAGAAGAAAACGAAGCCCATAAAAAGAACCTGCACGAAGCCCTGAAAAGCCCGGAAGTGGACTTGAAAGAGCTGGAGAAGGACAAAATCAAAGGCGCGATTCGGACCGACTTCATTCTTTCCGCGGAGATCATTGCCATCACCCTGGGTATTGTGGCGGTCCAGAGCATCGAGATGCAGTTTGCCGTGCTCTCGATTGTGGCGGTTGGGGTAACGGTGGTGGTTTATGGCCTGGTGGCCGGGATCGTCAAACTTGATGACGGCGGTCTGTACCTGAGTCAGCAGGAGCCGGTGCCGATTAAACGCTTGGGCGAAGCTATTCTCTGGCTGGCCCCCTATATGATGAAAACCCTGTCGATCGTTGGCACCATCGCCATGTTTCTCGTGGGTGGCGGTATTCTTACCCATGGTATTCCGGTGGTGTCTGGGGCCATCAAGGGGTTTGCGGAGGGTTTCGGGGGTATTGGCGGTGTGCTGGTTTCGACGCTGGGGGATGGCCTGTTCGGGCTGCTGGCCGGCGCCATTCTGTTGGCGGTTCTAACACCGGTTATCACCTTCTGGCAGAAGCGTAAGGCCTAAAGGCAGGCGTCAAATAATCGGCTGACCAGCACCGGAACAGCCGTCTCCACTCGAAGAATGCGAGGGCCAAGGTGTACGCTTTGGCAACCCGCTTCCTCCAGCTTCCCTACTTCGTAATCGGTAAAACCACCCTCGGGGCCGATGCACAGTGCGGCGGGGTGGTTCAGATGCGTAGGGCAGGGAATAGCCGTGCCCGGGTGCGCAACCAGGGCACGCTTGCCGGCCAGTAGAGCCGGTAGCTCATCTTCTACGAACGGCTTGAACAGTTTACGAATGTGCACTTGTGGCATCAGGGTGTCTTTGGCTTGTTCGAGCCCCAATGTCAGGTTGTCTAGCAGATTTTGCTCGGACAGCCAGGGCGTCTGCCAGAAACTCTTTTCCACTTTGTAGCTGTTGATCAGCCAGATGTCTTTGACGCCCAGCGAAGCGCAGGTTTGCAGCGTGCGCCGGAACATTTTGGGGCGGGGCATGGCTAGAATTAGAGTCAGCGGCAAGGGGGTGGGTGCAGGTTGCTCCAGGCTGACCTGTAGCTCGACCTCTGTGTCGGTCAGGCGAAGTACTTCGCCATAGCCCATCGCGCCGTTCACTCGGCCGACAGGAAGCTGATGACCGGTCCCCGCCTTGAGTACGGTTTTCAGATGATCAAAACGGCGACCGCGCAACAGTGCGCGGTCCGTATCGATGAAGTCTTCGTCAAACAGCAAGGCCAGATTCATTGGCTGCCCAGCTCTTCCTCGTCGCCATCCTGTCGCTCTTTGTAAGCCAGTCGGCCGAATAAAATGCCAAACTCGAACAAGATCCACATGGGTACGGCAAGCAACGTCTGGGAGATGATGTCAGGCGGGGTCAGCAGCATGCCGATGATGAAGCAGGCAACCACCACATAGGGGCGTTTGGCCGCCAGGTCGTTGGGAGTGGTCGCGCCGGTGAGGATCACCAGCACCGTGGCAATGGGGATCTCAAAGGCTACGCCGAAGGCGAAGAACATCTTCAGGATGAAGTTCAGATAGCTGGCGATGTCGGGCAGCTCGATGATGCCTTCTGGCCCGATGGCGGTAAAAAATCCGAAAACCAGCGGAAACACCACAAAGTAGGCGAAGGTGGCGCCGCCATAAAACAGCAGGACTGAGGTAAACAGCAGCGGGAAGGCCAATCGCTTCTCATGGGCATAAAGCCCCGGTGCGACAAAGCTCCAGAGCTGGTAAAGAATGATGGGGATGGCAGCAAACACCGCCAATACCAAGGCCAGCTTCAGAGGTGCGAAAAACGGCGAGGTGATGTCGGTTGCGATCATCATCTGGCCTTCCGGAAGCAGATCCCGCAATGGCTGCGACAACAGCAGGTACAGGTCGTTGGCAAAGGGGTAAATCACCGCAAAGCAGATGATGACTGCCAGTACCATTTTCAGCAAACGGTTGCGCAGTTCGAGCAAATGCTCGATCAGTGGCATTTCCTGCGGCTCGTGTGACGCCTGTTGGCCATCGGGGGATGAACTCATGAACGGTTTTCCGACGAATTCCCTGAGGTTTGATCCGGGGTGCTACCTGACGGGTTATCTGAGAGAGCACTTTCAGACTGCGTGGGCGTGGTTTTGGCCGGGCTGTTCTCTGGCAAAATCATGTTTTCGTATTTTTTGGCTTCATCCAGAGCGCTTTTGACGGTTTTTTCTACGTCCTCCAGACCGACATCACCGGCTTTGCGTAACTGTTCGCGAAGTTCTTCCGCTTTCAGTTCGCGGTCAAGCTCTGAGGTGAATTGCCGCACCATACGGCGGGCACCACCCACCCACCGGCCGGCGGTCCGGGCAGCAGAAGGCAGCCGCTCCGGACCGAGGACGAGCAGTGCGATGATGCCGCAAATGAGTAGCTCTACAAAGCCAATATCGAACATTCAGGTGGTGCTCAGCTCTTTTGCTTTTCCTGCGTTTTCGCTTCAGTCTGAGCTTGTTCGGCCTTTTGGCTTTCCAAAGTGTCAGCTTCACCGGATTTTTCGTCTTCGTCACTCATGGATTTCTTGAATCCACGAATAGCACCACCGAGATCGGTGCCGATGTTCCGAAGTTTCTTGGTTCCGAACAGCAAAATAACGATGCCAAGTACGATAAGAAGTTGCCAGATACTGATACCCATGAGGGGTCCTCGTTCAGTTGTTTCTATGCTTCACATTGTACGCCAATGACAGCCTTGGGCGGAAATACTCCTTCGGGGTACTTCTTTATGATTGTCGTGACGCTTTTTCTTCCAGACCGGATAGATCGAAGCGGCGTGCCAGTTCATCGGTAACGTCTTTCGGACTCAGACCGAGGCGGGACAACATCACCATCGTGTGAAACCACAGATCGGCGGTTTCATAGATCACGTCCTGGGTGTCCCCGGAGTGTTCTGCGTCTTTCGCGGCCAGCAGGGTTTCAGTGCACTCTTCTCCGACCTTCTCCAAAATCTTGTTCAGGCCTTTGGCGTGCAGACTGGCGACGTAGGACGTGTCAGGGGCGGCGTCTTTGCGTGCCTCGAGTACCTCAGCCAGGCGTTCCAGTACATCACTCACGGTGTTTGCTCCTCAGTTACTGCCATAAATCGCGTCAGGATCTTTCAGTACCGGCTCGGCACTGACCCATTCGCCGTCTTTCAGGGTCCGGTAAAAACAGCTTCTGCGACCAGTATGACAGGCAATGCCGCCTTTTTGCTCCACTTTCAGCAAGACAACGTCGGCATCGCAGTCCAGGCGAATGTCTTTGAGGACCTGCTGATGCCCCGAACTTTCGCCCTTGCGCCAGAGCTTGCCTCGGGAGCGCGACCAATAAACCGCCTGACCTTCTTCAATCGTGAGCTGAAGAGATTCACGGTTCATCCAGGCCATCATCAAGATGTCGCCGTTTTCGGCGCATTGCGCAATGGCAGGTACCAGGCCGTCCTCGGTCCAGAGGATGTCGTCTAACCAGCTGGGAGAGCCTAGATTATCTGCTAAATCTTTCATTTCTATGAATCCTGAGCAGGGTAGGTGCAAGCGCGACAGATGCGGTTCGTATCATCAATCTTGCACGGGTAGTTTTACAGGCATGAGACTGGCCTTCAAGTACAAGGGATGAGCGGGTTCGCCCGACTTGTTCATCCGAATGCAATGTAGGTCCGGCAGCAGTCGCTTTACCTGATCTGAGCGTTTCAGGTGAGAACCGTAATTCCCCCAAGCAGCCACCGTCAGTGCCGATTTCTGTGCGCACCGGGCCAGCCAGTCATCGTTTTCTTCGCCAACCGGTTCGGATGCCGTGATCAGCTCATTGGGCGTAGCGGCGCGATAGGCAAACAGGTTGGTGACGTAAACGCCACCAAAGCCCCAGGCGTTGGCAAAGTTGGTGCAGCGGGTGATGGTGGGGTTGTCGTCGGTTTCCGATGGGTTCAGTCCGATAATCATCACGCAGGGCTTGTCGCTGTCCCAAACCCTGCTAAGAGCATAACGGTAGCGTCCACAGGGAGAAAAATAGGTCTGGGTATTCATGTTGGCTCAGCGATTGGTAGCGATGGTCATTATTAACGGCTGCCCCGAAGCACCAGCGCTCCGGCGGCTGCGAACAGTGCCCAAGACCACAGTGGCACGTTCTGTGCCCATTCTGTGGCTCCCGGTTGAGTTCCGGCGATAGCTACTCCAACCAGTGCCAGCGCGGTGATGCCACGGCGCCAACGGCGGTCGGTTTTGCGCTGCTGTTCACGCAGTAAGGCCAGCGTGTCCTGATTCTGTTGTTCCGTCGGGCCGGCGCTTCGCAATTGAAGTAGGGCATCGTGAATCAGTTGCGGCATTTCCGGCGACTGTTCTAGCCATGATGGCAAGTGGGTTTGTAGCGATTTGATCAGACCGGAGGGGCCAATCCGCTTACGCATCCAGTTTTCAAGGAACGGTTGCGCGGTGCTCCACAAATCGAGATCTGGATACAATTGGCGGCCAAGTCCTTCCACGTTGAGCAGAGTCTTTTGCAGCAGGACCAATTGCGGTTGCACTTCCATATCGAAACGCCGAGCGGTCTGGAACAGGCGTAAGAGGAAATGCCCGAACGAGATATCTTTCAGTGGTTTCTCGAAAATAGGCTCGCACACGGTGCGGATGGCGGCCTCGAACTCGTTGATGCGAGTTTCCGGCGGGACCCAGCCGGATTGAACATGCAGCTGAGCGACCTGGCGGTAATCGCGTCGGAAGAACGCGAGCAGGTTGCGTGCCAGATAGCTTTGATCATCCGGAGCCAGAGTACCGACAATGCCGAAGTCGATGGCGATGTATTGCGGGTCAGCCGGGTTGGATACGTCGACAAAAATGTTGCCCGGGTGCATGTCGGCGTGAAAAAAACTGTCACGGAACACTTGGGTAAAGAAGATCTCGACGCCTTTTTCTGCCAGCACTTTCATATTCACGCCAGCGGCTTGAAGCGACTCTACGTCGGCAATGGGGATGCCGTGGATGCGCTCCATCACCAGCACGGACTTGCGGGTGTAATCCCAATCTATAAACGGGATGTAGATAAGCGGCGAATTTTCAAAGTTGCGGCGCAACTGGCTGGCGTTGGCGGCTTCCCGTTGCAGGTCCAGCTCGTCGTGGATGGTGGCGTCGTAATCGGCAACGACCTCGACCGGGTGCAGGCGCTTACCTTCGGACCAATACTTCTCCAGCAATCCGGCCATAAGGTACATCAGCGCAAGGTCCTGGCGAATCACTTTTTCGATGCCCGGGCGAAGAACCTTGACCACCACTTTCTGGCCATTGCGCAGTGTAGCAGGGTGAACCTGAGCCACAGAGGCAGAGGCCATCGGGTCCGCGCCGAATTCGGCAAAGAGCTCTGATACGGGCGCACCGAGAGAGGATTCGATGATGTCTCGGGCTTGGTCGCTGGGGAAAGGCGGCACCCGGTCCTGCAGCTGTTTCAGCGATGCGGCCATGTCGTCGGGCAGCAAATCCCGGCGGGTAGAAAGGATTTGGCCAAACTTTACGAACACTGGTCCCAGCTCTTCGAGTGCTAAGCGCAATCGATCGCCACGGCTCAATTTGGGCTGAGGAAACAGGTGCCAGGGGGCCAGCAGGAAAAAAATCTTTAGAGGCGTCGGCAGTTCCGCCAGAGGTAAAAAGGTGTCCAGCCGATAGCGGCAAAATACCCAGGCAATTCGGAACAGGCGTTGCAGACGTGTCACAGGTTCTCCGTATCGGTATTGCTACCGGACAATTCCAGTTGGTTCAGGCGGGCTTCGAGACGTTCAGTGCGCAGGTTAAGCTCGTCGATGTCCTGAAAAGTGGCTTCCAGTTCGCGGCGCCCGGGCAGGGCGCGGCTTTCTTCGTGGAGGTATTCTTCAACGTTGGCGTTCATGGTGTTGAACGCGTTCCGGCTCCAGTGCACAGCGTTGCGCAGGCTTTTGCCCAGCAAATGCGCCGGCAGGTCGCCAATATGCCGCGCCATGGCGGCTTCCCAGTCGGGTTCGAGCTGATCCAGAGCCCTCTGTAACTGGTGCGCCAGAGCGGTGTCACCGATCACCTTTAACCGTTCGTCAGCGAAGACACGATCGTCTCCCAGTGCCAGGGCGGCGAAGGCAACCGGTTTGCCGGAAATGCTTAACGCGGCCTCATCATCGGGTTGGCTTCGCACCTGCACCTGTTCGCCTACCCGGCCCAAGGTCCAGCTCGTGGCAAGCGGGGCGGTGATGTTGAATTGTACGGGGCCGGCGAGGGCCTTTAACAACGCATCACGACCGCTGGGGTCCAGTGCCAATGCCCGGTTTAAGGCCGTTTCGACAATGGCGCTGGCCGCAGACAAGAGCGTAGGGCCGGGAAACATCAGGGCTTGATTCCCACGTGCAGAGCGACAATGCCGCCGGTCATGTTGTAGTACTTGCAGTTCACCAGTCCGGCGTTTTCCATCATGCCCTTCAGCGTGTCCTGATCCGGGTGCATACGGATGGATTCCGCCAGATACTTGTAGCTTTCACTGTCACCGGCAAACAACTGGCCCATCAGCGGCAACGCACTGAATGAGTAGGTGTCGTAGGCCTTGCTCAGCAGCGGGTTGGTCGGCTTGGAGAACTCCAGAACCATCAATTTGCCACCGGGCTTCAGGGTGCGGGTCATGTCGCGCAGGGCCTGATCTTTATCGGTGACGTTGCGCAGGCCGAAGGCGATGGATACGGCATTGAAGCTGTTGTCCGGGAACGGCAGATGTTCGGCATCCGCCTGCACGTACTCGATGTTGCCGGCGTAGCCGCGATCGGTCAGGCGGCTACGGCCAACTTGCAACATGGAGGCGTTGATGTCGGCCAGAACGACTTTGCCTGATGGCCCCAC
This sequence comes from Marinobacter sp., assembly GCF_034669625.1. GTDB lineage: Bacteria > Pseudomonadota > Gammaproteobacteria > Pseudomonadales > Oleiphilaceae > Marinobacter. The sequence continues at coordinate 141,162 of NZ_JAXMOY010000007.1, forward strand.
CAGATCGGAAAACTTCATGGTCAGGTCGCCGGTACCGCCGGCGATGTCCAGTACCTGATGGCCGGGGCGAACGCCGCTCAGTTCAATGGTGAAACGCTTCCACAGACGATGGATGCCCATAGACATCAAGTCGTTCATGAGATCGTACTTGCCCGCGACGCTGTGGAAAACCTCGGCCACCTGGCTTGCTTTTTGGCTCTTCGGCACGTTTCGGAAGCCGAAATGGGTCACGTCGTCCTGGCTGTCGCCGGGGGTGCCTGGCGTTTGCTGCTCGCTCATGGGAGATTGTCCTGTCAGAATCTGAATGCTGTATTCTAACTGTTGAGGTGTTGGCTACAAGTTTATTACCGGCTTACACTATAAAACCGTTTCCAAATAGCTGAGAAAACTGATTCATGTCTGTTATTGATATCCACCGTGCCCATGAGCTGGACAAAGCACACGCTCGCGATGCGGCTGAAACCTTGGCCAAAGATCTATCGCAGAAGTTTGATGTGAATTATCTGTGGGAAGGCGATCAGCTCAAGTTCAAACGCAGTGGCGTGAAAGGTCAGCTCAATATCGCTGAATCCGATCTGCACATTCACCTGGAGTTGGGCATGATGCTTCGGCCGTTCAAATCTCGCATTGAGCAGGAAATACACTCCCAGCTGGACCAGATCATCAAAGCGTAAGCCAAATTACAGGTTACCCGAGAGCGAGAAGGGTTCCGGGTGGCCTGCCAGTACGTTTTCCATCACTTTCTGTTCTCGGCTGATCAGTCGCTCTATCAGCACATCTACCTTGTCCATCTTCCGAAAAGCGCTGTAGCCGCGGTGCAGGAAACTGTGCAAATCTCCTAACTCCGCTCTTTCCGCTGCGCCTCGGGTCATCGACAGCAGCCACCCCAAGCTTCGATTACGCACATACTGATCCAGCTGCTGGCCGGTGCTGGAAACCAGCTCCAGTTGGCGTTTTCGAATCTCTAGTTGAGCGCTGGCGCGATAGCCTTCGCACCAGTCTTTGATGGTGATGTGTTCGGGGTTCCGTTGGTTGTCGTGAAACCATTCCGCCAACTCTAAATCAAGGCTTTGGGTGACCAGGTTCAGCTCGACGAGCCCCGAAAAGGTGCCCAGCAGGTGATCGGGTAGCCACTTCACCATCTTCGGGAAAATCCGGTCAACGTTGTCATCGCGGCAGGTCATACCGGCGGGTGCGTAGAGGTCAGACAGCAGGAATTCCAGACCGTTGTGGTAGCCCGGGTGTTGATAGAGATCTTGATGGGTGTTCTTTAGACGTTCAGCCTGCCAATCCGCAAGCTTGAGAGTCACTTCTTGCAGTGGATGGTTTGATTTGAGCTGGCGGAAATCGTGGTACTCGAGCAGCAGACGCTGAAGCCTGTGTGCATTTTCGGTATGCACTTCGGTTGCGATCAGGCGTTCACGATACATGCCGGGCTCCACTAGGCTGAACTTGAAGGCGCTCAGTTTAGCGAAGCTGTGCGACGGGCGCACCCGTCACTTGCGGCCTGGAGTCAGGACTGAGCGGTTTTCGGGATCGGTTCGAAGTCAGGTAGCCACTCGGTGCTGTCGAGCGTGACGAAGTGGCTGGGTGCATTGGTCTCGACAATGCGCATGGTGGTCGGGCTGGTTTTGGCACTGGCTAGCATGGCTGTGCGGTCCAGAATACGGTCAGTTGCCGGAATCAGGAAGGTGCCGTAGCGAATGTTCTGATAGACCGAGCAGTCTGTACGGGCCATCCACTCCATGATGTCCTCGATATTGCGGACAATGGTCAGGTGATCTTTGGTGGCACAGAACAGCTTACTTAAAAGCTGGCGCTTGCGTGGATTCATTTTGCCAAAAAAGGTCTGGCCGTAGGCTGATTGCGGGGCACTGTTAATTAGACGGATGATCCAGGGCCACATGCCATGGCTGACGGGTTCTAGTAACGTTGTCACGAGTGCGTGCAGCTTGCCTTGCGGAAGCACGGGTGCCTCCAGAACAACTTCGACATCTTCGTACAGCTCGGGCCACTGACGAATGGCTTCCAGAATCACAGCGCCGCCGCGGGAATGGCCATGAAGGCGAATGTTGGGGGTTGTGGGCAGGTTTTGCAGTGCCTGGTTCAGGATGCAGGCATCGTACTCGATGGTGCCTTCCAGAAATTTGATGGGCACTTCCCACTCCGCCTGTTCAGGCGTCACGCCATTGACTGGAATGTGGTAGTTGCTGCAGGTCAGCAGGATGAGTTCGGTGGTCGGGGCATCGTATGTTTGGGTGAAGTAACAATGGTTTTCCAGAAAACCATGCACGCCAATAACCGTGTGTTCAGCCGCGCTGCTATGGTTGCGAGTGGACACCGCACCTTTACCGACCCGATAGACTCGTCCCGAGAACATCTCGGAATAGGCGATATCGATCGGTTTGATCAGTTTGCGGATGTGACTGGCTTTCATAGTTTGTTTCTCCCGGCACAGCTACCTGTTGTTTGGTTGTTGGTAGCCTGTGTTTCCGTTATAGCGCGATGGTTTCATGTGCGAATTGGCACCTGAGCCCGAGCCGCGCCATATTTTGAGTCAAGCGCTGTGCTCCTGACCTATTGTATAACAATCGCACCAAGCGATAGCTTGAGTATAGAGTGAAACCGAAGAGTAACGTAATTTTTTGTAATCGTGCGGGGTGGTTAGATTATGGAGACGGTACTCTGACTCTGGCACAATGCGGGACTCGCAATAACAAGACAATCATCGGGGAACTTCAGGTTTGAGCCAAGAGCAATCGCATTTAATGCTGCCTTCGGATTCGGCCTGGCTGGCTTTGGAACAGCCGGATAACCCCATGACCATCACCGTCATGCTCCGGGTTGACGGCCTCACGGCCAGTCGCTTCCGGGAGTTTTTGAATGTGTATTGGGCGTCTTGGCAGCGCTTTCATTATCGTCCCGTCTGGCGCGCACCTGCTTGGTATTGGCAGGCTGACCCCACCTTCAACTGCGCTCGTCATTTGGATGTGGTGCAGGATCGGTTTAACCAAACCGAGCTAAAGCACTGGGTTTCTACCCGCTTGAATGATCCTTTGCCTTTGTATCGACCCCTCTGGAAGTTCTGGCTGGCACCGAACGCAGAAGGTGGGGCGGCGCTGTTACTGAGAATTCACCATTGCTACGCCGATGGCCTGTCACTCTTGGGGGTTTTTGATCAATTGTGTCCGTCTTCTCCGAGACAGTACCCTGCCTTATACGGTGCTCCGGAGCTGCCAAAGCTAGGTCAGTGGATGGAAACAGCCCAGCAATGGCTGGGTTCCATGTTGCCCCAGTCAGGAGCCGCCGACATGCCTGGCGGAGGCGCCGGCTCGGCGCAAAAGCAGGTGAGCAAGGCGGTGCATAACGGTGCACGCATTGTGCACAAGATCAGTGAGTTTTTGATCGAACAAGAAGAAACCCCCTCTGACCTCAAACAACCATTACTTGGGCGCCGCAGCTGCAGTTGGTCGGCGCCGGTTGAACTGGAGCGCTTCCGAAAGATCGCCAAAGCCACCCATACGACCATCAACGATGTGTTGTTGGCTTGCGTGGCTGCCGCTGTTCGCCCCAAGCTCGGTATGACCCCGGAACAGCTCAACGACGCGGTGATGCACGCAGCGGTGCCTGTGGATATTCGCGTTCAGATGCCCAAAGGTATAAAGCCGGAAGCCGGTGAGCTCGGCAATTGCTTCGGAACGGTCTTCGTGCCGCTGCCCGTGGACGGGGAAAGCGCTCCGGAGCGCCTGTTCCGCGTAAAGCATGAAACCCGAAAACTTAAGAAAAGCATTCAGCCGGGTCTTTCCTGGGGGCTGACCGCTTGTGCTCCGTTGTTGCCGGAAGTCGGTAGAAAACCGCTGGCCGATTTGTTCTTCCGCAAAGCCTCGGCGGTGGTTTCCAATGTGCGAGGCACGCCGGAAACTCGGTATCTGGCCGGTTGCGCCATTAAAGAGCAGATGTTCTGGGTGCCCCAGGCCGGCGATATCGGCTTGGGTGTGAGCGTTGTCAGTTACGCGGATCAGGTGCAGTTTGGTGTGGTGGCCGATGAGGCTGTTCTGATGGCACCTGATGAGTTTTTAGACGATTGCCTGTCTGAATTGGCGCAACTTTCGGGCGAGTCGTAAGTCGAAAGTTCCATATTTCATGCCTCCCAAATGAGCAGGCAACCTGCTCTCACGAACAATATTCTCTGACTTTCCATTCCCTGACTATGGTCCTCAGGCGCGCAATTGTGCCTGGAGCTGCTGTTCCGTGCGGCGGCTCCTGATCCCAGATTTCAAACAATAACCGGGGGATGTATGAACAATAAGATGAGAAAGTCAGGGTTGTTACTTGCGGTAGCCGCAGTGATGGGAGGGAGCGCAGGGGCTCAGGCCGCCGTTGAGATCTACAATCAGGATGGAACCGCTTTTTCCGCAGATGGTTATTTCAATGCTTTTTATGTGAATCGTGATGACAAGGTCGGCGATGTTCGCAATTCCGATGTCAAAATGGGTTTTCTGCCCAACACCATCGGCTTCAACTTCAGTAAAGAAGTAGGAGATCTGACTCTTGGTGGCCGTTCTTCATTCTGGAGCACCATTAACGACAGTCTGCAGTCGCCTACCGACACCAGTATTGACGTGCGCCAGCTCTACGCCACGGTCGACGGTGACTTTGGTCAGGTACTGATCGGTAAGGATTTTGGGTTGTATGCCCGTTCCAACATTTTCCTTGATGAATTACTGATGGGGTTTGGTTCTCCCGGCGCGGCGACGGGGGTCTCCTTCGGTAATATCCGCACCGGTTATCCCTATCCAAACCCTTCGGCGCAGATTACCTATCGATCACCGGACTTGGGTGGCTTGAAGGTGGCTACGGGTATCTTTGAACCGGCCAATACAACCGGCGCGGGCTCTGAACAATCGCTTCCTCGTTTTGAAGCAGAGGTTACCTACAGTGTTGATGTTGAAGGGCTGGCTCTGACCGGCTGGTTAAATGGTCGTCACCAGAGCTCAGAGAATGCAACAACGGAAATTGACAGTCGGGGCGTCGGTTATGGTCTGAAAGCCGCGGTAGCGGGTTTCTCGGTGACTGCGTCCGGTTTTAAATCGGAAGGGGATGTGCCGGTGTTGATCAGCGACTCCGCTCTGGCGTCAGAAGACGATGCGGATGGTTACTTGCTACAGGGTTCTTACACGCTGGGCGCGAACCGGTTTGTGGTGTCTTATGGCGAAACGGATTCGGAACAGGGCGATTTTGACACCGAGAACACCTCGTTTGCCGTGTTCCACGACGTCAACAGCAGCTTCAAGCTGGTGGCCGAATACAACCTGTTTGAGCAGAAAACCAAGTCATCGGATGTCACTGTCGTCGATACTGACACCCTGGCTGTGGGCGCAATTGTAACCTTCTGATCCGCCCGGCCGGTGCCAGTTCTGGCACCGGCACCCGCCTGTTTTTCCGACTAAAGTGCCGGTTTTCTTGTGCCGAAACCAGGCTGTGTCACCGGTCATTGATTTTTGGGGTTAATAATCAATGGGTTATCACCGTTTTGGCGAACCAATAAAAAGCACTGAAGTCGAATTTCCCTGTTCTGGCAACGGCGTAGAATCGGAGCAATCTCCCCGTTGCCCAAGGGCCCTTTCAATGCACGCAGACAATCAGGAACCGGCGGTTCGAACCGCCAGCGTCAGCATACGGGAACCAGAGCTTGCCGCTGCGCATCTTGCCGAGCAGCTTCAGCATGCAAACCTCGGGTGCGTGCTGTTCTTTTGCTCTGTTGAATTTGATCTGGAACGTCTTGGGCCTGCGATTCAAGCGGCGTTTCCGGATGCGCGTGTTTACGGCTGTACGTCTGCGGGAGAGATCACCGAGCAGGGGTATGACCGGGGTTGCATCAGCGCGCTGGGGTTTGATGCCCGTTACTTTGCCATTGATTGCGCGCTGATCGATGAATTTGACGGTTTCACGCTGCAGAACGCACAGAGCGTGATTGACCGGTTGCTTAATACTTGTCGTGAAGCCCGCTTGGCGCCCGTAAAAGGCAATACCTTCGCGATAACCATGCTTGATGGCCTTTCGAGTCGGGAAGAGCTGGTCCTGGCAACCCTGAATGCGGCTTTGGGTTCGATACCCCAGTTCGGTGGTTCTGCCGGAGACGATGAACGCCTGGCTGGTACCCATGTGTTTTTCGACGGGCGCTTTCACAGCAGTGCGGCAACGGTGATGCTGGTGAATACGCCGCTGGATTTTCGAGTGTTTTCGACGCACCACATGCAGGAACAGGCGGATAAGCTTGTGGTAACCCGGGCTTGCCCAGAGACCCGTACCGTCTTTGAGTTGAACGCGGAGCCTGCTGCAGAGGTATACGCTCGCACCGTCGGTGTTCCCGTTGCTCAACTGGACCGGAAGGTGTTTGCGTTGCAGCCCTTGGGGGTAAAGGTCGGGGGTAATTATTTTGTCCGTTCGATACAGCGAGTGAACCCGGATGGCAGCCTCACGTTTTATTGTGCGGTTGAGACCGGCATTGTGATGACCGCCATGAATCCGGGGTCTTTGCTTGAGAGTGTGCGGGCGCAGCTTGATGCCTCCGAGCGGGTGGTCGGTAAGCCTTTGGTGACACTTGCCTGTGACTGTTTTTTACGGCGTCTGGAAGCCGAGCTGACCGAGCAGTCGGATGCCGTCTCGGCGTTTCTGAGGGAACATAAGGTGGTTGGTTTTAACTCCTACGGGGAGCAGTTCAACGGAATGCACATAAACCAGACTTTTACGGGGGTGGTCATTGGTCAGCCTGACTTCCCCGGATAGTGTGAACGGGCAGCCCCTGCCGGATGATAAAGACCGCCGGATTGCCGAGCTGGAAGCGGAGAATCAGCGGCTTCGAAGCATCCGCGATGCCCTGATTGTTCGCGTGGAATCCGGTGCCGGGCACAAGCCTGCGCCTTATGCAGCGTTTGAGCACTCGGTCATTCTTGCCGAGCAGGTGCGGGAACGAACCGAAGCCCTGAATCTGGCCATGGATGAGCTTAAAGCGAGTCATAAAGCGCTGAGCCGGGCTCGGGAAGAGGATGAAACCTCGAGGCAGCGGCTGAGCGATGCCATTGAGAACATTGCCGATGGCTTCGTACTGTTTGACTGTGATCATCGCCTGATTCAAACCAACAGCCGTTTTCGGAGTTACTGGCGCCATGCCCGTGTGTCTGTGCCGAAAGCGGGCACTCATATCGATGCGGTAAAAGCTCTGGCCGAGAGTTCCGGTTTGATTGTGGAAGAGCATCGTCAGGAGGATGCTGAGGGGGTACTTTTCCTGCTCTCCAACGGCCGCTGGGTGCAGATGACCGAACGAGCTACCCGTGAGGGGGGCTTGGTGGTGTTGTACTCCGACATTACCGACGTCAAAAACAGTGAAATGACCCGACGCATCAAGGCACTCGAAGCAAGCGAGCGCTGGATACGGGTGGTTACCGATCATGTGCCGGCGTTGATAGCCTATGTCGGGGCAGATCTCAGGGTTCAGTTTTGCAACAAGGTCTATCAGGCCTGGTACGGCCGCAACGGGGTGTCGCCTTTGGGGAAACACCTCGAGGAAGTGCATTCTGACGAGTTTTATCAGCGCCTGCTGCCTCAGATTATGGAAGTGCTGGACGGGCACAGCGTGAACTTCGAATTTGAGGAAGCGGGCGAGCACGGAGAGCAACGCTTTATGTTGCGATCTTATGTGCCTAATCGTGATTGCACCGGCGCGGTGACTGGTTTCTTTGTCTTGATTCGGGATATTACCGATCGGCGCAAGACCTCGATTGCTTTGGAGCAGGCTTACGATGATCTGGATCACCGGGTTCGAGAGCGCACTGCGGCGCTGACCGGCTTGAACCAGCAACTTCGAGAAGAAATTGCCGAGCGTTCCGCGGTGGAAGCCAGGCTGCGGGAAGCTAAGCAAGAAGCCGAACAGGCGAACCTGTCCAAAACCAAATTTCTGGCCGCGGTTAGCCATGACCTGCTGCAACCGCTGAATGCCGCCCGGTTGTTCACCAGTGCTTTATTGGAACACAGTTTCGGGCCGAAAGCCGAAGGGTTGGTACGCTCGGTCAGCACCTCTCTGGACGATGTCGAAAACCTGCTGGGTACGTTGGTGGATATCTCGAAGCTGGATGCTGGGGTAATTACACCGGATGTCACCGCCTTTGATCTCCGCGATCTACTCAACAACATTGCCCGTGAATTCCGGCAAATGGCTTCAGCCGAGAGGCTGCAGTTGGATTTTGTGCCCAGCTCTGCGGTGGTGCGATCCGATTCCCAATTGCTGGCCCGCATCCTCCGGAATTTCCTGACCAATGCCATTCGCTACACGGGCCAAGGCAGAATTCTGCTGGGTTGCCGTCGTCAGGGAGACCATGTGCTGCTGCAGGTGTGGGACTCTGGCCCAGGCATTCCCGCCGACAAGCTCACCGAGATCTTTCAGGAGTTCAAACGGATTCGTCCCAATGGCGCACCCGCCGACAAAGGCTTGGGGCTTGGCTTGGCTATCGTGGACAAGATTGCCCGTATGCTCGGCCACGAGGTCTCAGTGTCGTCGGTGGAAGGCAAGGGCTCGGTGTTCACGGTGCGGGTGCCTGTCGGTGAACGCCGGCACAGGCTGCCAGCTTCGCCAAGGCCTCAGCCAGTGGTGCACGACAGCGGCCTGGTCGGCGCCAGAGTTTGGGTGATCGATAACGATCTGGCTATCTGCCAAGGCATGAAAACCCTGCTCGAAGGCTGGGGCTGCCAAGTAATTACCGCGGTATCCGCCGACGATCTGGAAACACAGGTGGACGTCGCGGATGCCCCGGTAGACTTGGTGCTGGCGGACTATCATTTGGATAACGATGATAACGGCGTGGATGCCGTTGCCGTGATTAATGGCCAGCGCTCACAACCTGCGCCGGTGTTGATGATCACTGCGAACTACAGCAATGAACTGAAACAGCACATTCGTGAGCTGGGTTATCTATTGATGAACAAGCCGGTAAAACCCTTGAAGCTGCGGAGTGTGCTCAACCATGTTATTCGCCGTTGAGCACAACCGCCGGCGGGTAAGGCTGGCCGCCTTCAGCGTTTGAGGTACTGGCTGAAGTCCACATCGCCTGCCGACAGGATGGCCTGTACCCGGTTATGAACGCCGAGCTTTCTCAGAATTGCAGATACATGCGCCTTAACGGTGGTTTCTGCGATGTTGAGGTTATAGGCAATCTGCTTGTTGGATTCGCCCTTGGCCATGCGCTCCAGTACCAGCAGCTGGCGGCGAGTGAGGGAGTTCAGCAGTTCCGGTGAAATCAAGTTCTCCTCGCTGCGGGTGCGCCGCTGCGTGCTTTCCTTGCCGGTACGAATGATGTCTGAAGGTAGATAGACATTACCATTCAATATCTGCTGGATGGCTTCCGTCATCTGGGGGCGGGGAGACGATTTGGTAATAAAACCGACCGCGCCATAAGTGATCGCCTGAAGCACCACTTGCTTGTCTTCTTCCGCAGAGACAATCACCACCGGAATGGTGGGTGCCTCGTTGCGCAGTGTGATCAGCCCATTCAAGCCGTGCATGCCCGGCATGTTCAGATCGAGCAGAATCAAGTCCAGATCGTCATTCTCTCGGGTGATTTCGAGGGCGCTGTCCAGATCCGCGGTTTCAAGGATCTCGCTGCCTTCAAAGCCAGACGCGATGACACTGCTGATGGCTTCCCGGAACAGCGGGTGGTCGTCGGCAATCAGAATCTTGTAAGCCGGCTCCATGGGCGGTTCTACCTGTTTGTTTTCATTATGAGGGATGGCTTCCGAATTATGATAACGGTTTTCGGAAGAGAGTGCGGCATCGAGCTTGTTCAGCATGGCGGCCTCCGTTACAGAGAATCGCCGGAGAGGGTGTCGATTCACTGTTTATTATTGTGATGGTGTCATTACACGCCATCTGCGCCTTGGGTTGAATGCGACCATCGCACCAAAAAACAAGCACTAAAGTACTATGCTTTTGAGGCCTTCGGCGTTGGCGTCGCGCAGGTAGAAGTCTGTCTTCTATAACCCGGATTTGACCAAGTTTTGGGCTTTTGTCCGATCAAGTTGATTTGGTGCCCAGTATTTTGGTGCGATGGGGCCGGAATCCTGCGGTCGCCAGTAACGTCAGAACGACGGTGACAGCGGTTGTGATGCCGAAGGCCATGGGGTTCCATTCCAAATAGAGTGAAAACCGGATGGCTTCTACGGCGTGGGTAAACGGATTGAACTGGCAGATCCAGTAAAGCCAAGGGCTTGCTTCGTTCATACGCCACAACGGGTATAGTGCCGAGGACATAAAGAACATCGGAAAAATGACAAAGTTCATTACCCCGGCGAAGTTCTCCAGCTGCTTGACCCACGTGGCGATCAGCAACCCAAAGGCACCGAGCATCAGGCTGCTGAGAATCAGAGCGGGTAACACAGTCAGATAGCCCCACAGCGGAGGCTCGACATCCACCAGAAGTGCCAGCAACAGGAACACATAGACCTGTCCGATCGACACTACCCCCATGGCCAGTAGTTTGGTGACCAGTAGGAATGGCCGTGGCATAGGGCTCATCAACAATACCCGCATGCTGCCCAATTCCCGGTCGTAGACCATCGATAAGGCCCCTTGCATGCTATTGAACAGAATGATCATGCCGCAGAGGCCAGGGGCGATATAGGTTTCGTAGGTAATGTAGGTCTGGTAGGGCGGAATGATGGAAATGCCCAGTACCGCGCGGAAGCCGGCGGCGAACACCACCAGCCAGAGCAGTGGCCGCACCAGCGCACTAGTGAAGCGAGTGCGTTGTTGCCAGAATCGCAGCCATTCTCGGGCCTGAATGCCGATAAAACAGCGCCAATAATGAGCGGCTTTCATGGTTATCCGGCTCCTGTCAGGGCGTGGAAAGTTTCCGCCAGATTCGAGGTGCCCTCGGCTTTGCAGATGGTGTGGCCAGGGCCATTGGCCAGCAGCCGGCCCTGATGCAAAATCAGCACCTGATCGTCTTGGCGGACCTCTTCTATCAGATGAGTCGCCCAGAGCACCGTCAGGCCATCCTGTTCACAGAGGGTTCGGACATGGTTATTAATGGCTTTGCGGCTGGCGACATCCAGACCGACGGTGGGCTCGTCGAGTAACAGCAAGGAAGGCTGGTGTAGCAGCGCGCGGGCAATTTCCACTCGCCGGCGATGGCCTCCATTGAGGGTGCGCACGGTGTCGTTGGCCCGGTCTTGCAGGCCGGCACGTTCCAGTTCAAGTTCTGCTTGCGCGCGTGCTTCCTTGCGGGACAGGCCGTGTAGCGCGGCATGATAGTGCAGGTTCTGGCTCACGGTCAGGTCTAAGTCCAGAGCATTCTGCTGGAACACCACGCCAATCTGGCGCATGGCATCGGCCGGCTGTTTCTGCAGGGATTGCCCGGCTAAGCGTACATCCCCCTGGTGCAGTGCCAAAAGCCGGGTGAGCAGTCCAAAAAGTGTCGATTTACCGGCACCATTGGGGCCTAACAGAGCATGAAAGCGGCCAGAGGTCAGTGTGAAACTGACCTCATCGAGCACCGTCTTGTCTCCGTAGCGAAAGCTGAGATTAATGGCCTCGACAGTCATGAATTCGGGTCGACCACCACACCCCAGGGGTAGCGGCCTACTTTAATGGATTTGATGACTTTCAGCGTATCGACATCGATGACTGACACATCACCTGAGACACCGTTGGTGGTGTAGAGGCGTTTCTCGTCCTTGTCCAGATCCAGTTGCCATACCCGGCTGCCGACCAGCAGATAGTCCAGAACCTCGTAAGTGTTGGCATCCACTACCGCAACGTGATTCGAAGGCCCCAGAGCGACGAAGGCATACTCGCCGTTGGACGTGAGCTCAATGCCAACCGGCTGAACGCGATCCGGGCTGACCCCGGGCACCTTGAACGACAACTCATGGGTTTGTTCCAGCTTATCTACATCTATGATGTGAACCGTCCCGCCGATTTCAGCCGAGGCCCAAGCGATTTTGCTGTCTTTGCTGAACTCCACATGGCGCGGGCGCTGGCCAATGACGATGTTTTTCTCAATCTCAAAGGTTTCGGTGTTGATCCAGTGCAGCATGCTGGAGGTCTCGGAGGTGTTCACAGCCCATTTGCCATTTGGGCTAACCGCCATGCCTTCGGGTTCGATGCCAACATCAATCTGCGCTAGAACATCTTTGGTCTCAACATCCACGACCGTCACGATGGCATCATCTTCATTGGCGATGTAGAGATGTTTGTTGTTGGGGTGCAATGAAAATTGCTCAGGGTCTTCTCCGGAGGGCAAGGTATCGATGATCTTGCGGGTAGCCAGGTCGAAGACTTGCACCGTGTCATCATCACTGGCGCAGATATAGAGTTTGCTGGAGTCCTTGGACAGCAGTATGCCGCGGGGCCGCTGGCCGACATCGATAGTGTCTACGACCTCAAGAGTTTCGGTATCAATGATTGAAAGGGTGTTGTCTTTCTCGTTGGAAACGTAAGCCAGACTGGCCAGAGCGGGTGTTGATAGTCCGATCATGGCTGCCAGTATTGTTTGAGTAAACGCGGTTCTCATGGGTAACTCCTTGTTGTTGTGATAGCTGCCGCCGGTGCGGTCAGTTGTTGATCCGGCATTTGCTTTCTGGCTTGTCGTAACCAAGGGTGTCGAGCTCGCTGGTCGGGTGCAGGTAACCTTCGAATGGCGCCTGGGCCACTAAACCCCGTGGGTGTACCAGAGGAATGGGTTGGCGCAGCTGTCCGTTCCAGTCCCGGAAGCTGAGCTTCCGGCCTTTGAAGCCGGCAAGATCGAAATCATCGCTGAACAGTAAGGTCCTGATGGCTTGGGCTTCTGCACTGCTGATGGCGGTCACTGCGGTACCAATGGCGCGAACAGCGGCCCAGGCCGCGTAGTCTTCGCTGGTCATGTCACGTCCGGAAAGATCGGTAAAGCGGCTCTGCAATTGGGCCGCGCCCCAGCTCTCAACCACCCTGTGCCACGCAACCGGCATCATGCCCTGAGTGCCGACAACCGGGCGTGGTAGCCAGGTATTGAAGGGAATGTATTCGCCAAAGTCGCCCCGGACATCGGCCACGACGACGGCATCGTAGTCGCTCGCTTGGGTGAATAAAGGCAGCTCCTTTGATGCGGTCCGGCGCAGGTCGGCATCGAAGGTCCAGGGTTTGTCTTTTACAATGTCCAGACCATAGCGCAGGCTGGCACGGCGAAAGGCGGCGGCCCAGGCCTGATCTTCCTCTGTCGGGCCGGTAATGAGGAAGACCTCTTGCCAGCGTCGTTGCCTTAACCACTGACCGAGGGCATCAGCCAGCATGGCGTGGCTGGGCATGGTGTGTAGCAGATTGGCATGGCAGGTGAGGGTTCGGAGGCTGTCGTCCTTTGCTCCCGCGTTGAATAACAGCGTGTCGTCGTCAGCGTGTTCGCTGATGTTGCCCAGGACCGTTCGGGGAACGCGGGTAACGAACAGATCGATGTCGGTGTTTTGAAGTTCGGTAAAGGCGATCAGGGCAGACTCTTCGGAGTCAACCACACGGGTCTCCAGCGTGTAGTTATGGCCCAGAAATTTCCCGGTTGTATTGTTGTCTTTTACTGCCAGTTCCGCGCCGATGGCGCCGGCATTTTCCGGTTCCGGTATGACATTGGAGAGCACCGGCCCCTGATCCGGAACGAACTGGATATAACCGATACGAATGTCCAGAGCAGCGGCAGGCGTAGCGACTGCCAGTGCGCCCGCCAGAGTGCCGATTGAGAAGGCTTTTATCAGGCTGTGTCGGTTTAAGCCGTTCATGGGTTTCTCCCGGATCTTGTTTTGTTTCCAGCTTATGAGAGGGAAATCGTCCCGGAAATATTCATAAAGTAGGAAAGTGCCGGTACTAAAGAACTATTCCTGTGAAATCTGGCCGGATTAGGATGAGTGTGAAGCTCTTCAATACCGCCAAATGGATAAGAATATGACTGCCTACCGGAAAATTTCCTTGCTGATGTTGGTCGTTTTCCTGTTGGTTTATTCGGTGGGGGGATGGTTCTATACGGTGCAGGCGAGGGCGGATATTGAGCGGGAACTGGTTTCTGTCATGGAACTGGCGAGTAGTTTGCCGGCTCCAGCCCAGTTAGCGCCTGAATTGGTTCGTGAAATACGGCACCTTCGACCGGTTACTGTCGGTGGTCAGGAGGTCGAGCTCTCTGGTGACGTGCCGGCATGGTTTGCCCGTTTGTTGGCCGGCGATCTCCATCTCCCGACGACCAACGGCTGGCAACTTGCGCCCTCGGACGAGGTCGGCGAGATCTGGGAAAGTTTCGTTCTGATCTCCTGTGCCTTTCTCTTGGGTATGTTGCTGTGCTTTGCCGCGTTAGGTTGGGCCGTCAGGCAAGGACTGCGGCCTTTGGCAGAACTGGGTCAGGCCATGGTGGCGATTGAGAATGGGCAATTGACCTCGCGGCTGAAGCGGCACGAGCTGCAGGAAGTGAATGATCTGGTGTCGCGCTTCAATTCCATGGCGGAAGCTCTGGAGCAAGAACAGAACACCGTTCGGGAGTTGATGACCGAGCTGCTGCAGGTTCAGGACCGTGAGCGGGAGCATATTGCGCGGGTATTGCATGACGACCTGGGGCAGTACGTAACCGGCATCCGTGCTCAAGCGCGTGCCTGGCTCTATGACCCGGAGCTCAATAGTGAACAGAAAAAACAGGCGAGCGAGCTGGGGCAGCATTGCGAAACAGTGCAGAAGCATTTTCGCCATTTGTTGCAGGACCTGCACCCACTGGTGATGGAGCAACTGGGGTTAGGGGCGGCCATCCGGCACCTGACTGAACGATGGCAACAACTAAGCCGGTTGAACTGTGACCTGACGGTGGATGACGGTTTGCCGGCTCTGACCGGTGAACAGCAGACGCATTTATACCGTTTCTTACAGGAAGCGTTGAACAACATATCCCGTCATGCCAAAGCCACGAGGGTGTCCCTGACAGTGTCCCGATCAAACGGCGCACTTGAAGTGGAGGTCTGTGATAACGGTCAGGGGGTTGGTGAGCATGCCGGCTCAAAGGGGTTAGGCGTGCGTTCTATGCGAGAGCGGGCTCGCTGTTTGCGAGGCCAGATGAAGCTGCTTAGTCAACCGGGCAAAGGCACTCGAGTCTTACTGGTGATGCCGGAGGTTAATGTATGAAATTGATGATTGTGGATGATCACCAGGTGGTTCGGCAGGGCATCGCCAATCTGTTGCGAAATCTTTTACCGGCGGTGGCCATCACCGAGCTGGATGCCGGGCTGGATGCCATTGCTCGGTATGGCAGCGTACAGCCTGATGTGCTGCTGCTGGATATGGGCTTGCCGGATGTCTCCGGTCTGGAGGTGGCTCGCCGGATTCGTCAGCGTTGGCGGGGCGCGGCAATTTTGTTCTTTACCATGCATGATGAGCTGCCCATGGTCAGGCAGGCGCTGGAAGTGGGCGGCATGGGCTTTGTTTCCAAGAACTGCGCGCCGGAGGAGCTGGCCGAGGCAGTGCGTTGGGTGGCCGCGGGGAAACCCTACATTGAACACCCTATAGCAACCCGGCTGGCGTTAAATCAAGAGCGCCCCGTGGATCATCGTCTTCGGGACATGACTCAGCGTGAGATGGAAGTTCTGCTCATGTTTGCCCGTGGAGACTCAGTGTCGAAAATGGCAGAGCGCTTGTGCATCAGTAATAAAACCGTGTCCAATCATCTGGCACTACTGAAAAGCAAATTGCAGGTGGAATCGTCGATTGAGCTGGTGCATCTGGCGGTGGATGCCGGGTTGTTGCGTTTAGGGCAGGAGGGTCGCGCCGGGCGAGCCTGAATCGGCCTCGCCCGCTTCTGTTCGTTTACCAGTCATGTGGGCAATCTGTGCAGCCCTCCATGAAGGTGCCTTCGAAAGTGGCAAAATGAATTCTCGCCCCGGATAACCGTGCTCCGGCCAGATTAGCGTGCCCGAATTTAGCCTCCTGAAGATCCGACCCGGTCAAGTCCGCACCTTGTAGATTGGCTTTCGGGAGCCACGCTATTTCGAAGCTGCTAAACGGCGCTTTGGTCTCGATGAGCGTTGCTCCGGAGAAGCGGGAAAATGCAAAGTTGGCGCCTGACAGATCCGAACCACTAAAGTCGGCGCCTTGGGCAAACAGGTACTCTCCCTGTAGTCCGGGTAATGTTGCATTGCGTGCTTTTGCACCTCGTATCGACGCGCGGTAAAGCTGGAGTCGGTAGCCAGTTGCGCCGTCCAGGTTGGCGCCGTCCAGGTTGGCTCCCCGGAGATTTGTGTGGCTGAGATTGGCACCTTGTAGATTGACTCCCCGAAAATCTGCAGAGCGGAGGTCCATGTGCGACAAGTCTGCGCCCTGAAGATCCGCTTTCGGGCAGACGGTTTCTGTCTGCAGTTTGCAGTCGTTAATAACAGGAACGGTGTCTAAATGAGCCATGTCATCTGTGGCCGTGGCCGGAAAAGCTGCGATAGCCAACAGGGTTGCTGAGATCAGTGTTTTCATATTGAGCGCTCTTTGCCATGCATAACGAGGCACCACAAAGGCCCGGCATGGCCGAGCCTTTGTGGTAGCGAACATCAGTTTGAAGCCTGGGCCCAAGAGGGAAGTTTGAACACCCAGAACGATCCGCCTTGGGAGATCGGCTTGGTCAGTTCCGCCATGTCACCACCCCACAAAGGAACGGCTCCGCCGTAGCCCGAGGTCACGCCGATGTACTGCTCACCGTCCATTTCCCAGGTGATGGGTGGGGAAATGATTCCCGAGCCAGTCTGGAACTTCCAGAGTTCCTCACCGGTTTCGGCGTCAAAGGCTTTCAGGTATCCGTTACCTGTGCCGGTAAAGACCAGTCCGCCTTTAGTGGCCAGTACGCCTGCCCACAACGGCATTTTTTCCTTATGCTCCCATTCAATCTCGCCGGTGAGCGGATTCATTGCTCTCAGAATGCCGACGTGGTCATCGTACATACGCTTAATGCGGAAACCCTGACCCAGGTATGCGGCGCCCTTCTTGTAGCTGACTTCTTCGGTCCAGTAGTCTTCTTTCCAGTGATTGGCGGGAATGTAGAACAGGCCGGTATCCTGGCTGTACGCCATTGGATTCCAGTTTTTGCCGCCCAGGAAGGGAGGTGACACTTCGATGGATTCACCCCGGGTTTCGCCTTCTGCAACGGGTGGTGGACGTTGACCTTCAGCCTCGATTGGGCGGCCGCTCTTGTCGATACCTTTCGCCCAAGTGATGTTGTCTACAAACGGAAAGCCCTTCTTGAACTCGCCGTTGGTGCGGTCCACCACGTAGAAGAAGCCGTTTCGGTCCGCGTGAGCCGTTGCTGCAACGCTTTCACCGTCTTCCGTGTATTCGAAGAGTACCAGCTCGTTGTTGCCGGAGAAGTCCCAGGCATCGTTCGGGGTGTGCTGATAGAACCACTTCACTTCGCCGGTCGACGGGTCTACACCGACTTGCCCGGAGGTATACAGGTTGTCGTAGTCTGCAGGATCGCCACCGGGGGATGTTCTGGCCCAGGTATTCCAGGGGGCCGGGTTACCCGCACCCACGATGATGGTATTGGTTGCCGAATCAAAACTGGCACTTTGCCAAGGTGCACCGCCGCCATGGCTCCAGGCTTCGACTTTGCCGGTCGGGTGGTTTGGATCATCAGGCCAGCTGGGGGCTCTGGGGTCGCCGGTTGGCGTGCTTTTCTCACCATTCAGTCGACCGTAATGGCCTTCAACAAAGGGCCGCATCCAGACTTCCTCGCCGGTGTCCGGGTCACGGGCAAACAGTTTGCCTACGACACCAAACTCATCGCCTGAGGAGCCGTGAATCAGCAAAACCTTGCCGGATTTTTGATCTTTGACCAGCGTCGGGGCGCCGGTCATGGTGTAGCCTGCCTCGTGATCGGCGAACTTCTTGCGCCAGACGATTTTCCCCGTGTCTTTGTTGAGTGCCACGATGCCTGCATCGAGCGTACCGAAGAACACTTTATCGCCAAAGATGGCTGCGCCTCGGTTGACCACGTCACAGCAGGGGCGAATGCCCTCTGGAAGGCGGTGGTTATATTCCCAGAGTCTTTCGCCGGTTCTGGCGTCGAGGGCGTACAGGCGCGAATAGGAACCGGTCACATAGATTACGCCATCATGCAGCAGTGCCTGGGATTCCTGCCCCCGTTGCTTCTCGTCCCCGAAAGAGAACGACCAAGCGGGAACCAGCCTTTCCACATTGTCCTTGTTGATGGTGGTCATTGGGCTGTAGCGCTGGGCCTTTGGCCCGATGCCGTATCCGAGAACATCCTGGGTGGTTTCGGCATCGTTGACGATATCTTCCCAAGTAACCTCTTTTGCCTGTGCGGTCACGCTGAACGCACCTGCGGTGCCAATGGCGAGAGCCAAGCTGATGCCCCTGATCAGCGGGTGTTTGCGACGATTCATATTCGTTCCCCATGATTGTTGTTGTGAACAGCACGGTCTGTGCGCTGACGTTCCGAGTATTGGCAAGTGGGGGGCAGTTGAGCGACGGAAAAAGTCAGATGGAAGTCGGGAAAATAGGCGGAAAAGTCGGGAAAAGTTCCCGAAAAGCCGGTTTGTTGTTGAGAAGTGGCGTTTTTTTGTTCGCTTTTAAGGGGGGGTGTGCTTTCGCTCTTGCTCGGACCGCGTACTACCAAGGAACTAGGCCTAAACCCCCAAAGTGGAATAGGGAACCGAGACGCAGATTCTTAGACTGTCTGGCAGCGAGTTGGTAAACGACAAATCCAATAGCCAACGTAGGGGCAACCAAACAGAGGTAGTAACAATGACAATGCCGCGTTTAATCACATCGTTTATTGCCACCGTGCTGGCAGGTGCTGCTGGTTTGGCCATGGCTCATGGCAACGTGACACCGCAGCCGGTAAATACTGGCAACTTGCCGGCGCTCGGTGACGAAATTTATATGGAAAATCCGTTCCGTGAAGGTAACGAGCTGGGCGAGTTTCAGGGCGAAGCCGTGAAGATCGGTGAGAGTGCCTACGCAGGTAACTGTGCCAGTTGCCACGGTATTCGTGCCATGTCCGGCGGGTTGACCCCGGATTTGCGGGAGCTGACCGAGTGGGACGATGAGTACTACATCACCCGGGTGCGTAACGGCACAGATCGGGGCATGCCATCCTGGAAGAAAAGTATGGATCAGAGCGCAATGTGGGCCATCCGGACCTATGTTGAGTCTCTGCCCAAGCCTGAGTAATACCATGACTTTCGAATCGCTCTGAACAGAGCCGGCCTTGTGCCGGCTCTTGGTCGTTGGGGGAAACCAATAATGAAAATAATCCTTACGTTTGTGATCACTTTTCTGTTGTCGCTGGCCGCTTGGGGGCAGGAGGTCGACGATGGCGATGAACTGCTGAACCGGCCATCCGATCGTACTTACGACATTATTCTGGAGTCGGGTTATCTGAAAGTCGGGGTGTATCGGGATTTTCCGCCCTACTCCTATGAGCAGGATGGCGAACCCCGCGGTATTGATGTTGAACTCGGCAAACTGATCGCAAAAGAAATGGGGGTGGAGTTTCGTGTGCACTGGATCATCCCTGACGAAGAACTGGGGGATGATCTTCGGAACAACGTGTGGAAGGGGCATTATCTGGATAAGCAGCGCCTGGCCGATGTGATGATGCGCGTGCCCTACGACAAACAATATGCCTACATGCAGGACTCCACCGGAGAATATATTAACGAGCAGGTGGTGCTGTTTGGGCCCTATCAGCAGGAGACCTGGCAGATAGCATATGACCCGGCAATGCTTGATGCCGTGGATACGGTCGCGGTGTTCCAGTACCACGCTATCGGTGTCGAGATTGATACCCTGCCGGACTTTTATTTCAGTTCGGCGCTGGGCGGTCGCATGCGTAACCAGGTGCGCCACTACCCCAACGTTAAGGCTGCGTTTGAAGCTATGCGTCAGGGCGAAGTCCGTGCGGTCATGGGGATGCGGGCAGAGATTCACCATGAGCTGGCACAGCCTGAGAACGAAGGATTTGTGGCCGCTCAGAATGGCTTCCCCGGTCTTGTTAAGCAGGTTTGGGATGTGGGAATGGCGATCAAACACACCCATCGGCAGCTTGGCTATGCGATCGAGGCCATAGTGAATCGATTGGTAACCGAGGGAGCCCTGAACGACCTGTTCGGTGGCATGGACTTGGCGTACAGCGTGCCGGGCTACTACCGGAGTTTTCTGAGCGAGGAAGCGGTCGCTCGTGCCGAAGGGCAGGAATAAAGGCGGTCGTACTACCAAGTGATGAGAAAACCTGTCCGTGGGGGTAATTGTTGATCTTGCGGTCTTTGCGAAAAATCAGTTCAGGGTCGGGAAAACTTCCCGGTTCGGCTCACAACTGACAACAACAGAGTAGGAGAGCGCAACCATGAGATCGAACAAATTCGGGATTCGCATTGCGGCCAGCGCATTGGCGTTGGCTGTGTCATGCGGCGCCCACGCGGTGACAGACGCAGACATTTTGAGAGATGCCGAGACCACTGATGATATCGTCAGCTACGGTATGGGCTTGCAAGGTCAACGGTTCAGCCCCCTGACTGATCTGAACACAGACAACGTGAAGCACCTGCAGCCCGTGTGGGGTTTTGCTTTTGGCGGGGAGAAAATGAGGGGCCAGGAAGCCCAGCCCATGATCAAAGACGGCGTGATGTATGTAACCGCCTCTTATTCTAGGGTTTATGCGATTGATGTGAAAACCGGCGAGGAAATCTGGCAGTACGATGCCCGTTTGCCAGATGGCATCATGCCGTGCTGCGATGTGGTGAACCGGGGTGTGGCACTGTATGACGACAAGGTGATCTTCGGCACCCTGGATGCAAAGCTCGTGGCCTTGAACAAAGACACCGGCAAGCCTATGTGGATTAAAAAAGTGGCAGATTACCAGGCCGGTTACGCCATTACCGCGGCGCCTTTGATTGTTAAGGGCAAGTTGATCACGGGTGTGTCGGGTGGTGAATTCGGGATTGTCGGCAAGGTCGAAGCCTATGACGCCAATACCGGTGATTTGGTGTGGACTCGCCCCACGGTCGAGGGCCATATGGGGTATGTCTACCGGGATGGCAAGAAAATAGAGAATGGCATTTCCGGTGGCAAGGCAGGGCAAACCTGGCCGGGTGATATGTGGAAAAATGGCGGCGCAGCAACCTGGTTGGGCGGCACCTACGATGAAGAAACCGATTCGCTGTTCTTTGGTACCGGCAACCCCGCGCCCTGGAACTCCCACCTGCGTCCGGGCGATAACCTGTTCTCCGCCTCCCGTTTGGCCATCGATCCCGACGATGGAAGCATCAAATGGCACTTCCAGACCACGCCCCACGATGGCTGGGATTACGATGGTGTAAACGAACTGATCTCGTTTGATCTGAAGGAAAACGGTAAGACCATCAAGGCCGCTGCAACCGCAGACCGTAATGGTTTCTTCTACGTGCTCAATCGCGAGAATGGCGGTTTTATCCGTGGATTTCCGTTTGTGGACAAAATTACTTGGGCGGAAGGTTTGGACCCAGACACCGGTCGACCCATCTATGCGGAGAATGGTCGCCCCGGTGATCCATCCGAGGCCGAAGCTGGTAAAGGCGAAACCGTCGTTGCTCAGCCTGCTTTCCTGGGCGGAAAGAACTGGATGCCCATGGCTTACAGCCCTGAAACCGAACTGTTCTACGTACCGTCGAACGAGTGGTCTATGGACATCTGGAACGAGCCGGTTTCCTATAAAAAAGGCGCGGCCTTTCTGGGAGCAGGCTTTACCATCAAGCCTACTAACGACGAGTATATTGGCGTGCTCCGGGCGATGGACCCGAAAACCGGTGAGGAAGTCTGGCGTTACGAGAACCCGGCCCCATTGTGGGGTGGCGTAATGACCACCGCCGGTAATCTGGTCTTCACCGGCACCCCGGAAGGCTACCTGAAAGCCTTTGATGCCAAAACCGGCGAGGAGCTGTACAAGTTCAATACCGGTTCTGGGGTTGTTGGTACGCCAGTGACCTGGACTATGGATGGCGAACAGTACGTCTCTGTTCTCTCCGGCTGGGGTGGTGCCGTACCGCTGTGGGGTGGCGAAGTCGCCAAGGTGGTCAAGAACTTCAATCAAGGTGGTCTGGTCTGGACTTTCAAGCTGCCGAAAGATCGAGTGGCGGCCAATTGATCTGAGTTTTGTGTCTCTTTGGGCCGCCTTCGTGCGGCCCTTTTTTTAGCCGCCGAAACCATCTGCTTCAGAACATCTACTACCAAGGTACCAGCCGTTCCCCTCTAACGAATCATTCACGGATCAGAGTGTCACGACTACATTGAACAGGTAAGCGTGAACAGCTTTGCTACTAAGCGACAAACACAACAAAAGAGGTCAACGTCATGATCTACGCACAACCCGGTAAAGAAGGCTCCGTTGTTTCATTCAAGTCCCGCTATGGAAATTACATCGGCGGTGAATTTGTAGCTCCGGTGAAAGGTCAGTACTTTGAGAACATCACACCTGTCACCGGCGAAGTTTTCTGCGAAGTGGCGCGTTCTGGCGCCGAAGATATTGAGCTGGCTTTGGATGCTGCGCACAAGGCTGCGCCGGCCTGGGGCAAGACCTCACCCACCGAGCGCTCCAATATTCTGCTGAAAATCGCTGACCGTATTGAAGCCAACCTTGAAGCCCTCGCGGTCGCAGAAACCTGGGATAACGGTAAGGCGATTCGTGAAACCCTGAATGCCGATATTCCTCTGGCCGCGGACCACTTCCGTTACTTCGCCGGCTGTCTGCGGGCTCAGGAAGGCCACATGGGGGAGATCGACCACAACACCGTGGCTTATCATTTCCACGAGCCGCTGGGTGTGGTTGGACAGATCATTCCCTGGAACTTCCCGCTGCTGATGGCCGCCTGGAAACTGGGTCCGTGCCTGGCTGCAGGTAACTGCAC
>NZ_JAXMOY010000008.1:0-162379 GCF_034669625.1 Marinobacter sp.
TCTTAAGGTAACTCTTCCGAGAGTTAAGATCTTCAATATCCTTGAGAATGCTAAAGAGCATCATTTGAGTGCCGAGGACGTCTATAAAAAATTGTTAGACCAAGGCGACGACGTGGGATTGGCAACCGTGTACCGGGTGCTGACTCAGTTCGAAACTGCTGGACTGGTTCTCAGGCACAATTTCGAAGGCGGTCATGCCGTGTTCGAGATGGCTGGAGAGGATCACCATGACCATATGGTGTGCACCCAGACTGGCGCGGTTGTCGAGTTTGTTGATGAAGTGATTGAAGAGCGTCAGAAGAAAATTGCCGCAGAGCATGGCTACGAAATCGTGGATCACAGTCTGATTTTGTACGTTAAGCCAATAAAATCTGGCGAAAAGTAAGTGCAATAAATAAAAAAGGGGCCGGTATATACGGGCCCCAAAAACTCTCGAAATCGAGAGGGGATTCTTTACTTAGTGATGGGTCGCCTGGCCCTTCACCACCATCTCTTTAGCATGCGCAATCGTTTGTTCTGTCATGTCTACGCCGCCCAGCATGCGGGCAACCTCATCAATTCTGCCTTGGTCGTTGAGCGCTTCGATGCGAGAGAACGTGGCCTCTTTCTCGGTAAACTTACTGACAAACAAGTGTTGATGGCTTTGAGCCGCGACTTGAGGCAGGTGGGTGACGCAGAGCACTTGGCCGTTGCTTCCTAGTGATCTCAGCAAGCGGCCAACCACTTCTGCGGTACCGCCGCCGATGCCCACATCCACTTCGTCGAATACCAGTGTCGGAGTGGTCGAGGTTTGAGCCACAACTACCTGAATGGCGAGGCTGATACGCGACAATTCGCCGCCGGATGCCACTTTCGCCAGTGGTCGTGCCGGTTGTCCGGGGTTGGCGCTGACCAGAAACTCAGTGTCTTCCAGGCCGTGCGGGG
Source organism: Marinobacter sp. (assembly GCF_034669625.1). Lineage (GTDB taxonomy): Bacteria > Pseudomonadota > Gammaproteobacteria > Pseudomonadales > Oleiphilaceae > Marinobacter. The sequence continues at coordinate 925 of NZ_JAXMOY010000008.1, forward strand.
AAGGCTCAGCACCTTGGTTACGGTTCAAGTGAGTGACAAATTGCACGGACGGCATGCTCAGTTGTGCCAGTTCGTGGGCAATTCGATGGTCGAGCTCTGCGGCTGCCTGCTCGCGTTTGGCTGACAGTTGCTCGGCAACGGAGTCAAATTCGGTCTTTTGGGCTTCCAGTTCAGCTTCGAGCTGCTCAAGGCTGCCCGCACCGCTATCCAGTTCATCCAACTCGTCGCGCAGGCGTTGGTGCAGTTCGGGCAATTCGTCAGGTGCACTGCGGTGCTTGCGAGCCAGCTGATAGACCGCGCTTAAGCGCTCTTCCACCTCGGTTAACCTGGCGGGGTCCACTTCGTAATCATCAACAAACCGGCGCAGGTTATCGCCAGCTTCGGATATTTGGATCTGGGCTTCGTTGAGCATTTGTAGGGTGTCAGCAAGCTCCGGAACGTCAACCGGCAATTGCTCCAGCAGCTGCAGCGCCTGGCGGAGCATATTGGCTGCGCTGGACTCTTCCTCCGTGCATAGCTGAGCGGCCTGATGGCTGCAGTGCAAGATAGCGTCGGCCTGACTAAGCTGGGCTTGTTCCTGCTCCAGCGCTTCTTGCTCGCCGTCTTCCAATCCAAGCCGGTCCAGTTCTTCCACCTGATATCGCAGCAGTTGAAGCTTGGCTTCGGTTTCATCGGCGTTTTGTCGGCGCTGGTTAAGCTTTTGCTGTGTTTGGTGCCAGTTTTTCCAGGCACATTTGGTTTGCTCGGCCAGGTCTTCCGCCCCGGCGAATTCGTCTAGCAGTTTGCGGTGGGTGTCTTTTCGAAGCAGGGATTGGTGTTGGTGCTGGCTGTGGATATCCATCAGCAGCCCGCCCAGTTCTTTCAGTTGAGATAGCGGCGAGGGCTGACCGTTAATAAAGGCTTTGGAGCGGCCGTCTTTACTGATGGTGCGGCGCAGGATGCACTCGTTCTTTTCATCGAGGTCGTGGCTTTCCAGCCATTTTCCAGCATCGGGGATGTCGGAAATGTCGAAGCAAGCGGTGATGTCGGCGCGACTAGCACCGTGGCGCACGGCGCCTGCGTCTGCGCGGCCGCCCATGGCGAGGCCCAATGCATCCAGAACAATGGATTTGCCAGCGCCGGTTTCTCCGGTCAGTGCTGTCATGCCCTTGTTGAACTGTAGTTCAACGCGTTCGGCGATGGCGTAGTTGGAAACGGTAAGTTGTGTAAGCATGCCGATACCTCTGCTTGGGCCCCGGGAGGGCTTCAAAAATAATACTGTTCGCTTATACAGTTGCTGTGAATATATACAGTGATTTTGGGGTTTGCAAATTTCGACTGGTAAAAAATAGAAAGAATCCCTTGTTGAAAAGGTTGAATCTGATGGGCTGAACCCCATATCGGTTCGCAAAGCATATATTTCCTGCCGTTTTGATCGGTAGGCTCTATTCGCCGCGTGCCTTCGGGCGCTGGAAAACGTATTGGGAGTGATCATGAGTGCTGACGATAAGCGCAACGAGCAAGTAGAAGAGCAGGTTGAGGTAGATGAAGTTGCGGCCAACGCTGAGCAGGATGCTCAGGCTGAGACTGGTGAAGGTTCTGAGCTGGATGCGCTGAAAGCCCAGTTGCAGGAATATCAGGATCAGGCTTTACGTGCTCAGGCAGAGATGCAGAATGTTCGTCGCCGGGCAGAGCTGGACGTTGAAAAGGCGCACAAGTTCGCCTTGGAAAAGTTCGTGAAGGAGCTGTTGCCCGTTGCTGACAGCCTGGAAAAGGCGGTTGAGAGCACCGAAGGTCAGGAAGAATCTGGCGAGTTGGTCGCTTCGATTCGCCAGGGTGCGGAAATGACGCTGGGTTTGTTCCTCGGCAGTCTTAAAAAGTTCAACGTCGAGCAGCTGAACCCGGTTGGCGAGCCGTTTGACCCGCAGCAGCATGAAGCAATGTCGATGGTGCCAGCGCCTGACGCCGAGCCAAACAGTGTCGTGGCGGTTGTGCAGAAAGGTTATCTGCTGAACGGGCGTGTTGTTCGCCCGGCTATGGTTGTGGTGGCTAAGGCAGAAAGTGCACCAAAAATCGACGAGCAGGCTTGAAAAACTGAATAAAGCGCCAATATAGCGATTAAACAGAAGCAGCCGAAGTGGCAGCGCTTCGGGCAGATTTCAGCAAGATTTGGAGTGAATTTATGAGCAAGATTATCGGTATTGACTTGGGAACCACCAACTCCTGCGTGGCTGTAATGGACGGCGACAAGGTCAAGGTTATTGAAAACGCCGAGGGTGATCGCACCACCCCTTCCATCATCGCATACACCGATGACGGCGAAACGCTGGTTGGTCAGTCCGCCAAGCGTCAGGCGGTCACTAACCCGCACAACACTCTGTACGCCATCAAGCGTTTGATCGGTCGTCGTTTTGAAGACGACGTGGTACAGAAAGATATCAAGATGGTGCCGTACAAAATCGCCAAGGCCGACAACGGTGATGCTTGGGTTGATGTTAAGGGTCAGAAAATGGCTCCGCCTCAGGTTTCCGCAGAAATTCTGAAGAAAATGAAGAAAACTGCCGAAGACTATCTGGGCGAAACAGTGACTGCTGCTGTTATTACCGTTCCGGCTTACTTTAACGACAGCCAGCGTCAGGCAACCAAAGATGCCGGTAAGATTGCTGGTCTGGAAGTTAAGCGGATCATCAACGAGCCGACTGCGGCTGCTCTGGCCTACGGCATGGACAAGCAAAGTGGCGACCGTACTGTAGCCGTATATGACTTGGGTGGCGGTACCTTCGACCTGTCCATCATCGAAATTGCCGATGTAGACGGTGAGCACCAGTTCGAAGTGTTGGCCACGAACGGCGACACCTTCCTGGGTGGTGAAGACTTCGACTTGAAAGTCATCGAATACCTGGCAGACCAGTTCAAGAAAGACAGTGGTATCGACCTGCGTGGTGACTCCCTGGCTATGCAGCGCCTGAAAGAAGCTGCGGAGAAAGCCAAGATTGAATTGTCCAGCAGCCAGCAGACGGATGTGAACCTGCCGTATGTAACTGCAGATGCGTCTGGTCCTAAGCACATGAATGTCAAGCTGACCCGTGCCAAGCTGGAATCTCTGGTAGAAGACCTGGTTCAGCGCAGCCTTGAGCCGTGTAAAGTGGCTCTGAAAGACTCTGGTCTGAGCGCTTCTGAAATTGATGAAGTGATTCTGGTCGGTGGTCAGACCCGTATGCCGCTGGTTCAGGAAAAGGTTAAAGAGTTTTTCGGCAAAGAGCCGCGTAAAGACGTAAACCCTGACGAAGCTGTAGCTATGGGTGCTGCGATTCAGGGTGCGGTACTGTCTGGTGACGTGAAAGACGTTCTGCTGCTGGACGTAACTCCGCTGACCCTCGGTATCGAAACCATGGGTGGCGTAGCGACTCCGCTGATCGATAAGAACACCACGATCCCGACCAAGAAGTCTCAGACTTTCTCTACGGCGGACGACAACCAGACTGCGGTAACCATTCACGTAGTTCAGGGTGAGCGTAAGCAAGCGGCACAAAACAAGTCGCTGGGTCGCTTCGACTTGGCTGACATCCCGCCTGCACAGCGTGGTGTTCCGCAGATCGAAGTTACCTTCGACATTGATGCCAACGGTATTCTGAACGTATCAGCGAAAGACAAGGCGACTGGTAAAGAGCAGTCCATCGTGATCAAGGCCTCTTCTGGCTTGAACGATGATGAGATCGAAAAGATGGTCCAGGACGCTGAAGCCAACGCTGACGAAGATCGCAAGTTCGAAGAGCTGGTTCAGGCTCGCAACCAGGGCGACGGCATGGTTCACGCTGTTCGTAAAACCCTGAGCGAAGCTGGCGACAAGGTTAGCGATAGCGAGAAAGAATCTATCGAAGCCGCGATCAAGGATCTCGAGGAAGCGCTGACTGGCTCCGATAAGGATGCTATCGACGCCAAGACCCAGAAGCTGACCGAAGTGTCCTCTGAGCTGGCGCAAAAGATGTACGCGGATCAGGCTGAACAAGCCCCAGGCCAGGAAGGCGAAGAAGCTCAGGCAGCTGACGATGCCGTCGATGCCGAGTTCGAAGAAGTCAAAGACGACAAGAAGTAAATCCTAAGTACATCAGGTAGTTGGAAAGCGCGGGCCGATGTCCGCGTTTTCCGCGTTATAGCAACAGGATTTTAAGTATGGCCAAACGCGATTATTACGAAGTACTTGGGGTCTCCCGGGGCGCGGAAGATAAAGAAATCAAGCGGGCGTATCGTAAGCTCGCGATGAAATACCATCCCGACCGTAACCCGGATGATGCAGACGCCGACGACAAGTTCAAAGAGGCCAGCGAAGCCTACGAAGTGTTGATGGATGGCAACAAGCGCGCAGCCTATGACCAGTTTGGTCATGCTGGCGTCGACGGCCAGGCCGGTGGCGGCGGTGGCTTCGGCGGTGGTGGCAACTTCTCTGACATCTTCGGGGATGTGTTTGGTGACATTTTCGGCGGTGGCGGCGGTGGTCGCGCACGCAACACCCGCGGCTCCGACCTGCGTTACACGCTGGAGTTGGATCTGGAAGAGGCGGTCAAAGGCAAAGACGTCAAGATCACCATTCCCGGCCATAAAGAGTGTGACAGCTGTGACGGTAGCGGTGCAGAAAAAGGCTCTCGCCCCGAAACCTGTGGTACTTGTCAGGGTATGGGGCAGGTGCGGATGCAGCAGGGCTTCTTCACTGTTCAGCAGGCGTGTCCGGCGTGCCGTGGTTCCGGTCAGGTTATCAAAAACCCGTGTAAGTCTTGTCATGGACAAGGCCGCGTAAGGCAGGAGAAAACCCTGTCAGTGAAAGTGCCGCCGGGTGTTGATACTGGTGACCGCATTCGTTTGTCAGGTGAAGGTGAAATGGGCGTCGACGGTGGGCCTCCTGGAGATCTGTACGTTCAGGTCGCTGTTCGCGAACACTCGATTTTCACCCGCGATGGCCGCAACCTATACTGTGAAGTGCCCATCAGCATCGTAGATGCCGCTTTGGGTGGCGAGCTTGAAGTGCCGACACTGGATGGCCGTGTGAAGCTGAAAATCCCGGCTGAAACCCAGACCGGTAAGCTGTTCCGTCTACGCAACAAGGGTGTTAGCCCCGTGCGCGGCGGTCCGGCAGGCGATCTGCTATGTCGTGTGATAGTTGAAACGCCGGTTAATCTGACCAAGCGCCAGAAAGAATTGTTGGGCGAATTCCAGGCAACGCTGGATGAATCCAATGGTTCCGAGCATGCGCCGAAGAAAACCTCTTGGTTCGAGGGTGTGAAAAGTTTCTTTGATGAAATGAAATTCTGAGGACAGAGCAGATGCGGGTAGCAATCATCGGCGCCGCCGGGCGCATGGGTAAAGTGTTAATTGAAGCGGTGGATGGCACCGAAGGGCTGGAACTTGGCGCGGCAGTTGTCGAGCCGGATAGCAGCCTTATCGGTGCGGACGCCGGCGATATGACGGGTGTTGGCAAAACCGGCGTTAAGCTGGCCGCCAGCCTGGCGGATGTGAAGGACGACTTCGACGTATTGGTTGACTTCACCTTCCCGGATCTGACCCTCGAAAACGCCGAGTTCTGCAAAGACAACGGCAAAATGCTCGTGATCGGCACCACCGGCATGACCGACGCTGAAAAAGAGCAGCTTGCTCAAGCGGCCGAATCAGCTCCGGTCGTATTTGCGCCGAACATGAGCGTCGGCGTAAACGTAGTGCTTAACCTGTTGAAGACGGCGGCTGCGACACTGGGTGACGACTACGACGTGGAAATCATCGAAGCGCACCATCGCCACAAAAAAGACGCGCCCTCTGGAACCGCGCTGCGCATGGGCGAAGTTGTTGCTGACGCGCTGGGGCGTGACTTAAAAGAGTGTGCCGTCTACGGTCGTGAAGGCTTCACCGGCGAGCGCACCCGTAAAGAAATCGGCTTCGAAACTATTCGGGCTGGCGACGTGGTAGGCGATCACACCGTCCTGTTTGCCACTGAAGGTGAGCGCATCGAAGTGACCCACAAAGCCAGTAGCCGTATGACCTTCGCCAAAGGTGCCATGCGCGCCGCGTTGTGGCTGAAGGATAAGCCGGCCGGTTTGTACGATATGCAGGATGTGCTAAATCTGAAGGCTTGATCCTAAAATGTTTGACCAGCTAGCTCTGAGGCTGGGGTTCGCAGGTCCGCGTTCTGAAAATTTCGAAGGCCAGGGGTGGCCGGAGAGACGTGCATATGGATGTGTTTGTAGCGGTTTTCGGAATGCGGGCCTGTGAGCGCCGGCCGTTGTCGGGGTTTGTTGTGTTCGAGACCGCCTGCAGCAGGCCAGATAGTAATTCGAGATGGACAAAAAACGGCAGATTTCGTAGAATAAGCTGATTTTTTTGCACCAAGCGTACCTTTGAAAAGTTTCTAGAAAAGCGGGACCGAGCTAACACTCAGTCTCGCTTTTTTGCAACCTGACTTTGCGCTTGCGTTCCTGTTCGTGACGAACTTACGCCACTCGATGAGGATACAAGCCTTGAGCACACCAGCAATCCTTGCACTCGCAGACGGAAGCCTGTTTTACGGCACCGCCATCGGCGCAGACGGAGAAGCCAGCGGCGAAGTGGTATTTAATACCGCAATGACCGGCTATCAGGAAATCCTGACTGATCCGTCCTACTCGCGCCAGATCGTCACCTTGACGTATCCCCACATTGGTAACACCGGCGTTAACGAAGAAGACGTGGAATCTGACCGCGTACACGCCGCTGGCCTGATCATTCGAGACCTTCCGCTGGTCGCCAGCAGCTGGCGTAGTCAGGGTAGCCTCGAAGACTACCTGCGAAGCAACAATATTGTTGGCATTGCTGACATCGACACCCGCCGCCTGACTCGCATTCTTCGGGACAAAGGTTCCCAGAATGGAGCCATCCTGGCCGGCGAAAACGCCACAGCTGAGCGCGCACTTGAACTGGCAAAAGCTTTCCCTGGCCTTAAGGGCATGGACTTGGCCAAAGAAGTGACTTGCGAAAAATTGTATCAGTGGAATCAGTCCGAGTGGGATCTGGTCAGCGGATATGGTGAGCAAGCTGACGCCAAGTTCAAAGTGGTCGCTTGGGATTACGGCGTGAAGTACAACATCCTGCGCATGCTGGCTTCTCGTGGTTGTGACATTACCGTCGTGCCGGCCCAAACTCCGGCATCCGAAGTGCTGGCGATGAACCCGGACGGCATCTTCCTGTCGAACGGCCCTGGAGACCCAGAGCCATGCGACTACGCGATCAGCGCGATTAAAGACGTGTTGGAAACCGATATTCCGGTTTTCGGCATCTGCTTGGGTCACCAATTGCTGGCGCTGGCCAGTGGTGCCAAATCCATGAAAATGGGGCACGGCCATCACGGTGCCAACCACCCGGTACAAGACCTGGAAAAAGGCACGGTCATGATCACCAGCCAGAACCACGGTTTTGCGGTGGACGAGACGACCTTGCCTTCGACGGTTCAGGCGACCCACAAATCATTGTTTGACGGCACCCTGCAGGGCATTCGCCGGACTGATAAATCGGCGTACAGCTTCCAGGGTCACCCTGAAGCTAGCCCGGGTCCTCATGACGTGGCACCCCTGTTCGACGAGTTTATCCAGTTGATGGAAGGACGATCCGCCTAAAGGTGGATCACCACGGATAACGACAGGCGCCGCGTTCTGCGCTGCAAGAATTCAAAAGTTGCTGACAGGTTTACCGAGACATGCCAAAACGTACCGACATCAAAAGCATCCTGATCCTGGGCGCTGGCCCCATCGTGATCGGGCAGGCGTGCGAGTTCGACTACTCTGGAGCTCAGGCTTGTAAAGCCCTGCGTGAAGAGGGTTACCGGGTTATTCTGGTGAACTCCAACCCGGCTACCATCATGACCGACCCCGCCATGGCCGATGCCACCTACATCGAGCCGATCAACTGGAAAACGGTCGAAAAGATCATCGAGAAAGAAAAGCCTGACGCTTTGCTGCCAACCATGGGCGGCCAGACCGCGCTGAACTGCGCGTTGGATCTGGAAAAGTACGGTGTTCTTGAAAAGCACGGCGTCGAGATGATCGGTGCAAATGCCGATACCATCGATAAAGCCGAAGACCGTAACCGCTTCGATCAGGCGATGAAGAAAATCGGCCTTGAGTGCCCACGCGCCTCCATTGCCCATTCCATGGAAGAAGCCTGGGAAATCTCCAAAGAAATCGGTTTTCCCTGCATCATTCGTCCGTCTTTCACCATGGGCGGTTCCGGTGGTGGCATCGCGTACAACAAAGACGAATTTGAAGAAATCTGTACTCGTGGTTTGGACCTCTCCCCGACCAATGAGCTGCTGATCGATGAATCCCTGATCGGCTGGAAAGAGTACGAGATGGAAGTTGTTCGTGACAAAAACGACAACTGCATCATCGTCTGCGCCATCGAAAACTTCGATGCCATGGGCGTGCATACCGGTGATTCCATCACCGTTGCCCCGGCTCAGACTCTGACTGACAAAGAATACCAAATCATGCGGAACGCCTCGTTGGCGGTGCTGCGTGAGATCGGCGTTGAAACCGGTGGTTCCAACGTCCAGTTCGGCATTAACCCTGATACCGGCCGCATGGTCGTGATCGAGATGAACCCGCGTGTATCTCGTTCCTCGGCGCTGGCGTCGAAAGCAACGGGTTTCCCGATCGCCAAGGTTGCCGCCAAGCTGGCGGTTGGCTACACGCTCGATGAACTGCAGAACGAAATCACCGGTGGTGTCACGCCGGCTTCGTTTGAGCCGAGCATCGATTACGTGGTTACCAAGATCCCTCGCTTCACCTTCGAGAAGTTCCCGCAGGCTGACGCTCGACTGACCACACAGATGAAGTCGGTTGGCGAAGTAATGGCCATTGGTCGGACCTTCCAGGAGTCTATGCAGAAAGCGTTGCGCGGCTTGGAAGTAGGTTCGGAAGGCTTCGACGAGAAGCTGGAAGATCTGAACTCGGAGAACTCCCGCGAAACACTGACCACCGAGCTTAATGTGCCGGGCGCAGAGCGTGCGTGGTATATCGGTGATGCCTTCCGTGCCGGAATGACCGTTGAAGAAGTGTTCAGGCACACCAAGGTTGATCCTTGGTATCTGGTGCAGATTGAAGACCTCATCAAAGAAGAAAATGCTCTGAAGACTGCAGGCAAGGCGGATATCGATTACGCCACCTTGTTCCGTCTGAAGCGCAAAGGCTTCTCTGACGCACGATTGGCGAAGCTGCTCGGCATCTCTGAAGCCAGTATGCGTAAGCTGCGCCACGATCTGGGCGTACGTCCGGTTTATAAGCGTGTGGATACCTGTGCGGCCGAATTCGCGTCAGACACCGCATACATGTACTCCACTTACGAAGAAGAGTGTGAGGCAGACCCTTCCGATCGCGATAAGATCGTGGTTATTGGTGGTGGTCCTAACCGTATTGGTCAGGGCATCGAATTCGACTATTGCTGTGTTCACGCCGCGCTTGCGATGCGCGAAGACGGCTATGAAACCATCATGATCAACTGCAACCCGGAGACCGTGTCGACTGACTACGACACCTCGGATCGCTTGTACTTCGAGCCGATTACTCTGGAAGATGTGCTCGAGATTATTGCCGTTGAGAAGCCGAAAGGCGTGATTGTTCAGTACGGCGGTCAAACGCCGCTGAAGCTGGCGCGTGGCCTTGAAGCGGCAGGTGTACCGATTATCGGTACCAGCCCGGACGCCATCGACCGGGCGGAAGATCGTGAACGGTTCCAGCAGATGATCCAGCGTTTGGGTCTGAAGCAGCCTGAAAACGCCACCGTTCGCAGTCACGAAGAAGGCATTATTGCCGCTCGTGAAATTGGCTACCCGCTGGTCGTTCGCCCCTCCTATGTGTTGGGTGGACGTGCTATGGAGATCGTCTACGACGAGACCGAGTTGGTTCGCTATATGCAAAGCGCAGTGTTGGTGTCCAATGACAGCCCGGTGCTTCTGGATCACTTCCTGAACGCGGCTATCGAGGTGGACATCGACGCTATCTCCGACGGTACCGACGTAGTCATCGGTGGCATCATGCAACACATTGAGCAGGCGGGTATTCACTCCGGTGACTCCGCGTGTTCACTGCCGCCTTACAGCTTGCCTAAAGATGTCCAGGACGCGATGCGTGAAGCCGTCAAAAAGATGGCTATTGAGCTGGAAGTTATCGGTCTGATGAACGTTCAGTTGGCCTGGCAGGATGGCGAAATCTATGTAATCGAGGTGAATCCTCGGGCATCCCGTACCGTGCCGTTTGTGTCCAAAGCTATTGGCTTGTCTCTGGCGGCGGTTGCAGCCCGAGTCATGTCCGGCAAGACGTTGAAAGAGCTGGAATTCACGCAGGAAATCGTGCCGACCTACTACGCGGTGAAAGAGTCTGTCTTCCCGTTCAACAAGTTCCCGTCGGTTGACCCGATTCTTGGGCCGGAAATGAAATCGACTGGTGAGGTGATGGGGCTGGGTGACAGCTTCGATGAAGCTTTCGCCAAGGCGTCGTTGGCAATCGGTGACGTTCTGCCAACTGAAGGCACTGCCTTCATGTCAGTGAGAAATGTCGACAAGCCGGGTGCCATCGAGGTTGCTCGTGAGCTGATTGAAGCTGGCTTCAAGGTCATTGCAACAACCGGTACCGCAAAAGCGCTGGAGCAGGCGGGTATTACGGTTGCGCACGTCAACAAGGTTCGTGAGGGTCGCCCGCACATTGTTGACGCGATCAAGAACGGTGATGTGCAGTTGATTATCAACACCACCGAGGGCCGCAAGGCTATCTCTGATTCGTCGCAAATTCGTCAGTCGGCGTTGCAGAGCAAGGTGACCTATACAACGACTCTGGCAGGTGGCGAAGCCTACTGTCGAGCCATTAAGTTTGGTCCGGAGCGCGCAGTTCGCCGCCTCCAGGACTTGCACGCAGGGAAGTAACGATATGTCTAATGATAGAGTTCCTATGACCAAGCTGGGCGAAAGCCGCTTGCGTGAGGAGCTGAAAAAGCTGAAATCTGAAGATCGCCCGCGGGTGATTCAGGCTATTTCTGATGCTCGCGAACATGGCGACTTGAAAGAAAATGCCGAATACCATGCTGCTCGTGAGCAGCAGAGCTTCATTGAAGGTCGCATTCAGGAAATTGAAGGCAAGCTTTCGGTGGCTCAGGTGATCGACGTGACCACGATGGAAAACACCGGTAAGGTGATTTTCGGTACCACAGTCGAGTTGGTAAACATGGATACCGATGAAGAAGTGACCTACAAGATTGTTGGCGAAGATGAAGCCGACATCAAAGCAGGGAAACTTTCGGTATCCTCGCCGATTGCGCGGGCTCTGATCGGTAAAAGCGAGGGCGATGTGGTAGCAGTCCGCATTCCGTCCGGTACGGTTGAGTACGAAATTGCCGAGGTGCAGTACATCTAAGGTATTGCAGGCAAAGAAAAGCCGGCCAGAGTAAAGCTCTGGCCGGCTTTTTTATGGCTAAATACTTATTTGTTTCTGAGCAGGTTGGAAAGCTTTGGGTTTGGCTTTTTGGACCGGCGCAGAATAACAGCGATTTTGCCAATGGTTTGTACCAGTTCGGCTTTCGCGCTTTTGCACAGAGCCTCAATGGCCTCCTGGCGCGCTTCACGGTCCTGGGTGGCGACCTTGATCTTGATCAGCTCGTGATCGTTTAGGGCGCGATCCAGCTCGTCTTGGAGTCCTTCGGACAGGCCTTTGTCGCCGACAATGATCACGGGCTTCAGGTTGTGGGCGATGGCCCGGTATTCCCGGCGCTGTTCCGATGACAAACTCATGATGTATTCTCTTTATCAATGCTATTAACAAAAGGTCAGCGGCTTAAAAGCTGACAACGGCGTATAATAGAGTGATTGTAACAGATACATGCCTGCTACAAATGGCTGTAATCACTTACAGGTGTTGTTTGTCGTTTTAGTGGCGGGGAACGTTTTCCCGGAATCTGTGTCTTTTACGGATAGGCCGCTTCTGGTTTACGAGCGTACATTTGGTGTAAGGTGTTCGAAAAGGGTTGGTGGCCAGGCCGCGACTCTGCAATTCACAGGTGATGATCCTTGAACGATATGGCAAAAAATTTAGTTCTATGGCTAGTGATAGCCGCTGTGCTGCTGATGGTGTTCCAGAATTTCACGCCCACCACCAGCGGGCAACAAGTTAATTATTCCCAGTTTGTCGAAATGGTCCAGCAAGGACAGGTTCGTCAGGTGACGGTAGACGGACTGGAAATTCAAGGCATTCGTGGTGACGGCTCTCAGTTCCAGACAGTTCGTCCTCAAGTGCCCGACAACAAACTGATGGACGACTTTCTTGCGAATCAAGTTGAGGTAATCGGTAAAGAACCAGAGCGCCAGAGCCTGTGGACCCAGCTATTGGTGGCTGCATTCCCGATTCTGATTATCATCGCATTGTTCATGTTCTTCATGCGTCAGATGCAAGGCGGTGGCGGCGGCAAAGGCCCTATGTCCTTTGGTAAAAGCAAAGCCCGTCTGCTCAGTGAAGATCAGATCAAAACGACCTTTGGTGACGTGGCCGGTGTTGAAGAGGCCAAAGAAGACGTCAAAGAGTTGGTTGACTTCCTGCGTGACCCAAGTAAATTCCAGCGTCTGGGCGGCCGTATTCCTAAGGGCGTTCTGATGGTTGGCCCTCCGGGTACGGGTAAAACGCTGCTGGCCAAGGCCATCGCAGGCGAAGCCAAGGTGCCGTTCTTCTCTATCTCGGGTTCAGACTTCGTTGAGATGTTTGTCGGTGTGGGTGCGTCACGTGTTCGCGACATGTTCGAACAGGCGAAAAAGCAGAGCCCCTGCATTATCTTCATCGACGAGATCGATGCCGTTGGTCGCCATCGTGGCGCCGGCATGGGCGGCGGTCACGATGAGCGTGAACAGACGCTGAACCAGTTGTTGGTTGAAATGGACGGCTTTGAAGGTAACGAAGGCGTTATCGTAATTGCCGCGACCAACCGTCCTGACGTGCTGGACCCGGCGTTGTTGCGCCCGGGCCGTTTCGATCGTCAGGTAGTGGTTAGCTTGCCAGACATTAAGGGTCGCGAGCAGATCCTGAAAGTGCATATGAAGAAAGTGCCATTGGCAGACGGGATTGATCCGGAGGTGATCGCTCGCGGTACTCCAGGATTCTCTGGTGCCGACTTGGCGAACCTTGTGAATGAGGCTGCATTGTTTGCCGCGCGCCGTAACCTGCGCTTGGTCTCCATGGAAGAGCTGGAGCTGGCAAAAGATAAGATCATGATGGGCGCTGAGCGTAAGTCCATGGTGATGAATGAAAAAGAAAAGCTGAATACTGCCTATCACGAGGCGGGTCATGCGATTGTGGGCCGTGTGGTCCCCGAGCACGATCCGGTGTACAAAGTGAGCATTATTCCTCGTGGCCGAGCGCTGGGTGTGACTATGTTCCTCCCTGAAGAGGATAAGTACAGTCATTCTAAACGGTACTTGATCAGTTCGATTTGTAGCTTGTTTGGTGGACGTATCGCTGAAGAGCTCACGTTGGGTGTTGATGGCGTAACAACCGGTGCATCGAACGACATTGAGCGTGCTACCAGCCTTGCACGCAATATGGTCACTCGTTGGGGCTTGTCCGATAAGTTAGGGCCGTTGCAGTATGACACAGACAGCGAAGAGCCGTTCTTGGGTCGCTCAGCTGGCCAGTCCCATACGGTGTATTCGCCTGAGACGGCGCAGCGCATTGATGAGGAAGTGCGGAACATCGTTGACACCTGCTACGAGACTGCCAAGCAGATTCTGGTCGAGAATCGTGAAAAACTAGACATGATGGCTCATGCTTTGATGAAGTATGAAACGATCGATCGCTTCCAGATTGACGACATCATGGAAGGGCGTGATCCTCGCCCCCCGAAAAACTGGGGTGACAATGGACCGTCGGCTGGCGGAAAGCCGGAAAGTGCCGAGCCAGCACCTGAGCCCAAAGATTCGGGTGACGATAGTCAGCCTGAAGTAGGGCGTCCGGCTGGCGAGCACTGATTCGCGCTGAAGCTCTAAGTAATATCCGACGCCGCCCTTCTACTGGGCGGCGTTTGTTTTTGTCCTGTCGGAAGATCTATCCGGAACCTGCGCTATGAATGTTAACTTTGCTGGCCGCCAACTAAGTCTGTCTGAATGTCATGTCATGGGCATTCTGAATGTCACGCCTGATTCTTTCTCGGATGGCGGTCGGTTCAACAATGTTGGTGCCGCTGTGCTTCGTGCGAAGCAAATGGTTGCTGACGGAGCCACCTTTGTTGACGTGGGCGGCGAGTCGACCCGGCCGGGCGCCGCGCCGGTTTCTACGCAGCAAGAGTTGGATCGGGTTTGCCCGGTAGTCGAGGCGATTGCTCGCGAGTTAGATGTGGTGGTTTCGGTGGATACCAGTAACCCGGTGGTCATGTCGGAGACGATTAAAGTCGGCGCCGGTTTGATCAATGATGTTCGGGCCCTTCAGCGGGAGGGTGCGCCAGAGGTGATCGCTCAGGCCGGTGTGCCGGTCTGTTTGATGCACATTCAGGGTGAGCCGGATACCATGCAGGATTCGCCGTTTTACCGGAATGTGCGCAGGGAAGTGAGTTCGTTTTTGACCGAGCGCGTACGTGTGGCGGAAGCCGCCGGTGTACTGCCAGAGAATATTATCCTCGATCCGGGATTCGGCTTTGGCAAAACGGTTGAACATAATGTTCAGCTGTTGGCGGGCCTGGAGCATATGCATATGCTTGGTCATCCGCTGTTGATCGGCATCTCCAGAAAATCGATGCTCGGAGTCATCACGGGCCGGGATGTTAATGAAAGGTTGTCTGCCAGCCTCGCAGCCGCGACAATATCGGCCATGAAAGGCGCGAGCATTCTTCGGGTGCATGACGTCAGGGAAACTGTAGACGCCGTTAAAGTGGTTGCGGCGGTTAAGGAGGCAATGTGATGTCCCAGCGGAAATATTTTGGCACCGACGGTATTCGAGGTCGCGTGGGTGAGCAGCCGATCACGCCAGAGTTCATGCTCCACCTTGGGTGGGCAGCGGGTCAGGCGTTTAAGAAAGCGGGCCAGCGCAACAGTGTCTTGATTGGCAAGGATACTCGGTTGTCTGGCTACATGTTTGAATCTGCTTTGGAGGCGGGGCTTTCTGCAGCTGGGGTAGATGTGAAGTTGCTGGGTCCCATGCCTACGCCGGCGATTGCTTATCTGACGCGCACCTTTCGTGCATCGGCGGGAATTGTGATTAGTGCCTCTCATAACCCGCACCACGATAACGGTATCAAGTTCTTCTCTGCTGCGGGAACCAAGCTGGATGATGCTCTGGAATCCGAGATCGAGCGCTGGCTGGATAGGCCGATTGAAGTCTGTGAGCCAAAAGAGTTGGGCAAGGTAAGTCGGATTGACGACGCGCCTGGACGCTATGTCGAATTCTGTAAGAGTACTGTCCCCAACGAATTTACGTTGGAGGGGCTGCATGTCGTGCTTGATTGCGCGCACGGGGCCACCTATCACGTCGCGCCAAAGGTGTTTCGCGAGCTGGGTGCCAGGTTAACGGTCATTGGCGCCGAGCCGGACGGTTTGAATATCAACCTGAACGTGGGTTCCACGCATCTGGAAAGCTTGAAGCAAACTGTCGTCGAGGCCAGTGCTGATTTGGGTATTGCTTTCGATGGCGATGGCGACCGGGTGCTGATGGTCGATCGGGATGGCTCGGAAGTGGATGGTGATGAGTTGCTTTACATTCTGGCTTCCCGGCGCCGAGCAGAGGGGCGTCTGGACGGCGGTGTGGTTGGCACGCTGATGACGAATCTGGGTGTTGAGTTAGCGCTGAAAGAGCTGGATATACCGTTCGAGCGGGCCAAGGTAGGCGATCGTTATGTCATGGAGCGCTTGCTGGCGAATAACTGGCTGGTCGGTGGCGAAGGCTCTGGGCACATGGTGATCCGGGATTGTATTGGCACCGGCGATGGTGTGGTGTCTGCCTTACAGGTGCTGTTGGCGATTGGCAATTCAGGTAAAACATTAGCAGAGCTGCGCAGTGGCATGAGCAAGCTCCCGCAAACCATGATCAACGTAAAGGTTGCGCAGCGCTTCGACCCGCTTAGTCGGGAAGATATTGCTGATGCAATGCGTCAGGCAGAAGAGGAGTTGGGAGATTCCGGCCGGATTCTCTTGCGCGCGTCGGGTACCGAGCCGTTGATTCGTGTTATGGCTGAGGGTAAGGATGCAGCCGAAATTACGCGGGTCGCTGAGAGCCTGGCAGAAGTGGTTGAGCGGTCAACCAGCTGATTCAAAACGGGGCGGTTGTGCAGACGAAATCTCTGCTGTATAGTTCGCCCTCGCTTACGCTCAGGACGTTTGAGAGTTCATATGCGCCGTAAAATTGTAGCTGGAAACTGGAAGATGAACGGGTCGAAAGAACTCGTGCAGCAACTGGTTGGCGTAATTTGTGATCGTGCGGTCGGGCTGGTTGATGCTGCTGAAGTGGTTGTTATTCCACCGGCGCCTTATGTGTCGCTGGTTCAGCGGCAGGCCGATGGTAAGCTTGCTCTGGGTGTACAGAATGTCAG
Source organism: Marinobacter sp. (assembly GCF_034669625.1). GTDB lineage: Bacteria > Pseudomonadota > Gammaproteobacteria > Pseudomonadales > Oleiphilaceae > Marinobacter. Next base: position 17,467 of record NZ_JAXMOY010000008.1, read on the forward strand.
TGAATGGCAGTCTGGTGCTTATACCGGAGAAGTGTCAGCTGAAATGGCGAAAGACTTGGGCTGCGGCTATGTGCTTGTAGGGCATTCCGAGCGGCGTCAGCTTTTTGGTGAATGTGATGTTGTGGCGGCCCGTAAGGTTGGTCGCGTGCTCGAAAGCGGTTTGACCGCGGTGCTCTGTGTAGGTGAAACGCTGGAGCAGCGTGAAGCCGGTGACGCCGAGCAAGTGGTTGCCGGGCAGGTCAAAAGTGGTTTGGCCAGTGTTGCGGGTGATCAGTGGGCAGGAATTGTAGTCGCTTATGAGCCAGTATGGGCCATAGGTACGGGCAAAACAGCCACGGCTGAAGATGCTCAGGCAATGCACGCGGAAATTCGAAGCGTCCTGAAAGGTATGGGTGCGCCCGCGGAAGAGATTTCGGTACTTTACGGCGGTAGTGTAAAAGCGGATAATGCTGCCGCTCTGTTTTCAGAGCCCGATATCGATGGTGGTCTTATAGGTGGTGCTTCCCTTAAGGCTGAAGAATTTATTAGTATCTGTCGGTCATTCCCGGCGGGTAGCTAAGCTCAAACGAATACGAGAGTCTGTATGGATTGGATGGAAACACTTGTAGTTGTTGTTCACGTCGTTATCGCCGTGGCGCTGGTGGGTGTCGTCCTGATTCAGCAGGGCAAGGGCGCGGATGCCGGTGCAGCCTTTGGTGGCGGTGCATCCCAGACGGTATTTGGTAGTCAGGGTAGCGGCAGTTTTCTGACCCGTGTAACCACCTTGATGGCGATTGTGTTTTTTGTAACAAGTTTCTCGCTGGCTATTTTTGCCAAGCAGCGTGCTGAAGTGGCCGGTGAAGCTGGCATCCCGATGCTTCAGGAGTCCTCTGCTGAGCACGTTCCAGCTATGGGTGAAGGCGAAAATAGCGAGACGAAAGAAGACGAGCTCCCTGAGTTCGAGTAAAGAGTTTTTGCCCAGGTGGTGAAATTGGTAGACACGCCATCTTGAGGGGGTGGTAGCGAGAGCTGTGCCGGTTCGAGTCCGGCCCTGGGCACCAATTTTTAATAAAGACGGCTTGGTTTATCCAGGCCGTCTTTGTTTGGTCAGTCCTTGACCGCTCCGCTTCGTATCTCTATACTTCGGCGGATATTGGAGTCGGTGATTCGTCCTGACTTCCAGGCAGGCCAGGTGTCTGTCGGCAGATAGCCGTTTTGGGTTTGGCTTTCTGCGAATTCTTGCAACAAAAAGCCCCGATCTCAGGGGCTTTTTGATTAAGGGGCCTGGCGCAAGGGCCCTAGTGCATAAAAGGGCTGATCAACAGCCCTTTTTTTGTTTTTGTACATTGAAAATTCTCAAGACGGAGGCGGCGACACTTGTCAGCCAAGCTTAAACAACTCGAAGACATACTGCGCCCGGTAGTAGAAGGGCTCGGATATGAATTTTGGGGTATCGAATTTCGTTCCCGTGGCTATCAGTCGATGCTTCGGGTTTTTATCGATGACGCCGAAAACGGCATTGGCATTGAAGACTGCGAAAAAGTGAGTCGGCAAGTCAGTGGCGTAATGGATGTGGAAGACCCCATCCAGAGTGAATATACGCTGGAGGTTTCATCCCCGGGGATGGATCGCCCGTTGTTTCGTCTTGAGCATTATCAGGCACATGTTGGGCATAAAGTTCAGCTCAAGCTCCGTATGGCTTTTGAGGGGCGCAGAAAATTCCAAGGCCTGATCAAGGGTGTGGAAGGTGATGAGGTTGTTATCGTGGTGGATGATCACGAGTACCTGTTGCCGTTCGACAGTATTGATAAAGCCAATATCGTTCCGGTTTTTGAATAAGTGTATTCAAGAATTCTTAGATGTATTGATTATTTTGAAGGCAGGGCAATCGCATGAGTAAAGAGATCTTGCTGGTAGTGGAGACCGTCTCGAACGAGAAGGGCGTCGACAAGGACGTAATTTTTGAGGCCATCGAGCTTGCGCTCGCCACTGCTGCCAAAAAGCGTTATGAAGATGAAGAGGCGGATATCCGCGTTTCCATCGATCGCCGTACCGGCGAATATGAAACTTTCCGCCGCTGGTTGGTGGTAGACAACGACGCGGTTCCCGCATTGGGCACCGAGCTGACCATGCAGGAAGCGGAAGAAATTGATTCCTCGCTTCAGCCAGGTGATATGTACGAAGAGCAGACTGAATCTGTGGCTTTTGGTCGTATCGGTGCACAGGCTGCAAAGCAGATTATCTTCCAGAAAGTGCGCGAAGCAGAGCGCTCCAAAATTGTTGATAGCTACCGCGATCGCGTAGGCGAACTGGTTTCGGGCACGGTCAAGAAGGTAACCCGGGATAACGTGATCGTGGATCTGGGCAGCAACGCCGAAGCCCTGTTGCCTCGTGAACATCTGATCGCTCGTGAAACCTTCCGCATGGGGGATCGCGTGCGAGCCCTGCTGCTGGAAATTCGCGTTGATCATCGTGGTCCGCAATTGATTCTGAGCCGTTCCGACGCCCAGATGCTGGTTGAATTGTTCCGCATCGAAGTGCCCGAGATTGCTGAAGAGCTGATCGAGATCCGTGGCGCTGCCCGTGATCCCGGTTCACGAGCCAAGATTGCCGTGAAAACCAACGACCGCCGTATTGATCCGGTTGGTGCGTGTGTGGGTATGCGTGGTTCGCGAGTTCAGGCCGTTTCTAACGAGTTGGGCGGTGAGCGTGTCGATATCGTGCTTTGGGACGATAACCCGGCACAGCTGGTCATCAATGCCATGGCGCCTGCTGAAGTTGCTTCGATTGTGATGGACGAAGATCGCCATACCATGGATGTTGCGGTTGCTGAAGACAATCTGGCCCAGGCCATCGGTCGAAACGGGCAGAATGTCCGTTTGGCGACGGAGCTGACTGGCTGGACTCTGAATGTGATGACTGAAGAAGAAGCTGGCGAGCGTCAAGAGCAAGAGCTTGGTCGCCTGCTGGATCACTTTACTCAGCATCTAGATGTTGACGAAGAGTTTGCAAGTGTACTGATCGACGAAGGTTTCTCCTCCATTGAAGAAGTCGCATACGTGCCGATGGAAGAAATGTTGGCCATCGACGGTCTGGATGAAGACACCGTGACGGAACTTCGCAAGCGTGCCAAAGATGCCTTGTTGAATCAGGCATTGGCCAGTGAAGAAGCCCTTGAAGGATCAGAGCCTGCCGAAGACCTCCTGGAAATGGACGGCATGGAGCGAGCACTGGCATTTAAGCTCGCCGGTATGGGCGTTCGTACGATGGAAGATCTCGCGGAGCAGTCAGTTGATGACCTGCTTGAGATCGAAGGTATAGATGAAGAGCGTGCAGGTCAGTTGATTATGACGGCACGTGCACCCTGGTTTGAAGACCAGGCCTGATTCGGGAGAGGAGGACCAGTATGAGTGATGTAACGGTAAAACAACTGGCCGCAGATGTAGGCGCTCCCGTGGATCGTTTGCTGAAGCAGATCGTTGAAGCTGGGCTTAAAGCCCGGAGCGAAAACGATGCTGTGTCTAGCGATGAGAAACAGCAGTTGCTGGATTATCTGAGAAAGAACCACGGCGATGACGAAGCAGAGCCGCGGAAGATCACGCTCAAGCGCAAGACAACGACCACGTTGAAAGCGGGTAAAGCCAAGACAGTTAATGTGGAAGTGCGCAAGCGTCGTACTTATATCAAGCGTGCTGAACTGCAGCCTGAGCCGGAAGCCGAAGCGCCGAAGCAGGAAGAGCCAGTAGAGCAGCCGGTAGCGCAAGAGCCGGTTCCACAAGACGCGCCGCAAGTGGCTGCCGAGCAGGCGCCAGTTCAACCTGAAGCTGAAGCGCCGAAGGAACAGGCCGAAGCTGCAGAGGCGCCTAAAGCGCCTGAAACTAAAGAGCCGGAACCGGTCGTTGAAACTGCGCCTGAGGACATTCCGATGCCTCCGCCAGAAGAAGATGGTCGGGATCGCAAGCCGAAGAAGAAGAAAGAGAAAGTGCGTGAGCGCGGAGATGATGATGACGGCAAGCCGAAGAAGAAGCAGGCTGGCCATCGCGGTCCACGTAGCCGTCCAGAGGAGCCTCTGGTGATTTCCGAGGATGACGATTCCGTTCCTCGCAAACAGCTACGGGCCAAAAAGAAAACGAAAGAAAAGCGTCATGCTTTCGAGAGGCCAACCAAGCCCATGGTAAGAGAAGTACAGATTCCAGAAACGATCACTGTTGGTGATCTCGCCCAGCGTATGGCTGTTAAGTCCGCTGATGTCATCAAGACCCTGATGGGTATGGGCGTGATGGCCACCATCAACCAGCCTCTGGATCAGGAGACTGCGGTCCTGGTGACGGAAGAATTGGGTCACAAGCCAGTAAGTATCAGTGATGATGCACTTGAAGAAGAAGTGCTGAACACCATCACAGATCAGGACGAAGGTAAGGAGCTGATTAAGCGTGCTCCGGTTGTGAGCGTCATGGGTCACGTTGACCACGGTAAGACCTCGCTGCTTGACTACATTCGTCGCACAAAAGTAGCCGCTGGCGAATCAGGTGGTATTACACAGCACATTGGTGCTTACCACGTTGAAACCGACCACGGCATGGTGTCCTTCCTGGATACTCCGGGTCACGCCGCCTTTACAGCGATGCGTGCTCGTGGTGCCCAGTGCACCGATATCGTCATCCTGGTTGTGGCGGCCGATGACGGCGTTATGCCGCAGACTAAAGAAGCGGTAGAGCACGCCAAGTCGGCGGGCGTTCCTTTGGTTGTCGCCATCAACAAGATGGACAAAGAAGAAGCAGACCCAGATCGCATCAAAACCGAACTGTCAGCTCTGGACGTTATTCCGGAAGACTGGGGCGGTGATGTTCAGTTCGTGCCGGTTTCCGCTCATACCGGTTCTGGTATCGACAACCTTTTGGAAGCGGTATTGCTGCAGGCCGAAGTCCTTGAGCTGGAAGCTTCTCCGGATGCGTCTGCCAAAGGTGTTGTTGTTGAATCCAGCCTTGAGCGTGGTCGTGGTTCGGTTGCGACCGTTCTGGTTCAGAACGGTACTCTGCGCCAAGGTGAGATGGTTGTTGCCGGTTCCTTCTTCGGTAAGGTTCGCGCCATGACCAACGAAGCTGGCAAGCCCGTTAAGTCGGCAGGCCCTTCAATCCCGGTTGAGATTCTGGGTCTGAACGGTACTCCGGATGCCGGTGATGAGTTCTACGCTGTGTCCGACGAGAAGAAGGCCAAAGAGTTGGCTGAGCATCGTCAGACGCGTGAGCGTGAGAACCGTCTGCAGCGCCAGCAAGCTGCCAAGCTTGAGAACATGTTCGAAAACATGGGCAAGGATGAGGTTAAAACTCTCAACGTTGTTCTGAAGACGGACGTGCGCGGTACCCTTGAGGCGATTACCAAGGCCTTGCGTGATATGGGTAACGACGAAGTTCAGGTCAAGGTGGTCTCTTCCGGCGTAGGCGGCATCGCTGAAACCGATATCAGCCTGGCTATGGCCACTAATGCGGTTATCTTCGGCTTCAACGTTCGTGCCGATACTGCGGCTAAGCGACTGGTCGAGAAAGAAGGTCTGGATCTTCGTTACTACAGCATCATCTATAACATGCTGGACGATGTTAAAGCGGCTCTGACGGGCATGCTGAAACCAGAATTCCGCGAAGATATCGTGGGTATCGCCGATGTGCGTGACGTGTTCCGCTCGCCGAAGTTCGGTCAGGTTGCCGGCTGCATGGTTACCGAGGGCAATGTCCACCGCAACAAGCCGATTCGCGTACTGCGTGACAACGTGGTGATCTTTGAAGGCGAGCTGGAATCTCTGCGCCGCTTCAAGGATGACGTGCAGGAGGTCCGTAACGGTATGGAGTGTGGTATCGGCGTTAAGGGTTACGATGTGAAAGTGGGCGACCAGATCGAAGTCTTCGATCGCGTTCGCGTTGAACGTCAGCTCGAGTCTACGGGGGCCTGATGGCACGGGATTACAGCCGCATAGATCGCATTGGCGATCAGATGCAACGTGAGCTGGCCCAGATCATCCAGCGTGAGGTGAAAGACCCTCGCGTTGGCATGATCACGGTGAACGATGTCAAAGTCAGCCGTGACTTGGGCTATGCAGACATCTACGTTTCGCTGTTGTCGACCGATGAACTGACAGAGCAATCTCCTGAAGTTCAGGAGTCTCTGAAGGTGCTGAACAAGGCATCCGGTTTTTTGCGAGGCCATGTGGGACGGGCGATGAAATTGCGTGTCGTACCCATGCTGCGCTTCCACTTCGACAGTTTGCTTGGCCATAGCCGTAAGCTGGATCAGCTGATCCGCCAAGCTGTGGGCGACCAGCCTGCCGTTGTTCGGGATGACAACGACGAATCTGATATGGACAGTTCGGAGCGTGACGCTTGAGTCGAAGACGTAAAGGTCGTGACGTAAATGGCATTCTGGTGATCGATAAGCCCCAGGGTGTCACCTCTAACGGTATTCTTCAGCAGATCAAGCGCCTCTATGGGGCCGCGAAAGCAGGTCATACCGGTGCACTTGATCCCCTGGCCACTGGCGTACTGCCTTTGTGTTTCGGTGAGGCCACCAAGTTTTCCCAGACGATGTTGGACAGTGACAAAGCCTATATCACGACGGCTCGTTTAGGTGTTCGCACAGAGACTGGGGATTCGGAAGGCGCTGTTGTTGAAGAAAAACCGGTTCCCTCTTTGACGGAAGCCGAGGTGGAGGCCGTTCTGGAAAACTTCCGGGGCGATATCCAGCAGGTTCCGTCCATGTATTCTGCGCTCAAGCATCAGGGCAAGCCTCTGTATGAGTATGCTCGTGAAGGCATTGAAATCGAGCGTCCGGCGCGGCCTGTTACCATTTATGAACTGAAGCTGTTGGCGGTTCGTGACAACGAACTTGATCTGGCGGTAACCTGCACCAAGGGTACGTACATCCGCTCATTAGTCGAGGATATCGGCGAACAGTTGGGGTGCGGTGCTCACGTGGTGGCTTTGCGCCGCACTTTGGCAGCGGGTTACACCCTTGAAAACGTTCAGAATGTCGAAATGCTGGAAGCCATGCGTGAGCGCGGCGAGAGTCTTGATGGGTTGTTGTTACCCCCGGAAAGCGCATTGACCATGTTCCCGGAACACCGGCTTTCAGGCCCTGCGTTGGTGTCGATATTGAACGGCCAACCAGTTAGAATATCTGGTCAGCCCTTTGAAGGTTTCGTGCGTGTTTACGGCGATCATTCTTTTGTCGGGTTGGTTGAAGCACAACCGGAAGATGAAGACACCGTGCTGGTGCCTCGTCGACTGGTCAAGAACAACGACAGATAAGCTGTCGCTGTTTAGCCGGGCTGTAGAGATGCGCGGTTCGGCCGGATTTATCAGCATCGCAAACAATGAGGTGTAATATGGCACTTTCTGCCAGTGAGAAAGCTCAAATCGTTACTGATTTTCAGCAAGCTGAAAGCGACACCGGTTCCCCTGAAGTTCAGGTGGCTCTGTTGACCGCTAACATCAACAAGCTGCAGGATCACTTTAAGGCCAACAAGCAGGATCACCATTCCCGCCGTGGTCTTATCCGTATGGTAAACCAGCGTCGTAAGCTGCTGGACTATCTGAAGCGTAAAAATGCTGACCGTTACCTTGAGTTGATCAAGCGTTTGGGTCTGCGTCGCTAATCGGATTTAGTGACCTGAAGGCTGGCCCGGGGATTCCCGTGGCCAGCCGAGTTTTCTCCCCCGCTGTCTGTGTTTGTCGGTGAGACAGCCAGATGGCCATCTGCTGCAGTTGATTTGTCCGTGACACCAAAGGATTTTCCCTGTCGTAATGGAAAGCCGATATTGAAAGCAGGTTGTCGAAAAGCCGGGGCATAGCCGGGTTTTTGCGACAGCCTGTTAGCTTTCAGACGGGTTGCCTTTTGGTTCACAGTTCAGGCTGCTGCGGCATAAATGGAAAACACGGGCTATGATGAATCATTCAGTCATTAGCCACGTATTAAACAGTTGAAAAGCAGGAGTAAATTGTGGATCTGCAACCACGTACGAAAACATTTGAAATGGGTGGACACACCTTCACATTGGAAACCGGCCGCGTTGCTCGTCAAGCAACGGGTTCTGTTGTTGTTACCTGTGGTGATACCTCCGTTCTGGGAACCGTTGTTGGTGTTCGTGAAGCGAAGCCGGGTCAGCCTTTCTTTCCGCTGACCGTCAACTACTCCGAGAAGACATACGCTGCGGGCAAAATCCCCGGTGGCTTCTTCAAGCGTGAAGGTCGTCCTTCCGAGAAAGAAACTCTGACGTCGCGTCTGATCGACCGTCCGATCCGTCCTTTGTTCCCGACTGGCTACATGAACGAAGTGCAGTTGATCCTGACGGTTATGTCGACCGACAAGAAGCAGGATCCGGATATTGCAGCCATGCTGGCCGCTTCTGCTGCCTTGGCTATTTCTGGTATTCCTTTTGACGGCCCTATCGGTGCTGCCCGCGTTGGTTTCACCAACGACAAAGGCTACTTCCTGAACCCGTCTTTTGAAGATCTGGAAACCTCTCTTCTGGACATGGTTGTTGCAGGTACTGACGAAGCGGTCCTGATGGTTGAATCCGAAGCCAAAGGCCTGTCTGAAGATCAGATGCTGGGTGGCGTTCTGTATGCTCACCAGGAAATGCAGACTGCGATCAATGCGATCAAAGAGTTTGCTGCTGAGAACGGCAAGCCACGTTGGGATTGGCAGCCAGAGCCGGAAGACACCGGACTGCTGGACGCGATCAAAGCGGACTTCGTTGGTCAGATCGAAGAAGCGTATGCGATTCACGACAAGATGGCTCGCTACGCGCGTTTGGGCGAAATCAAAGCCGCTGCAGTTGATAAGCTGGCTGGTGAAGAAGAAGGCCAGCCTTCCGCTGATCTGGTGAAGAAGTACTTCGGCAAAGTCGAGAAGACGGTTGTTCGTCAGCAAGTTATCGATGGCAAGCCGCGTATCGACGGCCGTGATAACAAGACCGTTCGTCCGATCGAAGTGGAAGTGGGCATTCTGCCTTCTGTTCACGGTTCTGCGCTGTTCACCCGTGGTGAAACTCAGGCGATCGTTACTACGACTCTGGGCACCACCCGTGACGTTCAGACCATCGACGCACTGGAAGGCGAGCGTAAAGACCCGTTCATGTTCCACTACAACTTCCCTCCGTACTCTGTCGGTGAAGCCGGCCGTGTAGGTACTCCGGGTCGTCGTGAAGTGGGCCACGGTCGTTTGGCCAAGCGTGGTGTGTTGGCGGTTATGCCGACCATCGAAGAATTCCCGTACGCCATCCGTTCTGTTTCCGAGATTACGGAATCTAACGGTTCCAGCTCCATGGCTTCCGTTTGTGGTTCCAGCCTCGCGCTGATGGACGCCGGTGTTCCGATCAAGGCGCCGGTTGCCGGTATCGCTATGGGTCTGGTTAAGGAAGGCGAGAAGTTCGCTATTCTGACCGACATTCTGGGTGACGAAGATCACTTGGGCGATATGGACTTCAAGGTTGCTGGTACCAAAGAAGGTATCACGGCTCTGCAGATGGATATCAAGATCAACGGTATCACTGACGAGATCATGGAACTCGCTCTGGAGCAGGCACAGGCTGCGCGTTTGCACATCCTAGACGAGATGAACAAGGTTATCTCTGAGCCGCGTTCCAAGCTGTCTGATCGTGCACCGAGCATCACCACCATCAAGATCCATCCGGACAAGATCCGTGACGTGATCGGTAAGGGCGGTTCTGTGATCCGTTCTATCTGCGATGAGACCGGTGCGTCTATCGATCTGGATGATGACGGTAATGTGAAAATCTACGCGGACAACGGTGAAGCAGCTCAGGCGGCGATGAATCGTGTTAAGGAAATCACCGCTGAGATCGAAGTGGGCGCTATCTACAAGGGCCGTGTTGAGCGGATTGTGGACTTCGGTGCGTTTGTGAACATTCTGCCTGGCAAGGATGGTCTGGTGCACATTTCCCAGATCTCTGATCGCCGTATCGAGAACGTGACTGACGAGCTGAGCGAAGGTCAGGAAGTTCTGGTTAAGGTTCTGGATGTGGACAATCGTGGCCGCGTTAAGCTGTCCATGAAGGAAGTTAAGGAAGGCGAGCAGGCAACTGAATTCGCTGACTAAGATTTCTTAGTTTGTCTTGAGAAAACCCGCCTTTTGGCGGGTTTTTTCGTTTCTGGCTATTACTCAACCACGCACGGACCTTAGTCAGTGGCTTCGAAACAAACGATAGCTTCGAAACTAGAGGCTCTCTCCCATAAACTCCAGAGCCGCCTCACGGTATGCAGGAATCACGAATGTGGCTGCATGGGGGGTATCCGTCCGGAGGAATTCTTTTGGTTGTTCAGCGGCATCATAGAGTCTTATGCCGTGGTGGAACGGGATGATGCCGTCGCGGGCGCTGTGGATGATCATGATAGGGACCGGTGAGATGGCGGGTATTCGGTCTACGCCTTCGTACTCTTCGGGGATGGTCCAGCTCAGGGGATATTGGAACGGCCAGGTTAGCCAGAAGGTGTCGAGTTTTTCCCGGGCGATGTAGCGGAAGCCGGAGAAAGTGCCATCAAGGATTACGCCGTTCAGTTCAGGTTGTTCATTACGTTGTACCCATTCGCTGGCAAGGGCGGTCCCGAGTGCGCCGCCGAGGCTTTGGCCGAGGATGAAGAGTGGCTGACCGGTATGGCGTTCGGCTAGCCAGCGTAGACCGGTTTCCACGTCGTGCAGGGCGCCTTCGATGTCTGGGGCTCCGGTGGATTGGCCGTAGCCGCGGTAGTCTAGGGTGAAAAGGTTGTAGCCTTCCGGCGGTAGCCAGGCGATGTTGAGTATGTGAGCACTCACGTTTTGGGCATTGCCGTGTAGGTAGTAGATGGTGCCTTTGGCGGGTTCGTCAGTGTGCGCGGGGAGCCACCAGCCGTGGAGGGTTTCTCCGTCTTCGGTGTTTAGAAAAACGTCTTGGTATTCCAAGTTAAGCCGGTCCGGGGTGATGTAGGTGGTGTTGTCCGGATAGAAGAAAACACTGCTGCAACCGGTGTGCAGCAGTGCCAGAAATGCCAAGAGAACGGTGGTGAGCGCTTTGGTGCTCAGAAGTATGCGTGGATGCCGGCCTGCCATGTGCTTTGGTACCTGTCGAAGTGGTCTTCTCGGTTGAATTCGGTGAATAGGCTGAATTCGCGGCCAATGTGGTAGTTGGCTTTCAGGTATAGCTGGTCCTGCCGATGTTGGCTGCTGACGATCCAGGCTTTGGTTTTCACGCCGCCGAGAAGGCTGAAGCGGCTGCTTTGGTGCAATAAGCCCAGGTCTGCGCCGGGGGCGAAGTCGTAGCCGCGGCGGATGTCGTCGTCGATTTCCAGATCGGCGGTGGCGATGGCGAACGCTTGGCTGTTGTCTCCAAGGCTCCAGCTTCCGCCGGCTCCACCTTCCAGGTACGGCGCCAATACTCTGTCTGTTTCCGTGTCTGTCCGGCGGCCGCCGAAGCCTACTTGCCAGGAGGTAGGGGAGAAGAACTGGTTGCGGGGGCTCAGGGAGCGAATTTCCACACCGGTAATCTGTTCGACCTGAAGCTCGTCGTTGCCATGGTAGAGCCGTGCGTCCAAGCGGAGGAACTGGAGTTGGGCGCCGGTTCGGTAGCCTTCCGGTGGATCGACAATGTCGTGGTAAGCAGGGCGGAGGGTTAGTTGGGTGAATTCCTCGTGGGCCATCTGGCCGGAGCCGACGCTCAGTCTGAAGGTGTCGTGGCCTTGGTCATCCCGTACGGCGGGTTCCGCCACCGGGGGGATGGATTCAGCGTTTTCGATGCGACTGCGGGTAACCAGTAATTGGTGCGATAGCGGTGCTGCAAACTCGCGGGGCCAGTTGTCGGCTTCGCTTTGGTAGCGAACGTAGTCGTAGGTGGCATCGAGCAAGCGAGCTTTTTCGCCGGAACGCAGGTTTTGGACTTCCGGGGCATCCAGCTGCACGAAGCCGTTGGCGATCGCAGCGGCAATGGTTTGGTGCTGGTCGGGCAGGGAGTCGAGGTGGTGACTAACGGCGGTAGCCGCTGACGGCCGGTAATGAATGCTCTCAACCAGATTTTTATCGCGCACCCAGCGTACTGTGTCGGAAGGAATTGCGTGAGTACTTACTTCGGCCAGAAGGTCTGTTCCAGGCCGTGCCACGTCAATGAGTGCGAGCAGGCGGTAGGCACAGTTTTCGTCGAAGAAGTAGTAGTCGAAGTTCTTGTCCTGAATTTCCCAAGTGTGGGCCAGCATGGTGTCGACTTCTGGCTGGCTTAGATTCAGGGTGTATTCCCACAAGTCCCGGTGTTCGATGTCGTTGTACAGGCGGATCATTTCGTAATAGGGCTTGATCGCCGTAATGCCCGGGTAGCCGCCGAAAATGCCTCGATAGGCAAACAGCAGCTCGCTGTCGTGCTCGGCGGCATCGGCGGCGTAAGAAATGGTGTTGGCCAGCAGCAGGTCGGTTTCGTTGTCATCCTGCGGTGGGTCGAGTCTCAGGAAGGTGTGGCCAAACATCGAAGAGGGGCTGTTTAGGTAAGACGCGGCAAACACCAGCGTGACTTTTTCGGTATTCAGGGTGCCGGCCCAGTCTTCATACGCCGGGCAGCTCACCGGTTCATTGGGCAGGTCAAGCTGTTGTCGTAACCAGGCATCTCGGGCAGGGAAGCGGCAGCGCGCGTGGTCATTACCTTCACCGGGTTGTTGGATCGCTTCGAGAGTGGCGGAAAGCTCTGCCTTCGGATTGGTTTTACCATCTTCGCTTAGGAAAAACCCCGGATCATCGGCCTGACTGGTGTGGCCCGAACCCCAGCTGTTTTCATGATAGTGGCCAAGCGTGAGCCAAACGGGATGTTCGTGCAGCTTGTGGGGATTGGAAGCAAAGGCAGTTTGGGTTGCCAAGGTGCCAGCAAGCCATAATACAGCCTGCCCAGTGCGCAAGAGGTAGCCCATGGGTGTTTGGTACATCCGGTTGGAGTGAAGAAAACGATAGTGCGCCATCCGTGGCGCAGGTTCAATCCTTCGGGGCTTGGCGATCAGGCCGCCACGTATTTGCTCAAAGACTCGTTCTGCTCGAGCAGGGCTACGATAGCGTCTACCGCTTCGCCAGAAGTGGTTTCGGAGTTCGGGAAGATGGCTGCGAAGTTATCCTGAAGTACCTGGCGGAAATCAGCGCGATCCACGTCTTCTACGCCAAGAAGAACGGCGAGTGTGTCCAGGTTTTCTCCAGTACCGCGAGACATGTCACGGGCAACTTTATCGATGTTGCTATCCATGTACATGGCCATGGATTGGACAGACTGGTTGGTAGAGCAGCCCAAGGTACCGGTTGTCATGCCAAAAGTCTGGTTACCGAAGGTTCCGTTGGTAGTGGCTGCCAGCACGTGTGGAGCAATGCCGGATTGGCCCTTCCAGATCATGGCCCCAACGCCACAGCCGGGCTGAGCGAATGCCATAGAAGATGCACCTAGAAGAATTGCACCTGCGATTAGTTTTTTCATTATCCACTCCTTGTGTGGTTTTTTCTCGTCACAAAGCGCCTAAACGTAAGGCTAATTATCTTTTAGTTGAGAACGGTCCGTGGGGTGGGCCCAGCTTGTAAACCGCTCACGTAAGTATAGACAAGATTGCAAAAACGCAAAGTGTACGAAGCACTTAGGTCCGATCTTTTGAATAGTTGCTTATTGCAAATTCGTTTAAATGATCCAAGGTTATATTAAGTTGTCATAAGAAGGTGAGTTGCGTATAGTTTCGCCCGCCACGATGGCGACCTTCAATGACACATGGAGACATGATTGTGAAAAAATTACTTATTGCTTCAAGCCTAGTAATGGCCGGCGCGTTGACCGGTTGTAGCTCCCTGAACACCAGTGCACCTTCTCTGCCTCTGACTGGTAGCGTTGCTACTGACGTTAAAGCTGACATCGAAGTTGGCGAAAAAATTACTGGCGAATCTTCCGTTACTCAGCTGTTTGGTCTGCTGACTCTGGGCGCTCAAAGCGAATACGCTGACGGTGTTGCCTACGGTGCTAACGGTGGCGGTTCTCTGCTTTCTTTGGGTGGCGCTTCTTTGACTGAAAAAGTGAAATCCGCAGCAGCCTACAACGCCATTACCGAGTCCGGTGCTGATGTGATCGTAGCTCCTCGCTACACCATCAAGCAGGAAGGCTATGGCTTCTTTGGCACCATCGACGTAAAAGTTGAAGGTTACAAAGGTACAATCCGAAGCATTAAGTAAGCTTTGTGATTAGCAAAAAAGTCGGAACAGGGTAGCCTGCTCCGGCTTTTTTATGGGCGCATGTCAGCCCCCCAGATAAGCCTCCCGAACCTCTGGGTTGTTCAGCAAGTTCTTGCCTGTATCGTGCAGTCGGATTTTCCCGGTTTCGAGCACGTATCCCCGGTCCGCCAAGTTCAATGCCTGATGAGCATTCTGCTCAACGAGAAACACCGTGATGCCTTCGTCTCGCAAGTGGCCGATGATCTCGAAGATCTGTTGGATGATGATCGGCGCCAAGCCCAGAGAAGGCTCGTCTAAAATGATCATGTTGGGCTTGCTCATCAGTGCCCGGCCGATGGCTAACATCTGTTGCTCACCACCAGACATGGTGCCGGCGCGTTGGTTCTCGCGTTCTTTGAGTCTGGGGAACAGCTCGTAGACGTGGTCCTGGCTTGAACGAATTTCCTCCTTGGTGTTGAAGAACCCGCCCATATGCAGGTTTTCTTCCACCGTCAGACCAGAGAACACTCGCCGGCCTTCCGGTACGATCGCAATACCGGAGCGCATGATGTTGGACGTGGCATCGTGAGTGATGTCTTTACCTTCCAAAATAATACGCCCCGAACTGGCTTGCGGGTTGCCGCATACTGTCATCAGCAGGGTGGTTTTTCCGGCACCGTTGGCGCCAATCAGCGAGACGATTTCCCCTTTGTTCACTTCAACAGAGACACCGTGCAATGCCTCGATTTTGCCGTAATGCGTATGAACGTTTTCCAGTACTAGCATGGTTCTTCCTCAGGCCTCGCCCAGATAAGCTTTGATCACGTCATCGTTTTGACGGACTTCGGCCGGTGTGCCACTGGCCAGAGGGCGGCCCTGATTGATGACGGCAATTCGGTCGGAAATGTCCATCACGAGGCTCATGTCGTGCTCTATCAGTAGCACTGAAACGTTGTAATCCTCTTTCAGACTCATGATTAGCTGGTTGAGCTCTTTGGTCTCCGCCGGGTTGAGGCCTGCGGCAGGCTCGTCGAGCATCAGCAGTTTAGGTTCCGTGACCATGCAGCGAGCAATCTCGAGGCGGCGTTGTTGTCCGTAGGCGAGGTTGCCGGCTTCTCGGTTAGACAGTTCCAACAGCCCAACCCGCTCGAGCCAATACGCTGCCTTGTCCAGAGAACGCTGTTCCCGCGACCGATAGTTCGGGGTTTTGATCAAGCCGGACAATAGGTTCGTGTTCAGATGGCGGTGTTGAGCGACCAACAGGTTCTCAGCCACCGACATCTGATTGAATAGCCGAACGTGCTGAAACGTGCGCACCATGCCGAGCCGTGAGATCTTGTAGTCCGGCTTGCCCTGCACTTCCTTACCTTCAAAAAGAATCTTGCCGCCGGTGGGCTTGTAGAATCCGCTAAGGCAGTTGAAGACGGTGGTTTTCCCTGCGCCATTAGGGCCAATCACCGAGACGATTTCATGGTTCTGAACGTCCAGATTTACGCCGTCCACGGCCAGCAGTCCGCCGAAGCGCATGGACAGATCTTGTACTTCTAGCATACCTGTCACTCCTGCCGTTTCAGTGCAATGGGAATTCGACGCATGGGCATCAGACCTTGTGGACGCCACACCATCATCAGGACCATGGCGGCCCCGAAGACTAACATTCGGAAGTCTGAGAACTCTCGCGCGAGTTCCGGCAGGATGGTGACAGCAATCGCCGCAAGGATGACGCCGATCTGGGAGCCCATGCCGCCAAGCACAACTATCGCCAGAATGATGGCGGACTCCAGAAAGACAAAGGATTCTGGGCTGATAAAGCCTTGTTTGGAAGCGAAGACGGTACCGGCAAAACCCGCAAAGAACGCTCCGATGGTGAACGCAGAGAGTTTGACCGCTGTGCGGCTCAGGCCGAGGGAGCGGGCTGCAATTTCATCTTCCCGAAGGGCTTCCCAAGCCCGGCCAACAGGCATGCGCATCAGCCGGCGGATAACCAGAGCCGTAATCACCGCAAGGACCAGCGCAATTAAGTACAGGAAAATAACCTTGTGCTCACCGCTGTATGCGATGCCGAAGGTTTCATGGAAGGAAGTATTGCCTTCCTCTTTTACTCTGCGTCCGAATTCCATGCCGAACAATGTCGGGTCCGGAATGCCGCCGATACCGTTGGGACCGCCGGTAACGGCGGTCCAGTTGTTCAGAAGAATACGGATAATCTCGCCGAACCCCAGCGTCACGATGGCCAGGTAATCGCCCCGGAGTCGCAACACCGGAAAACCGAGCACCATGCCAAAGGTCGCGGCCAACAGGGCGCCGACGGGCAATGCCATCCAGAAGGTGAATCCGAAGTATTGGTAAAGCAGGGCAAAGGTATAGGCCCCCACCGCATAGAAAGCGACGTAGCCAAGGTCGAGCAGGCCGGCAAGGCCGACTACCACGTTCAAGCCGAGAGCCAGCATGATGTAAATAAGCACCAGTGTTGCCAGATCCACCGACCCCCGCGACACAACGAACGGCCAGAATAAGGCCAGCACGATAATGCCGGTCAGTACCCAGGCTTCCACCTTCGCCCGTTTCGCATCGGGCATGGGTTCGCGACCACTGAATGGATTCAGTTTGGGTAGTTTGCCAAGGCTGCCCATGATGTTGTCACGGAACAACTGGAAGAAAAACACGATGCCGGCGGCGAAAAATATCGAGACGATGGTGGTGGGAGTCGCACCTTCAAGCCCGATTTGCGTGCCTTGAGCTACCAGGTTCAGGCCGAGGATAGGGTAAGCGATAACGACGGTAACGATCGCACAGAACAACGCATGTTTTAAGTTGTGTGTTGCCATCAGATTTTCTCAACCTCCGGTTTGCCAAGCAGGCCGGTGGGTTTGAACAGCAGAATCAGTATCAGCAAACTGAACGAAACAACGTCTTTGTATTCACCGCTTAAGTAGCCAGAGGTCATGCTCTCCGATACGCCGAGAATCAGGCCGCCCAACATGGCACCGGGAATGCTGCCGATGCCGCCCAATACCGCTGCCGTGAAGGCTTTCAGACCGGCGATGAAGCCGAATAGTGGGTCTACCGAGCCGTAGTACATGCCCAGCAACAAACCCGCAACCGCCGCCAGCGAGGCACCGATCACAAAGGTCGCGGAAATGATCCGGTTGGTGTCTATGCCCAGTAGGTTAGCCATACCCAAATCCTGGGAGACGGCCCGGCAGGCCCGCCCGATACGTGAGCGTGAGATAAACAGAGAGAGTAGGGTCATGCAGATAAGCGTGGTGATAAAAATGGTGAGCTGCATATAAGAGAGTGAAAGCTGGAAGCTTTCAGGAGGACCAAAGCGAAAGCTGCCGTCGATCAGTGCAGGAAAGCCAATGTTGCGCGAGCCTTGGGCCAGATGGACGTAGTTTTGCAGGAAGATCGACATGCCAATGGCGGAGATGAGCGGAATCAGCCGGTGTCGACCGCGTACCGGACGGTAGGCAACTCGTTCAACGGCCCAGCCCATGGAGCTGGATACGATCACCGCGCAAATCAGCGCAACCAGCAAAATCACGGGTAACCAGGCAACACCGAGGGTGGCAAGTCCGGTAATGGCGATAAGCGCTGTGTAAGCGCCGATCATGTAGATTTCGCCGTGGGCGAAGTTGATCATGCCGATAATGCCGTAAACCATCGTGTAGCCGATGGCGATCAGGGCGTAAGTGCTCCCGATCGTAAGCCCGTTAACGAGCTGTTGGGAAAAATATAGGAGATCTTGCATGCTGGGGGAGCTCCGAATGCATACGGCCAGAAAAGCACCTTCCCCCGGATCGCGGCTGGAAGGTGCTCTCACTCATACCTCGGTAGAGGATTTGGCTTACTGTGCCGGAGTCTTGCTGCCGTCAGAGTGCCATTCGTAGACCACAAATTCGAAGGACTTCAGATCCCCGGCTTTGTCGTATTGAACGGTACCGATTGGCGTTTCAAAGCTGTTGGCGCGCAGGGCGGCGGCAACGTCAAACGGATCTTTGGAATCGGCTTGCTTGATGCCTTCAACAATCAGCTGAACGGCTGTGTAAGAAGGCAGAACGAAGGGGCCTGATGGATCTTCGCCCTTGTCTTTGAATGCCTTGACCAGTTCTTGGTTTTCGGCCTTTTCATCAAAGCTCGGCGGTAGGGTGACCAGTAGGCCTTCTGCGGCTTCGCCAGCGATGGTGTTGATGTCTTTGTTGCCAACACCTTCAGGGCCCATGAACTTCGCCGTGACGTCAGTCTGACGAGCCTGACGTAAGATCAGTCCCAGTTCCGGGTGGTAGCCGCCGTAGTAGACGAAGTCCACGTCGGCTTGCTTTATTTTGGTGACCAAAGAGGAGAAGTCTTTGTCACCGGCCGTGATGCCTTCGAACATGGCGACTTCGATGCCGGCATCGTTCAGGGTGTCACGAACCGCGGTGGCGATACCTTCCCCGTACTGCTGTTTATCGTGGACAACTGCAACCCGCTCCGGTTTCTGGCTGGCGATGTAGTTACCCGCGACCGGGCCTTGCATGCTATCCAGACCGATCGTACGGAAGACCAGTTCATAACCGCGTTCAGTGATTTCCGGGCTGGTGGATGCCGGGGTAATCATCAGAATGCCTTCGTCCTCATAGATATCGGAGGCTGGCTGGGTCGAGCTTGAACACAGGTGACCAATAACGTACTGAACCCCTTCGTTGACCAAGCGGTTGGCAACGGTGACGGCCTGCTTGGGGTCGCATACGTCATCGACTTCAACGGCAACCAGATCTTCGCCCATCACACCGCCGGCGGCGTTGATGCGCTCGATGGCCATGCGTGCACCCGAGAACTGCATGTCACCATACTGGGCGACCGGGCCGGTCATTGGGCCTGCAATGCCTACTTTAATATCTGCAGTAGCGTGGCCGGCGGCCATCAAGGCTATGGATGCACTTACAGCGGTAGCGAGTTTCTTTGCGGAAATTTCCATTGTGTTTTTTCCTGTGTGTCAGGGTTATTCTTATGTTCACAATGAGTTAAGAAACACCACAGCCCAGGCCTTGTCAAGCAAATGCGCGGATAGCCGCTCTTCTGTCGCGAGTTTATGCGTCTTCCGAGTCGTCGCGATCGATAAAGACCAGATTCTTAAAGTTTTCGTGTTCGTGTAATTGCTCAAAGCTTGGGTCAACGGAAGCATCGTCTCGATAGGCTTCGGAGATCTCGATGGCTTTGGCAAGGTTGGCGACGGCATCTTCCCAGCGGCCAATTTCGGCAAACGCACAAGCCAGTTGATACAGAGCGTGACCATTGTCTGGTGCCAGCTTAAGAGCGCGGTTGCAAAGGCTGATGGCCCAAAGCGGTTCTTGTATCTCCAGGACTGCATCGGCTTTATAGCTCAGAGCCTCAACATCGTCGGGTCGCAGTTCCAGAATCTGGTCGTAGGTATTGATCTTGTTCTGTTGCGAGGTTTCCTGACTGGCTTTAAGCCAGAGCGCGTGCACTTCGTTGGTCAGCTCGATTTCTGCCTGGTTCTGGTGAATGATCTCGGACTTTTGCTGAAGCTGTACTTCGATCGCTTTCAGGCGCTTCTCGTATTCCACCACCAGTTCGTTCACCCGCTCTTCGGCGAGGCCAGTGAGCTGATGGCGCATGTCGCGAATCGAGTTCCAGCCGATAACAACAAGGATGGATGTGGCGCCGGCAATCAGATAGAAGAAGTAGGTAACCGTGTCGGCGGCATAAGACATGGATTTGTCGGCCACGGACAGTTCTTTCTCAACCACTTTTTCGATCAGCTCAGCGCGAGTGTTTTGCATGTCTTGGCGAAGCGCTTTGGTTTCGTCGAGCAAGTAGAGCTCGACGAAGGGGGTATACATGGGTTTTTCGAGCGTTTTGATGCTTTCTTCCACGTCTTCGGCTGTGAGCTCTTTATCCGGCCCGAGCTCTTGCCCCTGCGCATGGAGGTGTCCGGCGAAAATAAGGGCGAGTGTGAAAACGAGGTAGTGCCTGATCATTAAAGGTGTCCGCTTTTTATCAGTGGGTGGAACAATAATAGTGCGTGACCTTAGCACAGTGCCTGCTAGAAATAATGTCACGCGGCGAGGCTCGGCTCTTTATTTTACGTGCAGGGCGACGCATTCGCTGAGCTAGGTAAAATTCACACTTGCATCGGAGAGTTCGAAGACCTCTAATAGTTAGAGGTATAAATAAACGGCTTTGGAGTCAAGTTTTGGATAGTTACGAGCAGGTGTTGGTAGCGCTTCGGCGGGTTATCCGGGCAACGGATTTGCATTCCAAGCGGTTGAGTAAGCATGCCGGGTTGACCGGGCCTCAGTTGCTGATTATGCGCACCATTCGCGACTTGGGTGAGGTGACGATCGGTACGATTGCGGAGAATGTCAGCCTTAGTCAGGCGACGGTAACGACCATTCTCGACCGCCTCGAACACCGTAAGTTGGTTTATCGTGTGCGCAGCACCAAGGATAAGCGGAAGGTGCATGCGCATTTGACGGAAGAGGGCGCTGAGCTTTTAGCCCGTGCTCCGAATCCTTTGCAGGAAGATTTCATCGAGAAATTCCAGAGTCTGGCGGAGTGGGAGCAGACGATGATTTTGTCGTCATTGCAACGCGTGGCTCATATGATGGATGCCGATGATATTGATGCTTCGCCCGTTCTGACGGTGGGGTCTGTTTTGAAGGATGATGGGTGGAAGGAGAAGGGCTGAGGTTGGCAGCCTGAAACGGCGTGCTGGCACTGGGTGGGGCGTGTGTTTTCTTTGGAAAGATAACTCGCTTTGCTCAGACATCTTTTCCGTCAGATAACACACGCCCCCACCCAGCGTCGACCAGGCTATTGGGTTTTAGGTCAATGCACGCTCGACCCGCTCTTGGGCTTGTTGCCGAAGCACACCTGAAATACGTCGGTGTAGTTCTTGGCAAAGTTCACCGTTAGCCCTTCCTTGAGATAATCCGGTAACTCTTCGTAATCTCCCCGGTTTGCTTCGGGCAGGATCAGGTTGCTGATCTTCTGTCTCCTTGCCGCAATCACCTTCTCTCGTATCCCGCCAACCGGCAGTACTTGGCCTGTCAGCGTCAGTTCGCCGGTCATAGCCAGATTCTGCTGTGGGGCTTCCCTGCGTGCGATGGACAGTAAGGCGGTTGCCATGGTGACGCCGGCACTGGGGCCGTCTTTCGGTGTTGCGCCTTCTGGCACGTGCAGGTGCACGAAAGACTTCTCGAAGAAGGTCGGGTCTCCTTTGAAGCGCTTAAGGTTAGACGCGACGTAGCTGTAGGCAATCTCGGCCGACTCGCGCATGACATCACCCAATTGACCGGTCAGTTTGAAGCCCCGGTGGTGGGTGTGAACGCGGGAAGCTTCGATGCTCAGGGTCGCCCCGCCCATAGCGGTCCAGGCGAGCCCGGTGACGACGCCAGTGCCTTTCAGGGATTTTTCTTTTCGGAAGGCCGGCTGGCCGAGATAGGTGGTCAGGTCGCTTACACCTACTTTCACTGGCTCGTCCGGGGTTTCCAGCAGCTTCACGATGCCTTTTCGAATGATTTTGTGCAGCAGTTTTTCCAGGCTGCGGACACCTGCTTCTCGGGCATATCCTTCAATGACCTGACGCACCGCGGCATCGGAAATGTTGAGCTGCTTTTTCAGTAAGCCGGCGCGCTTGAGCAGGCGAGGAATCAGGTAATGCTTGGCAATGGCGAGTTTTTCTTCGCTGATGTAACCGGACAGTCGGATCACGTCCATCCGGTCCAGCAGTGGCCGAGGGATGGTGTCGAGTTGGTTGGCGGTGCAGATGAACAGCACTTTGGACAGGTCCATGCGCACATCAAGGTAGTGGTCCAAAAACTCTTTGTTTTGTTCCGGGTCCAGGGTTTCCAGCAGCGCGGATGCCGGGTCGCCCTGGAAGGAGGAGCCGATTTTGTCGATCTCATCCAGCATGATGACGGGGTTGGCGACTTTTGTGTCTTTGAGTGCTTGCACAAATTTGCCCGGCATCGCGCCGATGTAAGTGCGGCGGTGACCTTTGATCTCGGCTTCGTCACGCATGCCGCCGACACTGAAGCGATAGAATTCGCGGCCGAGGGCATCTGCCACAGAGTGGCCAATTGATGTCTTGCCCACACCCGGCGGGCCAACCAGCAAGAGGATGGAGCCACTCATTTCGCCTTTGAAAGAGCCTTCAGCAAGGAACTCGATGATGCGGTCTTTAACATCGTTGAGGCCATCGTGGTCCCGGTCCAATATCTTTCGCGCAGCAGCGAGATCGAAATGGTCTTCGGAGTATTCGCCCCACGGCACTTGCGTGAGCCAGTCGAGGTAATTGCGGGTGACGCCGTATTCCGGCGAGCCTTGCTCCAGAATCTGCAATTTCTGAATTTCCTCGTCGAAGCGTTCTTGCACCGCTTCCGGCGGGTTCAGTTTGGTCATCCGCGCTTCGAAGCGCTCTGCATCGGCGGTCTTGTCGTCTTTGGCGATGCCGAGTTCGCGCTGAATGACTTTCAGTTGCTCGCGCAGGAAGAATTCACGCTGGTGCTTTTGCACCTTTTCGTTCACTTCCTCGTTGATTTCGGACTGCAGGCGAGCGACTTCCAGCTCTTTGCGCATGAGCAGAAGCACCCGCTCCATGCGGCGAAGCAGCGGAACCGTATCCAGAACTTCCTGCAGCTCCTGCCCGGGTGCGCTGGTCATGGACGCGCCGAAGTCGGCCAGTGGCGAGCTGTCATCCGGGCCGAAGCGCGAGAGGTACTGTTTTACGTCTTCGCCATAGAGTGGATTTGTGCGCAGCAGTTCCTTGATGGCACCAATGATGGCGAGGGTGTAAGCCTTAAGCTCGTCGGCCGGCTCTTCCGGCTCTTCCGGGTATTCGACTTCCACCAGATAGGGCGGACGGCGGCGCAGCCATTGCACGACCTTGAAACGGTGCAGGCCCTGAGCAATGAATTGGACTTTGCCGTTGTCGTGCTGGGCTTGATGGACCCGAACGGCGCAGCCCATTAATTCCAGTTCGTCGCTGGCAGGCACGCCTGAGTCACTCTCGGTGTCCTCAACAAAGCAAATGCCCAGCATTTTATGATCGGTTTCCGCCACCCGTTTCAGCGTTTCCTGCCAAGGATCTTCGTTGACCATCACCGGCTGCACCTGTGCCGGAAAGAATGGCCGGTTGGTGACAGGCAGCACATACATTCTTTGCGGCCGGGCTTGTTGTGGCAGCGCGAGGGCCTTGTTGTTTTCTTCTTTACCGATGTATTCGGTCACGTCTTCTTCAAATTCGTCCAGGGAGTCTTTGCGGTTTTCGTCGTTCATACCGTTCGCTCTAAAGGCGTGAGTGTTTACTATCCTATGTAACGGCGATGGTGAGATTTTCAAGTTGGCTTGATTTTTTATTGTTTGGCCCCCATTACCAAGGCCATCAAACATCCTTTTGACCGGGTTACTTTATGACTGCTTCACCCTATATCTTCGATGCCACCATGGACAACTTTCCGCAAGAGGTAATGGAAGCCTCTGCCAAAACGCCCATCCTGGTGGATGTTTGGGCGGACTGGTGCGCGCCGTGCAAGCAGCTGATGCCGATACTGGAAAAGCTGGCGGACGAATATCAGGGCAACTTCCTGCTGGCCAAAGTGAATGCTGATGAGCAGCAAGAATTGACGTCTTCTTTGGGTGTGCGCAGTTTACCGACCGTTATTCTTGTGAAAGATGGCCAGGCTGTAGACGGATTTAATGGCGCCCAGCCGGAAAGTGAAATCCGCAAAGTGCTGGAGAAGCACGTTGAGCTGCCGGCAGAAGACCCTTACGAAAAAGCCCACGCGCTTTGGGAAGCGGGGGATTTGGACGGTGCTCTGGCGATTCTGACGGAGATGAATCAGAAGGACCCGGAAAACCTGAACGTACTGATCGATCTGGCCCAGCTAAAAGCCGAACAGGGCGATCTCGAAACGGCCGAACAAGTGCTCGAAAGTCTGCCACCGGAAGAGAAGCTGCAGACCAAGGCCAAACAGCTGGCAGCTCGGATCAAGTTTCTAAAGCAGTCCAGTGAACTGCCTGCTCTTGAAGGTTTGGAGCAAGCATTGAAAGCCAATCCCCAGGATCCGGAAGCCCTGCACCAGTTAGCGCTGCACAAAGTGCTGCAGGAGGAGAACGCAGAGGCGATGGATTTGTTGATCCGGCTCATGCAGGCGGACAGCACTTATAAAGACGGTGTGGCCAAGTCGACGTTGGTGGAGTTGTTTGAGAAGCTGGGCAATAACAATGCGGATGTACGGACGTATCGGAGAAAGTTGTATACGTTGATGCATTGAGGTCGCATAGTAAAAAGGCCAGATGAATTCCTTCATCTGGCCTTTTTTATCTACTTCAGGCAACGGCCTTAGCCATTCCCTTTCTGCATCTGTTCAAACTCATCTTCAAAAAAGAACTTTTCCTCTCCGAAGGCAGGCTCCAGCTCATGCAGCCAGGTGGCTGTTTCGCTGTACTTGGCGAAGAACGGGCGCTGTACCCAATCCGGGTTGCGGCCTTGCAGGAAGCGCAGCACGAAAACCTTTTCGCCTTTGATTTCGGCAATGCCCTGGATTTCTACTTTGCCGGGGCCGGCACTCATGCTGGGGCCTCGTGCGGTACGGGCTAGGCCGGAGACCTTCTTCATGGCTTCGCGGTAGATGTTGTAGGCTTCCGCTAGCGGCACTTCAAAGTAGTTCTTGGCGCCGGTGTCCCGCTCTACGAACATGTAGTAGGGGATGATGCCCAGCTTCACTTCTTTCTTCCACAGCTTGGCCCAGGCGTCGGCATCGTCGTTGACGTGCTTGATGAGCGGACCTTGCGCGCGGATTTCCGCACCGGTGGCGCGGATGCGGCGAATGGCTTCTTCCGCGATGTCGGTGGTGATTTCCTGCCAGTGGTTGTAGTGCGCCATGATGGCTACGTGCTTGCCGGCATCAACCAATTTGGCGAACAGCTCTATTAGCTCGTCCGCATCCTTGTCGGTTACGAAGCGGTAGGGCCAGAAGGTCAGGGCCTTGGTACCGATTCGAATGGTCTGGATGTGGTCGAATTCCGGCTGAAGCAGTGGCTCCAGGTACTGGGCCAGGCTCTTGGTTTTCATAACCATGGGGTCGCCGCCGGTTACCAGCAGATCGGTCACTTCGGTGTGTTCCTGCAGGTAGCCGTGAAGCTTCTCGGCTTCGGTGCTGGACATCTTCAGGTCTTTGTCGCCGACAAACTGCGCCCAGCGGAAGCAGAAGGTGCAGTATGAGTGACAGGTCTGGCCTTGGGCTGGGAAGAACAGCACAGTTTCACGGTATTTGTGCTGTACGCCGTCCAGCACTTCGCCGTCCAGCTCCGGCATGTTCATTTCCATTTGGCCGGCTGGGTGCGGGTTCAGGTCGTCGCGGATTTGCTTGGCAACGGCCTGGATTTCTTTCTTGTCTGCGCCGTCCCGGTGCAGTTGAGCCATCTGCTCGTAATGCTCGTCCTTCAGCATACCCTTTTGCGGGAACACTAACTGGTAGATGGGGTCGTTTGGAACTTTGTCCCAGTTGATCAACTCGTTGATGACGTATTCGTTGACGCGGAAGGGCAACACGCTGGCCACAACCTTCATCTCAAACAGGGTTTCCTCTGGCAGGCCCTGGATGGCTTCAATTTTGTCGAGCTGGCGGTCAGTAAACACCTTAAACCGGCGCTCTTCGAATTCCTGCACCGGAATGCGGTTAGGAAAGGTGACGATGGAGTTCATAGATCGCCCTCTGTTGGGTAATAAAAATAAAAAAGAAGGCTAAAGCACCTTCGCAGTTGCCTAAAAAACGGGCCGAAAATTATACAGAATTTTGAAATTATTTTCAGGTCTAATTAATTCGTGAGTGGGATTTGGTTGCTTACAATGGGGTGGCGTTGGAGTGGAAGCCTGTGGTTGCGCGGTGTTGCAAGGCGCGCGCGATCATTGGGGGGAGGGAAAGTATTTAGTGATGCGAAGGTTTGTGGCCGGATTGAAGGTGTCAGACCTTGGTCGGGGGTGTGTTGTTTTAGTGAGGCGACTTGGTCATTATTACGTAAATATAGAGAAAATAGGCTGGAATTTAGGTGTATTCCTACTTTTTTTGATCTGGATTTGCTTATTTTTTAGTAAAAGAACGTAAATTATGGCTGGGAATGGCGCTTCGGTGCCAAGATCGCTTCAAGGCAGTTTTAAGAGCTTGCTGAAAGGTTTTTAGCAAACGGCCTGCACAGGAAAAAAATGAAAGCTGTTCTATGCTTGAGGGAAGTCGTGCAGGCCGCTCAGCATTTTTCGCAAGCTGATATTTCAAGAATAAAACTGCCTGTTATCGCAGTTTTCCAATTTCGCATCGTGTCTGGCTGCTGATCGTGGCGCACGTTGCACCCGTTAAGTTCAGGGGAGGGTTAAATGTACCAAGACGATGATCCCATTGAGACCAGAGAATGGTTGGATGCGCTGGAATCTCTGATCGAGAATGAAGGCATAGACCGAGTGAAATACATCCTGGAGCGTCTTTCTGAACGCGCCAGTCGCGATGGCGCTGAGTTGCCGTATTCCATCACTACTCCGTTTCGCAACAGCATTCCGGTGACGCAGGAAGCTCGCATGCCCGGTGACCTGTTCATGGAGCGTAGGATTCGCTCACTCATCCGTTGGAATGCCATGGCCATGGTCGTGCGTGCCAACAAGCGCCCGGGCGATCTGGGTGGCCACATCTCTACATTCTCCTCCGCCGCCACATTGTATGACGTGGGTTTTAACTATTTCTTCCACGGTGGTGATGAAAACCGGGACTCGGACTTAGTGTATTTCCAGGGGCATGCGTCACCGGGTATTTATGCCCGTTCTTTTCTGGAAGGTCGCTTTACCGAAGAGCAGTTGGACAAATATCGCGAAGAAACCGGTGGTGACGGCTTGTCTTCCTATCCGCACCCTTGGTTGATGCCAGACTACTGGCAATTCCCGACCGTCTCGATGGGGCTGGGGCCGATCCAGTCCATCTACCAAGCACATGTGATGAAGTATTTGCACAGTCGCGAGTTGATCGACATGGGTGACCGGAAGGTGTGGAGCTTCCTGGGCGATGGCGAGTGTGACGAGCCTGAAACCCTGGGTTGCATCTCCAAAGCTGGCCGCGAAAAGCTGGATAACCTGATCTTCGTGGTGAACTGCAACCTGCAGCGCCTGGATGGCCCGGTTCGGGGTAATGGCAAGATCATGCAGGAACTGGAAGGTGTCTTCCGGGGTGCCGGCTGGAACGTCATTAAAGTCGTTTGGGGTCGTATGTGGGATCCGCTGTTTGAGCAAGATGAAGACGGCGTCATGCAGCGGGCGATGGACGAGGTTTGCGACGGTGACCTGCAGAACTACGCGTTCAAAGGCCCGTCGGCAACCCGCAAAGAGTTTTTCGGGAAATATCCGGAGCTGGCCAAACTGGTTGAGAATCTGTCGGATGAAGACATCGCTAAGCTGAATCGGGGCGGCCATGACCCTTACAAAGTGTACGCAGCTTATCACCGGGCGGTGAACCAGAATAACGGCCGACCGACCGTGATTCTGGCTCACACTATCAAAGGATACGGCTTTGGCGCCGCGGGTGAAGCGCAGAACACCGCTCACTCGCTTAAAAAGCTGGATCTGGATACGCTCAAGGCGTTCCGCGACCGCTTCGGGGTGCCACTGAAAGACGACGAACTGGAAGATGTGCCTTATTACCGTCCGGCACCTGATAGTCCTGAGCTGGTGTATATGAAGAAGAAACGCCAAGATCTGGGCGGCTTCTACCCGAAACGTAACAAAGACTGTCAGCCTCTGCAGATACCCGATCTGGATATTTTCAAAGCGGTATTGGAAGGCTCTGGTGACCGTGAAATTTCCACGACCATGGCCTTTGTGCGTCTGCTGGGTGCCTTGGTCAAAGACAAGCGTGTCGGCAAGCGTGTGGTGCCGATTGTGCCTGACGAAGCCCGTACCTTTGGTATGGAAGGCATGTTCCGCCAGCTAGGTATCTACACGTCTGAAGGGCAGAAGTATGTGCCTCAGGATCGTGATCAGATCATGTATTACCGTGAAGCCAAACAGGGCCAGATCCTGCAGGAAGGCATCAACGAAGCCGGTGCTATGGCAACCTGGATGGCCGCGGCGACGTCCTATAGCAACAACAGCTTCCCGCTGATTCCGTTCTACGTGTTCTATTCTATGTTCGGTTTCCAGCGTATTGGTGACCTGGCATGGGCCTCAGGCGATATGCAGGCTCGCGGCTTCCTGATTGGTGGCACTGCAGGGCGAACCACGCTGAACGGTGAAGGTTTGCAGCACCAAGACGGCCACAGTCATGTATTGGCCAACACCATCCCGAACTGTAAAGCCTATGACCCGGCCTACGGATACGAGATGGCCGTGGTGATCCATCACGGCATGAAGGAAATGTTTGAAGAAGATCACAACGTTTTCTACTACCTGACCGTGGAAAACGAGAACTACGCGCAGCCTGCAATGCCGGAGGGATGTGAAGAAGGCATCATCAAAGGCATGTATCTGTTCGAATCTGTTGAGGCCAAGGGTAAGAAAAAGGCCGCGCGGGTTCAGCTGATGGGCGCAGGTGCCATCCTCAACGAAGTGCGCGAAGCGGCTCAGTTGTTGAAGGAAGACTGGGGCGTGGCGTCGGATGTCTGGAGTGTAACCAGCTACAACGAACTGGCCCGCGACGGTCAGCACGTAGAGCGCTGGAATGCTCTGCACCCGGATGACAAGCCGCGTAAGGCGTACGTTACTCAGTGCCTGGAAAAGCAGAAAGGTCCGGTGATTTCATCGACCGACTACATCAAACTGCATTCTGAGCAGTTGCGGGCTTATATCCCGGCTACTTACATGACGTTGGGCACCGATGGCTTTGGTCGAAGTGATACCCGTGAGAAGCTTCGTAACTTCTTTGAAGTAGACCGTTACTACGTCACGGTTGATGCGTTGGCAGCTCTGGCTAAAGATGGCGAAATCGACCAGAAGCAGGTTCTCGAAGCGATGCGCAAGTACGGTATCGATCGCAACAAACCGAACCCGGCGCACAGCTAAGGAGTCCGCTATGAGTGAACAGGAAATTAAGGTTCCCGACCTCGGCGGTGCTGATGAAGTCGAAGTGATCGAAATCATCGCCAGCGAAGGGGATACAGTACAGGAAGAAGATCCGATTCTGACGGTTGAAACTGACAAGGCGACGGTGGAATTGCCATCGCCCGCAGCCGGCAAGATCAGCAAGATCACCGCCAAAGTCGGTGACAAGATCAAAGAGGGTGACGTGGTCGGCATGCTGGTCGCTAGTGATGACTCGGGCGACTCGGAAGATAATTCCGAGAGCGCAGAGGAAGACAGCGAAGCCAAAGCTGACGAGAAATCGGAAGTTAAAGCCGAGGACAGCAAGCCAGCGCCGAAAAAACAGTCCGGTGGCTCTCGCACTGAACGGGTGAAGGTGCCGTCGCTTGACGGCATGGAAGATATCCCGGTCATCGAGATTAACGTCTCCGAGGGTGACACCGTGGGCGGAGACGACCCGCTGGTTACGGTGGAATCGGACAAGGCCACCATGGAGATTCCATCTCCCTTTGCCGGCAAGGTCAGTAAAATACTGGTCAAAGAAGGCGACAAACTGTCCGAGGGCGATGATCTTCTGGATCTGGTTGTTGAAGACGAAGGTGGTGAATCGGAAGAGTCTGCGAGTACCGATGAGAAGGCTCAATCCGAGGATACAGGCCGTCAGTCCGAGGCTCGGTCCGGCGCTAAACCTGAAAAACAGGAAGAGAGCCCGGCCCAAAGCGCAACCTACGCACCTCCAGCGCCAGGCACTAAGGTGCATGCTGGCCCGGCGGTTCGGAAGCTGGCCCGCGAGTTGGGCGCGGACCTCACCCGAGTCAAGGGCACGGGGCCGAAGAATCGTATCTTGAAAGACGATGTGCACGACTATGTGAAGAGCCAGTTGCAGCAGGTTCAGCAGGGTTCCTCAGTGAGTGGCGGTAGCGGTATTCCAGCGGTCAAACTGCCGGACTTCAGCAAGTTCGGTGAGGTTGAGCGGGAAGGAATGTCTCGTATGATGTTCGCCACTGCGAACAACATGCAGCGCAGCTGGCTGAACGTGCCGCACGTGACTCAGTTTGACGATGCCGACATCACCGAAATGGAAGCCTTCCGGAAAGCGCAAAAAGCAGCCGGTGAAAAGCGTGGCGTGAAGATGACGCCGCTGCCGTTCCTGTTGAAAGCCTGTGCTGCTGCACTGGCTGAGCTGCCCCAGTTCAACGTGTCGTTGGATATGGAGCGCAAAGAGGTGGTGCGGAAAAAGTACATTCACATCGGCATTGCGGTGGATACCCCGCACGGTTTGATGGTACCGGTGATCCGGGACGTCGATCAAAAAGGCTTGTGGGAATTGGCGGCAGAAAGCGCTGAGCTGGCGCAGAAGGCAAGAGATAAGCAGCTCAAGCCGGCTGAAATGCAGGGCGCTTGCTTCACCATCACCAGTCTGGGTGGTATCGGTGGTACGGCCTTCACGCCAATCGTGAATACACCGGAGGTCGCGATTCTGGGTGTCTCCAAAGCGGCTATGAAGCCGGTGTGGGACGGCAGTGCGTTCCAGCCACGCTTGATGCTGCCGCTGTCGTTGTCATACGACCACCGGGCGGTGAACGGCGCGGATGCTGCGCGATTCACCAGTGTGCTCACGCAGCTGCTTGGGGATATTCGGACCCTGTTGCTGTAGTCTGCGCCTTTTGCCGCTTCAATCCGTCTCGGTTGAAGCGGCAAGTCCCGGCAGGACGCTTCGCGTTTGGTGGGCAGTAAAATCATGGCCAACAAAGCGAACTCCAGTGGGGAAGATCTTCGTTATCTGACCGCTGGTTAGTGAGAGTACAAAAAACCGGGCTACCTTTTGGGGCGCCCGGTTTTTTTGTACCTGGTCAATTAGTTCGCGAAAAACATCCCGTCGAAGTAGTTATGCAGATCTTGCATGGCATGGGCCTCTGCAGGCTGGGTCAGTTCAAACAGCAGACTGTTGTCTTTAGCTAGTTTCATGATGACACCTCGTGAAGTTTCAGCAAATTGAACCGGGCAGGGGCACCGCCGACTGCCTTCAAGAGAGTATCTGCATTAGCTGTGCCAGTTTTGTTTTGTGATAACTGCATGAATTCAAAGGCAGGCTGATGAATGGGGCCGGCGGGAAAATGAAATGTTGGGCCTGCATGGGGCACGTTGCACCAAACCAGAACGAAAAAACCCCGGCGGATGCCGGGGTCAAAGAAGAGTTAACGTCTAAAGGAGCATTTCTTAGAAATTGTACTGTGCTGCAAACAGCAGGCGGTTTGCATCACCGTCAGAGCCATCAACGTTTTCACGCTTCAGGAACTGATATTCAACGCCCATCATCACGTTCTTGACTGGGGTCCATTTGTAATTAGCCATGATTGCAGAGTTACTTTCACTCTGGCCGCCGATACCCGTCAGGCCAGCGGACGCTGCGTCATCTTCGGCGTCGTCCCAGTCCACCTCAACCAGGCCGTAGCCGATGTTGATGCTGCGGCCACCGCCAAGGTTAATGCCGGCGCCAACAGAACCGCCGTATCCTGCAATCGTTTCTACGTCGCCACTACCGTCAACATAGGCGCTGGCTGCGCCGAAGTTGTCGCCAGAGCGATACAGGTAGCTGTTTGCGCCATCGCTGTAGGAGAGTGTGCCCTGCAGCGAGATCATGTCAGTGACCATCATTTTGGCGGCAACGAAGGTGGCAAAGCCAAAGGAGCTCTCATCGTTAGAGCCCGTGTCGTAGCCTACCTGATGGGCGAGAAGTGCCGCAGAGTAGCTTAGGCCATCATTGGAATCTTCAATCCGGGCAGTGAAAGCCGGCATGCTGTCCTTTTCGTCAACCGCGGTACCTGACAGGATAGAGCTATTAGGTTGTTCGAGCGCAATGGACAGCGGGCCGGATGTATAACGTGCCTGCGCTGTGCGCGCCTGATAGCCTGCCAGGCCTGGAAGTGAGTCAAAATCCAGAGTCGAGGTGTTGCCCACGAAGCTGCTGAAGTTCGACCAGGTTTGCCCCATCAGCACACCATTGTAGCTACCGAATGCGTGGCGTAGACGGAGATTCCCTCCCCGGAAGTCACCTTCAACGGTAATGGCGACACCCTCAGGCGTAACCGTTTTGACGCCCAAGCGGCTCTGAACAGCATCAGCGCCAAAATGACCATCTTTGCCGTCGTCTGTTGCAAGGCCGTCGTATGAGCCGGAGCGGGTGCTTAGAGATTGATCGTTATCGATGTCGTAGCTGGCGTTCAGGCGTCCATAACCATAGACGCTCACGTCGTAATCGCCGGCACTAAAGTTGAATGCCTGAGCCTGAGAAGCCAGTCCCAGCACTGTTACAGCTGCCGTCGCACGAATCGCCATTCGCAATTTGTTGTTCTGCATTGTTGTCTCCACATATTTGTTTTTGTCGGACCACAGTCAACTTAGCGGTGGTTTTGTAATATTTCAAACAAAAAGGCAATCTGGTAGACCAACGTCTAATTAGATGCAAATGGCATCTTGTGTCCACGTCTCGAAACAGGCTGTTCTTATACGTACAGAGGCGTATTATGATCGGATTCAACCTGTCACTTAGTAATGAGTCACTGAGAGAAATTCATGAACAAAGAACCTGTTTCCCGCGAATTATTTGACGAAGTAATGGTGCCCAACTACGCCCCCGGAAATATCATCCCGGTGCGAGGTGAGGGCTCCCGCGTTTGGGATCAGGAAGGGCGAGAGTTTTTGGATCTCCAGGGCGGCATTGCGGTCACCAGTCTGGGCCATGCCCATCCGGGGCTGCTCGGGGCATTGCAGGAACAGTCAGAGAAGATCTGGCACCTGTCCAACGTCATGACTAACGAGCCAGCCCTGCGTTTGGCCAAAACCTTGTGTGATCATACGTTCGCTGAGCGCGTGTTCTTTGCGAATTCCGGTGCCGAAGCCAATGAAGCAGCCTTCAAGCTGGCCCGTCGATATGCCTGGGATAACTTCGGTCCGGAAAAGCACGAAATTATTTCGTTCAAAGGTGCCTTCCATGGCCGTACGTTGTTTACCGTAAGCGTGGGTGGCCAGCAAAAGTATCTGGAAGGCTTTGAGCCAGCGCCAGGTGGCATTCACCATGCAGATTTCAACAATCTTGATTCGGTAAAAGCGCTCATTTCCAAAGGGAAGACCTGTGCGGTGGTGATCGAGCCTATTCAGGGTGAAAGCGGTGTGGTGCCGGCGGATCTTGAGTTTCTGAAGGGCTTGCGTCAGCTCTGTGATGACAACGACGCGTTATTGGTCTTTGATGAAGTGCAGACCGGTGTGGGGCGAACCGGGCATTTGTACGCCTATGAAATGTTCGGTGTCATTCCGGACATTCTGACCAGTGCAAAAGGCTTGGGTGGGGGCTTCCCCGTTGCGGCCATGCTGACAACCGCGAAGATTGGTGCCAGTCTGGCTGTGGGCACCCACGGCAGCACCTATGGCGGTAATGCTCTGGCCTGTGCGGTGGCGCAGAAAGTGATCGACACGGTCAGCCAGCCCGAGATCCTTAAAGGCGTGAATGAGCGTTCTGAAAAGTTGCGTCAGGGGATGGAGGCAATCGGTGAACGCTATGGAGTTTTCGCCGAAGTACGCGGTGCCGGCTTACTGCTTGGCTGTGTGCTCACAGACCAGTGGATGGGGCGGGCGAAAGACTTTTTGGCGGCAGGGCTGGAAGAAGGCGTGATGGTTCTGATGGCGGGTGCAGACGTTGTGCGTTTGGCGCCGTCGCTGATCATTCCTGAAACCGATATTGAAGAGGCGCTTTCGCGTTTCGAAGCGGCAGTGCAAAAGTTGGCGAAATAACAAGAAACTGGTGGCTTGACGCCTGGGCCGCCCACACTCTGAAACAGCAGAGGGAGGGAGCAGTATGCTGATTGTTCGGCCGCTGCAATCAACGGATCTCGAAGATCTGTATGCCATGGCTCAAAGTGCCGGCAAGGGGCTGACCACCCTGCCGGCCGATCGGAAATTGCTTCAACGTAAAATCGATTGGGCAACAGGCTCTTTCAGCAAACGATGTCAGCCGGAAGAGGCGCTGTATCTGTTTGCGTTAGAGGATACCGAATCCAAACGTATGGTGGGTATCAGCGGCATCGAAGCCCGGGTAGGGCTGGATGAGGTGTTCTATAACTACCGTCTGAGCCTTACGGTCAACGCTTCCCGTGAGTTGGGCGTGCACGTCCGCACGCCCACCCTTCATCTTTCCAGTGACATGACCGACACCACTGAAATTTGCTCGCTGTTGCTGGCAGATGGTTATCAGGGTGATGGTAATGGTTTGTTGCTGTCCCGCAGCCGTTTCATGTTTTTGGATGATTTCCGCGAGTTATTTTCGGACAAAGTGTTTGCTGAAATGCGGGGAGTGTCTGATCAGGATGGGCAAAGCCCGCTCTGGAACGCGTTGGGCAGCAAGTTCTTCGACATGGAGTTTGCCGAAGCTGATCGCCTGTCCGGGCTGGGTAACAAGTCTTTTATTGCCGAGCTGATGCCCCAGTACCCCATTTATCTGTCGTTGTTGCCGGATTCAGCCAGAGCTGTGATCAGCCAGGTGCACGACAACACTCGTCCGGCATTAAAAATGCTGGAAGCCGAAGGGTTCAATTTTAATGGCCTGGTCGACATCTTCGATGGAGGGCCCGTGGTCGAAGCTTTTGTGCACACGATACGAACGGTGCGGGATTCCCTGAACAGGGAAGTGGTTGTGGACAACTCACCCATTGATCTCGATGTACCTGCCGAACACCGTGTCATGGTGTCCAATCGTTCGTTCAGTAACTTCCGGCTGACCACGCTACCGATGCACTGTGTCGGGCAGGACACCGTGAGCATTCCGAAGGCGATGGCAGATGCCTTGTATTTAAAGGATGGCGACACCGCCCGCTTGGCTCCCCTTAAAGACGGCGGCCTGTCTCCTATTCATTTAGAAGACTCGATAGGGCATAACGATGGCAAAACACGCGGTTGAGGCTAATTTTGATGGGCTGGTGGGTCCTACCCACAACTACGCGGGGCTGTCTTGGGGGAATGTTGCGTCCAAGTCGAATGTGAATGCGGTCTCTAACCCAAAGCAGGCGGCCTTACAGGGCTTGGCAAAGATGAAGGCGCTGGCCGATCGAGGCTATACGCAAGGTGTTTTGCCTCCCCACGAGCGGCCCCATTTGCCGACCTTGCGCGCTTTGGGCTTCGATGGCGGTGATGAGGAGGTTCTTCAGGCTGCGGTAAAGCATGCCCCAACGATTCTGGCCGCGGTGTCGTCGGCATCCACGATGTGGACGGCAAACGCAGCGACGGTTTCACCCAGTGCCGATACGGCTGATCAGCGGGTTCATTTCACGCCTGCCAACCTCAGTGCCAAATTCCATCGTTCCATCGAACACGCGGTTACCGGCCGGGCCTTGAAAGCGATCTTTCGTGATGAACAGCATTTCGCTCATCATCCCGCATTACCTTCGGTCAGCCACTTTGGCGATGAAGGTGCCGCAAACCATACCCGTCTCTGTGGTTACTACGGAAAGCCGGGCGTTGAATTGTTCGTCTATGGGCAGGAAGCGTTTAATCAACAAGCGCCGGCTCCGGTAACGTTCCCGGCGCGCCAGACGCTGGAAGCTTCTCAGGCGATAGCGCGGTTGCACGGCTTGGCCGATCGCAACCTCGTGTTTGCGCAACAAAACCCGGCGGCGATTGATGCCGGCGTGTTTCATAACGATGTGATCGCGGTGGGGAATGGCAATTGTCTGTTCTACCATGAAATGGCGTTTCTGGATGAGGAGCGGGTCCTGGCTGATATTCGTGAACGACTGACCGGGACAGAACTGCAAGCCATCAAGGTGTCGGGGCAGCAGCTGCCTCTGGAAGATGCTGTGTCTTCGTACCTGTTCAATAGTCAGTTGCTGAATGGTTCAGACGGCATGCTGTTAGTCGTGCCAGGCGAGTGTCGGGAGATTGCTTCGGTTAGCCGATATCTGGATGAGCTGGTGGCGTCAGACGGTCCCATCAACTCGGTCGAAGTGATGGACGTTAAGCAGTCCATGCGTAACGGCGGTGGGCCGGCCTGTCTGCGTTTGCGGGTGGTGCTCAATGACGAGGAGCGACACGCAATCAATCAAGGTGTTGTGTTAACCGACGAGCTGTATCAGCGGCTAACAAACTGGGTAGAAACCCATTATCGTGACCGGCTGGTTCAGCAAGATCTAGCGGATCCGGCGTTGCTGAATGAAGTTCGGCAGGCGCTCGACGAGCTCACCGGGATTCTTCAGCTCGGCCCCATCTACGATTTTCAGCGTTAACGGCGGTTCATTGCTTCGCTATCGAGTGAGACAGCATGTCCATGGTGTGCTGGATCAGCGTGTCGGAAGGCATGCTTTCCCCTTCGCAGAGCATGATCACGCCGTGTAAGGCGCCGCGCAAATAGAGGGCGGTCTGAGTGGGGTCGCTAATTCGCTCTTTGTTCATGGTTCCGTCTTCCAGCCCTTTCTGGAGGGCCGCCACCATAAGCCCAATCAGTTCATCCCGGGAGCCCAGCATGGCACAGGCCTGGGATTCGTCCACGTCGGCAATCACGGTGGATGCTTTGGTGAGTGCCGCAAAGTAATCCGGTTCTTCCCGATAAAACTGGTAGTAGGCATCCCCCATCGCGCGAATCTGGGCCAATCCGGTGTCGGTTGAGCGATGAGAGGCTTTGAAACGCTCTACTAGGTTTTTCCCCGCCCGCTGCATGATCCCCATCTGAATGGCTGCTTTATCTTTAAAGTACACATACAACAGCGCCCGGCTCAGGCTGGCGGTGCGGGCAATGTCGTCCATGGAGGTGCGATCGTAGCCCTTTTCTGAAAAGACGGCTTCGGCCGCATCCAGGATGGCGTCGTATCTTGCCTGTTTTTCTTTTTCCCGGCGTGATTTCAACGGCTCATTCATGGTGTGCGGTTTCCTCGGAGTGTGGCTGCGTGGTGGACAATTGTGGATGAAAACCTATTATTGACAAATTGTCAAAGAGTGACATCATGTCGTTATAATAGGGCTGCTTGTAACTAACCGATCGGCAAGCCCATCAACAATCATTCAGGGAAAGGGCTGTCTGTTCATGTCTCCCATTAAACGATCTCTCCCATATACCGTTCTCGCGCTCGTACTGGTGTCGCTGTCTTTAACGGGATGCCGTGGCGGAAGCAACGAATCTTCAAAAACCGCGGATGCGGATGCGGTTTCGGTTCGCGTTGCGGATGTGACCGGGGGGCAGGTGGAGGAAATCCCGTTGCGCTTCTCCGGCATTGTTCGTGCCGCCCAGCGCGCTACGCTCACGTTTCAGGTCAGCGGTACGTTAAAAGAGCGTCCCGTAGAGCTGGGGCAGATGGTGAAACCGGGTGATGCGCTGGCCAAGCTCTACAACCCTGCGCTGCAGCCGGCTCAGGATTCTGCAGAGGCCAAACTGCAAGAACTGAAAACCCAGTTCAATCAGGCCCAGCGGGAATGGGAGCGTTCCGTGCGTCTGCATAAGCGTGGCGTGGTTTCAGAACAAAATCTGGAGCAGCTTGCTGCGCGCAGGGATTCCCTGAGAGCTAGCATGGCCACGGCACAAGCCGCTCTCTCAGAAGCGACACATCTCCTCGAAGAAAGTGTCTTGAAGGCTCCGTTTGCCGGACAAGTGGAAGCCTTGCTGGTTGAGCGGGATGAGTTCGTCTCGGCCGGCCAGCCGGTGATGCGCTTGTCGTCACCTCTGGGGCGAGAAGTTGAGTTGCGGGTGCCCGCGCACTTGCTGAGTCACGTGCGTGTGGGCATGGAGTTGCCCGTCTGGCAGGTGCAGGATCGTAACCGCGCTCCTGAATCCGGCACTGTTATTGAAATTGCTCAGGGCAGCTCCATTCGAGGAGAACTGCATCCGGTATTGGTGAGCTTGCCACCGAATTCGCTGTCATCCGGCGAGCCGGTGGAGGTGGGCATTACGCCGGTTCGGGAATCTGCGGTTACCGTTCCGATGCTGGCAGTTGTGCGCGATGCCACCGGTACCAGCGTGTATCGAGTCAGCAATAATGTGGCGCGCCGTGTGCCGGTTAAAATAGACCGGGTAATTGGTGAGCGCGTAATGGTGCATTCCGGTGAACTCATGCCCGGGGATCAAGTGGTGTATGCCGGTATGACACGCCTGGTGGATGGCGACACCGTGGAGGTGCGCTGATGACGCGTAGTCTTCTTAATTATCAGCGCTTGCTGGGCATGGTGGTGACCATGCTTTGCCTGTTAGGGATTGCGGCCTACAGCACCATGCCCCGTCAGGAAGATCCTTCCTTTCCTTACCGGGCCGGTATGATTGCTGTGAATTATCCGGGGGCCAGTGCGGAAGCGGTTGAACGGCTGGTACTGAGGCCGTTGACCGATGAGTTGCGCCAAGTCGAAGAGGTCGACTTCAGCCAGGGCACTGCGCGTACCGGTGTTGCCTTGGCTCGAATCAAACTACTTGACCGTATCTACGATACCGATGCGGCGTGGGACCGTGTGCGTCAGGCGATGGAGCGCGCCAAACAGGATTTCCCCGATGGCGTTGGTCAGATGACTCTGGACGATCGGCTCATTGATATTCCGGCCGTGGTGCTTGCGGTGGGCGGCTCTCCATCCGTGACCGACCTGTCAGAAGCAGCGGAGCGCCTGAAACAAAACCTTTCGGATATTCCGGGTGTTTCGCGCATTGAACTTGAAGGCGATGTGGATGAGCAGATTACTTTGGCTCTGGACGACGCGGCACTGTTCCGCCTAGGTATTTCACCTCAGCGGGTACTGCAAACTCTGTCTCAGCGTAACCAAACCACGCCCGGTGGGTTTGTGGTGGTTGATGGCAAGCGTCTGTCTGTTTTACCGAATTCGGAATTCACTGACATTGAAGCTATTCGGGCCACGCCCATTGAATTGCCTGATGGCTCGCAGGTTCCTCTGGCCGCGGCGGCTGATGTGTGGCGCGGACCGGTTGAGCCGCGCCAGCCGGAAACCTGGTTCGATGGCGAACGCGTTGTCTTGGTGTCGCTCATCATGGAAGAGGGCAATACCGACGCCATTCGCTTCGGTGAGCGAATTCGCAACCGGCTGAGCGAGGTTCGACCGGACTTCGAGCCCTACGAGCTTCGGGAAATGTTTTTCCAACCGGACAAAGTCTCAGACCGGCTGGATAATCTGGCGTGGAGTCTGGTGTTCTCGGTGTTGATTATCGTAGCCGTGGTGTTTACCGGCATGGGGATTCGAATGGGCCTGCTGGTTGCGTCCATCTTGCCAATGGTTGCGATGATCAGTGTCGGGTTGTATGACCTCGGCGGCGGGGTGCTGCACCAGATCGCTGTGATTGGCATGGTGATTTCGCTCGGTATTCTCATCGACAACGCCATCGTGATTGTGGAAAGCATTCAGGGTCATCTGGATGCCGGTATGCGCAGGCTGGATGCGCTACGGCAGGCAGTCGGTGAGTTGGCCGGGCCACTCGGTGCGTCCACCGGTACCACGCTGGCGGCTTTCGCACCGTTGTTGATGGCCAAGGGCGGCGCTGCTGATTTCACACGCGGTGTCCCGGTCATGATCATGCTCACGCTTTCGGTCAGTTACCTGCTGGCGATCTCGGCAGTGCCGTTGCTGGCGACTCGTTTTCTTAAAGCACGCAACAAGGTAGGGACGGATCGACTGGTCGGATTCGCCCGCTTCCTCGGTGGATTAGTGTATCGGCACCCGAGCAAGCTGATTGTATCGGGTGTCGTGCTTGTCGCTATCAGTGTGGGTTTAACGCCATTAATGGCGCAGCAATTCTTCCCGAATGCTGACCGGCCGCGGGTGGTGGTGGAAATGTACATGCCTGAAGGCACCGATCAGGCCCGGACTGCGGAAGTAGCGGAAAGCCTCGAACGTGCCATCCGCACGCAGCCTGAAGCGCTGGAAGTGCACCGCTTTGTGGGTTTCACCGGCCCCAGTTTCTACTACAACCTGCAGCGAGCTCCGCAATCGCCGAATCGGGCACGTTTGGTGGTACGAACGCCGACATTGGCAGACACCACCGACTTGGTCCGGAAGATTCGCACAGAAGTCGCTCAGAACCTGCCGGAACTGGATATCTCCGTCGGGATTCTCGGGCAGGGGCCGCCACGCACCGCTCCGGTTGAAGTGCGTGTCTATCATGCCGATGACGGCGCCCGAGCGTTGGCGACCGAACATATTTATTCGATCCTTCGTGAGGTTGATGGCACCGTAGACGTCCGCCACGATCTGGATATCGGCGTGCCCAGCATTGCCATCAATGTTGACGACGCCACCGCGGCCCGTTATGGCTTGACCCGTGCCGACGTTGCCCAAAGCCTGTATGGCCAGAGTTTTGGTGCTATGGCTGAACGCTATCGCCAGGAAGATGACCCGATACCCATCGTGCTTCGCTCGCGCGAAGGTACCTTGTTGTCGTTGTCGCGCCTGTTGTCAGTGAACATCTACAACAATCGTGGCGATGCCATCCCGTTATCTGCGGTGGCTACGGTAGAAACCACTTGGGAACCTGCGGCCAGGTACCTTCGCAACGGAGTGCGAGTGAACGCTGTAACTGCCAATCTGGAAAAAGGTTACAGCTTCAGTCAGGCGCTGGATGGATTGAACGCGAAGCTGGCGGACCATCCGCTGCCACCGGGAATACGGTTGGAAATGGGGGGCGATGCCGAAGGCTCAAACAACGCCAACAGCGCGCTGCTCACCGCCGCGCCCATTGGCATGCTGCTGTTGCTGTTCTTCCTGTTGCTTCAGTTCAACTCGTTCCGGCGGGTCGGCATTATCCTGCTGACGGTACCCTTGGCCACGGTGGGCATATTCCCGGGACTGGTGCTGTCTGGCTCTCCCTTTGGCTTTCAATCGCTGCTGGGGGTCATTGCTCTGGTGGGCATCGTGGTCAATAACGCCATTGTTCTGCTGGACGTAATGGATCGGGAGCTGGAAAAAGGCCGCGCCATTAAAGATGCGGTCAGAATCGCAGTAGAACGCCGCACCCGGCCGATTCTGCTGACCACCGCCACCACTGTGGCTGGTCTGTTGCCGTTGGCGCTTTCCAGCTCCACCCTGTGGCCACCCATGGCGTGGGCGATCATCTCCGGTTTGCTGGCCTCGACCGTGCTGACTCTTCTGGTGATTCCAGCTGTGTGTACCAAGCTGATCAAGTTGCCTGTGGCTGAGCCTGAAAACGCTCCCGCATAACGAATTCAGGCCGGGTAGCTACCCGGCCTGAAACCTGTTCGTCACCTTAACCATCAAA
The DNA here is from genome assembly GCF_034669625.1 of Marinobacter sp. Lineage (GTDB taxonomy): Bacteria > Pseudomonadota > Gammaproteobacteria > Pseudomonadales > Oleiphilaceae > Marinobacter. The sequence continues at coordinate 58,950 of NZ_JAXMOY010000008.1, forward strand.
CCAGCCCGCTGACCCACCGGCACCTCCCGATTCGGGAATACAATCGCCTCCGGCTCGGCGCCCACTTTGTAGCACGTCTCGCCATCTTCCCAAATCACCGTGCCCTTTGGGTACAGCGTGAAATTCGACACATCATCCGGCACATGAAACCGGAAAGCCGGGCCGGTATTCAAAACCTCATGGACTACCTCAAACACCGTCAGCTGCTCCGGGCTCTGAGTCGTTGATGCGGGTGCACCACAAAACCGCCGCCGCAAAGCCCGATCAATGCCGTTAAAACGCTGCAAATTATTCTGACCAAATGGCCGAACCTTCCCAAGCTCAACCGTAAAACTCTCAGCACTTAGCTGGCTGGCGGAAAACGAAGAAAACACCGTTGATTCTTTATGCTGAAGCAGCAGCGTGCCTACCTCCGCCTCCAGCAAAAACGCACACTGCTCCCGCGGCACCGAACGCCCCGGCACAAACGGATACAATGCAAACCGCTCCTGCTTCGATGGCCGAATCGCCGTATGCAAATCGTAATGGCTCAAAGCCAAGGCCGAGTGTCCTGCCGCAAACTTCCGACAGATCGCTTCAATGAATCGAGCCCTATCCGCTTCCGGCAAATGCGCATACTCAGCTTTCCCGTGGGCCCCGTTAAATAGCCGGTTCATATTCACATCCAAAAACCGTTTCCCGGCTGCCATTGCGGGCGGGTTACCGAGTATTAGCAGCAGCGGGCAAGCCAACGGCCACGCACCTGAGAGTAACTCCGACACCAGCCCGTTTAACACCTCAATCGGCGCAGTCTCGTTACCATGAATTCCAGCAGAAACGATCACCGCCTCGCGGTTTGGGTTCTGCCTATCGGCAGGAGGCGTTAGCCACAGCGCGCCTGCGGCTATCCGGGCAATATGGGTGCCGTCGGCAAGCTGTGCGGTGACTTCAGGAAGCTCAGAGGATGCGTGAGAAAGGGTATGTGAAAGCCAGTCGGGAGAAGTACTGAAAAGGTGTGTTTGAACGTTCATAAGCCCCTCCTGCCAGCCTTCCGCGAAAGTCGAAGCCAAAACCAAGAGAATCAGGAGTTAGCCGGCCGCTGATGCCGCAACAAATAGTTTTCCAGTTTACGAAACACGAAAACCAGAATGAACGTCAAAACCAAATATATCAGCGCGACAAAAATAAACGCATCAAACGGCGCATAGAACCGCGAATAAATATTTCGCGCTGCACCGGTAAGATCCACAATTGTTACGATGCTCGCAATCGCACTCGCATGAAGCATAAAAATAACCTCATTAGAATACGCCTGCACCGCCCTGCGCGCAGCGCTCGGAAGAATAATTCTACGCATCCGCAAAAACCAATTCATACCGTAGGCCTTCGCTGCCTCAATCTCACTATTGGGCGTAGACATAATGGATCCGCGAATAATCTCAGTGGTGTAGGCCGCGGTATTCAGCGTAAACGCCAACAAAGCTGGGTAAAGCGGCTCCCTGAAAACCTCCCACCAGAAGGTCTCCTGAATCCCCGGAATCTGCGCCACACCGTAGTAAATGATATACAGCTGAATCAGCAGCGGCGTGCCCCGAAATAAATAGGTGTACAGCCAGATAGGCCCCGAAACAAACGGATTCTTCACCGTGCGAAGAATGGCCAAAGGCACCGCCACAGCCAGTCCGATCACCAAAGACAAAAATACCAGGTGCACGGTGGTAACCAGCCCGTCCCAGTACTCCATCAGAGTCATGGCAGTGAAGATTTCGTTGGAATTCAGCCATTCGGCAATAAAATCAGGCATTTTTTAATTCCCCTGAACCACGCCGACGTTGGCTCGCTTATCAAGCCAACGGATAAACAGCTCGGTGCCTGCTGTCAGGGCGAGGTAAACCGCCGCAACAGGAATAAAGAAATGGAACGGCATCCGCTCAGCCTTCGCCGCTTCCTCTGCTACCTGCACCATATCGGTGAGGCCGATGATCGATACCAGCGCCGTTGTTTTCAGCAACACTTGCCAGTTATTCCCAATGCCAGGTAAAGCATGGCGCATCATCTGGGGGATCATCACTCTTCGGAACGTATGCCGGCGGGTGAAACCATAGGCCTTAGCCGCTTCAATCTGGCCAACATCCACCGAAAGGAACGCGCCCCGAAACGTTTCCGTCATGTAGGCACCGAATATTAGCCCGATGGTCACTACGCCAGAGATGAACGGGTCGAACTGAAAAAAGAAATCGATTTCCCGGGTTTCCCACAAGTAATCTGAAAGGGCGTTTACCGCTACCTGCCCGCCGTAATAGAACAGCAGCATCATTACCAGGTCGGGTACACCACGGATCAGCGTGGTATAAGCGGTTGCGATGCCTGTCAGTACGCGGTTGCCAGAAAGCTTGGCAGAGGCGCCTAGAAGGCCAAGGGTAACCGCCAGTGCCAACGACAGAAATGCCAGCTCAATAGTAACCACGGCACCTTCTGCGAGGGCGGGGCCATAGCCTTTCAGGTCAAGCATGAGAGCGTCCGGGATGCTGGGAGCAGCCAGCAGGCTGCTCCCGGAGTGGTTTAAATCTTGATATCGTAGTTAAAATACTTGGCCATGATGGCGTCGTACGTGCCATTCTCTTTCAGTGTCTTGAGAGCGGCGTTGATGTCTTTGGCCAGCTTGGTGTCACGCTTGCGCATGGCAACGGCAACACCTTCGCCCAGCTTCACAGGCTCACCCACCTCTTTGAAACCATCACGGTTCAGAATGGTTTGCTCGCCAACCGGGTAATCCACAAACGCAACATCAATACGCTGACCTTCCAGGTCAAGAACCATGTCTTCAGCGGTGGTGTAACGTTTGATGGATACTATGCTGTGCATGTTTTCTGTCACGTAAGTGTCCATGGTGGTGCCGCGCTGAACGCCTACAGCCTTACCCTTCATGGCGTCCATATCGGTAACGTCAGTATTGAACGATTCAGGGCCGAACCAACCGCCAGGAGTGATGTAGTAAGGGTCGGAGAACAGCACGCGCTTTGCACGCTTCTCGGTGATCGACATGGAAGACATGATCAGATCGAATTTACGGGCGATCAGGCCAGGAATCATGCCTTCCCATTTCTGAATAACGAACTCGCAATTGGCTTCCAGCTCTTCGCACATGGCGCTGGCGAGCTCGACCTCGAAACCGGTCAGTTCGCCATTTTCATCTTTGTACTCAAAAGGCTCGTAAGGTACGTCAAAGGCGATGCTCAGGTCTTGAGCCTGTGCGCCACTTGCGAACATGGCCATGGCGCAACTTGCTGCAATCAATAATTTCTTCATGTGTCACTTCTCCACTCGTTTGCCATCTAGGCTTTATTCTTAACAGAAGTTGTTGATTCTAGTCCCGGGTTCAAGATAGCACCGGTGCTTAGAACTTGGGAGCTAGAAATTGTTGCATCCGTTCGGATTCCGGGTGATCAAACACCTTTTCCGGCGAACCTTGCTCCTCGATCACGCCCTGATGCAAAAACAGGACCTGACTCGACACATCTCTGGCAAAAGCCATTTCATGGGTCACCACGATCATGGTTCGGCCTTCCTCGGCCAGGCTCTGCATTACCTTCAATACTTCGCCCACCAACTCCGGATCCAAAGCAGACGTGGGCTCGTCAAACAGCATGACTTCCGGCTCCATCGCCAGAGCTCGGGCAATGGCTGCCCGTTGCTGTTGCCCGCCAGACATCTGAGCGGGGTAGTAGTCTTTGCGCTCGTAGATGCCGACTTTATTCAAATAGGCTTCGGCCCGCTCGATGGCTTCTTTCTTGGGGACCTTGAGCACGTTGACGGGTGCTTCGATGATGTTTTCCAGCACGGTCATGTGTGACCACAGGTTGAAACCCTGGAATACCATCGATAGTCGTGCCCGAATCAGTTCGACCTGGCGGTTGCTCGCGGGTATCCGCTCGCCTTTGCGGTTGTGTTTGAACCGAACGGGGGCGCCGTGAACGATGATGTCACCGGAGGTCGGGGTTTCCAGCAGGTTGATGCAGCGCAGGAAAGTACTCTTGCCAGAGCCGGAGCTGCCAATTAGAGACACGACGTCGCCCTTACGGGTTTCGAGGGAAATACCCTTGAGGACTTCGAGATCGTTAAAGGTTTTGTGAATGTCCCTACAAATCAGAGGCGCTGCATCCGCCATGGGGTGACTCCTGGGGGCTGTCGTTCAAAGGCGCATGTTTTACGGACTGTCGCCGTGGAAATCAACACCATTTTGTTGGATTTTCGTGAAAGCGGGGATATTAACCTGTCGTACATTTTGGCGGATTCATTCAGCAATGCAAATATTTTGGTTTCGGTCCGTGTTTGAGTTGGGGTTTGGGCTTTTGTCGGCTTGTGCCCAAGCAGGTTTCGGCTACTGTTTAGGCAGGTGCGCATAACAAACGAAGAGCAGATGATGACCAAATCAAAAGCAAGCAAGGCGCAATTGGCTGAGTTGTTTCGTTCTTTTATAAAGTCCGAATTCGTTATCACCGATGACGAAACCCTAAAGCCATATGAATGCGATGGTCTGGCGATGTATCGGGAGCTGCCGTTGATGGTGGTGTTGCCAGAAACCGTAGAACAGGTGCAGCGAGTCATGCGCATCTGTCATGAGTATAAAGTGCCGGTTGTCGCTCGGGGAGCGGGCACAGGATTAAGTGCCGGGGCCATGCCACATAGGGAAGGAGTGGTGTTGTCGCTGGCGAAGTTCAATCGCATTCTCGAGATCGATCCGGTCAGTCGTACAGCGCGCCTGCAACCTGGTGTACGCAATTTGGCAATCAGTGAACAGGCGGCTTCGCATGGCCTTTATTACGGGCCGGACCCATCTTCACAGATCGCCTGCACCATTGGCGGCAACGTGGCTGAGAACGCCGGTGGTGTGCACTGTCTGAAATACGGGCTGACGGTAAACAACCTGCTCAGTGTGGAAATGATTACCGCAGAAGGTGAGCGCGTGACCTTGGGCAGTGATGGGCTGGATGCTTGCGGTATGGATTTGCTGGCTTTGCTCACCGGCTCCGAAGGTTTGCTCGGGGTGGTTACCGAAGTGAAAGTGAAGCTGCTGCCCATTCCGGAGGTGGCCCGAGTGATCATGGCCGGCTTCGACAGTATAGAAAAAGCCGGCGACGCCGTAGGCAGCGTGATCAACCACGGCATCATACCCGGTGGACTGGAAATGATGGATAGCCCGGCGATTATCGCCACCGACGACTTCTGCGGCGCGGGTTATCCCCGGGAAGCCAAAGCTTTGTTGTTGTGTGAGGTGGATGGCACCGAAGAAGAAGTGGGTGAGCATATCGCTGAGGCTGAAACGCTCTTCAGGAAATTAGGGGCTACGTCTATTCGTACCTCGACAAATGACGAAGAGCGTGCTCTGTTGTGGAAAGGTCGTAAATCCGCGTTTCCGGCGGTAGGGCGGATATCGCCCGACTACTACTGCATGGATGGCACTATCCCGCGGCGCTATCTGGCCAAGGTTCTTTTGGAAATGGAACAGATGTCGGAAGAGTTTGGCCTGTTGGTCGCCAATGTTTTTCATGCCGGAGATGGCAATCTTCACCCGTTAATCCTGTTCGATGCCAACGTACCGGGTGAGTTCGAAAAAGCCGAAGCGTTCGGCAGCAAGGTTTTGGAACTGTGTGTGGCTGTTGGGGGCTGCATTACCGGTGAGCATGGTGTGGGGGTGGAGAAAATCCGGCAGATGGCGGTGCAGTTTAACGACCAGGAGCTAGAACAGTTTCACGAGGTAAAAGCGGCCTTTGATCCGTTGGGCATTCTCAACCCCGGCAAAGGCGTGCCTACCCTCAAGTTTTGTCAGGAATACCGCTCCCTGGAGCACAAACAGCATAGGCACGAACAGCCGGGAGCGCATCATGGCTGATCAGATCAACGCTCTGCAGGAGCAGCTACAGCAAGCTCGTAGCAATGGCCGCACGCTCAATATTGTCGGTGGCGGCACCAAGGCGTTCATGGGGCGCGCCGCCGACCCGGATGCCGACACCCTGAGTATGGCGGGGCACACAGGCATTGTTGAATACCATCCGGTGGAGCTGGTTTTGACGGTACGGGCCGGCACCACCCTTACAGAGATTGAAGCGGTGTTGGCCGAACAAGGACAGTGCCTGCACTTTGAGCCACCTCGTTTCGGGGAGTCGTCCACCATTGGCGGCATCTTGGCGTGCAACCTGTCTGGGCCGGCCCGGCCTTGGGCGGGGTCTGTGCGGGATCAGGTGCTGGGTATTCGCTTGCTGAATGGAAAAGGGGAGCATTTACGATTTGGCGGTCAGGTGATGAAAAATGTGGCCGGTTACGATGTCTCGCGCTTGCAGGCCGGGGCGATGGGCACTCTGGGTGTGATGACTGAACTCAGTCTGAAAGTTATGCCCAAGCCGGCCGCGACCATCACATTGGTGAGGGATATGGCCATGGGTGAGGCAGTGAACTACATGAATCGCCGCGCAGGCGAACCTAAGCCGATCACTGGTGCCTGCTGGGTTGATGGCAAGGTTTATGTGCGACTTGCGGGGGCTCGCTCTGCTGTCGAAGCGACGGCGGAGAAGTGGCAAGGCTCGGTGCTGGACGACGGTGAGCAGTTTTGGCAACAGATCCAAGATCAAAAGCACCGTTTTTTCGCCGATACCGACGCACCGCTGTGGCGTTATTCAGTGGGTTCTTCCGCCAATCTGCCAGTTCTGGACGGTCATTGGATGGTGGATTGGGCTGGTTCGCAACGTTGGTATCGCGGGGAAGCGGAGCTTGAGGATCTGGAATCCATTGCCGGAGCTGCTGGCGGGCAGGTCAGCTTGTATCGAGGCGGAGATCGCACCGGTGAAGTGATGCACAGCCAGCCCGAGGCATTGAAAGTTATCCAGCGCCGGGTGAAACAATCCTTTGATCCCGACGGTTTGTTCAATCCCGGCCGTCTCTACAGTTGGTTGTAATTATGCAAACAAATCTGGTTCAACAATTTGCCAACACCTCCGACGGTCAGGAAGCTGAAGATATCCTTCGGGCCTGTGTTCATTGCGGCTTTTGTACCGCCACTTGTCCGACCTATCAGGAGCTGAATGACGAGCGAGACGGCCCGAGGGGCCGGATCTATTTAATGAAGATGTTTTTGGAAGGGGGCGAGGTTACCGAGAAAACCCGCGAGCATCTGGACCGCTGCCTGACTTGCCGAAGCTGCGAGACGACCTGCCCCTCCGGTGTGCAGTATGGCCGGTTGGTGGACATTAGCCGGGGCTTGCTGGAACGGGAGTTACCTCGTCCGCCCCAGCAGCGGTGGCTGCGCTGGGCGCTGACGCGGGTTCTGCCGGAGCGCCGGCTGTTTGGGGCATTGCTGCGCGTGGGGCAAGCTGTTCGACCGGCATTGCCGGGTAAGTTGCGCATTAAAGTGCCTCCGCGCCGAAAGCCCAGCCCTTGGCCTGCCTCGAGTCATTCGCGGGTGGTCTTGGCATTGGCTGGCTGTGCCCAGCCAACGGCGGCACCGAACACCAACGCGGCCGCTGCTCGGGTGCTGGATAAGCTTGGTGTGACGCTGTTGGAAGCACCGGAAGCAGGCTGCTGCGGCGCTGTGAATTATCACTTGTCTGAGCACGAGCGCGGGTTGGAACAGATGCGCCGTAACATCGATGCTTGGTGGCCTGCGATAGAAGCAGGAGCCGAGGCGATTGTGATGACGGCGTCTGGCTGTGGTGCCATGGTTCAGGATTATGGCCACTTGCTGAGAGAAGATCCGGTGTATGCTCGCAAAGCCAAGCGCGTGAGTGAGCTTTGCATGGATCTGGGGGCGTTCTTGCTAAACGAAGATCTGGGGCCGTTAAAGGCTCCCGTCGAGCAGGGCAAAGTGGCCTTCCATTGTCCCTGTACTTTACAGCATGCGATGAAGCAGAGCGGGGTGGTCGAGCAGTTGCTGGCCAAGGCGGGTGTTGAGTTGGCCGCCACCCGAGACTCACACCTGTGTTGTGGCTCCGCGGGCACCTACTCGATTACCCAGCCGGAAATGAGCCAAAAACTGCTCGATAATAAGCTCAATGCGCTGATGGTGGATACACCCGTGCGAATTGTTACCGCCAACATTGGCTGTCAGCTACACCTGGAGACCAAAGCTCAGGTGCCGGTGAATCATTGGATTGAATTGCTGGATCGATAACCCTGTGCCCGAGTGCCGTAGCGGTATGCGGTATAGTTTCGGGCTCGGCCCTATCGGAATTATCGATCGGGTGTTCGCCAACAAGACTTCACAGGATGTGAAACCATGCCAAGGATTGCAGCAGCGTTGCTGTGCTTGCTGGCGGCTGTGTCCGCCCAAGCTGAAATATACCGCTGGACCGATGCGAGCGGATCGATTCATTTTTCTGACACGCCGCCTAACATGACGGGCCATTCCGCCATCACCGTTCGTGAGCCGGTCACCGTGCCGTTAAGCGTTAATATTCGCCAATCCGAAAAGGTTCGCCAGAGCCGGAAATCGATTGAGCGTATGCTTCAGCCGAAGAAAGAGCAGCGATTTGCCAAGGCCGCGCAAGAGAGGCAGCAAAAAGCCTCGCAGTGTGAAACGTACCGAGCACAGCTCGACCGAATACAGGTGCAGTTGCGAGCCGGCTACGGTAATGATCAGGGTAATCGTTTGAGGCAAAAGCGGAGAAAGGTCAGTCAGTTATACAGTAATCACTGTGTTTTGGACTAGGCGCCCTCTCGGTTAGCGCGCATTGTTATTTGTTGCTGGTTGCCGTTAGCTATCTACCTAATAAAAGGAGGTAGACCTTGTCCCATTTTCAACTCGCTTTACTGCTTGGTATGACCGTCGCTCTGGGGCCTTTGGCTCTGGATGCTTACTTGCCGGCTTTCCCGAGTATTGCCCGAGATTTCGCGGTTCCTCATGCAAGCGTAGGGCTGACGCTAAGTGCTTATGTCGCCATTATGGGGCTTGCGCAGCTGGTGGGTGGCCCTTTGTCCGATCGATACGGGCGTCGGCACATATTGCTGTTCGGTTTGGCGGTGTTCGCCGTTGCCTCGGTGATGGTGGCCCAGGCGGGAGCGTTGAGCGAAATGGTGTTCTGGCGCGTGGTGCAGGGTTTTGGCGGCGCTTTCTGTGCCGTTTCAGTGCCGGCGATTGTCCGGGATCAGGTTGGTGGACAAGAAGCTGCCCGGTTGTTCGGTTTGATCGGCTTGATCATGTTTATTGCCCCCGCCGCGGCTCCGGCACTGGGTGCTGCCATGCTGGCGCTCGGTCACTGGAACTGGATCTTTTTGGTGTTGGCGGTGTACAGCGTCTTTTTGGCGGTGGTGCTAAAGCTGGCGTTGTTTCCTAGGCTCAAGCCCAGGCCGAGAACTTTCACGCCAGTGAAAACGCTGGTAACCAATTACATGTTGGTGCTGCGCCATAGAACCACCATGCGTTTTGTGGGTATTCAGGTGTTGTGCTTCAGTTCCATGATGCTCTTTATTACCCACTCTTCCTTTATTTACCAAGAATGGTTTGGTGTATCGAACAGTGCCTTTGCGATGTTGTTTGCCGCTAACATTGTGCTGATGGCGGTGATGAATCTGGCGAACCGACCGTTGCTTCGACGGTTCTCATCCGTTGTCCTGCTCAGAGCTCAGGTGTTGATGCAGTGCACGGCTTTTTTGTTGCTGGTAACGGTGGTTTTGCTTGGCGGGCCTTTCTGGGCGGTGGCCGCATGCTTTATTGCCGCAATTGGCTGCCAGGGCGGTATTGTGCCCAATAACATGGCCAACGCGCTGGAGTTCTTTCCGCACCTTGGCGGCACGGCTTCCGCTATGCTGGGCGCATCCCAGTTCACCATTGCCGGCATCGTGAGTGCGGTGTCGTCATCCGTCAGCGGAGATGCTCTATTGCCAATCGTGGTGAGCATGTTGGTGTGCTCGATAGGTGCTGTACTGCTGGCGTGGGGTGCGCCAAAAGCCGTGGCTCGGGAGCCGGCGGTTTCGTCCAGCTAAATGCAGCGTTTTTTTAACGGAGGGCTCTATGGCTCAGGCTAAAGACAAGTTGTTGGTTTTTTACGATGGTGCCTGTCCGACCTGCATCCGAGATCGCCGTTGGTATGAAAAACTGGCTGGTCGGGGCGGAGACTCTGTTGGCTGGCTGGACATCACCGGACGCGACGAGGAATTTAAAGCCCAGGGTGTAGACCCGGATAAAGCCCTGAGAGAGCTTCATGTGAAAGACAGTGAGGGTAAGATCCATCAGGAAATGGACGCCTACATCTTGCTGATGTCGCGGGTGCCGGTACTGAAGCCGTTGGCTTGGCTGATTGGACGGCCGATTATTCGCCCCAGTTTGGCGGCACTTTATCATCGCTGGGTTGCTCGCAGGCTCTCCACACGCTCCGAAAACTGAAATCCCGGGTCAACTTGTTGACTCAAACGGCCGGATCACTGGTGTAGAAAATTATCGAAGCTGTATGATGCGGCCTCTATTTACCTAATTGACGGGAGACCCCATGGCAGAGTTGAACGCATTGCAGATCGATACCGGTCCTGAGCCCGCACACACCGTTATCTGGTTGCACGGTCTTGGTGCCAGTGGCCATGATTTTGAGCCGGTGGTGCCCGAGTTTGCTTTCTCCCGCGACACACCGGTGCGGTTTATCTTTCCGCACGCTCCTGAACTGCCCGTAACGATTAACGGCGGTATGGTGATGCCTGCCTGGTACGATATTTTGGCCATGGATGTCGATCGCAAAGTGGACGCCGAGCAGCTTCGCGCTTCTGCGGCGATGGTAGCTGACTTGATCAAGGCCGAGCGGGAGCGAGGTATTGCCAGCGAGAACATCATCCTTGGTGGTTTTTCTCAGGGCGGCGCCGTGGCGTACGAACTTGCTTTGAGTTACCCGGAACGTCTGGGGGGCTTGTTTGCATTGTCCACCTACTTTGCCACCGCAGATTCGATTGAATTGAGTGAAGCGAACCGCAGGCTACCGGTTTTTATTGGTCATGGCCGGTTTGACCAAATTGTGATCGAGCGTTTGGGGCAAGCTGCACATCAGGCCCTGCAGGAGCTCGGCTTTGAGCCTGAGTACCAAAGCTATGGCATGGAGCACAGCTTGTGCCTGGAAGAGGTGAGGGATCTGGACGGCTTTTTGGCAAAGCGGGTGACTGAAGCAAAGTGAACGATCAGCCTGCATCCAAGCCTGCGCCGTCCCTGATGGGTGGTGCAAGTATCATTGCCAGCGTTTGCGTGGGCGCAGGTATGCTGGGCTTGCCCAGCTCCGGGGCCGGAGCCTGGACAGTCTGGTCCGGCATGGCGTTGCTGCTTACCATGGTGGTCATGACGCTATCCGGTTGGATGCTGCTGGAGGCTTTCAAGCATTTTGATTTGCGGGCGTCGTTCAATACCGTCACCAAATCTTTGCTGGGTGCCCGGGTGAATGTGTTTAGTAACCTGACGGTTTATTTTGTGGGTGGCATTTTACTGTATGCCTACATCACCTCGTCCGGTTTGATCATTCAAAGCATGACCGGTGTCGACAGCAAGCTGGCATCCGTGGTTTTTGTGCTCCTTTTTTCTCTGGTTGTTTGGCACTCAACGCGCGCGGTAGACCGGCTCTCGGTGGTACTGGTCACCTTTATGCTGCTCAGCTTCGTGCTGGGGGTGTCTGGTCTTGCTGCCCGGATAGATCTCGGCACCCTTTTCGATACAGCCAACGTGAATGGCCAATACGCGCCCTACGCCATGGCCATGTTGCCAGTGGCTTTAACCTCATTTGGCTACCATCACTCGGTCGCGTCATTGCGCGCCTATTACGGCGAAGAGCGAAAGGCACAGAAGGCAATTCTTGGCGGCACAGCGGTGGCGCTGAGCTTCTATCTTGTCTGGCTGGTGAGTATCTTTGGTAATCTGCCGCGGGCGGATTTCGGTCCGGTTGTGGCTCGGGGTGGTGATGTGGATGTGCTGTTGGCCACGCTTGGGTTTGCCATCGATTCAGAGCGAGTGGCTACGACAATCAGTGCCTTCTCGTCTGCTGCGATCCTGTCGTCTTTCGTCGGCGTTGGCTTAGGGACGTTCGATTTCATGGCCGATCTGGTCGGTTTCAACAACGATCGCAAAGGGCGCGCTAAAACCTGGGCTATTACGTTTATCCCGCCGTTGTTGCTGTCTCTGCTTGCTCCATTCGGTTTTGTGTTGGCAATAGGCTATGCCGGTGCGGCAGCGGCCATATGGGCTTGTATCGTGCCGGCGCTGCTGGCCCGTAAATCAAGAATGCTGGCAGATGGCTATACTGGCTTCTTGGCACCGGGTGGCAAGGTCGCCATTATTCTGGTGTTGGTCTTTGGGGGGGCGACCATTGTGTTCCACTTTATGGGGCTGGCGGGGTTGTTGCCGGAGGCTGATCTGGCGGTTATGTAGGTTCTGGGCTGGATCTTTAAGGGTGAGCATGGATACCGCGCCCGATTTATGCTGAATCGGCTTGCCTGTTGCTTACATTGTTTTCTTCAGAAACGAAAAAGCCCGCTAAAAAGCGGGCTAGATCGTGAAATTAGTGGTGCCCGGAGGCGGAATCGAACCACCGACACGAGGATTTTCAATCCTCTGCTCTACCGACTGAGCTATCCGGGCGTGTTGAGCTATGTGCTTCAACGGGGCGCTATTAAACCGGTTTAGGGTTTGCGAGTCAAGGCCAGTCGGCAAAAATTTCTTAAAATTTCCTTGCTTGATCAGACCTTGACCAAAAAGCTTACTTTTCGGGCGGTACGTACCCTTCGGCCTTGTCGAAAGGTTCGTTATTAAAGAAACGATCCATCTGGGCTTGCAGATACTTACGGGTGTTCACATCCATCAGACTTAGGTGCTTTTCGTTGATCAGCATGGTCTGCTGGTTCTGCCATTCATCCCAAGCGGCTTTGGAAATGTTTTCAAAGATATCCTGACCTTTGGGGCCGGGCATCGGAGGCATGGACAGGCCTTCCATTTCCTTCTGGTACTTTCGGCAGAATACAGTGCGGCTCATGATGGCTCCTGTGTTGAGGTTGTTGCTGCGAGCATGATAACAGATCGGGTTAGAGCAGGGTGCTTTGCTCCGGCTCGGTCAGCAGGCTACGAATGGGGGCTGGTAGCCCCAGCGCCAACGCTTCGTCTCGATGCAGCCAGCGTTGGCTACCTGAGTCTGTGATCTTCGTGCTGCCAAAAACTGGCATGCGTGCGGGTTGTATGTGCAAGTGGTAGTGGCTGAACGTGTGGCGAAAACCGCTGATCAGTTCAGGGTCGCGGCACACTAGTCCCAGATCTTTCTCACAGGCTTCCTGGAGCTCTTCGGCACCGTAGGCGGGGTCCAGCTCGGGAAGGCTCCAGAGGCCACCCCAAATGCCGCTGGGCGGACGCCGCTCCAGCAGGATCCGGCCTTCAGTGTCTTCAAGTATCAGCATCCAGGTGGTTTTTTCCGGCTTTTGTTTTTTCGGTTTGGAGCCCGGGTACAGGTGAGTTTGCCTTTCGGCGTAGGCGGTACATCCGTTGCCAAGGGGGCAGCTGTCGCACTTGGGTTTGCTGCGGGTACACACCATAGCGCCCAAATCCATAATGCCCTGGGTGTAATCGCGCACACGCTGATCGGGTGTGTGGGTTTCGGCGTGTTCCCACAGCTGTTTCAGTACGGCGGATTGCCCCGGCCAGCCGGATACGGCGTGGTAACGGGCCAATACGCGCTTTACGTTACCGTCCAGAATCGCTGCGCGCTTTCCGAAGGCTTGAGCCAGAATGGCCGCTGCGGTCGAGCGGCCGATGCCGGTGAGTGACTCCAGTGTTTCCTGGTCTTGTGGGAACTCGCCGTTAAAGTTTTCGACGATTTGCTTGGCGGCTTTGTGCAGGTTGCGAGCCCGAGCGTAGTAACCAAGGCCGGACCAGTGGCTGAGAATGTCATCAACAGGCGCCGAAGCGAGTGCATGAACGTCCGGGAAACTGATCATGAAAGCTTCAAAGTAGGGAATGGCCGTGGCTACCTGGGTTTGCTGAAGCATGATTTCAGAAACCCATACCCGGTAGGCATTTCGGTCATAGTGCCACGGCAGGTCGTGCCTGCCGTGTTTGTCGTACCAGTTAAGCAGATTGTCGGCGAATCGGTCGGGCATTAGTTGAACAGACCTTTGAGAGCATCTTTAACTTTTTCGCCTTCTTCGCCGAGTTTCTCTTTCAGCTTTTCGTCGACCTTATCTTTGGCTTTCTGTTTGGCTTCTTCGACCTTTTCTGCAGCTTTGGCCTTGGCGCTGTCGAGCTCTTCCTTTGCTTTCGCTCGTGCGGCATTGGCGGCAATGTCTTTCAGTGCATCGCGGAAGCGGGATCCGTCAAAAGAACACAGGCCGGCCGGGTCGTCAGCGAAGTTACCACGGCACTCGACCGGAATAACCACGTTTTTGACGTATTCGGTGGTGCGGCAGGCCTGATCGCGGTGGATGTCGCCAATGATCCGTAGCCCGACCTCGTAATCGAGTTCGCTTTGATCCAGTTCAACGGTACCGTTGCCTTCTAGGCGCATGCCGGCTAATTCTGCCACCAGATCGGTGTTGTTCAGAGTGTTGCCGTCGATCTTCAGGGTGCCGCGCATGTCGTTGAATGGCGTAGCTGTGCCCCAGTCCGTAGCAGTCAGCTCATCCTGATTGACCAGGGCGATACCCTGGCAGGCCATGCGGGTCAGGTTCATTTTCCGGAACTCGCCCTCGGCCAGGTTGAAGTTGATTTCGCCCTTGGCGTTATTGCGCAATGCGGAGATGCGATTGCCGTTGGTGTCTACGGCCAGTTTCAGGTTGGCACCGCCGGACAGCATGTCGACTTCAGCGAGTTGGGTGAGCAGCGGCAAGGTCTGAACATTGCTGACGTCAGAGCGGATGTTCCACTTCGGGTTGTCCGTGCGGGCGTCAATCGTGACGTTGGCGCCGAAGGTGCCGTAGTAAAGCTTGCCACTGAACTCGTCAACCTTCAGCAAGCCATTTTTAGCAGTGGTGCTGGCTTTGATTTCGTTGATGGTCAGGTTGCTGACAATCAACTCGCTTAGGCCGAAGTTGACGTCGAGCAGCAGCGAGCGCAGGGTTTCCAGTGGCAGCAGATCGGTTTCCGGCTGGTTGGCCGAGGCGGTTTCTGTTGCCGGGTTTTCGGTCTCGCTTTCAGACGTGGCGGCCGGCTCTGCTTCGGTAGCTGGTGGTAAGTAACGGTCTGCGTTCAGCTTGTCGCCTTGCAGGTTGAATACGAGGCCGCCGTTGCTCAGGGTATAGCTGCCGTTACCGTTGAAGTTGGTGTCGTCCAGAGCAATCTTCAAGTCGCTTAACGCTACGGTTCCGGGCTCGCCGCCAAGGTTAGTAGAAAACGCGATGGCTTTGAGTACATCCGTGTCTGCGGTTTCAATGGCGGGCTGGCCAAGATTGCTAAGAAGCTGCTTCAAAGAAAACTCGGAAATCGCTAGTTGGCCATCCAGTGCGGGCTTTTCGCCGAAGCCTTTTACATTGAGATTGGTGCTTAGCTTCAGATTGGCCAGAGTGGCTGTGAAGTCGCTCAATGACGCGGTTTCATCTTCGAGGTTTGCGGCTAGTGATCCGCTTAACTCGGCTGTTACAGCTTTGCCGCCAAACGGTTCGCCGTTCATGTCGAACACAGCTTTTAGACCGGATACTGCAAATTCATTCAGCGCTTGATTGGCTTTCAGGTTGGCGCTGATGCTGCCATCAACTGCCAGCTTCGGCTGAGCTGTTTCCACTTTAAATTGGATGTCCAGCGGGAACTCCGAGCCCAACGTGATGTTGCTGGCCGCCACAGAAAAGTCTTCCAGTATTACCGACTGCCCCGTGCTCAGGTCGTTGTAATGAATCTGGGCATTGCTGATTTCCACGTTCTCGACGTTGAAGTTAAGGGCTTCACCACCTTCGGTGGCCTCCGCTGTTTCCTCTGTGTTTGTGGGCGCTTCAGTGGTTTCCGCCATCTCAGGTTCTGAATCATCGGCTGGTTTTTCGACCATGATTCGCGACCAATTGCCTTCTCCCTGCTTGTTTACTTCGAGGTGTGCTTCCAGACCGCTGAGGACGAAGGTGTTGACCTGCGGTGACATGGTGATCAGCGACCAAAAATCGATCTGGGCAATCAGTTGTTCGAGCGCTACAAAGCGCTCACCTTCCAGTGTTGCCTCTACGGTATTCAGTTCGAGGCCAAGGGGGATGAACGACCAGCCAATGTCGCCGTCCAGAATCAGGTCCAGGTTGGTTTGCTTTTCGACTACTTCCTCGATCTGCGGCTTATAGTCATTTGGATTGATCACGGCGACAGCAATAGCAACGGCTGCGACCGCCAGAATGACAAGGCCGATGATGGCATAGAGCGCGTAGCGAATGACTTTCATTACGGAGTTCCTTTTCTTCCCTGGTTGGAAAGTTACCTGATGTATTGCGAATGAATTACCCAAAGGATAACGCAGGGTTACTAAATTAACAGTGCAGGAATATGACAATGCGGTAGTCTTGGTTCAAAATACACCGCAAATCGTGTCGGGGAAAATGCTTTGACACGCAAACTAGCATAATAAACATAACAAGGAGTCGGATGTGGCTATCACTGTTTCAATTGAACTGAACCGTGAACTGGACATTCAGGCAAGCTATGACGAAGTGTTCGACCTGCTGGCAGATGTGCCTGAATCCGTCAGCCATTTTCCCAAGGTGGAAAAGCTGGTTGATCTGGGCGACAACACTTATCGCTGGGAAATGGAAAAGGTTGGTATTGATAAACATGCCATCCAGTCTGTTTACGCCTGTAAATACTATGCAGACAAAGACGCCGGGAAAATTACCTGGGAGCCGGTCAAGGGTGAAGGCAATGGTGTGGTGAGTGGTTCTTGGGTCATTAGCGCCAAAGACGCGAACACCACGAGTTTGCGCTTCCAAACCAGTGCAGCCCTGACTCTGCCCCTGCCGAGCTTGCTAAAACTCGCCATCAGCCCTGTTATCAAGCACGAGTTCAATAGCCTGGTTGACACCTACATGAATAACCTGAAAAACGCGTTCTAAGCCTAATTCAAGCGATAAAGCCCTTTGCGGGACTCCTGTTGTGTAAATCGGTATAATTCGTAAACATCAAAGTTTTCGGTAGCAAGCCAGTTTTTACAACGGAGTCTCCATGGCTGAACGTAAGGCTCGGGTAGAGCGAAATACCCTAGAAACCCAGATCACTGTTGAGATCAATCTCGACGGTACCGGCAAAGCCCGTTTCGACACAGGCGTGCCTTTTCTCGAACATATGATGGACCAGATCGCCCGCCATGGTTTGATCGACCTGGATATCACCTGCAAGGGCGATACCTATATTGATGACCACCATACCGTGGAAGATATCGGTATCACCTTGGGCCAAGCCTTTAAACAGGCCGTGGGCGATAAAAAAGGGATTCGTCGATACGGCCACGCCTATGTACCTTTGGATGAAGCTCTGTCCCGCGTTGTGATCGATCTGTCAGGCCGTCCAGGCTTGTGCATGAACATACCCTACACCCGTGCTGTTGTTGGCGGTTTTGACGTGGACCTGTTTGAAGAATTCTTCCGCGGGTTTGTGAACCATTCGATGACAACCGTGCACATCGACAACCTGAAGGGTAAAAATACCCACCACCAGATTGAAACGGTGTATAAAGCATTCGGCCGTGCCCTGCGCATGACGATTGAGATGGACGAGCGCATGGCCGGTATCATGCCGTCTACCAAAGGCGCTCTGTAAACCGGTTGCCAACAGGAATCTGAACCACCATGAAGACCGTCGCCATCATTGACTACGGCATGGGCAACTTGCACTCCGCGCGTAAAGCCGTGGAACATGTTGCCCCGGATTGCACCGTGCTGGTCACCGACAACGCCGATCAGATACGCGAAGCCGACCGGGTGATCCTGCCCGGCGTTGGCGCCATCCGTGATTGCATGGCTGAAATTCGCCGCTTGGGAGTGGATAAGCTGGTTAAAGAAGTCTCCCAGGATCGCCCGTTCTTGGGCATTTGCGTTGGAATGCAGGCGCTGATGGCCAGAAGTGAAGAAAACGGCGGCGTCGAAGGCATCGGCCTGTTTCCCTCAGAAGTACGTTATTTCGGTGACAACCTGACCGAAAACAATGAGCGCCTGAAGGTGCCTCACATGGGTTGGAACCAGGTTCACCAAGCCATGGGCCACCCGTTATGGCACAACATCCCTGACGGTGACCGCTTCTACTTCGTGCACAGTTACTATGCCGAAGCCAACGGCAACGCTCACATGGCTGGCCGCACCCATTATGGTGTGGATCTTGCGGCTGCGGTGGCGAAAGACAACATTTTTGCAGTGCAGTTCCACCCGGAGAAAAGCGCAAGGGCGGGTCTGCAATTACTGGAAAACTTTACAAACTGGACTGGAAACCGCTGAACGCGGGCAGGGAACAAGACATGCTGATCATCCCCGCAATTGATCTTAAAGACGGCAAGTGCGTAAGACTGCGCCAAGGCCGCATGGACGACTCCACCGTGTTCGGAGACGACCCTGTCGACATGGCTACCAAATGGGTCGAAGCTGGCGCCCGCCGCCTGCACTTGGTCGATCTCAACGGCGCTTTTGCCGGTGAGCCTGTTAACGGCGAAATCGTTAAAGCCATCGCCAAAAAGTACCCGGACCTACCGATCCAGATCGGTGGCGGCATTCGCTCGGCTGAAACCATCGAAGCTTACCTGAAGGCGGGCGTTCAATGGGTCATCATCGGCACCAAAGCGGTTAAAGAGCCCGAGTTCGTTACCGAAATGTGTAAACGCTTCCCTGGCCACATCATCGTGGGGCTGGACGCCAAAGACGGCCGAGTAGCCACTGACGGCTGGGCTGAAGTCTCAGAAGTGATGGCCGTTGATCTGGCCAAACGCTTCGCCAACGACGGCGTAGATTCCATCGTCTACACCGACATTGCCCGCGACGGCATGATGCAGGGTGTAAACGTGGAAGCCACAGCCGCTCTGGCAGAGCAGGGTGGTATCCCGGTTATCGCCTCCGGCGGTGTCACCAATATGGACGACCTGAAGCGTCTGGCTACTGTGGCAGACAAAGGTATCCTTGGCGCCATTACCGGTCGTGCTATCTACGAAGGCACTCTGGACGTGGCGGAAGCTCAGGCCTACTGCGACAGCTTGAATAACTGAGGACACATCATGGCACTGGCAAAACGCATCATTCCCTGCCTTGATGTAGATAAAGGCCGCGTGGTTAAAGGCGTAAATTTCGTGGATATCCGTGACGCCGGCGATCCTGTGGAAGTGGCTCGGCGCTACAACGAGCAGGGTGCTGACGAAATCACCTTTCTGGACATTACGGCCAGTCACGAAAGCCGCGATACCACCTATGAAACCGTAGAGCGTATGGCGGCGGAAGTCTTCATCCCGCTGACCGTTGGCGGCGGCGTGCGCACCGTCGATGATATTCGCAATCTGCTGAACGCCGGTGCCGACAAAGTGTCTATCAACACTGCGGCGGTATTTAATCCGGAGTTCGTGCGCGAAGCCGCGGAGCGATTTGGTCGTCAGTGCATTGTGGTCGCCATTGATGCCAAACGAGTCAGTGCCGAAGGCGAAGCGCCCCGTTGGGAAATCTTCACCCACGGTGGCCGGAAGCCGACCGGTCTTGATGCCGTTGAATGGGCTGAAAAGATGGTCGAAATGGGTGCGGGTGAGCTGTTGCTGACCAGTATGGATCGTGACGGAACCAAGATCGGTTTTGACCTTGGCTTAACTCGCGCCATCAGTGATGCGGTATCGGTGCCGGTGATTGCTTCGGGCGGGGTAGGTGAGCTTCAGCATTTGGCTGATGGCGTTACCCAGGGTGGCGCTGATGCCGTGTTGGCGGCGTCTATTTTCCACTTCGGGCAGCACACGATTCCTGAAGCCAAAGCCTTTATGAAGGCTCAGGGTATCGAAGTCCGCGATTAATTGCTTTTGGCGTAAGCAGGTCGAATGGCCTGCTTTTCCCCTTCTGCAAACATCTCTCGATTGTCGTTGCGAATCGCCCAAATCCCTCGAACGGTTGCAATGGCAATGCCCTGTTTATCCAATTCCGACAAGTGCTTTTCAAGGTAGTCCACCGTGACGGTGTGCGGATGGCCGATTCCGATGGCGGTGCCTTTTTCTTTTGCGGTTTTGATCAACCGCTGGAATTGCTTGTCAACAAACGCTTCCGTTTGTTCGTGGTCGAGAAATACGTCGCGGGTCAGGCTCGGGATTTGGTAAGCGCTGGCAACGTCTCCGGCCACAGAGCTGGCAATGGTGCGGCTATCAACAAAGTAAACCGGATAGCGGCTCAGCTCTTTCATCACCCAGTCCATAGGTTGCAATTGCTGGGTTAACAGGCTGCCCATGTGGTTGTTCACCCCTGTTACATGGGGGATGGATTGCAGCGCGCGCCGGAGGGTAGTGGTCACGGTCGCTTCGTCCATGTCCGAGGTCAGTCCGCCCGGACCCAAACCGAAATTACGGGTGTTGGCCATGGGTGCATGCAGCATAATTTCTTTATTATTCGAGTAGGCCTCTTTGGCCAAGCGCACCGTGTGGCGGCGATAGGGTAGGAATGCCAGCGTAAGCGGCTGGTCCAGTTGCACCAATCGCTGACCTTCATGCAGGTTGTGACCTACATCATCAATGATGATAGCGATGGTCGGCGGTAGGGCTTCGGCCGGTGTAGCGCTGTATGCCACTCCTGAACCAAGCGCTAAAACCGCAGCAAGCGCGAAGCCTGTGAGACGCCTGTTCACTGCTCGCTGTCCTTGGTGCCAGACAAAATGCTCATGCCTTTCAGCAGGTTCAGAGCGGAGCGCAGCTGATAATCCCGGTCTTCTGATGACTTGCGTGCTTGCTCATTTTGCTCGCGCTCTTGGCGAGCTTTCTCTTCATTCTCACCTTCCAGGTGACCACTTAAATCAGCCTCGGTAAAGAACGGACGGCTGTCCAGTTCGGTCAGTTCGGCTGGGCGGACTTCGATATCGGGGGTGATGCCTTTTGCCTGAATCGAGCGGCCGTCTGGCGTGAAGTAGCGCGCCGTGGTCATCTTGATGGCGTGGGTTTCGTCCAGCGGAATGATGGTCTGTACGCTGCCTTTGCCAAAAGACTGGGTGCCCATAACAACCGCCCGCTTATGGTCTTGCAAGGCGCCGGCAACAATTTCCGAGGCTGAGGCGGAACCGCCGTTAATCAGAACCACAATGGGAGTGCCTTCCATAAGGTCACCTTTTTTAGCGCTGAATCGAAGGCGAGAGCTTTGAATGCGGCCCTCGGTGTAAACGATCAGACCGCTATCGAGCAGGGCATCGGAGGCTTCAACCGCGGCTTGAAGAACACCGCCCGGATTGTTGCGCAGGTCAATCACCAGGCCCTTAAGGTCGTTGCCGTAATCCTCTTCCAGTTTGCGCAGTGCCTGCCGGAACTGACGGCCGGTTTCAGCCTGAAATTGGGTGATGCGAACGTAGCCATAGCCGCTTTCCAGCATGCGAGATTTTACGCTAGTGACTTTGATGATATTTCGGGTGACGTCAATCTCGATGGGGGCGTTTTGGCCGTCACGCATGATGGTCAAGGTGAGCACCGTGCCGGGTTTGCCGCGCATCAGGCTCACGGCTTCTTCCAGTGACATACCTTTCACCGGCTTTTCGTCGAGCTTGATGATCAAGTCGCCGGCTTGTACTCCGGCCTTTTGGGCCGGAGTGTCGTCGATCGGGGAGATGACTTTCACGAAGCCATTTTCCATGCCCACTTCAATGCCTAGGCCACCGAACTCGCCGGAGGTGCTTTCTTCAAGCTCTTCGTAGTCTTTCGGGGCGAGGTAGGTTGAGTGTGGGTCCAGGTCGGAAAGCATGCCTTTGATGGCGCTTTCAAGAAGCTCGCTGTCGGAGACTTCTTCTACATAAGCGCCTTTGATTCGGGCGAAGACTTCGGTGAACTTGCGCAGGTCTTCCAGTGGAAGCTGTTTCTCCGGGTCCGGTAGCTTAAGTTCAACCTGCTGGCCATCTTGCAGGCCTTGGATCACCTGATGGGGTTGGCTGTCTTGGGCGAAAGCCAGTCCAGGAAAAGTGAAAGAACAGGTTGCCACGAGTGCGAGATAGCGTAATGGTGAAATCTGGAGAGAGCTTGGGACCCGTTTCATTCACATACCCTGTTTGGTTTCCAATAGTTGGACGCGAAAATTGATAGCCACAGTATGGCGTTCACAAGAACGTTTGTCAGCCCTTCAGTTCTCAGCTTAAAGTTTGTTTAGCCAGGTGCGCGGGTTGACCGGTTTGCCGTTCTTGCGCACTTCAAAATAGAGCGCTGGATCTTGAGTGCCACCGGTGCGGCCAGCCAAAGCAATGGTTTGGCCGGGTGTCACCCAGTCGCCAGGAGAGGTGAACAGGCTGCTGCTGTGGCCGTATAGCGTCATGTAGCCATCGCCGTGGTCGATGATGGTCATCAGGCCGAATCCGCGCAGCCAGTTGGCAAAGACTACCCGGCCATGGTGTACGGCGGTTACCTCGGCTTCTTCCGCGGTGTTGATGATCATGCCGTTTCGGCGCAGTTTGCCGTCAGCGTAAAGAGCCCCGTATTGGCTGGCCACTTTCCCTTGTACCGGCCAGCCGAGTTTGCTGCGTTGTGATTTAAAGGGGCGTGACTCGTTGGGAGACGGGATGTTGGCTATCGCCTGCTGGACTTCTTCGAGGAGCTTTTCGAGCCGTTGTTGATCCGCTTCGAGGGTCTTCTTTTCATCGCGGCGTTCTTGAATGTCGCTCTTCAAGGCGATCAAGGTTTTGTTTCGCTCTTTGCGACTCTCGGCCAGGCGGCCTTGGCGTTGCTCCAGGCCGGCTTCGGTCTTGGCCAATTCTACCCTTGTCGCCTGAACGTCAGCGCGAGCTGCTTTTAGTTCACGTAAGCTTTGCTGGAAGGCTTCCAGTCGTTCGACGGTATCTTTGCTCAGATACTCGTAATAGGTCATGGTGCGAGCAAGGTTGCCCGGTTCGGTTTCGTTCAGCAGAACTTTCAGGGCGGGGGCCTCGCCTTCCATCCAGGCCGCCCGGATTTGCTTCATCAGGCTTTGGCGCTGAATGTTCAGGGTGTTGGCGAGTTCGTTCTCTTGCTTTCTCAGCTCGCCCAGCCGCTTTTTCTGCTCGGCCGCCTGATTGCGAAGCTCTCTGCGTTCCCGTGTGAGTTTGCTGATGTTCCGCTCGGTGTTGGCGAGCTGTTGTTCCAGTTTTGAGCGGTCTTCTTCTGCATCGGCCAGCCACTCATCGATATTGGCGATGCGCTGCTTCAGCGCATCAACCTGTTCGGGCGTGACGTCCTGCTCGGCATGCAATGGCGCAGCCCCCATGAGGAGGGCCAGCGCCAATACCGTAAGACGTTTCAAAATACTCGCCGTTATAACAATCAGCCTATGTCAGCCAGATTTTGTCCGGTCATCTCTTCCGGTGCTTTATCTCCCATCAGAGTCAGCAGCGTGGGCGCGATGTCGCTCAGGCTACCGCCATCTTTCAGGGTGACCGCGCGAGGGCCGGTATAGACCAGAGGCACCGGGCCGATGGTGTGAGACGTGTGAACCTGACCCGAAGTGGGGTCGGTCATCTGCTCGCAGTTGCCATGGTCAGCAGTGATCAGTGCTTCACCGCCCACTTCGTTCAGCGCTTCAACCACACGCTGCACGCATTGGTCGAGGCACTCGGCGGCTTTGATTGCAGCGTCCAGCTTACCTGTGTGGCCAACCATGTCGCCGTTGGCGTAGTTGCAGACGATCAGGTCGTACTTGCCGCTCTTGATCGCTTCTACCAGTTTGTCGGTGACTTCCGGTGCGCTCATTTCGGGCTGCAGGTCATAGGTGGCGACTTTGGGAGACGGCACCAGAATGCGATCTTCGCCTTCAAATGGGGTTTCCATGCCACCGTTGAAGAAGAACGTGACGTGAGCATACTTCTCGGTTTCGGAAATCCGAAGCTGGGTCTTCCCCAGTTTCCCCATGTATTCGCCCAAGCCGTTGGTTAACTGTTCGGGGGGGTAGGCGCAAGATGTCTTAATGTCAGCCGCGTATTCCGTCAGCATAACGAAGTCCGCCAGTTCCGGGTGCTTGCGGCGATCGAAACCGTCGAAATCCGGCTCTACAAACGTGCGCGTCATTTCCCGGGCGCGGTCGGCACGGAAGTTCATGAAAATGACCGCGTCGCCATCGTTGATAGTGCCTTCCGCTTGGCCGTCTTTATGGATGCGGGTCGCTTTCACGAACTCGTCGTTCTCGCCGCGCTCGTAGGCTTGTTCCAGTGCGGTTACCGGGTCGGCGCAAGTGAACTCGGCTTCGCCCAGAGTCATTACGTTGTAAGCGGCTTCTACACGGTCCCAGCGGTTATCACGGTCCATGGCGAAATAGCGTCCGACGACGCTGGCAATGCGGCCAACGCCCAGACTTTCCATCTTGGCCGCGGCTTTCTCCAATGATGGACGAGCGCTGCGCGGGGGCATGTCGCGGCCATCCAGGAACGCGTGGATATACACTTCTTTCGCGCCGCGAGCGGCAGCCAGTTCAGCGGCCGCCAGAATATGATTCTCGTGGCTGTGGACACCGCCGGGAGACAGCAAACCCATAATGTGAACCGCTTTGCCGTTGTTGGCGGCTTTATCGATAGCGTTGCACAGGGCCGGGTTGTTCTGGAACTCGCGGTCTTCCAGATCTTTATCGATGCGCGTCAGGCTCTGATACACCACCCGGCCAGCGCCGAGATTCATATGGCCGACTTCCGAATTGCCCATCTGGCCTTGGGGTAGGCCGACAAACATGCCTGAAGTGTTGATCAGAGTTTTCGGCTGGTTGTGCCAGAGCGTGTCCCAAAACGGGGTGTTGGCGTTTGAGATGGCGTTGTCGTCAGCCGGGTCACGGTGGCCCCAGCCGTCGAGGATAATCAGTGCAGTGGGCTTACGCGTCGCGGTCATCGTATTGTCCGGTTGGTTGTAGAATTGACGAATAAAAAGTGGGGTAGATTGTAACCGTTTTCATTTGTTCAGGCCACGCGGTAAAGCTCAGGGCTCCTCGCCTTCTTTGAGCGGGTGTGGGTGTGTATAATCCGGCCAAACTAATTTTCAGGGTAGCGCTCCATGGATCGTCTGTTTGAATTTGTTGTTAATCACTACATTCTGGTGTCAATTTTCGTGGCTCTGATTCTGGCGATTCTGCTCCTTGAGTCTCGTCGCGGTGGCGCAAAAATTTCTGCCCAGGGTGCGGTTAGTCTGATTAACCGGGATGAAGCTGTGGTGCTGGATATTCGTGATCGCAAAGACTTTGGTGAAGGTCGCATTACGGGTGCGATCAACATTCCGTTGAGTGGCCTGAAAGATCGTCTTAACGAATTGAGCAAGCACAAGGAAAAGCAGGTTGTGGTGGTGGATAAAATGGGCCAACACTCTGCGATGGCGGTCAAGCAGCTTAAAGAAGCCGGGTTTTCAGATGTTGTTCGTTTGAACGGCGGCATTGCCGACTGGAAGGCCAGCAACTTGCCTCTGGTTAAAAAGTAATAGGGCTTGATCTGATCGGCGATCTATCGCACTGTTTCATATTACTTGTCCGGAGCAGGCGGTAGACTGTCCCGGCAACGCGCGAACAGGACAATGGGCTCTGCCCATGCTACGAAATAAAACGAAAGGACGGATCATGGCTGAGAATCAGCAAGCCGCAGGCAACGAAAACCAGAACCAACCCCAGTTTGCCCTTCAGCGTATTTATGTGAAGGACCTCTCTTTTGAATCACCGAATGCCCCCATGGTGTTTCAGGAGCAGTGGAAACCGCAGGTAAACCTAGACCTGAATACCGCTCACACCAAAGTCAGCGACAACCAGTACGAAGTGGTGCTGTCGATGACGGTGACGGCTAAGCTGGACGAGAAGGTTGCGTACATTGTTGAGATTCAGCAGGCCGGTGTATTCATGGTGGCTGGTATCGAAGGTGCTCAACTCGGTCAGATGCTCGGTGCTTATTGCCCGACCATTTTGTTCCCCTATGCGCGTGAAGCCATTGATGGAACCGTGAGTAAAGGCAGCTTCCCAGCGTTGATGCTGGCGCCGGTGAACTTTGACGCTATCTATGCTCAGGCACTGAAGAAGAAGCAAGAAGAAGCGGCCGGTGAGGCCGGCTCAGAGCAAACGCACTAAGCATTCCGCGTTTCCAAACAAAAAAACCGGCCAAGGCCGGTTTTTTTGTGCCTGTTTGATTATTGTCAATAAAGAGTTGACGAAATATGTAAACTAAATAATAATCGTTCGCATTACGATTATTGGTGATAGTTTATGTTTAATCAAAAACGGGCGCATTTCTGTTTGCCATTTGCGCTAGCGTTGCTGGGGAATGTCGGGATAGCAGAGGCTGAGGCTCTTTATCTGGATGAGCTGGTGGTTACCGGTACTCGCAGCGAGCGCTCGCTGCTTGATACGCCCGTGCGAACTGAAGTGGTCACTGCCCGGGAACTGAAGAGTACCCACGCTCGCAGTTTGAAAGAAGCGTTGCAGTATGTGCCCGGGCTTCAGCTTCGGGAGATTCATGGCAAACCCGGTTATGAAGTTTGGCTTCAGGGCGTCGAGGCCGATCGCGTATTGGTTCTGATCGATGGTATGCCCATGACGGCAACCACCGGTTCAGCTACTGATGTTAGCCAGCTATCGGTGCTGGACATCGAAAAGATTGAGGTGGTTAAAGGCGCGGTCTCGGCACAGTACGGCAGTTCTGGAATCGGAGGTGTGATCAATGTGATTACGCGCCCGACCCAGCCCGGTATGTCGGGAGAGTTCACTGTCGATGCAGGCTCTTATGGTGACCAGAACCCCTCCGGTGATGCGGCCGATCCGGCGCGTTACAGTGCTCGCGCGACAGTTCAGGGCGGTGTCGATCAGCTAATGCTGCGGCTATCGGCTTCACAGCAGCATTCGGACGGTATTGATCCGGAGCCTGAAAACTGGTCCCAACCTGGCGACGAGTATGATCGGACAGATCTCAGTTTGAGAGCTGATTGGGCATTGGCAGACGAACACCGACTCAGCGCTGCGATTGCCCGCTTCGAGGAAGATTCCGAGTCTCGATATCGGCTTGCCCCCCCGGTGAACGCTGATCAAGGTAAGCGCGAGACCGTACAGAGAACCCGGTTTTCTATTTCTGGTGATCACGGCCTTGCTGGCGCTGTGCGTGCTGGCTGGTCTGCCATCCACGAAACGCTCAATGACGATACTCTGAAGTACTCCGCAAGCGGTCGCTTTGATGACCGGCGCGCTGAATCAGCATTGTCCAAATTTTCGGCCGATCTTGGTAGTCCATTCGGGGCTCGTCATTACTTGCAGGGTGGGGTGGATTTTAGCAAAGGGACGCTCGACCAGACCATTGACGGAACCTCTGAGTTAAATGGTCGGCAGGAGCGTGAAGGCCAAGAACTTTGGTTTCAGGATACTTGGATGGCGACCGGGAATCTGGAGCTGATTCCCGGCGTGCGAATCCAGAATGACTCCAGTTTCGGAATCCATACCGCACCAAAGCTTAACGCTCGTTATGACCTTTTCCAAACTGACACCTTGAGTGCTTTCATCAGAGCCGGTGCCGGTGCAGGTTACCGGGTGCCCAACCTGAAAGAGCGTTATTTCCTGTTTGATCACAGTTCTTTGGGTTACATCGTGAAAGGCTCGGAAAGCCTGAAGCCAGAGGAGTCGCTGAGTTACCAGTTGGGGGCCGGAGTGTCCCGAGGGCGTACCGTCTGGTTGGAAGTCAATGCCTTCTATAACGATATCGAGCAGTTGATCCAAACCTCTGATACCGGCGAGGTCAACGATGGTGTGGCCGAATACCGGTACGAAAACATCGCTGAGGCCCGAACCTGGGGCTTCGAGACAACTGCGGGCTGGGAGCCGGTCGCGCCGTGGCGCTTTACCGCGGGGTACACCTATACCCGCACCGAAGACAAGCAAACCGGAGATGAGCTCAATCAACGGCCCCGGCATCAAGCTGACTTGGGTGTGGATGGCCCGCTGCCTTTGCCAAGCCTAACGTGGAGTGCTCGTGTTCGTTATCAAAGTGACGAGTACACCAACGCATCCGAAAGCAGTAAATCCCCCGGTTACACCACCGCCGATCTTAAGCTCAATTATCAGCTCTCCGACCAAATTCGACTGTTTGCCGGGGCTGACAATATCACCAATGAGCAGCGCGACTTTTCTAATGCCGATGAAGACCTGCGGCCCGTAGCCGGCCGCTTTGCCTACGCAGGACTGTCGGTTTCGTTCAGTAAATAAGCCCACTCCCTTAATGATAAAGGACTAAAAGGAGATTACCGATGACACTTTTTGATGCTCGACCACCAACGCTTGTATTTACGGTACTCATGCTGGCCGCCTGTGGCGGGGGCGGTAGCGAAAAAGACATTAGCAATGCCGACGCTGCCGAAGAACCCGAGCAGGAAGGTATATCGTCCAAGCAGTTGCCGGCCGCCAGCGAGACGGTCTACCTGAATCTGGAAACCGGGGCCTTTGTGGAAGCAAATGGCGATTGGCATATCGCGGCGAATCGTTTGAGTTTTCAACTAAACGGAGGGGCTTCTGGCGACAGCACGGTCGGTGGTGCAATAGCCGTTGAACAGAGCGATTTTTACGACGCAAACGGCGAACCTGATGTCAGTGTGTTTACCAATGCCACCGCCAACTCGGAAGAAGAGCATCTGCTGGGTGTTTTTCAAGAGCCGGACGCTTGGCAGCAGGACGCTTTTTACAGCGCATTCGGCGCTGCTGACGTTTGGTCGACGTACGACCCGGCTACAGGTGTGATCTCCGAGAAAGAGGACGTGGGTTACCTGGTGCGTTCTGCGGAAGGCGATAGCTATGCTCGTATGCGTGTGGTGGATTTCAATTTCCCTACCCGGGCGGGCAATGGCATAGAGAGCTTTACGTTTGAGTTTGATGTGCAAGCTGCCGGAGCGAGTCAATTCAGCTCTACGCCTATTGTCTTCGCAACGCCACCCGATTATGACGGAACAGATGCTTGTTTTGATTTTGATGCTGCAAACGTAGTCGATTGCGCCAGCAGTTCGGCTTGGGATGTCCAAGTGGGTTTCTCTGGGCGAGATTGGTACCTGAAATCGAGCAGTAGCGCATCGGGCCAGGGTGGGGCTGCGGGCCCGATGCCGTGGGCCGAACTTGCGTCCTATAACGCTGATCCCGGGGTGCCTCAGCTGTACACCACCGACTCTACCGGAGGCGTCTTGTCAGAGTACCCCTGGTATGCCTACAACCTGACCGGCCAACACAAAATCTGGCCTAACTTCCGTACCTTCCTGATCAAGTCTGACGTTAGCGACACTGCCTCGAGCGTATGGGCACTGCAAATCGTTGGTTATTACGACGAGAGCGGCGCCAGTGGGCAGCCGGTTGTGCGTTGGTTAGAAGTTAATCCCGAACAAGCTCAGGAGTAAGGTATGGAATCGGCAATGATGGATAAAGAGGTGGGCGAAAAAACGCTGGCGGAATGCTGGGAAGCTTTGCTGGCGACACAGCCAAATATGAGGATTCGCTCGGCGGCCGATGTGTTAGGTGTCAGTGAAATGGAATTGGTGCGGTTGCGTGGCACTGATGCGTTGATTCCTTTGCAGGATCGCTTTCCCGAGCTTCTCGAAGCGCTGGAGAGTGTTGGCCCGGTAATGATCCTGGCGCGTAATAACGAGGTGGTTCATGAAGTGACGGGCACCTTCAAAGGCTTTACCACCGGGAAATCCGGTGTGATGGGGCTTGCGGTCGGGGAGATCGACATCCGAGTGTTTTTCACGCATTGGGCTTGGGGTTACCGGGTTCAGGAGCAAGTGCGCTCTGGTTGTCGGGAGAGTTTTCAGTTTTTCGACCGATATGGAGCCGCGGTTTTCAAGATTTATCGGGTGGCTGAGACCGATGCGGCAGCTTGGTCGCAACTGACTGAGACTTTTGCCGCTGATCGGCTGGCGCCTTTCGAGCCTTGCGGTAAACGCCCGGTGCCTGACCGTGCGGAAGCTGGGAGTGTCGACGTGGACGCGCTGCGTGATGGTTGGCAGAACCTGAAGGACGTTCATCATTTTCACGCATTGCTGAAGCGAGTCGGGGCTGACCGGTTGACGGCGCTGGAGCTTCTGAGGGGCGAATGGGCGACCGAGCTGCAATGTGCCGGTGGTGATGTATTGGATCACCTGCTTGAGTTATTGCGGGATAAGCGCTGTCCGGCCATGTTTTTCGTGGGTAATCCGGGCATTGTCCAGATTTTTACCGGGCAGGTTGCCAATCTGAAACGCTCGGGTCCTTGGATGAACGTGCTGGATCCAAGCTTTAACTTGCACGTTAACACCGCGCAGATCACTTCCTGGTGGCTGGTTCGCCGGCCATCTTCGGATGGCACCATTACCTCTGTCGAAGCTTTCAATGCAAACGGTGAGTTGGTGCTGACGGTGTTTGGTGAACGCAAGCCGGGTATACCGGAATCCGAACTCTGGCGAGAACAGGCGGCCGCTCTGGAGGCTGTTTCATGAGAGCACGGATATTGCTGATGGCATTGAGCTGGTTGATGCCTGTCTTGGTTCAAGCTGAGCCGACGCGGGTGGTGACCGCCGATGGCGCCATTACTGAGACCGTCTATCGGCTGGGAATGGAGTCTCTGTTAGTTGCTGTCGATACCACGAGCGGTTTCCCGGAAGAAACCCAATCGTTGCCCAAGATCGGTTACTTGCGCGCGTTGCCCTTTGAGGGGGTGCTTGCAATGAGGCCGGACGTGTTGATTACGTCGGAACAAGCGGCCCCTCAGGATAATCTGGACCGGCTGGTCAAGGCCGGCGTGCAAGTGGAAACGCTGCCAATGGCGTGGACACCAGAAGCTTCTCTGGAACGGATCGTTGCAGTGGGAGACATACTCCACGCACGCCCTCAGGCCGAAGCTTTGGTCACTGAGCTTTCGTCAAAGATTAGTCGGGTCCAGCAGGATGCAGCCAATCGCGTGAAGCGTCCCAGAGTGTTGTTTATTCTGGCCGCCGGCAATCATTCAGTGATGCTGGCGGGGCAGGGCACTGCAGCTTCGGCATTGCTGGATACCGTGAACGCCGATAACGCTGTGACGGCAATTCAGGGTTATAAGCCGGCCAGCCGAGAAGCAATTCTTGCCTCGCAACCGGACGCCATTGTTATTGCTGAGTCGACGCCGGGGCAGTTCGATATCAATAAATGGCAGGAACTTGCTCACCTGGATGCCTGGAAGTCGGGGCACCATATGGTGGCCGACAGCATGCTTCTGTTGGGGTTCGGGCCCCGATTGCCCGAAGCGATGGATGCGCTAAACCGGGTTTTGCCTTCCGGCTCTGCCGTGGTGAACGATGATTCGTGACGCGGCTGGCCGCTTTGGCTACACCCCTGCTTTGATCATCGTGGTGTGTGCAGCAGTATCCATCGCTTTGCTATCGGTCGCCAGTGGGGCATACCCATTGGCGATCCCCGACATCCTAAGGGTACTTGCGGGCAGGGAAGCCAGCGATCCGGTGGCCTCTCTGGTGTTGCTGGAAGTGCGTATGCCCAGATTCCTGTTGGGGTTTCTGGTGGGAGCTGTGCTCGCCGTCTCCGGGGCTTTGCTCCAAGGGTTATTCCGTAACCCGCTGGCTGACCCGGGCTTGATAGGTGTCTCGGCAGGGGCGTCTTTGGCCGCCATCATGGTCATTGTGCTGGGCGGTACCTGGCTGGGAGGCTGGCTGGAATTCGCAGGAGAATGGGCATTGCCCATCGCGGCATTCCTTGGCGGCAGTGCGACAGTGTTTCTGGCTTGGCGAATTGCCAATCGAAGCGGACAAACGCAGGTGGCAACCTTGTTGCTTTCGGGGATTGCCATCAATGCGATTGCGGGGGCGGCGACAGGCCTGCTGACTTTTTATGCAACCGATGATGAGCTTCGATCGCTGACCTTCTGGACCATGGGTAGCTTGGGTCATGCCGATTGGGATGATCTGTTGATCGGCGCCCCGTTTATGATTCTGGCACTGATTGTTGCTCCCTGTTTGGCGCGGCCTCTGGATGCGTTTTTGTTAGGGGAATCCGTGGTTGGGCATCTTGGTTATCCAGCAGACACCGTGAAGAAAGCAGCGATTTTGGTCGTTGGCCTTGGCGTTGGTGCTGCCGTTGCTGTCAGTGGTTTGATTGGCTTTGTCGGGTTGATTGTGCCGCACCTGGTTCGCTTGGTGTTAGGTGCCAGTCATCGCGTGGTTCTGCCCTTTAGTGCCTTGATTGGCGGCACCCTGTTGGTCGCGGCAGACTCACTGGCGCGAGTTGTGGTGGCGCCCGCAGAGTTGCCGATAGGATTAATGATGGCGTTGATTGGCGGCCCGTTTTTTCTTGGGCTGCTGATGCGGCGGAAGGTGGTTTAATGACTTTGCTAGTAAACAATCTCAGTGTATTGCTGGGAGGCGTGACGATTGTTCGTGACATCAATCTGTCGCTTGAGCCGGGTGAAGTGATGATGTTATTGGGGCCGAACGGTGCCGGAAAATCGACCTTGCTGAGGGCCTTGTCGGGGGAGCTGCCCTTCTTGGGACAAATCGTCATGGCGGGGCGCCAGCTTGTTGATTGGAAACCGTCGCAACTGGCACGCCGACGTGCGGTGATGCCTCAGAAAGTGGACGTAAACTTTCCATTGACGGTGGAGGAAGTGATCGCCATGGGGAGGGCTAGTACTTCTAAGGGCAAACCGGATGGGATAATCGACCGGCTTATGGTGGAGCTGGATATTACTCACCTTCGTCACCGCATGGTGCCCGGACTGTCAGGGGGAGAGCAGCAACGTGTTCAGTTGGCCCGTGTTCTGGGGCAGATTTTGGATACTTCAGGGCCGCGATTGCTATTGCTCGATGAATGCACTTCAGCTCTTGATCCCGCACACCAGCAATTGGTCATGGAGGTTATACAGCGATTGGCGCGAGAGCAGGGCATAGCCGTACTCGCGATTGTTCATGACTTGAACCTGGCGGCCCAGTTTTCGGATCGTCTGCTGATCATGCAGGCAGGGCGGTGCTTCCGTGAAGGTACCGCCCCGGAGGTACTGACCCAATCCGTGCTGAAAGCCGTGTATGGCTACCGGGCGAGGGTGATTTCACTGCCGGAAGGTTACCCTCTGGTCGTACCTCTGGGCAGCGGCGACGCTCAACTGGCGTCGGGGAAACCGAGTTGTCGCCAAGCTTCGTAAACGAGCACTGCGGCGGTGTTGGATAGATTGAGGCTGCGGCTTTCAGGGCGCATGGGCACCCGAAGCCTGCGATCTTCGGGAAGTCCGTTCCTGACGTCTTCCGGCAATCCGCGAGTTTCAGGGCCAAACATCAGGTAGTCGCCGTCCTGATAGGCAACCTCATGGTAATGCCGAGAGCCTTTCGTGGTGAGCCCGAACAGGCGCTCGGGTTGCTCTGCTTCCAGAAAACTCTCGTAATCCTTGTGGATCTTTACCGTGGCGTATTCGCTGTAGTCCAACCCGGCACGCCGCATCTGTTTGTCTTCGAGAGAAAATCCCAAAGGCTCGATCAGATGCAGCTGACAGCCTGTATTGGCGCAGAGCCGGATAATATTGCCGGTGTTCGGCGGTATTTCCGGCTCATACAAAACAACGTGTAACACTCGCGTTAACGCTCTACAGCCAGGGCAACGCCCAAGCCGCCGCCGATGCACAGAGTGGCCAGGCCTTTTTTGGCATCACAACGCTGCATTTCGTGCAGCAGGGAGACCAGAATCCGGCAGCCGGAGGCACCGATGGGATGGCCAAGGGCAATAGCGCCACCGTTGACGTTGACCTTGCTGGTGTCCCAGCCCATTTCCCGGTTCACGGAAATTGCCTGAGCCGCAAACGCTTCGTTGGCTTCGATCAGATCCAGATCGGCAGCTGTCCAGCCGGCACGTTCCAGACAGCGCTGGCTGGCGGGGATCGGGCCAGTGCCCATGATGGTGGGATCAACGCCGGCGTTGGCGTGGGCTTTGATGGTGGCCAGAGGCGTCAAACCCAGCTCTTTTGCTTTCTCAGCACTGCATACCATGACCGCAGCGGCGCCATCGTTCAGTGAAGAAGCGTTGCCGGCCGTGACCGAGCCATCTTTCTTGAACGCGGGGCGCAGTTTGGCAAGGCCCTCAGCAGAGACACCATCCCGTGGGCACTCATCTTTGTCCACCACGATCGGATCGCCTTTGCGCTGGGGAATGCTGACCGGAACGATTTGGCCATCAAAGCGTCCGTCATTCTGGGCAGCTACGGCTTTTTGCTGAGACGCCGCGGCGAATTCGTCCTGCTCTTCACGGCTGATGCCGTACTTCTCAACAATGTTCTCGGCGGTGATGCCCATGTGATAGTCGTTGAAAGCATCCCAAAGGCCGTCGTTGATCATGGTGTCGACCATGTTCCAGTTGCCCATGCGTTGACCGTTACGGCTGTTGGGCAGTACGTGAGGAGCCTGGCTCATGCTTTCCTGACCACCGGCAATGATCACCTCGGCATCGCCGCAACGGATGGATTGAACCGCCATGTGCACAGCTTTTAGACCGGAGCCACAGACCTTGTTGATGGTGATCGCCGGCACGGATACCGGAAGGCCGGCATGGATGCTGGCTTGGCGTGCGGGGTTCTGGCCGCTGCCGGCTGTCAGTACTTGGCCGAGGA
This sequence comes from Marinobacter sp., assembly GCF_034669625.1. Taxonomy (GTDB): domain Bacteria; phylum Pseudomonadota; class Gammaproteobacteria; order Pseudomonadales; family Oleiphilaceae; genus Marinobacter. The sequence goes on from NZ_JAXMOY010000008.1 coordinate 93,583, forward strand.
TGACTTCGTTAACTTGCTCGCCGGCAATGCCGGTGTCTTCCATCAGAGCCTTGATGACAGCCGCACCGAGTTGGTCAGCTCGGAGGCTAGACAGACCGCCGCCGAAACTGCCAACGGCGGTACGTTTTGCAGCAACAATGACAACATCACGCATGGAAACTCTCCGTTGTATAAATACAGGTTCAGCCGATTGGCTGCCCGAGAATAAAATTTGTTGGCAGGTATTGTAGCGGGAAAGCCCCTGTGCGCCAAAACCACCAAAGTCGCGTTATGGTGTCAGTACCTGCGTGATACGCATAAGCCGCTCGTTGCGGATAGCCGTGCCTAACTCTTTGCCTTTGAAACCTTGGTTCAAAAGTTCTTGCGGGCTGACGCCGGTAGCTGATCTGGCTGCAAGGCGAAGTGGCTCGGCATGCGTTTTATGGGGCGTGCAGATAAGTGTTTCCAATAACTGCTCAAAGCGCTCAGGGCGGCGCCATAGATCGGCTTGGTCGAACAGTTCCAGTACCGCCTTTGCGGGCAGGGGTGTGCCAGTGTCGATGGAGAATCGCTCTGCAAACAGGCACGTCAGTCGAGTGAGATCCCTGCATTCGTTGGGGCTTTTCATGGCTTTTGCCAGGGCGCTGGCCTTGTGCTCCGGCACTGCGCTCAGCAGTGCCGCAAACCTTTGGGCGCTAGAGCTGTTCTGCACGCTTATGCACTGCAAGGCTTGGAGGCCTGCCTCGAAACATTCGGTATCGGCCAGTTCGGGTGCCAAAATGGCCAGAGCTCCCAGCTCTTGAAGCACCTGAAAAAAGACGCCGGGAGACTTTTCGTGCAGTGCGCGCTGAATTTCCTGCCAGACTCGCTCCGGCACCAAATGCTCCAGTTCACCGTCGCCGATCATATCGCGCATCAGTGTCATGGTCTGCGGACAGATGGTGAAACCCAGCGGGTGGAATCGAGCGGCGAAACGGGCGGTCCTGAGAATGCGAAGCGGGTCTTCGGCGAAAGCGTCGGAGACATGGCGAAGGGTTTTCTGTTCCAGATCGGTCAGGCCATTGAAGGGGTCGACCAAGGTTCCGTCTTCGCGTTCAGCCATGGCGTTGATGGTCAGGTCACGGCGGTTCAGGTCTTCTTCGAGCGTGACGTCCGGAGCACTGTAGACGGTAAAGCCGTGATAGCCTCGGCCTTGTTTTCGTTCGGTGCGGGCGAGGGCGTATTCTTCTCCGGTTTTCGGGTGTAGAAATACAGGGAAATCGGCTCCGACCTGGCGGTAACCCTTTTTCTTCATGGTTTCCGGCGTGGCGCCGACCACAACCCAGTCGTGATCTTTGACCGGAATGCCCAGCCGTCCATCGCGCACTGCGCCGCCCACAAGGTAGATTTCCATGTTGTTCGCCCTGATTGATATTGAGTGCCGTGTTTGGCTGAAATCGTAAGCGCGATTATCGGTGGCTTGCAGGAGTGACGCAAATCGAAGGGCTGGGGATAGTTTCGGGGGGCAGGTTGCGTGCCCCCGGAGTGGTCTGTGTTTGCTTAGAAAGCAGCGCCAAACTCAATGGCGGCACCGACATCAGCACTGCTGAACAGGGCGCCAAGATCCAGATGAGCGCCCAGCACGTTCAGGCCGAAACCGGCGGTGAGCTGGGTGGTCTCTTCAATGCCATCGTTGTCACTGTTGCTGGCTAGGTTGTGGCGTAAACCGGCGCGCAGCTGGGCGTAGCGCCAGACATCAAATTCAGCACCGACGGCCAGCCACTGGGTGTCGTCTTCGTAGCCGAAAGCTTCCTTTTTAGTCAGGTCCAGCTCGGCGGTTACAACATGGAAACTGCCTTTATGAGCGATGCCGGCGGTGAGCATGGGCTTGAGTTCCAGCGTATATTTGTCTTCCTGTGCGGGGCGGCTTTGTGCCGAATCCAGCTCCATCGGGATCAGGTTTTTCACAACCACGCCGGCGTTCCATTGCTGGTTTTCACCGAAAGCGTAGGCTGCGCCGACGTCCAGGTTAAATCCGCTTTTTTCGGTTTGGGAATCGTCACCGTCAAATTCGTCATCTTCAAAGCCGGAAACGGTTTCTGTGTATTGGAAGGTGCGCAGTTCAACGTATTTTGGCGTCACGCCTAGCTGAAAGCTTTCGCCATTGTTCAGCTGGAAGGTTTTAGCAACACTGACACCGGCTTCCACCACTGCCGACGCGAGGATTCGACCGCGGGACTTTAGGTCACGGTCCAGATCGGCAACAAGGAGCTCCGCAGTCGTGGCATTTTCCAGGTTCTCCAGGTAGGCATTGTCGTCCTCATCGAGCTCGCCTCTGACGGTCGCGCGGAGATTGGCGTTGGTCATAAAACCAACAGAAATGGAGTCCGTAGGAATCGCGAAGGCCAGGCCAAGTCCGGCATCGACCCGAACCGTATCCTTGTCAAACTTGATCATCCTTTCCCGGAGATCTTTTGCCAAGTCACGAGCATCTTGAGGGTTGGAGGCACGATTTAGTTCCTGAAACTGATCAATAACATCTTGAATGCCGTCAATCTGATCGACGGTGTCTTCTTCGTCCGCTGCACGAATGTTGACCGATGGCACCATCAAACCAAAATCATCCGCCCAGTCGTGCTGTTGTGACGCCATCATGGCCGGGTTGGTACTGGGCGCGGCAGACGGTGTAGCCACGGCGACGCCGGTTCCGGCCATGGCAAAGGAGCGTGATGACATGAAAGCTTGAGGGCTGGCCAATGTCGACGTGGTGGCGATGGACAGGCCGATGGCTAAAGTCAGTTTGTTAAAACGATTGACGTTCATGCTGAGCCTGCTTTGTATGTTGTTGTGTAAAAAGAAATGACATATCTAGAAGGTTAGGCCAAGGGGGTAAGATAAACAGCACGTATGGCGTAACGGTTTGTTTTAAATTCGTAAACAGAGGCAAGAATCTGCCGGTTTGTTGATCAGTAAACGCCGTTTTTGTTGAAAAGCTATTCTAATCATTTGGTTATCTATGATGGCGTGATTTTTTCATGGTCATGGTGACCCTGTATTCCGGAGACAAGATAATGACACTGAGATGGTGCTTTCTGCCCGTGTTGCTGACCATGATGTTGGTTGGTTGTGCGACCGGAGGTAAGCAAGATGCCTCGAGCGAATTCGAGCCGATCGTAGTTAAGGTGAGCGGTTTTGGTGTATACGAGCAAGCTCAGAAAGGCCGTGTAAATCCTCAGCAGCGATTGATGGCGCTCAGGGCTTCGAAGCTGGATGCCTACCGCAATCTGGCGGAGCGGGTATACGGCACCGTGATCTATGGCCATGCTACGGTGAATGATTTCCAGCTAAAGAATGACAGCTTCCGCGCCTACGTGGACAGCTATATTCGTGGTGCCCGCACGGTGTCCGTGGATGAGCATCCCGGGGGTGTGGTTGAAACCGTTATGGAGTTGAAGCTTGAGCCCCGTTTCCGGAAGTGCGCGTCTGAGGTGGCGGATGACCAGGTGCGGGATGTCTGCGCAATCCCTATGCCCAGTCACTACGAGCCGGTAAACGAGGTGGAAACCGGTGATGTGGCAAGCAAAAAGGTTGGTTCACTTTATTATCTGGATTAAGCCGGCCGTGTGTTGGCAGATTTTGGGAGCGTTATGACTCGCATCGTTATTTTTTGTTTGATGGTGACTTGCTCGGGTTGGGCGGGCGCAACGGCTCTTGAGGGCGTTGGTCACGCCAACATCCGTGAGGGCAATCTGGATCAAGCCCGCGCCGAAGCCCGGCAAGCAGCCATGCGAGACCTCGCCTTGCAATATCAGGCGCAAGTCAGCACGCAGGATACGGTGGAGAACGGGCAGCTTACTCAGTCCAAAACGGAGTTGTCTTCGAACGTGGAGCTTCGTAGCGCGACCATTGTGGACGAATATCAGCGTGGGAATTTGTTGCGAGTGATTGTTCGGGCTGAGCTTTCTGATCAGTCCGGAGGCGCGGGTGCCACTTGTCAGGCCGGGGAAGCGTCAGGTCTGCGTAAACGCGTGGCGGTGACGGGGTTCCCGATTGTGATGCCGTCTCAAGGTGGTGATCCGGGGTTAGATAATGCGGGTGAGCAGTTGCCGCAGGCCTTGGTGGCGAAAATACAAAAACAGGGCACGCTCCAGGTGCTCGGTGCCACATCGCTTCGTTTGTTCAGTAACTTACCCGATGCGCCGACAACGCAGGTGAATATGGCTAGTAATCGTCTCACCAACGTCGTGCAGTTGGCCCGCGAGCTTGGCGCCCAGTTTGTGGTGTCGGGTGTGATTCGAGATATGGGGTTGTCTGATCCCGATTCTTGGGGAAGTTCGGTATTTGAAAAAATGCAGCGAGGTCTGGGATTTGGTGATAAGACTCGGCGCTTCGAAGCTGAGGTGATGGTGTTTGACGGCTTCAGTGGCTCGCCCGTATTCCGTAAGCGTTTCGAAACCGTTGCCAATTGGAGCCCAGCCGGTGCTGGCACGGCTGGCTTTGCGTCTGCCGGGTTCGAGAAAAGCGAGTGGGGGGCTGCAGTTTCGGGCGTGATCGACGAGATGGCGGCAACGGTCAGCAGCGCTTTGAACTGTCAGCCCTTTATGGCTCGCATTACCCGTGTGGTTGATGGCAAGGTCACGTTGGCATCCGGTGCGACCGCGGGCTTGCGTCCCGGCGACCAACTCAACATCTATCGCAGTCAGCGTTATTTCGATTCACTGGGGGGGACGCCAGAACTTGCTGATGCAGGGGTGACGATCACGCTAGACAGTGTTCACCCGGACTTCAGTACCGGTAGCCTCGGGACTACCGGGGGGCAGATCAATGTGCAGCGCGATGATCTGGCAATCATCTGGTGAGCTCAGGCAGCGGCCTCGGTCGCTGCAATGTCCCGGATCTTGCTAACCATGGCGCGCAGGCCGTTGCCGCGAGTGGGGGAGATGTGACGGATCAGGTCGAGTTGCTCGAACAGTTCGTCAATATCGGTCGCCAGCAGTTCTCGGGGTGATTTTGCGTTCAGGGCCACCAAAATGATGGCCGCCAGGCCGCGAACGATCATGGCGTCAGAATCTATCAGCAGGAACAGTTTGCCGCTGTCTTCGTCGTACTGATGAATAACCCATACCTGGCTTTGGCAGCCATGCACGTAGTTCTCTTCGGTACGCGCCTCATCCGGAAACTCGGGTAATTGCTTGCCCAGATCGATGATGAAAGCGTAACGATCTTCCCAGTCATCCAAGAACTCAAAGGCGTCCAGAACGTCTTCCAGTGAGGTTTTTTGGCCGAGAGGGTTGTCCAGAAATTGCTGCTTACTAGCGGTCATAGCATACCCAGTTCAAGTTTGGCTTCATCAGTCAGCATGTCGTTGTTCCAAGGCGGGTCGAACGTGAGCTCCATCGTTACCTTATCGACGTTGGGCACGTGCTCTACCTTGCGCTTGACGTCTTCGGTAATCACCGGGCCCATACCGCAGCCGGCTGCAGTCAGGGTCATTTTGATGTAGATATGGTTGCCGTCTTCGGTGCCGTTTTCAATTTTGCACTCGTAAATCAGCCCCAGATCGACCACATTGACCGGGATTTCCGGGTCATAGGCGCTGCGCATGGCTTCCCAGACCTGGTTCTCGTTCACCGTGCCATCTGCCGGGGTTTCGAAGCTGCTTTCCAGCGGTTTTTTGCCCAGAGCATCGGCGTCGTGGCCTTCGATGCGAGCCAGATTGCCGTTGACCGCAACGGTGAATGTGCCGCCCAGTGATTGGGTGATGGTCACAAAGGTATCCGACGGAATCATGATTTCAGTTCCGGCGGGTACCAAACGTGCCTCCACTTCGCGCTTCGTCAGGACAACTTCCCGTTCTTGCATGCTCAATAAAGCCTCTGTTTAAGACACCGTAAAGCTCTCGCCACACCCACACTCTGCGGTAGCGTTGGGGTTGCGGAAACGAAACAGGGAGTTGACTCCCTCGGTGACAAAGTCGATTTCAATGCCGTTAACCAGGGGTAGGTGTTCCCGCTTTACGTAAACATCCACACCGTCGATTGAGAAAATACGATCGTCGGTCGCGGCTTCCTCTACCCACTCGGTTTCATATTTGAAGCCGGAGCAGCCACTCTTTCTTATGGCGAGGCGAATGCCCTTGGCGTCCGATTTTTTATCCAGTTGTTTGCGAACGTGTTTGACGGCCGTAGGCGTCATGGTCACGTTGACATCGTTCGGGGTGAAGACTTCGGCTGACATGTTTCCACCTCCTCAGGTAAACAGGCGCTGAATTTTCTGAAGGCCGGCGAACAATTTCTCGACCTCTTCCAGCGTATTGTAAAACGCAAATGAAGCCCGGGCTGTACCGGGTACTCCGTAGAAATCCATCAGCGGCATGGCGCAGTGATGGCCAGTGCGGATGGCGATGCCTTGCTGGTCCAGCAGGGTGCCAATGTCACTTGGGTGCAGTCCGGCGATCTTGAATGACATCACCGGTACTTTGTTTGCGGCCGTGCCGATAACTTCCATGCCGGGAACGGTATCCACCAGCTCGTTGGCGCGGGCCAGAAGCGCGTTCTCAGCGGCTTCCATGGCTTTTCTGTCTAAACTGTCCAGGTAATCGATGGCCGCAGCCAGTCCTACCGCTTCAGCAATAGCCGGCGTGCCTGCCTCGAATTTATACGGCAGAACATTCCAGGTGGTACGCTCGAACGAAACCCGTTCGATCATCTCACCACCGCCCTGATAGGGGGGCATCTGTTCCAGCAGTTCTGCACGACCGTACAGTACACCTATGCCGGTTGGCCCGAACAGTTTGTGGGATGAGAACACGTAGAAGTCACACCCCAGAGCCTGAACATCAGGCTTGAAATGGGGCACTGCCTGGGCACCATCAATCAGCGTCAGCACGCCCTGGTTTTTGGCCTGCTCGATAAGCGAGGCGATCGGGTTTACCGTGCCCAGTACGTTGGATACGTGGGTGATGGCCAGAATACGGGTGCGTTCATTCAGCAAGCTGTTGAAGGATTCAAGGTCCAGTTCGCCGTCCGGAGTCACCTGCACTGGCACAACCTTGGCGCCCGTGCGTTCGGCCACCATCTGCCAGGGCACGATATTGGCGTGGTGCTCCATGTGGCTGACCAGAATCTCATCACCTTCTTTCAGGCGATGCGCCAAACCATTGGCGACCAGATTGATCGCTTCAGTCGTGCCGCGGGTCCAGATGATCTCGCGGGTGCTGGGCGCGTTCACAAAGCTGCGTATGGTTTCTCTGGCGCCTTCAAAGGCAGCTGTGGCCCGATCCCCCAGAGTATGGGCGCCCCGGTGCACATTGGAGTGCATTTCCCGGTAGTAACGGTCCATGGCGTCCAGCACGGCAATCGGCTTTTGGGCCGAGGCGCCGTTGTCCAGATACACCAGTGGCTTCCCGTTCACCTCTTGGGCCAGAATCGGAAAGTCGCGCCGGATGCGTTCAACATCAAACGCTTTGGTGCTGTTTGCCATGGCCAGATCGCTCATGCCTTCAGATCTCCTGGAAGGTTTGCTCGAAGAATTCGTTCAGACGTACCTGGGCTGTATCCCGTACGACTTCTACCGGTATCTGGCTAACCAGTTCGTTGATGAACGCCATGGTCAGCAGCACGTTTGCGTCGCGGCGACCAATGCCTCGTGACAGCAGGTAGAAAATGGATTCTTCATCCAGTTGGCCGATGGTGGCGCCGTGAGCACACTGCACATCGTCGGCATAGATTTCCAGTTCCGGCTTGGTGTCGATTTCGGCACCGTTGTTCAGCAACAGGTTTTTGTTGTTCATATCCGCAAAGGACTTTTGAGCGTCCTGATGAATATGAATGCGCCCGTTGAAGATCGCGTGGGATTGATCTGCCGCGATATTCCGGTAGGTCTCTTCGCTGTTGCAGTTGGCCGCCACATGGTCAATGGAGGTGTGGTTGTCGTAGTGCTGTTTGCCTTGAGTGACCACCACGCCGTTGAGCTTAGTTTCGGCGTTTTCGCCGACCAGTCGCACCTGCAGGTCGTGGCGGCGTAATGGGCCGCCAAAGCCAACGCAGTGGCTTTCAAAACGTGAACCGCAGTTTTGCACAACGCCGGTTGCACCGATGTGCCGAACCGAGTCGCCTTCCATGTTCAGGCGAATGCTGGTGACGTTCGCGCCATCTGCAAGGGTGAATTCGGTAACTGTGTTGACGAACGCAGGGGCGTCGCCGCTGGATATGTATTCTTCTACCAGCGTGATCTGGCTGTTTGCTCCGGCTTCGACAAAAACGCGCGGAAATGCAGAGCCACTGGCATCTGCTGCGGTCTCGTGAATGATGAACAACGGTTGATCCAGAGTCGCGCCAGGTGCAAGGCGCACGAGCAGTCCGTCGTCAAAGCGAGCTCCGTTCAAGCGAGCGAATTGCGCCTGATCGTGGTCGAGCGTGCTGCCCAGTTGCAGGGCGAGTACATCCGCTTCTGCGTTGTTGATATCGCTGAAGCTCTGGATGGTGATGCCGTCCAGATCCGGGTATTCGCTGGCTTCGGGGATTAAGATCCCGTTACGGAAGACAACCTTGTAGCCGGAAACAGCCAGACTATTGCCGGTTTTACCTTCTGCCGGCAAGGAAATCGCCATCGCGTCCGACAGCTGGAGATACTTGCTGGAGTACTTCCAGTTTTCGGTTTTACGGGTTGGCAATGGCATCTCGACCAATAGGCTCGCCCGTTGTTTGCGCAGCGCCAGCAGCGGTTCAGGCAGAGTTTGCCCGGCCGGGTGCAGGAAGGCGCTGGAAAGCATTGGTGCTTGTTTCATTCCACGGCCTCCTGATCAGTTGCTGGCGTCTTCGTCTTTGATTCCCAACCAGCCGTAACCGCGCTCTTCCAGTTCAAGTGCCAGTTCACGGCCGCCGGATTTAACGATCCTGCCGCCTGCCAGAACGTGCACGTAATCGGGCACGATGTGGTTGAGCAGGCGCTGGTAGTGGGTCACCATCAGGATGGCGCGGTCTTCTGCACGCAGGGCGTTGACGCCGTTGGAAACGACTTGTAGAGCGTCGATGTCGAGGCCGGAGTCGGTTTCGTCCAGAATTGCCAGCTTCGGCTGAAGCAGTAGGGCCTGCATGATTTCGTTACGCTTTTTCTCACCGCCGGAGAAATCTTCGTTAACGCCACGCTTGAGGAAAGACGGGTCCAGATCGACTTGCTTGGACACTTCTTTGGCCAGCTTCATGAATTCGGCAGCGTTCATTTCTTCTTCGCCGCGATGCTTGCGCAAGGCGTTCACCGCGGTACGAAGGAACTGCAGGTTGCTCACGCCGGGAATTTCGACCGGGTACTGAAACGCCAGAAACACACCTTCACGGGCGCGCTCTTCAATGGCAAGGTCCAGCAGGTTTTCACCGTTCAGGGTAACTTCACCGCTGGTGACTTCAAATGCTTCATTGCCTGCCAGAACCTGTGACAGGGTGCTCTTACCGGAACCGTTGGGGCCCATGATGGCATGAACTTCCCCGGGCTTGACTTCCAGGTTGATGCCTTTGAGGATTTCTTTGTCCTCAACGGATGCGTGCAGGTTTTTGATGCTCAGCATTTGTTGCTTCTCTCTTTTAACCGTCTGAATTCTTTGTGTTTGCCGTCGTACTTAACCAACAGAGCCTTCGAGGCTAACTTCCAGTAGCTTGCCGGCTTCAACCGCAAACTCCATCGGCAGCTCTTTGAACACCTCTTTACAGAAGCCGTTCACGATCATGGACACGGCCTGCTCTGGCTCGATACCACGCTGGCGGCAGAGGAACATCTGCTCGTCGCTGACCTTGGATGTAGTGGCTTCGTGTTCCACGATGGCTGACTTGTTCTTGCTCTCGATGTACGGGAAGGTGTGGGCACCGCAACGATCGCCGATCAGCAGCGAGTCACACTGGGTAAAGTTACGTGCGCCATCGGCCGCCGGGCCGAATTTCACCAGCCCACGGTAAGCGTTGGAGCTGCGTCCGGCAGAAATACCTTTGGAAATGATCGTGCTCTTGGTGTTTTTGCCAAGGTGAATCATCTTGGTGCCGGTATCGGCTTGCTGGTGGTTGTGGGTCAAGGCAACGGAGTAGAACTCGCCGACGCTGTTATCACCACGCAGTACACAGCTGGGGTATTTCCAGGTGATGGCAGAGCCGGTTTCGACCTGAGTCCAGGACACCTTGGAGTTTTTGCCGATACAGGCCGCACGCTTGGTGACAAAGTTATAGATGCCGCCTTTGCCGTTCTCATCGCCTGGGTACCAGTTTTGTACGGTAGAGTATTTGATCTGGGCGTCATCAAGGATGACCAGCTCAACCACCGCAGCGTGCAGCTGGTTTTCGTCGCGCATCGGGGCCGTGCAGCCTTCCAGATAGCTCACGTAGCTGCCTTCTTCGGCAATGATCAGGGTGCGCTCGAACTGGCCGGTGTTGGCAGCGTTGATCCGGAAGTAAGTGGATAGCTCCATCGGGCAGCGAACGCCTTTCGGGATGTACACGAAGGAACCATCGGAGAAAACGGCCGAGTTCAAAGCGGCGAAATAGTTGTCGCCCGCCGGAACCACGCTTCCCAAGTACTTTTTCACCAGTTCCGGGTGCTTGTGCACCGCTTCGGAAATCGGGCAGAAAATCACACCGGCTTTTTCAAGCGGTTCTTTGAAGGTGGTAGCTACAGAAACCGAGTCAAAAACCGCATCAACCGCAACGCCCGCCAACTTGGCACGTTCGTGCAGCGGAATGCCCAGCTTTTCATAGGTGCGCAGAAGCTCCGGATCGACTTCGTCCAGGCTTTGGGGCATGTCTTCTTTTTTCTTGGGCGCCGAATAGTAGGAAATGGCGTTATAGTCGACTTTCGGGAAATCGACGTGCGCCCATTCGGGTTCTTCCATGTCCAGCCAACGACGATAAGCCTTAAGGCGCCATTCAAGCATGAATTCCGGCTCTTGCTTGATTTCTGACAGGCGGCGGATTACATCTTCATTGAGGCCGGGTTCGAAGGTGTCGGATTCAATTTCGGTCACGAAACCATGTTCGTATTCCCGTTTGATCAGCTCTTTCACCTCATTGTCGGTGGTCGCCATGATCGTCGCTCCGTAATTCTCTCATCTGGGGCATGGTGCCCTGTGTTTCGCCGAGGCCTGAGTGGCTACATTTCCCGACGGATGTCATTTCGTTTTGCTGGCGTTGCAGTGGTCGCTCATATCGGTGAGTGCGCCCTGCAATCTTTTTTGGATGATGGGGAGGTAGATGTGAAAAGGCCTCTCCCATTGCTTCTGGCGAATGATTATACAATACCAGAGTAATTTAGTCAGGTATTAAATCGGTCGTGTAGGGATTATACCTTAATCAAGCGCACAGCCCTACAGTCGGGCTATCGTTGACATGCCGAAGTTGGTCTATGCTTGAGGAGGTGCATGCGATGGTTCTTGCTAAAAGGTCGCATTGATTATTTTCGGCTAACGCGTGTACGCTGGCAGGGTGTGATATGGCCTCGATAGGGAAATAGATAGCGGGAGGGAGCAGTATGGTACCTGATAATCAGTCGTCTGAAGCTTCGGCAAGGTCTTTAGGTGGGCGTGTCAGTTCGTTGATCAAGATTCAATTAGCGCGAGGAAAAGTCGGTGTTGAAACCGTTGCGGGTCAATTGAATATGAGTCGTTACACGTTGCACAAAAAATTGAAGCAGGAAGGGTTAACGTTTGCAGCTTTACTTGAGCAGGTTCGGCGCGAGCAGGCCATCGCCTATATGAAAGATAAGTCCAAGCCGTTGGTGGAAATCGCCGAACAGCTTGGTTTTTCGGAGTTGAGCGCATTCAGCCGGGCGTTCAAGCGCTGGATGGGAACGCCGCCGGCTGAATATCGCTCGCTTCGAATGTCCTGATTAGACTTTTTTGAAAATCAGGGTGGCGTTTGTTCCGCCAAAACCGAAGCTGTTGCTCATCACCAGATCCAGGTTCTGGTTGTCCATGCGTTCACGGACAATCGGGAAGCCTTCAGCACCTTCGTCCAGATTCTCGATGTTGGCCGATGGCGCGATAAAGCCTTCTCTTTGCATGATCAGAGAGTAAATGGCTTCGTGGACACCAGCTGCACCCAGAGCGTGACCGCATAATGGCTTGGTAGAGCTCAGGGGTGGAATCTTGTCGCCAAAGGTGGTCCGGAGTGCTTTCAATTCCGTGATGTCACCGGCAGGTGTGCTGGTGCCGTGGGTGTTGATGTAACTAATCTCACCATCGACATTGGCCATCGCCTGTTGCATGCAGCGAATAGCACCTTCTCCGCTCGGGGCAACCATGTCAGCGCCGTCTGATGTGGCACCAAAGCCTACCAGTTCGGCCAGAATGGTCGCGCCACGTGCTTCCGCATGTTCCAGCGCTTCCAGCACCAGTGCGCCGCCGCCACCGGAAATAACGAAGCCATCGCGGTCTGCATCGTAGGTGCGAGAAGCCTGCTCAGGTGTGTCGTTGTACTTGGTGGATAGCGCGCCCATGGCGTCAAACATCAGGCTGAGTGTCCAGTGGATGTCTTCGCCGCCGCCGGCGAGCATGACATCTTGACGACCCAGTGCGATTTGATCTGCCGCATGACCGATGCAGTGTGCACTGGTGGCGCAGGCAGACGTGATGCCGTAGTTGATGCCTGTAATGCCGAAGGCCGTGGTAATAGAGGCGTTGATGGCGCTGCCCATCGTGCGGGGAACGCGGTACGGGCCAACCCGGCGAATGCCTTTGTCGCGATGGGTGTCGATGGCGTCCAGTAGCTCAACGGTCGACGCGCCGCCGGTACCAAACACCGCGCCTGTCGTGTTGGCGCGAATTTGTTCGTCGGTAAGGCCGGCTTGTTCGATGGCTTCTTTGGTCGCCAGGTAGCTGTAACCGGCTGCCGGGCACATGAAGCGCCAGATTTTACGATCGATCAGTTCCGACAGATTCAGGTCGATACGGCCTGAAATGTGGCTGCGTAAACCGTTGTCCCTTGCCTCTTCGCTCAGCGCAATGCCGGAACGGGACTCTCGCAGGGACTCCGCGACTTCTTTTTGATTGGTTCCAAGGCTGGAGACAATCCCCATGCCGGTGATTACAACACGACGCATCTTGCTAGCTCCTAAAAGTCGTCAGTGGAGGTGAACAGGCCAACCCGCAGATCTTTGGCGGTGTAGATTTCACGCCCATCCACTTCCATTCGGGCATCGGCAATCGCCATGGTCAGTTTGCGGCGAATCAGACGTTTAATATCCAGATAATAGGTGACCTTTTTGTTGCTAGGCAGCACCTGGCCAAAGAATTTTACTTCACCGGCGCCCAGTGCCCGGCCTTTACCTTCACCACCGCCCCACGCTAGATAAAAGCCGACCAGTTGCCACATGGCATCCAGCCCCAGGCAGCCAGGCATAACCGGGTCGCCTTGGAAGTGAACTTTGAAAAACCAGAGATCCGGATTGATATCCAGCTCGGCCACGAGGCTGCCTTTTCCGTACAGGCCGTCTTCAGCGCCAACGTGGGTGATGCGGTCGACCATCAGCATTTCATCGATGGGCAAACGCATATCGCCAGGAAACAATTCGCCATGACCGCAACGGATCAGGTCTTCTTTGTCAAAGTGATCAGGGTACATATTGCAGGTGTCTCTGTTTCAATATTTGATACACCTACTTTAACGCCTGTTACAAAAACAGCTATTGACCTTTAGTGGATGATTAAGGGTTTTCGTCAAACGCTTCGGGTAGACGTGGGTTTTGAGACCGATGATTCACCGTACCCGCTTTAGGGTATTTTGCGTACAATGGCGCCAACAAACTGATGACAAAAGGAAAGTGTTGATGACTGCGTACATGATTCTTAAGCACCTGCACATGACGGCAGCGTACCTGACCTTCACTCTGTTCGCGCTGCGTTTACTGTTGGATGCCGTTGGCCGGCCCGGCTGGAGAGAAACGCCACTGCGTTGGATTCCCCATGCTAACGACACCGTCCTGCTGGTTGCGGCTATTTCACTGTTGTTTGTGGCGGGTTACGCGTCAAGCATGCCGGGCTGGTTGATTGCCAAAATATTCCTGTTAGTGGGTTACATTGTGGCGGGTGTCTTTGCCACTAAGCTCAAGTTCTCAACGCCGGTTCGTGTCATCGCGGCGATTGTCGCTCTGGTGCAGGTGAGCGTTATTTTCCACTTGGCGATGGCGAAACCTGTCTTTGGTTGACGTGGTCGCCATTCGATTCATGGCTGCTGGATTTGAAAGCGGGATATCAACGTTCTCAGTGATTCTGATTGTTCATGTAACGCCTCGCTCACCGTCTTGGTATTGCCAATATGCTGTTCCAGAGATTGGGAGCTTTCGCTGAGCGCACTTGCGCGCCTTCCGACTCGGCCAACTTCATCACGCTGAACGTTGATCGCCTCATCGACCTCATGGGTAAAGTGACCGAGGTCGTCAAAGGTTTGCTTGAGTGCGACGAGGTGGGTCTTGAGTGTGGTCAGGGTGTCGCGGTTGGTATCGCCGGCTGACCGGGTTTCGTCCAACAGTTCGTGAGTGCTATCGACTTGCGTAACCAGTTCACCAACCCACTGACGAATTTGCTTGGTGGATTCCCCGGTGCGGCGGGATAGGTTTCGCACCTCATCCGCAACCACGGCAAAGCCACGCCCCTGTTCACCGGCGCGGGCGGCTTCTATGGCGGCGTTCAGAGCCAGCAGATTGGTTTGTTCTGCAATGTCGGCGATGACGCTGATGACTTGTTCGATTCTTTCGCTGGAGCCGCGGAGCGCTTCGATGGACGTGGTTACGCGGTTTATTACGTTGACCGCATGCTCGGCGGCTTGTTCGCTTTCACGCAGCTGGCGCTGAACATCATTGTTGCCTTTGACGGCATCGGTTACCTGGGTTCGGGAGGCATTCGCCGACTGCTCAATGTGGCTGGCGCTTGCGGTAATGGAATCCATTGAAGCAACAACGTCCTGGATTTGCCGGTTGTTGTGTTGCGAGGAAACGTGCACCGCGTCTGCCTGTTCATCCAGGTTGGCCGAGCGCAGTTGCAGAACTTTGGCGGCCTCGGTGACGTCCTCGATGAAGAGGCTGAATTTGGCAATCAGGCCGTTAATGGCAAGAGCCACGGCGGATACTTCGTCGCGCCCCGATACCGAGAGCGGCATGGATAGATCGGAAGAAGCCTCCATGGTACGGAGGCGTTTGGCGATCAGCTGCAATCTTGTGGTGACAGTGCGGCGGAGCCAGTAGGTCAGTAACATTGTGCCCAGCAACACGATGAAGGCACCTGCTAGTAAGAGCCGCTGTTGCTGGTTCAGAAATGCAAGCAGGGTGCTCGCGCCGGTATCGGCCTCTTGGCGGCGCACCGAACGTTGGGCATCAATCTGGTTAAGCATGGGGTCGAGTGCCTGGTAAAGCTCGAAATCCACAACTTTACCCGCCGCATAGTAGCTCGTCTGGTCGATCGGCTTTTTCAGGGCTGCGAGCAGGTCCAGAACGGCTTGGTGGGCGTCGGTGTTCCGCTGGGTCCAGGTTTTCAGGCGGGGGTTGATGGTTGCGGCGTGCCATTGCGTCTGGATAGCCGCCGCAGTGTGTTCGAACTGCTCGGTAATTTCATCCCATAGCAATAATTGGGCTTTAATCTTGTAGGAAAGATCCTTGAGTTGACGATGGCTGCGGTCAAGGTCGGTCAGCAGCCAGACATCCGCCATTTGCTCGCGCACGAGCTGGTCGGTGGCTTCTTCGGCTTCACGGACAACAGACATTGATAGCCACGCCAGCGCAGCCAGCGCAAGCAGACAAAAACCGGAAAACAGCATCAGGCGTTGATGCACTGTCAGGCTCATCGCGAACTTCCTCTCAAGAGATTCGCAATGAGCATAGATATGGCATGTGACAGTTTTGTTGCAGTTGAGGAAGGCAGCGCACAATCTGGCGCGGTGTGATTACTCCAGTTTCTCTGTCAGTTTGTCCAGTTTTTGTTGCACTGCGCGGAGCTGGCGGACGATCTCGTCCCGTTCATCATGTGCCTTTTGCGCCGCCTCGGCATTCTGTTCCTCGCCCATCACTTCAAGAATCGCCCCGATCATCATGTTCAGGAACACGAAGGCGGTGAGGAAGATAAACGTCAGGTAGAAAATCCAACTGAGTGGATAGTCCGCCATGGTGGCATACATCACATCGGTCCAATCTTCAAAAGTGGCGACCCGGAACAGGGTCAGCATGGCGATAGCGACATCGCCCCAGAGCTCTTCATCGACGCTGGCGAAGAACATGGAGCCAATCGCCGCGTAGATATAAAAGATGATGAACATCAGCAGAGCAATGTAGCCCATCCGGGGAATGGCTTTGAGCAGTGAGTTGATCAGGAATCGCAGTTCGGGCACCACCGAAACCAGTCGCAAGACCCGGAACACACGAAGTAGGCGGCCGAGGAGCACCGCCTCGGAATTGTCGAGTGGGATCAGGCTGCCGATCACGACTAACGTGTCGAACAGGTTCCAGCCATCCATCAGAAACCTCCGCTTGGTCGGGCAGGCGGCAAAGCGAAAGAGTATTTCAATCAAGAAAAACAGCGTGATGCCATTGTCCAGTACCGTTAGTGACTGTTCGACCAACGGGGGCAAGTCATAGGTTTTTGCGCCAATGGTTAGCGCAGACAGGATGATTATGGCAATGACGGCGCCTTGAAAAATCTTGCTGGATTCAATGCGCTTGAGTTGTTCGAAACTGTTGGAAGAGGACAGCTCAACAGACATCACTAGGGCTCCGGGTAAAATGAATCGTGGCAATTCTAATGATCTGGTGAGGTCGGTGGTAGCTTTGTGTTGAGATCAGGCCAGGTCTTTTGGTTAAGCTTGGCCGGTGGTTTCGAAAAATGTCAGAAATTGACGTTCATCCTGCTGTGCGTCGTGCAAGGATATTTTCTTGAAACGAAGTTGGGTGCCCGGTGGCCGTTGGGCCAGAGCATCCAGGCTTCTGGGTGTGACCACGCCCAGTTTCGGATAGCCGCCGATGGTTTGCCGGTCGTTCAGAAGAATAATGGGCTGGCCGTCCGCGGGTACTTGAATCGCCCCCAGACTGGTGCCTTCTGAAATCAACTGGCGGTCTGAAACGTTCAGAGTTGGGCCCGTCAGTCGTGCGCCCATACGGTCAGCCTGGCGGCTCAGGATGTAGGTGCTGTTGAAGAAGGTCGAGAGCGTTGCTTCAGGAAATCGCTCGACTTGAGCGCAAGGAATAACACTCAGTGTCAGCCGCTCGTTGTAATCGGGAATCCACTGGCTGGGTATCTTCCGATTTGCTACCGGCGAGATGGCCGGTTTGCAGGGTAGAAAGTCGCCTTCCTTAAGCGGTTGACCATTGTTGTGCAGGCCGCCTGTGTTCTCCCGGAAAACGGTGGCGCAGCTGTTGCCCAAACCGGTGTCGACCCCCAACCCGCCGCGAACGGCCAGATAGCAGCGAACGCCGGATCTCGTAGTGCTCACAACCACTGTATCCCCGGGGGAAATCCGAATCGTCGTCCAGAGCGGTTTTGGCTCGTCATTAACGGAAAGCTGCACCTCGGCGCCGGTCACGACGATCTGGGTGTTCAACCCGCTGATGAATTCCGCGCCGCCAAAAGTGATTTCCAGTGCAGGCGTACCGAACGCATTGTCTAACAGGTAATTGGCCCAAGCCCACGCGTGCCGATCCATGGCGCCGCTGGTGGTGAGGCCCATGTGCATCACGCCTCGGCGGCCGGCGTCTTGTAACAGGGTGAAAAAGCCCGGTCTGGTGACGTGAAAGCCTGCTTGAGTCCTCATTCGATTTGCCCGCCCAGCGCGAGGTATTCGTCGCGTTGAATCGCCCGAAACCGAACGTGTTGTCCGGCGCTTAACCGTGAGGGTTGCGCCCGGCGAGGATCAAACATGGTGAGCGGTGTGCGCCCAATAAGATTCCAGCCGCCCGGGGAATTCAGTGGATAAATCGCAGTCTGGCGGTCGGCAATGCCAAGGCTGCCGGCTGGAACGTTGGATCGAGGTGTGGCGAGTCGGGGCGCTTCCAGCTCCTGCGGAACTTCTCCGAGATAGGCGAAGCCGGGTGCGAAACCGATCGCAAACACGTGATAGGTCTGCTCGCTGTGACGTTGAATCACCTGATTGGTTGTTAATCCTGCCCGTTCCGCGATGGCTTCGAGATCCGGGCCCACGCTGGGGTGGTAGTACACCGGGATTTCGATGATGTCTGCTTCATCCACTGCGGCAGGTTGTTCAGGTAACTCATCCAGGGCGGCGTGTATATCTGAAAGCAAACTCGAATAGTCGTCTTTCAGCAAATCATAACGCAGCATCAGCGACGTATAGGAAGGCACCAGATCAACAAGGCGCTGCCCCAGCCGATCGGATAAAACCTCTGCGGCGATGCGGATCTTTGCGGTAAGGGCGATATCGATACGGTCGCCAAAATACAGGGTAAGGGTATCGATGCCGGTCACTTGAGACTGCCAGCGCATCAATGAAGATCCTTCAGGGCCTTGCGGATAGCTTCAGCAGCGGCGATTGAATCCGGATTGTCACCGTGGACGCACAAAGAATCAGCTTCAAGTTGCAGCGGTTCACCGTCAATGCTTTGTATCGGAGTGCCGGTGGCAAGATTGCGAGCCTGTTCAATAATGATGTTTGAGTCTTTATGCACGGCGCCGGACCGGGTTCTCGGGACGATAAATCCGCGTTCGTCATATGCCCGGTCGGCAAAGGCTTCCAGTATCAGTGGCACGGCGTGTTTTTCACAGAGCGCCTTTAGTTTGCCATTGTCCGCGGTGGACATAGCCATAATCGCAAGGTCATGGGGGGAGCGGCTAATGGCGAGCAGAATGCTTTCGAGAATCGCCTCATCACGCATCATGTCGTTATACAGCGCGCCGTGGGGCTTTACGTAACTCACGAGGCCGCCTTCTGACGCGGCTATGTGGCTAAGAGCACCGATTTGATATCGGATCATCGCAGTAATTTCCGCAGGTGGAACTGACATCGAACGACGGCCGAAGCCTTGCAGGTCGGGGTACGAGGGGTGTGCGCCAAGGGTTACGCCGTGCTTGAGCGCTAACTGAACGGTGCGCTGCATGGTGATCGGGTCACCGGCATGGAAGCCGCAGGCAATGTTGGCCTGATCGATGAACGGCATAATGTGCTCGTCCATGCCCATGGTCCAGGCGCCAAAGCTTTCACCTAAGTCGCAGTTCAGTAGCATTGCAGTCTCCGAAAGGGGCTCATAACCAGTGTATATACTACCTGATCGTGGCCGGAGAGAGTTGTTCTTTGCTCTAAGTGGTGTGGCCCAGAATGAGCCGCCATTCGTCAGCGCTAACGGGCATGACGGAAAGTCGGCTGCCTTTTCGAACCAGTGGCAGCTGGTCCAGACCCTCCCGATTCTTCAGGCGATCGAGGGAGATCAGTGCCGGTAGTTTTTCCACGAACTGCATATCGACGGCTTGCCAGCGGGGCTGCTCTGGCGTGCTTTTGGGGTCGTGGTAGGGCGATTCTGGATCAAACTGCGCCGGGTCAGGGTAGGCACTTTGGGTAACCCGAACGATGCCAGCAATGCCAATGTGCTTGCAGCTGGAGTGATAGATAAACACCTGGTCGCCTGCGGCCATCTGCCGCAGGAAATTGCGAGCCTGGTAGTTCCGAACGCCATCCCAGGGAATGGGGGTGCCCGGTTGCTTCGCAAAATCATCAATGCTGCATTCAGAAGGTTCTGTTTTAACCAGCCATTTGGCCATTAGCGTCAAGCTCTTTAGACGGTGTGTGGAAGGACGCCAACATAGATGGCGCCGAAGTGGCAGGCGCTGCCGCCGATTACAAACAGGTGCCAAATAGCGTGCATGTAAGGGATGCGGTCTGCCAGGTAAAACACCACGCCAGCGGTATAAACGATACCGCCCGCAACGGTGAGGTATAGGGCGGTTTCACTCATGCTGGCGGCCAGATCTGCTGACGCAAAAGTAATGAGCCAGCCCATGGCCACGTAGATGCCGACCCGGGCCAATTTGAAGCGATTCTTGAAAATCACTTTTAATACCACGCCGGTTAAGGCCAACGACCAGATGATGGCGAACAGTATCCAGCCGGTGGTGCCTCGCATGTTGACCAGTAGAAACGGAGTGTAGGTGCCGGCGATCAGCAGGAAGATGGCGCAGTGATCCAGGGTTTTAAAGAGGGATTTTAATTGCGGGCTGCGGGCACCGTGATAAAGGGCTGAGGCCATATAGAGCAGAATCAGCGACAGGCCAAATACACTGAAACTGACGATTTTCCAGATATCGCCCATCTGACTGGCGCCGGCAATCAGCGCAGTGGTGCCGATAACACTCAGAACGGCGCCCAGCCCGTGTGTGGCGCTGTTGATCCATTCTTCGATGCGGTCGTGAGCTGTTTTTGTGGTTGTTTCCGAGAGCTTCATTTCGTGTGTCATCTGCAATGCCTGAATCCGCTTAAGAGAGAATGCGTTTCAGCGTACAGGTGTACGCACAAATTTTCCATTAACATCCTGTGACAGTGGCGAGAAAAAAGACAACGGGTAATGGTTTCACCGATTCCAATCGTTCTCAGCGGTTGGTGTTGCCTGTTTTCAGGCGGGAGAACGTTGCCGGGACTACGCCAAGCCAGGCGGCCAGTTGGTTATCTGGTACACGCTTCATCAGCTCCGGATATTCGTCAAGCAACAGCTCGTATCGCTCTTTGGCGGGCATGGTTTGCTTGCGAAATTCCCGCATGCTGGTTAGTTCTGCAAGCTCTTCGGTCAGCATAAGCGCAAATTTTGCCCAGAGGCCGTCACCGTGACCTTGAATGGCCGAGCGAAACGCCGCGAAGTCAGCCACCCACAGTGTGGCTGGCACAACGCTGGTCAGGCACAGGGTGTTACGAATTGTTCTGGTGCGGCCAAACACTGGCCAAACCAAGTCACCTTCGGTGAAAAAGTGATGGACCGCGACTTTGCCGGTTGAGGATTCGCGGAATAAACGCAAAATTCCGTACTGGATCAGATACACGTTCGACCAAGGGCTGTCGTGCTTTTCCAGGGGCGTTTCGGCATCAAAGCGACGCAGATGAAACAGGCGGGCGATATCGTTCAGGAAAAGCGCCTCGTTGGTTTCCTGTTTTTCGTTCAGGCAGATGCCAAAAACACGGCTAAGGCTGTTCATCAAGGCCACTTCGGTAGGGGCGGCTTCTTGGTAAATAATCTCTGAATTATCTTCGCCCAAAAGGCAGGGAGCGGATGCCAGTGGGGGGCTGAAACGACTGTTCATAATCTCACCCTTTCTGCGTAGGCCTGCGCTCATTATCCTGCTGAAAAACAAAGATCTCAAATGACTTAAATAGTTAAGGGTTTGTGGTGAAATGAATAAGTCTGCACCTGGAAAGTTAACTCATGCTGGCCTGGTGGTAGACTGCCTCGTTTACTGTGTTTGCCGGAAATAACTTTGGAGACGCCATGACGGCCGCTTTGGCATTGTTTGTAAAGCTTCTACCTTTATATGTGACGGTGGCCCTTGGCTGGGTGGCAGGCCGCTATCTGGACGTTAGCGGAAAGCACATTGCGGGCATGATGCTCTATATCGTGACACCCTCGGTGGTGTTTTCCGGCGTGATGGCGGCACCCTTATCCACTGAAGTCATTCTGTTGCCATTTCTGGTGTTTGGCTTCTGTACGATTCTGGCTTTAATTCATATGGCGCTGGGGCGGAAGTTACTGACGGATGGCAGTGCGTCGGTGATTCCACTGACCGTGGGGACCGGCAATACCGGCTATTTCGGTATCCCGGTGGCGTTGTTGTTGTTCGGTGAACAAGGTTTGGCGCTGTATATCGTCTGCATGCTGGGCACCACCCTGTTTGAAAATTCGGTCGGTTTCTATCTGGCGGCTCGGGGCAAATACAGTATTCGCGATGCTTTGATTCGAGTCGCGAGGCTGCCTTCTGTGTACGCCTTCCTGGTGGCGGTCGGGTTGAACCTCTCCGGCATTGGTATACCCGATCCTTTCGTGCCGCTGTTTGACAACTTGCGCGGTGCCTACAGCATTTTAGGCATGATGATTATCGGGATGGGTATTCTGAGTTTCAGGGGATTGGCTGGAAACCCGGTGTTCACCGGGGTGGCATTTTTCGGAAAGTTTGTGTCTTGGCCGGTGCTAGCGTTGGCGTTCTGGTGGCTCGATGCCAGTGTACTGGGCATCTACGACCAAGCCGTACATCAGGCGATTTTTCTGATTTCCATTACTCCGATCGCAGCCAATACGGTGGTGATTGCCACGCTGCTGGACGCATCGCCCCAGCAGGCGGCAGGTACCACGCTTCTCAGCACGTTGTTTGCGCTTGTCTTTATTCCGGTGATGGTGTCGCTGGTGCTCTAGTGGCTGTGTGACGGCGATGCGGCCGTTTCCTGGTTTGTGTTTTCAGCACGCGCCTCGGCAATATCTTTTCGGGCATGGCGCACGACACTCACACCGGCGGTGATGGCAAGCGTGCCCATGATCGCTGCCACAGCAAGATCCGGCCATGCGCTGCCGGTGCCGAAAACGCCCAACGCCGCCCCCATAACCGCGATGTTGCTGATGGCGTCGTTACGGCTGCAGAGCCACACCGAACGCATGTCGGAATCGCCTTCCCGAAACTTGAACAGTACCACGGCAACACAAACGTTGGCCGCCAGCGCGAGAACACCGATGCTGCCCATAGTGAACGGTTCAAGCCGTATGCGGTCGGGCGGGTTTATACGCCGCCGGCGTTGCCATGTGTTCCGGGTACGTGGTTGTGGAACTCGGTTTCAGCGGCTTTGCCAAGCTCGGTATTGAGCCCGTCAAGAATGCCTTAGTCGCTGATGCTGCCGGTTGATGAACACGCACGCTGAAGACTTACTAGGGTTTGTTCCAGGCTGGCCAACTCTTGCAGGCGTTCCAGATGTGCTTTCCGGTAACTTCGGTATCCGTTTTTCCCGCGTTCGGGGCGGGGCATCAGTTCGATCTTTTCGTAGTAACGAATGTTTTCGACGGGCACATCGGCTTGTTGGGAAAGGGCTCCGATTTTCATGTTATACCTCGCTCAGCTTCAGGTCTGCACTGTTACGCACTTTATGCGTCAGGTAAATCACCGTTAAAGCTCCTCAAGGTGTTCCAGCAACCAGTTGGCCCGCTGTAGCAGCGCGTCGCGGCGTTCCGGATTCTGTTTGTCCCAGTTCCGATACATCATGCCCATGCGGTGATTGCTGGCAAAATCGTCCCGGTGCCGATCGATGAAGTGCCAGTAAAGGGCATTGAAGGGACAGGCATCCCCTTCCGTTGCCTTGTTGACGTTGTAGTGGCAGTTGGCGCAGTGATCGGACATGCGCTGGATGTATTTACCGCTGGCTGCGTAGGGTTTGGAGCCCAAATAACCGCCATCGGCGTGCATCACCATGCCTAATACATTCGGCAGCTCAACCCAGTCATAGGCGTCGGCGTAGACGGCCAGATACCAGTCGCAGATCTCTTCCGGATTCACTCCGACCAGCAGGGCGAAGTTGCCGGTGACCATTAAGCGCTGAATGTGATGGGCATAGGCGTTCCGGTAAGTGGCGTCGATCGCCTTGTGCATGCAGCGCATTCTGGTGTCACCGGTCCAGTAAAACCAGGGCAGTTTTCGAGTATTGCCTAAACGGTTCTCCTGAGCGTAGTCGGGCATTAACCGCCAGTAGATGCCACGTACAAACTCTCGCCAGCCGAGGATCTGGCGCACAAAACCTTCGACGGCGTTTAAGGGAGCCTGGCCCGAGTGCCAGGAATGGACTGTGGCCTCGCAGACGTCTATGGGTTCGAGTAATCCGGCGTTAAGGTATGGCGATAGAATGGCGTGGAACAGCCAGTCTTCGCTGTCAGACATGGCGTCTTGATAATCGCCAAAGCAGGGCAACGCGAAGTCGATGAAGTGTGCCAGTGCCTGCTGGGCTTGCTCTGCCGTGACGGCAAAGTGAAAGTCGTCTGTGGTACCAAAGTGTTCTGAAAACTGCTCATCCACCAGCTTGATGACCGCTCGAGTGATGTCGTCGGGCTCGACTCGAAACGGGCTGGGGGCGGGCGGCTTGCCGCTCCACTTTTTTCGGTTGTCGGCATCGTAGTTCCAGTTTCCTCCCTCAGGTTGACCGTCCGGTGTCATCAACAGGCCGGTTTTTTTACGCATTTCCCGGTAAAAGAACTCCATGCGCAGCTGCTTCTTGCCCTCCGCCCATCGGGCGAATTCATGGATGCTGCAGATGAACCGGGTGTCTGGGCGGATCTCGACGTGGACACCCAAGATTTTGTGCCACTGACGGATCTGGGCATGCAGTCGCCATTCACCGCATTCGGTCGTGATCAGGCGTTTCGGTGAATGCTCTTGAACCGCAGCGCGGATGAACTGTTCAAGCGATTGCGCCGGATTATCCGGGTGATAAGGTTGATATTGAACCCGCCAACCTTGCTGTTCCAGTTCTTGGGCGAAGTGCCTCATGGCACTGAATAGAAACACCAGCTTTTTCTTGTGATGATTGGTATAGCTGGCTTCATCATGAACCTCGGCCATCACAATCAGATCGCTTTCCCGGTCTGCTCCTTCAAGCGCCGAGAGGGTAGGGCTGAGCTGATCACCCAGAATCAGAATGAGGTTGGCCATAGAGTTCTCCGGTAAAGAGTATTCTTAAGAGGTAGACACACTACGCCATGAGCACAAGTTTGGTTCAGAGGGCGGAGTGATATGCATCACTGATCCGCGTCAATATATACGGCGGCCCGGTCAGGCATAATCTTCTCTTCCGGTTTACCGCTTTACCTGACGCTAGAGTTACCCCTATGGCTCCCAATAGTTCTGTCGACAGTAACCTGCCCGCTTTTATCTGGGACGAGGCCCTGATTCGCCGTTATGACCTCAGTGGTCCGCGATATACCTCTTACCCTACGGCGGTGGAGTTTGCTCAGGAATATTCCATTGAAGACATGGCAGAAGCAGCCGCTCGAAGTAAAGCCGCGGGCGGGCCTATTTCTTTGTATACCCACCTGCCGTTCTGTGCTCACCTTTGCTACTACTGTGCCTGTAACAAGGTGATCAGCAAAAAACGCGACAAGGCAATGCCCTATGTTGAGCGGGTTTTGAAAGAAGCGGCGATCCAGTCAAAGCTGTTTGGTGCAGACCGGCCGGTGCAGCAGCTGCACTGGGGAGGCGGTACGCCAACGTTTCTGCCCAAGGATGTCATGCGGCATCTGATGGAAGGCTATGCTGAACTGTTTAATCTGCAGTCCGGGGGGCATCGGGATTACAGCGTTGAAATTGATCCTCGCGAAGTGGATGAAGATACCCTGCCCACCCTGTGGGATCTGGGATTTAACCGCATCAGCTTGGGGGTGCAGGATGTGAATCCTGACGTGCAGAAAGCGGTTAACCGGATTCAGCCCCGGGATATGACGGAAGGGGTGCTGAATGAGGCGCGCCGTCTTGGTTTTCGCTCGATCAATCTTGATTTGATCTATGGTTTGCCGCACCAAACCCCTGAGAGCTTTGCTGAGACGTTGGAGTCCGTGATTGAAATGTCGCCCGATAGGTTGTCTGTGTTTAGTTACGCACACCTGCCGGATCGCTTCTATCCGCAAACCCGAATCCTGACGGACACTCTGCCAACTCCTCAGCAGAAGCTGACGATCCTTCACAACACCATCAATCGCTTGCTGGAAGCGGGTTACGAATACATTGGGATGGACCACTTCGCCAAGCCCGATGACAGCTTGGCGGTCGCCCAGGGCGCGGGCCGTCTGCATCGGAACTTCCAGGGCTACACCACTCACGCGGATTGTGATTTGGTCTCGCTGGGTGTGTCGGCCATTGGTCAAACCGATGATGCGTATTTTCAGAACAACCACGATTTACCTTCCTGGGAAGCTTCGATTGATGCCGGGCAGTTGGCCATTGTTCGTGGTGTGGGGCTAAGCCGGGATGACCGTATCCGGCGCTGGGTAATCGGCCAGTTGATTTGCCAGTTCCGATTGGATCGTAAGCAGTTTTCGGATCATTGGAGTGAGGACTTTGACCGTTACTTTGCGGATGAATTGGCGCGTTTGAAACCGATGATTCAGGACGAACTGATTGCAGATTCGGGCTCGGTTCTTCAGGTTCAGCCCGCAGGAAGATTGTTAATTCGTGCCATTTGCCAGATCTTCGATCTGTACCGAAAAGAGGGCGCCAGCCAGCGTTTCTCCAGAATTATCTGAAAACGATAATGATGATGTTAATGAGCAAGCAGGGCTGCCTTCGGGTGTCCCTGTTTGCGTTGTGCCCGACACCGAGCCTGGAAAGAGTGTGAGTTAGTAGTTGTGTCGTACACTAATATTCTGCCCTCTATAGACTAGACAATGTGCCGCTAAATGCGTATCGTTTTTTGGCCTCACGTCTGGGCTGCTATGTAATTAACCTGAAACTCAATGCATTGAAGGCGTCTGTTCTGTTACTCAGAGCGCTCTCTGATATCGAAAATGGGCGTCAGTCTGTTTAGCTTCTGGTTAAAAGGATTGAAAATACCATGACATCTAAAGAATTTTCCGAGCTTTTGCCTCGCCTTAATATTCCCTAGCTACGTTTAGCTACCGGGCCTCCTAGCCTGCTTCCTGTTGCCCCAGGCAATATCCCCCCCGCTTGAGCGGAAATGACAGCTCCCTGCTCGATCCTTGGCGACCGAAATTAATCATTCGGGCAGACAGCGGATATTTGTTTCTTCGAAAAGAGGTTGAGTCTTGAACGAGAACGGATTTACCCAGTTTTCCACAGTGACCGTGCTGTTGCTGCTTGCTGCCTTCTATGGCGGTACTTACTTGCTGACTTTGCTGATCCGCAAAGACAAGGAAGATACTTCCGGCTTTATGGTGGCAGGTCACCAGGTTGGTTTCGGAATGGGCGCGGCCAGTATGACCGCCACCTGGATTTGGGCCGCGTCTTTCTACGCTGCCGCGACTTCCGGTTACACCTACGGGGTTTCCGGGCCTATTCACTACGGTTTCTGGGGCGCGTTGATGATTCTGTTCATCTATCCGTTCGGACGCCGGTTCCGCGAGTTAGCCCCGAACGGTCATACTCTTGGGGAGTTGATCCACGCACGCCACGGCGCATCCAGTCAGCTGATTCTGGCCGGCTCCAACGTGTTGGGCAGCGTTATCAGTTTGATGGTGAACTTCACCGCCGCCGGCGCATTGGTGTCTGTGTTGTCGCCTTTGTCGTTTGAAACCGGCGTGCTGGTGGCTGGCGTGGGGGTGTTGTCCTACACCTTGACCTCAGGCTTCCGTGCATCGGTCTTTACCGATTTCGCCCAGTTGGTAGCGTTGATGGCCATCGCCGTGGTGATCATCCCGGCTGTACTGTTCTCTGCCGGTGGTCCGAGTGTGATGGTGGAAGGCCTGAGCCGCATGACCGATGAACAGGCCAGCTTGTTCTCAGTCGATGCGATTATGAATCAGGGCGCTCCGTTCTTTGTGGCGGTACTGGCCTATGCCATCGGTAACCAGACCATTTCCCAACGCTTGTTTGCGGTTCGCGAAAAGAACATCAAATCCACCTTCGTAACTGCCACGCTTGGCTACGGCGCGATCGTGATCGGGCTGGGTATGATCGGCTTGATGGCGCTGTCTGTGGGTGTAGAACCGATTAATGGCGAAATGAATAACCTGATTCCGCAGATGGTTTCCACCTATCTGTCGCCGTTCTTTGTGGCGTTGTTCTTCGTGCTGGTGATCGGCTCTCTGTCCTCAACGGCGGACTCCGATCTGTCTGCGCTGTCCACCATCATGATGGCGGACGTCTACGGTAAAAATATTGCCGGCGATAACCCCAACCCGAAGGTCATGATGATGATCGGTCGGATCACCATGATTGTGGCCACTGTGGCAGGCCTGATCTTCGCCAGCTTCTCGTTGGATATTCTGGTCATGCTGGTGTTTGTTGGTGCCCTGTGGGGCGCGATTGTATTCCCGGTTATCGTCAGCTGCTATTGGGACCGAGTGACGAACGCGGCTTTCACCTGGTCGGTTGTGGTGGCGATGGCCTTCTTCTGCATTGCCCGCTTCGAGCTGGTGGAAATGACAGGCCTGACGGTGCTGTTGTTTGAAATTCTTGCGTCAGCGGGTGGCGCTGTGGTGATCGGCATGATGGTGTTCGGCTTCTTTGGCCGTGCCGCGGGATTGGTTGCTGGCGTTGTTACATTGATCGTGATGCTGGTGTTTGCGACCGGATTCCTGCGTGATTACATGGTTCTGGTGGCATCGTTGACTGCATACGGAGCCAGTGCCTTGGTCTGCACGGTAATGACATTGCTCAGTAAGGAAGAGCGTTTTGACTTTGATTTGATCGAAAAACGGGTTGGCTCCTACGACGATGTAGAAGCAGACGAAGCTGTTGATATGATCCCGGAGGGTGCAAAATGACAAACGAATTGGTTTATGGCGCGTATATTCTGGTGTGGCCGGCCCTTACGTTGGGGGTGCTGGCGGTTATCTGTGGCGCGGTGGTGCGTGATGCGCGCGCCTGCCGCAAGTCGGATGAAGATTTGATCTGACCCGTATCAGGTCGTGTTGCCAGCAGCCCTTCGGGGCTGTTGGTGTTGGCGAGCCCCGTTAGCTGTCGTGCCAGATGTCTGTGGGCCGCCAGTTTGCCAGCCATCGGGGAACCTCTTCGGCAGGCATGGGGCGGCCAATCCCGAACCCTTGCCCGGCGCTGCAGCCGAGTGCAATCAGTTCCTTTCCTTGCTCTTCGGTTTCCACGCCTTCTGCGATCACCTTGAAACCAAATGCGTCAGCCAACCCGATAATACCTTTTACAATCGCCTTGTTGCCCGTGTCGGACTGCATGTCCTGAACAAACCCCTGATCGATTTTCAGCGTTTCGGCCGGAAGGCGTTTCAGATAATCCAGTGATGCGTACCCCGTTCCGAAATCATCCAGAGACGCATGAATGCCCAGTCTCCGGCATTTCTCAAGAACGTCACCAGCCAGTTTTATGTCGTTAATGGCTGTGCTTTCGAGAATCTCGAGTTCCAGGCTTCTGGCGTCAAATTCGGGATGGTTTTGAATCTGCTCTTCCAGTTGCTGTACGAAATTCGGGGCCAGCAACTGCAGTGAGTTAATGTTGACGCTCACGGACGTTTGAATACCTTCCGCTTTCCAGTGTTCAATCTGAGCAATGGCAGACCGAATGACCCAGTTCCCCACGTTGATAGATATGGGGTGTTGCTCGATTTGAGGTAGGAACTGTCCGGGTGGCACTAACCCTCGGTGAGGGGCTTGCCATCGTAACAAGGCTTCGAAACCGATCACGTCGCCGGTCACCATGTTGACCTTCGGTTGAAAATGCAGGCGGAATTCGTTGTGGGTGAGAGCGTTCTCCACTTGTTTCAATAACAGTGACAGAGCGCTCTGGCTGCGCTCTTTTTCCGAATCAAACCAGATTAGGCGGCCTCTACCGTTTCGTTTGGCCTCATGCAGAGCTTGTGTCGCGTGGCGGATGAGTGCATCACCATCAGACCTGTCTTCGGGAAAGTAGCTGGCACCGATACTGGTTCTCACTGATATAGTTTGGCCGTCGAGACAGATGGGTTGGGCGAGTTCACTCTGGACTCGTTCCAGAATATGATTCACCAACGTTGTATCGTTGATCGATTCCAGAACCATGAGGAACTCATCGCCACCGGTGCGAGCGAGTGAGTCGACATCACGCAAGCTGGCAAGCAAGCGTTTGCCCACAATCTCGAGCAGCTGGTCGCCAACGGCATGACCATGACGGTCGTTGATCTCTCTGAAGTGGTCGATGTCCAGAGCGGCCACAACGACCCCCTTACCTCTGTGGGCCGAGGTGCTCAGAGCGTGCACCAGTCGGTCGCGGATCAGGGCCTCGTTCGGTAACTTGGTCAGCGGGTCGTGATAGGCGCTGAATTCCAGTTGTTCTTGGTGCTGCCGGGCTCTCTCGGTGATCTCGGAGGACACTGAAACATAGTAGTTGGTGGTGCCTTTGCGGTTTTTTACCGCGCTGATGGTGGTCAGTTCGGCGTAAAACTCTCCGTTTTTTCGACGATTCCAGACTTCGCCTTGCCAGCTACCGGTGCGTATGAGCTGTTCCCATAGCTGTTTGTAGAAGGCTTTGTCTTGCCTGCCAGATTGTAAAATACGGGAATTTTTGCCTAACACCTCGCTCCGTGAGTAGCCGGTAATCTCGGTGAACGCCTTGTTAACTTCAACAATATTCCCGTTCTGGTCGGCGATCGTAACTCGATCATGGCTGTGCTCAAAGACCGCTTCAGCGAGTTGGAGCTGTGTTTTGATGTGCCTGAGCACCAGATAGGCGAAGCCCAGACTGCCTAGCAGTATTAAGGGTGAGAAGATAATGTAGCGCCATAAATGTTGCTGGGCTTGAGAGCGCATGGTTGATGTTTCATGCAGTATATCTTGAGCCAGAGCGGTCTCAATCGTGCTGAGTTGTGCGATATGCTGGTCTTGAAGCGTGATCCACTCCTGCAGTGACATGCTTTGTAATAGCGGAGCTAGGTTCGGTGATTTCATCAGTTGATCACTGAACCGTATACCTTCTGGGATAATCGGGGGCGCTTGAAGGCCATTCCGGGACTCGGTTTGAATATCAAGCATCATACGGGCACTGAATTGGCGACCTGCGTTGAACGTAAGCTCGTATAGCTGGCTTTCCGTGAGCCGTTGATTGATTAAGGCTCCGGAAATAATGACGCGCTCCCGTCCCACAAGCTCTTTCAATCTGTTAAGCAGGAAATAAGCTCTGAGTTTACGGCCGATATGATTGAGGCTGGTTTGCTCGGAGAGGCTGCTAATCAGTTCATTGAACCCGTCGACGTGAAGGGTGAAATAGTTGCGTGCCTCTGCACTGGGAGCACTGAGCGAATCGACACGTTGCCTATAATGTTGCAAGCGTGTCAGTGCTTTTACTCGCCGCTTGAGGTTCTGCTCAAAGTTGGATGCTGACGTTCCCTTTGCGGTGTCGGTCAGCGCTGTTTTTAGTATTGCCAGTTTCCGGTTTGTGTTTTTTCGTGCGTCTTGGAGCTTCTGCGAGTGGAGTTGTCCGCGGCTTTCGACGTAGATACTGCTTGCGGCTCGTTCATTCTGAAGCGCGCCAACCAGAAACCCTGCGTCAACGGCGCGCTGGGTGTCTTTTTCGAGTAGTTCAAGATCCTGTGCAGTCTGGAACAGTGTCAGGCCATTGGCCAGAGACATCCAGGCCACCGCAATAAACAACGGTGTAAAGGTCAGAAAAGCCCGAGCGGCCAAAGGGAGTTTGTCGAATCTCCGGATCGTTTTTTCAACGTAACGTTTATGGAACATTAACCCGGTTGGCCTGCAGTAAAGGTGAGTGGCGCGGTAACTAGAAAGGTCAGGCGGTAGCGTGGTGAGAGTTTGCGCAAAAACCTTTGATTTTGTGGGGGTAATCTTACTTCTATTTCCGGGTGGGGTCACCGAAGTGTCGATGATCTTTAGTCTTAATACGTATCGTGTACGTACCTTTTCGTATGCGTGATGGGTCGCTGGTAGGGGCTGGGGGAATGGAACAGGTTAGAAGCTGACGGGTCTTTTTGTTTGGTGAGGGTCTGGCATTATTGCCAGACCCCGAGCAAGGCACCGGAGCCCAACACGAAAGATCCGGCCACTTCCGCAACAACCAAAGCGATCATGAAACCATGTATCAGCCAGCCGGGCAGGTTTGACTGGCCCAATTTATGGGGCTTACGCAGTTGGTTGCTGGTGTCCCGAAGAATGCCGTGAATGATGTAGGTGCCAATCGCCAGGGCAAAGAAGCCCAATGCGCCCGCAGCAGCTAAGGTATTCAGCCAGTCCGCGTACACACTATAGCCGGCAAACCAGCCCAATAGCATGGCGGCGAAGCTATACATGAGTGAGCTTCGGTGCGCGATGTCAACGTACCTGGGGGCGGCCGCCTTGGGGCTGGTGGCTATGCACCAATACTTCCAGATGCCGGTAATCAGCCCGGTCATAAAGAAGAGAAAAGCGGCGGATAGGCAAAGCTTTACGGCCAAAGTCATTACGGTCAGTCCTTCCAAGAAAGTCATGACCAAGGTCATGTCTCAATGTGTGAGCTTGGGTTGAGGCAAGGCTAGCTAGCGAATCTATCAGAAACCCTGACACAAGCCCTAGTCCGGACAGGCCGGTCTGTATTTCCGGCGCCGAGCTTATACGCGTTCGGCGTGGAAGGTGTTTCCGGATTGTCGTAAAGTGCATAGCGCTGACTTCTAATAAAAACAGTGAGCTAAAAGCTCCGTAACATGAGTGTCGCCTATGCTTGCCCCTGCATCTGTCTCTGATTACCGCATACTCGCCAAACGAAAGTTACCTCGCATGTTGTTCGACTATCTGGATGGCGGTGCCTTTTCTGAACATACCCTTGCGGAGAATCGCCAGGCCTTTACTCAGTGGAGCTTTCGCCAGCGGGTGATGCAAGATGTGGCTCAGGTTGATACGTCTACGACGTTGCTGGGCGCGCCAGCCTCTCTGCCATTGGTTATGGCACCCATGGGGCTGGCGGGGATGTTGGCTAAGCGAGGGGAGGTGCAGGCGGCCGGTGCCGGTGCTCGCGCAGGCGTTCCGTTTTGTTTGAGCACCGTGGGCATCTGCTCGGTCGAGGAAGTGGCGAAGGACGTCCCGAACGCAGACCTGTGGTTTCAGCTCTATGTCCTGAAAGACCGAGGGTTCTCGGCGGAATTGTTGCAAAGGGCCTGGCAAGCGGGGTTCAAGACCTTGGTGTTCACGGTCGATCTTGCACGCTTAGGGCTGCGCTACCGTGATGTACGTAACGGCATGAACGGAAATCTGTCGTTCTCAGCAAAGATACGCAAGGCACTGGATTTGCTGGGTCATCCACGTTGGTTGGCGGATGTTCCCATTGGGGGCAAACCACTGACATTTGGCAATCTCGCCAGTGCCGTGCCGTCCGGGCGCAAGCTGGAAGACTTCAAGGCGTGGGTGGAGAGCCAGTTTGATCCTTCGGTGACCTGGAGCGACCTGGATTGGATACGCCAGAATTGGCCAGGAAAACTGATCATTAAAGGCATTATGGAGGTTGATGACGCTCTGTCAGCGGTTGAGGTCGGGGCCGACGCCGTGGTGGTGTCGAATCATGGGGGCCGCCAATTGGACGGAGCGCCAGCGTCTTTAAGTGTGTTGCCCGCTATTGCGGAAACGGTGGCGGGAAAGTGCCAGGTATTTGTGGACGGTGGCGTTCAGTCCGGTCAGGATTTGGTGCGGGCTTTGTGCTTAGGAGCAGACGGTTGCCTGATGGGGAGGCCCTGGGGATATGCCTTGGCAGCAGGTGGGCAGGCTGCTGTGGAAAGCCTGTTGGATAACATCCGGCTGGAAACCGAGTTAACCCTATCGCTGATGGGTAAAACGGCGCTTGGCGAGCTGAGTCGATCGGATCTGTTGTCACTGTCGGAAGTGCAGGCGATGGCAAGGCTAGGCGGCTGAAGGGGGTTATCCCCCCGTCATATTCATAAACCGGAGTATCTCCACATCCCCCTCACTGGAGAAGTGGTGCCGTTCCGGTTTTAAATCCATCGCCGCAATAATTGCTTCCCGAAGCCGCTCATCATCCCCCGGATGCTCCCGCAACAACGGCAACAAATCCATAGAGTGCTCATTGCCGAGACACAACAACAGGCGCCCCTCCACCGTTACCCGAACCCGATTACAGGTCGAACAAAAATTATGAGAATGTGGTGAGATAAATCCAACCCGGGTAGAACTGTCCCGCATCCGGTAATAACGGGACGGCCCACCAGAATCATCATCGGTCAGCTCGAGATCATGATGCCGAGCAATGATTGCCCGAACCTCCTCGCTCGTACACAACGCCAACCCCCGGTCATGCTCCGAGATCTCCCCGAGTGGCATCTCCTCAATGAATGTAATATCCAGACCTTTGGCACGAGCAAACTCAACCAGATCCGGGATTTCCTCCTCATTACGGCCTTTCATCACCACCGTATTGAGCTTAATGTTCTTGAACCCCGCCTGTTGGGCAGCATCAATGCCATCCAGAACCTGACTCAGTTTGCCGGTACGGGTGATGTTCTTGAATTTCTCCGTATCCAACGAATCCAGGCTGACATTGAGCCGGTCCAGACCGCCTTTTCGCAAATCCTCGGCCAGCGCAGGTAACTGGCTTCCATTGGTCGTCATGGCAAAGTCACGCAAACCGAAACTGCCGATTTCCCGAACCAGATCAACAACACCCTTCCGGACCAATGGTTCCCCGCCGGTCAGACGAATCTTCTGCGTGCCCAGCGAGACAAAATTGCGAGCCACCTGAGTAATCTCTTCAAGCGACATGATTTTTTCCCGCGGAAGAAACGTCATCTCCTCAGCCATACAGTACACGCAGCGGAAATCACAGCGATCTGTCACCGAGAGACGAACATAATTCACTGTGCGGCCGAAGCGGTCTACTAGCTCGGATTGCGGCATGTCATGGATCCTATGTGTGCATGGGCACAAGCGTAATGACTCAGTATCTCAAAGCACAGGGTGTTGTTGATACCCCCTTTTCCCATTATGCAAGCTAACGGACCTTCGTATGGATTAAAGGCATGATTGGTCTGACAACCAGAATCTTTAGTTTTCAGTCCGCCCGACGCTCCGGATGTGCATCCCCCCCGAATTGCTTCGCTTGTTGCAGGGTGTGTAGCGGGGCGATACACACCGTTACGAACAAACGCCATTCCTTACGCTTGATATAGCCGGAATCAGCTACTATTTAGGTGCGTGTATAGAACCATAAATTTATTCGGGGTCTGCTTGATTCGTTTACTGTTAGTCACAATGCTGGCTTTAAGCTCGTTGCAGGCCATGGCTGCAGGGGCTCCCGATATCTTTTCCGTTGAACTGGATAGGGCCAGTGACGAGATTGATATATCCCGAAATCTCGCTTTCTATGAAGACCCTAGCTCCAACCTGAATATTTATCAGATCAAACGGCGCTGGCCGGAGCTTGGTTCAAAAGAGATTCCGGAAAAAGCCTATAATTTTGGTTTTACCGACTCGACGTATTGGTTTCATACTCGTGTGGAAAATGTCTCCAGCCCGAACGATCAGTGGGTGATCGAAGGGTTGTATCCGATTATTGATGAAATGGAGTTGTTTGTTGTCCGGGCAGCGGGGCCGATGGAACGCCAGATCGCCGGCGACTCAGTACCGTTTCACCGGCGCGCCAAGGGTCACCACAACATCAACTTCGACCTGAATCTGAGCCAAGGTGAAAGTGCCGATTTGTATTTCCGCGTGAAAACCAGTGGCGCGGTTCAAATGCGGACCAAGCTCTGGAGTTTGGACAGCTTCAGTCAGGCCGATCATCAGGAGCGATTTGTTCTGGGTTTGTTCTATGGCTTGCTGGTGGCCATGCTGGTCTTTAGCTTTCTGATTTTCCTTTCAATTCGCGACACCAACTATCTCTGGTATTCAGGTTACATCCTGAACTATGCGGTTCTTCAATTCAGTTTGAATGGCCTTTCTTTTGAGCATCTGTGGCCGGAGTCTCCCTGGTGGAATAATCGCTCTGTAGCCTTTCTGATCGCCTCGGGCATGGTCTTTGTGCTGGGTTTCTCCCGGTCGTTTTTGGCGTTGAAAGTGAATGCACCGCGGTTGAATCGTGCTTTTCTGGCCATGATGGGTGTCTTTGTTGTGGCGGCTGTAGCGCCGATTATTTCTTCGAATTACGCGCCGGTTATCCGCTTTAATAGTTTCGTCGCCGTTTTGGCGACAATGTTGGTGATGTTCGCCGGTGGTTTGTGCCTGTATCGGAAGTTCAGGCCCGCGCGCTTCTTTATGCTGGCTTGGACGGCTTTATTGGCGGGTATGCTGCTCTATCTGTTCAAGACATTTGGTGTTTTGCCAACAAATTTCGTGACTGAGTATGCCATTCAGATAGGCTCGGCGTTCGAGGTGATTCTCCTGTCGATAGCACTGACAGATCGTTTGCGGCATATGGCACAGGAAACTCAACGGATTCAGGGGGAAATGAACACCGCTCTCGAATCGCGTGTTGCAGAACGAACGGCGGCCTTGGAATCGGCTAATCGACAGCTGGAGATGCTGAGTTCAACGGATGGGTTAACCGGTATCTTCAATCGGCGATACTTCGATACGCACTTGCGGGAAGAGGTGATCCGATGCCGTCGTAAGGGATCGCTGGCACTTATCATGCTGGACGTGGATCATTTCAAAGCGTTTAACGATAATTTGGGCCATCAGGCAGGCGACAGTTGCCTGAGCAAATTAGCGGACAAACTGACCAATATTATTCGGCGTGAAACGGACATCGTGTGTCGATACGGTGGCGAAGAGTTTGCCATTGTATTGCCCTACACCGATGCGGCAGGTGCCGAGCAGGTTGCCCAGAACATACGCAGGGGTATTGACTCAGATCTATGGTTTGAATGGGAAGGTCAGCCGATTTCCGTGACCGTAAGTATCGGTGTGGCTGTGGTTGGTTCAGGTATTATCGTTGAGCCGGATGATGTTGTGGCTGTGGCGGACGAAGCGCTGTATGCGTCCAAGGCCGCAGGTCGAAACAGAGTGACCACTCTGGATGTGAGCGGTCACTCATTTCGTCAGACCGCTGCAATTACGCGGTAGCTGGTCGGTGAGTAAAGCGATCCGGCAACGAGTATCGAAGGATGCGCTTTAACACGGTGCTGTACTGCTTTCCGAAGCTGCCGGTGTTGTAGTGAATGCCGTGCTTACGGCACACCTTTTGGACCTTTTCGGATATTTCCGGGTATCGGTGGGCCGGTAGGTCTGGAAATACGTGGTGCTCAATCTGAAAGCTCAGGTGGCCACTCATGATGTGCATCCATTTCCCGCCGCTAAAGTTGGACGATCCCGTCAGCTGTCGAAGATACCAATGGCCTTTACTTTCCCCTTCCGCTTCTTCCTCGGTAAACGTTTCTGCATCCTGAGTGAAGTGTCCACAAAAGATTACGGTGGACGACCACAGATTGCGGATCAGGTTCGCACAGGCATTGCCCGCGAGCACGATTGGCGCAACCGGCAGGGTCAGGACCGGGAAGAACACATAGTCTTTAAAAGCTTGGCGGCCAGCTTTCTTGGCCGCGACTTTTAGAAAAGGCCGCTTTTCTTTCAGGTGGCTTTTCCCATGGTTCAGCTTTTCCGCTTCTAATTCATGCAGGGCGACGCCCCACTGGAACAGGATGCTTAACGCCGCATAGTTCAGAATCTGGAAGGTGTGGCGGGGCTTCCAGGGGTCGTCGTCGCTCAATCTGAGAACGGCGTAACCGTAATCCCGGTCTTTACCGATCACGTTGGTGTAGGTGTGGTGCTCGAAGTTGTGCGTGCGGCGCCAGGATTCGCTGGAACAGGCCGTATCCCACTCGTAGGTCTGAGAATTCAGGCTGGGGTCGTTCATCCAGTCGTATTGGCCGTGCATCACGTTGTGGCCTATTTCCATGTTCTCGAGGATTTTGGCCAGACCCAGTGACACGGTAGCCGCAAGAAACACCGGAGGAATGAAACCAAAGGGCATCATCACCCGGCCCGCGACTTCCAGTTTGCGGTGCAGGCGCACCATGCTGCGGATATGGTTGGCATCGCGTTCGCCCAGATCGGCCAGTACTTCATCGCGAATGGCGTCGAGATCTTTTTGAAGTTCGTCCAACTGTTGATCACTTAGGTTCTTCATTGTGTACTCCTTGCAGCCAGTCCGGCCACAGTGCAAATAATAAAAAGGGTTATGCCTCCAGAGCCACCGGGCCCTGGGGGATGGAAATGCATAATTGAACGCTCTCTGAGCCGGGGCCGGACACTTGACCTGTCAGCCGGTTTACCACCGTGCCGCTGGTTTTCGTGCAGCTGCACTGATGGCATATGCCCATACGGCAGCCATGCTGGGGCGATAGGCCGGCGGCTTCCGCAATCTCCAGTAAATTGGCGTCGCCTTTAGAGTCCACGGTCAGGTTGCTTGTACTGAACGTTACTTCGCCACCGATGTCGTTAGTGGCAAGCTTCGCCGGAGCCGGTGGGGCGAAGAAGGTGCTGTGCAGTTCATCCTCGTTGATGCCCCGCTGGCAAAGCTGTTCTGTGGCTAAATCCATCAAACCTTTCGGTCCGCACAGAAAGATCTCGCAGCCTGTCAGACCGGGGATCGAGTCCAGATCTTCACCCTTCAGATAGCGAGGCGCTGAGCCCTCGTGGGTGGTGATGATGTTCAGTGAGAAAGCCGGATAGCGGCTACGCAGCGCGCTCAGCTTTTCCTCACCGATCACATCGCTTTGAGTGCGGACGTAATAGAGCAGCGTGACGGGCCCCGGATAATGTTCCAGGGCCATGGTGTCGAGTTGGCTCAGGATTGGCGTAATACCGCTGCCGCCCGCAATGAACAGTACGGGCTTCTTTTCCTCCGGAATCAGGAAGTCGCCAAAGGCTTCCGTGAGCCCGATTACATCGCCAGCTTTCAGGTCGTCGTGCAGCCAGTTTGTGACCAACCCGCCCGGTAAGCGCTTGATCGTCAGAGTTATGAGTCCCTGACTTTCCCAGAGCGCCGGTGAGCTGGACAGACTGAAGGTTCTGGTTCGCCGAGTGCCGTTGATTTCAACATTCACATTCAAATGCTGGCCCGCTTTAAAACCACCCCAACGATTCGCGGGTCTCAGTTCAAACGTTTTGGTGTCTTGGGTCTCTGCTGTTATGCGCTCGACTCGGGCGGGTGTGTACTGTTGTACCCACATGGGGTTAATGGCCGTGGTCAGAGGGTCAAAAAATGCGCGGGGATCTTCGCGATTCAGCAACTGCCGGCCAAGCCAATGTAACGTTTTGGACTGCGTAATTTTTGCCAGCATGGTGTATCTCCAAGTGCTTAAAGCGGTCATTTAAAATATCATGTGTACAGTTGTTCACTTGATGTGTACGACTGTACACATGAGTTTGGGCCTGAACAATGGCTTGGGTGGAAAGATGGCTCATAATGACAAGCTGGGAAGGTTTTTAATCGGCTGAGTG
The DNA here is from genome assembly GCF_034669625.1 of Marinobacter sp. Taxonomy (GTDB): domain Bacteria; phylum Pseudomonadota; class Gammaproteobacteria; order Pseudomonadales; family Oleiphilaceae; genus Marinobacter. The sequence continues at coordinate 132,568 of NZ_JAXMOY010000008.1, forward strand.
TGTACACTTGTGAACTTGATCTTGTTGTACGGATAGAGCCATGGCAAATGTACAAAGGCGACGGCCGGGAGAAACCCGCGAAAAGCTGATGACGGCGGCATTGACGCTGGTGGGTAAAGGGCGGCATTTCGCCAGCATAGGTATTCGCGAAGTCACCCGGCAGGCAGGTGTGGTGCCGACCTCTTTCTATCGGCACTTTCGCAGTGTTGATGACCTGGGGCTGCAGCTGGTTGATGAGCTGGGGTTGGTGTTACGCAGGATGATGCGTGAAGCCCGGGCGAATGTGTTGCAAGCCGATAAGTTGATAGAAGAGTCGGTGGGTATTTTCGTGGCTCATGTTCTGGCCAATCGAAACTTCTTTATGTTTATGGCGCAAGGATTGGCGGGTGAAAGCCGTGCTGTCCAGGAAGGCATTCGCAGTGAAATGCGGTTCTTTGCTGGCGAGTTGGCTAACGACTTACGTCGACTCAAATTGCTCGGGCACCTGAGTGATTCGGATCTGGATATGGCGTGTGATCTGCTGGTCAGGACTGTTGCCTTCAGCCTGACCGACATCCTCAGTATTTCACCGGAAGACGATTACCAGATCGAACAGGTGCGCAAGCTCACCTCCCGTTTTTTGCAGCTTGTTATGATAGGCGCTGGCCACTGGGAAAGTGGCTAGGCCTTACTGCTTTTTTTCTTGCGAGCCGGAGCTTTCTCCGGTTTCGGCGGCAGAATCAGCGCTTCCAGCTCGTCCAGAGCTTCACCGGTGAAAACGGCGATTTTCTGCATGCTCGGGAGGGTATCCCGACATCCGGTGTAGCCGAAGTTGAGCGTGCCTGCGTAGCTCAGGCAGGTGATGTTCAATGCACCACCATGAGCGATCAGAGAGACCGGATAGGTCGCTTCCAGTTTTGCCCCTTCAAAGTACAAGGTTTCTTCCGGGCCTGGCACGTTGGAAATCGTCACGTTGAACACCGGCCGCATGCGCCCGCCCAACCCAGACATCAGCTGCAGAATGTATGGTGACATTAACAGCATGGTGTATTGGGTCAGCGCCTTTTTAGGCAGCTTTTGTAAGTGTTCTTTGGCGCGGCGGCAGGACTCTTTGATCTGCTGCAGACGGTTCAGAGGGTCGGCTTCGTCGGTCGCCAGCGAGGCAATCATAAAGCTGATCTGAGTACCTGTTCCCTGATCGTCAGCCGGACGTATGTTGACCGGGATGCCGGCGGTGAGCGGCGTGTGGGGAAGGTTGTTTTGCTCTAGCAGGAAACGACGCAAGGCTGTTCCACACAAGTACAGAACTATGTCGTTCAGGGAGCCGCCTGAAGCGTGCGCTAGCGCTTTAATACGATCGATCGGATAGTGCTGAGTGGCTAGCCGGCGCTGGCCTTTGACCCGATGGTTAAGAATGGAAACAGGACCGGTAAACGGTGCAGTCAGACCATCCGAAGGATGCAGCGCAGACTGTGCCAGCCGGTTACCGGCTTGCCACAGCCTGGGGGCCATATCGACCTGCAGCTTCAAGGCATCCACGGCCTGAGAAAAGGCTCCGGGTACACTGGCTTCGCGATCGCCTTTGTGGGCTCTCCGCTTGATCGGCTGCACAGCCCACGGTGGTGGCATGTTTCTGCGTTGCGAATCGGTGGTCAGCACTCGCTGCATCAAACGTACACCGCTTATGCCATCGATCATTGAGTGATGCATCTTGGTATACATGGCAAAGCGGTTGCCTTCCAGCCCTTCAATCACATGACATTCCCAAAGTGGTCGGGAAAAATCCAGAGGGTTGGAATGGAGGCGTGATACCAGAATACCGAGTTCTCTTTCGCCGCCGGGGCGCGGAAGCGCTGAATGTCGGACGTGATAGTCGAGGTCGATGTCCTTGTCTTTGACCCAAGCCGGAGCAATCAGCCGCCCGAGAAAGCCCGACCAGGCCAGCTTGTCGCCCCATGGCGCGGCCACCTCGTGGGATTCCTTCATGCGGAGAACCATGTCCCGCAGATAAGTTTCAGGGGCCCCTTCGGGTAAAGAAAAAATTTGCAGGTTGCCCACGTGCATCGGGGTATCTTCAGATTCTACTGCCAACCAAGATGCGTCCAGTGTGTTGAGGCGTGCCATTCCGTTGTAGTCTCCGTCAATTATAAAATTATAGTTATGAATGCAAGTATACCGACTAGCAGACGTTTCCACGATGAAAAGCGTTCCGTCTCCAGCGTCCTATTTCAGGGTTTGGAGCAGGAATTAAGGGGCGCTCGTCAGAACTAATCTTCATCGACAATTTGAGGGGGGCAGCGATGCGTGTTTTGTACCTTGCCGTTGTCCACTGTCTCGAGAAAAACATCAAACCCCCACAGTCGGTGAACGTGCCGAAGGACCTCATCGGTCTCCTTGCCCAGAGGGATATGATCAACCGGGATGTGCCTGAGGGTCAGTGAACGGTCGCCGCGTACATCCACATTCCAGATCTGAATGTTAGGTTCGCGATAACTCAGGTTGTATTGACCCGCGAGTTTCTCGCGCAGGGTGCGATATCCGGATTCATCGTGGATTGCCGTCACGGTGTAGTGGTTTTCCTGGTCGTCATCCTCTATCGCAAACAGCTTGAGGTCTCGCATCACTTTCGGTGAAAGGTATTGCAGAATGAAGCTCTCGTCTTTGAAATTTTGCATGGCGAAGTGCAGGGTTTCCAGCCAGTCGGTACCTGCGATGTCCGGGAACCATTCGCGGTCTTCGTCAGTTGGCTCTTCACACATCCGGCGCAAGTCTGTGTAGATCGAGAACCCGAGCGTATAGGGATTGATCCCCGAATACCAAGGGCTATTGAAGGGGGGCTGATACACCACAGAGGTGTGGCTTTGCAGAAATTCCAGCATGAAGCCATCAGTCACCAGTCCTTTTTCGTACAGCCGGTGCAGCAGTGTGTAATGCCAGAAGCTCGCCCAACCTTCATTCATGACCTGGGTTTGGCGTTGAGGGTAAAAGTATTGGGCCAGTTTACGCACAATGCGAACCAGTTCCCGTTGCCAGGTTTCTAGCAAGGGAGCGTTTTTCTCGATGAAATACAGAAGGTTCTCTTGTGGCTCCGACGGATATCGGGGCTGGCGCTTTACCGGGTCGTCTTCGTCCGGTTTTGGAATGGTGCGCCACAGATCGTTAATACGGCGTTGCAGGTACTCTTCTCGTTCCTGTTGCCGAAGAATCTCTTCGTCTGCCGAGATCGGGGATGGTCGTTTGTAGCGGTCTACGCCATAGTTCATCAGGGCATGACAGGAGTCCAGAATCTCCTCGACCGCATCAATGCCATGGCGTTCTTCGCATTCGGACACGTAGTTTCGGGCGAACACCAGGTAATCGATAATAGCGTTAGCGTCGGTCCAGGTACGGAACAGATAATTGCCTTTGAAAAACGAGTTATGTCCGTAGCTTGCATGGGCGACAACCAACGCTTGCATCGGTAAGGTGTTCTCCTCCATCAGGTAGGCGATGCAGGGGTTGGAGTTGATCACAATCTCATAGGCCAACCCCATCTGGCCGCGCTGGTAGCCCTTCGACGTTTGCAGGAACTGTTTGCCGAACGACCAATGGTTATAGCCCACCGGCATGCCCACGGAGCTGTAGGCATCCATCATTTGTTCTGCGGTGATCACCTCGATCTGGTTGGGGTAGGTGTCCAAACCGAACTCCGCAGCACATTTGGCGATGGCGTCATCGTATTTCTGAATCAGCTCAAAGGTCCATTCCGAGCTGGTCGAAATGGGCGTGCGAACACCCGGCTCTGGACTTTCTGCATCGTTGGGGCGATCAATGGAATCGTTCATGCAGCTTTCCTCTCGAACAGCTTTCGGAAAACCGGGTATATGTCTGCTGGGTCTGCGATCTGTTGCATGGCAAAGCTTTGCGGGTGCTCGGCCATGAGTTTTTCATATTCATACCAGAGGGTTTGATGGTCCAGCGGTGTGATCTCGATGTAAGAGTAGTACTGCACTTGAGGCAAAATGCCCTCAGCTAACAGTTTGCCGCAGGCGGGCGAGTCATCGTTCCAGTTGTCGCCATCGGAGGCCTGAGCTGCGTAGATGTTCCATTCGTCCGGGGAATATCGCTCCTCGATAATCTTGCGCATCAGTTTCAGGGCGCTTGAAACAATGGTACCGCCGGTTTCACGAGAGTAGAAAAACTCTTCCTCCGTCACTTCTTTGGCACTGGTGTGATGACGAATAAACACCACATCGATTTTCTTGTAGTTCTTCTTCAGGAACATGTAGAGCAGAATAAAGAAGCGCTTTGCGATGTCTTTGTGCATCTGGGTCATGGAGCCAGATACATCCATCAGGCAAAACATCACCGCACTGGTGGCGGGCTTCGGTTGTTTCTGGTGCTGTCGGTAGCGCAGATCGATTTCGTCGATAAACGGTATGCGTTTAACGTTGGCTTTAAGTTCAGCAATCTCGTCCATCAGCGCTTTGATTTGATCTTCGTGGCTGAACGCTGGGTCCAGATCATCTGGCGCTGTTTTCAGAACCTCCAGTTGGGCCTCTAAATCACGGATCTTTTTCTTTCGAGCGCCACTCAACCCGAGTCTTCGGGCGTGGGCGCCACGCAGCGACCGAACGACGTCCAATTTTGCAGGTACCCCCTGACTGGTAAAACCGGCTCGAACGTAACTAAAGGATTCGGTGTCTTTAAGTTTCTTGCGGGCCAGATTTGGCAATTCCAGATCATCAAACAGGAATTCCAGAAACTCTTCCTGAGTGATCTGAAACACGAACTCGTCCATGCCCTCGCCGTCGGGGCTGGCTTGCCCTTCGCCCTGGCCTTGACCGGCACCGCCTTCGGGCTTCGCTATGGTGTCACCGGCTACCCATTCCTGGTTGCCGGGGTGCACCGCTTCCCGGCGCCCGCCCGCCCCGTGACGGAAAACCGGCTCCTGAATATCTTTGGCCGGAATGCTGACTTTCTCGCCCCGTTCGACGTCGGTGATGGAACGTCTCTGCACGGCTTCAGAGACCGCTTTTTTGATGTGATGGCGGTAACGGCGCAGGAACCGTTCCCGGTTCACCGCACTCTTGTTTTTACCGTTCAGTCGCCGGTCGACTATGTGGGTCATGCCCATGCTGCTTGCTCCCGCTGGTCGTTAATGGGACTTACGTACACGCAGATACCACTCGGCAAGCAAGCGGACCTGTTTCTCGGTGTATCCCCGATCGACCATGCGTTCGACAAATTGTTTGTGCTTGTTTTGATCCTCCTGACTGGCTTTCGGGTTGAACGAAATAACCGGTAGCAGATCTTCGGTGTTCGAGAACATCTTCTTCTCGATCACGCTGCGCAGCTTTTCGTAGCTGAGCCAGGACGGGTTTTCCCCATGATTGTTGGCGCGGGCCCGCAGCACGAAATTGACCACTTCGTTGCGGAAATCTTTCGGGTTGCTGATGCCCGCGGGTTTTTCGATTTTTTCCAGCTCGTCGTTGATGGAGGCACGGTCCAGAATATCGCCGGTTTCCGGGTCCCGGAATTCCTGATCCTGAATCCAGAGGTCGGCGTAAGTGACGTAACGATCGAACAGGTTCTGACCGTATTCGCTGTAGCTCTCCAGATAAGCAGTCTGAATTTCCTTGCCGATGAACTGAACATAGTGCGGCGCCAGATATTCTTTGATGAAACGCAGGTATTTTTCCTGGGTATCAGGTGCGTACTGTTCCTGCTCAATCTGCTTTTCCAAGACATACAGCAGGTGAACCGGGTTGGCGGCGATTTCAGTGGTGTCGAAGTTGAAGACTTTCGACAGGATCTTGAAGGCAAAGCGGGTGGAGAGGCCGTCCATGCCTTCCATCACGCCCGCGGCATCGCGATATTCCTGAATGGATTTGGCTTTCGGATCGGTGTCTTTGATGTTCTGGCCATCGTACACCTTCATTTTGGAGAAGATGCTGGAGTTATCCGGATCCATAACGCGCGACAGCACCGAGAATTGGGCCAGCATATCCAGTGTGTCCGGAGCGCAGGGGGCGCCTGACAACGAGCTGTTTTTGAGCAACTTGCGGTAGATTTCGATCTCTTCTGTAACTCTTACGCAGTAAGGCACTTTGACAATATAAACCCGGTCGAGAAAGGCTTCGTTGTGTTTGTTATTGCGGAAGGTTTGCCATTCGGATTCGTTGGAGTGAGCCAGTATCACGCCATCAAAGGGTACCGATCCCATGCCTTCGGTGGTGTTGTAGTTGCCTTCCTGAGTGGCGGTGAGCAGAGGGTGAAGCACTTTGATCGGCGCTTTGAACATCTCCACAAATTCCATCAGGCCCTGATTGGCTTTACAGAGGCCGCCGCTGAAGCTGTAAGCATCCGGGTCATCCTGTGAGAAGTCCTCCAGCATGCGGATGTTAACCTTGCCGACCAACGCGGAAATGTCCTGGTTGTTGTCATCACCTGGTTCGGTTTTTGAGACGGCAATTTGGTCGAGTATTGACGGGTAGCGTTTGACCACCCGGAACTGACTGATGTCTCCGCCAAATTCATGCAGCCGCTTGACCGCCCAGGGCGACATGATGTTTTTCAGATATCGGCTGGGAATTCCGTACTCTTCTTCCAGAATCGGGCTGTCTTCCTCCGGGTTAAAGAGGCCTAGTGGACTCTCGTTGACCGGTGAGTCTTTAATGGCATAGAACGGCACTTTTTGCATCAGCGCCTTGAGCTTTTCCGCAAGCGAGGATTTACCGCCGCCGACGGGGCCCAGTAAATATAGGATTTGCTTCTTTTCTTCCAGCCCTTGGGCGGCATGACGGAAGAACGACACGATATTTTCGACGGCTTCTTCCATGCCGTAGAATTCGTCGAATTCCGGGTAGCGTTTGATGACTTTATTGGAAAAAATACGTGAGAGGCGAGGGTCACGGGAGGTGTCAATCAGTTCCGGCTCGCCGATGGCAATCAACATGCGTTCTGCCGCAGTAGCATAGGCTGTTGGATCGTTTTTGCAGATCTCCAGGTATTCCTCAAGAGAGAACTCTTCTTCTTGAGTTTGTGCATACCGGTCTTTGAAATGCTGCAGAATGCTCATAGATACCCCTCGCTTACATTCGCTTGTTATCGACAGTTTTAACTCACGCAGTGTCTCCATAGTGCCCCGGCGGTTGTCGTGCCGGGGCCGTGTGAATGATTGGATGGTTTGTTTAATTTGAGCTTAGTTCAGACTCGTAAAGTTGGACAGGCTGAGTGCTGAATGGGTTCATTAAATTATGCTTTGGTGAGTTTGAACACGCTTTCGGTGGCGCCTTTGCTCAGTCCTTTGCGTTTAGCGAACGGGCTATCGTGAGCCATGTCTTGCCTGTGTATTTGGGTGATGCTGTAGTCTTCAGCAAAGAGCTCGTGGACTTCATCATCGGTGACGTTGAAAGGAGGGCCTTTCATCTCGTGATTGTCGTAATCGAGGGTGACCAGCAAGATCGTGATGTTGTCAGGCGTGACGGCAGTCAGATGGTTGACGTATTCTTTTCGCATTTCCGGGGGAAGCGCGATTAAGGCCGCTCTGTCGTAGACTAACCGGATGTGTTTCAGATCTTGTGGAACCAGCTGAAAAAAATCGCCGCACCAGAGTTGCAGGCTGCCGTGGGTGAATGTGGTGAAGGGCTCGCCGGGGCTGACCATGGCTTTTTCACCGGCTTCCTCGAAGAAGTCTTTGCAGGCAACGTCGCTGAGTTCGACGCCAATAATAGGGTGACCGCGGTCGTGCAGCCACCACATATCGTGGGCTTTACCGCACAGTGGCACAAACACCGCCTCGGTTCCTGAGCCGGACAGCGCCGACCAGTGATCGCGCAGGTATTGGTTGACGGTGCCTTCGTGAAAACCAATTTGTTCTTTGGCCCAGCGTTCGTGCCAGAATTCGTGTTCCATGATGTACCTCCGGGTTTTATCAATTTGTTTCAGTCTAGCTTAATCTGTTTTGAGCTTGAGTCAGGAGAAAAGTATGAAGGCCGTTTTTCTGGATGCAAAAACCCTTGGTGGTGATGTGGACCTATCGTCTATTGAGCGGGTGACGGGCGGACTGACCTGCCATGAACGCACAGCGCCAGAACAGGTACGGGAGCGTATCCGCGGTTTTGACACCGTATTGGTGAATAAAGTGGTGTTGGGGCGGGAGCACTTTGAGGCCTGCCCGGAACTGAAGATTATTGCGGTGGTTGCGACCGGCCTGAACAACATCGATCTGGGGGCAGCTAAAGCGTGTGGGGTTGAGGTTCTGAATGTGACCAACTACGGCCGCTCCACCGTCGCGCAACATACGATGGCGCTGATTCTGGCGTTGGCAGCGCGCCTGTTGGATTACAACCGGGATGCTCGCAATGGCACCTGGGCGCGCAGCGAGATGTTCTGTCTGATGGACCACCCGATCATGGAGCTTGAGGGCAAAACGCTCGGTATTCTGGGCTACGGTGATTTGGGGCAGGGAGTTGCTGAGCGGGCGAAGGCTTTCGGGATGAACGTGGTGCTGGGGTGTCGGCCGGGGCAGGAAGCTGGCAGCGTGGATGGTTATTCCCGCATTCCGTTGGATGAGCTGCTGGCGCAGGCGGACGTATTATCGCTGCATTGTCTGCTGACGGAAGACACGCGTAATTTGATTGGCGCCAGGGAATTGGGGCTGATGAAACCTACGGCCTTGCTGATTAACACCAGCCGCGGTGGTTTAGTCGATGAAAGCGCCTTGGTGAACGCTCTGCGTGAAGGGCAGATAGCCGGGGCCGGGTTTGATGTATTGACCGAAGAGCCTCCGCGCAAGGGTAACCCGTTGCTGGTGGAGAATATTCCGAATCTGATTCTGACTCCCCACTCCGCTTGGGCCAGCCGCGAGGCCCGTCAGCGGATTGTGGAGATAACGTCGAGAAATCTGCAGTCTGTGAAGTGTTAACGGGCGGGGCTTTCGAAAATACTCAGTGGCAGGTTGTTTACTGCCATCTGCCTGATAAGCTGTAGAAAAGACTACAAAATAGGACTGCATGTGGCGTCTACCCAATTTAAGGAGCGGCTTCAGGCCGCTGAAGACTGGATTCTTTCCAACCCTAACCCACCGCAATCTTGGCCTTGGACATGGCTGTATAAGTCCGGTCGTTCATTGTACGCGTTAGTTCGGGATGTGGTCAGTGGCCAGCTCACGTTGCACTCCATGAGTCTGGTGTATACCTCGCTTTTGAGCATTGTGCCGTTGTTGGCATTGAGTTTTTCTGTGCTGAAGGCGCTGGGCGTGCACCAGAAGATGGAGCCGTTTCTGTATCAGTTCTTTCAGCCGATGGGGCCGCAAGGGATTGAGATTGCGGAGCAGATTCTGGGGTTCGTCGATAACATCAAGGTTGGGGTTCTGGGGTCAGTGGGTCTGGCCATGCTGGTCTATACCGTGATTTCACTGGTCCAGAAGATCGAGCGGTCCTTTAATATGATCTGGCGTGTGCCGGATATGCGCTCTATGGCACAGCGCTTCAGTAACTATTTGAGCGTGATCATGATTGGTCCGCTCCTGATGGTTTCCGCTGTTGGTGCAACTGCGACCTTGCTGTCGTCAGACGTGGCTCAAACATTGATGGCCATTGAGCCCTTCGGCTCGCTCATCGTCATTGCCACCCGTTTCACGCCCTTCTTCCTGGTGGTGGCCGCCTTCACGTTTGTCTATATCTTCATTCCTAATACCCGGGTTAAGTTCCGGTATGCCTTTATAGCGGGTTTGCTGGCGGGTATTTCGTGGCAAGCAGGGGGCATGCTCTTTGCCTCCTTTGTGGCCGGTTCGGCCAAGTACGCGGCCATCTACTCCGGTTTTGCGGTCGGGATCATTTTGCTGATCTGGATCTACCTGAATTGGATGATTCTGTTACTGGGTGCCAGCCTGGCGTTCTACATGCAGAATCCCGGCTCTGTGGCGAAAAAGCGCAACGTGCAAATGGCTCCGGAGCTGCAAGAGCGAGTCGCCCTTGTGTTGATGTGGATGGTCGCGAAGCCCTTCAGTCAGGGCGAGCCCGCGCCGCAGCAGGAAGCGCTGGAGCATGAGTTGCGGGTACCTGGCGAGGTCACGCGCCGCATCAGTGATAAGTTGATCCGGGCTGGTGTGTTAAGTCTGGCCGGGCGTAATGGCGATCAGTTGGTGCCCGGTCGCGCACTGGATCTGATCACGGTCGAGATGGTTTTGAAGGTGGTGCGCCGTGACGAAGACAGGGTGGTTGATCGCTTGCCGGCTAACGCATTGCCCGCTCAGTTGATGGATCTGTCGTTCGGGCGTGACGATGTCAGTTTTGCTGAGCTGCTCGGCAAAGAGGATGGTGGCGAAACGGAATGATCTACAGCCGCCTGGATTGGGCGGCTAGTGTTCGGTACCGCCTTCTTTGAGCATGGTCAGAACCGCAGCCCGGACTTGATCAAGCTGTTGTGGCGAGATGTGAACGATGTTCTGTAACTCGTCCTCCGCCAGGTTGCGCTGCCGGGCATGGCGCAGAACTTCCCGCGTACCCACCACCAGCCCATCCAGTAGGGGCCAGTTTTCCTGTGTAGGCGATGGGCGCTCTGCCGTTAGAAGCCAGGCGTGGTATTTCGGCGGCAACGCCCAAATGTTGGCGAGTAACTGGCACGTTGCCCATTGGTACTGTGCCAACGCCTGCTTGAGCAAGGCGGGTTCCGGTTCGCTATCAATGTTGTGCGTTCTGCAGATGGCGGTGATTTCCCTGCGAATGGTGATGTAGGCCAGAGAGGGCAGTAAACCCACCATAAAATGAGCACTGGTGTCGTCGTTGTGAATTCTTGCAATCATCTCGGCGGAACGGGCGCAGGTCAGGCCCCAGCGCCAAGCTCGTTGAGCGAACAGTGCTTCAGAGCTGTTTCGAGCGGCGATCATCGGGCGCATAACGGCCGCCGCAATGACGTTTTTGATACCGTTCAAACCCAGTACGAATACCGCTTGGTCTACCGACTCTATGACATGGTCCCCCGGCTTGAACTGCGGGCTGTTGGCTACTTGCAGTAGTTGGTCGGTCAGAGAGGGGTCACTCAGAATGATATCCGTTAGATGCTTTCGGTCAGTGGTTTCCGCAGAGAGTGCGCGCATCAGCATGGGCAAAGTGCCGGGCTTTCGAGGCAGCTCTTCCATGGCGTTAGACTGCAAACGTTGTCCCAGTTCGGCGAGCACTTTGTCAGCGCTGGGCACGTGCTTCTTGAGGTGCGCCGGTTGAGCGTCCAGAAGCCAGCAGAACAAGTGTTCTTCCAGGCGAGGGGGTGGTTCAGCTGTGGCGTTTTCGGTGTTTGCCTGTTCATCCAGTGTATGGCTGAACAGGCGAGTCTCTTGCGCACTTTGTTCGGGCTGTTTTTTTGAAAACAAGCCCGAAACCCAGGAAAAGAACCCCGGCATCCATTGCCTCCGCACCGCTGACGTTGAGTGAATTATCCTGAGAGTATAGATATGTGCAGCTTTTCTGCACAGTATTCATTGTCTTTACAGTAAAGCGTCCCCGAAAATAAAGATCAATTGGCTGACGCCGGCTACCAGTCCGAGGAAAGCGCCAACCAGGATCAGCTTGATTTCGTCTTCCTGGAAACATGGGCGCAGCAGATCCTGGAACTCTTCGGAGGAGAGCGCGATCATTCTTTCCACCATGATGGATTCGACCGCGCGGGCACGATCTTTTTCAAACGCGGGGTTGTCGAAGGAGCTTTGCGAGATGGTGATGGCTTTCTCGCCGACATGATTTTTCATGGCGGCAAATCCGGTGGGGCCAAACGCCACTTGAGTGAATGCTTTTCCCATGCCTGCGGTTTCGTCGACCAGCGGTTTAATGTGTTTTTTCACCATGTTGCGGGCACGGTCACCTTTGGGGCCTTCAAGGATTCCTTGAATAATGTTGCCAACGGTGAGGATCTCGTGGGTGACGATATGACAGAAGGAATGAGCCACTTCCGGCTGGCGTTTGAGAAAGAGGCCCTGGATCTTCAGCGGCCCGATGTTGTGTTGTTTCAAGGGGCGGAAGATAACGTTCAGGGCAATCCAGTTGGTGGCCCAGCCGACCAGAAGGCCAAAGACCGGAAGTACCCAAGTAGCTGGATAGAGGTACCAAACGGCCATTTGGATAAGGCCAAAGAGGAATCCAAAATACATGCCGGAGTTGATGATGAATCGAAACTCCACGTCGCCACATTCCAGAAAAATGCGGTTTAGCAGCCGTTTGTCTTTGGCCAGACGGTCAATCACCATGCCTTTGATGTCGAGAAGGTCTTCGATGTTGGTGGCGATGTCTTGCACCAGGTTGTCGACCAGGTGTGGGGTGGCTTTTCTGACGCGCTCGTAGACGAGTTTCCGTGCCGAGGAAGGCAGGTTTTCCCAGAAAGTAGGGTGCTCTCTGAGCATGAGCTCGTCGACGTATTCTTCAATGCGCGGATCGACGGTGTAGATGATGTGCGCAGCGAGTACGTTTGGATCGATTTGTTCGAAGATCTCTTGAACAGTGCCAATTTTGGAAATGGTGGCATCGACGCTGATGGCGGCCATTTTTCGGGCTTTCGAGGGGATGATGCCTTGCCAGCCTAGTAGGGGAGGCTTGCCGATGAACTCCAACGGGTAGAAGGTCATTTTGATGGCAAGCCAGTTGGTGCCCCATCCTATAAGAGCAGCGATTACAGGAATGCTGAGGTACTGCCAGAATTCTGGGTTGAAAAATAAGTCTGTCATCCTGCGCTCGCATAATCGGTTGTTGTTGCCAGAAAGCATCCATCTGGCTTTTGTAGATTATGAATAATGTTGAGCGCGGCGTTCTCTGTCAATGACTGAGTTGCCGCCAGAAATGCTCTTGGTGGTCATATGCGCTTTAGCTGCCAATGTCACCCCATAGCCACTGGCACAGGGCCATGGCCGCAACCGGTGCGGTTTCTGTTCGCAGAACGCGGGGGCCAAGGGCGATAGGAAGAAAGCCGCTTTGCTCCGCTTGCGCGATTTCGTCGGCGGTTAACCCCCCTTCGGGGCCAATCATCAGAGCGACGCTGGCGGGTTTGCTCAGAGTGTTCAGGGAGTGTTCGGTGCGGTGATGAAGCACCAGGCGCAGATCACTGGCCTGGCTGTACTCCAGCCATGCTTGAACCGACATGACGGGGAGTATGTCCGGTACCTTTGCTCGGCCGCATTGTTCGGCAGCACTGATGGCGACTTGCTGCCAGTGACGCAGGCGTTTTTCTTCGCGGTCTCCCTTAAGCTTTACGTCGCAGCGTTCGGTGCTGAGCGGCACGATAGTGGTGACGCCCATTTCCACGGCTTTTTGTACGGCGTAATCCATGCGATCACCCTTAGACAGCGTTTGCCCCAGGGTGATCGTTAACGACGATTCCGTCTGGTTCTGCTCGCTGCTCAGGATTTCAACGGTGACGTTTTTCTTGCCGGTCTGCGTGATGGTCGCACGGTAGTCGTGACCGTCGTTGTTGAAGAGCCGCAACTCCTGGCCCGGTTGCATGCGCAGTACCCGGCCCACGTGATTCGCGGCGTTTTTGTCGAGTTCGCACTGGCTGCCCACACTGAGCGGGCTGTCGGTGAAAATTCTGGGTATACGCATGAGGTTGGGCGCTCCTTAACCTTTTACTGCAATGTCGATGCCTTCGGTGGCCACCTGAGCCAGATGACGAATCTGGTCTTCAGTGATGACATAAGGGGGCATGAAATATACCACGTTACCCAGCGGACGTAGCAGGGCCTCCCGAGTCAGTGAGTGTTGGTACACTTTTAAACCACGGCGTTCCTGCCAGGCGAAGGGAGTCTTGGTCGCTTTATCTTTGACCATTTCGATGGCCAGAGTCATGCCGTGTTGACGGATGTCCCCTACGTTGGGGTGGTCGGCCAAATGGGCTACCGACTCGGCCATGCAGCGTGACAGCTGGCGGTTCTTTTCGATGACGTTGTCGTCCCGGAAAATGTCCAGTGTCGCCAGAGCGACGGCACAGCCGATGGGGTTGCCGGTGTAACTGTGGCTGTGCAGGAAGGCCTTCAGGGTTTCGTAGTCGTCGTAGAACGCGTTGTAAACGGTATCGGTGGTCAGTACGACGGAGAGCGGAAGATAACCCGCCGTCAGTCCTTTGGATAAGCACATGAAGTCCGGCGTGATGCCGGATTGTTCACAGGCAAAGAGGGTGCCGGTGCGGCCGAAGCCAACGGCAATTTCATCAGCAATCAAATGCACGCCGTAACGATCACAGGCTTCACGCAACTTGGTGTGGTAAATCGGGTGGTGCATGCGCATACCACCGGCACACTGAATCAACGGCTCCACCACAACGGCGCAGATTTCCTCGTGTTGTTCAGCCAGCAGCTTTTCCATCGCCTCGAACTGGCGCAAGGCGTACTCTTCGTCGGTTTCGCCGGGCTCGGCGTTATAGGTATCCGGGGAGGGGGCGGTGATCACTTCCATTAACAGCGGCTGGTAGGTGTCCTTGTATAAAGCGACATCGCCCAAAGCGAGAGCACCGAGGGTTTCACCGTGATAACTGTTGCTCAGGTTAACAAAGTTCTTTTTGCCCGGTTTGCCCAGATTCTTCCAGTAATGAAAGCTCATCTTGAGCGCAGCCTCGATGGCCGACGATCCGTTATCGGCGTAGAAACATTTGTTGAGGCCTTCCGGCGTCACTTCAATAAGTCGTTCTGAAAGGTTCACCACGGGTTCGTGGGTGAAACCGGCAAGAATGACGTGCTCCAGTTCACCAATCTGCTGCTGAATTGCCGCGTTGATTCTCGGGTTTGAATGGCCGAAAAGGTTGACCCACCAGGAGCTGACCGCGTCTATAAATCGGTTGTTTTCGAAATCCTCCAACCACACACCTTCACCACGTTTGATGGGTACCAGTGGCAGGGTTTCGTGGTCTTTCATCTGAGTGCAGGGGTGCCACACAGATTTGAGGCCGCGGGCGACAAGATCAGCATTACGCATAAGGCGGGACTCCAGTAGGGCGTTAGTTCAAAGGTCAAAATGGATCGCTGTTAACCAGTGCCGATAATACAGTTAACAGCGGCGACTGACTACCGTGCCAATCGCCGTTGACTAAGTGCCTGTAGCTTTGAAGCGCCTCCTATTGCGCAGGTTTTTCTCCCGTCGGCCTTAGGGGTTGTTAAACGTTGCGGGAAAGCACGCTACTGGCGCCAACGCCAGCTAAATCTCACCGACATGTGATCTGTTCGCTCTGGCCGCCATGCCACAGCGTGCCGCCGACACGGCCAATGTTGCGGATGTGTTGTGTCGCAACAATACAGCTATCTTACGATGGAGGTTTTATGGAACTTACGCTTGAGCATGCATACGATGCAGGGCTGGATCACGTCATCAGTCACTTTTTTTCTGAAGATCATATTCTGGCAAAGAATGAAAAACTGGGTGCCCGCAACGTAAAGGTTATCGCTATTCAGAAGGACGATGTAGCGGGTAAATTGGTCGTCGAGCGCGAAATGACGGCGTCAACGGAAGTGCCAGGGATGCTCGCCAGTTTTCACCGTGAGTGGAACGAAATCCGACAAGAAGAGCACTGGGTTAAAAAGGACGATAGCGAATGGCACTGTGAATTCAGGGTTAAAGTCGAAGGCGTTCCTGCAAAGATCAAAGGCGTGATGCGCGTTCAGGGTAATGGTGATCGCTGCATCAATTACATCAACCTGACGGTGAAATCGGAAGTGCCTTTCCTAGGCAAGAAGATTGCGGGCTTTCTGGCGAATGACACTCGTATCAAGATTGACCAGGAGCGGGAAGCCATAGCCTCCCTGCTTTGAGTGCCGCTGAGAATCTGCCGGCAGATTCCGGCAGACTCAGCGCAACAGTGAGCCCGCATGGTTCAGCGTGGAAGCCGTTCCCAAATCGTCACTTCTGATAAGGTGTGTTGGAATTTGTGCTGGGTCTCGCGGATCACGAAGGGCACTTTCTCCGGCGCTTGTATTAGCCTGAAGTGAGTACTCAGGATCTCTTTCAAACCATCCAGTGTGGTGTAATCTTCCCCGTCTTTTTTGAAGCCACCGATCCACTCTTCTTTCGGTGTATGTTCTTCCAGCCAGGTATACGGTGAGGCGATTAGCAGAACGCCGCCATCATTGATGCGTTCGTGAATGCTGCCCAGGAATTGTCTCGGCTTGTAGAGCCGGTCAATGAGGTTTGCTGCCAATACCAGATCGTAGCCGGTGTGGCGGGGTTTGAGGTTGCATGCATCGCCTTGCTGGAATGATACTTTGTCTGCCGTCTCAGCCAGCCCCAGATCTTTCAGGGAGCGAGTGTGGTAGCTAACAAGGTCTCCTTCTTCGGCCCGTGCGTAGCGCACTGAACCCTGTTCAGCCATTTCGATGCCTAACCGAATAAAGTTGGCGGAGAAGTCGACCCCATCCACTTCATCAAAATGTTTGGCTAATTCGAAGCTGGCGCGGCCGCAGGCACAGCCGAGGTCCAGAGCTTTGAGAGTGGGCTTACCGGCCATGGCTACAAGCGCGCGCTCGGATAGAGCTTGCGGGAAGTTGCGGACGCCGTACCAGGTGTCGCCGAAATGGAACTCCGCGTATTCGGTCAGCAACCGGTCACTTTCATAGTAGGCATGGGGTTGTATCGCCTCGGTTTCGGAAGCGACATAGCGAAAGCCTGCGTGCTGGAAGAAATGTCGTCTGAAGGCGTAACGGGCCGACAAACGCGCTTCATTGCCGCAAGAAACCCACGCGCCCCCTTTGATCAGGTTGTGCTGGCCATCAAAAGTGGGGGTAGTGAAGTCATCGTACAGCGGGTGCACTTTGAAATTATCGAACGGATAAGTCGGGGTTTCGGTCCATTGCCAGACATTGCCCACTACATCAAACCAGTCGCCATGACGAAACCGGGTGACCGGGCATGAAGACGCACCGTGGTCCAGATGCAGGTTAGCGTTGGCGGGTTGATCGCCCACTTCGTGTATGCCGGCTTCTGAACATAGCCGGTGCCACTCGTCTTCGGTAGGCAGGCGAATGGGCAGGCCGGATTGCTCCTTTTTCCATTCACAGAAAGCCTTGGCTTCGTGGTAGTTCACCTCCACTGGCCAATCCCAAGGCATTTCAACTTCTTCGGTCATCAGGCGAAGGTGCCAGCTGTTCTGCCAGCGCCAGAAGGTCGGATGTTTGGCCTCGGTAAACTGACGCCAGGCTTGACCTTCCTCGCTCCAATAATGGTTTTGCTGATACCCGCCGTCTTCTACGAAGGCCAGAAACTCCTGATTGCTGACCAGGTGCTGGCTCGCTTTGAATTCATCGATTTCCGACTGGTGGTCACCATATTCGTTATCCCAGCCGTAATAGGCGTCGTCGTAGGATTTACCGATTTTAACTGAACCGGCAGGCACGGTGATCAAGCTGTTTTCCGGTGCTTCTCCGGTTTCGCGAATCGGGGACCATTCCGCTTGGGGCCGGACTTTGTCCAGGTCATGCTGGCGGATCAGAACGGAACTCGTTTCAAGGTGAATTCGTTCATGCTCGATGCCCATAACGATCGGCCACCAAGGGCTGTCCCAAGTGATGGGCAGATGGAGAGGCAGGGTTTCAATCAGGTCGAGTACGGTGGCGCGGACCTTAGCCCGGTAGGCCATCACGGCGGAGACGCTGGGCCAGTCGTAATGCTCATCGTTCAGGTCGTCCCAGCTCATTTCATCCACCCCTACGGCAAAGGTGGACTCCATGTAGGGATCAACGCGCTCAGGTAGAAGCTTTGCTAGGACCAGCTTGTTCACGAAAAAGGTGGCGGTGTGGCCCAGGTAAAAAATGAGCGGGTGCCTCAGCGGAATCGGTTTTTCATAGAAGCCGCTATCGTCTGCCAGGCAATTGAAAAGGCCCGTGTAAATATCAAAAGTATTGGTAAAGTAGCGTGCAATTTCCGTTCGTTTTTCTTCCGAATCACCGGCATCAAGCTTGGGTGTTCTGAGCAGTGTTAAATGTGTTCGTATTGATTCCGGTGAGCCAGCGGGTGAAAGGCCTTCGTGTGATGGCTTGGTCATGTCGAACACGTCCTGTTTGTTAATGTCATTAGTTAATGAATGGCATGGGATTCAGCGGTAAGAGATTCCGGCCTCGATGGGGGTATACGCGCTATCGAGGCCGGTGGATTAATGTCGACAGACTATGTGTCTCTGGGTTCTAGTGTGCCAGTACCCGAGACAAGAAGGCTTGCGTCCTTTCGTTTTGCGGGTTGTCGAACACGTCCGAGGGTTTGCCTTCTTCGACAATTTGCCCTTCGTGAATGTAAATGACCCGGTCAGCTACCTCTCGGGCAAAGCCCATTTCGTGGGTAACGACCATCATGGTCATGCCTTCTTTGGCCAGCTCCCTCATGACATCCAGCACTTCACCGATCATTTCCGGGTCGAGCGCAGAGGTGGGCTCATCGAACAGCATCAGTCGGGGCTCCATGGCCAGTGCGCGGGCAATGGCTACCCGTTGTTGTTGCCCGCCCGATAGCTGACTGGGGTATTTGTCCGCTTGATTGCCAATGCCAACGCGCTCCAGAAGCCGTTCTGCCGTGGCGTTGGCGATAACCTGGGACGCGTTTTTCACCTTCATCGGCGCCAGCATGATGTTCTTTTTCACTGTGAGGTGAGGGAACAGATTGAACTGCTGGAACACCATGCCCACTTCTTTGCGGATCTCTGCCAGTGCTTTCTGGTTACCGCCTTTCGGGGCCAGTGCCTGGTTGTCGACACTCAAGGTGCCGGATTCGTACTCTTCCAGACCGTTCACACAGCGGATCAGGGTGGATTTGCCGGAGCCACTGGCGCCGATGATAACCACTACTTCACCCTGTTCCACGGTCAGGTCTATTTCTTTAAGGACATGCAATTTGCCGAAATACTTGTTCATGCCCTTCATCGTTACAATCTGAGTCATGGTTCGAATTCCTTCAGACGGATGCAAGGCCACGGCGTTCCATCAGCCGCAGAACCAGGGATAAGGACAAGGTGATCGCGAGATACATCAGTGCCACCACGAAATACACCTCAAAGGCGGTGAAGGTGTTGGCAATGTAAACCTGGCCCTGACGAACCAGTTCACCCACGCCGATGACCGAGAACAGGGACGTGTCCTTGATGCTGACGATGGCTTGGTTGCCGAGCGGCGGAATCATACGCCGGAAGGCCTGGGGCCAGATGATCGACCAGAAAGTCTGTGTGCGTGACAAGCCCAAAGATAGACCGGCTTCGCTTTGGCCTTTGGCAATAGACTGAACGCCGCCACGCACGACTTCTGAAATGTAGGCCCCGGAGTTAAGGGCTATTGCGGCGATACCTGCGGTGAGCGGGTCGATTGGGCCGCCGACCAGGTCGGGCAAACCGTAGAAGATGAACAGCACCTGAACCAGAATCGGCGTGCCGCGGAAAATCTCGATGTAAGCGGTGGCCGGCCAGCGCAGAAACCATTTCTTGTTGATACTGAGCAAACCGAAAATGATGCCCAGCACAAAGCCGATGGCGAGGCCACCGAAGGAAATCATCAGGGTGTAAGGAATGCCCTTGGCGAGATAGGGGATGGCATGAATTGCTGCCTGCCAGTCAAATTGAAACTGGAATTCCACAGTGTGAGTCTCCGTTGGGTTGGGAGGGACCGGTCAGGGCATTGTGCGCCCTGACCGGAACGAGCGGAGGTTTAGTTGCCTTCAGGCATCGGGCCAAACCATTTTTCATAAATGGTTTTGTAGGTGCCGTCTTCTTTGATTTCAGCCAAGGCTTCGTTGACTGGGCCAACCCACTTGCTGCCTTTCTTCAGGGCAATGCCGTACTGCTGGCCTTCGTAAAGTGGGCCAACGGCTTCGACCTTGCCTTTGCCTTTGGTGCTGGCGAAGTAGCCGACGTTCGGTGCATCGTAGAACACCGCATCAATGGCGCGGGACATCAGCGCCATGTACATGTCGGAGCTACCCGGGTAAGGGGTTACTCCGTCATCATCGTCGAGGGATTTCATCAGATAGTCGTAGCTGGTGCTACCGATTTTGGTGCCGATTTTCTTGCCTTCAAGATCGGACATGTCATCCATGTCGGCGCCGGAGCGAACCAGAATTCGGAGACCGGAATCGTAATACGGGTCGGAGAAATCAACGATCTCGCCACGCTCTTCAGTAATGGTGATGCCGGCGATGGCGATGTCTACGTTGCCCGCTTGCAGGGCGGGGATAATGCCGTTGAAATCCATGGTGTTCAGGTCGTAGTCAAAGCCTGCCCGTTCGGCGACGGCTGCAATGACTTCCATATCGAAACCGATCATTTCGCCGGTTTCCTGATCCATCATTTCAAATGGAACGAAACTGGGGTCTGTGACCACTCGAAGGGTTTCCGCACTTACCGACGTTGCGGCAACTGACAGTGCCAAACCTGCGCCCAGTGTTTTTAGCCATTTGCTGCTCATGCTTTCTCCTAAGTCTTGTTATGGCTCCTTCTGCCCGGTAAGGCAGACCACAATGACGCAGAGTTGTGACTGCGCATCACGGGGAGCGTTAATGGGATTGCATCAGAGACACTTTAGACTAAAAAACGAGGAGTTTCAGGTGATCAGGGGGGATTAATGAGCAGAATAAAGGAGGAAAACTCTCTCCCGGGGTGGGAGAGAGTTGATGACGAAAGATCAGAAGGAGATCTTTTCGCGGTCCGTAATGCCCAGATTCTTCCAGATCGAAAGGCTGGGTTCGGTCTGGTTCAGGGTGTAGAAGTGCAGTCCGGGCGCGCCGGCCTGAAGCAGTTCTTCGCACATACGGGTCACGATTTCTTCGCCGAATTTCCGGATGCTGACAGTGTCGTCACCGTAGGCTTCCAGCTGCTTGCGAATCCAGCGCGGGATTTCTGCACCGCACATGTCGGAGAAGCGCACCAGGCTGGAGAAGTTGACGATGGGCATAATGCCTGGCACCACCGGAATGGTGATGTTCATCTTCTCTAGACGGTCGATGAAGTAGAAGTAACTGTCCGCGTTAAAGAAGTACTGGGTGATCGCGCTGTTGGCGCCAGCCTGTACCTTGCGGGCAAAGTTATTCAGATCATCTTCCGCGCTGCGAGCCTGCGGGTGGAATTCCGGGTAGGCCGCCACTTCAAGATTGAAGTGGTCGCCGCTGTGTTCCCGAATGAACTCTACCAGTTCGTTGGCATAACGCAGTTCACCGGAAGCCCCCATACCTGACGGCAGGTCGCCCCGCAGGGCAACGATCCGGTTGATGCCGTTGTCTTTATACTCGTCCAGCAGCTCTCTGATCTCTGCGCGGGTACCACCCACGCAGGACAGGTGCGGTGCTGTGGAGATGCCCTGCTTGTGCAGGTTCAGCACGGTTTCAATAGTGCGGTCACGGGTGGAGCCGCCGGCACCGAAGGTGACCGAGAAAAAGTCAGGGTTCACTTCGGCGAGTTGGTCGCGAACAACCTGAAGTTTTTCTTTGCCCGCATCTGTCTTGGGCGGGAAAAACTCAAAGCTGAAGCGACGTTTAAATTGCTTCTGGGATTGCATGATTCTGTCCGCTTAGTACCTGTAAGTTTCCGGCTTGTACGGGCCTTCTACCGGCACGCCGATGTATTTGGCCTGGTCCGGCGTCATTTTGGTGATCACGCCACCGAAACCTTCGACCATAGCGCGGGCCACTTCTTCGTCCAGCTGCTTGGGCAGTACCTGAACGTAAACGCCTTTGGCTTTTGCTTCTTCTGGCAGATCGGCAAACTTGCGCTCGAACAGGTACATCTGTGCCAGTACCTGGTTGGCGAAGGAGCCGTCCATGATCCGTGAGGGGTGGCCGGTTGCGTTGCCCAAATTTACCAGGCGGCCTTCGGACAGCAGGATCAGGTGGTCGTTGGTTGCTTTGTCGCGGTAGATCAGGTGTACCTGCGGCTTAACCTCGTCCCATTCCCAGTTTTTACGCATGTAAGCGGTGTCGATTTCGTTGTCGAAGTGGCCAATGTTACAAACCACAGCGCCGCTCTTCAGGGCTTTCAGCATGTTGGCGTCGCACACGTTGACGTTGCCAGTGGTGGTTACCAGCAAGTCGGTGTTGCCCAGCAGGTCAGTGTTGATGCCTTGCTCTGTGCCGGTGTTGAGGCCGTCAATGTACGGAGATACCACTTCAAAGCCGTCCATGCAGGCTTGCATGGCGCAGATTGGGTCGGCTTCGGTCACTTTTACAATCATGCCTTCCTGACGCAGAGACAGGGCGGAACCTTTACCTACGTCGCCGTAGCCGATGACCAGTGCTTTTTTGCCGGACAACAGGTGGTCGGTGGCGCGTTTGATGGCGTCGTTAAGGCTGTGGCGGCAGCCGTATTTGTTGTCGTTCTTGGACTTGGTTACGGAGTCGTTAACGTTGATGGCTGGAATTTTCAGGGTGCCATCGCGTAGCATTTCTTGCAGACGGTGCACGCCGGTGGTGGTTTCTTCGGTCACACCGTGGCAGTTAGCGATGATCTGCGGGTACTCGTTGTGCAGCAGCTCGGTCAGGTCGCCGCCGTCGTCCAGGATCATGTTGGGTTCCCAACCGTCTACGTCTGCGCCAACGGTCTTGTGCAGGCACCATTCGTATTCTTCGTCGGTTTCACCTTTCCAGGCGAACACAGGAATGCCTTGGGCAGCGATGGCGGCTGCGGCCTGGTCCTGAGTAGAGAAGATGTTGCACGATGACCAGCGAACGTTCGCGCCCAGTTCGACCAGCGTTTCAATCAGCACGGCGGTCTGGATGGTCATGTGGATGCAGCCCATGATGTTGGCGCCTTTCAGCGGCTGCTCGGCTTTGTATTTCTCACGTAGCTTCATGAGGGCCGGCATTTCGCCTTCGGCGATGTGTACTTCTTTGCGGCCCCAGTCTGCCAGGGCGATATCGTGTACTTTGTAGTCGTCGAAGTTGCTCATAGATGTTCTCCGGTTAGTTCTGTTTAGGCGCATGACATCCATCATGCGCCTGAAAATTGTTTAGATGCCGGCGGCGTCTTTAAGGGCCAGCGCCCGGTCCGTCTTTTCCCATGGGAAGGCGGTGAAGGTTTTGCCGCCAACGGTCATTTCGTATGGGTCACGGCCAAAGTGGCCATAAGCTGCTGTGGCCCGGTACATCGGGTGCAGCAGGTCGAGCATGTTGGTGATGGCGTAGGGGCGCAGATCGAAGTGCGCACGTACCAGGTCAACGATCTTTTCATCGCTGAGTTTGCCGGTGCCGAAGGTGTTCAGCGAGATGGAGGTCGGCTGTGCGACACCAATGGCGTAGGACACCTGAATCTCGCATTTGTCGGCCAGACCGGCAGCAACGATGTTCTTGGCAACGTAACGGCCCGCATAGGCGGCTGAACGGTCAACCTTGGAGGGGTCTTTGCCGGAGAAGGCACCGCCACCGTGACGAGCCATGCCGCCGTAGGTGTCTACGATGATTTTACGGCCGGTCAGACCACAGTCGCCTACCGGGCCACCGATGACGAATTTGCCGGTCGGGTTAATGTGGAACTCGGTGTCTTTGTGCAGCAACTCGGTGGGCAGAGTGTGCTTGACGATCAGTTCCATCACAGCTTCTTTCAGGTCTTCCTGGCTGACGTCCGGGTCGTGCTGAGTAGACAGGACAACCGCATCGATACCCACGACTTTGCCGTTTTCGTAGCGGCAGGTTACCTGGCTCTTAGCATCCGGTCGCAGCCACGGCAGCAGTCCGCTCTTGCGAGCTTCGGCCTGACGCTGCACCAAACGATGAGAGAAGGTGATCGGTGCCGGCATCAGTACGTCAGTTTCGTTGCTGGCGTAGCCGAACATCAGGCCTTGGTCGCCGGCGCCTTGGTCTTCGGGCTTCTGGCGATCAACGCCTTGGGCGATTTCGACCGATTGTTTGCCGATAATGTTGATGACGCCACAGGTGTCGCCGTCGAAGCCAACATCTGAAGAGGTGTAGCCGATGTCTTTGATAACACCACGAACCAAGTCTTCCAGATCAACCCAGGCGCTGGTGGTGATCTCACCGCCGACAATGGCCACGCCGGTTTTTACCATGGTTTCACAGGCAACGCGGGCGTGCGGGTCGTCGGTCAGGATGGTGTCCAGGACCGCATCGGAGATTTGATCCGCAAGTTTGTCCGGGTGGCCTTCAGAGACCGATTCGGAGGTAAAGATGTTGTAGTCAGACATACGTGTGTCCTCTATGAGCGTTGTCAAATTCGTGCTGGCGACCGGCCAGCTCTTTTTGTGTTTCCGGAGGGTAAGTAGTAGTACTTACTTCTATATCAAATCTTTTAGATATTCCGTGATGTGCGTGCGTTTTAGGCTCTTTTGGTGGTTTTCCAAAACTCCCGAACCTGAATCTGGAAGCCGTTCCGCAGCCCGATAAACAGCTGTTCTCCGGCGTTCAGGCCAGCGTCGGCTGCCCAGGCGGTGAGTTCTTCCGGCTCGAAGCCAAGCCAAAGATCGCCGCAGTTTTCTTTTGCCCAGTCCTGATCGTGGCTGCACAGGTCGCTGATGATGAAGCAGCCGCTGTTGTTCATCAGAGCTGCGGCATCCAAAAAGATGTCTGCCGGGCTGGGGACGTGGTGCAGCACCATGTTGGCAACAATCAGGTCGAAAGCATCGCCGCTTGCCAGAATTGTGTCGGTCACGCCTTCAATCAAATCCACGTTGTTCAGCCGGCTTTCAATGCAGGTGCGGGTGGCCTTTGCGAGCATATCTTTGCTGTTGTCCAGGCCTACCGTGTGCTCGAAAAGTTCCGACAGAACGGGCAAAAATCCACCTTCGCCTGGTCCGATTTCCAGTACGCTCTGCCAGTTCTGTTGGCTCACCCTTTTACGGATGAGTTCGGCGGTTGGATCGGCATACAAGTCAAAGGCGGCAATCAGTTCTTGCTGCTCCCGGAACTGCGCTGAGTGGCGTGAGAAAAACGCCTGCGACTGTTCCGCCCGTTGTGCCCGAATGGCCTCGATTTTTTCGGCCAGCTCTGTGGGTAAAGGAATACGGTCGACCGTTTCAAAAATCTGCCGAATCGCCTGATCCGCCAGTTTTACGCTGTCCAGGTGCAGCGGCCGACGGTAAAAAATGGCATTGCCTTCCCGCTGGGGCTCGAGCAAACCGGCTTTGTGCATCACCTTCAGGTGGTGGCTCATGCCGGATTGACGCATATCAAACAGTTGGCTCAACTCAAGTACGCCGAAGGTGTCCCGGCGCAGCACTCGCAGAATTT
The DNA here is from genome assembly GCF_034669625.1 of Marinobacter sp. GTDB lineage: Bacteria > Pseudomonadota > Gammaproteobacteria > Pseudomonadales > Oleiphilaceae > Marinobacter. The sequence goes on from NZ_JAXMOY010000008.1 coordinate 157,698, forward strand.
CAAGGCGCAGAGGATCACCGCTGGCTTTGAAGATCGGTGCCAGAGTCTCTGCGGAGGAAGCTTCGAGTGCGTGGGTGTTGAGTGATGTCATGGGGGAGGAGTGTAGGGGGGTTCGGTTGATCGATCAATAGCCATATCAATTTTTTTTGATATAGATTTATTCTCGTCTGAAATTTGCCCCCGGATACCGTAATCGGCGAAAATACGCGCCTTCTTTTTAAGCAGTTTTTGCAGCTTGAAGTCTTGTCCTGAAAAACACTGGAGAATTGTCAATGCCGTCTCGTAAAGATCTCGCCAACGCCATACGCGCGCTGAGCATGGATGCGGTTCAGAAAGCCAAATCCGGCCACCCGGGTGCGCCCATGGGGATGGCGGATATCGCCGAGGTACTGTGGAACGATTACCTGAGCCACAACCCGGCTAACCCGCAATGGGCCAACCGCGACCGCTTTATCTTGTCTAACGGCCACGGTTCCATGCTGCAGTACTCCTTGCTGCATCTGAGCGGGTACGACGTGTCGATTGATGACATCAAGAATTTCCGTCAGCTGCATTCCAAAACTCCAGGGCATCCTGAGTACGGTTACACCCCAGGTGTTGAAACAACGACCGGCCCACTGGGTCAGGGCATTGCCAACGCCGTTGGCTTCGCGTTGGCCGAGAAAGCAATGGCGGCTCAGTTCAACCGTCCGGGTCACGACATTGTTGATCACTACACCTATGCGTTCCTGGGCGACGGCTGCCTGATGGAAGGTATTTCTCACGAAGTAGCGTCTCTGGCCGGTACGTTGGGCTTGGGCAAACTGGTGTTTTTCTACGACGACAACGGCATTTCCATCGACGGCGAAGTGGAAGGCTGGTTTACCGACAATACTCCGCAGCGTTTTGAATCCTACGGCTGGCAGGTTATCCCGAACGTGGACGGCCACGACGCCGACGCGATTCGTGCCGCCGTTGAAGCGGCTCGTGCGAACGCCGAGCAGCCAACGCTGATTTGCTGCAAGACCATCATCGGCTTCGGTTCCCCGAACAAGCAGGGTAAAGAAGATTGCCACGGCGCCCCGCTGGGTGACGATGAAATCGCTCTGACCCGTGAAGCGTTGGGATGGAAGCACGGTGCATTTGAAGTTCCTGACGACATTTATGCAGCATGGAACGGCAAAGAGAAAGGTACAGCGGCTGAGAGTGCCTGGAATGAGAAGTTCGCGGCCTATGAAAAAGCAGAGCCGGAACTGGCGGCTGAGTTCAAGCGCCGCATGGCGGGTGAGCTACCAGCCGATTTCGCTGACAAGGCACAAGCCTACGTTCAGGAATGCCAGGACAAGGGCGATACCATCGCTTCCCGTAAGGCTTCCCAGAATGCCCTGAATGCCTACGGCCCAATGCTGCCGGAACTGATGGGCGGCTCTGCCGACTTGGCTGGTTCCAACCTGACCATCTGGTCTGGCTGTAAAGGTGTGACCAAAGACGATGCCTCTGGCAACTACATCTATTACGGTGTGCGCGAGTTCGGCATGGCCGCCATTATGAACGGTATGGCCCTGCACGGCGGCTTTGTCCCGTACGGCGCCACCTTCCTGATCTTCATGGAATACTGCCGTAACGCTGTGCGCATGGCCGCACTGATGAAGCAGCGCTCCATCTTCGTATTTACTCACGACTCGATTGGTCTGGGCGAAGACGGCCCGACCCACCAGCCGATTGAACAGCTGGCTAGCCTGCGTACCACACCGAACATGAGCACCTGGCGCCCGGCCGATGCGGTTGAATCTGCCGTAGCCTGGAAGTCAGCGCTGGAGCGCAACGATGGCCCAACGGCCATGGTGTTCTCCCGTCAGGGTCTGCCGCATCAGGACCGCGATGCCGAACAGTTGGCGAACGTTGCCAAAGGTGGCTACGTGCTGTCTGACAGCGAAGGTACACCTGAGCTGATCCTGATTGCCACCGGCTCTGAAGTGGGCCTGGCGCAAGACGTGGCCGGCAAGCTGCGTGAGCAGGGCAAAGCCGTGCGTGTGGTTTCCATGCCGTCGACGGACGTATTCGATGCCCAGAGCGCGGAATACAAGCAGCAAGTACTGCCGCTGGAAGTCACCAATCGCATTGCTATCGAAGCCAGCATCGCTGACTACTGGTACAAGTATGTGGGCCTCGACGGTCGGGTTGTAGGCATGACCACCTTCGGTGAGTCTGCGCCTGCCGGTGAACTGTTCAAGGAATTCGGCTTCACCGTCGAAAACATCCTGGAAGTGGCTGCCGAACTGCTGGACGCTTGATGAACCACTCAAAGCCTTTTCGGATTGCTATCAACGGGTATGGCCGTATCGGCCAGTGCGTGTTGCGGGCATTATATGAGAATGGCTTTCGCGACCACCTGCAGGTGGTCGCGATTAACGAGTTGTCGGACATCGACACTATTGCCCACCTGACCAAATACGATTCCACCCACGGGCGGCTCAATGGAAAGGTGGCAGTAGAAGGTGATGATTTGGTGGTGAACGGCGACCGCATTCGCGTGCTGCGTCATCCAGACCCGGAAGATCTGCCTTGGCGATTGCTGGACGTGGATTTGGTACTGGAATGCTCCGGTGCCTATTCGGATCGCGCGACTGCGGAAAAACACATCGCCTCGGGCGCCAAGCGCCTGCTGTTCTCCCAGCCGGGCGAAACCGATGTGGATCGTACCGTTGTGTTTGGTATCAACGACCAGGCTCTGACCCAGGACGATGTGATTGTGGCGGCCGGTTCCTGTACCACCAACTGCCTGGTGCCAGTTATCAAAGTGCTGGACGAGGCCTTTGGTGTGGAGCAGGGCAGTACCACCACCATCCACGCCGCGATGAACGACCAGCCCGTGATCGATGCATACCATCATCAGGATTTGCGCCGTACTCGAAGTGCGTTGCACAACATCGTGCCTGTCGACACCGGGTTGGCCCGTGGCATTGAACGGTTATTGCCGCATATGGAAGGCCGCTTCAGCTCCGTTGCCATTCGAGTGCCCACGCTCAACGTGTCGGCCATCGATATGGTGGTCAACGTGCGCGAAACCACCGATGTGGCGGCGGTAAACCAGCTCTTGAAGCGTTCAGCTCAAGGGCCGCTGGAAGGCATTCTCGACTACACCGACGAACTGCTGGCCAGCTCCGACTTCAACCACGACTCCCATTCTGGCGTGGTCGATGGCGGGCAAACACGAGTAACCGGCGGCACGATGGTAAAGGTGCTGTGCTGGTTCGATAACGAATGGGGCTTCGCCAACCGAATGCTGGATGTAAGCCAGAGTTGGTTGCAGAGAGTGAATTAACGCCCCTCTCTCCCCAATCCCAAATATTAATGACTGAATCCATAACTACGGACTTTGATTATGGCCATCAAAAAAATGACTGACCTGAACCTCGCCGGCAAGCGGGTTCTGATTCGTGAAGACCTGAACGTACCGGTAAAAGACGGCAAGGTATCCAGCGACGCCCGCATTCGTGCCTCGTTGCCCACCATCAAAGCAGCGAAAGATGCCGGCGCCAAAGTCATGCTGATGTCCCACCTCGGCCGCCCGGAAGAAGGCGTGTACGACGAAGCTTCCTCCATGAAGCCCGTAGCTGACCATCTGTCCACCGTGCTGGGGCAGGAAGTACGCCTGATCAAAGATTACCTCGGCGGCGTTGAAGTGGCCGATGGCGAAGTGGTTTTGTTCGAAAACGTTCGCTTCAACAAAGGCGAAAAGAAAGACAACGAAGACCTGGCCAAACAGTACGCTGCCCTGTGCGACATCTACGTAATGGATGCCTTCGGCACCGCGCACCGCGCTCAGGCTTCTACCCACGGCGTCGCCAAATTTGCACCCGAAGCTTGCGCTGGCCCACTGCTGGCGGCTGAACTGGAAGCCCTGGGTAAAGCTCTCGACAAGCCGGCTCAGCCGGTGGTTGCTATTGTTGGCGGCTCCAAAGTCTCCACCAAGCTGGACGTGCTCAACGCTCTGGAAAAAGTGTGTGACCAGATCATCGTAGGAGGCGGCATTGCCAACACCTTCCTGGCAGCCGCTGGCCACCCGGTGGGTAAATCTTTGTGCGAACACGACCTGCTCGACACCGCCAAAGACATCGCCAGCCGTGTGGAAATCCCACTGCCGGTTGATGTTGTGGTCGCCAGTGAATTCGCTGAAACCGCCACCGCAACCGTCAGAAACATCTCCGACGTCACCGCCGATGACATGATCCTCGACGTAGGCCCGGAAACTGCTGGCCAGTTCGCCGAGTTGCTGAAGAACGCCAAAACCATTCTCTGGAATGGCCCGGTTGGTGTATTCGAATTTGACCAGTTCGGCAACGGCACCAAAGCCCTCGCTGAAGCCATCGCCGAAAGCGATGCCTTCTCTCTGGCTGGCGGCGGAGACACGGTAGCGGCCGTTGACAAATACGATATAGCTGACAAGATTTCCTACATCTCTACAGGCGGCGGCGCCTTCCTCGAATTCGTAGAAGGAAAGACCCTGCCGGCAGTGGCTGTGCTGGAAGAACGCGGTCAGTAAGTTTTAACGAGCCGCCAGATAATGGCGGCGAAAGCAGAATCCCAACATCAAAAGTTAACGAAGGAGACAACCCATGGCCCTGATATCGCTGCGGCAACTTCTGGACCACGCCGCCGAGCATGGTTACGGTGTGCCAGCCTTTAACGTAAACAACCTC
>NZ_JAXMOY010000009.1:0-147496 GCF_034669625.1 Marinobacter sp.
AGGCCATGTTCCGTAACATGACTGCGTCACTGGTTGAGCACGAGCTGATCAAAACGACGCTCCCGAAAGCGAAAGAATTGCGTCGGGTAGCAGAGCCATTGATCACGCTCGCAAAGAATGATTCGGTAGCAAATCGTCGTCTGGCGTTCGCGCGCCTGCGTAGCGATGCAGCGGTAGCTAAGCTTTTTAACGAGCTGGGCCCCCGTTACAACGAGCGACCGGGTGGATATCTTCGTGTCCTGAAGTGCGGTTTCCGTGCTGGCGACAATGCCCCTATGGCATTTGTTGAGCTGGTCGGTCGTCCTCTGGACATCGAAGCTGAAGAGATGGGCGACGACGAGTAAAATCGTTGTTGGCTGTTTCTTGAAAAGGCCGGGATCCGAAAGGTTCTCGGTTTTTTTGTGTCTGGAATTTGGTGTTTGGGTCGTTAGGAAGGTCATTCGGGGCTGGTGCGGGGTGATGGAAGCTTTTCTTTGAAAAATAACTCGCTGCGCTCAGACATCTTTTTTCAGCAGAAAAGCTTCCCGTCACCCCACACCGGCAGATTGCGGTGTTAGCTTCCTTGTTTTTCCAGCATTGATTTTAAATACTTGCCTGTGTGCGAGCTTGGATTGTTCGCTACGTCTTCAGGCGTACCTTCCGCAATAATCTGGCCGCCGCCAGAACCACCTTCCGGGCCGAGGTCGACGATCCAATCAGCTGTTTTGATGACATCCAGGTTGTGCTCGATCACCACGATGGTGTTGCCATGGTCCCTTAGCCGTTGGAGGACATTCAGCAGTTGCTGGATGTCGTAGAAGTGCAGTCCGGTTGTCGGTTCATCCAATATATACAGGGTTTTTCCGGTATCCCGTTTGGATAGCTCTTTAGCCAGTTTAACCCGCTGTGCTTCACCGCCGGATAGCGTGACCGCGCTTTGTCCTAAGCGAATATAGGACAGGCCGACGTCCATCAGGGTCTGCAGTTTTCTGGCGAGGAACGGCACGGCGTCGAAGAATTCGCGACCTTCTTCTACGGTCATGTCGAGCACTTCGTGAATGTTTTTCCCTTTGTAGCGTACTTCCAGCGTTTCGCGGTTGTAGCGTTTGCCTTTGCAGATGTCACAAGGCACGTATACATCGGGTAGGAAATGCATCTCTACCTTGATAACGCCGTCGCCCTGACAGGCTTCGCAGCGGCCGCCTTTGACGTTGAAGGAAAATCTCCCGACTTTATACCCCCGGGAGCGTGCTTCCTGCGTTCCGGCGAATAGCTCTCGAATTGGGGTGAACAGTCCGGTATAGGTCGCCGGGTTGGATCGGGGCGTCCTGCCGATAGGGCTTTGGTCGATGTCGATTACTTTGTCTAGGTGGTCAAGGCCCTTAAGGGTCTTGTAGGGGGCGTGCGTCAAGCTTGTTGCTTTGTTGAGTTTGGCCGCCGCTACCGGGTACAGGGTGCTGTTGATCAGGGTGGATTTTCCCGAACCCGATACGCCGGTTACGCATGTCATCACACCAAGGGGGATTGTGAGCGTAACGTCTTGGAGGTTGTTTCCAGTGGCGCCGTTGAGCAAAAGCGCTTTGCCGTTACCTTTGTTTCGCTCTGGCGGGATTGCGATGCTCTTTTCACCACTGAGGTATTGGCCGGTGAGGGAGTCCTTGTTGGCGATGATATCGGCTGGTGTGCCTCTGGCCACCACTTGACCACCGTGTACGCCTGCACCGGGGCCAATGTCGATGACGTAATCGGCAGCACGTACCGCGTCTTCATCGTGTTCTACGACGATCACGGTATTGCCCAAGTCCCGTAGGTGGGTGAGCGTGGCGAGCAGTCGGTCGTTATCGCGTTGATGCAAACCAATCGAAGGCTCATCAAGAATGTACATGACACCGACCAGTCCTGCACCGATTTGGCTTGCTAGGCGAATTCGTTGGGCTTCACCACCGGAGAGGGTGTCTGCGCTGCGCTCTAGGGTCAGGTATTCCAAGCCGACGTTGACGAGGAACTGAAGCCGCTCACGAACCTCTTTGAGAATCTTGTCGGCAATCTCACCTTTACGACCAGGCAGAGCAAGTTCCCCGAAGTATTGGTGCGCCTCTCCGACCGGCATACGAGTCACATCAGGCAGGTTTTGTGCTTTGATGAAGACGTGGCGTGCGCTTTGTCTCAAGCGGGAACCGTGGCAATCTTTGCAAGGCTGGGTGCTCAGGTTACGGGCGAGTTCTTCCCGCATGCTCTGAGATTCGGTTTCCCGATAACGGCGCTCCAAGTTGGGCAGGATGCCTTCGAAGGGGTGCGCTTTCTCGATAATCTGTCCCCGGGAGTTTACGTACCGGAAGGTGACCTCCTCGATGCCGGTGCCGTGTAGCAGGGCATTCTGGAAATCCTCTGGAAGATCCTCCCATGGGGTTTCCAGATCCATGCCGTAATGTTCGGCTACGCTGTTTAGCATTTGGAAATAGTAGACCGCCCGACGGTCCCAGCCTTTGATTGCCCCTGACGCGAGGGTGGCTTCCGGGTGCTGAATGATTTTTTCGGGATCAAAGAACTGTTTAACTCCCAGCCCGTCACAGGTTGGGCATGCACCGGCGGGGTTGTTAAAGGAAAACAGGCGTGGCTCAAGCTCGCTCAGGGAGTAACCGCATTGGTTACATGCGTAGCGGGCGGAAAATGTGTGTTCTTCGCCTTCGCCCGACATGGGTGCGACGAGGGCAATGCCGTCGGATAGGTCGAGAGCGGTTTCGAAGCTTTCTGCGAGCCTCTGTTCCAGTCCCGGTTTTACTTTGAAACGGTCAACCACGACGTCGATTTGGTGTTTACGTTTCTTGTCCAGAGGTGGCACGTCATCGATGTCATAGACTGTTCCGTCTACCCGAAGCCTGATAAAACCTTGGCTGCGCATGGTGTCGATAACCTGAGCATGCTCGCCTTTGCGGTCGCGGATGACCGGGGCCAGGATCATCAGCTTACTGTCTTCGGGTAGTGCCAGAGCTTGGTCTACCATCTGGCTTACGGTTTGTGCTTCTAGTGGCTGATGGTGGTCCGGGCATCGTGGCTCGCCGGCCCGTGCAAACAGCAAACGCAGGTAGTCGTAGATCTCGGTGATCGTTCCCACTGTGGAGCGCGGGTTGTGCGATGTGGATTTCTGTTCGATAGAGATGGCCGGTGATAGACCCTCGATGTGATCAACATCGGGTTTTTCCATCATGGAGAGAAATTGCCGCGCGTAGGTCGACAAGGATTCCACATAACGTCTCTGCCCTTCAGCGTAGAGTGTATCGAACGCCAACGAGGATTTTCCGGAGCCAGACAGTCCGGTGATCACGATAAGTTTATCCCGAGGAATATCCAGGTCGATGTTTTTCAGGTTGTGGGTGCGCGCGCCCTTGATCTGGATATGCTCCATAACACCTCGCTTCGATAAAAAAGGATCAGTATATCGTTTTCAGAAGGCCTCGGCTAAATTGCCGACATTCGGCGTGTGCGCCCCGGGGTGAGTAGTCCCGTCAGCGTCTAGCTTCTGGTACAATGCGCGCCTCTCGGCTCACGGCCGCAATCATATCCATTCACTCCGGCACGGGTTATATGAACGCGCTTGAAAAACGCTCAGTAGCGGCTCTGGCTTCGGTATACGCCATGCGTATGCTTGGCCTTTTTATGGTTATGCCGGTATTTGTTCTGCTTGGTAGTGATTTGCAAGGTGCGACTCCGGCACTGATTGGTCTCGCGATAGGGGCCTATGGGTTGAGTCAGGCGTTGCTTCAGATCCCGTTTGGCTTGATGTCGGACCGGGTGGGGCGGAAGCGGATGATCTATCTTGGCCTGATTCTGTTCGCCGCCGGCAGTGTCCTGGCGGGTGCTACAGACTCCATCTATGTTGTGATCGCTGGGCGGGTTTTACAGGGCGCAGGGGCTATAGCCAGTGTTTTGATGGCGATGCTGAGCGATCTTACTCGAGAAGAGCAGCGAACCAAGGCGATGGCAACGGTGGGCATCTCCATTGGCTTGTCTTTTTCTGTCTCTCTTGTTGTGGGGCCGTTGCTAGGCGCTGCATGGGGGTTGTCAGGTATCTTCTACACCACTGCCGTCTTGGCTTTGCTGGCGTTGGTTGTGGTGGCCAAGGTGGTGCCGACACCGCACCAGCACAAGGTGAGTGCCGATACGCATCCGGCGCGAGAAATGGTCGGAAAGGTTTTGGCCGACGGTCGCCTGTTACGGCTGGATTTCGGTATCTTTGCTCTACACTTCGCGCTGACCTCGCTGTTCTTGGTTTTTCCGACCATGCTGCAGGATCAACTCGGATTGGCTGCTACCTCCCATTGGTGGTTTTACCTCACGGTGATGGTGACGTCCTTCTTTGCCATGGTGCCTTTTATCATCATTGGAGAGAAAAAGCGTAAAATGAAACCGGTGTTCTGTAGCGCGATTGCCTTGTTGGCAGTGGCGACTGCGGCGTTGACCGGCATGACCGATAGCTTGGGATTGGCTTGGGTTGTTTTGTTCTTCTTTTTCATGGCATTCAATTTCCTGGAAGCCAGCCTGCCGTCGTTGATCAGCAAAGAGGCGCCTGCGGCGAGCAAGGGGACAGCGATGGGCGTCTATTCGACATCGCAGTTTCTAGGAGCGTTTCTTGGGGGAGCATTGGGTGGTTATTTGCTGCAAGAAGCCGGCTTGAATGGCGTACTGTGGTTGATGGCGGGTGCTTTGGCCGTTTGGCTGTTGGTGGCACTCACCATGCCTTCCCCGAGTTACACCACCAGCTTCGTGGTGCAATTGCGTGATGTGGTGGCAATCACCTTTGACGATATCGATCAGCGCTTGCGCGGTCTGTCTGGCGTAGCGGATGTCGTAATTGTTGAAGAAGCTTCGACGGCCTACCTGAAGGTGGATCGTCAGCACTTTAATGAAGATCAGCTTGCGCACCTGGAATTTGTGCGGCAGGGTGACAATACTTAAACATTAAATGTCTGCAAGGAGCGCAGACGTTCGGTTAAAAAACACCAGGAGCAGAACATGGCACGAGGCATAAATAAGGTAATTCTGATTGGTAACCTGGGCCAGGACCCGGATACCCGATACACCCCGAATGGTAATGCAGTGGTTAACCTGAACCTGGCGACCGATGAAAGTTACAAGGATCGCCAGACGGGGCAGATGGTTCCGAGAACCGAATGGCACCGTATTGTTATCTTCGGCAAGGTGGCGGAAGTTGCCGGGCAGTACCTGCGTAAAGGGTCAAAAGTCTATATCGAGGGACGTTTGCAAACCCGTAAGTGGCAGGGGCAGGATGGTCAGGACCGTTACACCACCGAGATTGTTGTGGATATCAACGGCCAGATGCAGATGCTGGATAGCCGTGGAAGTGAAGGTGGCATGAACCAAGGCGCGCCTCAGGGGCGGCCCCAGCAGCAGGCGCAAGCGCCGCAGCAACAGTACAATGCACCGCAACAGCAACAGCAACAGCAACAACAGGGTGGATATAATAACCCTGCACCTCAGCAGCAAGCGGGAAGCATGCCTGAGCCCATTGATGATTTCGATGATGATATTCCGTTCTAAGACGGAGTCGTTAACACAAAAAACCCGAGCTATTGCTCGGGTTTTTTGTGATTCACTTTGCAGTGTTAAGCACTATTCGTCCGCTGTCTCCGGGTGATCCAGTCCCAGCTCATTAATTTTTCGCGTTAAGGTGTTTCGTCCCCAACCGAGCAGAATCGAAGCGTCACGGCGGCGACCACCGGTATGTTTCAACGCGGTCTCAATCATAATCTTTTCGAACTCTGGTACGGCTTTGTCCAACACGCTCTTCTTACCGCGTTTGAGTTCCTGTTCCGCCCAGTTTTTCAAACCCTCTTGCCAAGTCTGGCCCGTGGCGTCGTTTTCGGACTCGGCTTGATCCAGAAGCTCCGGTGGCAGATCGGCAACATGAATTTCGCGCCCGCTCGCCATAACGGTGAGCCAGCGGCAAGTATTTTCAAGCTGACGCACGTTGCCGGGCCAGGGTAGAGTTGAGAGGTATTCTTCGGCGTCTTTACGCAGAAGTTTGGGTTCTACCGTGAGCTCTTTAGCTGCTTGTTCGAGGAAATGTTGAACCAGACGGGGGATATCGGTCCGTCGTTCGGCCAGTTTTGGCAAATGAATCCGAATAACATTGAGACGGTGAAACAAATCCTCTCTGAAGCTGCCGGCATTCACCAGTTTTTCAAGATCCTGGTGGGTTGCGGCGATGATGCGAACATCCACTTTGATAGGAGTGGTGCCCCCAACCCGATAGAACTCCCCGTCGGCAAGGACGCGCAGCAAGCGGGTCTGGGTATCGGCGGGCATGTCGCCGATTTCATCTAGAAACAGGGTGCCACCATTGGCTTGTTCGAAGCGGCCTTGGCGAGTGCCACCGGCGCCGGTGAACGCACCTTTTTCATGGCCAAACAGTTCGGACTCAATAAGGTCTTTGGGAATGGCGGCCATGTTCAGGGCAATAAATGGGTTGCGCGCGCGAGGGCTGTGGTTGTGTAGTGCCTGCGCAACCAACTCTTTGCCCGTGCCGCTTTCACCGTTGATGAGTACGGTAATGTTCGAGTTTGAAAGCCGGCCTATCGCCCGAAACACCTCTTGCATTGCCGGTGCTTCGCCAATGATCTCGGTACTCTTCTGAACTTCTTCTATATGTGGTTCGGCCGAGGCTCTTTGTTCATGGCTATGAGCGATGGCGCGTTTGACCAAAGCGACCGCCTCATCTACATCAAACGGTTTGGGCAGATACTCGAAGGCTCCGGTCTGGTAACTGGTAACGGCGCTGTCCAAATCAGAGTGGGCAGTCATGATGATGACCGGAATGTCCGGGTGAAGCGCAACAATCCGGGACAGCAGCGTGATGCCATCCACGCCGGGCATGCGAATGTCGCTGACAATCGCTTCAGGCCGCTCCCGTTCCAGGCGGGCTATGATGCCTTCGCCACTATCAAAGGCTTGGACTTGCAAGCCTGCTTGGCTTAAGGCCCGCTCAAGCACCCAGCGGATGCTTTTATCGTCATCGATGATCCAGACGTTTTCTGGCTGATTCATAAAGTGTCCTCCAGAGGCAGGAAGATAATGAAGTCGGTTTTTCCTGGCTCGCTTTCACATTCCACCAGGCCCTGGTGCTGGCCGATGATGCTTTGGGTGATTGATAGTCCCAAGCCAGTGCCTGATGCTCGGCCACTGATCATGGGGTAAAAGACGTTCTGCAACAGATCGGCGGGAATGCCGGGGCCGTTGTCGATGATGTCGATGCGGCAAGCGAGGCGATGGCGTCGATGCCCGATGGTGAACTGTCGCAATGTTCTGGTACGGAAGGTGATCGTAGGTGTTGCTTCGGCGCCTGAGGCATTTTCGTTTTCGAAGGCAGCCTCCATGGCGTTTCGTGCAATGTTCAATACCGCTTGAATGAGCAGTTCTTTGTCGCCCGAGAATTCCGGGATGCTGGGATCGTAATCTCGCAGCAGCTGAACTTTGCCCCGGCTTTCCGCCTCGATCAGGGTGCGAACACGTTCCAGAACCTGATGTATGTTAGTGGGCGCGATTTGCAGTGCTTTGTTTGGCCCAAGCATACGGTCAACCAAGCTTCGCAGTCGGTCGGCCTCATTAATGATGACTTGGGTGTATTCGCGTTGGCCATCGCTGTCCAATTCTCGGGCGAGCAGCTGCGCTGCGCCTCGAATACCGCCCAAAGGATTCTTGATTTCATGAGCCATGCCTCGTACAAGAATTCGGGACGCTTCTTGCTGAGAAATGATGTCTTCTTCCCTGCTGATGCGCAGCTGGCGGTCTATGGGCTGCAGCTCTACCAGTAGTTCAATAGGGTCAATGCTGATGGGGCTGACGGAGTAGTCTACCGTTAGGCGGGAACCAGTCAGTAACGCAAATTCCGCCTCGCGCCGAGTGTAAGATTGACCGTTTTTGGCTGCTGCGTGCAGTGTTCTTAAAGCATTTTCCGAATCGATGAGGACATCGTGCAGTGGCGTGCCCTGTGTTCGCATAAGGCTCGTTTCAAACAGGTTCTCGGCGGCTGGATTCAGGTAGCGAATGGTCAGATCATCGCCAAGCACCAGCACCGCTGTTGTCAGGCTATCGAGAATACTTTTATACCCGGTTTCCAGGGTGGTGGATGGTCGAAACGACATGCAAGAATCCCGTTGGGCGCTCATGGATATAGCTATTTATTTAGCAATAAACGAACCAGTTTTTCTGTCTCGTCCAATAAGTTGCGTTTGTGCAAGATTGGGTGCCCGGGAAAGGTCAATCGTGCTTTGAATGGATGCAAAGCAGGAGGAGTGGCGGCAAGCGACCCGGGTTTTGCCCTTTAGTCGCCTACAGCATGGCACTGATACAGTGCATTCGCACTAGTTTGGTGCGGTTGTTCTACCGTGCAATAGATGGGCGGTGCACAGTGAAGCGAATGGTTTGGCCTGTTTTAACCTGTACGCCATTGCGGTCCACGATGTGAGCGACGGCGCTGTGGGTCCCGCGATTAATATTCTGCACGGTGACGGAGCCAGACGTACTTTGGCCAACTGGTTGCCCATCGAGAGTGATCTCGTATTTGTGGTCAGGCTTCAGGGCCGGTGTGCTTTGTATTTCAAAGGTCACGGTGCCGTTTCCACTATGGAAGGCCTGATCATTTTGCGGGTAAGCGAACGCGAGAGTGTCATAAGACGCCCCCTCACGATCAACCTCGTCGCGCAGTTTGTCGGTTTCGCGCACGACTTCGGGTTTGGGTAGTGTGATGGTTGTGACGGGCTTCACTTTGACGGTTTCGGCGCCCTTGATGGGTTCGTCAGAGAACGTGACGTTGCCCTGTGCATCAACGTGGCGATAAACCTCAGCCCAACTGGCTGAAGAGGCAAGTAAAAGCATTCCGGATGCGAGCGTGACAAGTGTTTTCATGATCGTGGCCTGTGCTCTGGTTAACTTTCTTGATTATCAGTGGCAACGGAGGGGATATCAACGCCGTGAATGGATCGCTAGGTTACATCTCGTTAAGAGCGACAGTTGAAAGGCTTATTTTGTGGAGGCGACCACAAAAAAACCCGCCGAGGCGGGTTTTTTTACTGCTTCACAGCACCGTGGTGGTGCAGTGATTTAGCAGGAGTAGTACAGCTCGAACTCAACCGGGTGCGTGGTCATGTTGATGCGCTCAACTTCGGCACGCTTCAGATCGATGTATCCAGCAATCATGTCTTCAGTGAACACGCCGCCACGGGTCAGGAACTCGTGATCATCTTTCAGGGCGTCCAGAGCTTCTTGCAGAGTCTCGGCAACCTTCGGAATGTTCAGGGCTTCTTCTTTCGGCAGGTCATACAGATCCTTGTCCATGGCATCGCCAGGGTGGATCTTGTTCTGAATGCCGTCCAGGCCAGCCATCATCAGTGCGGAGAAGGCCAGGTACGGGTTGGCAGCCGGGTCAGGGAAGCGAACTTCAACACGACGGGCTTTCGCGCTGTTTACGTATGGGATGCGGATAGAGGCAGAGCGGTTACGGGCTGAGTAGGCCAGCATAACCGGTGCTTCGTAGCCAGGTACCAGACGCTTGTAGCTGTTGGTGGCCGGGTTGGTGAACGCGTTGATAGCCTTGGCGTGCTTGATGATGCCGCCAACGTAGTACAGGGCTTCGTCGCTCAGGCCAGCGTAGCTGTCACCTGCGAACAGGTTCTTGCCGTCTTTGCTCAGGGACATGTGCACGTGCATGCCGGAACCGTTGTCGCCGACAACTGGCTTGGGCATGAAAGTGGCTGTCTTGCCGTAAGCGTGAGCAACGTTGTGCACGCAGTACTTAAGGATCTGCACTTCGTCTGCTTTTTTGGTCAGGCTGTTAGGGCCTACGCCGATTTCACACTGGCCTGCGGTGCCCACTTCGTGGTGGTGTACTTCGATGGTCAGGCCCATGGACTCCATGGCTGCGCACATGGCGCCACGCAGGTCGTGCAGGCTGTCTACTGGTGGCACGGGGAAGTAGCCGCCTTTAACGCCCGGACGGTGACCGGTGTTGTTGCGGTCGAAGTCTTCGCCGGATACCCAGGCCGCTTCTTCCGAGAAGAGCTCGTACATAGAGCCCTGCATGTCGGTTTTCCATTTTGCGGAATCAAAAATGAAGAACTCGGGCTCGGGGCCGAACAGTGCGCCATCAGCGATGCCTGTGGACTTCAGGTACTCTTCAGCACGCTGAGCAACAGAGCGGGGGTCGCGCTCATAACCTTGCATGGTGGTAGGTTCCACAATGTCACAGGTAATGTTGATGGTGGTTTCTTCGGTGAACGGGTCCAGTACGGAGCTGGTGTCATCCGGCATCAGGATCATGTCGGATTCGTTGATGCCTTTCCAGCCAGAGATGGAAGAGCCATCGAACATCTTGCCGTCTGCAAAGAAGTCTTCGTCAACTTCAGATGCGGGCAAGGTTACATGTTGCTCTTTACCGCGGGTGTCTGTGAAACGAAGATCGACCCATTTGACTTCGTGCTCTTTGATCAAATCAACAGTCTTGGACATTGTGCATGCTCCGTAAGTTATACATGTTCGTTGTGCCGGATCGTTCAGTGTACTGAGGCCCGATCTGCTTGTAGGTGAGGGAAGCTTATCAGAAGCTGGTGGCCCTTACCTGTCAATTGCGGCTGATTGTACATAAGCAAGGGGCTTGCCAGTTTGCCAATATTGCCTCACAAAAGCGCAGCTGCGGGGCTTTCGGGCGATGGCGGGGCGCTCTGGGCGCAACGTCCAGTGTTTTAAGTGTCTCAATTGTGCACCGATGTAGTGCGTCGCTCTCGTAAATGCCTAATAACAGTGCGCCTGGTGATTGATTACATATTAAGCACTAATCTTCATATTATCGACATGGACTTTTCGATATACTGCGTCCCGCTAATTTCTGCAGGATACCAGTTGTGATTGATAAGCTTAGAAACGTTGCCATTATTGCCCACGTAGACCACGGTAAAACGACCTTGGTTGACCAATTGTTGCGCAAGTCCGGTACTTTGGACCGTAAGGAGCTCGAAAACGAGCGCGTTATGGACTCCAATGACCAGGAAAAAGAGCGTGGAATTACCATTCTGGCGAAGAACACTGCGCTGAAGTGGAAAGACTACGACATCAACATCGTGGACACCCCGGGACACGCTGATTTCGGTGGCGAGGTTGAGCGAGTCATGAGCATGGTAGACAGTGTTCTGCTAGTGGTCGATTCCATTGACGGCCCGATGCCTCAAACACGCTTCGTGACGCAAAAAGCGTTCGCGGCAGGTTTGCGCCCGATTGTTGTTGTAAACAAAATTGACCGTCCTGGCGCTCGCCCGGATTGGGTAGTCGATCAGGTATTTGACCTGTTCGATAATCTCGGCGCTACCGATGAACAGCTCGACTTCCCGATCGTATACGCCAGTGCCCTGAACGGCATTGCGGGTATGGATCACGAAGATATGCAAGACAACATGGATGCCGTTTTCCAGGCCATCGTTGATTTCGTGCCAGCACCTGACGTAGATCTGGATCTGCCGTTCCAGATGCAGATTTCCCAGCTGGACTACAACAGCTTCCTGGGTGTGATCGGTATCGGCCGCATCGCGCGTGGTAAAGTCTCCACCAACACTCCGGTGGTTGCGATTGGCGCTGACGGCAAAAAGCGTAACGGCCGAATCCTCAAAATCATGGGTCACTCCGGTCTGCAGCGCGTCGAAGTTGATGAAGCTCAGGCGGGCGACATTGTGTGCGTGAGCGGCTTGGATCAGCTCTTTATTTCGGACACCTTGTGTGACCCCTCTAACGTTGAGGCGCTGCCGGCGCTGACCGTTGACGAGCCTACGGTTTCGATGACTTTCCAGGTCAACGACTCGCCGTTTGCCGGTAGAGAAGGTAAGTACGTAACCAGCCGTAATATCAAAGAGCGTCTGGAAAAAGAGTTGCTGCACAACGTAGCGCTGCGTGTTGAAGAAGGCGATTCCGCCGACAAGTTCAAAGTGTCTGGTCGTGGTGAGCTGCACCTGTCGGTACTGATCGAAAACATGCGCCGTGAGAACTTTGAGCTGGCGGTTGGTCGTCCGGAAGTCGTGATCAAAGAAGTCGACGGTGTAAAGCAAGAGCCGTACGAGAACGTGATCATCGACATCGAAGAGCAGCACCAGGGCCCCATTATGGAGCAAATGGGTCTGCGCCGTGGCGATATGACCAACATGATCCCGGACGGCAAAGGTCGCATGCGTTTGGAATACACCATTCCAGCCCGTGGCTTGATCGGTTTCCGTAACACTTTCCTGACCATGACCTCCGGTACAGGCATTCTGACCTCGACCTTCAGTCACTATGGTCCTGTGAAGATGGGTGAAGTGACCAGTCGTCAGAACGGTGTCATCGTCTCTATGGCGACCGGTACTGCGCTGACCTACTCGCTGGAAACTCTGCAGAGCCGAGGCAAGCTGTTCCTCGAGCCAGGTCAGGAAATTTATGAAGGCCAGTTGAGTGGTATTCACAGTCGCGATAGCGATCTGGTGGTTAACCCGACCAAGGGTAAGAAGCTCGATAACATGCGTGCGTCTGGTAAAGACGAGGTTATCGCCCTGGTACCGCCCATCAAGTTCACACTTGAGCAGGCGCTTGAGTTTATTGATGACGACGAGCTGGTAGAAGTAACGCCCAAATCGATTCGTCTGCGTAAAAAGCTTCTGACCGAAAACGAGCGTAAGCGCGCCGGTAAGAAGTAAGATACGGTTAGCCCGGAGGGGTGAGGTATTCGCTTTGAGGAAAACGTCGTTTTTCCTTGAGCGTTTGTCTTGCTGCTCCGGGCTGATTGCCCTTCGACTATAGCCAGTCTCTCCTGCATTAAATCTGTAATCTCTCTCGCCATTCTCGGCTAGACTTCCGGTAATCATTCATCGGAGTCGGTCATGCTTACTCTCTATCCCGAAATCCAACCCTATGCCCGCCACCATCTCGCGGTGGACGACGTTCATGAACTGTATCTGGAAGAGTCCGGTAATCCCGATGGAACACCTGTACTGGTTGTGCATGGGGGGCCGGGTGGAGGCTGCGAGGACTATCATCGCCGATTCTTTGATGCCGAACGCTTCCGGATTATATTGTTGGATCAGCGGGGCGCAGGTCGGTCGACGCCGCTGGCGGAGTTGAAGGGAAACTGCACGGCCAATCTGGTCGCGGATATCGAAACGGTGCGGCAATTCCTTGGCGTAGATCGTTGGATTTTGTTTGGTGGCAGTTGGGGCTCAACGCTAAGTCTTGTCTATGCGCAAACCCATCCGGAAAAGGTTTTAGGGTTGGTGTTGAGAGGAATCTTTCTTTCTCGCCCGCGAGATATTCAATGGTTCTATCAGGAGGGTGCAAGTCGGGTGTTTCCGGATTACTGGAAAGCCTTTCAGGCGCCTGTTCCAGAAGCTGAGCGGAATGATATGGTGTCGGCTTATTACCGGCGTTTAACCAGCAGTAATGAGCTGGAGCAGATTCAGGCTGCGAAAGCCTGGTCGGTGTGGGAGGGGCGTTGTGCCACGCTTGAGCCTAATCCAGCGGTGGTTGAGCACTTCGGACACCCTCATGTGGCGATTGCATTGGCACGAATTGAGTGTCACTACTTTATGAATCACTCTTTTTTGGAGCCGGATCAAATTATTCGGAATGCGCCGAAACTGGCGCAGATCCCGGGGATAATTGTGCATGGTCGTTACGACATGGTGTGCCCACTGGATAATGCTATCGCGCTTAGTGCAGCTTGGCCTCAAGCCGAATTGCAAATCATTCGTGATGCGGGGCATTCGGCCTCTGAGCCGGCTATTGTGGATGCGCTGGTTCGTGGAGTTGAGCAGATTGCAGCCAAAAGCATGCCCTCAGCTGGTTGATAATTAGACCTTTTGTTGGCTTTTCGGGGTTGCGGCCTGCGCATTGCCCCTATACACTTTGGCTCGTTACCGCTTTTTAACCCTCCGAGCTGAACTGCCAAGGGACTAAATGAAAGGATTGATCCAGCGAGTATCGGAGGCTAGTGTTGCCGTAAAGGGTCGCCAAATTGCCAGTATTGGTAATGGGCTCTTATTGCTATTGGGCGTGGAAAGGGATGACGCATCAAAAGAGGCAAGGGAATTGTGCCAAAAGATTCTCTCTTATCGGGTCTTCCCCGACGAGCAAGGCCGGATGAACGTGAACGTTCAGGACTCCGGTGGCTCGCTTCTGATTGTTCCCCAGTTCACTTTGGCGGCGGATACGTCCTCCGGAACCCGGCCGGGCTTTTCCCGGGCAGCTGCTCCCGACGTTGCTAATGGCTTGTATGAGGAGTTCGTTGCTCAGGCAAAGGATCTGCTAGGAGTTGAGCGTGTGCAAACCGGTAAGTTTGGGGCAGACATGAAGGTGGCGTTACTGAATGACGGCCCTGTGACCTTTTTGTTAGAAGCGAATGAGTCAAATTAGGTCATTTAAACGGTGAAGTCATGCTCGAAAGTGGGGCGTTATTGAGGGTAGGGAGCGCTAAAACCATATTTTAAAGCGCGCTCGGCACGAAGTGAAATTTGTAACTTGTTGGCTGAAAAGAAAAATGTGGAATTAGGTCTCGATTTTGCGTTCACCGCCCTCACTTGCGGTAAGTATCGGAGGCCGCACAAGTTTTGAAACGGGAACTTGAATAGGTTAAAAAATAGCCTGCAAAGATTTGCAAAAATGCAATTGTTGTATTAAAACAGTTTCATCACAGGGAACTTTAACAGAGTTCTGTAAGTGACTGAGAATCAAGGTCTGCTGTTCGCCTTGTTAGATAAAAAGAATAGATCGGGCTTTAAGACCCGTCGAAGAACCTGAGTTAACTCACAAAGGAAGATGTAACATGAAAAAAACTATTCTTGCTTCTGCTATCGCAGCTGCAACCTTCTCTGGCGCTGCTCTGGCCCAAGAAAGCAACCTGCCGACTGTTTACGGTAACATTCAGTATGCTCTGACCCACAACAACGTTGATGGCGGCAGCAGTGACCTTTCCCACAATGACAATGGCTCCACCATTGGCATTAAGCACGACCATGAAATCGCTCCTGGTATCACTGGTTTCTTCAAGTTGGAGCTGGATGGTATTGATGCAGACGACAAGTCAAAGGGTCGTGGTCGCATCAAGTTGGATGAAGCCTACATCGGGGTAAAAGGTGATAGCTTCGGTCAGGTTTGGGTAGGTTCTGACGACTCAATCTACGAGTCTGCTATCGACCAGATCGCAAACTACTACGAAGTGGCGGCGTACAGCATCGGTGGTAGCTACTCCACAGGTGAAGGCGACTTGATCCAGTATATGTCACCTTCTTTCGGTGGTTTTAAGTTGGGTGCTGCCGTTCAGGTGAATGGTGATGGCGATACGCAGTCCGGTGGTAGCAAGAGCTACCCGTACCAGTTGGCCGCGATCTATTCCGTTGACGCGCTGACCCTTGCTTTTGCTATGGATTCTAACGATGGCGCGACATCGTATTCTTCCGGCACGGCTACGACTCCGAAGAACAACGAAAACACCTACGGTGTGCGTGTAGGCTATGACGCAGGTGCTGTAGGCGCGTCATTTGAGTACCAGACTCGTAAAGATGCCTACGACGTTGTTGGTGTTCAGGGTACGTACACTATGGGCAAGAACGTGTTCGCGTTGTCATACGAGCTGGCAGAAGCTGACGGCGTAAGCGGTGACGACAAAATGGACACTATTTCTCTGCAGGCGCTGCATAACCTGTCTGACAACATGTACGTCTACGTCGAAGGCAACCTGGCCGGCGGTGATGACGGAGTTTACGGTGTTGCTAATAAGAGCGAAGCTTCAGCCGCCTCTGTTGGTGCTGTTTACTACTTCTGATCAGCTAACCAGCTAATCCAGTAGTATCGAAAACCGGTGACTCAGGTCACCGGTTTTTGTATTTTTAGTCTTCCCGTTTTTCAGGAATTTCCTATGGCCACTGAGCTCGAAATCAAACTCACTCTGTCTGAACCATCCCAAACAAAAGCGCTGGAGTGGTTGCTCGCCCAGTCGGAAGCTTGCGAAGGTCCTGGGAAGGTGTTGATAAACCGTTACTACGACACCCCAGGCGCAGCACTCAATCGAGCGAAAGCGGCGTTGCGTGTGCGCGAGGCTGGCGGCCGGTGCATCCAGACCCTGAAAACCCAAGGCGAGTTTGTGGACGGCGCTCATCGGCGAGAAGAGTGGGAATGGGAGCTGCCGAGTGCTGATCTGGATTTGTCGTTACTCGAGCAAACCCCGCTCAGGGATCAGTTGGATTTGTCCGAGCTTCAACTGGTATTTGAAACCAACTTCCGTCGTCAGATCGTAATGCTAAATACCTCGGATACAGTGATTGAGGTCGCGGTCGATTCTGGAGAGATTGTGGGGAGCGGTGCCGCAAGGCCCCTGTACGAAGTAGAGTTTGAACTGAAATCCGGCAACCCGGAGTCACTGATAGTATGGGCCGCTGCGCTGGCGCGTGACGTTCCGGTATTCCTTAATTTGGTGAGTAAAGCGGAGCAAGGCTATCACTTGGCGGGCATTCATCAACCCACGCTGGTCCAAAGTGCCGAGGCGTTATCTGTGACGGGGTTTTTGCACCAATTAAGTCTCGCCTGGCTCTTGCAGGAGCCTGTCGTGTTCTCGGCTGATTCGTTGCAAGTGGTACAAAGAGTGGCCGGTGAAGTGAATCTTAAGGATGTGTGGGGCCAGCTCATGCCGGAATTGGTCGATGGCGTCACCGTTCCCGATATGATTCAGCGCATTCCCCAAATGGGTGAGCTTCAATTAGCGATCGCTTCCGCTAGCTGATATCGAGTAAGGCCGTGGCAATACTGAAATAAATCAGCACGCCGCTCACGTCTGCAATGGTCGTGATCAGTGGGGTGCTGGCGGTGGCCGGGTCAAACTTCAGCTTGTCGAGTAGGAAGGGCAGCAGCATACCGATCAAGCTGCCGACCATCACCACCACGATCATGGTCACCGCAACGACTCCCGCGATCTCCGGGCCCGCCCTGAACAGTCCCACCACCATGACCACGGCGGCCATCGTCAAGCCCAGGCCGGTGGCGACTAACGTCTCCTTGCCCAGCAAACGCCCCCAGTCGGTAACCGTGACATCGCCGGTCGCCATGCCCCTAACCATCAAAGTGGCCGATTGAGCGCCAGCATTACCCGCGCTGGCTACGAGCAGTGGCATAAAGAACAGCAGAGCGATGTGCTCGGAAATGATCTCTTCAAAATAGGCGATACCGGCGCCAGTAAAAATATTGGCGAACACAAGGATGACGAGCCACTGCACACGAGAGCGATATAGAGAAAACGGAGAGGCATCTCTCAGGGTGCTGGTGAGTTTTCCCACCGTCGCACCTTTGTGCATGTCTTCTGTGGCTTCTGCTTCGGCCGCATCCATGGCGTCATCGTAGGTGACGATGCCGACCAGCCGGTTGTCGTGATCCATAATCGGCAAGGCCAGCAAGTCATATCGCGAAATTAACCGCGCCACCTCTTCCTGCGAAGTGTCTGTCTTCGCGGTCACCAAGCCGGTCGCGATCAGATCGTTGACTGAGGCGCTGGGCGTTGCCGTAATCAGGTTTCTAAGAGACACGGCCCCTAACAGCGTATGGTTTCCGTCCACAACATAAGCGTGGTAGATGGTTTCCTTGTCAGGCGCGGTTTTACGAAGCGAGTCGATAGCGGCGCTTGCGGTCACACCCGTGTTGATCATCGCGTAATCGGAGCTCATCAAGGCCCCGGCGGTGCCTTCTTCGAAACTGGCAAGGCGTCGAAGGTCTTCCCGTTCTTTACTGGCCAGTGACTGGAACAGGGTGTGCTGTCTTTGTTCGTCCAGTCGTTGGAAGAAGTCGGCTCGCTCGTCCGACGGCATGGCCGTTACCAGGTCGGTCAGACTCCGAGTTGGGAGCTGGTCGGCTATCAGGGTTTGCATTGTAGGGCCAATGTACCCGAGCACCTTTGCGCCTTGTTCCGTGGGTAATGCCTTTAACAGCCGTATGCCAGCATCGGTTTCAGGGTGGGTTTCGATGAAGTCTGCTAAATCGGCTGCGTTGAACGTGGATGCAGCGATTTGAATCTGGCTGTCTTCATTCGCGGCGAGCGCTATGAATAATGGCTGGAAAAATTCAGCGTCCAGAAATGACATGGATGGCCCCATTGATTCTATTTTTTACGTTCTTTGCCATTGTCCTGCAACTCACGCCACTTCTTGAGGAATTCCCGATACCGATCCAAGGCTTCTTCCACTACGGTGACGGTTGGTGTGTCGCTGGAGCTTACGAGTACGATCAGCCCTTTGCCTTCCACTTCTTTGTTTGAGGCTGGGTGGCAGATAACTTCATTATCGTGATCGATATAGGCGAGGGCGGTTCCGATGCCATGACGGACCAGGGCGCTTACGATGTCGGCCCAGGTCAGATCATCCAGTTCAAGCTCATAGCGATGGGGGTGGTCTCGCTCGTAATTGAACATGTCCTCGAGAACTTTTTCGGAACCCGGCGCTACTACGGCCCGCACCATGATTTCGGGATAGGTACGAACAGGGCGAATCACGGTGCGTACACCAAGGGTTTTGAAGCGCTCCCGGTTGACGTCGCTGACGCATTCTACGGTTGTTCGACTGCCCAGGTTGGACTCGGTCAATCGGTGGGATATGTCGAAGGTCAGACTGTCGGAGAAAGCGTCGGTTTCATCGGCGGCGAGAACGATGATGTGCCGCGCGTCGCCTGCGTGGACCGCCTTCAGTGCGTCAGGATCGTTTCCTGCACCATGAAAGTGCACCATGCCGCAATCTCTCAATTCTGCCGGTAAGCCTCCGGGGAATTTGCGAGTCAAGAGAATGATCGGGACGGTGTGGTATTCGGGGATTGAGCGAATTTGAGAGGCGAAGCGCATGAAGTATTGCTCGCCTCCGCTACGGGGGGTGTTAATGATTACGATGTGGTCTTTCATGTTGTAGATCCAGCGTCCAGTCAGGATTCGTTCGCGGCGATAAAAGCGGTATTCAATATAATCGCTGACGATCAGTGTCAGCAGGGTGATTGAGGAAATAAACATCAGCAACACCGTGCTGATGCGACCCACGACGGTGACCGGCGCAAAGTCGCCGTAGCCAACCGTGACCAGCGTTGTCATGGTAAGCCATGCGGACTCCAGCAATGTCAGGGGTTCGAACGTCCAGAGAATCAGAATGTGGACGCATGTCAGGGCTGCAAGTGTCAGGAACAGGCGCTTGACGCGTTGGCGTATTAACCCTCCCATCGGTAGGTGCGACTGAGTGTGCTCGGGATTTAGCGGTCGCTTGTTTCTCATCATGGATGTCGGGGCCTGTTCAGTCCTTGGCGAGTTCGTTATACAGTACTTGGAATATATCAGAGAGATAAGGGAGTTGCGTTATGTCCGAGCCTTGGGAATCGCTGTCGGCAGAGCTTGCTGATGATGTATCGGCCTGCTGGTCATCGATATTTCCAGACGGCGTGCCCGACTGGTTGGCTGTTGTATCCGAGTCGGACATTGCAGAGGCTGTGGCGCGCAGCGTGTTTCTGCGCCAGACCCTTCAACGCCACCCTGACTGCATGCGGGAGGTTTTCGCTAGCCGCCCGATGACTGAGCCCACCACTGAAGCGTGGCTGGTCGAGCGCTGGGCCAGTTATCTGGACGCGGTAGATGTCGAACCGGATCTCCACAGCGCTTTGCGCCGCTTTCGTCGCGAGGTGCAATTTCGCATTATCTGGCGGGACTTGATGGGATGGGCAGACCTCAAGGAAACCATGCTGGCCACCAGTGGCTTTGCCGATGTCTGTATTGATGGGGCGCTGGATTGGCTCTACACCAGAGCGTGTGACGAATTCGGAACGCCGTGGGGCAAAGACCCTGTAACCGGGGAAGAGTCGGCTCAGCGTATGGTGGTGCTCGGGATGGGCAAGCTTGGTGGGCGCGAGCTGAACGTGTCCTCGGATATTGATCTGATTTTTGCCTTTCCGTCCAACGGGGAGACCCAAGGTGGTCGCCGTGCGTTGGACAACCAGCAGTTCTTCATTCGCCTGGGGCAGCGGTTGATTCAGGCGTTGGATCAGATCACCGCCGATGGCTTTGTGTTTCGGGTCGACATGCGTCTGAGGCCCTATGGCCAGAGCGGGGCTTTGGCCCTGAGCTTTGCCGCATTGGAAACTTACTATCAGGACCAAGGCCGCGATTGGGAGCGCTACGCGATGGTGAAGGCGCGGGTCGTCGCCGGTGATCAGCGGGCGGGCGAGGTTCTGATCGAGAGCTTGCGGCCTTTCGTATACCGGAAGTACATCGATTTCAGCGCCTTCGAATCGCTTCGCAATATGAAAGCGATGATTGGTCGGGAGGTTCGCCGCAAGGGGCTGGAAGATAATATAAAACTGGGTAGCGGGGGGATTCGGGAGATCGAGTTTGTGGTGCAGGCGTTCCAGCTGATACGTGGCGGCCGTGATCGGGAGCTGCAGCAGCGGGAATTGCTCAATATCCTCAAAGAACTGGAAGAACTGGAGCTGTTGCCTTCACCCGTTGTCACTGAACTGCGCGAAGCCTATATCTTCTTAAGGAATATCGAACACGCCCTGCAAGGGGTGGAAGACAAGCAAACCCAAACCTTACCGGACAGTTCTCTGTGCCAGGCCCGAATCGCACGAATTATGGGATTTGCCGACTGGGTTGCTTGCGAGTCGGCGTTAGCGAGCCACCGACAGCGGGTGGCGCTGCACTTTGCGAATATCATCGCGACAGAAGACGAAGAGGGTGACGGCGATGCCGCGGTGGATGATGGCTGGTTTGAGCTTTGGCTGTCGGAAATGGATGAGCCCGCGGCCATTGAGTGGTTGGCCGAACAAGGGTATGAGAGCCCTGAGGGTAGTTACAAATTGCTGACTGCCTTACACAGCGGTCGCACCGTGCAAACGATGCAAACTCAGGGTCGTAAACGCCTGAATCAATTCATGCCCCTGTTGTTGAGTGCGCTGACCGGAGTGGAGAATCCCTCGGAAACGTTGGAGCGGGTGTTGCTGTTGGTTGAGGCTATTCTGCGCCGGACGGCCTACATGGTCCTGCTGGTGGAAAACCCCAACGCGCTCACTCAGCTAGTGCGGCTATGCAGTGAGAGCCCGTGGATTGCCAAGCTGCTGGCGGACACGCCGCTGTTGCTGGACGAGCTGCTCAACGCAGAGAGTTTGTACAGCCCGCCCGCCAAAGAAGCGTTGCAGGATGACTTGCGCCAACAAATGTTGCGCATCCCCTATGAAGATCTCGAAGAGCAGATGGAGTCCCTTCGTCACTTCAAAAAAGCGCACACCCTGCGAGTAGCAGCCTCTGAGCTTAAGGGGACCTTGCCGCTGATGAAGGTGAGTGATTACCTGACTTGGATTGCGGAAGTGGTGCTGGATCACGTGGTGGATGTGGCCTTCTCGAATCTGGTGAGTCGACACGGGCGCCCTCAACGCTCTGATGGCACGGCCTACGATACCGACTTCGCGATACTGGGTTACGGCAAACTCGGTGGTATCGAACTGGGGTATACCTCGGACCTTGATTTGGTGTTTGTACACCAGTCCGACCCGCTGTTAACCACCGACGGCGAAAAACCGATCGATAATGCCATCTTCTACACCCGCCTTGGCCAGCGTATTGTGCACATCCTCAGCACTCAAACACCGTCTGGCCAGCTGTACGAAGTGGATATGCGTCTGCGTCCTTCCGGTAACTCGGGACTGCTAGTCAGCACGCTTAAGTCGTTTGAGAAATACCAGCAAAACGATGCATGGACCTGGGAGCACCAGGCGCTGGCTCGCGCTCGAGGCGTAGCCGGGTGTCGAGATACCTTGGCGGCCTTCGAGAAGGTTCGGCATGACATTTTGTGTGCCAAGCGTGATAAGCCTGCGCTGCGCAAGGAGGTTGTCAGCATGCGGGAGAAAATGCGTGTCAATCTGGGGACGCCAGAGGCGAAACGAGCCGAAGAGTTTCATGTTAAACACGACTTCGGCGGCATTGTGGACATCGAGTTCATGGTGCAATACCTGATGCTGGCCTGGAGTGGAGAGCACCCGGAGTTAACCCAGTGGAGTGATAATATTCGCCAACTGGAAGAGTTGGGGCGAGCGGGTGTGTTGGACGTAGCAGACACCGAAAAGCTTCGAGAGGCGTACATCACGTTGCGTTCCACGATCCACCGACGGGCTCTGCAGAACCTGAGCAGTCGCGTGGAAGGAGATCGATTTTCCGATGAGCGTGAATATATCGAAAAGATGTGGAAAAAAGTTATGCTTGATTAGCAAGCTAAATTTATTTCTGGCAGCTATTCCTGCTAGAATGCGAGTTCCCCCGAATATGGCTTTTTTAGGAGCAGAAAAGAAATGTCGATGGCTGATCGCGATGGCGTTATCTGGCTGGATGGTGAAATGGTTGAATGGCGTGAAGCCAAGACCCACGTCCTTACCCATACCTTGCACTACGGCCTCGGCTGTTTTGAAGGGGTGCGAGCCTACAATACTGCCAGTGGCCCGGCGATTTTCCGCCTGAAAGAGCACACCGATCGTCTGTTCCGCTCGGCTCATATCCTGAACATGAAAATGCCGTTCAGCAAGGATGAAATTAACGAAGCCCAGCGTGCTGCCGTGCGCGAAAACAATCTGGACGAAGCCTACCTGCGTCCCATGGTTTTTTTGGGGTCTGAAGGCATGGGGCTTCGAGCTGACAACCTGAAGGTTCATGTAATGGTTGCAGCCTGGAGCTGGCCGTCTTACATGTCGCCAGAAGCCAAAGAAGTAGGCATTAAGGTGCGTACCTCCTCTTACACCCGTCACCACGTCAATATCACGATGTGTAAGGCGAAGGCCAACGGTAACTACATCAACTCCATGTTGGCGTTGAATGAAGCGATCTCTGGCGGTGCGGAAGAAGCGTTGCTTCTGGATAACGAAGGCTATGTCGCGGAAGGCTCCGGCGAGAACATCTTCATCCTTCGTGACGGTGTTCTGCATACCCCTGAGCTGACGTCTTGCCTGGAAGGTATTACTCGCGCCACCATCATCGACTTCGCCAAAGAGCTTGGCTTGCAGGTGAAAGAGCGCCGGATTACCCGTGACGAAGTGTACGTTGCGGAAGAAGCCTTCTTCACGGGTACCGCGGCCGAAGTGCTGCCGATTCGTGAACTGGATGGCCGGGCGATTGGCGAAGGCAAACGTGGCCCGATCACTGAAAAGCTTCAGAGCATGTATTTTGATGCGGTTAAGGGTAAGCTGGCTCAGCATTCTGAGTGGCTGACTCACGTTAAAGGTTAAGTCAGTTAGCGATTCTAAGGTGGCCGCCGGTACCAACAGTTCCGGCGGCTTCGCTGTATTGAATTCACGGAAAAACAGGGCAAGACAATGGCAGACGTAATCAAGGTACCGGTTTCTTTCGGTGAAGTGTTGGACAAGATCACGATCCTCGAGATCAAATCCGAGCGCATTAAAGATGAAGCGAAGGTCAAGAACGTGCGTTTGGAACTGGATGAGTTGAGCGCAACGTGGGACGAGGCGGTAAAAGATAAAGCTGCCGAGATTGCCGATTTGCGTCAGCAGCTTAAAGCCGTGAACGAAGAGCTTTGGGTGATTGAAGACGATATCCGTGACGAAGAAGCAGGGCAGAATTTCGGTCCGCGTTTCATTGAGCTCGCTCGTGCTGTCTACGTAACCAACGACAAACGTGCGGCTATCAAGAAAGAAGTCAACTTGGCGCTAGGCTCGCGCTTTGTCGAAGAAAAGTCATACCAGGACTACACCGCACGTAAATAAAGCCTGCGGCAACAAAACTCGCTGAAGTGGTTGGAAAGCCATTAATCTGGCTGTGATGGCCTGCTTCAGCGAGTTTGTTTCGGGCTATCAGCTGTTTTCGGTTATCCAGCTGTCCAGCATTTCGGTAGCGTCCTTAACGGACACCAATTCCATCGCCCCCTCGAATTCTGCCTTCGCGCCCCAGCGCGCTTCGTCCACGGTTTTTCCTGTGAATCTTTGCAGCGCTTCCGGATAGCGATTTACGCACCATTTCAGAGAATTGTACGGCCCCGAGCGATTAGGGTTGCTGGCGGCAAATATGCCCAGAACATCGGTATTAACGGAGCTGGCAATATGGGCAGGACCGGTGTCGGGCGCAACCACAAGATCAGCTTCGCTCATCATGGCTGTGAGTTGTTTCAGAGTGTCTTTGCCACAAATGTTATGGGCTTTGTGCTTCATGGCGCGCTCGATGGCAGTGCAGTACTCTGCTTCAAAAGGCGCCGGACTGCCTACCAGAATGACCTTCATGCCGTAAGCTTCGATGGCATGGTCCGCAAGCTGCGCGTAGCGCTCCGCTGGCCAGTTTCTCAAGGTGTGGCTGGCGCAGGGGCTGATGACCAGATTCTTGCGGTCAGCAGCTAGATGGCTGCGCGCAAATTCATGATCGGCATCTGACAGCAGGATGTGCCACTGGGGCGTGGCAGCTTTGAGGCCTAGTGGCTCCAGGAAGCTCGCCAGACAATCCCTGACGTGTTGCTGTGGCGCCGGAGCAATACGCTTGTTGATAAACAGACTGTGTAGGTCTTTGCTGCGAGCTTTGTCGTAGCCGACTTTAATCTTGGCTGGAATCAGTGCGGCGGCCAGATTTGCTCGCAGGGCTACCTGCATGTGCAATAACGCATCAAACTTTCGCCCTTTCATCTGCTTGCGTAAGTCGGCATAGCCCTGCCGGCCGGCTTTCTTGTCGAAGATGATGAATTCAACCCCCGGTAGGTCGCCAATCAGTTTGGCTTCAATCTTGCCGATGACCCAGGTGATTTTTACGCCGGGCAATTGCTCCTGAAGGCTCAGGACAACGGGGATGACGTGAGTGACGTCGCCGATGGCGGAGAGGCGGAGAATGCAGATGGAGGTTGGGTTGGAGGGCGGGTGGTGATGCATGTTACTGTCCGTTATGAATTTTTAATCGATGCGTGTAGAGTCGGCTGAGCTGGCTTGTTAGACTGTGAAGCATTCTAGCGTACTGGGATTGTAGCGTCTCCAGCTGGGTGTCGACTCCTGTGAAACGAGGATGCTTGTACTTGCAATTTCCTGCCCTAAAACCGCCCCTAACCAATGAAGGTCGTATGCTGGTGGCACCAGAAATTGACGGTGTGACTGCGGACTGGTTTGTACCTGATACCTGGGGAGACCGAGCGGTCGCTGTAGAGGTGGGGGGGCGCGGTAGTGCGTGGTTTTTACGAACTGATGCGGGTGACTTGGTTTTGCGTCACTATCGTAGAGGCGGCTTGGCAGGAAAGATTGTTGAACGCATGTACTTTTATTCGGGGATCTACCGCGCTCGCTCTTTTGCCGAGTTTCAGTTGACCCGTGAGTTGTATCAAGCAGCGTTGCCGGTGCCTAGAGTCGTTGCCGCGATCGTCTGGCCTCGAGCTTTGTTTTGGTATCAGGCGGCCATCATTGTCGAACGCATCCCTGACGCTGTGAATTTTCCGAACAGCGCCGATGTGGTGAATGGCCGCCTATGGCGCCAAATTGGGCAGATGATACGTCGCTTCCATGAATGGGGGCTGGATCACGTTGATCTGAATTGCGACAACATATTGGTCGCAGACGATGTTACATACCTTATCGATTTTGATCGATGTAGGCGGCGCGGCCAATCTTCTCCGGAAAACTGGCAGGAAAGAAATCTAAAGCGGCTAAAACGTTCAGTTTACAAAAGACTTAGCTCCCGAGAAGACCTTGAGATAGATCGCTTATGGTTGCACCTTATCTCGGGTTATCATGACGGTATATCATAATAAGTTCGCTACAGTTCGTGGCATTACGTAAGACCCCTCCCCATATTTCCGGATGACAACAGTGTTTAGAGCCGACAACTTTTCAATTCTCTCTCGCTTTGTCGGGTTCGCGATTTTCTTCTACCTAGCAACGCTCGCTATTGTTCCCGATGTTTATGGCTACGCCCCGGCCCTTATGCTGCTGGCCGCGCTAGGCTATTGGCGAACATCGGAGATTGTCAAAAGCCTTGATCGCCGGGATCGCCTATTTGTTTTCGGGTATCTAGCCTACGGCCTGGTGTTTGTTGTTCTGGTTGTGCTGCACAAGGACGACCTCTCCGGCTTGGATCGTCCCAGTCGGTTCGTGGCGGCCGCGATCATTTTAACCATGCTGCTTCGAATTTCGGTCTCCGCGAGACTGGTTTTCACTGGGGCAGCGTTAGGCGGTATATGCTCTGGATTGTTCGCCGGTCATGAGGTTTGGGTGTCCGATGTTTCGCGGGTGGCGAGTTTTGACAACGCCATATACTTTGGCAATGGCGCCCTGATCCTTGCTCTGATCTCCCTTGGGGGGGGGCTTTCGGAATTGCAGAAACGACCCAGTCATGTTGGATTCATCGTGTTATATAGCAGCGGGATGATAGGCGGCATTGCAGGCTTGTTGCTGTCGGGAACCCGCGGGGGATGGTTGGCGGTACCCGTTATCACGCTGGTGGGATTATGGACTTATCGCCGCACTCTTGCGCGCAGGCCCAAGATGCTGGCAGTTTCCTTAATCGTTATTATTGCGCTGGGAGTTGCCGCAGTAAACATGAAAGTTGTGAGTGATCGTGGGGGGGCTGCGGTCTCTGAGGTACAGTTGTATTTCTCTGGCGACCGAATAAATTCTTCAGTTGGGTTGAGGTTGGAAATGTGGAAGGCCGGGGCGATACTGTTTGCTAATCACCCTGTGGTCGGCGTGGGTGAAAAACGCTTTCACACGGAGCTCGAGCAGCTGGTTGATTCTGGCTTGGTGGGTAGCGGAATCCTTACTTTTCGCCACCTTCATAACCAGTTTCTTGATCATGCCGCCAAGGGCGGAATACTGGCGGTTTTCGCGCTTCTACTGGTATTCGGTATCCCTATGGCGTTGTTTTGGCGTTACCTGAAGTCGACTGACCCGGAAATAAAAGCCTGCGCATTCGTGGGTGTCACGTTCACCCTATCCTTTGTTGTTTTCTGTCTTACCCAAGGTATGTTCAGTCGGAACATCGGGGTTATGATGTACGTTATCGTGCCGCTTTTCTTATGGGCACTCATTCGTCAGGTGGAAGGTAAGGCTGTCCAGTCGCAGGATTCGGACCTTCCTGTCACCAGGAGGCTAGATTGAACAACCCGATCATCTTGGACTGCACACTACGGGACGGAGGCTATTACAACAGCTGGGATTTTCCGGTCGACCTTATCAACGATTACCTGGAGGCGATGGCCGCGCTTCCCGTTGGTTATGTGGAACTGGGACTACGGTCGCTGAAAAATGACGGTTTCAAGGGCGGTTGCGCATACAGCACTGACCAGTACATTCGCTCCCTTCAAGTACCTGAAGATCTGAAAGTCGGGGTCATGGTAAATGCTTCTGAGCTGGTCGGTGGGGAAGGGGCGCTGGCTGAAAGGCTGAGCAAACTCTTCGTCTCTGCCGCTGACTCGCCGGTTACTCTGGTGCGGGTAGCGTGCCACGTGCACGAATTTGAGGCCGCGCTGGAAGCCTCCCGGTGGCTTAAGGCTCAAGGTTACTGTGTTGGTTTTAATCTGATGCAGGTGGCCGACCGATCGGATGAAGATATCCGGAGGTTGAGTAGGTTGGCGGCAGAATACCCATTGGATGTACTCTATTTTGCCGATTCAATGGGAAGTATGACGCCAGAAGATACCCGTCGTTTGGTGAAGCTCTTCCGCGAAAACTGGCGCGGCGCCATGGGCATTCACACTCACGACAATATGGGGAATGCCCTTGCGAATACTATGGCGGCTCTCGATGAGGGAGTGGCCTGGTTAGATGCTACCGTTACCGGCATGGGGCGTGGGCCCGGGAACACCAAGACAGAGTACCTTGCGCTGACGTTATCAGGCGAGGGCGGTCGTGATTTCAATATTACACCCCTGTTATCAGTTATCAGAACCTACTTTGAACCCCTCAAAAACACGTACCAGTGGGGGAGCAATCCATATTATTTTCTTGCCGGCCAGCATGGGATTCATCCCACCTACATTCAGGAAATGCTGGGTGACCAACGCTACAGTGAGGAGGATATCCTAGCAGCGATTGATCACCTGAAGCTGGAGGGAGGAAAGCGTTTCAGTTTGACCAATCTTGAGGCCGCAAGACACTTTTTCCGAGGCGAGCTAGCGGGCACATGGAGTCCTTCGAAGGTTATTAAAGGTCGCGAAGTGCTCGTGCTGGGTTCTGGTCCGGGGGTCGGGCTACATAGAGAAATCCTTGAGCTTTATATCAACACTTTTAAGCCGTTCGTCATTGCTCTGAATGCCCAGGAAGGGGTGGATGAATCTCTGGTGGATGTGCGTGCAGCTTGCCATCCGGTCAGACTATTGGCTGACTGTAGCGCCCATAGGGTACTCCCACAGCCGCTGATTACCCCTTATTCGATGCTACCGGACGATGTTCGGCAGTCGTTACAGGGTAAAGAAATTCTTGATTATGGGCTCAAGGTTTCCAGTGAAGCCTTTGATTTTTATCCAACCAGTGCCCAGTTACCTAATTCTTTGGTAGTTGCCTATGTTCTTGCGATTGCCACCAGTGGTGGGGCAACTCGTATTTCACTGGCTGGATTTGATGGGTTCTCGGCCGATGATCCACGGAACTCAGAGATGGAGCGGCTGTTGAACGCTTACTTCCAGCATTCTGATCACCGGCCCCTGCGAAGTATTACCCCAACACGGTACCGAGTACCTACTATCAGCGTATACGGACTTGTGAGCTGACGTCTTAGGAGATTATTAATGACTGCAGTTTTTAACAGTAAACTCAAAGCCGGGGCCTGCTTGGGGTTGTTCAGCAAGACAATGGACAGCGCTTTCGTTGAAGCCGCGGGCTTGGGGGGGATGGATTTTATCATTCTCGATCAGGAACACGGACCCTCCGGCTTGGAAACGCTTCAGCACCACGTCAGGGCTGCAAAGCTTGGCGGTATTGCTTCTATCGTTCGTGTCAGTGGTGTCGATGCCCATGCCATTGGTAGTGCGTTAGATAGTGGTGCCGATGGCGTTCAGGTTCCCAATATCAACTCTGCTGAGCAAGCCCGGCAGGCTGTGGAAGGTGCCAGATTCCATCCAATGGGCAAGCGGGGCGTGTGTCGCTTTGTCCGTGCGGCTGGTTATGGAACGACGGCAAAAGACGCCTATTTTTCGGATGCGAACGAGAAAACACTCGTGCTTCAGGTGGAGGGCATCGAAGGAGTCCGGAACATGGATGCCATACTGGACGTTGAAGGTTTCGATGTTCTTTTCGTAGGGCCGTACGATCTGTCCCAGTCCGTGGGGCTGCCAGGTCAGGTAGACGCCCCCGAAGTCCTGGCGCTGATCGAGGAAATCGCAGCAAAGGCTTCAGCCAAGGGGGTGTTGTTAGGGGCTTTCAGCGATCAGGTTCCCCGATCGAAAGATCTCATGGCCGCTGGCTTCAACTACATTGCGCACTCGGTTGATGTAAATATTTTTGCGGAAGCGTGTCATCGAATGAGAGGAGATATCTGTGGCTGATTTTTCGGATATTTCGGTGGTTATTCCCGTCCGGGAGGGCAGTAGCCGAGTTCGTGAAAAGATTTTCCTGCCGTTTGGGGATAGTACCACGCTACTTGACTGGAAAATCAGCCAGCTTAAACAGGTCCAGCGCGCGGACCGGATTTTTCTGAGCTCCAACTCTGATCGTGTCAAAGAGGCTGCACAGGCTCATGGGGTCGAATTTCTCCCGCGGAATGATTACCTGAGTGTCGGGCACAAAGCATCGTTCAGCGAGGTGATTACCGGTGTTGTAAACGATATTCCCACGGATCATTTCGCTTGGGTGACCGTTGTGGTGCCATTGATGTCTCCCGCCGAATACCGCTCGGGCTTTGAGCTTTATCTTGAGCATGTTGTGGGGGGGCAGAGCCATGACAGTTTGGTTTCTGTGAACCTGTTGAAAGAATACTTCTGGGACAAGAACGGCCCTCTAAATTATCAGGCTGACAGGAATCACACCATCAGTCAGGAGTTGCCGGATATTTATCGAGTGACCAATGGCTTGTATATGAGGAGCCGGGAGCAGACCTTGGCTGATGGCTATTTTCTTGGCCCGAACCCCTATATGCATCAAGTCAGTAAAATGGCTGGGGTAGATATCGACGAATACGAAGACTATGAAATCGCACTGGCTATGAAGGCGTTTTATCACGATGAATAAAACAGCAGGTCTTGCCTCCAAAGGCGTTTGTTCAGGTTTCGTGACAGAGGCATGATGTCTTTTATCTCTGATTTCAGACGGCGCGGCGACCGGTGGTGGCGCTATGGTGTGCTTAAACTCGCTTATCAGGAAGCTCAGCAGGCGCCGGGGCAAGAAAATCATAGCTTGCAGGCTGTTTTCAAACGCTTCAGGTATGCGCGGCCCTCTGAGGAATTGGTGGCCGTGTGGCGATTGCTCGTCGATGCCGGAGCCATTCGCAGCCCGGCTCTTTCAGAGGGCAAGGTAGGCGAAGTTGGTCAAGCGATTGCCATATTGTCGCCCCAAACTCATCGTCCTGCAGTCTGGCTCGATCTTTATCGTTTGGGGCTCGGGGTCGGTTTGTTCGTGCCAGCACAGAGGTTTCGGCAGAAGGCTATAGAGGCAATGCTGGTAGAGTCGGAATATCCTCATGCCTCATTGGCGATGCTGACCGCTGGCTCTTATGCTGCGATTGAGACTGGCGATTTCATTCGCGCCAGCGAGTTGCTTGAGCGAATGAAGTCCAAAGGAGTGGGGCAGTCTCGATATCAGCAAGGGCGCTGGCTCGTCCAACTGCTAGGTGGCATGGCTCCTGCTGGAATTACTGAGCTTGCCATTGACGACGATGAGCCGGACGCCTTGTTCAGAAAGAGTGTTCAGGGCAACAGATTGGCGTTGGTTGGCCCGGTTGCGACAAAAGTCCGTAACGGTGCGGAGATCGATAACCATGATCTGGTTGTCAAATTTGGCTACCGAGGTGGCGATGTTGGCAAGGACCCAGGCACTCAGGGCTTGAAGCTTAATGTCAGCTACTATAATAACAAGCAGGCGGAGCAGTTATCAGAGACTTCCTATAACGATGTGCTGGCAGATCTGCACTGGGCGGTTTTCAATAACCAAAAGGGGCGATCGT
Source organism: Marinobacter sp. (assembly GCF_034669625.1). Classification (GTDB taxonomy): domain Bacteria; phylum Pseudomonadota; class Gammaproteobacteria; order Pseudomonadales; family Oleiphilaceae; genus Marinobacter. The sequence continues at coordinate 31,127 of NZ_JAXMOY010000009.1, forward strand.
TCCTTCCCAAACGCATGCCTAAGGTCCGGCAATTGGAATCTCTCCAATGGTTGATGCCAGACACTCATCTCAATGCCGGACCCAATGCTGTTCTTGATCTGCTTCGGTTCGGGCCGTCATCTTTGGCCATTTACAATACCGACATGATGCTTTCTTCTGGACGTTTTGCCGGTTATAAAGCATCGGATGAGAAGTCGATCGACTATACGCGCTCTTTTATTAAGACCCATGACCCTGTCGTGCAGTTTTTAGTGATGCACCGTTTGTGGTCCCTCGGTCGCATCAAAGGAGATGAGCGGTTTGAGAGTGTAATGGCTATGGGATTGGACCAGTACCTGTTGCGCTTACAAGAAGCCTACGGGGCCCGGACGCAGGCTTTGATCTGATGACTTCTGAAAACTCAGCAAACAGCTCACCGTTGATCAAACCCTGCTCTGTGACTCGATTCCAGCATGGCCCGTGGTCTCTCGTATCCTCCATTGGTGAATCCGAGAGTCTGGGCCTGCTGTCTGAAATCGACCAGAGACAAGTGACTTATGAGCGTGTGTTTCGCGATAACCGGCGAACCTTGAGTGCCCGGATTGCGACGGAGCACGGGGCGGTCCTGCTCAAAATTCCTCGCGCTCGAAACGGAAGACGGTGGGAACGAATACTGACCTTTTTTCGCGGCAGTGATGCTGTCAGATCCTTTTTCCAGCTGCGACAGATGCAAGAGATGGGGTTTTCCGCGCCATACCCGTTGATGGCTTGTGAAAAGCGTCAGTCCGGTTTCGTCGTTGATGCATTCCTGTGTTATCGGTTTGTTGAGGGGCGGCCGGCGGAAGCTGAAGATGCAGGCTTGGTTCTTGATGCCCTGAGAAAACTGCACCGCGCCGGTTATCTGCGTACCGATGCTCAGCGTGCGAATTTCCTGATCGATGATGATCAGGTCGTTTTTATTGATTTCCGCTTGAAACGGTCGCGCTTTTTCGCCCGGTTGCAACAAGCCCGAGAGCTGGATCGCTTTATCCGAAGTTGCCCGGAAGCGGAGGGGTATTTGACCCGAGAGGAGCAGGCATCGATTTGGTTACGACTGGCTCATAGGCTGGAAAACTTCAGTTTTTCTGTTCGAGAATTTAAGCGCGTGATGCGCCAAAAAAAGCAGAACTAAGGGATTCGGAAATGGGGCTCCCAAAGCCTCAATGATCGAATTTCAGAACTAGACTAAGGCTGGCTGCATGAAAAGAACGGTTATGTTTTGTCCCTCTAAAGTCTGGGGTGGAATTGAAAAAAATGTTTTGTTGCGCGCCCGCTTGCTAGGCCAGCAGGGTGTTGCTGTCTACGTCGTTTTACTGAAAGGCTTTTTTGCGGAGCGTTTCCGAGACTTGGAGAATGTGGCCGTCGTGGAAGTTGGCTCTCGAGGCGGAGACCTCAATTTTGGGGTTGTGGCAAACTATGTGAGGATTTTGAGACAGATTCGGCCGGACGCTGTGTTTTCGGCCTTGAAGAAAGACTGGTGGTTGGTGTCTCTTTCGTCAAGGTTAGCAGGTGTCGAGCGGGTGGTTCTGTATTTGGGAATTGCCCGTCGGGTAAAGAGCCCCATTAAGTTCTTCGTGATCTTTCGGATAATGAAGGCAGTCTTGATGGTGAACAGCGATTCGCTACGAGATGCGATGCTCAAGCATGACCGGTTGTTCAGGCCAGAGCGGGTCCGGCGGATTTATAACGGCTTTGACCTGCCTCCCGTTAAAGGTCCGCGTCTACCCATAATCGAGTCTCTGGCACTGCCTGAGGGAAGCATCGTTATTGGTTGTGCAGGTCGGTTTAGCCCCCAAAAAGGTTTTGACCTGTTACCCGACCTTGTTGCGCGCCTGCCATCCAACGTGCATTTCGTGCATGTGGGGCAGGGCGAATTTGAACAGCAGATCACGACAACGATTCGGGCTCGTCCAGGGTCTGAGAGAATTCATTTCCTCGGCTACCAATCTGATATGCATGCCTTTTTCAGAAGTATTGACCTGTTCCTTCTTTGTTCGAGAAATGAGGGTATGGCTAATGTTCTGAACGAAGCCATGAGCCTTGGTGTTCCAGTTGTTTCGACCAGAGTGCCTGGCAGTGAAGAGCTGCTCGACAATGGACGGTACGGCGTTTTAGTGAATATTGATGACGTCGATGCCATGGTTGATGCGATCAAGAGCATCATCGACAGCGAGGTTAGCTTTGAGCGCGAAGCTCTGCGGGAATGGATTGCAGCTGAGTTTGGCATGGAGCGCATGATTGTGGAAACCCGGGAGTTGTTCTTTGGCGCTTAAATATCGAATGCGGGCTTTGAGAACCGATACATTAAACCGGCTCCGGTATGGTGCCAGTGCGCCGCGCTATGCTGAGCGGGTGTGGATCGATCCGGGCTCTTGCTCCCGCTATATCGAAGCGGCGGATCTGGCGTCTAAAATGGGAACCGGAGCCCGGCAGTTGTCTGGGCGCATAGTAAAGCACTGGCCTACAGACCTTGAACAGCCTTTTGATTGTCACCCCAAATTATCCTATTGCTGGGCTCATTGGCGCGATGGCGAGTCATGGGAACAAGCGGGTGCCATAGAGTTCATGATGAGTCGAATTAGGGTTTCGCCCAAAGGTGTCACTGATAAGTGTCGGACGCGCGAGGATGTCCTTCATCGCTTCGAGGCTCTGGATGATATCTGGAATGAAACCAGAAGTAGGGGAGAGCTGGCCTCACAAGGGCAATTGAATCCCGATAATTTCAGGGAAGTGGGCGGCATCCTGATGCATCTTGGCCCGGGCGGAAAGCCTGTTTTTTCTGGTGCAGGTTGCCATCGCTTTGCCATCGCCTTTTTGCTTGGCAGACCCTTTCCTGCGCAGATCGGTTGTATTCATGTGTCGGCAATAACCAAGGTGCAGAGTTTGCGGCGTGACGACTGATAATCAGCGGTTGTATTAGAGAAAAGAGCGTTAGAATGACTGATTTAATGCATTACAAAACTTGGGTGTTTGACTGCGATGGTGTTGTTCTGAACTCGAACCGCATCAAGACCGATGCTTTTTACCGTGCTGCGGAGCCTTATGGTGAAAAGTATGCGCAGCAGTTAGTCGATTATCATGTGCAGAATGGCGGCGTCTCGAGGTACATCAAATTTCAGAATTTTCTGACAAACATTGTGGGACGCCGGGCGTGTGACAAAGAAGAACTTGATCACTTGTTGTCGGCCTATGCAGATTACGTGGAGCAGGGATTGCTATCGTGCCCGATAGCCCCGGATCTCGAACGTTTACGGAATCTGACGCCGGAGACAAAGTGGCTTATCGTCTCCGGCGGTGATCAGGAAGAGTTGCGCTCAGTTTTCCGGAGGCGCGGTCTGGATGATCTTTTCGACGGTGGTATATACGGCAGTCCGGCTAACAAAGATGAGATTCTGGCAAGTCTCAAACATGAAAACGTTATCCTGGATCCAGCAGTTTTTGTCGGCGACAGCCAGTATGACATCGAAGCTGCAAAGCGTGCTGGTCTTGATTTCATCTTCGTCAGCGACTGGAGTGAGTCTGCTTTTGATTTCAAGGACGCTGATCTGAAACTGGGTTCGCTGGCGGCCATTTCTGATCAGTTTTAGTGTTATCGAACTTCATTCTATTAGAGTAAAGCAGCGGGCGCCGATCGGTCTTGCCAGCCCCAATCGTTAGAGAGCTTGATGGTTAGGAACTTTTAAGAAAGGCCGTAACCACAATGTCACTGCGAAATGGCGCCAGCCAATCAGGCTTCACCGTGCTTGGCAGTTGCTGAGTTATTGTTGATAGCCCATTAGCTAAGCCTTCCACCGATCTAGGCGTCAGATAGGCTTTCAGTTCGCTTCTAAAAACATCGCGCACTCCGCCACGGCTCTCAACCGCCATGATAGGTGTTCCGCAGGCCAGCGCCTCGGTCAATACAATGCCCAATCCTTCGTACTCTGACGCCAATACAAACAGCTCTGCCTGCTTCATCCATGGATAAGGGTTGCGGCGTTTGCCTGCGAAGATGACTCGATCGGCTATCCCAAGATCTCGGGCCTTGGCTTCCAGCTCACTGTGCAGTTCACCTTCCCCGACAATAACCAGCTTGTGATCAATGCCGGAGGCTTTATACGCTTCCAGCAAAAGCGCGTGGCCTTTTTGTGGCACCAGGCGGGCCACATTGAGAATGTACGGTTCGCTTGGAATATCATTGTCGGGTTCGTTTGCCAAGGTGCGGATCTGTTCAACCGGGCAGGGGTTGGTGATCACTCTCAGGCTCTTGGGGGCGACATTTCCTTTCTCAAATGCCTCTTGCGCAGACTCCAGAACCCCGGACGAGACACAAGCTAAGTGCCGGTCGTGAAAAACCAGTTTCCACTCCAGCCTTTTTTGCCATAACGGGCGGTCGTAATGAATGACATTTTCAAGAACGTAAACATTGCGCTCATCCCGGAACGACCAGAAATATTTGAATGTGCCTAATCCCCGGAAAACAATCCGATCGAAGCGTCCATGTATTTGTTCCAGCTTTCGGATGTGGCGTTTGAGAAGCCAGCCGCTTAGCCAACCCACCCACATGAAGTGAGATTTTGGCAGGATCACTCCCAGGAGAAGGCGGGATAGCAGAAAGACCGGAATCCCGATCACTGATTTTAGCAGTGCCTGTTGTTGATCGAAGTGGTGAAGCTTTACCGCTTTGTGTGACGGTGCAAGATCATTAGGCCGGTTCCTGCAGGCCAGCAGATGGCTTTCATGGCCTTCTTCCGCGAACGCGTCTGCGAGATTAACGGCGACCCGCTCCATGCCACCCATTTTCAGGCTGTGTATGACGACCAGAGTTCTCATGCGGACTGCTTCTTCTTGATCCCGTTTTCCGCCCAGAAGGTTTTGTTGTCCTTCACGGCTTTTCGGATGGCTCTGTTCTTAGCCCAGATCTCTGGCTTGGAGTAACCACGAGCGTGATCGAGATGAAGGCAGACTGTGCTGTAACGTATCTGTTGAGATTTGTGGCCGTAGTTCCAGAGGCGTTCGCCCAATTCCCGGTCCAGGCCACCGTACTGCATGTCTTCGTTGAATCCGTTAACGGCAATCAAATCCTGAGTCCAGGTGGAACTGTTCATGCCATTCCAACTTGCAGCGGCAGGCGTGATGCGGTTCATGAAGTTGCGGAATCCCGTTGAGGGGGAAAGTTTCCACAATTTGTGATTCTTCGGCTGCCCGTGAGCGACCAGCCAGTCCCGCTTGAAAATGACGCCGGAGCGGATGTCGTCATCGGCAATGGCTTCGGATACCGGCATGGTGAGTTTGATATAACCACCGGATAAAAACAGCCCGGGCTTAGCAATATCGTGGTGGGTTTGCACGAAGTCCGGCTCGGGTATGCAGTCGCCATCGGTGAAGATCAGGTAGTCGCAGCTGGTCTCTTGAATGGCTTTGTTGAGAATTTGGCATTTCCGAAAACCGTCGTCCTCGTGCCATACGTGGTCGACTTCCAAGATGCCTCGCTCTTTAAAGCTATTGATCAGAGCGCGTGTTTCATCTGTAGAGCCGTCGTCAGCGATGATGACCCGAAACTTTTGGAATGTCTGGCATTCGTAGCCCGTCAGTACTTTGCTCAGCCAGAGGGGAGAGTTGTAGGTGGTGATAACAACACCGATTGACGTTGGGGGCATAGAATTCAGAGTCCGAAAGTTAGCGTATAAAATAGAGTGAGTAGTATAACGTGGCCGTTGGCCAGATGCCTGTCTGCACTTGTTCAGACATTCGGCGGTGGCGAATCAGCGGCAAATCCTGTCAGGGTAGTACGGATTCGGGTTTCCGGGTGGCCGGTGTCTGAGCCGCTTATATTCCCATTGATACTGCGCCGGTGCCAATCGCACGACCTTCTCAACGGATTTGTTCAGCGCGGTCGCCGCAATGACTGTATCAGGGTCTCCGTTTCCGGGGGCGGCCTCTTCCACGACGATGCGGAAACCCTCGTTATGGGGCAGCCGTTCTGCAAAGGCGACCAGTACGTTGGCGCCAGTCTTCTGCATAAGCTTGTTCACCAGTGTCATGGTACGAACCTCCATTCCGAAAAAGGGCGCATAGGCATTGGTTTTGCCGCGGGGGGATTGGTCGGGAAGGATGCCGGCAACGCCACCCTCTTTGAGAATGCCCATCAGCCGGAGCAGCCCCCGACGGTCTCCCCGAACCAATTCTGAGCCAACGCGGCCCCGCACCCGGATCATATAATCCTCGAATTCTTTAATGTGCGGCGGGCTGTAGAGCGAGGCCATCTTGTAGCGTGACGAGAACAGCAGGCCGATCAACTCCCAGTTTCCAAGGTGGGGTGCGAGCAAGATCAGGCCTTTGCCCGAGGCGAGCGCTTCATCCACAAGCTCCAGCCCTTTTGTTTCCTTGATCAGTCCCAGGCATTTCTCAACCGACCATTCCCACATCAGGGGGATTTCAGCGGCGGTCATGCCGGTGTGTGCCATGGATTCTTTGGACAATTGGCGTTGCTCTGCAGCGGACAACTCAGGTAAGCAGATGCGAATGTTGGTGTCGGTCACTTTACGGGACCTGCCATTCATGGCCCAGCCAAACAGGCCGAGCCATTTTCCAATAAATTGAGCGGCACGCAAAGGTAAAAAACCAATGAGCCTTAAAAGGCCGGCGATCAGAAAATATTTCAGTTTACTCATGACCTGCCGTACCGATCCTCATAGCGCACGATGTCATCTTCACCCAGATAAGAGCCAGACTGAACCTCGATCAGCTCAAGGTCGATGACCCCGGGGTTCTCCAGAGAATGAACCTGACCAACGGGAATGAAGGTGGATTGGTTTTCAGTCACCAGATAGGTCTTCTCCCCATTGGTGACCTGGGCGGTGCCACTCACCACAATCCAGTGTTCAGCGCGGTGATGGTGCATTTGAACGGACAGTTTTGCTCCGGGTTTTACTGTAATGCGTTTGACCTGATAGCGCTCGCCGCTGTCTATGGAGTCGTAAACGCCCCAGGGCCGGTAAACTTCCCGGTGGTTTATGTGTTCGTTGCGGTCATCGTTTTTCAGTTGCTCGACGACCTTTTTAACGGCCTGCACCTTGTCTTTGTGGGCAACGAGCAGGGCATCTTTGGTTTCAATAATCACAAGATCGCTTACGCCCACCGTGGCAATTAAACGGTTTTCCGAGCGAACTAGCGTGCAGTTGGTGTCATGGGCAATAACGTCACCCATGAAGCTGTTGCCGTTCGCGTCTTTGTCGGACACGTCCCACAGGGCAGACCAAGAACCAATGTCACTCCAGCCTGCGTCAAGCGCCACCACAGCCGCGTTTTGGGTTTTCTCCATGACCGCATAGTCGATGGAGTCCTCAGGGCACTCAGCGAATATCGTTTCGTTCACCCGCGTGAAGTGGAGATCTTCGTTGGCGTCTTCAACCGCCGCCTGACAGATCGATAAAATCTCCGGGCGATGCTTCTCTAGCTCGGCCAGATACTGACGCGCGCCAAACATGAACATCCCGCTGTTCCAGAGATAGTCGCCGGAAGCGAGATACTCCTGTGCGGTCGCCAGATCAGGTTTTTCGACGAATCGGTCTACGCCATAGCTGCTGTCTTCGAGCTCTTTGCCTTGTTTGATGTAGCCGTAGCCGGTTTCAGCATGGCTGGGGACAATGCCGAAGGTCACCAGTTTTCTTTGTCGCGCCAGCGGTATCGCTTTCTGGATGCCCTGCTGGAAAGCTGCGACATCCTGTATCAAATGGTCCGCGGCGAGCACAAGCATTAGTGGGTCTTCGGCACTGTCATCCGTAGCTTTTGCCAGTTGCAGGGCTGCCAGCGCGATGGCAGGCGCCGTGTTACGGCCGCAGGGCTCCAGGATGATGCGCGCATCTTGATAACCTGCCTGTCGCATCTGCTCTGCAGCCAGAAAGCGATGGTCTTCGTTACAGATCAGAAGCGGGTCTGCAGACTCCATACCGTCGAGGCGGGCCACGGTGAGCTGCAGCATCGACAAATGATCATCCGTCAGTCTCAGGAATTGTTTGGGATTCAGCTGCCGGGACAGTGGCCAAAGGCGAGAGCCGGTGCCGCCGGCCATGATGACGGGATGAATCATGAGTGCACTCCGCGCGATTTAATGTTTGACAGTTCCGTTAACATTCAAAGTGGACAACATACTAACATGCTGACCTTATGGGGTTTATCTTAAGCCTTGGAAATCTTCCCAAGATAAGCCTTCATCGCTTTGTTCCCAAGCCAGTCGTTTCCTGAATCGTGCGATTTTTCGTTTAATGTAGCGCGCACTCCATCCGGGTACCGAATCCAGAGCTTGTGGGATGGTCGGTGCACCCAGACCGTCAACCAGAAACAGGCGAGGGTGATCAAACCGATCCGAAACCACCAGGTTGTGGGGGAGCAGGTTTCTGGTCAGTATTTTGGTTTGCCAGAGCCAGGCCAGAAATTCATCGATTCCCAGGTTCAGGCTCGGAGTAAGGCCTTGCTCTTTGATTAATCGCTCAAGGGTTGGGGCAACGCTGCCATCGGCACAGCGTATCAGTTCGCTTTCATTGGCTTCACCCAATGACGTTGGAACACTGCCATAAAACCTTGGCAAATGGGCCCAGAGCAGTCCCTCATCGCCCTTCTCAAGGAGGCGGGTGAGCACGCGTTGATTGTGAGCCCGGATCTCCTGAGCGTTATCGTTAAGCCGCTCAGTGCCAAGAAGGCGTTTTATGGGCGACTGTCGTTTAAATCGCGCGGTAATGTTTTCGGGACGAATCACTTTCAAGCACCGGCTAGAGTCTAGCGGGTGTGTGTAGCACTTGCGGTTAGAACCTTGTGCGAAGGGCTTATGGCCGGATAAATCGATCATAGAGCTATGTTTTGGAGTGCAAGCGCGGGTTGCTGCAGTATAGTCCGTCATTTCTTGCTGCGCTCTAGTGCGAGTGTTTCTGACGCTTTTTGATAAACCTCGACTGTGTTGTCCGCCATCGCGGACAGCGACAGCTTTTCTTTGGCGAAGGCCCTTGCACCGGCTTGGTTAGCGGTTGCCGCCGTCAGATCTTGTTGGAGTAATCTGGCAAACTCGGCCGCCTCATCGCCTTGGTAAATGTGATCTTTGGGCAGGACTTCATTGGCAATCGGGACGTCGGTGGAAATAACAGGTTTGCCGAGTAGAAGCGCTTCCGCGCAGACATAGGAAAACCCCTCTCGCTCCGAACTGATTACTACGCCATCGGCTGCGGACATGAGAGAGGGTATGTCTGTGCGAAAGCCTAACAGTTGAATTTTGTCAGTTTGACCGGTGGATTCGATGAGCGCTTGAAGCCGCTGCTGCTCCGGACCTTCACCCGCGATCAACAGTGTTCCGGAACAAAAGCGGAACGTCTCGATCAGAAAGTCGAAGCGTTTTACGGGGGCCAGCCTGCCAACCGCCAGCCATACGGGATTGACCACTGCCTGGGAAGGCTTTGCAGGACCTTGCTTGGCGACCGAGGTCCCGTTGTAAACAACCGTCACCTCGGCTTGGTTGATGTCGTTTGCGAGCGCTTTACTTACCGCGATCAACTGATGGAAGGCGACGGCTTTAGGGTAGCGCGATTTGAAGCCATGAATGCTGGCCACGCGCACGTGCTTTTTGATAAATGGGGCGAGCCTTTGCACCACAAATGCTGCTTTAGTGCCTTGGGCGTGTAGAACTTGGTAATTTCCCTCCCGGATAACCCGCAAGATTTCAACCAGTAAAGTAATGGAGTTTCGCGACCGCCTCGCGTTAACGGCGTGGCAGGTAACGCCCTCAATCTTTTCAAGGTGCTGTGGCGCGGCCGCCAAGGACACCGAATGCCCCTGTTTCGCGATGGCAGATGCCAATTCTTGGGTGTGCTTCTCTAGACCTCCAATTCCGGGGTTGTCTGAGAGCATCAGCATCAGAACCTTCATCTCGGGCGGGCACCTTTCTCAGCAAGTACTTTGTCGTAAACGGCCAATGTCCCCTCCGTCTGCGCCCGCAACAAAAACCGCTCCGGCAGCTCAACTTCTCGCTTTGGTTTGTCGAGCAACGCCAGTACGGATTGAGCGAAGGCTTCCGTATCATCCGGTGTGACCAGGCCGTCTCGGAAACACGCCTGCAAGGTCTCCGCAGCACCGCCACGATTATAGGCGACAACCGGTGTGCCCGACGCCAGCGCTTCCGTAACGGTACGGCCGAACGGCTCGGGCTTAGTCGACATATGGCAGACCACGTCGGCAAACAGGTACAGATTGGTCATGTCGTTGCGTTGGCCAAGAAACGAGACCTGATTCGTCAGGTTCAGGCGGCTTCGTTCGGTTTCCAGTTCCTGTAAAAAGCGTTCCTTCCCGGGCTCCGCGCCGCCCACGATGATGCCGTGACAATCCGGACGCTGGCTGATGATGCTTTCCATGGCTTTCAGGAAATCCAGTTGGCCTTTCCAGCGGGAAATACGGCCCGGCATCATGATGATTTTTTTGTTCGTGAGTTGGGGGAATCGTGACAGCAGGATTTCCTGCCACTGCTCATTCATCGCGCGCTGGCGGAAGGCGTCAATATTCACCCCTCGCTGAATAACGGTCAGCTTGTCTTTCGGCACCTGGAAGTTGTTCAGGACGTAGTCGCTCACGCAGTTGGAGACTGCAATCACGTGGTCCGCTTTTGCCATGACAGCGCTGTAGGGATTCACCGAGTACATGCCATGAAATGTTGAGACGATGGCAGGGCGCTCGTCTGCCGGTAGCGACTTTAGAGCCAAATGGATAATCCAGGCCGGCATGCGTGAGCGAACGTGGACGATATCAGGCTTAAGGCGCTGGAGTAGCTGGCGCATCGGCAGGATCTGGCCGAATGACGCTGGGCTTTTACGGTGTATCGGCATGTAAAGATGCGTCGAGCCTTGGCCCCGAACTTGTTCGGCCATTGGCCCACCGTTTGAAACTACGAAGGATTCGTGGCCCCGCTTAACAAGTTCAGCCGCGAATTCCACCGTGCCCCGTTCTACACCGCCGCTGTAGAGGGCGGGAAGTGCCTGAAGTATTCTCAATGCGCTGTCTCCTTGTTGGCGCGTTGGGATAGGTTCGCAAATCGATTGATCAACCAGCGCGCGGCCCGGTCAGCTTCCCAGAGTTGAGCGTGTCGCTCGGCGTCTTCATACATAACCTGGCTGTGTTCGTTCCAGAGGGAGACCAGACCCTGCTCGACGAGCCGGTTAACCCCCCTGGCGACTCGGCTGCCACCTCGGGCGGGCAAATCCAGCAAACCGGTTGGTACGCCAGAAGTGGCAGCTTCGCAAACCATCGAAATGCTGTCCGGTGATACCCAGACAGCTCGTGACGCGGCCAGTTGGTGGTTCAGCCAGTTGTCATGGGTGTTTGCGTGGTGGACAAGGGTAACCTTGGGGCTTTGCAGTTCACTGAGTCTGCGAGTGAGAGCTGCGGGGGTGCGGCGAGAATCGCTGATGGTCCATCGCCACTCGGGATAGCGCGCGATCAAATTGGTGATTTGAGAAAGGACAGCATCGTCATCCCAGTCAAAGTGAGGTGATGGGCCGCCGGCCAAGATCAGAGCTTCTGGTTTTGACGTCAGCTTGGCCATTGGCGTCACCGCATTGATGACGCCCTCGGTGATCAGCGTTTTGCGCGATGCTTTTACGTTGTCGTGTGCTGGAATAATGGCTGCATCCACCCAGGCCAGCGGGAAAGCCGGTTTCATCAGCACCAGTGTGCGTGCTTTTCGCAGGCGGCGCAGGGCCAGTAATAATCGGTGCGTACCTGAGCCCGCAGCAATAATCAGAGCGGGCGCGGGGAATGATGAATCCAGAACAGGGGCAGCGCCTAGAAGAACTCGCCAGAGCGGCACCGGATAATCGGCTGCGTTGATCCAGTGAATGCTGGCGCCGGTAAGTACCCGCAAGCGATTTCCCAGCCCTTTGAGCTGGTTTTTATGCCCGGGTTTGTTATCGGTAATCAGCCAGATCGCCGGCGCCCGCGTTTCCGGATTCACGCGTTACCTCTTTTTTTTCCGTTTTTTGTAGAAGCCTGGATCGTCTTTGGAGGGTCGGGTTTTAAACCGGCGGTGCATCCAGAGATATTGGTCCGGGGCCCTGCGGATTTCTTGTTCAATAATGGCGTTGGCGCGGGTTGCATCGTTCAGATCATCGCCGCTGGGGAAGTTTTCCAGCGCAGGGTGAAAATAGATCTCGTAGCCGGGCTTGTCTTCGTGGCGGAAGTGGCTAAAAGGCACAACTCGGCACTTGCTGCGGTCCGCAATTCGGGACGTGGCCGTGATGGTGCCGGTAGGGATACCAAAGAAGGGGGCGAAGACAATGTCTTTGCGGCCATAGTCCTGATCGGTGGCATACCAGACCGCGTGGTTCTTTTTGAGGCTTCGAAACAGTCCCCGCAAGTCCTTGGATGCCAAAACAGCGCCGTAATGGCGGGCCCGTGCTCGGGTCATGACCGCGTTGGTTAGAGGATTGTTGTGGTCTCGCTGCATCACGTCCGAATCAATAAACTCCGTGGCCAGACAGCCGCCGAGATCCAGGGTGCTGTAATGGCCGCCCAGCAGTAAAACGCCGTGCCCATCTTCCAGAGCTTTCTCAAAATGTTCGAGGCCATGCACTTTGGTTATGCCAGTGAGCTTCTTGGAGTCACGAAACCAGGCAATGCCAATCTCCATCAAGCCAATGCCATTGGCGATAAACGCTTTTCGGACAAGCTTCGCTTGTTCTGCCTCCGAGAGCTCCGGAAAACACAAGCGAATGTTCACTTCGGTGATGTGGCGGCGGCTCTTGGCAAGCTTCCAAGCCATCAACCCCACGATCTTGCCCAACCACCACTGAAAGCGAATGGGCAGTTGGGCAAACAGCCACATAATCGATAGGCCCAGCCAAGTTGGCCACCAGCGAGGATGACGGTAAGCTGAATAATCGGTGTTTCTGGGTTGTTTGCGGTACTTCTTGTTCAAAATCGTGAATCCTGAATCGACAAACGTTACGCCCGAGGGCAAGATGCAGCCACTCGACAAATTTAGCCCTATGATAACGCACTGTTTTGCCGGGAGTCCTGCGTGTTTCATTTTATCTATTCCCAGCTGATCCGGCTGGTTTTGCCCTTTATCCTGCTCCGGCTTTGGTGGCAGGGTCGAAAAACGCCCGCCTTGCGCAGAGATTGGCAACACCGCTTGGGCATGGTTCCGGAAATGTCCGGGCCGGTTATCTGGGTGCACGCCGTATCCGTGGGCGAAACCATCGCAGCAGGCCCCTTGGTCCGGCGCCTACTGGCAAAGGAGCTGGGCGCAACCATTCTGATGACAGCGATGACCGATACCGGGCTAGCTCAAGCGCGAAAGATGTTTGGTGACAGGGTAGCCTATGCTTATGCTCCCTACGATACACCGGGTGCAATTCGCCGTTTTCTCAATCGTGTCAATCCCGGCATTCTCGTCATTCTGGAAACCGAAATCTGGCCTAATATGATCCGCCAGTGCCGGCGTCGCCGAGTCCCGGTATTTCTGATTAATGCCCGTTTATCTGAACGATCAGCCCAAGGCTACGAGAAAGTGAAAGGGCTGGCTGCGCCGGTGATGAAGAGCATCAGTTGGGTGGCGGCTCAGGCCGAACCGGATGCTGAGCGCTTTCGGCGCATTGGGGTGGCGGCGGACCGTGTTGAAGTGACAGGTAGTGTGAAGTTTGATGTGGATATACCGGATGATGTCAGAAACGCTTCCGAGGATGTCAGGAAGACGCTCAAGGGGCGTAAAGTCTGGATTTCCGGCAGCACACACAGTGGTGAAGACGAGCAGTTGCTGCGTGCACATCAGCGTATTCTCGAACAGCACGACGATGCGCTTTTGGTCATAGTACCCCGGCACCCAGAGCGCTTTGATACGGTTGCGACAATGGCCAAAGAGCTAGACTTTAAAGTGGCGCGTCGTTCATGCAATGACAGCCCTCAGCAATCTCAGGTGTATCTGGGAGATACCATGGGTGAGCTGATGATGCTCTACGGCGCAAGTGACATTGCTTTCGTGGGTGGCTCGCTGATTGAGCGCGGAGGCCATAACCCTTTAGAGCCCGCAGCTTGGGGGATGCCGGTATTTTCGGGACCTCATGTCTTCAACTTCGAGACGATCTATGAGCGTTTGGTGGCGGACGAAGGGGTACAAATTGTTGATGGCAGTGACGATTTGGCTACCGCAATCATTCATCTGATGACCGACTCGGTCGAATGCAAGGCCTACGGAGAGCGAGCGCTGGCGGTGGTGAATAATAATCGGGGCGCGTTGGATAAAGTGGTCGAAGGGATTATCGAAAGGGTGTAAGGCTCGGGCCAGTGAGTGACCCGAGCCTTCGGCAAAACCGGCGAGAATTACTCGCTGGGATCTTCCAGAGTTTTGCCGTCGTTTGCCATCGCTTCAATACCGCGGGCACCTTCGCTGAGCCAGTTGTTCAGCTCGATCAGGTCCTGCGGGCTAAGCGTACCGGCGGCCTGCTTCAATTGCAGAGAGTTGATCACATAGTCGTAGCGGGAATTGGCGTAATCCCGCAGGGCTACGTAGAAAGCTCGCTCCGCATCCAGCACTTCCACAATGTTGCGTGTGCCCACATCGTAACCGGCACGCGTTGCATCCAGAGCGCTGCGGCGGGAAATAATGGTCTGTTCAAGCGCAGAAGCAGTTTCCACGTTGTTGTTGACGGTCAGGAACAGGCTGCGCGTGTTCACCTGCACATCCCGGCGAACGGTGTTCAGATCCTGCTCGGCAACGGTGACCAGAGACCGCTGCTGGCGTACGCCGGCTTCAGTGCCACCACCCATGTACAGAGGTACGTTCAGTTCGAGGCCGATAACGCCTTGGGTGCCTTCTTGCTGAGCGCTCATTGAGCCGTCAAACTCACTTTCACCGTAGGACGCCACGAGGTCCAGAGTCGGCATGTGGCCGGACTTGGCAACTTTCAGGTTGGCTTCGCTGGCGTTCAGTTGGTAGATGGCTGCCTGGATAGACCAGTTCTGTTCCAACGCCGTGGCTTCCCAAGATGACGGGTCCATCGGATTCGGGCGGCCTAACGGGAAGTTTTCACGTAGGTTTTCGAGATCGGCGGCATACTCGCCGGTCAGGCGGGCAAGCTGCTCACGCGCCACGTTCAACTGGTTCTCTGCAGCGATGCGCAGGCTCTTGCTGTCATCGTAGCTGGCGCGAGCTTCATACACTTCGGTAATCGCAATCAGGCCCACATCATAGCGTTCTTGGGCTTGTTCGAACTGGCGCTGAATGGCCGCTTCGGTTGCTTGAGCGGTGGTAACCGTATCCTGAGCGCGTAGCACGTTGAAATAAGCCGTCGCGACGTCGAGGATCAGCTGCTGCTGAGCCAGGTTGTATTGGGCTTGAGCGGCTTCGGTCTGGAACTGGCTGGCGTCGTAACGGAACCAGTTGTCTGCCCGGAAAATAGGCTGAGTGAGTTGAACGCCGTAGTTCAGAGACTTGTAGCTGTCCCCGGAACCGTTCTCTGCATCAAAGTCGATATGATTGGCTTCGGCGTATGCGCCGATTTGAGGCAGCAGAGTGCTTTTGCTTACGTCACTGGCGGCTTGCTGGGATTGAAATCGCGCCATGGCTGAAGCAATGCCGGAGTCGTAAGACAGCGCCTTTTCGTAAGTCTCCATTAAATCCAGAGAGAATGCAGGCTGAGCTGCAAGCAGGGTGATCAGTCCTGGAATTAAGCGTTTTTTCATTGTATCTCCTGACAAACTATCTCCGGGCATCCGTGATCTGGATACAAGGATCGGAAGGCCACGTTGCCGAGTGCTAACGCAACAGCATGGTCCAAAAGTATCGGTGGCTCATTATGGACAATAATGAGTCCCGTCTCTACACTTGAGAAGCTCACACATTGTGTAAGCAACGAATTCGATATTCGCGTCTTGACGGGGTGCTGAATCGCCAGAAACGGGCGATAGGCTGAGATTGCAACGCAGAACCCGCGACCTGATCCGGATAATACCGGCGTAGGGATTAAGACCGCACGAACAGTGCCAAACAGCCAATCCTGGCGTTTTGGCAGTGCTCCGTCATGCGCGACCTGACACCTCAGAAGTTACTGGGAGCAGACATGACGGACATACCAGCATACCTCAGCGACTCCGCAAAAGTGGACTCGGCAGCAATCAAACCATTACCAAGCTCACGAAAAATCTACGTTCAGGGTAGCCGAGCCGACATTCGGGTGCCAATGCGGGAAATTACGGTGGGCGACACCCCGACCGAATTGGGGGGCGAGAAGAACGCGCCAGTGCTGGTGTATGACACTTCAGGCCCCTACACAGACCCGGACGCCAATATCGATTTGCGAAAAGGCTTGGTGCCGGTGCGAGCCAACTGGATTGCCGAGCGCGGTGACGTTGAGCCGCTCGAGGGTTACACCTCCGAGTTCACTCGCCGACGTATGAAAGACCCACTGCTGGACCCGCTTCGTTTCATGGACGAGCGAAAGCCGTTCAAAGCGAAACCCGGCAAGAACGTCACCCAGATGCATTACGCCCGACAGGGCATTATCACTCCGGAAATGGAATACATCGCCATTCGGGAAAATATGAAGCTCCAGGAAGCCCGCGATCAGGGGCTGGTGGACCAGCAGCACCCGGGTCAGTCGTTCGGCGCTAGCCTGCCAGCTGAAATTACCCCGGAATTCGTTCGTGAAGAAGTGGCGCGAGGTCGGGCGATCATCCCGGCCAACATCAATCACCCGGAAACTGAGCCGATGATCATCGGTCGGAACTTTCTAGTGAAGATCAACGGCAACATCGGTAACTCTGCCGTTACTTCTTCTATTGAAGAAGAAGTCGAGAAACTTACCTGGGGCATTCGCTGGGGCTCAGACACCGTGATGGACTTGTCCACCGGCAAAAACATCCATGAAACCCGCGAGTGGATCATCCGGAATTCTCCCGTTCCCATCGGCACCGTACCGATCTATCAGGCGTTGGAAAAAGTCGGCGGGGTAGCCGAAGACCTGACTTGGGAAATCTTCCGGGACACCCTGATCGAGCAGGCAGAGCAAGGTGTGGATTACTTCACCATTCACGCGGGTGTGCGCCTGCACCACGTGCCAATGACGGCCAAGCGGACCACTGGTATCGTCTCTCGCGGTGGCTCTATCATGGCGAAGTGGTGCCTGGCGCATCATAAAGAAAGCTTCTTGTACGAACACTTCGAAGACATTTGCGAGATCATGAAGGCCTACGACGTGTCCTTCAGTCTCGGCGACGGCTTGCGCCCAGGTTCCATTGCGGATGCCAACGACGAAGCCCAGTTCGGTGAGCTGGAAACCTTGGGTGAGCTCACCAAAATAGCTTGGAAACACGACGTTCAATGCATGATCGAAGGCCCCGGCCACGTGCCCATGCACCTGATCAAAGAAAACATGGACAAGCAGCTGGAATGCTGTGACGAAGCCCCGTTCTACACGCTCGGGCCACTGACCACAGATATTGCTCCGGGTTACGACCACATCACCTCGGGCATTGGTGCGGCAATGATCGGCTGGTTTGGTTGCGCCATGCTGTGCTACGTCACGCCGAAAGAGCACCTGGGTTTGCCCAACAAAGATGACGTAAAAACCGGCATCATCACCTACAAAATCGCCGCCCACGCGGCCGATCTGGCCAAAGGCCATCCGGGTGCACAGATTCGCGACAACGCCTTGTCCAAGGCGCGGTTCGAATTCCGCTGGGAAGATCAGTTTAACCTAGCACTGGACCCGGACACTGCGCGGGCGTTCCACGATGAAACCCTGCCGAAAGACTCCGCCAAAGTGGCCCATTTCTGCTCCATGTGCGGGCCGAAGTTCTGCTCGATGAAAATCTCACAGGAAGTACGGGATTATGCAGCGGAGCAGGGCGTGGATGAAGTATCTGCCATCGATGCCGGGATGCAGGAAAAATCTCGCGAGTTTGTGGCGTCTGGCTCTAAGCTTTACGACAAAGTCTGACTTCGGTGCTCGTGATCTCCCGGCCTTTGGGGTTGGGAGTTATGAGCCGGGGTGGTGGGGCGCTTCTGCTCCGCCATCCCTGGCTCTGCAAATTTCTGAACCGCCCCACCACTCCACCCCGGCTCTGGTAAGGTCTGCCTAACACGAAGCGGTCAGGCTCAGGCCGTAACTTGCAGCATCCCCATAATAACGGCTATCGTTCAAAACCGATTACCAAACCGGAAGAACCGATGCCACAACCGTTCCAGTTCACAGCAAGCGACGTCAAAATCGAAAAACGCGAAACCGTCTTCCAGGGCTTCTTCCGTATGGACAAACTCTGGCTGACCCACCCGCGCTTCGACGGCTGTGAAATGCCCACCTTTACCCGCGAACTCTTCATCCGCGGCGATGCCACCTGCGTACTGCCCTATGATCCAGAACGCGATGAAATCGTATTACTCGAACAATTCCGGCTTGGCGCCCTGGGGCGCAACCAGTCGCCATGGTTACTCGAACTCGTTGCTGGCATGAACGAAGAGGGCGAAAGCCCCGAAGACGTTGCACAGCGAGAAGGTCAGGAAGAAGCCGGGCTTAGCTTCAGCCGTCTTGATAAAATCTGCGACTACATGGTATCGCCCGGCGGCACCACTGAAATGATCCACCTCTATTGTGGGCAAATCAGTACAGTCGACGCTGGGGGAGTTTTTGGGGTTGAACACGAACACGAAGACATTCTCTCCCATGTGGTTTCGGCTGAAGAAACCTTTGCCATGATTGCCGATGGCCGCATCAACAACGCAGCCGCCATCATCGCCATCCAGTGGCTGCAATTAAACCGAGACCGGTTGCGTAAGGAGTGGCGGGCATGACTGAATGGGTAAAACGACCAAAGCGATACGTGCCGGACTTACGCCAGCTCGGTGCCCTGTGTGATGGCAACTACCACCGGCTGAGTAAACTGAGGCAGCTTCAAGCAGATGACGAGACCGTGTGTGAAATCGAATTACACCGGGAAGATCAGTATCTGGGCCGGGTCCGGATTGAGCGCCTGCAAAGAGCAAGGTTCACGGAAACCCTGTTGCTTGAACAAGTTCATAACAGTGGCCGTTGGCTCAACAACCCTCGAATGACTGTTCGTGTCTATCACGATGCGACAATGGCTGAGGTGATCAGTTGTTATCGGCATCGGCATATTGCCCCGGTGAACGATTACCCGAATCGTTTCATGCACCACCCAGACGAAAAGATTCAGATTAACGGCTTTCTCGCCGACTGGCTGGATTACTGTTTGCGCTTTGGACATCTGCCAATGGAACATGCCGTTTGGACGGCGGGGCAGGGCGGAGACTGAATCGAACTTATCTTCGAGGCATTTTAGTCGGTGTCATGGTTGCCAAAGACTGCAAAATATCAGGCGCGATTGACGAGAATGTGACTTATCCTTAATTCGTAGCCAATGCAACGAGACTCAGTCATCGTACACTAAGAACAAAACTAACCAGTTGCACAGACAACAGCAGGGCTAGCATGACCAACTCTGATCCCAAGCGCCCGTTACGGGTGCTGCAGTTGACGGACCCCCACCTGACCGCTCAGTCAGACGGAGTCTTGCTGGGGGTTAACACCCGAGACAGTCTCGCTGCTGTTATCGATGAAGCGCTGAAGGTGCATGGGCAGCCTGACTTGGTGCTGGCAACCGGCGACATCTCCCAAGATGCTTCGGCTGAAGCTTACCGGTATTTCGGGGAGCAACTGCAGGCCTTTCAGTGCCCTTCACTCTGGATCGCGGGAAATCACGACGACACTCCGCTGATGACCGCGATTGCCGCCGAGTTTCAGGCAGATCCGCGTCAGTGGATACAGGGCGGCTGGCACTTCGTGATGCTCGATTCTTCCGTTCACGGAAAAGTATTCGGTGAGTTGTCCGCGGAGGAACTTACCCGCCTCGACAACGCACTTTTCGAGCAGATTGAACTGCCCACCGTGGTGTGTTTGCACCACCATCCCGTAGACATTGGTTCTGACTGGATGGAAAAAATTGGCCTGAAAACTCGCGAGGGTTTTTGGCGAATCATCGATAAACACCCGCAGGTGAAGGTCGTGTTGTGGGGGCATATCCATCAAGAGCTTCAGCAGCAACGGAACGGTGTGGATTTGCTCGCTACCCCCTCCACATGCATCCAGTTTACCGCCGGTTCCAGTGATTTCTCGGTTGAACCGCGTGCACCTGGCTACCGATGGATTGAATTAGATCCCTCCGGAAGTGTTGTTACCGAGGTTCGTAGGGCCAGCCAGTTTGAATTCAAGCTGGACGAAAGCAGTACCGGGTATTGATCGCATAACGCCTCGCTCTTCTTCCACGCAACTCCTGCTCGCCACTGTAAGACAGTTTACTGATTGGGATGATCAGTTTGTTACGATAGCAACGCTGTGAATGCAATTTCACAAGGACGAACACCCTCAGTCAACGGATGACGAGCCATGAAAATTTTACGCTCTTGGGATCTGCGCGTTGCAGATTTGCCCAGACTGGAATCTCCTTTCTTTGCGGCCTCAAAGGCCAAATGCCTGATCCTTGATCATGCCCATAATGCCAACAAGATTGACCTTGAACATCTACTCGGGCGGGCTGGTGCTTATCCCGGTGGGGGCCGTGCCTCCAGATATTACCGCACCGCGTTAGTTGATGATGGGGTGCGCCGTATTGGGCGCACCTCGGTCTCAGCTTGAACTATGCCCGCAGCGCCTGAGCTGCGGCTACCATGGTCTCCAAGGCGGGAGTCACTTCCTCCCACTTCCGCGTTTTCAGTCCGCAGTCCGGGTTGATCCACAACCGTTCTGCCGGAATCCGCTCCGCGGCGAGCTGCATCAGGTTGATGATTTGCTCTTTCTTGGGAACGTTGGGCGAGTGGATGTCATACACCCCGGGCCCGATGTCGTTCGGGTACTCGAAGCTCTTGAAAGCATCCAGAAGCTCCATGTCGGAGCGTGACGTCTCGATGGTGATCACGTCGGCATCCATGCGGGCGATGGCCTTGATGATGTCGTTGAACTCCGAATAACACATGTGAGTGTGAATCTGAGTACGGTCCTCTACGCCGTTGGCCGCAATGCGGAAGCTGTTGATGGCCCAATCCAGATAAGTCTCCCAATCAGACTGTCGAAGGGGTAGGCCTTCGCGCAGAGCGGCTTCGTCGATCTGGATGATACCCACACCGGCTTTTTCCAAATCCTGAACTTCTTCACGAATGGCCAGCGCCAGTTGCAGGCACGAATCTTTGCGGGGTTGATCGTCCCGTACGAAGGACCAGTTCAGAATGGTCACCGGCCCGGTCAACATGCCTTTCACGGGTTTGTCGGTCAGTGATTGGGCATAGCGAATCCAGTCTACGGTCATTGCCTTCGGGCGGCGGATGTCGCCGAACAGAATGGGCGGCTTCACGCAGCGCGAACCGTACGACTGAACCCAGCCAAATCGAGTAAAGGCATAGCCTTCTAGCTGTTCACCGAAGTATTCCACCATGTCGTTGCGCTCGGCTTCACCGTGAACGAGAACGTCCAGCCCCAAGGCTTCCTGGTTGCGAATACAGCGTTCGATCTCCGCCTTCATTTGGGCTTCGTAGTCAGTTGTGGTTAGATCGCCTTTACGGAACTGTAAGCGTGCCTGACGGATCTCCGGGGTTTGCGGAAACGAACCAATGGTGGTGGTCGGGAACGCAGGCAGCTGAAGTTTCTGCTGCTGAAGCGCTATTCGATGAGTGTAGGGGTTCTGGCGGTTGCCAAGCTCGGTTGTTATTTCCGCTACCGCTGCTCGAACGTCCGGATTGGTGACGCGAGCCGAGTTGCGGCGGCTATCAATGGCTTCCTGATTGCGAGCCAGTTGCTGTTGGACCGATTCACGGCCTTCGTTCAGAGCGAGGGTCAGCACCTGAAGTTCATCCAGCTTCTGTATAGCAAAAGCCAGCCAGTTACGGATTTCTGGGTCCAGTCCCGTTTCCTGGGACAAATCGACGGGCACGTGAAGCAGCGAGCAAGAGGGTGCCAGCCACAGGCGCTCGCCAAGCTTCTCATGCACGGGCTCCAGCCAGTCCAGCGTTTTATTTAGATCGGTTTTCCAAATGTTACGACCACTGATTACGCCCAGAGACAGAACCTTGTGCGTCGGCAGCCAGTCGGCAATACGGTTAACCTCATCCGGTGCGCTGACAGCGTCCAGATGCACGCCGGCTACCGGCAGCTCGCAGGCCAGTTGCAGGTTGTTGCGCAGCTCGCCGAAGTAAGTCGCCAGCAATAATTTTGGGCGGTTGGTTTTCAATTGGTGATAGGCCAGGTTGAAGGCGTAACGCCAGTTGGCGTCCAGTTCAGTGACCAGAGCGGGCTCGTCAATTTGAACCCATTCGGCGCCGGCATCGGCGAGGGTCTCCAGCAATTGCGAATAAACGGGCAGTAGACGCTCGAGCAAATCAAGACGATTGCTGCCGTCTGAGGTTTTGCCGAGCCACAGGTACGTGACGGGGCCAATAATAACGGGCTTCGCTGCGACTCCTTGTTGTTGTGCTTCGGCCAGTTGTCTCAGCAGGCGCTCCGGGTTCAGTTCAAACTCAGTATCCGCGGTAAACTCCGGCACGATGTAGTGGTAATTGGTGTCGAACCACTTGGTCATTTCTCCGGCCGCGATGGCGCAGCAGGGGCTGTCATTAGCGCCTCGGCCACGGGCGGCGCGGAAGTATGCGTCCAGCCCGTTCCCTTCTTTTTCCGCTGCGCGAGTCGGCAGGTTGCCCAAAGTGACGGACATGTCGAGCACCTGATCGTATAGCGAGAAATCTCCCACGGGAACAAAATCCAGATCCGTTTGCTGCTGCCAATGTTTCTGGCGCAGCTCAGCGGCGGTTGCGGCTAGATCCTGTTCGGATTTCCGCCCTGCCCAGTAATGTTCCAATGCGAATTTCAGTTCCCGTTGGTCGCCAATGCGTGGAAACCCGAGGTTGTGTGTCGTAACCATGATGTCGCCCTTGATGGTGTCTGTTGTGAGTAGGTGGGCTAGATTATGATGTTCGGTTAATGAATAAAAATGGTATTATCTCAACTATTCATGAATAAAATTCACGGTTTAGCCATGATTGAGCGAAGTCATCTGGAAATATTTCGTGCGGTCGAGCGACAAGGCTCGCTCACTGCTGCGGCCGAGCAGCTGCATTTGACGCAATCCGCGTTGAGTCACGCGATTCGGAAGTTGGAGCAGCAGCTGGGAACGCCAGTGTGGTTGCGAGAAGGGCGGCAGTTGCGGTTTACCCAAGCGGGTGAGCAGTTGCTTGCGCTTGCTAACCGGCTATTACCGCAGTTTGAGCACGCGGAAATGCTGGTAGGGCAGGTGGCTAAGGGTCAGCGTGGCAGCTTGCGGGTGGGCATGGAGTGCCATCCTTGTTACCAGTGGCTGTTGAAGGTGGTTGGTCCTTATCTACAGCAGTGGCCCGATGTTGATGTGGATGTTAAACAAGAGTTCCAGTTTGGCGGAATGGGCGCGCTGTTCGGCCATGATATCGATTTGTTGGTCACGCCCGACCCGCTGCACCGCCCCGGCGTTTGCTTTGAGCCCGTGTTCGATTATGAGCAGGTGCTGGTGGTGGCGAGCGATCATCCGTTGGTGGAAAATGACTGGGTAGAGCCAGAGCAATTGGCGAGTGAAACGTTGATCACCTATCCGGTGGCACCGGAACGGCTGGACATCTTTACCCGCTTCTTTTTGCCCGCTCACGCCGCGCCGGCATTCCACAAAACAATCGAAACGACCGATATCATGTTGCAGATGGTTGCTGCGGGCCGAGGTGTGTCTGCATTGCCGCGATGGCTGGTGGATGAGTACGCGCAGAAAATGCCGATTAAGGCTTTGCGATTGGGCAAGGGTGGCATGCCGAAACAGATATTTTTGGGCTTTCGGGAGCGGGATCGGGATGTGGATTATCTGGTTGCGTTTATGAAGCTGGCCCGTAGCATTCGCTGGAACTAAGCTCTTCGGTTAAACTGCGCAAAAAATTTCAACAGGACACACAGATTATGAGCAATATCCCTGCGGATCTTAAATATCTTGATACTCACCAGTGGGTGCGGGTAGAGGCTGACGGCACGGCGACGGTCGGTATTACAGATTTTGCCCAGGCGCAGTTGGGTGATGTGGTGTATATCGGCGTTCCAGAAGTGGGTGCTACGGTCAATGGTGGTGAGGAAGCGGGCGTTGCCGAGTCGGTAAAGTCGGCGTCGGATGTGTTCAGTCCGGTGACCGGTGAGGTTCTTGAGGTGAATGAGAAACTCGAGGATGAGCCGGAGATTGTGAACGATGATCCTTACGGTGAAGGCTGGATGTTCAAGGTTAAGATGGCGGATGAAGGTGAGTTGGATGGCCTGATGGATCCCGAAGCATACGCTGAACACGTGGCTTCAGAGGGTTAAGGGTTTTAGATTGGTGCAGCTCGCATAACGAATGAACTCACAGGTAATTAATTAATGGATTTCCCGATTCTCTACCTGCGCAAAGGCGCAGAACGCCGTCTCCGTGCTGGCCACTTGTGGGTTTACAGTAATGAGGTGGACATTAAACGCAGTCCGTTAACAGAATTCCAAGCGGGTGCTCAGGCTCAGTTGCGGGCGTCTAATGACAAGCCGCTGGGGACAGTGTTTGTGAACCCCCATGCGTTGATCTGTGGTCGTTTGATCAGTCGGGAACCCGCGCACGGTATGACGCCCAAGCGGTTGACGGATCGGATGGAAGCGGCGCTTTCGTTGCGGGAGCGCTTGTTTGACAAGCCGTTTTATCGCTGGGTGTTTGGTGACAGCGATGGGCTGTCGGGCTTGGTGGTGGATCGCTTTGATGATGTTGTGGTGGTGCAGATTTCGACCGCAGGTATGGAGCTGATGAAAGACGCCATTGTGCGGGCAGTGCAGCGTTTGGCGCATCCCCGTGTGGTGGTACTGAAGAACGATGGCAAGATGCGCAAGGTGGAAGGCCTGTCCGATTACGTGGAATTTGCCCACGGGCCGGAGACGGATATTTTGCGAGTGGAAGAGAACGGCGCGCAGTTTGAAGTGCCTTTGGCTGGTGGGCAGAAGACGGGATGGTTTTACGATCATCGGATGAATCGTCAGCGGCTTCAGGCCTATGCGCCCGGTAAACGAGTGTTGGATGTGTTCAGTTATGTCGGCGGCTGGGGGATTCAGGCCGCGTGTGCCGGTGCTTCTCAGGTGACCTGTGTCGATGCTTCATCGTCTGCGGTGAACTCGGTGCATCACAACGCCAAATTGAACGGGCTGGATAATGTGGACACCATTGAGGGCGATGCCTTTGATGCCTTGAAAGCCCTTGCGGATGAGAAAGAGAAGTTCGACATCGTGGTGCTCGACCCGCCTGCATTGATTCCGCGCCGCCGTGACCAGAAAGCCGGAGAGCAGGCTTATGCTCGTTTGAATCAGCTGGGTTTGCGGTTACTTGAGCGTGATGGCCTGCTGGTGTCAGCGTCTTGTTCGATGCATTTGTCGCAGGAAAAACTGATCGACATCATTCGCGGCAGTGGCCGGAAGATTGATCGTTTTGTGCAATTGCTGGAGCAGGGACATCAGGCGCCGGATCATCCGGTTGTCCCTGGTATTCCTGAAACCGATTACATCAAGTCTTGCTTTGTGCGCTCGCTGACCGGTTTTTTGTAAAGGTCGCGAACTTCTACCCAATGTAGGTCGCCGGTGGGAAACCCTTCCGGTATCGACAAATCAGGGATGATTTTGTCGATACCGTGATGTATTCACCGCGTATCCCGGCAACGCCGTCCTATTGCTAGCCGGGCGGCGGTCTCCGTAATGCGCTAATCCCGAAGCGACATCACCGGCCAGCCACTCTCATTGGCCAGTTTCTCCAGCGTTGGGTCCGGGTCCACAGCCACTGGGTTCTGTACCAATTTCAGCAGTGGTACATCGTTGTGGGAATCGCTGTAAAACCAAGCGCCCTCCAGGGTCTCATCGAAGGCCTGCAGCCAGTCATTCAGGCGCACCACTTTGCCGTCCTGAAAACTTGGTGTTCCCGCTACTTCTCCGGTAAACCGACCGTTCACCAACTCCGGCTCGGTCGCTATCAGGTAATCCACACCCAAAAGCTCCGCAATCGGCTCGGTAATAAATCGGTTGGTGGCGGTAATGATCATCAGAGTGTGGCCCTGAGCACGGTGATCAGCCAGCAATTTTGCAGCTTTCTCCAGCATCATCGGCTGCACTTTTTTCGCCATAAATGCTTCGCGCCAGGATTCCAGTTCTTCCATGCTGTGGGTGGACAGCGGTTGCAATGCAAAACGCTGGTATTCGAAAACGTCCAGCTCGCCATTCAGGTATTCCTGATAAAAGCGGTCGTTGGCCTGGCGATACACCTCTGCGTCCACCATGCCCTCTTCTACCAGAAATTCTCCCCAAGCGTGGTCGCTGTCGCCGGCCAGCAAGGTGTTGTCCAAGTCAAAAATTGCGAGCGTCAAGCCGCGTCCTCCCATTGTCACAGGCTTTTGAGCAAAGCTGACAGTCTAGCACGGCTCTGATGAGGTGTGCTGCATGCAGCATCGTTTGCTGAACCATTGGGTTTCTGTAAGAATGATAGCAACTTGGACAAATTTCGTCGGTTGGAAAAACAACCGGTCACCGACTATTACGAGGACTGTGCCGTGATCGACTCAGACGGTTTCAGACCCAACGTCGGAATCATTCTGGCCAACCACAGGGGTGAGGTTCTCTGGGCGAGGCGAATAGGGCAGGACTCCTGGCAATTTCCGCAAGGCGGCATTAATCCGAATGAGTCGCCTGAAGAGGCCTTGTACCGGGAGCTGGAAGAGGAAATTGGCCTCAGTGCTAATGATGTGGAAATCATCACGTGCACAAGAGGGTGGCTAAGGTATCGGCTGCCCAGAAGGATGGTACGCCACAATTCGCACCCGGTATGTGTGGGGCAAAAACAGAAATGGTTCCTGCTGCGGATGTTGTCACCAGATGCGCATGTTCGCGTAGATGGTACAGAGTCACCTGAATTCGACGGTTGGCAGTGGGTGAGCTACTGGTACCCGTTGGGACAAGTGATTGCGTTCAAAAGAGAAGTGTACAGGCGCGCGCTGAGAGAACTGGCCCCCAGACTGTTTCACAATATGGAACAGTGGCAGAAAGGAGAGTCAAACCGGCGTTTGAAGGAACATCAATAATTATGGACTAGTCCAATGCTCGGCATCTTGCGAAGTATCGTACAAGAGGTAAACAGCGCCCGTGATCTGAACGAGGCACTCGATATCATTGTTTCGCGAGTGCAGAAAGCCATGGGAACCGAAGTCTGTTCGGTTTACCTGCTGGACCCCGCCTCGAATCGTTACATTTTGATGGCCACCGAAGGTCTGTATAAAGACGCGGTGGGCCATGTCAGTCTGGCCCATTCCGAGGGCCTTGTCGGGCTTGTAGGCTCCCGAGAGGAGCCGATCAACCTCGAAGATGCGCCCTCTCATCCCCGTTATCGTTACTTTCCGGAAACCGGTGAAGAGCGATTCAGTTCGTTCCTTGGGGTGCCTATCATTCACCACCGTGTCGTATTGGGTGTTTTGGTGGTGCAGCAACGCGAAAATTCCCGCTGTTTCGATGAGGGCGAAGAAGCCTTTTTGGTGACGATTTCAGCCCAATTGGCGGGTGTTATTGCGCACAGTGAGGCGACCGGAGCGATCAGTGGTTTATCGTTAACCGGTGAAGAGACCCATGACGTTTGCTTTAACGGGGTGCCAGGTGCGCCCGGTGTCGCCATCGGCACCGGTACGGTGGTCTATCCATCAGCGGATCTTGATGTTGTACCAGAGAAGCCCGCTGACGATATAGATCGCGAGCTGGAGCTCTTTTGGAGCGCGGTTCAAGCTGTAAAAGAAGACATCGAGCGTGTTGCCAATCGCTTGGCTTCACAGCTTCGGCCAGAAGAGCAAGCGCTGTTTGACGTATACCTGCGGATGCTGGATGAAAGCGCGCTTCCTGGCGAAGTGGTCAGTAAAATTCAGGAAGGCACTTGGGCACAGGGTGCCTTGAAGCAGGTGATTCAGCAGTACATTCGTCATTTTGAGTTGATGGACGATTTGTACCTGCAGGAACGTGTCGTCGATATCCGGGATCTGGGCCGCCGCCTGTTGTCGCACATGCAGGAAGGTGAGCAGAAGCATCTGGAATACCCAGAGCGCACGGTTCTGGTGAGTGAAGAACTTACGCCGGCCATGTTGGGCGAAGTGCCGAAAGGGCAGTTGGTGGGGCTGGTCTCGGTAAAAGGCTCCAGTAACTCTCACGTCGCCATTCTGGCACGGGCCATGGGCGTCCCGACTGTAATGGGGCTGGTGGATATACCCGTCAACCAGCTGGGTGGTCGTGAGCTGGTGGTGGATGGCTTCGAAGGTCAAATTTTTGCGTCGCCTTCCGCCGATCTTCGGGCGTTTTATCAGGCCATATGTGAAGAAGAGGATGAGCTGTTCCGAGGGCTGGAAGAGCTGCGGGATAAACCATGCGAAACGTTGGATGGGCATCGAGTGCCTTTGCTGGTGAACACCGGCCTGATGACCGATGTGGTGCGCTCACTCTCTCATGGTGCCGAAGGCATCGGACTTTACCGTACCGAAGTGCCGTTCATGATCAAAGATCGTTTCCCGTCCGAGCAAGAACAGCGGGAGTACTATCGGGAGCAGCTTGAAGCCTTTGCTCCAAATCCGGTCACCATGCGAACCCTGGACATCGGCGGTGATAAAGCGCTGACCTACTTCCCGATTCAAGAAGAGAACCCGTTCCTGGGTTGGCGGGGTATCCGGGTAACGCTGGACCACCCGGAAATCTTTTTATTGCAGGTTCGGGCTATGCTCAAAGCCAGCGAAGGCCTGAACAACCTGCAAATTATGTTGCCCATGATCAGCAATGTCTCCGAGGTGGAGGAGTCTCTGCACCTGATCTACCGTGTTTATCACGAGGTACGGGAAGAGGGGTACGATGTTCACATGCCCAAAGTGGGCGTGATGATCGAGGTGCCGGGGGCGGTATATCAGATTCGCGAGCTGGCGGATCGAGTGGATTTCGTCTCGGTAGGTTCCAATGACCTCACCCAATATCTGCTGGCGGTTGACCGTAACAACCCGCGGGTTGCTCAGCTGTATCATTCGTACCACCCGGCGGTCTTGCAGGCGTTGGTTCGTATTGCGCAAGACACCCATGCGGTTGGTAAACCGGTGGGAATCTGTGGCGAGCTGGCGGGCGACCCGGGCGGTGCTTTGCTGCTGATGGCTATGGGTTACGATTCGTTGTCGATGAACGCGGCCAGCCTGCCGAAAGTAAAATCGGTGATTCGCAGCGTCGATCGGGAATGGGCCGTTCAGTTGTTGCAAGACGTTTTGCTGCTGGATTCGCCGCATGTCATAAAAAGCTGTGTCGATCTGGCGCTCAGAAATGCAGGCTTCGGCCGATACCTTCGTCCCGTTAAATCGGCCGTGAGTGAACAGGCTGTGATTTAAGCAGTGTTTTGGCGGTTAGTGTGTTTACTCTAAAAGCGATTGGTAGCTTTGTACTGTTAATCTTAACTGTAGTACCTACAAAGGATAGTTGATGACAGACGTGACCGAGCTCAAGCCAATACCCAAAATAGGTCTCGCCCTGGGGGGCGGAGGGCCGTTAGGTGGTATTTACGAGATCGGCGCGTTACGGGCTCTTGATGAAGCGCTCGATGGTCTCGACTTCAATGAGTTGAATGTCTACGTTGGCGTAAGCTCAGGCTCGTTTGTAGCTTCCCATTTAGCCAATCAGGTAACCACTGCGCAGCTATGCCGGATTTTTGTGCGTAACGAGGCTGAGGTTCACCCTTTTCATCCGGATGTATTCTATCGTCCTGCGCTTCGTGAGATCGGCAGTCGTCTATTGGCGGTACCAAAGCTCCTTAGCACAGCGGTTAGTCGGTTTATTAACAATCCCTATGATCAAAGCCTATTGGAAGCCCTGACCATTCTGGCTCAGGCTGCCCCTGCGGGGTTGTTTGATAACGAAGGTCTGCATGACTACTTGCGCCGAGCCTTTACCATGCTGGGTCGCACCAATGATTTCCGGCAACTAAAGCGCAGTCTGTACATCGTGGCGGCGGATGTGGAAAGTTCCGATGCCGTGTGTTTTGGCGCGCCCGGTTTTGATCACGTGCCCATCTCCAAGGCCGTTCAGGCCAGCACGTCTTCCCCAGGCTTGTATGTCCCAGTAGAAATCGATGGCCGTTATTATGTTGATGGCACTCTGAGAAAAGGCCTGCATGCGTCAGTAGCTTTTGAAGATGGCGCTGATCTGGTCTTTGCGATCAACCCGCAAGTGCCCATCGATGCAAGCGCGGCTGTACGTGCGGGCTCTTTGAAAGCGGGTGACCTGACTCACTCCGGTATGCCGAATCTGTTGTCCCAGACCTTCCGAACCATGGTCTATTCGCGGATGCAGTCGGGCATTGCTCAGTACGCCAGAGACTATCCGGATAAAGAAATTTTGCTGTTTGAGCCCACACGGGACGACGCCAAGTTGTTTTTCTCCAACGTGTTCAGCTTCCAGAGTCGCCGAATGGTGTGCGAACACGCCTATCAGATGACACGTCGGGATCTTCTGAATCGTGCGGATGAACTGGAGCCGAAACTGGCTCAATACGGTATCAAGCTACGCAGGGACCGGCTGGAAGACGAGCAGCGCACCATCAGCACCAGCCTATACGGTGAACTGCTGCCATTGTATGTGGCGAAAGGCCGGAAACAACAGGCTAAGAAAGGTCGGTTGGCAACAGGGCTGAGCAACGTCACGCATCTGTTTTCCAAGGCGCAATAGCGCGTTAAAGCGCGGCGATACAAAAAAGCCCGGATGATGGATGTCATCCGGGCTTTTTTGTTGAGGGAGGAGGCGATTACAGAATGAACCGGCTCAAGTCCTCGTCTTCGGCAAGCTCGCCCAGTTTTTCGTTAACGTACGCTGCCGTTACTTCAAAACCGTCGGTTACCTGATCGCCGGCCTCGAATGACAAGCTTTCCAGCAAGCGCTCAAGCACGGTGTGCAGGCGGCGGGCACCGATGTTCTCGGTGGTTTCGTTCACCTTGCACGCGATCTCTGCAATGCGGGCAATGGCGTCCTCGGAGAAGTTCAGCTTCACGCCTTCGGTGCCCATCAATGCTTCGTACTGCTGTACCAGAGAGGCATCCGGCTCGGTCAGAATCCGCTTGAAGTCATCGGGTGTCAGCGCCTGCAATTCAACCCGGATAGGCAAGCGGCCCTGCAACTCGGGAATCAAATCAGATGGCTTGGACAGGTGGAAAGCGCCAGAGGCGATGAACAGAATGTGATCCGTTCGAATCGCGCCGTATTTGGTGCTGACGGTGCTACCTTCAATGAGGGGCAGCAGATCACGTTGAACGCCTTCACGGGACACATCCGACGAGGTGTTTTCGGAGCGCTTGGCCACCTTATCGATCTCGTCCAGGAACACGATGCCGTTCTGTTCAACGGCCAGTAGTGCCTTCTGTTTGATTTCTTCCTCGTTCACCAGCTTGGCGGCTTCTTCTTCCTTCACCCGCCTCATGGCGTCAGCCACCTTCATCTTGCGGGTTTTGCGCTTGTCCGAGGCCATGTTGGAGAACATGCTTTGCAGCTGGTTGGTCATTTCTTCCATGCCCGGAGGTGCCATGATTTCCACGCCGGGACCGCTGCTGCTCAGGTCAATGTCGATTTCCTTGTCGTCTAGCTGGCCTTCGCGAAGCTTCTTGCGGAACATCTGACGGCTGGCAGAATCGTTGTTGGGGGCGCTGTCTTCATTGAAATCACGCGCTGGCGGCAGCAGGGCGTCCAGAATGCGATCTTCGGCAGCGTCCAAGGCCTGGTTCTCGTGGCGTTTCATCTCCTGCTCACGGAGCATCTTAACTGCCATATCCGCCAGATCTCGGATGATGGATTCCACGTCGCGGCCCACATAACCCACTTCGGTAAACTTGGTGGCTTCCACCTTCAGGAAGGGGGCGTCAGCCAGTTTGGCCAAGCGCCGTGCGATTTCGGTTTTGCCCACACCGGTGGGGCCGATCATCAGAATGTTTTTCGGGGTAATTTCATCACGCAGGCTGCTGTCCAGCTGCATCCGGCGCCAACGATTGCGCAAAGCGATGGCTACGGCGCGCTTGGCTTCTTGCTGGCCCACGATGTGTTTATTCAGTTCGTGAACGATTTCACGGGGAGTCATTGCAGACATGGTCGCTCCGGTCAGTCTTTGATGGGCAGCACTTCCAGAGTGCGATTCTGGTTGGTGTATATGCAGATGTCGCCTGCTATTTCCAGAGCCTTCTCGGCAATTTCGTGCGCACTCAGATCGGTGTTTTCAAGCAGCGCGCGGGCGGAAGCCTGAGCGAAGGGGCCACCGGAACCAATGGCAATCAAACCTTGCTCTGGCTCGATGACATCGCCATTACCGGTAATAATCAGTGAGGCGGTCTTGTCAGCTACGGCCAGTAAGGCTTCCAGCTTGCGTAAAGCACGGTCTGAACGCCAGTCTTTGGCGAGTTCTACCGCCGCTCGGGTCAGGTTGCCTTGATGCTTTTCAAGCTGGGCCTCGAAGCGTTCAAAGAGGGTAAAGGCGTCTGCGGTGCCGCCGGCGAACCCGGCAATCACCTGACCGTTATACAGTCGGCGAACCTTGCGGGCATTGCCTTTCATGACGGTGTTGCCCAGTGAAACCTGGCCATCACCTCCCATGGCGACTTCGTCGTCACGACGGACGGAAACAATCGTAGTCATTTTGGCTCCAGTTGCCTGATGAAGATTGGTATTCAGACGTTATGGAGGCGCTTGGGGTGAATTCAACCTTTCTTTGGAATCTTTCGAACCAGAGGTTGGATATTAATGCCGACCAGCTTGTCGACGGCGGAGTTCATCTGGCTTCGTGAGGTGAATGGGCCAACATTCACGCGGTACCACTCGCTACCGTTATCCTGGACCACGTGCTGAACGTGAGCGCGCAGGCCTTGGAAAGCGATTTGGGCACGCTGGCGTTCGGCGTCTTGTTTGCTGCGGAACGAACCAGACTGAACCACGTAGTCGTAAGCCTGCTTGGCCGGTCCGGGTGTGTACTCGTCGACCTTCGGCGGAACCACTTCAGACTCCGGTAGCATTTCGTAGAACCGGAAATCGCGTTCCTTGCGGGATGTTTGCGCGGCGGGTTGATTCTTCGTGGCTTTGGGTTGTGTTTGTTGCACCTGTGAGGGCGGCTGCCGAACTTCCTGACCCGTCGGCAGCGTGTTTAGGTACACAATGAAGCCAATAAAGCCGCCCACAGCGGCCAGAGATAAAATCCATTTCACAGACAAACCGCCCTGTTGAGAGTGCGAAGGTGCACTGCGCTTCGGCTTAGCCTTGTTGCCGGGCTGGGCTGATCGCTTTCTGGGCGCGGCAGCACCTTTGCCGGAAGGGCGGTCTTTCTTGGCATAATCTCTGGCCATGAGCTGCTTACATCTCCTCTGGGGCGCTTACGCCCAGCAGGCCCAAGCCGTTCTCGATCACCTGACGTACAGCCAGATACAAGCTCACTCGTGCGTCGCGGAGTGCTGTGTCTTCGATCAGCACCTTGTGGGCGTTGTAGTAGGTATGGAACTGACCGGCGAGATCACGCAAGTAGTGCGTCAGGTGGTGCGGTTCGCGCTGAGCCGCGGAATTGGCAATCAATTCCGGGTATTTCGCCAGCTGGTTCGCCAGTTCCTTTTCTTCGTCCAGCGTCAGCAGGCTCAAATCACCCACACATTCTGTACGGCCACGCTGAACAACCTCGGTTTCCAGCTTACGCAAGACGCTGCAGATCCGAGCGTGGGCATATTGGATGTAATAGACCGGGTTTTCATTGGTCTGGGAGCGAGCCAGATCGATATCGAAGGTCAACTGGGAGTCAACACGGCGTGCCGCCAGGAAGAATCGAGTGGCATCGCGGCCCACTTCGTCGATCAAGTCGCGCACGGTCACGTAGCTGCCGGCTCGTTTGGATATTTTTACTTCCTGCCCGGAGCGAGTCACCATGACCATCTGGTGCAGCACATAATCAGGCCAGCCCTGCGGGATGTCGGCGTTCAGCGCCTGCAAGCCCGCGCGAACCCGCGTGACGGTGGAGTGGTGGTCAGCACCTTGTTCGTTGATCACGGTGGTAAAGCCACGCTGCCACTTGTCCAGGTGGTACGCCACGTCTGGCAGGAAGTAGGTGTAGCCACCGTCTTTCTTGCGCATAACGCGGTCTTTATCGTCACCGAATTCGGTGGTTTTCAGCCACATGGCGCCTTCGTGTTCGTAGGTGTAGCCATTGGCTTTCAAGCGCTCAACGGTGGCATCTACTTTGCCGTCTTCGTACAAGGACGATTCAAGGAAATAGACGTCAAACTGAACGCCGAAGGCTTTCAGATCAAGATCCTGTTCACGGCGCAGGTAAGCAACGGCAAATTCGCGAATGGCTGCCTGGTCATCCGGGTCTGCCTTGGCAGTCACTTCCCGGTCGTCCGCGACCACGGTTTCACCGGCCAGATAGGCGTTGGCTACATCAACTATGTAGTTGCCCCGGTAACCGTCTGCCGGCCAGCTTTCGTGCTCTGGCGTCAGGCCTTTAACCCGGGACTGAACCGACAGCGCAAGGTTGTTGATCTGGGCACCGGCGTCGTTGTAATAAAACTCACGAGTGACATCGTAACCGTTAGCTTCCAGCAGGCGGGATAAACAATCGCCGATCGCCGCACCACGGCCATGACCCACATGCAGCGGGCCAGTGGGGTTGGCAGAAACAAACTCCACCTGGACCTTCTCGCCTTTGCCGTTGTTGTTACGGCCGAATTGTTCTGCTTCATCCAGAATCGTGTTCACGACGCCGAATGCGCTGGCGGTGCTCATGAAAAAGTTGATGAACCCGGGCCCGGCAATCTCCACTTTCGCAACGGCACCACTTTCCGGCAACGCAGCGATCAGTGCCTCGGCCAGCTTGCGCGGAGGGCAGCCGGCGGCTTTGGAGGCAACCAAGGCGATGTTGCAGGCGTAATCCCCGTGGGACTTATCCTTGGTGTTGCCAACCTGTGGAGTAAAGGTTTGGTCAGCCGGCAGGGAACCTTCGGATTGAAGGGTGGCCAGTGCAGACTGGAGAAGCTCGGATACGGTCTCTTTCATGCGTCAGATGACTCGGTTTTCAGAAGAGTGGGTGTCAGGGCAGGGCGCCCGTTGAAAATAGAAGAGGCGTATTATCGCGGAAAGTTGGAGTGTAAGCAAAAAGCATGCGGGTATCACCTAGTCCTCATTAGCCGGTTTCCTGAGGGTCCACATCCACCATCCATTTGGTGTTGCTGGGCAGCTTGGTTTGATCCAAGTGTTGACACAGGTAGGTGAGTAGTCGGTTGAGCTGTTTCCGGTAATCGCTGACCAGAATGAGCTGCGCGCGGTGCCGATCGGCTTTTCTGGCGATTACCGCGGGCAGTGGGCCCCAGATTTCAACGCCGGGCACTTTGGCCAAAGGTTTCAGGGTGTCGAGTAGCTGTAAGCTGTTCTGCATGGTGTCAGCTTCTGCTCGGAGGATGGCCATGGCGCGAAAGGGGGGGAGTTGGCCTGATTCCCGCTCGGCCAGAAGCTGGTCTGCAATGGCCGGGTAGTTGCCCTGGCATAAGGCGTTCAATAGCGGGTGGTCGCTGTGACAAGTTTGAATGAGTACTTTGCCCGGCTTGTTGCCCCGGCCGGCGCGGCCGCTGACTTGCAGCAGGGTTTGAATCATTTGCTCCGGGGCGCGGAAGTCCACGCTGAATAAGCCGCCGTCGGCGTTCACGACGGTGACCAAGGTTACGTTCGGGAAGTCGTGCCCTTTTGCCAGCATCTGGGTGCCAACCAAGATGCAGGGCTCGCCGCTGTTTACCTGCTTCAGTATGGCTTGAATGCTACCTTTGCGTTGGGTGCTGTCCCGGTCTACCCGAACGATGGGGGTGCCGGGGAATTGTTCGGCCAAGGTTTCTTCGGTGCGTTCGGTGCCTTGGCCGACCGGTTTGAAGTTTTCACTTTTGCATTTTGGGCAGGCGTGGCTTGCCGCTGTTTGGTAGTCGCAGTGATGGCAGCGCATGGCCCGGTCCCGCCGATGGTAAGTCAGGCGGGTGTCGCATCGAGGGCATTCTTCCATGTGGCCGCAGTCAAAGCACATCATGATGGGGGCGAAGCCGCGGCGATTCACGAATACCAGTGCTTGTTCGCCCCGGTCCAGTGCTTCTTTTATCCCGGTCAGTGCGGGGCGGGCCAGCCCTGCTTCCAGCGGGCGACTGCGAATATCCAGCAGTGTGAGTTCGGGAGGTTTGGCGTTGCCGGCCCTCTGTTCCAGTCGGGCAAGGTTGTATTTGCCTTGGCTGGCGTTGTGCCAGGATTCAAGGGAAGGCGTTGCCGAACCAAGTATGACCGGGCATTGGTTCAGGTGAGCGCGGTACACGGCTACATCACGACCGGAGTATCGAAACCCTTCGCCTTGCTTGTAGGAACTGTCGTGCTCTTCATCCACGATGATGGTGCGAAGGTTGATAAATGGAAGCAGTACGGCCGATCGGGTACCAATAAGGATGATCGGTTCGCCGTTGCGAATTTTTAGCCAAGTGCTCAGGCGTTCGCTGTCGTTAAGGGCGGAGTGCCATACCTGAATACGATTGCCGAAGTAGCGGCGGAATCGGGCGACTGTTTGTGGGGTCAGGTTGATCTCCGGTACCAGTACCAACGCTTGTTCGTCGGGCTGCAACCGGGTCTTTAAATAGTGCAGGTAAAGTTCGGTTTTGCCGCTGCCGGTGATGCCGAACAATAAACTTGCTGAAAACTTTTTGGTGTCTGCCGGCAGCTCTTCGGCGGCCTTCTGCTGGGCTTCGGATAGAATAGGTGCAGGGAGCGCCGCCTCTGGTATGTCGGGTTTTACGTTTGTGGCTGCGCTTTGCTGGATTAGTTCTTTTTGTTCCAGTGAGCGAATCTGGGCTCGGCTGTACCCGGAATGAACCAGTGCGCTGGTGGTGATGCCGGGAGAGGTTTTTATCGTGTTAAATAACGCGACCTGCCGATGGGCATTTCCGGGCAGTGCGGCTTCGTCTGTAGCGGTCTGCCAATGCTCATCTGGCTTCAATGCCGCAGGTCTGCCGCGCCGAAGTGCCGGGGGCAGGGCGGTAGACAGGCATTCTCCGAGCGGGTGCTGGTAATAATCGCTGGCCCAAGTGAGTAAACGAAAGGTGCTGTCCGGCAGCGCGGCCCACGGCTCGAGTGCCCCCTGTATAGGTTTCAGGGTGATGCCTTCCGGAGGTTGTACATCGGTTTCAACCACGAGACCGGTCAAAGTCTGGCGGCCGAAAGGCACTTTTACTCGTTGGCCCGGAGTTAGTTGCAGATTGTCGGGAATGTGGTAATCGAACAGCCGGCGCAAGGGGCGGTTCAAGGCGATGCGTGCGGTTCTGGGCTGTGTCACGGTATCTGCGTATCCTGAAAATCGGTGTTTTAGCGCCGGCTGATGGTTTTGAAGCAATAGACACTGCGGAAGATACTTGCCTGTGGCCAGCTTTGCCAGTAAGATTCGCGGTCTGTTTCTGGCCGGGCGTGGTAGTGCACGGTCTTTCAATTGATTCAAAATTGCGGTGCCTGACCCAAAAGCGGTTTATCCGGCGGTGATCAGGTAGCGGCATGCCCGAAAGAGGTTCGCCATGAAAGAAGGTATTCATCCTAAGTACGAAGACATCACTGCTACCTGTTCTTGTGGTAACGTGATCAAGACCCGCTCTACTGTTGGTCACGACCTGCAGCTGGACGTATGCTCCCAGTGCCACCCGTTCTACACTGGCAAGCAGAAGGTAATGGACACCGGTGGTCGTATCGATAAGTTCAACAAGCGTTTCGGTGGTCGTATCGGTGCTAAGAAAGACTGAGCTTAGCCGAAATCTAAAAAAGCGCCTTCGGGCGCTTTTTTTGTGCCTGGAATTTAGGCAGCAATGCTGTTTATAAGCAAAATGCCCTATTGACTGGTTATAAAATATTCGGGTTTAGCTTGTCGTTTTTTGATGGGCGCGCCATAATGTCGCGCTCCGTCGACCTGAGGTCAGGCGGCTTTTACTTTTAAACGTGACAAACGGAACAGTGGCAATGTCTCAAGATTTGAAAGAAGCAGCCCTTGAATATCACGCCAAACCGCGGCCGGGTAAGCTGAGTGTAGAAGTCACTAAGCCTACTCAAACAGCTCGCGATCTTTCTCTGGCGTACAGTCCTGGAGTTGCCGAGCCGGTCCGCGAGATCGCGAAGGACCCCGAGAACGCATACAAATACACAGCCAAGGGTAACCTGGTTGCCGTTATTTCTGACGGTACCGCTATCTTGGGCCTGGGTAACCTCGGGCCTCTGGCGAGTAAGCCGGTAATGGAAGGCAAAGGCGTACTGTTCAAGCGCTTTGCTGGAATTGACGTGTTCGATATCGAAGTCAATTCCGAAAGCCCGCAAGCGTTTATTGAAACTGTTGAGCGTATCGCGGACACCTTTGGTGGTATCAACCTGGAAGATATCAAGGCGCCTGAGTGCTTTGAAATTGAGCGCGCGCTGATCGAAAAGTGCAACGTGCCCATCTTCCACGATGACCAGCATGGTACTGCGATCGTAACTGCGGCTGGCATGATCAATGCCCTTGAGCTGCAGGGCAAAAACATTGAAGACGCGAAGATCGTTTGCTTGGGCGCTGGCGCAGCAGCCATTGCCTGCACGAAGCTGCTGATCAGCTGTGGTGTTCGCTCTGAAAACATCTACATGCTCGACCGTAAGGGTGTGATCCACTCTGGTCGTGATGATCTGAACCAGTACAAAGCGATGTTTGCAAACGAGACAGACAAGCGCACGCTGGATGATGCGATCGATGGCGCAGACGTATTCCTGGGTCTGTCCGGTCCTGATCTCCTGTCAGCTGAGCAGCTGAAGAAGATGGCTCCGAGCCCGATCGTCTTTGCTTGTTCCAACCCGGATCCGGAAATCAATCACGCGCTGGCTATGTCTACCCGTGATGACCTGATCATGGCCACTGGTCGTTCGGATTACCCGAACCAGGTGAACAACGTGCTGGGCTTCCCGTTCATTTTCCGTGGTGCTCTGGACGTTCGCGCGACCTGCATCAACGAAGAAATGAAAGTGGCGGCGGTCAACGCTATCCGCGAATTGGCGAAAGAGTCCGTGCCTCAGGAAATTTGTGAAGCCTACGGCGTAGACAGCCTAGAATTCGGTAAGGACTACATCATTCCCAAGCCGATGGATGTTCGCTTGCTGGAAGTTGTACCTGCTGCGGTAGCTCGCGCTGCTGTAGATTCTGGTGTGGCAGGCCTACCTTATCCTGCGCACTATCCGCTGAAGTCTATGGACGACATCATCTAACTCCGATGTAGTTCAGCTTCATGCACACAAAAAAACCGGCGGTGATCCCGCCGGTTTTTTTTGTGGTTGTCAGTTCTGCTTTGTGGCTTCCAGCTTAGAAAATCTCCCGGGAAAAACTTTCCGGGGCGCCGCCTGAAGGGCCGCTTAGCTCGTCGGGGGTCAGCGGGGCTGGAGCGTTCTCTTCTTTGAACAGCTCAAAAACACCCTCTTCATCTGGGTGTGCACGTGCGCCGGTTTCCGGGTTAATACGAATGTTGGCTAGACCGTTGGGCCGGGGCATTAGCGAGGGCGGAGTGTCGGCCAATGCAACCTTCATATAGTCCATCCAAATGGGCAGTGCCGTACTGGCGCCGTATTCTCCGCGACCCAGCGGTGCCGGTTGATCAAAGCCCACATAAACCGTAGTGGCTATGCTGTGGTTATAGCCCGCGAACCAAGTGTCTTTCTGTTCGTTAGTGGTTCCGGTTTTGCCTGCTAAATCGCTTCGCCCCAGTGCGTTGGCGCGGCGGCCGGTGCCCTGGCGAATCACGTCTTGCATGATCGAATGCATGATGTAAACGGAGCGGGTGTCTGCCAGCTTGCGCATGACTCTGGGGCTTTCAGAGTTTCGTGAAGCCGGAAGGGTGATGCCGTCTGTTTCCGGTAGGGGTTCGTTGGTGTCCCTGCTTTCGTGAGCAGTATTGTATTGCTCTTCAAGTTGGTCGCAATTGCGGTCGCACAGAATGGTTTCCGGTGCTTGGTAAATGATCGTGCCATCGGATTCGCGAATGCTTTCGATCAAGTAGGGTTGTACGTCATAACCGCCGTTGGCGAGAACCGCAAAGCCGCGAGCCAGGTCCATAGGCGAAAGTAGGCCGCTTCCCAATGACAGTGACAAGTTTGCGGGCATGTTGTCGGTAGGAAGTTTGAGTTGCTTCAAGTAATCCAGTGTGGTCTGGATGCCCAGATCGCGCAGCAACCGAATCGATACCAGGTTGCGCGAGCGATATAGGCCCTTGCGCAAGGTGGTTGGGCCGTAGAACTGGCCTGAGGCGTTTTGTGGGCGCCAAGCAGTTTCAAGATCGGAGTTGTCGAGTACGATTGGCGCATCGTTATAAATGGTGGCTGGGGATCGACCATTCTCCAGCGCGGCCAAGTAAAGAAAGGGCTTGAATGTGGAGCCCGGTTGGCGCTTGGCTTGCGTGGCGCGGTTGTATTTGCTTTGACCAAAGCTGTAGCCCCCGGTGAGTGCTTCAATGGCGCCAGTCTTCGCGTTCAGGGAAATCAGAGCGCCTTCAACATTCGGTAATTGAGCCAGAGCAACATTTTGGGAGATGTTTGTTGCGTCTTCAGAAGGCTCCCCGGTTTCGAGAGTTTTCACATAAATGACATCGCCAACGCTGACAACGTCAGAAGGCTTTTTGGGTTCAGGGCCGGTGAGGCTTTCGGTCCGGTGTCGGCGCGCCCATTTCATGGTTTCAAATGCCATAGTGGCGGGGCCGTGGGCTCGTGTGTGGGTCTGAACTTCACCGTTCTTATCATCGACCGCAGTGACAATGGCCGGCAGTAAACGCTCTACGCTAGGGAAGTTGGCGAGTTCTCCGGAGAGTTCGGCGGGCGATAGACCGTTGATGTCAACTTGCGCAATGGCGCCAAGGAAGCCATGGCGGCGATCGTAATTTTCGAGGCCTGCTCTTAGTGCGTCGGTTGCAGTCTGCTGCTTCAGACTATCGACGGTCAGGGTGACGATATAGCCATCGGTATACGCAGTGTCGCCGAACCTTCGGACGATTTCGGACCGTGCCATCTCAGCGATATAGTCGGCGTCGACGTCTGTTTCCCGAGCGTTGTAGGTGGCGGTGATTGGTGCCCCGGCGGCCAGTTCACGAGCGTCGCTGGTAATAAACCCTAAGCTTTCCATGCGCCCCAATATCCAGTTACGACGCACAAGCGCGCGTTCGGGATCGGCAATCGGGTTATAAGCGGAGGGCGCTTTTGGGAGGCCGGCGAGCATGGCCATCTGTGCGAGAGATAGCTCATTAACGGGTTTGTCGTAATAGACTTGCGCGGCAGAGGCAATGCCGTAAGCACGGTTGCCCAAATAAATCTTGTTGAGATACAGCTCAAAGATATTCTCTTTGCTCAGTTCGCGCTCAATTTGAATGGCTAGAAGTATCTCGCTGAATTTCCGAATGAAGGTGCGGTCGCGTGACAAAAAGTAATTTTTTGCAACCTGCATAGTGATGGTACTGCCCCCGGATTGAATCGATCCGGTAGAGACCAGTT
This sequence comes from Marinobacter sp., assembly GCF_034669625.1. Classification (GTDB taxonomy): domain Bacteria; phylum Pseudomonadota; class Gammaproteobacteria; order Pseudomonadales; family Oleiphilaceae; genus Marinobacter. The sequence goes on from NZ_JAXMOY010000009.1 coordinate 72,781, forward strand.
CGATTGCAGCCCGTGTCAGGCCTTTGATGTCTACCCCGAAGTGTTCGTAAAAACGGGAGTCTTCAGCGGCCAGAAAGGCTTGTAACTGAAGTGTAGGGATCTGTTCGATTGTGACCGGCGTCCTTCTCTTTTCGCCGAATTCTGCTATTAATTCGTTGTCACTACTGTACACCCGCAGAGGCGTTTGCAGTTTGACGTCGAGAAGTTGTTCGACAGGAGGCAGGCTTGGTCGCAAATAAAGATACAGGCTTGCAGAAATTATGACGGCGACACTCAGGCCGGTAAGAATGATCCAGGCAAAAACACGAGATGTACGCATCAAATGAGACATTTTTTTCTGACATCTGTTAGATATAGGTCTATTATTTGAGAAATTGCTTTAGGAAGGTTTGGCGGCCTTCCTGGGGGCAACATCTCCCGTAAATTCGAGAGATTGCATTGTAGACGGAATGAATAAGAAATTCTCTTACATATAAAATAGATAACAAGCAGGGAAACTGCATAAAACTAAGAGAGCGATCTCGAAACCTCTGCCAAGAATGGGCAAGAGATCGAGGGGCTCCAACGCCGGGTGTATTCAACCAGGTATAGGGTGAGCGCGTGTTCGGATTGATAGGAAAAAAATCCAGTTCTGTTCTTGGGGTTGACGTTAGCTCCAGTTCGGCAAAACTCCTCGAGCTGTCAAAGCAGGGCGACCGTTACAGGGTCGAAAGCTACGCTGTTGAGCCTCTTCCGGCCAACGCAGTTGTCGAGAAAAACATCACAGACGTAGAGGCGGTGGGCGAAGTGCTCAAACGTGTTGCGTCTAAGTCCCGCACTAGTGCCAAACAGGTGGCTGTTGCAGTCTCCGGTTCGGCGGTCATTACCAAAGTCATTCAAATGGATTCCGGTCTCAATGAATTTGAGATGGAAGATCAGATTGCTTTGGAAGCGGATCAATACATTCCATATCCCCTTGATGAAGTGGCGATCGATTTCGAAGTGCAGGGGCCATCCGAGAGCAATCCGGATCAGGTCGATGTGCTTCTTGCGGCTTGTCGGAAAGAAAATGTCGACGTTCGGGAAGATGCTCTCGAAATAGCGGGGTTGAACTCGAAGGTTGTTGATGTCGAAGCCTATGCGCTTGAGCGAGCCTACGAGCTGATCGAGCCGCAGCTGGATTCTCAGGGTGAAGAGTTGGTGGTGGCTATCGTCGACATTGGCGCAACCATGACCACCCTTAGTGTATTGGCAGAAGGTAAGACCGTTTACACCCGAGAGCAGATATTTGGTGGTAAGCAGCTTACTGAAGAAATTCAGCGCCGGTACGGTTTGTCGACAGAAGAAGCCGGGCTGGCCAAGAAGCAAGGTGGTTTGCCGGATGATTACGAGACCGAAGTACTAAATCCATTCCGGGAAGCGGTTGTCCAACAGGTCGCACGTGCGCTGCAGTTTTTCTTCGGCGCCAGCCAGTATAACGCCGTGGATTACGTGGTTCTGGCAGGCGGTACCGCTTCGATTCAAGGCCTTACCGAAATGGTCGAAGAGAAAACAGGGACTCCGACGCTGGTTGCTAACCCGTTCGCCGATATGGCGGTGGGGTCCCGGGTGAATGCATCCTCGCTGAGCAATGACGCTCCATCGTTGATGATTGCCTGTGGTCTGGCAATGAGGAGTTTCGACTGATGGCAAAGATTAACCTCAGACCCTGGCGCGAAGAGCTGCGCGCGGAAAAGCAGAAACAGTTTGTCGTAATGATGCTGGGCGCTGTGATTATTGCGGCCGGCTTAGTGTTTCTGTGGAAAACGGATACGGATAACCGAATCGCTTACCAGCAGTCTCGTAATGCCTATGTTGAGACTGCAATGAAGCAGCTTGACAAGCAGATTAAAGAAATTGAAAACCTCAAACGTCAGCGTGATGAGCTGCTGGCGCGGATGAAGGTTATTCAAGATCTGCAAGGCAAACGGCCGGTGATTGTTCGGGTATTTGACGAGTTGGTTCGAACGCTTCCGGATGGAATGTTCTTTACCGATCTTAAAAAGACGGGCGAACGTCTGGATATCGTCGGCATGGCGGAATCTAACAGTCGGATTTCCAATCTGATGCGTCAGTTTGAAGAGTCCGGATGGTTTACGGGGCCAAACCTCAGTAACGTTTCTGCCGCAGACAATCGTCGCGCTGGCTACAGTCAGTTCAATCTATCGGTTCAGCAGAAAACGCCAGAGCCCGAAGGGGAGGATAAATAATGAGCCTCGCGGACTCACTGAAAAGTCTTAACGAATTCGATATCAACGATCTGGATGTCAACAATGCCGGCATTTGGCCCGCACCTATCAAGGCGATCGTGTTTCTCTTGGTGTTTGGTTTGATTCTGGGCGGCGGTTATTGGTTTTTTATCAAAGATCAGTACACACAATTGGATCGAGTAGAGAAAAAAGAACAAGAGCTGAAGCAAAAATACGAGCAGAAAGCCTATCAGGTTGCCAATCTGGAAGTCTTCAAAGCTCAAATGCTTGAAATGGAAGAGACCTTTGGTGCACTGGTTCGCCAGTTGCCGAGTGAAACAGAGGTGCCGGGCTTGCTAGAGGATATTACCAACACGGCGCTTGGCAACGGCCTGAGTTTGCAGGAAGTGAAATTGCAGCCAGAACGAAGGAGAGATTTTTACTCCGAACTTCCTATTAATGTGCGGGTTTCAGGTTCGTATCACGAACTAGCCTCGTTCGTGAGCAGCGTGGCAAGTCTGCCACGCATTGTTACGCTGCACGATTTGACTATCAAACCAATCGGTGGAAGTGGCGAGCAACTTGATATGCAAGTTGTGGCCCGTACCTACCGTTACCGGGCTGGAGAATAAGCATGGCAAAGATGCATGCAGGAAAAGCCTGGCTGGGTGTGTGTCTGGCGTCATTGCTGACGGCTTGTTCCCAGGGAAATGGCTTCTCGGATTTGGACAAGTTTATGGCGGATACCCGGGCGAAACCCCGGGGGCACGTGGAGCCTTTGCCAGAGTTCAAGGCCTATGAGGCCTTCAGCTATTCGGCGGCCGACCGCCGAGCACCGTTTGAGCCGCCAGTTGATGTTCAGCTCACCATGGTTGATGAAAAGCCTGTCACTGATGTGGAGCCGGATCTTGATCGTCCGAGAGAAGTGCTCGAGAACTTCGATCTGAAGTCGCTGAACATGGTGGGAACTTTGGAAGGTGCTGGCGGAAGCCTTTATGCGTTGGTACGGGATGGCTCGTCGGGCATTCATCGTGTGCGCGTCGGAAACTACATGGGGCAGAACTACGGCCGTATCGTAGGTGTCAGTCAAACTCGCATCGAACTGATTGAAATCGTTCCGAATGGCCGGGGTGGATGGGTTGAACGCCCGCGCTCTTTGTCTTTGGATGAGGGCTCAGGAGCGGCAGGATGATGAATATAAGAAACGTGCAAGAAAAAACAGGTTTAGGGTCGAGGCTAGCGATGTTTAAAAAACTTAATGTCTCCGTAGGTATCATTGCCGTGGGGTTATGGAGCAGCCTGGCCAGCGCGGTCACGCTGCAAGACGTATCGTTTTCGTCGCTGCCGGGTGAACGCTTGGAAGTGACGATGGAGTTTGATGGCACTCCGCCAGAGCCGACGGGGTATACCATTGAGCGGCCGGCGCGGATTACCGTTGACCTGAAAGATACAACGAGTGCGATTAATCAGCGCAGCATCCCACTGGGCTCCGGTAATGCCCAGAGTGTGACCGTTGTGGAAACGAAAGATCGCACCCGTTTGATCTTTAATTTGATTGAACTGGTTCCGCACGAGACGACACGCAATAACAATTCGCTGGTTATGACGATCGGGGGTGCCGCGTCATCGGTAGCTGCGACCTCCTCTGCGCCACAAACAACCGTCTCGGCGCAGTCTGGCGCAAACGCACTGGCAGGTATTGATTTCCGAAGAGGGAAGACCGGCGAAGGGCGTGTGATTGTAGATTTAGGCAGCAGCTCTTCTGCGGTTAACCTGACGGAGCTAGGTGGACGTATTCGCCTGACTATGCCGGATCTCAATGTGCCGGTTGATTTGCGTCGTCGTCTGGACGTGACTGACTTTGCTACGCCGGTCACCCGTATCGATACCTTTATGGAAGACGGAAATGCCGTTGTAGAGATTCGTCCGGAAGGGGATTACGACTACATCGCCTATCAATCTGGCCGTGAGTTCACGGTGAGTGTGGAAAAAATCTCTCAAGAAGAGGCGGAAACGCGCCGCGAAGAGAAGTTCCCGTACTCTGGTGAGAAGTTGTCTCTCAACTTCCAGGACATCGAAGTTCGTTCGGTGTTGCAGTTGATCGCGGATTTCACCGGCTTGAATTTGGTGGCCAGTGATACCGTGGGCGGTAGCATCACATTGCGCTTGCAGAACGTACCGTGGGATCAGGCGCTGGATCTGATCTTGAAAACCAAAGGTCTGGATAAGCGTCAGATTGGTAACGTGCTGCTGGTGGCACCGGCGGAAGAAATAGCGGCTCGTGAGAAGCTTGAGCTGGAAACCAATAAGCAGATTGCGGAGCTGGCTCCGGTTCGACTGGATATTATTCAGGTCAACTACGCGAAGGCTGACGAAATCGTTAGCTTGATCCAGGCGGATGCAGAGTTGATTTCATCGCGTGGCTTCGTGTCCTCTGATACGCGCACCAATACCATTACGGTTCGTGAAACCGCGGATAAGCTTGAAGAGATTCGTCGGCTAGTCAGTACTTGGGATGTGCCTGTGCGTCAGGTATCGATTGAAGCCCGTATTGTTCGTGCACAAACCAACGTTGCTGAGGATCTCGGTGTTCGCTGGGGTGGCGGTGCGTTTGATACAAAGGGTGATAACTTAGTATCGGTAGGTGGATCTCTGGACACTCTGGGTGAGGCGACCGATATCGCGAATGGTAGCGGAAACAGCTTTTCCTTCCCGGGAGCTTTGGTTGCAGACCTTGCGGTTACTGGCGATGGCGCATCCTCCTTCGCCATCGGCTGGGGTAGCGATGACTTCCTGGTGGATCTGGAGCTTTCAGCGCTTGAAAGCGATGGTCGCGCTGAAGTTGTATCGCAGCCTCGTGTTGTGACGGCTGACCGCCAAAGCGCTTCGATCAAGTCCGGTGAGGAGATTCCATACCAAGAAGCTTCCTCCAGCGGTGCAACCTCGGTGTCGTTCAAAGAAGCGGTACTTTCGTTGGAAGTAACGCCGCAGATCACTCCGGATGACAAGATCATTATGGATTTGGTGGTGAACCAAGACTCTCGTGGTGAGGTGACAGCGGGCATCCCGTCAATCAATACCAACGAAGTTACTACGCAGGTTCTGGTCGCGAACGGTGAGACGGTGGTTCTGGGTGGTATCTTCCAGTCGGAAGTTGCAACTCAAACGACAAAAACCCCGTTCCTGGGTGATATCCCTTACTTGGGCCGGTTGTTTAAACGCACCGAACATATCGATGAGCGCAGTGAACTGTTGATCTTCATCACGCCGAAGATTATCAAGAGCGACTTGATCCAGTGACAGGCTCCTGACCTAAAAGCCGCCGCTAATACCGGCGGCTTTTTTGTGTCTGTGGCTTGGCGAGGTTATGGAATGGCGCGCCCTGTGCTATTCTCATCCGCCTGAAAAATTGTTGAGCGGAAAGTTATGTCTTTGCCCAAACGTGTTGTTCTGGTTGGGCCCATGGGGGCCGGAAAAAGCACTATCGGCCGTTTGCTTGCCAGAGAGCTCGGTTACCGTTTTATGGATTCGGATCGAGTGATCGAGGAGCGGTGTGGGGCAAATATCCCGTGGATTTTTGATGTTGAAGGTGAAACTGGCTTTCGGCAAAGAGAAACCGCCATGCTTGACGAGATGGCTGCCGAATTTGAGGTGGTCTTGGCTACAGGTGGTGGTGCAGTGATGCGCCCGGAAAACCATCCCTTGTTGCGTAAAGACGCTGTGGTTGTCTATCTAAAAACCTCGATTGAACAGCAGGTTGAGCGAACAAGAAAAGATCGCAACCGCCCCCTACTCCAAAATGATGATCCCGAAGGGGTGCTACGAAAATTGTTTGCGATCAGGGACCCTCTGTATACCCAGTTGGCCGATATCGTGATGTATACCGACCGAAAAAGCCCGCGGCTCGTGGTCCGGCAATTGGTGAACAGAATCAGTCCGAAAACCCCAAGGCATAGAAGGCAAAGGCGGAAGGAAGGTCGTCAGCATGTACAAGGTACTGAAAGAACTCAAAGTTGATCTTGGTGAACGCAGTTACCCCATCGTTATTGGATCGGGGCTGCTGGGCTCTTATGATCTGACGCCATGGGTGGGTGGCGCTCAGGTGATGATTGTCACGAATGAGACGGTTGCGCCTTTATATCTGGAAAAAGCGAAAGCGTGTTTTCCGGGAAAACAGATTGATGTGGTTACGCTGCCAGATGGCGAAGAGCATAAAAACTGGCAGACGCTGAATCTGATCTTCGACGGTTTTCTGGAAAATCGTCACACCCGCCATACGACCATTGCGGCGTTAGGTGGTGGCGTGGTCGGCGACATGGCAGGTTTTGCTGCTGCGTGTTACCAGCGCGGGGTACCGTTCATTCAGATTCCGACTACGCTGTTGTCGCAGGTGGATTCATCTGTCGGTGGTAAAACTGGCATTAACCATCCTTTAGGCAAGAATATGGTGGGCGCGTTCCATCAGCCGCAAGCCGTGCTGATAGATACCGATACGCTCGTAACCCTTCCGGCCAGAGAAGTGTCTGCCGGGCTGGCTGAAGTGATTAAATACGGTTTAATCCGCACACCGAAATTCCTTGGGTGGCTGGAAGATCATATCGACGCGCTGCGCGCTTTGGATGCCGTGGCTCTGGGCGAAGCGATTTACCGCTCCTGCGAGTGCAAGGCCGAAGTGGTATCTCTGGACGAAAAAGAAGGCGGCTTACGTGCCATTCTTAACCTCGGCCATACCTTTGGCCATGCTATCGAAACCTTTGCAGGTTACGGCAACTGGTTGCACGGAGAAGCGGTCGGAACCGGGATGATGATGGCAGCCGACTTGTCGGTTCGGGAAGGATACATTAACCCCGCTGACAAAGACCGTGCGGATGCATTAATTCGGCGTGCGGGTCTGCCGGAAAAAGCACCGGTCGGAATGTCGAAAAATGATTTTATGAGTCTGATGGCTGTGGATAAGAAAAATGTTGATGGCCACATCCGCTTGGTGCTTTTGCGTGAGTTGGGGGATGCTTGGGTTACCTCGGACTACAAGTCAGAGAATTTGCGTGCGACCTTGCAGGCGTTTATCTGTTAACCGGTTTATATCCAGAAAACAATAATACAGGGATGAGGTGTGGCTCAGGACACTTTTAGCAGTCTTGATGGCGGTGGGTTGTTCCCGCGGCTGCAGCAGCGCTACGGCTTGAGCGAGAACCCGCTTGAGATGGATGTGCCTTTTTTTCCAGGGGCTATGCGGCAGCACGCTTTGGAATCTCTCCGCCATCTTTGTGGTTTTGGTGATATGGCGCTGGTTGTAACGGGTGCGCCTGGGGCAGGTAAAACGCGAGTACTGGCAGAGTTGGTTCGGAGTGAGTCGGGAAGATTGGACTTCCATCGAGTTCCGGTAGCTGCCCTAACGAGTGCCTCTGCGTTGGCCCGTGAACTGAAACGCTTGTCTCGCTCTGCTATTCCTGAGGACTTTGAGCCCCGCGAAGCGGTTTATCGTTATTTTTCTTGGTCAGAAAGTCGTGTCGAGCGTGGGCAGCGCCAAGTGCTCTTGGTTGATGATGCAGACCGATGCCCGCCGGATGTTCTGAATCTTATTCTTTCCGCCTTTGTTGCGGCTGACCGCACGGCAGCCGCCGTGCCGGTGTTTGTTGGCAGCGAGGTCGTCGAGCAGGTGCTTTCTTCTGAGCCTGATGCGGGATACGTACATCATCTCGCGCTGCCCCCTTTGGCGAAAGAAGATGTCTTAGCCTATTTAGAACTTCGCGTTAATAAAGCCGGCGGCCCGGTGGATGAGTTGTTGTCTTCCTATCGCTTAAGGCAGATTTATGCCCTAAGTCAGGGCAACTTTGGCCGCTTAAAGCGAGTGACACCGGGCGTTTGGCTCGACATGGTGGCAGGCTCTCATGCGGTGTCCCGTTTTAGTTTCCCGTCTGTTCAAAGTTTTCGTTGGCTGGCACTTGCCGTGTTGTTGCTAGGCCTTTCGTGGTGGCTGGTATCTCAGCAGTATGATCAGGCTGTAGAAAACCTGCCGGATCAAGTGGTTGCGCCGGAACGGGTGCGCAAAAGCATTACTATAGGGCCGGAGACCGGGAAAGAGGAAGTTGAACGCCCTGTGGTTGCAGAGCTTGATGCGACATCATTCGCCGAAGAGTCTGTAACTAGAGTGACAGAGCCGCGCGAGACAGTAGAATCCGAGCAGCCTGATGTCCTAGAAATTCCGTCGGAACCTGCGGACGCTGTTGATGAGCCAGAGCCAGAGCCAGAGCCAGAGCCAGAGCCAGAGCCAGAGCCAGAGCCAGAGCCAGAGCCAGAGCCAGAGCCAGAGCCCACATTTATCCCTGTTATGCCGGAGCGCTTTGTGGCTTTGGAGCGCTTGCAAAAAAGCCAAGGCTGGACACTCCAGTTAGTTGCGGGACGCTTGGAGCAGACGGTTCTTAACGTAATTGGTCGTTTGCCGGAAAGTGAAGCTTTACGGTATACCGTAGGCGAGCGTGAAGGAGAGCCGTGGTTTATGCTCGTGTACGGTAGCTACGCGACCCGAGAAGAGGCAAAAACTGCCGTTTCGACCCTTCCTGAGGCGTTAAAGGTAGATCAGCCCTGGGTTCGGTCATACGAAAGCTTCTAATCGGGTGCCTTGCACCATATCGGTGCATTGAGTCTTCCGCTCTTACGGAAAATTTAAAAACCTCTTGCGTGATCGTTTGTCATACGTATAATCCCTTCCCCCTTTTTTAAAGTGTTAGCACAATTTATGCACTGTCATGGTGCGAAATGTGTTAGCGGGAACGTTTTTTACGTGAGAGAACGCTTATGACAACAGGCTTGTATCATCCCGATGAATTCAGGGACAACTGCGGTTTTGGCCTGATAGCCCACATGAAGGGCGAGGTTAGCCATAAGCTGTTGGAAACAGCTATCGAATCACTCACCTGTATGACTCACCGGGGCGGCATCGCTGCCGATGGAAAAACCGGTGATGGTTGCGGCCTGCTGTTGCAGAGCCCTAAGGCCTTTTTGGTTAAAGCTGCTGAAGCAGCGTTTGGAAAAAAACCTGGCGACTTATTTGCAGTTGGCCAGGTTTTTTTAGCCCAAGAGGAAGCCAAGGCTGCCGCCGGCCGCGCTGCGATTGAACACAGATTGATCGAGCAAGGGCTCGAGGTCATGGGCTGGCGCGAAGTGCCTGTTGATGACAGTTGCTTGGGTCCCATGGCAAAGGATTGTTTGCCACGGATTGAGCAGGTGTTTGTCGAGCCCGGCGATAAAGCAGAGAAGGAATTTGCTATCAGCTTGTTCCTCGGCCGTCGTTATGCTGAGCGAGATATGGCGGACGATTCGGAGTTCTACATCTGTAGCCTCTCTCATCGCACATTGGCCTATAAAGGTTTGATGATGCCGGCTGATTTGGCCAACTTCTATAAAGATCTCGGCGACCCGGATCTGGAAACTGCCATTTGCGTGTTTCACCAGCGCTTTTCCACAAACACTATGCCCAAGTGGCCGCTGGCTCAGCCGTTCCGCTATCTTGCGCACAACGGTGAGATCAACACCGTTGATGGTAACCGTAACTGGGCTATCGCCCGTGCGGCTAAGTTCAGTTCGCCAGATCTGCCGGATCTGCAAACCTTGCAGCCATTGGTTAACCTGGCTGGGTCGGACTCTTCCAGTATGGACAACATGCTGGAAATACTGCTCGCCGGTGGCGTCGATCTGTTCCGTGCCGTGCGAATGATGATACCGCCTGCCTGGCAGAACGTTGATACCATGGATTCGGAACTGCGTGCTTTTTATGAGTACAACTCCATGCACATGGAGCCGTGGGATGGCCCTGCGGGTCTGGTTATGTCCGACGGTCGCTATGCACTTTGTATGCTCGACCGAAATGGTTTGCGCCCGGCACGTTGGGTGATCACGAAAGATGATTTCATTACTTTGGCGTCGGAAGTAGGCACCTACGATTATGCGCCAACTGACGTTGTTGCCAAAGGCCGGGTAGGCCCCGGTCAGATGCTGGCGATTGATACGGAAACCGGTGAAGTGTTGCACACACCGGATATCGATGCGCGGCTGAAAAGCGCACAGCCGTACAAGCGTTGGTTGAAGGAAAACGCACTGCGCGTGGAAACCACGCTGAATCAGGAATCGCCTGAATTCAAGCTGATGGGCCCGGAAGAACTGCTGGTTCAGCAAAAGATGTTTAACGTCTCCTTCGAGGAGCGTGACCAGGTGCTTCGGCCTTTGGCGGAAGGCGCCCAGGAAGCCGTCGGCTCCATGGGTGACGACACGCCTATGGCGGTGCTCTCAAGCAAGGTGCGCCACGTTGCGGATTATTTCCGTCAAAAGTTTGCGCAGGTCACCAACCCGCCGATTGACCCACTTCGTGAGACCATCGTGATGTCTCTCGAAACCTGTTTGGGTGCAGAGAAAAATGTCTTTGAGGAAACCGCAGACCATGCGAATCGTGTCATTCTGACGACGCCGGTACTGTCGCCCGCTAAGTTCCTCAGGCTCTCTAATAATCAGCGTCCTGGCTTTGAAGTTGGTCGTGTTGCCCTGAGCTATCGTCCGGAAGAAGGGTTGGAGCAGGCGATTGTTCGGGTATGCGAAGAGTCTGCGGCTGCGGTTCGTGATGGCAAGGTGTTGCTGATCCTGAGTGATAAAGACTTGGTGGAGGGTGAATTGCCGGTAAACGCTATGATGGCCACCGCCGCAGTTCACCACCATCTGTCGGCTAACGGCTTGCGTTGCGATACCAACCTGATTGTTGAAAGTGGTTGGGTGCGAGACCCGCATCATTTTGCGGTACTGTTTGGCTTTGGCGCCACCGCGGTCTACCCGTACTTGGCCTATCAGGTCATGAACGACCTGATTCGCACCGGCGAGTTGATGATGGATCCGCTCGAAGCCAAGAATAACTACCGCAAGGGTATCAACAAGGGCTTGTTGAAAATCCTGTCCAAGATGGGTATCTCAACCGTTGCTTCCTATCGTGGCGCTCAGTTGTTCGAGGCGATCGGTCTTGCTGACAGCGTCGTTGACCTGTGTTTCAAAGGTGTGCCTAGCCGTATTCAGGGCGCCGATTTCGGTGACTTCCAGCAGGATCAGGAGCTGCTTGCTTCTTTAGCTTGGAAGCCTCGTAAGCCGCTGTCTCCCGGTGGTGTGCTGAAGTACATCCATGGCCAGGAATACCATGCGTTCAACCCGGACGTGGTCGGTAAGCTTCAAGATGCGGTGATCAGTGGTGACTACGGTCATTACAGAGAGTACGCAAGCTTGGTCAATGAGCGCCCGGTCGCAACTTTGCGTGACCTGCTGGTGTTCAAAGATGGCATCGAGCCAGTCGATCTCGCGGATGTGGAGCCGGTGGAAAATATTTTCCCGCGCTTCGATTCGGCGGCTATGTCGCTGGGCGCGCTGTCTCCTGAGGCTCACGAAGCTTTGGCGGTGGCGATGAATACCCTCGGCGGCCGTTCGAACTCCGGCGAAGGTGGTGAAGATCCCGCGCGCTATGGCACTAACAAGCGCTCAAAGATCAAGCAGGTTGCCTCTGGCCGCTTCGGTGTAACCGCTGAGTACCTGCGCAGTGCGGACGTTATGCAGATCAAAGTCGCTCAGGGCGCTAAGCCGGGCGAAGGTGGTCAGCTGCCGGGTGGCAAGGTGAACGACCTGATCGCTCGTCTGCGTTACTCGGTGCCGGGTGTGACACTGATTTCACCGCCACCTCACCACGACATCTATTCCATTGAGGATTTGGCTCAGCTGATCTTCGATTTGAAACAGGTTAATCCCGAGGCTTTGGTTTCGGTGAAGCTGGTGTCTGAACCGGGCGTAGGCACGATCGCAGCCGGTGTCGCCAAGGCTTATGCCGATCTGATCACGGTATCCGGTTACGACGGTGGTACTGCGGCCAGTCCGTTGACCTCCATCCGTTATGCGGGCTCTCCGTGGGAGCTCGGCTTGACCGAAACGCAGCAAGCGCTGCGCGCTAACGACTTGCGTGGAAAAATTCGCCTGCAAACAGACGGCGGTATCAAAACCGGTCTGGATGTGGTGAAAGCCGCGATTCTGGGTGCGGAAAGCTTCGGATTTGGTACAACGCCAATGGTTGCTCTGGGTTGCAAGTACTTGCGTATTTGTCATCTGAACAACTGTGCTACCGGTGTCGCGACGCAGAACGATTACCTGCGAGAAGAGCATTTCAAGGGTACGGTTGAGATGGCGATGAACTTCTTCCGCTTTGTCGCGGAAGAGACGCGCGAGTGGATGGCCAAGCTGGGTGCCCGCAGTCTGGAAGAGCTGGTCGGGCGCGTTGATCTTCTCGAGCGCCTGCCGGGTAATACTGAGCGCCAGAAGAAACTCGACCTGACCCGTTTGCTGGAAAACGATCTTATTCCAGCGGAGAAGCCTCAGACCTGCCAGGTAGAGCGTAATGTGCCGTTCGACCAGGGTAAGTTGGCCGAGCAAATCGTGAAAGACACAACCGCGGCGCTCAGCGAAAAATCCGGTGGCGCCTGGACCTACAAAGTGACTAACTGTGATCGTTCTATCGGCGCACGTCTGTCAGGTGAAATTGCCGCTCGTTACGGAAATAAGGGCATGTCTGATGCCCCGATCACCCTGGACTTGACGGGCACTGCCGGTCAGAGCTTTGGGGTGTGGAACGTTGGCGGCCTGAACATGGTTCTGCACGGCGACGCCAACGATTACGTGGGCAAAGGCATGACCGGCGGTAAGCTGGTGATCAAGCCACCTCGTGGTAGTGACTTCAAAACCCAGGAAACGTCCATCGCAGGTAATACCTGCTTGTACGGCGCAACCGGTGGTAAGTTGTTTGCGGCTGGCACCGCGGGCGAGCGATTTGCGGTTCGTAACTCGGGAGCTCACGCTGTAGTGGAAGGCGCAGGCGATCACTGCTGCGAATACATGACGGGCGGTTTGGTGACGGTTCTGGGTGAGACAGGCTACAACTTCGGTGCGGGTATGACCGGTGGTTTCGCCTATGTTCTGGATATGGACAACACCTTTGTCGACAAGTACAACCACGAGTTGGTTGAGATTCAGCGTATTGCACGGGAAGACATGGAAGCCTACCGAAACCACCTTCGCGGTGTGATTCGGGAGCACATTTCGGAAACCGGAAGTGCTTGGGCTGAACATCTTCTGGATGATTTCGACGATTACATTAATCGGTTCTGGCTGGTTAAACCAAAGGCAGCGAATTTGCGCAGCCTGTTGGCCAGCACGAGAGCTCGTCCCGAGTAAGCGCCGGGAAACTGTTAGTTGGGCTGCGCCCGGTGCGTGGCCCGCGTCGAAATCGAAAGTATGAGAGCAACACTATGAAAGAACGACTTCATAATGATTTCCAGTTCGTCGAAGTAGGGCGGGTTGACCCGAAGAAAGTTCCGGCGAAAAAGCGGAAGAAAGAGTTTGGTGAGATTTATCACCCGTTTACAGAGACCCATGCGGGATCTCAGGCACACCGTTGTCTGGAGTGCGGTAACCCATATTGTGAGTGGAAGTGCCCGGTGCACAACTACATCCCGAACTGGCTGAAGCTGGTATCGGAAGGCAACATCATGAAGGCCGTAGAGTTGTGTCACCAGACCAACTCACTACCCGAAGTCTGTGGTCGTGTATGTCCTCAGGACCGCTTGTGCGAAGGCGCCTGCACCCTGAACGACGGCTTTGGCGCGGTTACAATTGGCTCGGTGGAAAAGTACATCACCGACACCGCCTTTGCGTTGGGCTGGAAGCCTGACATGTCCAAGGTGAGCTGGACGGATAAGAAGGTTGCTGTAATCGGCGCCGGTCCCGCCGGCCTTGGTTGTGCTGATGTATTGGTGCGCAACGGTGTGAAGCCCGTTGTGTTCGATATCTACCCGGAAATCGGTGGGCTGCTGACCTTTGGTATTCCAGAGTTCAAGCTGGAAAAGAGCGTGATGGCCCGTCGCCGTCAGGTATTCGAAGAAATGGGCATGGAATTTCGCCTGAATACGGAAGTCGGTAAGGATGTTTCGCTTAAGAGCATTCTTGAAGAGTTCGATGCGGTGTTCATGGGCATGGGCACCTACACCTACATGAAAGGCGGCTTCCCCGGTGAGGATTTGCCCGGTGTTTACGACGCGCTGCCGTACCTGGTTTCCAACGTAAATCGTCGCCTGGGCTTCGAGAAGAAATCAGCAGATTTCATTGATCTGAAAGGCAAGCGCGTGGTGGTTCTGGGTGGTGGTGACACCGCCATGGACTGTAACCGTACGTCCATCCGCCAGCAGGCAGAAAGCGTGACCTGTGCCTACCGCCGCGACGAAGCCAACATGCCGGGTTCCCGCCGCGAAGTGGCTAACGCTAAAGAAGAGGGCGTGAAGTTCCTGTTCAACCGCCAGCCGGTGGAAATCGTGGGTGATGGCAAAGTTGAAGGCGTCAAAGTGGTTACTACTGAGCTGGGTGCGCCCGATGAGAACGGCCGTCGTCGTCCGGAAATCGTGCCTGGCAGTGAGGAAGTAATTCCTGCTGACACCGTGTTGGTAGCCTTCGGCTTCCGTCCGAGCCCGGCACCTTGGTTTGAAGACCTCGGGGTGAATACCGATGAATCCGGTCGTGTTACGGCGCCAGAGAAAGCTGAGCTCCCGTTCCAGACCAGCAACCCGAAGATCTTCGCCGGCGGCGATATGGTTCGCGGTTCGGATCTGGTGGTCACCGCTATTTGGGAAGGTCGACAGGCGGCAGAAGGCATCCTTGATTACCTGGATGTCTGAGTAAACGCTTGATCGGTGTCAGAAGGGCGGCTTCCTGAGGGAACGCCGCCCTTTTTTATTGTCGCAAACGGGGTATCATTGGCTCCCATTGTCTCTGACCCATAAACGATGAGAAGACTGTAACTATGACTGAGTTGAAGAACGATCGCTTCCTGCGCGCCCTCATGCGCCAGCCCGTGGACCGTACCCCGGTTTGGATGATGCGTCAGGCGGGCCGTTACCTGCCGGAATACCGCGCAACCCGGGCCCAGGCGGGTGATTTCCTCAGTCTGTGCAAGAACACGCCGCTGGCCTGTGAAGTCACGCTGCAGCCTTTAGAGCGCTACCCACTAGACGCGGCAATCCTGTTCTCCGATATCCTGACCATCCCCGATGCGTTGGGATTGGGTCTTTATTTCGAGACGGGCGAAGGCCCCAAGTTCCGTAAAGTGATCCGTTCTGAAGCCGACGTAGATGCACTGCCGAACATGAAGGCCGAGTCTGATTTGGATTATGTGATGAATGCGGTATCCACTATTCGCCGTGAACTGAATGGTCGCGTTCCGTTGATCGGTTTCTCCGGTAGCCCGTGGACACTGGCCACCTACATGGTAGAAGGCGGCTCCTCCAAGGACTTTCGTGAAACCAAGAAGCTGGCTTACGGTCAGCCGGAAGTGATGCACCGTTTGCTGGATCACCTTGCGGATTCGGTGATTGACTACCTGAACGGCCAGATCAAAGCTGGTGCTCAGGCGGTGCAGATCTTCGATACTTGGGGCGGTGTGCTCAGTGGTTGGGCTTATGACGAGTTCTCACTGCGCTACATGAAGAAGATCGTAGATGGGCTGATTCGTGAAAACGAAGGTCGCCGGGTTCCGGTGATTCTGTTCACCAAGAATGGCGGCCAGTGGCTGGAGTCGATTGCCGATACCGGTTGTGATGCTGTCGGTCTGGACTGGACCACCGACATTGGTAACGCCCGTGCTCGAGTGGGTGACCGAGTTGCCCTCCAGGGCAACATGGACCCCACGATGCTGTATGCGCCTAAGAAACGTATCCGTGAGGAGGTGGAAGATATTCTGTCTCGTTATGGGCAGGGCACCGGGCACATTTTCAATCTCGGTCACGGTATTACTCCGGAAGTGGATCCGGAGCACGCAGGTGCGTTCATTGAAGCTGTTGTTGAGTTGAGTGGGAAGTATCATCAGCAGTAATTGAGGTTTGGGGGGTTGTCGTCCGCTAGCTTGCAAGTTATGTATTAGTGGCTCGGCGGGACGGCCTCAAAAAAAACGCTACAAGCACATCCATGTGCGCTTCTTTCCGGCCATCCTTGGCCTCCGAAATTTTTGGAGGCCGTCCCGCCAAGCCACTTCTTGCATCACGGTTTTTGTCCGCAATTAAGCGATTTTGTTTCTCGCCATTCAGCACGATGGATTCCCCCTTGTGCCCGGTCTATAGTCATAGCAGATCTATTCAAGACTCGGAGACACCCATTGGCTGCGCAAAACCCTGAAAACCGCCGCTTCCACCGTATTAGTTTTGACGCTCCCTGTGAGCTGCACTGGCAGGATCAGGTGTGGTCGACTGAGGTATTGGATATTTCTCTCAAGGGTGCTCTTGTGGAGCGATCAGAAGGGTGGAGCGTACCGCTGAACGAGCCCTGCGAGCTCGTCGTGCACTTGAACGGTCATGAGGCCGCTATCGTTATGGCGGTAGAGTTGATGCACGTTGAAGGGCATCGTCTGGGTTTTCGGTGCCAGTACATCGATCTTGAAAGCGCGATGCATTTAAGGCGATTGGTGGAGTTGAATCTGGGCGATCCAAACCTGTTAGAGCGAGAACTTGCGCATCTGATCGAGTGACACCCGAACGAAAGATTGAAAGTCCGATTTGCAGGCGCGATTTAAAGCTCTTCCAATGCAGAAAGCGCATCCGATAGCTTGGTAACAGGAAGCACCTTCATCCCATCGATTGGCTTCCGCGGAGCGTTGGCTTTGGGAACCAATGCCCGAGTGAAACCATGCTTGGAAGCCTCGTAAATCCGCTCCTGCCCACTGGGCACCGGGCGAATCTCACCTGAAAGGCCAACTTCCCCGAAAATCACCAAATCCTGTGGCAGAGCGCGGTTTCGGAAAGACGAGACAACGGCAGCCAGCAACGCCAAATCGGCACTGGTTTCATTGACTTTCACCCCGCCAACCACGTTCACGAACACATCCTGATCCGCCACATGCATGCCGCCGTGACGGTGCAGAACAGCTAACAACATAGCCAGACGATTCTGGTCCAAGCCAACCGCAACTCGTCTGGGGTAGCTGCCCTGAGCCATGTCCACCAATGCCTGAATCTCCACTAGCATCGGCCGAGTGCCTTCCCAAACGACCATCACGACACTGCCCGGAGCCGCTTCCTCACCCCGATTCAGGAAAATGGCGCTGGGGTTCTTTACCTCTTTCAGACCCTGTTCCAGCATGGCGAAAACGCCTAACTCATTCACCGCGCCAAAGCGGTTCTTGATGCCCCGCAGAGTGCGGTAACGGCTGTCGCTGGAGCCTTCCAGCAGGATCGAGCAGTCGATCATGTGTTCCAGCACTTTCGGGCCGGCCAGGCTGCCGTCTTTGGTGACGTGGCCAACCAAAAACAGAATGGTGCCGGTTTGCTTGGCGAAGCGGGTCAGGTAAGCCGCGCTTTCGCGCACTTGCGAGACGGAGCCGGGTGCGGATTCAATGTCGGCAACGTGCATGACCTGAATACTGTCCACCACCAGAATGCGGGGCTTTTCAGCTTCGGCCACCTGCATGACCCGCTCCACACTGGTTTCCGAGAGCATTTTCAGATCTTTGGTGGGCAAACCAAGGCGCTTGGCGCGCATGGCAACCTGTTGCAGTGATTCTTCACCAGTCACATACAGGGCAGGGTGCTGGGCTGCCAGTTGGCACACGGCTTGAAGTAACAGCGTACTTTTACCGGCGCCGGGGTGGCCGCCCATCAAAACTGCTGAGCCTTCGATCAGGCCGCCACCGAGAACGCGGTCAAACTCCTGCATGCCGGTGCTGATGCGTTCCTGTTCCGCAAGGCTGACTTCGTCCAGGCTTTTAACCTCGGACAAACTGCCCGCGTAGCCCTCGAAGCGAATGCCTCGAGCGCCTTTGGCGTTGTTGCCGGATATGCCGCGTACTTCGCTGATCGTATTCCAGGCTTGGCAGGCCGTACATTGCCCCTGCCATTTGGAATAGTCAGCGCCGCACTCCGTGCAGACATACGCGGTTTTGGTTTTGGCCATTACGCTAGCTTCTTATACTTCATGCGCTTGGGCTGCATGGCAGAATCCCCTTTGCGCTTCTTGAAGTCAGCGTCGTATTCCGTGAAGTTGCCATCGAAATAGACCACTTCGCCGTCATCTTCGAACGCCAGGATGTGGGTTGCCACACGGTCAAGGAACCAACGGTCGTGCGAGATTACCAAGGCAGAACCGGGGAAGTTCAGCAGCGCTTCTTCCAGTGCGCGCAGGGTTTCTACGTCGAGATCGTTGGTAGGTTCGTCCAACATCAGCACGTTGCCGCCCTGTTTCAGCAGTTTGGCAAGGTGCAGGCGGTTACGCTCACCACCGGACAAGTCGCCAACGCGCTTTTGCTGGTCGGAGCCCTTGAAGTTAAAGCGGCCAACGTAGGCGCGTGACGGGGTTTCGTAGTTGCCGACTTTGATGATGTCGTTGCCATCGGACAGCTCTTCCCAGACCGTCTTGCTACCATCCAGATCGCGCATCTGATCGACATACGCCAGTTCAACGGTTTCACCAACGGTGATGGTTCCGGAGTTTGGTTGATCCATGCCCGCAATCATTTTGAACAGTGTGGATTTACCGGCACCGTTGCCGCCGATGATGCCCACGATGGCTCCAGGAGGTACGGTGAGAGAGACATCTTCGTACAATAGACGGTCGTCGAAGGCTTTGCTGATGCCTTCGACTTCAATCACCTTGTCGCCCAAGCGCGGTCCGGGTGGAATGTAGAGTTCGTTGGTTTCGTTGCGCTTCTGGAATTCTTGAGAGCTCATTTCCTCAAAGCGTGCTAAACGGGCTTTGCTCTTGGATTGGCGGCCCTTGGCGTTAGAACGTACCCATTCCAATTCCTGCTTAACAGCTTTCTGGTGGGCTGCTTCCTGCTTGGATTCCATTTCCAGGCGTTTTTCTTTGTTCTCCAACCACTGACTGTAGTTGCCTTCGAACGGAATGCCTTGGCCGCGGTCCAGCTCAAGAATCCAGCCGGCGACGTTGTCCAGGAAGTAACGGTCGTGGGTGATCGCAACCACGGTGCCTTCGTAGTCGTGCAGGAAGCGCTCCAGCCAGGCTACCGATTCCGCATCCAGATGGTTGGTAGGCTCGTCCAGCAACAGCATGTCTGGGCCAGACAGTAGCAGGCGGCATAGGGCTACTCGACGGCGCTCACCACCGGACAGAACCTTTACTTTTTGATCCCAGGCCGGAAGGCGCAGGGCGTCGGCGGCGACTTCCATCTTACGTTCGATGTCGTGGCCGTCGGTGGCTTGAATGATAGCTTCCAGCTTGCCTTGTTTCTTGGCCAGTTCGTCAAAATCGGCGTCGGGCTCGGCGTAAGCTGCGTATACCTGATCGAGTTCGGCCAAAGCGTTGTGTACGTGTGCAACGGACTCGTCCACGATTTCTTTGACGGTTTTTTCTTCGTCAAGCTCGGGTTCCTGAGGCAGATAGCCGACATTGATGCCGGGCAGCGGGCGCGCTTCACCGATGTAGTCCTGGTCGACACCGGCCATGATGCGGAGTAGGGTGGATTTACCTGAGCCGTTCAGGCCAAGCACGCCAATTTTGGCGCCAGGGAAGAAGCTGAGAGAAATGTCTTTCAGGATTTCCCGCTTGGGCGGTACTACTTTGCCCACGCGGTTCATGCTGTATACGTAAGACCCTGCTGCGCCTGTTTTGTTACCTTTTGACAATTTAAATACCTTTTAGATTCGATTATTCGGGGCTGCCTGTGAATTCAGCAACAGGTAGCTGCGTAACGTTGGTGGTCGCGAAAAGCCATAAAGCACTGGTGTGAAAATAGTAACTGTTGGTGATTTATGACTTTATCAATTAAGGAAAATAGGTTGGGCAATGAGACCAGAGTTAAGCTTTTGCTTCAAGGCTCTGTGCCGGTCTATTGACTCTGTCTCTATGTCAGCAAGAAAATGCGGGTTCGGTCGCCGAGTGCTCAGCAGCGTTTTCCTAATGATCAGGTTCCGTGGATTGCTGAAATAGGGCGTAATCGAAATACTTTAGGATAATTCCTGAACCCTCAAGTTTTGACATTTTCCTGATAAAACCGCCACAAAGCCGTGACACACAGTGGTTCATCATACCCACTCAATGTCAGATCGACTTTTTGAGTCGTAAATGTGGTGGTTATTGTCATGAACACACTCCTATCTCGCCAGCTTCAGGGATTTGTGGCGGCCGGTGGCCTTGCCACGCAGTTGCACTGGCTGGTAATGGCCGCCTTAATCGGCGTCGGGCTTGACCCTGTGCTGGCAACCGCTAGCGGAAGCGTGTCTGGTGCGGTTCTGAATTATAGCCTTCAGCGACGTCTTGCGTTCCGCAATGCCGGCCCTCACAGGGTTACGTTGTTCCGCTATATCAGCGCCTGCCTTGGTGCATGGGTCTGCAACCTCGGCTTCTTTTTCCTGCTCAGTAACCTTCTTGCACTTCCTGTCACTCTGTCACAAATCGTCACCACAGCGCTTGTCGCTGCACTGAATTACATCGTCTACCAGAGGCTGGTTTTCCATGAACAAACGCTTTGAGTTACCGGTTGGGCCTTTTGATGGCTCGTTTGATAAGCCACTGTTATCACTGGTGGTGCCGCTCTATAACGAACGTCCGATGCTGCCTCTTTTCTTTGCACGGGTGTTGCCTGTGCTTGCCACTCTGGATCTGCATTGGGAAATAGTGCTGATTGATGATGGCAGTGACGACGGCAGCGCTCAATACATTGGCGGTTTGATTGAGCGAACACCCGGCATCCGGCTGATCAAGCTGAGCCGGAATTTCGGCAAAGAGGCCGCAATGACAGCGGGTCTGGAACATGCTAGCGGCGATGCGGTGATCGTATTGGATGCAGACTTGCAAGACCCGCCGGAGCATATTCCGGCAATGGTTGAGTGCTGGCAGTCGGGTGTCGACGTTGTTCTGATGCAGCGGCGCTCACGGACGGGCGAAACCGCATTCAAACGTTGGAGCGCGCATCTGTTCTACAGACTGCTGAATCGAACCAGCCGAACAAATATTCCCGTCGATACTGGTGACTTTCGGTTAATGAGTCGTAAGGCTGTTGACGCGTTGTTAGTGCTGACGGAACGCAACCGGTATATGAAAGGACTGTTTGCCTGGATTGGTATGCCTACTCAGGTTATTCAGTACGATCGCGAGCCCCGAGCGGCGGGCGAAACAAAATGGGATTACCCCGGGCTGGTCGGGTTGGCGCTGGAAGGTCTGACTTCGTTTTCTGTATCGCCATTGCGCTGGGCAACATTGATCGGGCTAATCGCGGCCAGCATGGGCGCGGCTTTCGGAGTGTGGATTGTGGTCAAGGCATTAATGCTGGGTGATGCCACCAGCGGTTACCCCTCACTGGTGGCGATGATCAGCTTCCTCGGCGGTATTCAGCTGATGAGTGTGGGTATTGTGGGGGAGTACGTCGGCAAGACCTACATGGAATCAAAGCGGCGCCCGGTGTACTTGGCAGATGAGGTGATCGAAAACCTGAATGGCACACGTCAACAGGAACACCGTAAAACAACGAGGGTGCGGCATGTCAAAGCGGTTTAACGTTTGGCTGTTGATGCTGGTTGCAGTGCTGCTTAGCCGCTTTATTGGTATGGCTCTTTTTCCCTTTTCTGATACCACTGAGCCGCGCTACGCGGAAATTGCCCGCCTGATGGTCGAAACCGGTGACTGGATTACGCCCTGGTTCGAGCCCGGCGTTCCTTTTTGGGGTAAACCGCCCCTGTCGTTTTGGGTGCAGGGGCTGGCCATCAAGGCATTCGGTGTTACCGAGTTCTCGCTGAGATTTCCGTCTTGGCTGGCAACGCTTGCCATGGTGTGGCTGGTTTGGCGACTTGCGCTTCAAATCTGGAGTGTCCAGGTGGCTCGATGGAGTTGCCTGGTTTTCGCAACCATGGCACTTACTTACATCAGCGCCGGTGCGGTCATGACGGATGCCTTCTTGGCGCTGGGGACGACCCTGGCTCTTGTCAGCTTTTGTCTGGTGGTGGCCGGAGAGGGTGGGCTGTGGCGGTGGCTTTTTTTTCTTGGAATTGTGATCGGCCTTCTGTCTAAAGGGCCGTTAGCTTTGGTTCTAATCGGAATTCCCATCGTACTTTGGTTGTCCCTTTCCTGGAGGGGGGCTCTCAATAATCTGCAGCGCCTGCCCTGGCGGCGGGGGACCTTGATGACGGCGGTTCTGGTTTTCCCCTGGTACCTGTTGGCTGAACTCAAAACTCCCGGATTTCTGGATTACTTTATCGTAGGAGAGCATATTCGCCGGTTTCTGGATCCGGGATGGGTGGGCGATCTCTACGGCAGTGCCCATAATCAACCTAAAGGCATGATCTGGATGTTCTGGTTGTGGGCCTCGTTCCCTTGGGGCATCGTTGCCTTGGTCAGTCTGGCGGTTGCATGGTTCCGGGGGAAACGCCGCGGCATTGTGAGCAAGACATTATCAGACCCGGGCGCCAGCTTTTTGTTGGTCAGCGCGTTGGCTCCCATGCTGTTTTTTACGCTGGCCGGCAATACACTCTGGACATACATTTTACCGTCGTTACCGTTTACGGCTATTTTGATCGGCCGTTGGGCGTCGGAATGTCAGTCTTTCCGATTGGCCCGGGTTCGGGGTGGTTTGGTTGCTTTGGTCCCGGTTTTGTTGACCGTGTTCGTGGGGCTGACTGCCACCGGTTGGCAGTCGCTCAAGACAGAGAAAGAACTGGTGGGCTATTATCAGCTGACTCGGACAGCCGATGACAGCCCGTTGATTTACCTGGATGACCTGCCTTTTTCAGCCCGTTTTTACTCAGGTGGAACAGCTCTGGAAGAAACCGAGAGCGATTTGAGCAGCTTGCAGTCGGCCGAGACGTATCAGCATTTGTATGTTGCGGTTCCCCGGAGTTGGCCGAAAGAAAACGTAGCAGGCTTCGCGACTTCTGCTCGAAAAGTTATGGAAAATAGACGTTATCAATTGTTGGTCATTGCCGGAATGCGCGATGATCAGCCATCGGTGCTTGACGCTAACGGAGTACGCTTGAGTGACATCTAATCAACCACCGCTCAGACTATTAATTGTTGAAGACCAGGTAGACCTTGCGGAAAACCTGTTCGAATTTCTGGGCGAAGATCGCTACATACTGGACTTTGCAGCTGACGGCTTGACGGCGTTGCATTTGCTGGCCACGCAAAGTTACGACGTTATCGTACTCGACCTGATGCTGCCCGGCGTCAATGGCTATGATATTTGCCAACGTATCCGCAATGACCTGCAGTGCCAGACCCCCGTTATTCTGATGACAGCGCTGAGCGGCCTGCCTGACAAGGAAAAAGGGTTTGATTGCGGTGCAGATGATTACCTCGTGAAGCCCTTCGAGCTGCGTGAATTGCAACTGCGGGTTGAAGCCTTGCATCGACGCTATGCGCCACAGAGGCCGATCCTGTCAGCGGGTGATATTCGGTTCGATCCGGGCACGCTGGAAGTGGAATTGAACGGATCGAAAACGGCTTTGTCCGGGACACCTGCCCGCCTGTTTGAATTGCTGGTTCGTGCATACCCGAGTTTTCTCAGCCATGAAGCGCTGAGTGATGCACTTTGGGGTGCACGTCATGGGGGAATGGAAGGAAACAGTCTTCGTACTCACATCTACACGCTTCGAAAGTCGCTGCAGGCCGGTCTGGGCAGTGGGCTGGTCAAAACGGTTCATGGTCGAGGGTACAGTTTGGAAGTCCCTGCGGGCACCTCTGCGATAAAAGCTCCTGAAACGCCATGAAATCATCTTTGAGTGCACGTCTAACCCGTACCCTGTTTTTCCTGATTGCCGCCACAACTGCAACCTCAATGTTTATTGTCGAGCTGTTCGTCCATGATGTTGAGGACACCATTCTTAGTCTTGAACTGAAGGCCGACGCCGAATTTTTTGCCGCGCAGCTTCAGAGCGGGACTTTTCAACCCATAAAAACGGCCCAGCTGGAAGCCGTTTTTCTGTCTGAAGGCGAGGCAGAGCTTTTGCTTCCGGAATATTTCCGTAGCCGCTCGCTGCCATTTTCCGACGAAATCAAGATCGGCGAGACAACGCTGTTAATCCTCGGTGAACAGCTGGAACAACCCGACGGCAAGCTCTTCCTGGCTCAGGACATTACCATCATGGAGAATCGTGAGTCCCTGGTGCAGATCGCTCTTGTTGGCGTAGCGGGCTTCATGCTTCTTGTCGGCTTTTTTGTTGCGCGAACCGGAGCGCAATACCTGGTGCGCCCCTTCAGGAGGTTAACCCGCGAAGTTATGAGTACGAGGCCAGGGTCGTCCATGGAGCAAATTGATACGGGCTACCGTGATCAGGAATTTTGCGACATCGCCGAGGCGTTTAACCGCTTTCTGTCCGAGCTTGAACATCACATTGAGCGAGAGAAATCGTTTGTGAAGTTGGCCAGTCATGAGCTGCGGACACCGTTGGCCGTGATGAGTGGGGCTTTGAATGTGCTGGAACAACGGCAAACTTTGTCGCCGGCAGATCAGAATACCCTTGCCCGTATTCGCCGCGCTATGCAAACCATGCGCGACGATACCGAGGTTCTGCTTGAACTTGCTCGCAGTGAAGCGTCCGAAATTGATGCGAGGACCATTGTGTTGCAAGAGGTGGTCCAGAATACGGTCGATGATCTGGAGCATAGCAACCCGGATCATGCCGGACGCATCACGGTTCACAGCAGTGGACATGGGTTGAAAGTCGAAACTCATCCCGCCCTGGTGCGGATGTTAATTCGCAACTTGTTGCAAAATGCGCTTCGACACACCCGTGCTGCAGTCGAAGTTCGGATGATCGAAAACAAAATTACGGTGAGAGATTTTGGGTCCGGATTGCCCATTCTAGTAACTGAGCATCTAAAAGCCTCCAGAGCACCGAGTGCTATTACCTCTGCAACCGGCGAACTCAGCAACACTACCTTTGGGTTGCTGATTGTTCGACTGGTTTGTGAACGGTTAGGCTGGGACCTGGAGATAGCCCAGTCAGACAGCGAAGGCACGGAGTTTGTGATTCACGTTCATAAACTGGTTTGATCGTGTTCGTTAGATAGCCCATAGGCCTGTTCCCGGTACAGTTTCAGGGGCAGGAGCGCATGGGCCAATGCTTTTCTTGTGGCCGCCTCTTCGGGTGCGTCTGATAAATATCGAGTGCTCCGGGTTTGTGGCGAGTAAACCCCTGCTAAAGGTTCTTGGTCGGGGCGCAATACCGTAACGTTGAGGTCACTGTCCATCCAGGCGTAGTAATCGTTGAACTGCATAATCGCCCGGCCGGGTGCGTTCGGAAACCTCACCAGATCACGCCCTACCATAGGATGCTCACTGGTAATGCCCATGAGTGAAAGCAGCGTCGGTGCAAGATCAATCTGGCTCGCCATTGTTTCGATGCGCCGGCCTTCGATATCTGCCCCGAGTATCAGTCCCGGAATCTGGAAATTCTTGATAGGAACCAATTCATCGCCCCAGACCCGGGCATCATGGTCAGCGACGATCAGGAACAGAGTGTCTTCCCAATAAGCGCTGTTACGCGCGGTGTTTATGAATTCACCCAAAGCATGATCCGCGTATTTCACAGCATTGTTGACGGTGTTTTTCTCTTCGTCGTACTGTTCGATTCGGTTGTCGGGGTATTCAAACGGTGTGTGATTAGAGGAAGAAAAAACCAACCGGAAAAAGGGTTTTTCGGAGTCATGAAGCTTTTGCAGGTCTTCTTGGGTTTTTGCAAATAGGTCTTCATCACTAACACCCCAGCTTCCGGTAAAAGTAGGGTTGGTGTAGTTCTGCTGGTCCAGGATCTTGTCAAACCCATTGCCTGAGAAAAAGCTGCGCATATTGTCAAAATGCGCTTCGCCACCGTAGATAAAACCCGTGTCGTAGCCTTTGTTTTTTAACAGCCCGGCCAGTGTGAAAAAACCGGTTTGAGACAGAGATAGCTTGACCACACTGCGGGCCGGAGAGGGCAAAAAGCCGGAGACTACAGCCTCGACACCCCGAACAGACCGTGTGCCCGTTGCATACAGATTCTCAAACCACCACCCAGAATCTTGCAAAGCCTTCAAACGAGGAGTGACTGGCGTGCCGCCCAAGGATTCAACAAACGTTGCGCCCAGGCTTTCCTCCAGAACGATTACCAGATTGAGAGGGTGCGGTCGCTTTTGAACAGGGGTTTGCTGATGCAGAGTTGGAAACTGCCTGGAACTGAATTCAGCATCACTAAGCCATGGTGCGCTCCTGACCTCGCCCAGTATTTCGGACATCTCTAACTGGCCGTAGCTGGCACTCGCATCATCCTCATGTTTGAGGTTGTAGATTGCAAAAGCCACGGACCAGGTAGAGTTGATAATCAATGAGTTCACGAGCGCATCGGAGGTCAGTGCAAACATCGCCGGGTTAGCAGGGCGATGGCCAGTAGTGGAACGTACGCTCATAAATACAGTAAGAACCACGATGGGCCATACCAAAACCGCTTTACGATAGCTTCCCGTAGAGGTCTCCCGTGCCCACGGACGCATTAACCAGGCGAACAGAATGGTCAGTGAAACACACAGAAATATCCCAATGGCTACGGTAGGCAGGTAGCCCTCCCAAAGCATGCTCAGCACTTCTTTGGGGTAATTCAGATATTCGATAAACAAACGGTTGGGCCGGGTATCATACTCGGCGATGAAGGTCGGCGTGGAAAGTTCCATGAAAAGAAACATGAAAACCACGATCAGTGCCCAAAGGCCTGTCAGTCGCTTCCAGACCGGCCAACTGAAACGATGGCCCATAATAGGCAAGAGCAAAACCAAGGGTGCCGCGGCCATGCCCGCCATGATCAGATCCACTCGTAACCCGTGAAGAAAAATGCCGGGCCATATGGATGTCTCTGCAACCCGGTCGAATTGCCATGCCACCAACAGTGTTCTGGATAAACTACCGATGAGAAGTATCGCGACAAACAGCATTAATATCGGAGCGTAGGCGCCGGCCCAGCTGAACCCTCGATACATGCGTTCCGGAAAAGAGTGATGTCTGGATGAGAGGGATGAAGTCACATCTGTACTCGCATTTGGAGAATTCGCCTGAGCGAATTGTTAATGGGAGTGCACAATATAAAAGGGGGCGTGTCAGCGCCGGGTCAGGGAAACATCAAGAAATTGTCAAAATTCTTATCGCCAGAACCGACCAAAGCGTTACGTAAATTAGTTGATCGTTTAGTTTCGGAATGTCGTGCAGTTCGGTTGGTCCAAATAGGTAGAATTTGGAGTTCATGCACTCGCTCAGCTATCGAAACCGGTCGAGGATAGGCGTTGGGTGGAAACCGGGATTGCCTGCGTGTCGGTATCTGCGGACGGTATAAAGGATGATTTTTGACCCGCATTCGCGATAGAATGACGGCCCAATTTTTCAGGGGTTGCGGCATACACAACGGTAAGCCGGACCAGCCATTCAGACAGGGGCAGCACTCCATGTTTAATCGTGATATGAAAATCGCCGGTTTCGATGACGAACTCTTGAACGCCATGCAGGCGGAAGAGAAGCGCCAGGAAGCGCACATCGAGCTGATCGCGTCCGAAAACTACACCAGTCCTCGGGTTATGGAAGCTCAAGGCAGCGTGCTGACCAACAAGTACGCCGAAGGCTATCCCGGTAAGCGTTACTACGGTGGCTGTGAGTTTGTAGACGTGGCTGAGCAGCTGGCTATTGATCGCGCCAAAGAGTTATTTGGTGCTGCCTACGCAAACGTTCAGCCGCACTCCGGGTCTCAGGCCAACTCTGCCGTTTTCATGGCGCTGGTTCAGCCGGGCGATACCGTTCTGGGCATGAGTCTGGCCCACGGTGGTCACCTGACTCACGGTGCCAGCGTCAACTTCTCCGGTAAGATTTATCACGCTGTACAGTACGGTCTGAACCCGGAAACTGGCCTGATCGATTACGATGAAGTGGAAGCCCTGGCGGTTGAGCACAAGCCGAAGATGATCATTGCCGGTTTCTCTGCCTACTCTCAGGAACTGGATTTCGCACGTTTCCGCGAGATTGCTGACAAAGTCGGTGCTTACCTGTTTGTGGATATGGCGCACGTAGCGGGCCTGGTTGCAGCGGGAGTGTACCCGGACCCGGTTCCTCATGCTCACGTGGTTACTACCACCACTCACAAGACCCTGCGTGGCCCTCGTGGCGGCCTGATCTTGGCGTGTGACGACGAAGCGCTGCAGAAGAAGTTGAACTCTGCCGTGTTCCCGGGTGGTCAGGGTGGTCCTTTGATGCACGTGATTGCAGCTAAGGCAATTTGCTTCAAAGAAGCCATGAGCGATGAGTTCAAGGCCTATCAGCAGCAAGTAGTGAAAAACGCTGCCGCCATGGCCAATGTGTTCATCGACCGCGGCTACGACGTAGTGTCCGGTGGCACCAAGAACCACCTGTTCCTAGTTAGCCTGATCAAGCAAGACATCACCGGTAAAGATGCGGACGCAGCGCTGGGCCGTGCCCACATCACCGTGAACAAGAACGCGGTTCCGAACGATCCACGCTCTCCGTTCGTGACCTCTGGACTGCGTGTAGGTACTCCGGCAGTGACCACTCGTGGTTTTGGCGAGCAGGAATGCCGTGATCTGGCTGGTTGGATGTGCGACATCCTCGACAACCTTGAAGACGAAGCCACCATCAACCGTGTACGCGAGCAAGTCGAAGCGGTGTGCGCGCGTTTCCCGGTTTACGCTTGATTTGCACTGAGTGAGTCTGCCCGGGAGTCCTGTTGGGGCTTTCCGGGTCCTTTTTTTCGGAGCGTCTGAACTATGCATTGTCCTTTCTGTGGTGAAGCCGATACCAAGGTGATTGATTCGCGTCTGGTGGCCGAGGGTGATCAGGTGCGCCGCCGCAGGGAGTGCTTGTCCTGTCGTGAGCGGTTTACAACGTTTGAAACGGCAGAGCTGGTGATGCCACGCGTGGTCAAGCAAGACGGCACCCGGCAACCTTTCGATGAAGAAAAGTTGCGGGCCGGCCTGATGAAAGCTCTGGAAAAACGCCCGGTCAGTATTGAAGCGATCGAGGCAGCGCTGAACAGAATTAAATACCGACTGCGAGCTACCGGCGAGCGTGAAGTGAAGTCGATGCAGTTGGGTGAAGAGGTGATGACCGAGCTGCGCCAGCTGGACAAAGTGGCGTACGTTCGTTTTGCTTCGGTTTATCGAAGTTTTCAGGACATCAACGAGTTCAAAGAAGAGATTGAGCGTTTGTCCCAAGGTAACGGCGATGCTGCAGACGTGGCTCGCGCGTTGGCTGAAACCCCTACAGGGAAAGGTAAGGTATGATTTCAGACCGCGACAGGGCAATGATGGCTCGGGCTATCCAGTTGGCCTGGCGAGGTCGTTACTCCACGCATCCGAATCCGCGAGTGGGGTGTGTGATTGCCAGGGGTAATCGCATTGTCGGTGAAGGCTGGCACGAACGAGCAGGAGAAGCGCATGCAGAAGTGCATGCGTTGAGTCAGGCCGGGCAGGAAGCTCGGGGCGCAACGGCGTATGTGACATTGGAACCGTGCAGTCATTATGGCCGCACACCGCCTTGTGCGAAGGCGTTGATGGAGGCCGGTGTTGCGCAAGTCTTTGTGGCGACGAAAGATCCGAATCCGTCGGTCTCTGGCCGGGGTCTTGATATGCTGCGAGATGCGGGCATAAGGGTAACCGAAGGCGTGCTGAGTGAAGAAGCCGCGCGCCTGAACCCGGGTTTTATGAAACGGATGAATACCGGGCGGCCGTGGGTGCGCCTGAAAATGGCGGCCAGTCTGGATGGCCGCACGGCCATGGCTTCCGGCGAAAGTCAGTGGATTACCGGGCCAGAGGCTCGCCGCGATGTGCAGCGGCTACGGGCTATGAGCGATGCTATCCTCACGGGTGTGGGTACTGTATTGGCAGACGATCCGTCCCTGACGGTACGCCTCGATGATATGGGCGACCTGGGGGATGCGGCGGCACCGTCTCGCCAGCCGCTGCGGGTGATTGCGGATCGTGACGCTCGCACGCCAACCTCGGCCCGAATTCTTCGGGGCGGCAACGTTCAGGTGTTCTGTGCCAGCTCCACTTGGACAACGGCCCCAGCGCAGGATCTAGCCGCGCTGGGTGTAAGTATTGCCGGCGTTGCCTGGAGAGATAACGGGGTAGACGTAGCTGAGTTGCTGGATGCGCTCGGAGAAAAAGGCATCAACGAATTACTGGTAGAGGCCGGACCAACGCTGGCGGGTACCTTTATCACTGAGAATTTGGTAGACGAACTTTGGTTGTACCAAGCCCCGGTTTTTTTGGGGAGTACAGGGCGGCCAACGGCTCATCTGCCTATTGAAGTTATGGCTGACAAAGTGCAATGGAAGGTGCTGGATCGCCGTCAGGTGGGCGAAGATCAACGATTGATCCTCGCTCGCAGTTAATCATTCAATTCATTCCTCTGGGTTGTTATTGCTGACAGCCAGGGTGACAGGGTGCAGAACCGTATGGCACTGAACAGCATTGAAGACATCATCGAAGATATCCGACAGGGTAAAATGGTCATCCTGATGGATGATGAAGACCGCGAGAACGAAGGTGATCTGGTGATGGCTGCAGAACATTGCACGCCGGAAGCGATCAACTTTATGGCGCGCTTTGGCCGCGGTCTCATTTGCATGCCGATGACCCGGCAGCGCTGTGAGCAGTTAGGCTTGCCGTTGATGGTTCAGCAGAACGCGTCAGGCTTTGGCACCAAGTTCACCTTGTCGATTGAAGCACGTGAAGGTGTGACCACAGGTATTTCCGCAGCGGATCGTGCCCGTACGGTACAGGCAGCAGTGGCGCGTGAAGCCAAGGCATCCGATCTGGTCCAGCCGGGGCATATTTTTCCGCTGATGTCTGATCCTGGTGGTGTGTTGAGCCGGGCTGGTCATACCGAAGCTTCCTGCGACCTGGCGTCTCTGGCTGGCTGTGAGTCGGCAGGTGTCATCTGCGAAGTCATGAACGACGATGGCTCAATGGCCCGCCGTGAGGATCTCGAAAAATTCGCGGAAGAGCATGATCTCAAGATCGGCACCATTGCGGATTTGATTCATTACCGCACCATGAACGAGAAGACGGTCGCTTGTGTGGAAGAGAATGAGCTGGATACCGAATACGGTGTCTTCAAGCTTCGCACATACCGGGACAATATTCAGGGCTCAACTCACCTCGCGATGGTGATGGGTGACATTGATGCGGACGATCCGGTGCATGTTCGTGTTCACATTACTGATACCCTGCGTGACCTGTTGGGCGCGCGCCGGAAGGATTCCCGAAGCTGGCCTCTGCATCACGCCTTGGAAAAGGTTGCGAATGAAGGCAAAGGCGTTGTGGTGCTTTTGAACAGCGCAGAAGACAGTCGAAACCTTGAAGATCGCATTCAGGAATTTTTTGATGAAGGCCGTGGATCCTCAGGTAAGGGCAGCTCTGGTGTGTATTTCACTGTAGGCACCGGGTCTCAGATTCTGCGTGACATTGGCGTAGGCAAAATGCGTTTGTTGAGCCCGCCCGTGAAATTCTCGGCTATCTCCGGTTTCGACCTGGAAGTTGTTGAATACGTACCTTATACCCCCGAATGATAAATCTGGCTGTAGCCTGACTGTGCTGCAGCCCGCGAAGGAGCCCGAGATGGCAGATATCAAAGTAATTGAAGGTGATTTTACCCAGTGCAGCGGACGCTACGCTCTGGTTGTTGGCCGTTTTAACGGTTTTGTGGTCGAAAGTCTGGTGGAAGGCGCGATCGATACACTGCGTCGTCATGGCATATCCGAGAGTGAAATCACGGTCATCCGAGTACCGGGTGCTTATGAAATGCCGCTGGCTGTTAAGCGAGTAGCAGAAACCTCTGACTATGACGCCATCATCGCGTTAGGCGCAGTTATCCGTGGTGGTACGCCGCACTTTGAGTATGTGGCTGGCGAAGCGTCCAGTGGTTTGGGCGCGGTGAGTCTGGAAACCGATGTGCCAGTGACCTTTGGTGTGCTGACTGTAGATTCTATCGAGCAGGCTATTGAGCGTTCAGGAACGAAAGCTGGCAACAAAGGCGCGGAAGCAGCAATTACTGCCCTGGAAATGGTCAGTTTGTTCAAGAAGTTGGGTGAGTAATGAGCGAAGCAGGCGATAGCAGCCCCCAACCGGGGAATACGAATAAGCCCAAGGCCGGCGACCGTCGTCGCGCCCGGGCGTTAGCAATGCAGGGGTTGTACCAGCGGCACTTCAGCAAAACCCCTATTTCGGATATTGAAGCCGAGTTCATGGTTGATAACGACATGAGCAAAGTGGATATCATGTATTTCCGGGACGTTTTGAGGGGCGTACACCGCGAGCAAGCCGAGTTGGATCGGCTGCTGGAACCCTTCTTGGACCGTCCTATGAAAGAAGTGGACGCGGTCGAATTGGCTATCGTTCGTTTGGGTGCCTATGAGTTGAAACACCGTATTGATGTGCCTTACAAAGTGGTGATCAACGAAGGTGTCGA
This sequence comes from Marinobacter sp., assembly GCF_034669625.1. GTDB lineage: Bacteria > Pseudomonadota > Gammaproteobacteria > Pseudomonadales > Oleiphilaceae > Marinobacter. The sequence goes on from NZ_JAXMOY010000009.1 coordinate 105,484, forward strand.
AATGGCTAAGCGTTTTGGCGGCACTGAAGGTCACAAGTTCGTGAACGGTATTCTGGACAAGCTCAGCCGTCGCCTGCGGCTGGCTGAAATTCGTCCACGCTGATTCATGGGTGAATTTGAGCTGATCCGTCAGTATTTTCAGCCGTTGGCTGATAAAGCACGGCAAGGGCAGCTCATTCTCGGCCCCGGTGACGACTGCGCTATTCAGCGTCTCCCACCGGGGCGAGATCTGGTGTTTTCGGTGGACACTCTGGTAGAGGGTGTCCACTTCCCTCCGAACTATCCTCCTGAATATCTTGGTTGGCGCTCGTTAGCTGTGGCCGTCAGTGATTTGGCCGCTATGGGTGCAGACCCTGTCTGTTTTACGTTGGCGCTCTCATTGCCTCACGCAGAGCCGGAATGGCTGGCAGGCTATTCTCGGGGGCTGGCCCGAGCCAGTGACGCTTTTGGTATTGCTATTGCGGGTGGAGACACCACGCGCGGTCCACTGACGATTACGCTTCAGGTGCACGGTACGGTTGAGGAAGGGCTGGCCCTGCAACGATCCGGAGCGCGTGTCGGTGAAATTGTTTGTGTAACCGGGCCGTTAGGTGATGCCGGTGCTGCTCTGGACTTTCTGGATAGTTCGGAGCCGACATGCGATCAGCAGGCGGTGCTTTCGCGCTACCATTATCCCGAGCCTCAGTTGCAGCTAGGTGCAGCCTTAGCCGGTAAAGCCTCATCGGCCATCGATATTTCTGATGGCTTGCTCTCGGATTTGCAGCACATTCTGGAAGCGTCCGGAGTGGGGGCCGACCTCGACGCCAACAAGATCCCGTTATCAAACGCCTTGGTGGCATTGAAGGGGGGCGAAGCGTTAGGCTTGGCCTTGAGCGCGGGTGACGATTATCAGTTGTGCCTGACTATTGCTGAGGATAGGTTGCTGGAGCTGGATTCGCAAGTTCGTAATCAGTTAACTGCTATTGGGCGAATAAGTCCCGAGCTGGGTTTAAGAGTGGCAAATGCAGAATCTGCTGGCCCCCGTCAGGGATTTGATCATTTTGGGAGGTTTGATTGACGGACAATAACGTAATGCAAGAACCGCACAACGTGAAGGCCATTCTACCTCCGGGCTTTTTGCGTAACCCGGTGCATTTTCTGGCTTTTGGTTTTGGAAGCGGAGCTGCGCCTAAGGCGCCGGGCACATGGGGGAGCCTTGCGGCTATTCCTTTGTGGTATGGCTTTGCATGGATGCCGCCGATTGCATACTGGTTGATTGTTTTAACCGCTTTTGTTGTCGGTATCTGGTTGTGCGGAAAAACCGCCGACGATTTAAAGGTTCATGATCATGGCGGCATCGTCTGGGACGAGTTCGTTGGAATGTGGATTGCGCTTGGCCTGTTTCCAGATCAGATCTACGGCGTGCTGATGGCGTTTATGCTATTCCGGCTATTTGATGTACTTAAGCCTTGGCCGATCAGTTGGTTGGATGCTCGCATGCCCGGTGGCTTGGGAATCATGTTTGATGATGTTGTGGCTGGATTTATGGCATTAGGTTGCCTGGCCGCTATAGACCGTTGGGTAATGCCTTTCATTGTTTGAGGGGCATTACGGAGGGGGCGGAGTCGGCGTTAGTGGAGTTGTTCCTCTGGCAACAGCTTAACGACGTGAAGAAAGCGTTTCAGACCGATTTCGGCGCGCTCTTTCGAAGCAAAGGGGCCGCTGTCGAAGCCTTCGCGCGTGGTGAAGTACCATTTACTTCCTACACAGAAGAAGCGACTGCTGCGAAACGGTGGTGGTGCATTTTCGCCAGCCCGTTGTTGGGTTTCCATAATCCCTCCTTGTGCGATTTTTTTCGGTTCGGGCATCGTATTGTTTGGCGTATCCTGTTTAGAATTAGCCCAGTTACGGCCGATTTCAATGTTTTTCTCAAAAAGGATGTATAAATGAGTATGTGTCACGTTGGTGGTTTTTTCAAATTGGCGCTGGGTGTGCTGAGTTTGTTGGTCGCGGGTTGTGCTTCTTCTTTGACGACGATTGATACGTGGGACGGCGATTTACCTGCAGCGACCGAGCGTGCCGTGCTGAAAGCGCCCGGCACGATTCAGGTGACGGAGGTTAATGGCAAGGCCATGACCAATTTCCTGATGGATGACTTGGCGCTTGATTACGGTCTTCTTCCGGGTGGCAATGAAGTTGTGTTCACCTACAAGACCATTTGGGCGAAGTCTGGTGTTGTGGACAATGGCGAATCGAAAGTTCATGTGGTCGAAACCGATCCGCAGGTGGTTCGTTTTGACGCCGAGCCGGGTGTGACATACCAGTTTGCGTTCGATAAGCCCTCGACGCGCCGTGAAGCTGAAGCCTTTAGTGAAGACTTCTCCGCGACAATCGTAAATGCCGCCGGTGAGGCTGTTGCCGAGGCGAAAATCTGGCAGGGGCCGACCAAAAATCGAACTCCAGTGTCGGGTGGTGCGAGCAACTATGCGGCGGGATCTGGCGATACGCTTGAGGCATTGAAACAGTTGTGGGCTGAAGCGACTGACGAGGAAAAGAAAACCTTCCTGCGTTGGGCGTTTGAATAACTCAGAGAGGCAGCGCTAGCCGAAATGGCTAGCGCTTAAAGCGAAGTGGGCGTTTCTTCAGCAGGTTTTCAAGGTAGCTGAAGATGTCATTGGTCAGGCCTTTAGAGTTGGGGCTGGCGTCGTCGATGATTGCTGCCCCGGCGGCTTCTGCCTGCATTTCGATAGCTTCAAGACTGTCGTAAACCAAGCCTTCCAGACTCGCTCCATCGGGTGCCACATCAGGGCAGAGAGTGAAGTTGAGCGTTACCATCCCCTCGTAGCTTACTGCAACAATCACCAGTCCCATGCTATCAAACAGAGGCGCGCTATTGTGCTGTTGGACCAGTTTGGCGCCTTGCAGATACATGGGGACTTGGGGGCCGGGCACGTTGGTGATCGGAAGGTTGAACAGTGGTTGATAACGCTGGGCGACCCGGAATTCTGAGTAGAGGCGAGCTGACAGCGCCAAGAGCGTGGATGGCAGCAGCTCGGTCAGGCGGTCGGCGGCAATGGCCTCTCGATAGGATTCCGTTTCAACAGCGTTGTGGTGAATGCGTCGAATCCTGATCGCTGGGTCGGTCTCGTTTGTCGCGAGGTTTAGCAACATCGCCGACATTTGGTTGCCGGTGGCGCGCCTTAGACTGCTCGACCTCACTGAAATCGGGGTCATTGCGACCAGCGATTTTGTGCTTTTCTCGCCCTGAGTATTCAAGTATCTGTTCAGCGCTTCCGCGCAGATTCCCAGCACCACGTCATTCAACGTAACATCACCCAGCTGCGCCTTGATGGTTTTCAGTCGGGAAAGTTCAACGCTGGCGGAGACAATCTTCCGGTTGCCTGTGATCTGTTGATTGAACGGACAGTACGGAGCCGTAAAGAGTGATGTTGGCAGCGGGAGCTTGTGGATCTGCTTTTGAATAAGCCCTCGGGCCGTGGCTTCGACGGTATTGTACGCCAAGGATGCAAATTGTATCGGTGCTTTCAGTATGTTTGCGCCGGCCTGCAGGAACACGCGTTCTTCTGAGGGTTCTGGTCGTGCTTGCCAAGGGTGGGGTGGGTTGATGGCTCTGGGTGCCGGGGTATATTCCAGCAGCTTACCCATGATTTCCTCGCCGCTGAAGGCGTCAATAGAGGCGTGATGTAGTTTAACAATCAGTGCAAATCCGTCTTTGTCACCGTCTGAGGAGTCGAGTTTAAAGCCGTCGACAAAGGTAATGTGCCAAAGAGGGCGGTCGCGTTTGAGCGGTTCTTCCAGGATCTTGGCGGCAAGGGAGTTAATGCAGGTCTGTTTGCCTGCGTCTCCCAGGGATACGTATGCCAGATGGCGCTCGATGCTGAATTCGGCATCGTCAACCCAGTAAGGGCGTCCGAGTCGCAGCGGGATTTCTTTGAGTTTCTGGCGAAAGATCGGGGCAACGTGCAGTCGGCTGCAGAGGAAGTTGACGAAGGTGGCATATGAAACGGGAGTTTCTAGGCCGCTTGCGTCAAAAAGGTAAACGCCTCCGATGTGCATGGGCGTGGTTTCTGATTCAAGGTACAGAAACGACGCATCCAGTTCCGACAGCTGCTGCATGCAGAGAGCTCCCTTATAGGTGATGTGTGACCAAGTGGGCGGCAGTATAGCGTAAAGTACGTTACACCTTGGTTGGCCCCAAGGTCTTTAGTCATACTGCCTTCCGGTCAGTTCTCCAGCTCTGTCTGCGCAAACGGGTTGACGGTGCCGTCAGCTTACGCGTGCGACGGCAACTTCAGTGAGGAGCTCCAGGGCTTTACGATAAGGTGATTCCGGCAAGCAATCCAATAGGTGGCGTGCGGTATCTGCCTCCTCTCTCGCCTTGTTCATGGTGTACTCAATGGCGCCGGACTTTTTGACGATGTCCAGAACTCTTGGGAGATCATCCAGGCCGCCTTTGCGAATTGCTTGGCGAACCAGTTGGCGCTCGTCCGCTGTGGTGTTTGCCATGGCGTGAATGAGCGGGAGCGTGGTTTTGCCTTCGGCCAAATCGTCACCGACGTTTTTGCCCATGGCTTCGGCGTCACCTTGGTAGTCCAATACGTCATCCACCAGTTGAAACGCCAGGCCCAGATGTTTGCCGTAATCTTTCAGTGCCGTTTCTTGCTCATTGGTAGCGCCAGCCAGCAGAGCCCCGGTGTGGGATGAGGCCTCGAACAGCATGGCCGTTTTATTATGGATGACGACCATATACTGCTCTGCAGTCAGATCCGGGTTTTTTACGTTCATCAGTTGCATCACCTCACCTTCGGCGATGACCGCGGTGGCGCGAGAAAGAACGTTCATGATGGGAAGGCTTTGAAGCTCCACCATCATTTCGAAAGCGCGGGCATAAAGGAAATCACCTACGAGGACGCTTGGGGCGTTGCCCCATTTTGCGTTGGCGGTGCTGCGGCCCCGACGCATGTCGGACGTGTCGACAACGTCATCGTGTAGAAGGGTGGCTGTGTGCAGAAACTCGATCACAGCGGCCAGCTTCAGGTGGTCGTCCTTGCTATAACCTGCGGCTTGGCTAGCGAGCAAAACCAGTAAGGGTCTCAGGCGCTTACCGCCGCTTTCGATGATGTATTGGGCGATTTTCTCGACCATCGGGACATCCGAGGCAAGCCGCTGGATAATCAGATCATTCACGCGGCTGAAGTCTTCCGCTACGGTGTCATGGATGCGCTGGGCTGTCATGGGGCTGGTAAGTCCCTTGCTGGTATGTTCGTTGAGTTTTCGGGCAGGACGCGGCAATGCTAGGTATTGCTGCCTGGAGTGTCAACTTGAGTCGTAAACTCTCTTGTATTGGTCGGCGGCTTTTCGTACAATCACGCGCCCAACTCATCCCAACCTGCGCTCCCTGCAATAGGGTTGCCAAAGCGCTTCCCTTAGAACCAGGTGGATAAGAGCAGGGATGGGTCAATCGCGGAGACAGAAAATGTACGCAGTTATTGTTAGCGGTGGTAAGCAGCACCGTGTAAAAGAAGGCGAAACACTGAAGCTGGAAAAGCTCGAAGTTGAAACCGGTGGCTCTGTTGAGTTTGATCGTGTTCTGTTGGTAGCCAATGGCGACGACGTTAAAGTCGGTGCTCCAGTTGTTGATGGTGCTAAAGTGACTGCGGAAGTGGTTAGCCACGGTCGTCACGACAAGATCAACATCATCAAGTTCCGTCGTCGTAAGCATTCCATGAAGCGTCAGGGCCACCGTCAGTGGTTTACTGAAGTTAAGATCACGGGCATTCAGGGCTAAGCTCTGAACATACCCCTTAAAGAAGGAGGCTGGTAATGGCTCATAAAAAGGCAGCAGGTAGTACCCGTAACGGTCGCGATTCCGAGTCGAAACGACTTGGTGTCAAGCGCTACGGCGGCGAGACAGTAACTGCAGGTAGCATCATCGTTCGTCAGCGCGGCACTCGTTTCCACGCTGGCAACAACGTAGGCCTTGGCAAGGACCACACCCTTTTCGCGAAAGCGGAAGGTCAGGTGAAGTTCGAAGTTAAAGGCCCGCAGAACCGTAAGTTCGTGAGCATCGTTCCAGCTGCGTAAGCAGCGGCGATCCGGTTCTGTCGAACCTTGGGTTTCCTGATATGCTGATCTGATCAGTTCTCAGGTAAATCCGGAGCCCCGCAAAGCTTCCATGAGGCTGCGGGGCTTTTTAGTTTATGCAAAGGCATTTGACGTATGAAATTTGTAGACGAAGCCACCATCATTGTTGAAGCGGGAAAAGGCGGTCACGGCTGTCTGAGTTTTCGGCGTGAAAAATATGTACCCAAGGGTGGTCCCGACGGCGGTGACGGCGGGGATGGCGGTTCCGTCTATCTGGTAGCGGACAGTAACCTGAATACCCTGATCGACTACCGTTTCCAGCGAAAGCACAAAGCACCGAACGGTCAGCCGGGTTCAGGTCGGAACTGTACTGGCATCAAGGGCGATGACCTGGAATTGCCGGTGCCGATTGGTACCACGGTGGTGGACATGGATACCCATGAGGTTCTGGGTGACCTTACCAAAGAAGGGCAGCGTCTTAAGGTGGCTCAGGGCGGTTTTCATGGCCTGGGGAATACTCGCTTCAAGTCATCGATTAATCGGGCGCCGCGTCAGACCAGTAAGGGCTCTGATGGCGAAGGCCGAAACTTGCGCTTGGAATTGAAGGTTCTGGCGGATGTAGGGCTGCTGGGGATGCCCAACGCCGGTAAATCTACGTTTATCCGATCCGTTTCGGCAGCTCAGCCAAAAGTGGCGGACTATCCGTTTACCACTCTGGTGCCCAACTTGGGTGTGGTGAGCGTTCAGGCGCACCAAAGTTTTGTGATTGCGGACATCCCGGGATTGATTGAAGGTGCTGCAGAAGGTGCCGGTCTGGGTATTCGCTTCCTGAAGCACTTGGTTCGTACTCGCTTGTTGTTGCATCTGGTGGATGTGGCACCCTATGACGGTTCTTCTCCAGTGGAAGCCGTCAAAGCGATTGCGTACGAACTGGAAAAGTTCAGTGAAACGCTGGCAAATCGCCCGCGCTGGCTGGTTCTCAACAAGGTCGACATGGTGCCTGAAGAGGATCGAGAGGTGCATTGTCAGGCGATTGTTGATGAGCTTGGCTGGGAAGGGCCTGTGTTCATCGTGTCTGCGCTTTCTGGTGAGGGTACGAAGCCTTTGGTTCAGGCGGTGATGCGCTGGATTGAGGAACAGGCTGAGGAAGAAGCTGAAAATCCTGAGATTGCTGAGCAGGAAGCGGCTCGTCGTCGTCAGATGGATGATGAAGCGCGCGCTAAGATTGAAGCCGATCGCAGCGCCCGCCGGGCTTCCGCTGACCAAGACGACGATGACGACTTTGACGACGACGATAATGATGTCGAAGTGGTTTACGCTCCCGAATAACGTATAACCCAAAGAGATACTGCTGCTGTCATGAGTGAACGCGTCCAGCTAAAAAAAGCCCGTCGATTGGTGGTAAAAATTGGCAGTGCTTTGCTGACCAATGATGGTAAAGGGTTGGATGTCGCCGCGCTGGGTCATTGGGTTGATCAAATCGCCGGGCTGATACGCAGTGGTGTTGAGGTTGTGGTGGTGTCGTCTGGCTCTGTGGCTGAGGGCATGAGCCGTTTGGGGTGGAGTGCGCGTCCACAGCATCTGCACGAACTGCAGGCCGCGGCAGCGGTAGGTCAGATGGGCCTGGTCCAAACCTGGGAGGCCCAGTTCAAGCGCCACGACATTCATACTGCCCAAATTCTTTTGACCCACGATGACCTTTCCGACCGAAAGCGCTACCTGAACGGTCGCAGTACGCTGCGCACGCTTCTGGATTATGGCGTGGTGCCGATCGTTAACGAGAACGACACCGTGGTCACCGATGAGATCCGTTTTGGCGATAACGATACGCTGGGGGCGCTGGTTGCGAATCTGGTGGAGGCGGACGGCTTGATCATTCTCACCGATCAGCTGGGCTTGTTCACCAAAGATCCGCGTAAGCACGAAGATGCGGAGCTGGTTACCGAGCGTAAAGCGGAAGACCCTGATCTGGATGCAATGGCTGGTGGTGGCGCTGGAGCCTTGGGGCGTGGCGGCATGCTGACCAAGTTGCGAGCGTCAAGATTGGCGGCTCGTTCCGGTGCTTTTACGGTGATTGTGGGTGGCCGCATTGAGGATGCTATTTACCGCTTGAGACAGGGTGAGGCGATTGGCACCTTACTGCTGCCGGAGCAGGGCAGGCTGGCGGCTCGAAAGCAGTGGATTGCCAGTCACCTGCAGACTCGTGGCACGTTGGTGTTGGATGATGGTGCGGTGACGGTGTTGCGTCAGGGTGGCCGCAGCCTGCTGCCGGTTGGTGTTAAAGCGGTGAGTGGGAAGTTCCGTCGCGGCGAGATGGTAATGTGTGTCGATCTGGCTGGGCGTGAAATCGCGCGGGGATTGATTAACTATGATGCCGATGAGGCGGGTGCAATCGCCGGCCATTCCAGTGATCGCATTACTGAGTTGTTGGGGTATGTGTCCGATGAGGAGATGATTCATCGGGACAATCTTGTGGTTGTCTAATGCCTGGGTAGGTTTTGGCAATGTTCAGACATAAAAAAACCGGCTCGAAAGCCGGTTTTTTTATGTTCGCAAAATTAGGCGGTTTGCAGAGCCTTGATTTTTGCGTTCACACGGCTCTTATGGCGAGCAACTTTGTTCTTGGCGAAGATGCCTTTGTTGACCATGCTGTCCAGAATTGGCTGAGCCTGCTTCATGGCAGCTTGGGCTTCTTCGTAGTTGCCGGCTTTGATCTTGGCGTCGACCTTCTTCATGTAGGTACGTGCCATGGAACGAAGGCTGGCGTTGTGCTTGCGGTTTTTCTCGTTTTGACGAGCGCGCTTTTTGGCTTGCGGGGAATTTGCCACCGTAAAACTCCTGAATTCGTTGCTATAAAAACGGAATATGTTTAGATCGCGGGCGCGCCATAACGAGCGCGTCGATATAAATGACGCGGAACTATGCCGCCGTAAGCTTGAAATGTCAAGGTTGTCGGCGCAGTAATCCCCGCGTGGTAAAGGCCTGTGATACACTCGCGCATCGCTGCACGGGGCATACTGCGGCGCTAAGGCCCGCCCTGTGGAATACCGAAACGCCGCTCAGGCTTGAACTCTGGATTTGGATTCTCGCAACATGTCTTCGGAACCGCAACCAACACAAGCGCCGTCCCCCATAAAAGAGCCGCCTAAACCGCCCGGGTTACTGCGTTCGTCGGGTGTGGTCGGGGTTATGACCATGTTGTCTCGGGTGCTGGGCTTGGTGCGGGATATGGTCATCGCCCGCTATTTTGGTGCTGGAACCGCCGCGGATGCCTTCTTTGTAGCGTTCAAGATTCCTAATTTCCTGCGTCGGCTGTTTGCTGAGGGAGCCTTCTCTCAGGCGTTTGTTCCGGTATTGTCGTCCTATCGGGAAAAGGGTGATATCTCCGAGGTGAAGCGGTTGGTAGATGCAGTCGCCGGTTCTCTCGGATTGGTGCTCTTGGCGGTGACCCTGCTGGCTATGCTGGGAGCACCTGTGCTGACGGGTGTCTTTGCTCCCGGGTTTCTTGAGGATGATGCGAAATTTGCGCTGGCCAGCGATATGCTGAGGATCACCTTTCCGTATCTTCTATTAATATCGCTCACCGCGTTTGCTGGCGGAATTCTCAATAGCTACGACCGTTTTGCGGTGCCAGCGTTCACGCCCGTGTTGCTAAATCTGGCGATGATTGCCGCGGCCATTTTTCTTGCGCCTCTGATGAGCGAGCCTGTGATGGCGCTCGCATGGGGTGTGTTTATTGCTGGTGCTTTGCAGCTGTTCTTCCAGCTGCCTTTCCTCATGCGCCTTGGTTTGATGCCGCGGCCGCGGGTGGATTACCACCATGAAGGCGTAAGTCGCATATTAAAATTGATGATGCCGGCGCTGTTTGGGGTGTCGGTGAGTCAGATCAATTTGCTGTTGGATACCGTGCTGGCGTCGTTCCTGCAAACCGGCAGCGTGTCCTGGTTGTACTATTCCGATCGTTTGTCCGAATTGCCTTTGGGTGTGTTCGGCATTGCGATTGCGACGGTGATTCTGCCAAGCCTTTCCCGAAAACATGCGGCGGCTTCTGCCGATCAGTTCGCGGCTACTTTGGATTGGGCTGTTCGGGCCGTGTTGCTAATTGGGGTGCCAGCGGCGTTGGCTCTGGCGCTGCTGGCCGAGCCTTTGATCGCCACGTTGTTCCATTACGGTGAAGTGACGGATCGGGATGTGGCTATGTCGGCTCAGAGTTTGCGGGCCTATTCTGCGGGGCTTTTAGCCTTTATGTTGATCAAAGTGCTGGCTCCGGGCTTTTTTGCCCGGCAAGACACCAAGACCCCGGTTAAAATTGGCATCATCGCCATGGTGGCTAACATGGCGTTCAATCTGGCTTTGATTGTACCGCTGGCACATGCCGGATTGGCGTTGGCTACCTCCATGTCGGCGTGGCTGAACGGTTATCTTTTGTGGCGCGGGTTACGTAAAGAAGGCGCATGGAAGAGTCAGTCCGGTTGGCCTAAGTTTCTGATTCAATTGGCTGTGGCTAACGGCGCGCTGGCCGTTGTGGTGATTTGGTTGAACGTGCCGGCGGCCGATTGGCTAGGCGCCGGAGGGCTGCAAAGATCGGCCGACATGGCCATCATCGTGTCGGCTGGGGTGGCGGCGTATTTCATCACTTTGATGCTTTGCGGCGTTCGCCTTCGCCACTTCCGACAGAAGTAAGCGTCTTCACGATTTTTACCACACCCGCGACTGGGGTATAATCGCGCGTTTTCTCACCAGTGCATGTTCCTTAGGTGTATGCACCTCAAAGCCAGCTGGCAAGTATAGGTTTGCAGTAGATGCGTCTGATCCGAGGCCTCACCAATCTTAAACGCCTGTCCGTGGAAGCGGACTCGCCGCTCGTCGATGGCTGTGTTGCAACCATTGGCAATTTTGATGGCGTGCATCTGGGCCACAAAACGATTATCGAGCAGGTGCGGCAAAAAGCGGTGGAGCTGGGTGTGCCGTCGGTGGTGATGTTTTTCGAGCCTCAGCCTCGAGAGTTTTTTCAGGGTAACGAAGCGCCACCGCGGTTGATGCCGTTCCGTCAGAAGTTCGATGCTCTGTTGGCTGAAGGTATCGATATCGTGCTGTGCATCCGGTTTGATGAAACCTTCCGCAGCTTTTCTGCGATGGATTTCATCGAAAAGGTACTGATCCACGGTTTGGCGGTGCGTCATTTGGTGGTGGGTGATGATTTCCGCTTCGGCTGTGACCGAGCCGGCGATTTCCGGCTGCTGGAACAAGTAGGGCGAGAGCACGGTTTTACCGTCGAAAATACCCGTACCGTGACGGTTGATGGTGAACGTGTCAGCAGCACTCGGGTTCGCAAGGTTTTGAATGTGAACGGTCTTGAGGAAGCGGAGCGCCTTTTGGGGCACCCCTACCGGATTCGTGGCCGGGTGGTATACGGTCGCCAGCTTGGGCGTCAGCTGGGTGCGCCAACTGCGAATGTCTTGCTGAAGCGCATGCCCGCATTGCGTGGTGTCTACGTCGTACGAGCGCGCCTTGAAACGGGCGAGTGGCAAGACGGCGTGGCGAATATTGGACTTCGGCCAACGGTGGACGGCAAGCGGCCGGCACTGGAAGTGCACCTGTTTGACTTTGCTGGCACACTCTACGGCCAGCATTTGAGTGTTGTGTTCCGCCACGGCCTGCGGGACGAAGTGAAGTTTGATTCTGTTGATGAGTTACGGCAACAGATCGCTCGGGATTTCGAGCATGCCCGGGCCTGGCTGGCGGACAATCCCGTCAAGCCAATTAACTGATTTAACTGACCAACCAAAGAGTGCGCACACAAACATGAGCGACTATAAGCATACCCTGAATCTGCCGGAAACCGCCTTTCCCATGCGCGGTAACCTGGCCAAGCGTGAGCCGGATATGCTCAAGCGCTGGCAGGATCTCGATGTCTACGGCAACTTGCGCAAGCAGCGCGAAGGCCGGGAAAAATTCATCCTGCACGATGGCCCTCCTTATGCAAACGGCAGTATTCATATCGGGCATGCGGTCAACAAAATTCTGAAGGACATGATCGTTAAGTCCCGCAGCTTCATGGGATACGACGCGCCTTACGTGCCGGGCTGGGACTGCCATGGTCTGCCCATCGAACACAAAGTTGAGCAGGAAATTGGTAAAGCCGGCGTCAAGGTGGACTACAAAACCTTCCGCCAGGCCTGTCGCGATTATGCCGTCAAGCAGATTGACGGTCAGAAAGCCGATTTCATCCGTTTGGGAGTTATGGGTCAATGGGATAAGCCCTACCTGACCATGGATCCGAAGGTTGAAGCCGGTATTGTTCGCGCTCTCGGAAAGATCGTGGCCAAAGGCCATCTGGTTCGTGGTTTCAAACCGGTTTACTGGAGTGTGGTTGGTCAGTCCGCACTGGCAGAAGCCGAGGTGGAATATCAAGACAAAACCTCTACCCAGATTGACGTGCGTTTTACCGCGGTTGATCAAGCGGGCGTGCTTAACGTGTTCGGCACCGAGGAAGGTGAGGGTCTGGTTTCTGTTGTTATCTGGACCACCACGCCATGGACCATCCCGGCCAACCAGGCCGTTTCTCTGGGCGCTGATCTCGAATACGCTCTGGTGCAGGTGGATGCTGGCAACGGTCCGGAGCGGATGATCCTAGCGACCGACATGGTTGCGGGCATCATGGCCCGTTGGGGCGTGGAAGATTTCCGCGTACTGGCCAATGTTGCTGGCTCTGCGCTTGAAAACCAGCTGCTGCAGCATCCGATCTATGACAAGCAAGTGCCGGTGCTTCTCGGTGACCACGTATCGCTCGATGCGGGTACTGGCGCGGTTCATACTGCGCCAGACCACGGTATGGAAGACTTTGAAGTGGGCAAGGCCTACGGCATTGAGACCATTAATCTGGTCAAAGCCGATGGTACCTACACTGACGCGGCAGGCGAATTTGCCGGCATTCACGTATACAAGGCTGATGAGCCAGTCGGCGCCGCGCTGGAGCGTGAAGGCAAACTGGTACGCGCCGAGAAATTCCGCCACAGCTACCCGCACTGCTGGCGCACCAAAACACCGCTGATCTACCGTGCGACACCGCAATGGTTTATCAGCATGGACAAGCTCAATTTGCGCGACGATGCGCTGGAAGCCATCAAAGGCATCCGCTGGGTGCCGAGCTGGGGGCGGAACCGAATTGAAGCCATGTTCCAGCAGAGCCCGGATTGGTGTATCTCCCGTCAGCGCACCTGGGGAGTGCCGATCACCTTGTTCATCCACAAGGAAACTCAGGACCTTCACCCGAATACCCAGGAACTGATCGAAAAAGTGGCGCAAGCGGTCGAAACCGATGGTATCGACGCTTGGTACGACATCGATCAAAGCGAATTGCTGGGTGACGAGGCAGACCAATACGACAAAGTGCTTGATACTCTGGACGTTTGGTTTGATTCCGGTGTGACCCACGAATCCGTGCTGCGAGTACGTGAAGAGCTGGGCCAATTCCCGGCCGACCTTTACTTGGAAGGCTCTGACCAGCACCGAGGCTGGTTCCAGTCGTCCCTGAAAACGTCCATCGCTATGAATGGCGTAGCGCCGTATAAGCAGGTGCTGACCCACGGTTTCACAGTGGATGGCAAAGGGCACAAGATGTCCAAGTCCATGGGCAACGTAATTGCGCCTCAGGAAGTGATGAACGAATTGGGTGCCGACATCCTGCGTTTGTGGGTATCCGCCACCGATTACAGCGGCGAGATGACGGTATCCAAAGACATCTTGCGCCAGACCGCAGACGGTTACCGCCGGATCCGGAACACCGCCCGCTTCTTGCTCAGCAACCTGAGCGGCTTTGACCCGGAACAGCATATGGTGGCGCCGGAAGACATGATCGGCCTCGACCGCTGGATGGTGGACCGCGCCCTGCAGCTGCAAAACGAGTTGCAAGAAGACTATGAAAACTACGCCTTCCTGCGCATCTACCAGAAGGTGTACAGCTTCTGTGAAGCGACTCTGGGTGGCTTCTATCTGGACATCATCAAAGATCGCCAGTACACCACTCAGGCCGACAGCTTGGCACGCCGATCATGCCAGAGCGCACTGTACCATGTGGCAGAAGCGCTGGTACGCTGGATCGCTCCGATTCTCAGCTTTACCGCGGATGAAATCTGGCAGCACCTGCCCGGCAAACGTGGCGAAACCGTGTTCTACGAAACCTGGTACCAAGGCCTGACGGCACTGCCGGAAGACGCCGAGCTGGGCCGTGACTACTGGCGCGAAATCTACAGCGTAAAAGAGGCGGTCAACAAATGCCTCGAAGACGTTCGTGCCCGTGGTGACATCAAAGGCTCCTTGAGCGCAGAAGTCACCTTGTACTGTGAAGGCAGTCTGGCCGAGCGCCTGAACTTCCTGGGCGAAGAGCTGCGTTTCGTGTTGATCACCTCCGAAGCGACGGTCAAGCCGGTCAGTGAAGCGGAAGGTGCTGAACAGACCAGTCTTGAAGGCTTGATGGTGAAAGTGACCCCGGCCACTCACACCAAGTGCGAGCGCTGCTGGCACCACCGTGAAGACGTGGGCCAGAACGAGCAGCACGCCGACCTATGTGGCCGTTGTGTCAGCAACGTGGAAGGCTCGGGCGAAACCCGTGCCTACGCTTGATGGACACTGTAATGGTTGATGAGCGAGAAGGCACCAAGCTGAAGTGGTTATGGCTGGCGGTTTTGGTGATTGCGGTGGACCTTGGCACTAAAGCTATGGCCACCGCCATGCTCACTTACGGCAATCCGGTACCGGTGATTCCCAGCTTCAACCTGACCCTGTTGCATAACACCGGCGCGGCCTTCAGCTTTCTGGCCGACGCCGCCGGTTGGCAGCGTTGGTTTTTCGTAGCTCTGGCCTTGGTCGTCAGCGTGGTTTTGACTGGCTGGCTGAAAAAGCTCAAAGCCAGCGAAACCTGGACCGCCATTGCCATCGTGCTGATATTGGGCGGCGCCATCGGTAACGTATACGACCGTGTCGTTCACGGCTACGTGGTCGACTTCCTGCACTTCTACTGGCAGGACTGGCATTTTCCGGCCTTCAACCTGGCCGACACCGCCATCACCATCGGCGCAGCCATGATGATACTCGACGTATTCCGCAAGCCCGCTGAAGACAGCGGGGATGCCGACAGGAGTAATTGATCCTATGAACGACTTGCCAATCGACAAGGGCACCCGGGTAACCCTTCATTTCGCCCTCAAGTTTGAAGATGGCGAAACGGTGGATACCACATTCGGGAAAGAACCGGCTACTCTCGAAATCGGCGACGAAAACTTGCCAGAGAATTTCGAAGCGTATCTGATGGGCTTGAAAGCCGGAGACCAAAAAACCTTCGAAGTGCCGCCCGAAAAAGCCTTTGGTCAGCACAATCCCAACAACCTCCAGACCTTTAAACGCCACGAATTCAGTGCCGATATGGTGTTGGAAAAGGGTGTGGTGATTTCCTTCGCTGACGCACGGCAGCAAGAACTGCCCGGCGTGATTAGCCGTGTGGAAGGGGATGAAGTAGAAGTCGACTTCAACCACCCGCTCGCAGGGCGTACACTAAGTTTTGAAGTACAGATCATCGATGTGGAGCCTGCTGGGCCAACACACTGAAAGGCGAAGATATGCAAATCCGATTAGCAAACCCCCGCGGCTTCTGCGCCGGTGTCGATCGTGCGATAGAAATCGTGAATCGCGCGCTCGACGTCTTTGGTGCGCCTATCTACGTGCGCCACGAAGTCGTCCACAATAAATTTGTGGTTGATAACCTGCGCAATCGGGGAGCGGTGTTTGTTGACGAGCTGCACGAAGTGCCTGATGACACCTTGGTGATCTTCAGCGCCCACGGCGTATCTCAGGCTGTTCAGAACGAAGCCGCTCGCCGTGGACTGAAGGTCTTCGACGCCACTTGCCCGCTGGTCACCAAGGTTCACATGGAAGTCATGCGCAACAGCCGAGATGGCCGGGAATGCATCCTTATTGGCCACCATGGCCACCCGGAAGTTGAAGGCACCATGGGTCAGTACGACCATAGCAACGGCGGCGACATCTATCTGGTCGAAGACGAAGGTGACGTTGAGAAACTCGAAGTCAAAGACCCTGAGCGCCTCGCCTACGTGACTCAAACCACGCTCTCCATGGACGACACTGCCCGGGTGATCGACGCGCTACGCGCCAAATTCCCGAACATCGAAGGCCCCCGCAAAGACGACATCTGCTACGCCACCCAGAATCGGCAGGACGCGGTGAAGCAACTGGCCGGCGACTGCGATCTGATGCTGGTAGTGGGCTCACCCAACAGCTCCAACTCCAACCGCCTGCGCGAGTTGGCGGAACGCATGGGCACCCCGGCCTACCTGATCGATGAAGCTGCGCAGATCGACAAGCAATGGCTGGAAGGTAAGCAAGCCGTCGGTGTGACCGCCGGTGCGTCTGCTCCTGAAGTGCTTGTGGCTGATGTGATTAACCGCTTGAAAGAGTTGGGCGGGGAAGAGCCGCAGGAGATTGCGGGGCGGGAGGAGAATATTGTGTTTTCTATGCCGAAGGAGTTGAGGATTGATGCGGTTGAGATTTCCTGAGTAATCACAACCGCATCAATCCGGGTGACATTACCAACAGTTGGCCTTGGCCGCGCCTCGGGTCCCCTGTTCGTCAAGTGATAGAGTCCCGCAGTCATCGTTAGCCTGGGCGCCGGTAGGAACCGCTTGTAGCGAATAGCCGCTTCTTGTCACTGCTCCGTCAAAACTTATGTTGTAGAACGCAGTTCCGGTTTGTGGGGACTGATCGAAAGGCAAGGTGGGGGCGTTTCCTGCGTCGCGATAATCAAACCCATTGGAGTATCTGCGCTCCATCCATTGCGCAAGTTCGAGAAGATCTGATTTGGCCGCCGTGCGCCGCGTCTGTTCCACTTGGTTTTGGTAAGAGGGAAAAGCGATGGCGGCAATAATTCCAATGATCGCGACAACAATCATTAACTCTATCAGCGTAAAACCAGCATCCCTTCTAGCAAGGTTCTGTGATCTCTGTCCTATCATTTCAGCCATTCTGTCTCCTTGTTGAAAGCGCATAGTCTTCAGTCTACTTCGCTATCAATCGCGATGATGCGTGGTGTACTGTTAATCGATCCTGGTGCTAACTCGAACTTAATCCTCTTACCGGAATCTAGTTCGCTAGCTAGTCGTTCCCACGACCAGTTGGCACCATTGAACTTAATGACAGTCGAGACTTCTACTAACTCGTCGTCGATCACCAACTGGCGTTGTTCTGCATCCACTCGGTCAAGAGTCCCGGTATAAATTTGTTGTTGGAACTCTTGACCTTCGGTGGCGGGGGACTGCAGAGTTTGCTCTGCCATCACCGGTGACGCTAGGCAAAAACTTAGCCAGGTTGCGGTCACAGTAATAGTGTATTTTGACTTTAAGGTCTGAAAGTTCATAGATGGCAACCTCTTATGTTGCGGGAAGCAGCTCCTAACGGAGCTGTTCCCAAGTTTGTCTGCCGATGCTGTTGTCAAGTGCTTTGCCGCACAGCGCGGTATCGCATGGGTCGTCTTTATCGATTTGTTCGGGGTCGATGATGAATGCTTCTCTGTCGCCATCTGCTATGCTGCGGATTTCAGCACCCTGACCAACATTGATGCCGCTGGGCGCGCCCTTGTCGCCTGAGCTACCGCTGAAGGAGATCGTATCTGTGTTGGTGAATTTTCCATCACTGTCGAGGTCGAAAACAGGGTCCTCTGGAGCGCCGCCACTCAATAACTTAAGGTCCATAATAAACCCAGTCCGACCGCTACCACAGGGGTCTGAATCCGGAATTAAGGTGCTGAACCTTACCCGGTCGGGAAATATGCCGAAAGGAAGGTTTGGCCGGCTGATTACTCGCTCACCGGTTTTGTCGCCGTTATAAATAAGATCGAGATACCAGCCATGCTCATTACTAAGCTGGTTGCTGGAGGTTTCTCGAACCGTGTAGATGTTGTTGCCGGAGCCATCTGCTCTGGCTACTTCTACTGATTTTTCCTCCGTAATCGTTTGCGCCAAGAGGTTGCCCCGGGTGAGGTTTCTTTGCGTGAGATCGTCACGAATGGCGTAAAGTGATTGAACCTGATCAGTGGTATCATCTCCGCTTTGGATGAAACTGCCAGTTCCGAATAACAAAACGAGTTCGTCTAAGTCGGACGGGTTGATTGTAAGTCGAGGAGCAGTGGTGATTGGCTGGACGACTCCGTTAGGGTCCTTAGCGGTGAAAAGTTTGGTGGCAGACCAAGAATTGCTGTTGTTCTTGCCCGCAAAATCAAAGCGCCAGATATTGCCCTTCAGATCTCCGGCGTAGGCATATTGGGTAATTGCGCCTTGATCTGGTAAGTTCGTGAGAACCGGAGTGGCAAGGCCGTTAGAGTTCCCTACGCCGCCAACGCCTGTCGTGATCTGTTTTATGAGTGCGCCTGTGGCTAAGTCCACTACGAACAAGCTGGCGGCTTGGTCATCACCATTGTATCCATTGCCGAATATCGCTGCCCAATCTCCGTTTGGTAACCGTGCAATTTCAGCTTCGCTGACACCATACCCCAAATCAGGATGGCTAAACTCCCACAAGACACTGTTTTCATCCGTCTGTGTCGGGTCAGTCACGTCGAGGGCAAACACGCTACGCCCACCTGCACCCATAGTTCCAACCAGCACAGTTCGCCATTGTTTGCTGCCGTTGACATCAATATGTGCATCTAGCGCGACGGGGGTTCCATCCAGATAGTAGCGATGGGTGTAATTTGACGAAATTAACTGTGAAATCTCGGCATGATTCGCTCCAGTGCGAGGGGACAGCAATTCTCCCGGCATGTAGGCAAACAGCTCTTGACCCGTTGTCGTATCGAAAGCGTGCAGCATGCCATCATTAGCGGCAACATACAGGGCTTTGGTACGGTTCTGGTAAGTGCTCTGAGAACGATAGGTTGAATAGCTGGTACCTTCCTGGCCCGGAAGTCGGCTAAAGCCATAGTTGGAATTACTCACGAACAGTGGGTTGGCATTGATAATGTCGCCCAACAGACGCTGTACGGTTTCACCGGACTCGTTTGTAAAACTCCGGTCACGGAAGCGCGAATGGGCGTTGGTGTCTCCGCGCAGCCAGTTAATACGGTTGCTTCCGAGGTTGTCAGATTCGCCGGCGTTATCAGGATCTGCGTTGAGCGCTGCGATCTGTGTCGAGGACAGGTCTGTTATGGTTTTGAGTTCAACGGCGTTCGTTCCGTTGTGGGTAAAAATATTTCGGTTTGCTGGCAGAGTATTGCGTAGCTGTTCCTCTGCGTCCCAGATTTGTAGTCCTTGGTCAAAGTTGTAGCCAACCAAGGTCCCACTCCAGTCAGCGCTGCGGAATCCCGCGAAGAAACCAGCCGAGTCGGTTTGGAGCACAGCGGAGCTGACTGCAGCGGCAGATGCTGATGTCTCAGCGCGGGCAATGACCGTATCAAGAAAACCCGCAATTTCCTGCGAGAACTCCTCTGGGCTTTGAGCACTTGCAAAACCGCCCCTGCCATTGACTGCAGCGTGTAGTAGGTCGTCTATCTTTGCTGAGCTGTTAGAGGGTTGCGGCCAGTTGATAGTGGTGTTTTCGTTATCGATGGCTGCAAAAGCATCAGCCTCGTTGATGGATCCTTCAACCCCTAGGCCGATGGTAAAGGTTGTCATGTGCTGCCAATAAGCCTCATCGATACCGGCCGTTGGGACCTTGTTATCGAGGTCGGTGCGCAGATCTGTCTTCCAGTAATGCATGGCGACGTCCGCGAGTGTGTTTGAGTGGGTGTCACCGAACGGAGATTTGACGTTATAGGCATAATTTGTACCCGATGGGTCGGGGTTGGAATGAGCCGGTCCAGGTGAGCCATCGGCATTTCCAACCGATGGATTGCTGCCGTTCCATATACCGTCAGTCATCAGAATTGTATAGCTTGGGCGGCACTCAACGTGGGAGTTAGTGTCATTAGTTCCAGGTATGTTTCCCCAAGGGCCTCGATTATCTGTTCGTGAATAGTATTTTCCTGCGTCTTCAAGGGCACTCCGCAAAGGGGTGCTCCCACTTGGATTTACGCCCTGTAGCCAGTCTAGGAATTGTTGGCGGCGTGTTGCCGTAAAGGGACGGACGCCGCTGATAACCGTGTTAGTGTAGAGCGCACCATCTACGTTGTTGTAGTTCGAGTTGATCGTGCCATAGCCAACTCGGATATTTTCCGGCAGATCGAAGAATGCTTCGGAGATACCTGCTCGGGCTGCAAAATGGCGAAGCCGATAATAGGAATACCAGTTGGCAAAGTTTTGTTGTTGATCTGCACTTTCGTCTGTTAGGAAGACGAGCGAGTAACAGCTTTGTTGCTTAGGGTTTGTCTCACAAGATGTCGATGGATTGAAATTGAAATAAAAGCCACCATTTCCAAAATAGTATCTATTAGTTAGGAATCTTGTGTTCAGATCAACTGAGCCGGTCTTGTTGTAACCATTAGTCCAAGCTGCGGCAAAGTTAGCATTGTCCATCCGCCCGGTGCCATCGGGCTTGTAAGGCGGTTGATAGCTGGTGTTTGGATTGTAGTAAACAGTGTTTACTTTGCTGCTGTAGTACCACGGTCTGTTAGTTTCGCGTTTGTTTCCTGATAAATTTCTAAATCTACCATCTGAGCTCCAGAAGATATTCAATTCATTTTTAATACTGTCTGGCATGTACTCCCAGCCCATGGACCCCGAGTCGTCGTATATGAACATCAGGTTCGGATCTACTGACTCTTTCAGGAACACAGGAGCTGATGCCATATTCACATTCGCCAGTGCGGCTTCAAACGTGGCGAAAGATAATGTCATGGCCAACAAGACGTGATTGAGTCGGCCCAGAGGACGGAGAAATGCGGGTTTGGTATGTTTCATCTTTTCTTCTCCTTTAGGAGAGCACAATTTGGTAAAACTGAGTTCCGTCAGCGGGAGCGCTGTGGTCCATTCATTCTGGTGGTAACAAAACGGTTGTTTGCAATACGCTGATAGCATCGGGGCTGCCGCCCTCGGCTCGGCTGGTGATCAAAAACCGGGTAAAACAGGGCTCAGTTGGGTCAATTGGGCAGATGTCAGCAAGTCGCGCTTGATGGTAGACCGGTTCGCTATTGACCTGAGATCCCCCCACGCCGATACCGGATGCGGCCGGATTGGCGCCGTCCCAGTCCCAAGGCTCACTCATTAGTTGTCTGGCTTCCGCAGCTTGGCGGGTGGCTATGGTGTTCATTATGTCCTGTTCGGCCTGTCTCAGAGCCGTTTCAGCTGACTGGAATGAAATGGCCGCATCTTGCGCATTGCTTGCCATTCGTTCTTGCAAGACCGATCCTTGCATTCCAGCGATGGCAAGCAGTGAAACCAACAGGAGCATGATAAGAGCTACGATCAAAGTGGCGCCGCTTTGATGGTTTGCGATGTTGTTGCGGTTGGATCGAACGATTAATAAGTGCGTGGTGGTCATTACATTCGACCTCTCAGGTGACTGGTGTTAACGGAAATCAGTCTGACGCGTCGGTCTCCGTTATTGCCTTGACTGACCTCGCTTCCTAGCATGTTGAAGTTGCGAGAGTTTTCTTCGAGCAAGACTTCGTTTTGGCTGCGAGTCATAGCCGACAAGCGAATACTTGTTACCTGAGTCCAGTCGTCAATCAGGTTGGCCGATTGATAAGCGTCAGCGGCTCTGCTTCCCCCCGTATCCACTCCGTATAGAAACTGCAGGGTTTCCACTCCTGACACCAATTCCTGGGGAGTTTGCAGGGGGGTTATGAGACGCCTGAAAAGGGCAGGCTCCCCGTTTGTTCCTATCCCAATGTAATAGGCCATGGATGTGAATTCATACAATCGGGTTTCCGAGTCGTAGTTCAAGTTGAATTGGTTACCATTATTGCCGGGTTCGATGTTGCCTCCGGCCATGACAATTGCGCTGGCATTAGCGTTATTGCTCTTTTGGAAGAGCTCACCACGGGAGCAGTCCCCTTGTGTGGCGATAATCAGTCGACCTGCGTCTAGACCTGATCGTGCGGCGAGATTAATGCTATTACCGTTTTGAGGATTGCCGGATTTGAGGGGTACGTCGAGAGGTGTTATTGCATTGATAATGATAACGTCGGAATTGGTAACCACAGATCCCTCAAGCGCAACAGGCAGGCTGGTTCCGCCGGTTCCCGATGCCCAGTTAGCTGCATCAGGAGTGGCGAGTCCGCTGTCTAGGGTCACGCTGTCTCCCGGTGAGGTGCCTGTATATTCCCAGCCTTGGACGGCCTGGTCTAGTGGGACCAAAAGCCCGCCATTCAGGCGGTTGTCTACAACTTGGTCCATCGGCCTACCCATGGCAGCTAAGCAGCCAAAGGTTCCGGCGGAGCGTAGGTCTGGAGTCAGTATGGCAGATACAAAACGCGCGCTTTCCTGTGCATGAGCCAAGCCCTGTGTCTGTCGGTAGGTGTTGCTACCGCTCAGATAAATTTGGATGACACCGAGGGTTAGAAGTAGTCCCAGCGCAGTAGCGATTAAGAGTTCGATCAAGGATAAGCCTGACTGTGTAAATGGCACCCGCTGAACGACGCATCGGTTTTTTTTGCCTACGGAGTGTTTCAAATCTGAGTCCTCACGATCACGGGGTTCATGTTCGGGTCGTTCTGATCCCAGTTGATTGTCACGGTTACCCTGTTGTTAAGGACTTCAATTGTGCGTTGAGCCTCGGGAAGCAGGCAGGATAGGTTGTTTTCCCATTCCGCGATGTCGTTCTGTGCAACGGTGCCGTTAGCTGGGACAAAATCAGTATCGCAGTTTCCATTATCTGCGCCTTGAGCGTCAGCTTGGGCGAGAGCATAGTCGGCGGGCGCGTCTGAATTGGCGCGGATGCGGTCGAGGAGGTCTTCTGCCAGCAGTACCGCTTGGCTGCGGTTCTGCGACTGACCGTTCATTTGCAGGGATACGACCTGCATGGAGGCGACACCGAGAATACCAATCCCTAAAATCAGCACCGCAACCAGGATCTCAATGAGACCTAATCCCGCTTGTGATGCCTTCATCGAGTATGAGCGGATGCAATGGATGTTGTTGCTCATGGGCAGGCCTCGTTTTGTATTTCTATTCGTCCAACCGGGCTGATTCGAATTCGCCTCAAGCTGGTATCGTCTTTGACACAGTCCGCAGGAGCGATAGTGAGGAACTGGGCCTCTTGAGGCACGAGAAAGCCGCGGCGGTCGAAGACAAAGTCACTTGTTGATTCGGTAAAGGCCAGGTCGTCCGGCGACTCAAATTCTCGGATCTGGTCTGCGGCACAGGAACCGGTCGCATCGCCAGCATGTATGCACCAGCCACTAGAAATGTCCCCGCCAGTGCTTAATGTTACGTTTGTGCCTCGTTTGATGGCCTCAGATCGAGCAAACTTGAAAGAAGAAGTGATCAAGTTTGTTCCCGAGGTAAGTTGGTTGGCATCGATAAGCCGCCCGAACCCTGGAATCGCCACCGTCGCAATGATGACAAGAACTGCCATGGTTATCATAAGTTCGATAATTGTGAATCCAGACGTTTTCTTGAGCATAGGATGTCCTGTCGGTAACTCTCATTTGAAGTAAAGCAAATTGAGTAACGAGAATCATCCGACCCGCGATAAGCGGTCGTGTTTATGGGGCGACTGGTCTTTCGAATGTGGAAGTGTGAGTGCCTTCACATTGGTAGACAGGATACTCGGGCTCCCCAAGGGAGCCGAAGATCCCCGTCATCGTCGTCATCGTGAAGTGTCCTCAGGCGCCCACCAATATTAAGAGCGATATAGCTCATAGTTGTGGAGCCATTAGGCTGTTCAGTGCAGGCGATAAGGCTGCCCATGCTTCCATGGCTCATGCCGTTTGGGCCGATCTGAAAGTACCCCTTGCCGGCCGTTCGTGACTGCAACGTTGTACCGCGATGAAGTAACTCGAAGGTTCGATAAATTTTACCGTTATCCGGTTGTTGATCGTTATCTCCGTCAGGAAATACGGACACTGAGGCAGACCAGTCATTCGTGCAGTTCAGAGTAGGGGATAGAGGGCAAATGGTCGTGAGTGTTTTTTGGTGTATGGCAAAGGAGCGAGCGGTCGCGAACATTCTGTGGATGTCGTTGACAGTACTTGTGTGTCGTGAAGCCGCAATTAGTTGGTTCCATGATGGGATCGCGATGCCGACAACCACAGATATGAGTGTTAGGGTTGCCAGCAACTCGACCAGAGTAAAGCCTCTGGCTGTAGCGCTGATTTTCATAGGGGCACGTCCATGTCGGAATTTTAAAAGGCTCTGGGCATCCTGCCGAGCGCGCCAGTAAGATTACGTGAATAGTTCCTGTTCGTCAGAAAACTCGGTGATTAATGAGAGTTGGATCACTCCATCCCCAACTTCTTCAACCGATACCGCATCGCTCGAAAACTAATCCCCAAACGCTTAGCCGCTGCAGTCTTATTCCACCGAGTAGCCTCAAGCGCCTTCTCAATGGCCTGGCGTTCGATAGTCTCAAGATAGCCTTCCAGATCAATCTCTCCTTCGGGCACTACACCCGATAAGCCTTCTCCGCTGCTCTCGGGCTCTCTGGCGGCGTTACCATGGGCCATGCCTCCGCCTAGGTGCAAGTCTTCTGCATCAATACGGTCCTCATCGCATAACGTAAAAGCGCGCTCCAAAATATTCTCCAGCTCACGGACGTTGCCCGGAAAGTCGTAACTTTTCAGTCGGTCAATCGCGGCCGTGGTGACGGTGGCGGGATCGCACTCGTACTCGCCCGCAATACGCTCAAGAATATGTTTGGCTAATATGGGAATGTCGACTGCGCGTTCCCTGAGGGCAGGGACTGCCAGCTCAATCACGTTGATGCGATAAAATAAATCCTGACGGAAGTCGCCCGCCAGTACCAACTCGGGTAGGTTCTTGTGGGTGGCGCTGAGCACACGAATGTCCACAGGAACCTCTTTGGTATCGCCAACGGGGCGTACGGCTTTTTCCTGGATAGCGCGCAGGAGTTTTACCTGCATGGCGAGAGGCAAATCAGCCACTTCGTCCAGGAACAGGGTGCCGCCATCGGCACTGCGGAACAGGCCATCTTTATTCTCAACGGCACCGGTGAAACTGCCTTTTTTATGCCCGAAGAATTCGCTTTCCATCAGTTCTGACGGAATTGCGCCGCAGTTAACGGCGACGAATGGTGCGTCAGCGCGCGGGCCTTGCAGGTGGATCATTCTGGCGACCAGCTCTTTACCACTGCCGGATTCACCGCTGATAAAAACCGGAGCCTGGCTGCGGGCCAGTTTACGGGTTTGGTTTCGGAGTTTGCGAATTTCCGGTGAGTTGCCGAGTAGCAGGCCCGGCTCGTCGGTTTCGGGTGTTTGCGGAGCTTTAGGTTCGGACAGTTTTAGAGCGCTGTTCACCAGTTCTCGTAATCTGGGCAGTTCCACCGGTTTGGAAACGAAATCGAAGGCGCCGGCTTTAAGCGATTCAATGGCGGTGTCCATGCTTCCATAGGCAGTGATAACCGCAACCGGTGTGGCGGGACTATGTTGTTGGATCCACTGCACCAGCTCGATGCCGTTGCCGTCTGGTAGATTCATATCCGTCAGACAGAGTTGGGGGCGATGCTCCTCCAGTATGGCGCGCGCGCTGGTCAGGTCGGCTGCGGTATAGGTGGTGATGCCCATGCGCCCCAGAGTAATTTCCAGAAGACTCCGGATGTCCGGTTCGTCGTCTACGATCAGCGCTGTTTGATTGCTCATGGTCTGTTGCCGGTTCCCTGTTGAATTGCTAACGCCCGATGGCTGTGGTTGCTTAAATCATCCGCCCTGGATGCGCGAAAGTAATGCGGAAACGGCAGCCCGGCTGGTTGTCCTCAACCAGTGACAGGTGCGCCTGATTTGCTTCACACAGTTCTCTCGCAAGATAAAGCCCAAGCCCGGTTCCGTTTTTATCCGTGGTAAAGAAAGGTTCGAATATGGAATTGCGATGCTCCGGGGCAATGCCAGCGCCGAAATCCCGAATATCTACGCGGGCCCGCTCGCCGTCCGCGGTTGTGCCAACCAGTAATTGTATCTTTTTTTGTCCGGTATGCTGTTCACTGTGTCGCAGACCATTGTCGCACAGGTTTACCATGACTTGCTCAATCTGACTTTTATCAAATCTAGCTTCAGGGAGCTCCCCCTCGGTCAGTAGCTCGATGGTGGCGGAGGAGGTGCCACTCTGGGTTTGCTGAAAGTCGGTACAGAAATCCGTTAGCCAAGACTGAATATCGACAAGTTCTGTGTTCGCAATTTGGCGCCGGGACAGATCCAGAACGTTCTCGATAATGCCGTTTACCCGCTTGGAGTGTCGGCGGATGATGTCCAGCATTTGCTGGTCGCCTTGGTCCAGGTGAGGGGATTCTTCCATCAGCTGTGCCGCGTGGCTGATGGCACCAAGAGGATTGCGAATTTCATGAGCAATACCGGCAGTGAGTCGTCCCAGTGAGGCCAGTTTCATTTGTTGCGCCTGTTGGGTGACTTTGCTGAGATCTTCGATGAAGACGAGAATTTGATCTCCGCGATCCTGATCGAGTTGCGTGAAATTGGCTTGCAGCAGTGGAGATGTGGGGATGGCCTGAAACGGCTCGATGGTGGCGTGGTGGTTCTTTAGCCACGCGTCCAGTCCGTCGCGCAGAGGTCCCGGTAGCACCCGCGCTTGCCGCATGCCGTAGGGGTGAAGGGAGGTCTCCTCAAACAGCATTTCTTCGGCCGCTGCGTTCGCCAAGCGTATGTGACCGAATCGATCCAGCACCAGAATGCCGGTTCGCATTCGTTGGATGATTTGTTGGTTGATTTGCTCAAGCTCAACAATGCTTTTGGCGCGGCTGGTGGCCAGCGCTTCGCTGCGGATCACACGCTTGGAAATGCCCTGCAAAACAAAAGCGGCAGCAAAATACAGTATTCCCAAGGATCCCGCGCGGACGATGTCGTCAGCAGACGCATTGAGGGCCAGGGTGGCCCAGCTGGATATGCCTAGTGAGCAGATGGTCGCTAGTGCTGCATAAAAGGTACCTAGGCGGTTGGGGGCAAGGATGTTACCTGCTGCCACGGAGATAATGACCAAATTAGCCAAGCCGCTGGTGATGCCTGAACTGGCCAACAGCAAGCCGTGGATCATAAGAATGTCAGCCAGCACCGAGAGCGTGATGTGCCGCTGGCGAGGATGGAAACCTGCCACAAGTGTCAGGGCAATAAAGCCGTTTACCGCAAAGTAGGAAATCGCGCCGAGCCGGTAGTAATCCAGCCAGCGAAATTGGGCTTCCGCCATGAAGGGCTCAACAAACAGCACGCCTGCCAGTAAGACACTGATGACCAGTCGGTAGTGGTTGTAGACCCGAAATAATCTGGCTTGTTGGTACTTGGCGAGCGGCCCGAAGGGCGAGCGCACGGTGCTTGTGAGGGAATCTGAAGCCATATCGGAAGTTATCTGTTGTCAGTCAGGAGAATTCCTCGTCGGTGCGTGGTTATAATAGCCTTTTAACGGCAATAAGTTACAGGAGCCTTTTGCATGTCGGCACCCGATAAAACATCGGAGGCGTCTACCACCGTGAAAAAGTTGCGGGTGGTAATGGCCCAGTTGGATTTTCTGGTAGGGGATATTCCAGGTAACACAGAGCGGGTTATTCAGGCTGCTCGTGAGGCTTGGCAAGAGCATAAGGCCGATATTGTGGTCTTCCCGGAGCTGTGTATTACCGGCTACCCGCCGGAAGATCTTTTGCTGCGGCCCAGCTTGGGGATTCGCGTGTCGGAAGCGCTGGAGCAATTGAAGCAAGCAAAGCTGGAGCCGGCGATTGTTATCGGTGCTCCTGTGCGTTCAGGCGGCTTGCTCTATAACGCAGCCCTTGTCATCGAAGGTGGTGACTTGGTTGGGCAATATTTCAAGCGCTGTCCGCCGAATTATCAGGTGTTCGACGAGAAGCGTTATTTTGCGGAAGGGCAAAGTGCCAAGGTGTTGGACATCAGAGGTGTACAGGTCGGCATTACCGTTTGTGAGGATATCTGGGCCGATGGGCCGGTCGAGGATGCGGCGGCGGCAGGTGCCCAGTTGATTTTGAACTTGAACGCCTCACCCTACGACATCGACAAACAGGCCCGCAGAAAAGCGCTGCTCGAACGCAAAGCGGCAAACAACAACGTCAGCATTGTTTATGTCAATCTGATGGGCGGGCAAGACGAACTGGTGTTTGATGGTGGTTCGATGGTGGTTGACCACTCGGGCACGCTCGCGGTGGAAGTACCTCAATTTAAAGAGGGGTTGTTTCCGGTCGAGTTCCTGTGTGAGCACCATTGCCAGCCTATCTCTCAACTGCAGTGCCCTGAGCCTTCTCTTGAAGCCAATGTTTATAACGCGCTGGTGACCGGCGTTCGGGATTACGTTAATAAAAATGGCTTTAAATCCGTTGTGCTGGGCCTGTCTGGGGGTATCGATTCGGCCTTGACCTTGGCGGTCGCTGTGGATGCGCTTGGGAAAGAACGTGTCAGAGCGGTTATGATGCCGTTCCGCTATACCTCCAATGCCAGTTTGGAAGATGCAGAAGCTCAGGCGGTTACGATGGGCGTGCAGTACGACGTGTTTTCCATTGAGCCGATGTACGATGTCTTCATGCAAACTCTGGAAGCGCCCTTTGAAGGCACTCAGCCTGATACCACCGAGGAAAATCTGCAGGCCCGCTTGCGCGGAGTCCTGCTAATGTCGTTGTCGAACAAATTTGGTTCGTTGGTGTTAACCACCGGCAACAAGAGTGAGCTGGCGGTAGGTTATTCCACGCTATATGGCGATATGGCCGGCGGCTTCGACGTGCTTAAAGATGTGCCCAAGACGTTGGTGTTTCGTCTGTCGCGTTATCGAAACAGTTTAGCGCCGGTGATCCCGGAGCGGGTTATTACCCGGCCACCGTCTGCGGAGCTGGCCCCGGATCAGAAGGATGAAGACAGTCTGCCCGGCTACGATACTCTCGACGCGATTCTGAACTTGTACGTTGAGCGTGATTACAGTGCTGAAGCCATTGTGTCGGAAGGGTATGAACGTGCCGACGTTGAGCGGGTGACTCGATTGGTCGACCTCAACGAATACAAACGCCGGCAGGCGCCTATCGGTGTGCGAATTACTGAGCGGGGCTTTGGCAAAGACCGCCGGTACCCAATTACCAACGGCTGGAAAATAGGCAAGTAAGGCTGTACGCCTTACTTGTCGCCCAGTAGGCCAAAGGTTACAACGTTCAGAAGTGAGCGGTTTTGACGCTCAAACTGGTTAGCCTGGAACTGGCCCTTGGAATCGAAGGCTTCACTGTTAGGGAAGTTTTTGCGCAGCGTAGCAATGGCGTCATCGGCGCCATTCTTCAGGTCCATAAACAGAAACGTGTCGGCCAAGATGATCAGTGCATCTTCAACCGCGGGTGAAGACGGGTAGTTTTCGACTACGTAGCGTGCACGGTTGTTGGCCGCCACATAGGCTTCCCGTTTGATGTAGTAGCGCGCGGCGTGTATTTCCAGTTCCGCCATGCGATTACGAATAGAGACCATGCGCTGGCGAGCGTCCGGAGCGTACTGGCTGTCAGGGAACCGGCTCAGCAATTGTGAGAAGTCGCGGAAAGCCTGAAGTTGTTCGCCGGGGTTGCGAGCAGCTACTTCGATCGGGAAGTAGCGGGCGGCGAGGCCTAAGTCCAGATTGTAGGAGGCCAGTCCTCGCATATAGATGGCGTAGTCCAGCAGCTCGCTTTGCGGGTTCAGGCGCACAAAGCGGTCTGCGGCTGCCCGGGCGCCTTCCAGATCAAGGTTTTGGTAACGGGCATAAATCAGGTCCAGTTGGGCCTGTTCTGCATAGCGGCCGAACGGATAGTAGGTTTCCAGGGAGTCAAGGTTTTGTTCGGCTTCATTGAAGTTGCCGGCGTTCATGGCCTTGCGGGCGTTCTCGTAGTAGGTTTGTTCCGGTAGCACTTCCACGGCTTTCTTGGAGGCGCAGCCGGCAGCCAGCGCTATGATGGTGGAAAGTAGCAGTAATCGGACAACTGATCTCATGCCGGAATCCCGTATAATGGTCAGACTTATGATTGGATTGGCCATTGTAACGGGGAAGGCTGCTCATGTGCAGTGCTAACAGAAGTATCTCCGGTTAATCTGACTGAAACGTAACATCGGTGCTGAGCCGGTGTCCTAAAATTTGAAAGCATAGTGGCGAAGCGAGGCTTGATGTCTTCCGAAAACAGAATCACCGGCCAGTTCAAAATTCCACCGGGTTTGAGCGATAAACGACTCGATCAGGCGGCGGCCGAGTTGATGCCCGAGCATTCCCGTTCCAGGTTGCAGTCCTGGATTAAAAGCGGCGCGCTGACGATCAACGGTAAAACCTGTAAGCCCAGAGACAAGGTCATGCTCAACGATGTGCTTGAGCTGGATGCCGAGCCGGAAGTGAAAGTGACCTGGGAAGCAGAACCCATCACGCTCGAGATCGTTTATGAAGACGAGCATCTGCTGGTAATCAATAAGCCGGCGGGCCTGGTGGTTCATCCTGCGGCGGGTCATGCTGACGGCACGTTGGTCAATGCATTGCTGAATTACGCGCCGGAAGTAGAGAATCTGCCTCGCGCCGGTATCGTGCACCGCCTGGATAAAGATACGTCCGGCATTATGGTTGTAGCGCGGAGCTTGATTGCCCACACCTCGTTGGTGAATCAGCTTCAGGAACGCACCATGGGCCGGGAGTACGAAGCAGTTGTGGTGGGCTCTTTGACCGGTGGCGCAACGGTGGATGCACCCATTGGGCGTCATCCGCAGGACCGCAAACGTATGGCGGTGGTGGCATCCGGCAAGCCTGCGGTGACTCACTACCGTCTGCTTGAGCGTTTCGCAGCTCATACTCATGTGCGCTGTAAATTGGAAAGTGGGCGTACCCACCAGATTCGTGTACACATGACGCACGTTCGACATCCGCTGGTGGGAGACCCTGTATACGGTGGCCGTCTGCGTCTTCCTAAGGGAACAACGGAAGAGCTTCGGGCCGAGCTGGCGGCCTTCAATCGCCAAGCCTTGCATGCGCGCAAGCTGACGCTGGAACACCCGGAGACCGGCGAAACAATGAGCTGGGAAGTGGATTTGCCAGAAGATATGGTTCAACTCATAGCAGCCTTGCGTAAGCATGTGCGTGAGCTGGAAGAAAATGATTTCTGAGAGCGGTGTGCTCCGGCCTGACTGGCCTGCGCATACTCGGGTGCGGGCGCTCAGTACCACGCGCAAGGGTGGGGTCAGCCTATCGCCTTGGCAGTCTCTGAATCTGGGTGGTCATGTCGGTGATTATCCGGCCGATGTGGCGCAAAATCGCCAACGTTTGGCGGAGTTCATCGGCATCGAAGCCGGCCATATTGGCTGGCTGAATCAGGTGCACGGCAGCCATGTGGTAGAACTTACGCTTGAGAGCCTGAAAGATTGCCCTGATGCCGACGCCAGCTTCACCCGTGAAAAAAGGGTGGCGTGCGCCATTCTGACGGCGGATTGTCTGCCGGTGATTCTTGCTGACCGTAACGGTGAGGTGGTTGGTGCTGCTCATGCGGGTTGGCGTAGCCTTTGCGGCGGCGTGCTGGAAAGCCTGATTGAAGCCATGGCGGTGGCGCCCACGGAGCTTGTCGCTTGGTTTGGGGCGTCTATTGGCCCGGCGAATTTCGAGGTAGGCCCCGAGGTTCGAGCGGCTTTCATTGAGCAGCAGGCTGAAGCGGGCAATGCTTTCTCCGAACACGGTGCGCGCTCCGGGCATTTTATCGCTGATATCTATGAGTTGGCTCGCCTGCGTCTGTCCCGTGCGGGCATCGCCGAAATCCACGGCGGTGGTCTATGCACCGTGGATGATGGCGAGCGGTTTTACTCCTATCGCCGAGACGGCCAAACCGGGCGCATGGCAACTCTGGTTTGGATTGACTGACGGGCGTCAATTTTCTGACGAAATCTCCCTCGTTTACTTGAAGTTCCCCTTTCAGCCCCTACATTAGTTATCAAGATATCGCGAACGCCTTTCATGACGCGCTTCTACGTGTGTGTGGAAATATCGGCGCGCAGATTTATTTGGGGACGAAAATATGAGAATCGATAAGCTGACCAGCAAACTGCAGAGCGCTCTGGCAGACGCTCAATCTATTGCCGTTGGGAAAGATCACAACTTTATTGAGCCAGTGCACCTGATGCTGGCGTTGCTTGACCAGCAGGGAGGTTCGATTAAGCCGCTCCTGCAGCAGGTGGGTGTTGATCCGGGGCGAGTGCGTCAGGCCGTTGCCGGTGAGATTGAACATCTGCCAGAGGTACAGGGCAATGGTGGCGACGTCTCTATGTCGAACGACATGGGGCGCTTGTTCAATATTTCCGACAAGCTGGCCCAAAAACGGGGTGACCAGTTTATCTCCAGCGAATTGATCTTGTTGGCGGCGGTTGAAGACCGTGGTTCTCTGGGGCGCATCCTGCGTGAACATGGACTGGATAAAGCGGCTTTGGAAAAAGCCATAGATGAGGTAAGGGGTGGTGAAACCGTGAATGATGCCGGAGCTGAAGAAAACCGTCAGGCGCTGTCGAAATACACGATCGATCTGACCGAGCAAGCGGCTGCGGGCAAGTTGGATCCGGTGATTGGTCGGGATGACGAAATTCGCCGCACCATTCAGGTGCTGCAGCGCCGCCGCAAAAATAACCCGGTGTTGATTGGTGAACCTGGTGTGGGCAAGACCGCCATTGTGGAAGGGTTGGCCCAGCGCATTGTGAACGGCGAAGTGCCGGATAGCCTGAAAGAGAAAAAAGTGCTGTCGCTGGATATGGGCGCTCTGATTGCCGGAGCCAAGTTCCGCGGCGAATTTGAGGAGCGCCTGAAGGCGGTTCTGAACGAGCTTTCGAAGCAGGAAGGCCAGGTGATCCTGTTCATCGATGAAATCCATACCATGGTCGGTGCCGGTAAGGCTGAAGGTTCGATGGATGCGGGGAATATGCTTAAGCCTGCGCTAGCTCGTGGTGAGCTTCATTGTGTCGGCGCCACGACCCTGAACGAATACCGCGAAAACATAGAGAAAGACGCCGCCTTGGAGCGTCGATTCCAGAAAGTGCTGGTCAGTGAGCCCAATGAAGAAGACACCATTGCGATTCTGCGTGGCTTGAAAGAGCGTTACGAGGTGCACCACGGCGTGGAAGTGACAGACGGCGCCATTATTGCGGCTGCTAAGCTGTCTCATCGCTACATTACCGACCGCCAGTTGCCGGATAAGGCGATAGATCTGGTCGACGAAGCGGCAAGCCAGATCCGAATGGAGATGGACTCCAAGCCTGAACCGCTGGACCGTCTTGAGAGGCGCCTGATTCAGCTCAAAATTGAGCGAGAAGCACTAAAGAAAGAAACCGACGCCGCGTCTAAAAAACGTTTGGAGGAGTTGTCTTCTGTGATCGGCGGTGTTGAGCGTGAATACGCGGATCTGGAAGAGGTCTGGAACACTGAAAAAGCGGCGCTGCACGGCTCTCAGAAAATTAAGAGTGAACTCGAGCAAGCTCGGATTGATCTGGAAAACGCACGCCGAAGTGGCGATTTAGGCAAAATGTCGGAGCTGCAGTACGGCAAGATTCCTGAGCTTGAGCGCCAGTTGGACATGGCCAGTCAGGCTGAAATGATGGAAATGACGTTACTGCGTAATCGGGTCACCGATGAAGAAATTGCCGAGATCGTCTCCAAGTGGACCGGAATTCCCGTCTCCAAAATGATGGAAGGGGAACGCGACAAACTGATGCGCATGGAAGAGGCGCTGCATGGTCGGGTGATTGGTCAGAATGAAGCGGTAGAGGCTGTTTCCAATGCCGTGCGCCGTTCCCGCGCAGGTTTGTCCGATCCTAATCGGCCCAACGGCTCATTCCTGTTCCTTGGGCCGACCGGTGTCGGTAAAACCGAGTTGTGTAAAGCGTTGGCGGCGTTTCTGTTCGACACCGAGGATGCCATGGTGCGCATTGATATGTCCGAGTTCATGGAGAAGCATTCCGTGGCTCGTTTGATTGGTGCGCCTCCCGGTTACGTAGGCTACGAAGAAGGCGGCTATCTGACCGAGGCAGTGCGGCGCCGGCCCTACTCCGTGCTGTTGCTGGATGAGGTTGAAAAGGCGCATCCGGATGTCTTCAACATCCTGCTGCAAGTGCTTGATGATGGTCGCCTGACGGACAGTCAGGGCCGTACCGTCGACTTCCGCAACACGGTTGTGGTGATGACCTCAAACTTGGGCTCTCACATCATTCAGGAAAAGGCCGGCGAAGAAAATTACGAAGATATGAAGTCTGCCGTCATGGAGGTGGTTGGCACGCATTTTCGGCCTGAGTTTATCAACCGAGTGGATGAAGTGGTGGTGTTCCATCCGCTGGCGGAAAACCAGATTCAGGGCATTGCGAGCATTCAGATTGAAAATCTCGCGAAGCGTCTGAAAGAGCAAGACATGAAGTTTGAATTGGGTGAGGATGCTCTGCGGTTGTTGGCCGAGGTTGGCTACGACCCCGTGTACGGAGCACGGCCGCTGAAGAGAGCGATTCAGCGTTTGATTGAAAACCCGCTGGCGCAGAAACTCTTGCAAGGTGAGTTCGTGTCTGGCGATACGGTCAAGGCCACAGTTGACGGTAATGCGTTAACGTTCACCAAGGGATAACTTGCCTGGGTGGGTTGGCCGAAATAAAAAGCCAGCGGGTGAGAGCCCTCTGGCTTTTTTGCATATACGGAGCGGTTACTACTCGGCGTTGCTCGCTACAGCGGGGCCGCAGTTTTCTTCTGCAAACGCTTCAAACTGTTCCCGTTGTGCGTCAATTTCTTCGGGGCTTAGGTAGCGTAGCTCGCCGTTTTCTTCGACCCGAATTCGTGCGTTGCTGCTGATTACTTTCAGGTTGGTCTTAGCGGTCTCACAATTCGCTTCGCGCTGTTTTCGGTTTGCTTCTTCGACCGCGGTTTCTTGCTTTCGTTCGGCGGTTGCCTGCTGTTGCCCGTCGATCTCGCTCAGTCGTTCCTGCGGCGTTGCTCGGTCTGAGTTTGCGCTGCGGCTGGTACCTGAGCGAACATTGATTTTCTCAGCTTTCTTGCCGGTTGGTTGCCGATCACCAAACTGGGTTACGCCGTTTTCGTCGGTCCATTTGTATACTGAACTGTCAGCGGACAGGCCGGGAGTCGCGGCCATCAGAATAGAAAACACCAGTATTTTTCGGTTCATGTCGTTGCCCGTTGTTCGTTTGTCGCCTGGAGAAATAGTGCCACCAGAACAAAGGTTTTTCTTTCGTCTGGTTCAAAACTCTAGCATTGTTATTTGCGCAGTATGGCAGAGAAGAGCATAAAATGGTGCCAATTAAGCCACAACGGCTATTGACAGCGAGTTTCCCGCTGTCAGAATTACCGACTGCCTGAAGACAGGGGTCAATACGGCAGGCAATCCCGAGCAAGTATCCCCCGTTAATCACCACACCGAGTGCGCCATTTATTGGCGGGCGATGGTTGTTGCTAACGTTGCAACCCGTTGTTGGCCGTTCTCCGCAACCCTCAGGAGTGCGGCTGGCCAAGAGACAACCTCTAAAGAATTGGTGTGGAGGAGTACGCCGGTACCGCTTTCACAAGAAGCTGGTAAACCGTGGATCCAGGCAACCGGGACGAATCCCGGCTCATTCACTTGTAGAAGAGGGTAGAAACGTGGAGTTATTGTCTGGTGCCGATATGTTGATACGGTCCCTTCAAGACGAAGGTATCGAGAACGTATACGGCTATCCGGGTGGCGCAGCCCTTCATATTTATGATGCGCTGTTCAGGCAGGATAAAGTCAAACACATTCTGGTGCGGCATGAGCAAGCAGCGGTCCATATGGCCGATGGTTATGCCCGTGCAACCGGAAAACCAGGTACTGTCCTGGTGACCTCTGGCCCTGGCGCTACCAACACGATTACTGGCATTGCCACCGCTTTTATGGATTCCATTCCTATGGTGGTCCTATGTGGCCAGGTTGCATCCACATTGATTGGTGAGGATGCTTTCCAGGAAACCGACATGATCGGTGTCTCCCGCCCTGTGGTGAAGCACAACCTCAGTGTTCGGCACCCAGAGGAAATCCCGGAAATTATCCGCAAGGCCTATTACATTGCTTCAACTGGCCGCCCAGGCCCGGTTGTCGTCGATATTCCGAAGGATATGACCGCGCCCAACGAGCGTTTCGAGTATTCCTATCCGAAAAAGGTCAAGTTGCGCTCATACAATCCGGCGGTTCGTGGTCATGCTGGGCAAATCAAGAAAGCCGTCGATATGCTGATGGCTGCCAAGCGCCCGGTGATCTACGCCGGCGGTGGTGTCATTCTTGGCAAGGCCTCTGATCAGCTGACCGAACTGACACAAAAACTCGGCTTTCCGATTACCAACACGTTGATGGGTATTGGCTGCTACCCGGCAACCGACAAGCAGCATTTGGGCTGGCTCGGCATGCACGGCACCTACGAAGCCAATATGGCCATGCACCACTCAGACCTGATCCTCTGCGTAGGCGCCCGTTTCGATGATCGGGTAACCAATGCCACAGAGAAGTTCTGTCCAGGTGCTCGAATTATCCATATCGATATTGATCCGGCATCGATTTCCAAAACGATCGATGTGGATGTGCCGATTGTGGGCCCGGTCGATGCAGTGCTCAAAGAAATGCTCTCTTTGGTGAAAGAGTCCAAAGAAAAGCCGGAAGCCGATGCTTTGGCTGCATGGTGGAAGCAAATCGACGAATGGCGCGCTTTCCATGGCATGCGTTACGAAACCAGCCCGGATGTGATCAAGCCGCAAGAAGTGGTTGAGATGCTCTGGAAGCTCACCAATGGTGATGCCTTCGTAACCACAGATGTCGGCCAGCATCAGATGTTTACCGCGCAGTACTACAAGTTCGACAAGCCGAACCGTTGGATTAACTCTGGCGGTCTGGGCACGATGGGCTTTGGTTTGCCGGCGGCTATGGGTGTCAAGCTGACCCATCCGGATGAGGAAGTGTTGTGCTTTACCGGCGAAGGCAGTATCCAGATGAACATTCAGGAGCTGTCTACCTGTAAGCAGTACGATCTGCCGGTCAAAATCATTAACCTGAACAATCAGGCTTTGGGCATGGTAAAGCAGTGGCAGGACATGAACTATGAGTCTCGCCATTCGCAGTCCTATATGGAATCGCTGCCGGACTTCATCAAACTGGCAGAAGCATACGGCCATGTTGGTGTGCGTATCGATCGCAAAGAAGATCTTGAGCCCAAGCTGAAAGAAGTTCTGGCGATGAAAGACAAGCTGGTGTTTGTAGATATTTATGTCGATCGTTTTGAGCATGTGTACCCAATGCAAGTTGCCCGTGGATCGATGAAAGACATGTGGCTCAGCAAGACGGAGAGGGTGTGATCATGCGTCGAATCATTTCTGTGTTGCTGGAAAACGAGCCGGGCGCACTGTCGCGTGTGGTTGGGCTGTTTTCTCAGCGTAACTACAACATTGAAACGCTGACGGTAGCGCCTACAGAAGATCCCACTTTGTCACGACTGACGGTGACCACGAGTGGTTCTGATAAGGTTATCGAGCAAATCACCAAGCAGTTGAACAAGCTGATTGAAGTGGTGAAGCTAGTGGACCTCACTGAGGGTGCCCATATCGAGCGCGAAATGATGTTGGTGAAACTGAAGGCGACCGGCTCTCAGCGTGCCGAGATCAAGCGCACCGTGGACATCTTCCGTGGCCAGATTGTTGATGTCACCAGCTCGGTTTACACCGTCCAGTTGGCCGGTGATAGCAGTAAGCTTGACGGCTTTATTCAAGCGGTTGGCACGTCTGGAATATTGGAAGTGGTGCGCACCGGTGTGTCTGGTATCGCGCGAGGCGAAAAGGTGCTCAGTCTCTGAAGGCTGGCTGAAAAATTCGAATACCGTGGCCATTAGTGGCTCATATTTATAAAAGTTGAGGTTTGAAATGCAGGTTTATTACGATAAGGATTGTGATCTTTCCATCATCCAGGGCAAAAAAGTTGCCATTCTTGGTTTTGGTTCACAGGGCCACGCCCACGCGTGCAACCTGAAAGATTCTGGCGTAGACGTTGTTGTTGGTCTGCGTCCGGGTTCTTCTTCAATTGCCAAAGCTGAAGCCTACGGTCTGAAGACCAGTGACGTGGCCTCTGCGGTTGCGTCTGCTGAAGTCGTTATGGTTCTGACTCCGGACGAATTCCAGGCTGAATTGTACCGTGACGAAATTGAGCCGAACCTGAAGCAAGGCGCCACTCTGGCCTTCGCGCATGGTTTTGCGATCCACTACAATCAGGTCGTTCCCCGTAAAGATCTGGACGTGATCATGGTTGCTCCGAAGGCACCTGGCCACACTGTACGTACCGAGTTCACCAAAGGCGGCGGTATTCCTGATCTGATCGCGATCTTCCAGGATGCGTCTGGCAACGCCAAGAACGTAGCTCTGTCCTATGCCAGCGGTGTAGGTGGTGGTCGTACCGGTATTATCGAAACCACGTTCAAAGACGAAACTGAAACCGACCTGTTCGGTGAGCAGGCTGTTTTGTGTGGTGGTGCGGTTGAGCTGGTTAAAGCCGGTTTTGAAACCCTGACTGAAGCGGGTTATGCCCCAGAAATGGCGTACTTCGAGTGTCTGCACGAGCTGAAGCTGATTGTAGACCTGATGTACGAAGGCGGTATCGCCAACATGAACTACTCCATCTCTAACAATGCTGAGTACGGCGAGTACGTTACCGGCCCAGAGGTGATCAACGATGAGTCCCGCGCAGCAATGCGTAACGCTCTGAAGCGCATCCAGAGTGGCGAATACGCCAAGATGTTCATCTCTGAAGGTGCTTTGAACTACCCGTCAATGACTGCGCGTCGTCGTGAAAACGCGGCCCACGAAATTGAAGTGGTTGGTGAAAAGCTGCGTTCCATGATGCCGTGGATTTCTGCGAACAAAATCGTGGATAAAGATAAGAACTGATCCGGAATTTCCGGTACGGTTTAAAAAGCGCGGCCCTAGTGGCCGCGTTTTTCGTATATACTCCGCTCAAATGCTTTCCGGAGTTGAAGGAATGACAGAACAAAATTCGACGATAAACAAGACTGACCCCCATCTTACTGCCGAAGCGGAAATTGAGGCGGGAGAAGTCATAGAAGAAGAAGTAGTTGAGGGCGCTAAAGTGCGGCGAAAAGGCATTTTTTTGCTGCCTAATGCGCTGACAACTGCATCGCTGTTTTCAGGTTTTTACGCGATTGTATCTGCCTCGAACGGCGTATTCGATAACGCCGCTATTGCCATCTTTGTTTCCATGATTCTGGATGGGCTGGATGGTCGGGTCGCGAGGATGACCAATACCCAAAGCAAATTCGGTGAAGAGTACGACAGCCTGGCGGATATGGTTGCCTTTGGCGTTGCTCCGGGTTTGGTCGCGTTTTTCTGGCTGTTGAACGGAATGGGTAAGCTCGGTTGGGCTGTGACCTTTATTTACGTTGCTGGCGCGGCGTTGCGCCTTGCGCGCTTCAATACCCAGATCGGCTCGGTTGATAAGAAGTACTTCGTTGGTCTGGCAAGCCCTGCCGCAGCGGCTTGTGTTGCGGGTCTGGTTTGGAGTTTCCACACGTTTGAGCCGGCAGCTTGGCTGACCGCGCTGACCATGGTCGTCGTTGGCGGAACCGGTGTGTTGATGGTCAGTAACATTCTGTACCGCAGTTTCAAAGATTTGGATTTGCGGGGTAGGGTGCCCTTTGCTGCCATTCTGCTTGTGGTGCTCATCTTCGTGGTGATTGCACTCGATCCAGCGACCGTATTGTTCTCAGCATTTCTGATCTACGCGGCCTCTGGCCCTGTACGAGCCTTGTTCCGTCGTAAGGGAAAGCGCGCATAATTGATTAATAATTCCCGCCTGGTATCGCCGGGCGGGAATTTATCCAGAAAGTTGTGGTCTACTGATAGAATCACGGCAGCTGGAGCCCGCCAATGCATATCAAGAAACGCCCATCTTGGGCCATCTCTGAATCCGAAGTCACCCCTGAATCTGTCTACCTGAATCGTCGTAAATTTATGTCGGGCGTTGCCGTGTCGGCCGCCGCAATGGCTGTTCCGGGAATTGTTTTTGCTGACGAGAAAGAGAAGCAGCCCGCCTTGGACTTTCAAAAGGCCGACAAATACGTTCCGAACGAAGAGCTTACTCCCTACCAGGATGTCATCAGGTACAACAATTTCTATGAGTTCGGGCCAGGTAAGGAAGACCCTGAGCGTCATGCCGACCAGCTGGTGGTTGATCCCTGGTCGATCAGTGTCGAAGGTGAATGTGCCCGACCGGGGCGTTATCCGCTGGAGGATTTGCTTAAACCTCATAATTATCAAGAACGGATATACCGGTTGCGCTGTGTTGAGGCTTGGTCGATGGTGATTCCTTGGGTGGGTGTCCCTCTGGCTGATGTGTTGAAGCAATTGGAACCAACCTCGAAGGCTAAATACGTTTACTTTGAAACGCTTGAGCGTCCGGAGCAGATGCCCGGTCAGAGGTCTTTGTTCAGCACGATTGATTGGCCTTACCGAGAAGGCTTGCGGCTGGATGAGGCGATGAACGAGTTGGCGTTTCTAGCGGTAGGCTTATATGGGCGGGAGCTGCCGAACCAGAACGGTGCACCAATTCGGTTGGTGGTTCCGTGGAAGTATGGGTTCAAAAGCATTAAGTCGATTGTTCGGATACGGTTCATGGAAGAGCAGCCAAAGACCAGCTGGGAAATGATTGCGCCGAATGAGTACGGCTTTTATGCCAATGTGAATCCCGAGGTAAACCATCCGCGGTGGAGCCAGAAACGAGAGCGCAGGCTGCCGTCAGGTATTTTTAGCCCGAATTGGCGAGAGACCGAAAAGTTTAATGGCTATGGTGAACAAGTGGCGCAGCTTTATAAGGGCATGGATTTGGCGAAGTTTTACTGATGCTGGGTGCGTGGAATAAGACGACGACCATTCGTGTGGTTAAGGTCATTCTTTTCAGTTTGGCGTTACTTCCATTGTTGCTGTTGGTGCAGCGTATTGTGATGGGGGCTCTGGGGCCGGATCCGGCTCAGGTCATTACGGAGAGCTTGGGTAAGGCCGCATTCCAGCTTCTGTTGGCGACTTTGTTAATGACGCCGTTGCGAAAACTGACCGGTTGGACCGGGTGGGTGCGTTGCCGACGGATGCTCGGACTGTTTGCTTTCTTCTACGCCGTGCTTCATGTCTTGGCCTTCTTGCAGCTGATCTTGGGGTGGGGGGATTTGTGGGTCACGTTCACTCGTCGCCCCTACATCATAATGGGCGCCGCCGCGTTCCTGTTGTTAGTCCCGCTGGCACTGACCTCGACTCAGAAAATGATGAAGCGAACCGGTCGTATGTGGAAGCCGCTTCACCGTCTTGTCTATTTGTCGGCTATCTTTGTATGGCTGCACTTTCTCTGGCAGGCAAGAAGTGACGTGTTAGAGATGGTTGTTTACGGCGTTGTGTTGTTGGTTTTGCTGGTGGTTCGGGCGTACTGGTTTGGGGCGTCTTCACTGGTGCCGCTCAGAAAGGCCTGAATCAGCGTGTTTTTCGAGCGATTAGATGGTGTTTTGATCAGCCGAATAGGTGGAAACCGAGGGGTTGGAAGTTTTCTTCAGAAAGTCTGTTGACTCCTCAGCTGGGCTCTGTAGAATGCGCATCTCGCTTGAGGGGCTGGCCGCTAAACACGGTTAGCAACGAAGCGGTAACTGCTTGAAAGTTCTGAAGAAAACGTTTTAAAGATTCTTCAAAAAAGCAGTTGACAAGGTGGCGGTTCAGTGTAGAATGCGCCCCACGATTTAGCAGTAATGCCGGTGAGTTTTTCGGCCGTTTTCGAAGACGAAAACAGCAGTTGAAATTAACGGTTGACAAGGTGG
>NZ_JAXMOY010000010.1:0-130289 GCF_034669625.1 Marinobacter sp.
CTGATTGTGAGGTTCAGGTACAAGTCGATGGCAACCACTACATGGTCGTTGCAGTGGGTGACGTATTTGAAGGCCTGCCTACCATTAAAAGACAGCAGATGATCAACAAGGTACTGTTCCAGCACATCATGGACGGCACCATTCACGCTCTTCACCCGAAGGCTTTCACTCCGAGCGAGTGGGCTGCGCGGCAGGCCAACGCCTAAACAGAACAGGATTACTATTGTGGATAAACTTCTGATCCGAGGCAGAAAACCTCTGGATGGCGAAATTCGGATTTCCGGTGCCAAAAACGCGGCGTTGCCGATCCTGGCATCAACTCTACTGGCTTCTGAGCCGGTGACCGTCGGCAACCTGCCGCATCTGAATGACGTCACCACCATGATCGAGTTGCTGGGCCGAATGGGCGTCGAGCTGCTGATTGATGAAAAGATGAGTGTTGAAGTGCACGCCAACACCATCGAGCACTATCACGCGCCTTACGAGCTGGTCAAAACCATGCGCGCGTCGATTCTTGTGCTGGGGCCGCTGGTCGCACACTTTGGTGAGGCTCAGGTGTCTCTGCCCGGTGGTTGTGCCATTGGTACGCGCCCGGTCAACCTGCACATCCACGGCCTCGAACAGATGGGCGCGGACATCAAGGTTGAAAACGGTTACATCCATGCGAAAACCAATGGCCGCCTGAAGGGTGCTCATATCTTCATGGATACCGTTACCGTAACCGGCACGGAAAACCTGTTGATGGCCGCTACTCTAGCTGACGGTAAAACCATTCTGGAAAATGCCGCCCGTGAGCCCGAAGTGGTGGATTTGGCTGAATGTCTGATCGCCATGGGCGCAGACATCAAAGGCCACGGCACCGCGACGATTGAGATCAACGGTGTTGAACGTCTGCACGGCTGCCATCATAACGTCCAGCCGGATCGGATTGAAACCGGCACCTACCTGGTTGCTGCTGCGGCCACTGGTGGTCGGGTGAAACTGAAGGATACCCGTGCTGATTTGCTGGAAGCGGTGTTGCTGAAGCTGGAAGAAGCGGGTGCCCACATCACCACAGGTGAGGATTGGATTGAGCTGGACATGAAAGGCCAGCGCCCGAAAGCAGTGAGCATTCGTACCGCGCCTTATCCTGCGTTTCCCACCGACATGCAGGCCCAGTTTGCAGCTATGAATGCGGTAGCGGAAGGCACTGGAACCATCGTGGAAACGGTGTTTGAAAACCGTTTCATGCACCTGCAGGAATTGATCCGCATGGGTGCCGACATCACGCTGGAAGGTAACGCAGCCATTATTAAAGGCGTGGATCATTTGACCGGCGCGCCGGTTATGGCCACAGACCTTCGTGCATCGGCCAGTCTGGTGATTGCCGGTTTGGTTGCTGAAGGCGACACCATCGTAGACCGCATTTACCACATTGATCGCGGCTACGAATGTATTGAAGAGAAGTTGCAGTTGTTGGGCGGCAGTATTCGCCGCTTGCCAGCGTAATCAAACACCAACGGGAACCCGGAAAGACCCATGACAGATTCCATCACCATCGCCTTGTCGAAGGGACGAATTCTCGAAGAGACTCTGCCACTGCTGGCTGAAGCTGGCATTGAGCTGGTGGACGACGTGAAAAAGTCCCGCAAGCTGGTGTTCCCCACCACAGATCCGAATGTGCGTGTACTGATTATTCGCGCAACGGATGTGCCTACTTATGTTCAGTACGGTGGTGCAGACCTTGGCGTGACCGGCAAGGATGTGCTGATGGAGCATGGTGGGGAAGGGTTGTACGAGCCGCTGGATTTGAATATTTCCCGTTGTCGCCTGATGACGGCCGGTAAGGTGGGCGAGCAGCCTCCGGCCGGTCGTATTCGTGTGGCCACCAAGTTTGTGAACATTGCCCGTCGCTATTATGCGGCTCAGGGTCGGCAGGCGGACATCATCAAACTGTATGGTGCGATGGAGTTGGCGCCGATTCTGGATCTCGCGGACGAAATTGTGGATATCGTCGATACCGGTAATACGCTGAAGGC
Organism: Marinobacter sp.; assembly: GCF_034669625.1. Classification (GTDB taxonomy): domain Bacteria; phylum Pseudomonadota; class Gammaproteobacteria; order Pseudomonadales; family Oleiphilaceae; genus Marinobacter. Next base: position 2,019 of record NZ_JAXMOY010000010.1, read on the forward strand.
GAATGGGCTTGAGGCGCGGGAGTTGATTGACGATATCAGTACGCGGTTGGTGGTGAATCGGGCGTCTATGAAGATGCAGCACGGGAAGATTAATCCGATCATCGAGATGATGGCGGCAGCTGTGGATCGTCGCCGTTCCGAGTAAAGCACTAGTTTTCAATCCAAAGCAGGATTTGAGTTATGACCGATAAGATCACCAGACTGAACACCACCCAAGGCGATTTTGACAGTGCGCTCGCCAAACTGTTGGCGTGGGATGACAGTGTGGATCATCAGGTGAATGAGTCGGTGCGTCATATCCTGCATGAGGTGAAGACCCGTGGCGATGAGGCGGTTCTGGAGTTTACCGAGACGTTTGACCGTCTGAAGGTCAGCTCGATGGCTGAACTGGAGATGGGGCAGGATCGTTTGCAGGCGGCTTTGACGTCGATTCCTCAGGATCAGCGTGAGGCGCTTGAGACGGCAGCTGAGCGGGTTCGCGATTACCACGAGCGGCAGAATCAGCAGTCCTGGCAGTATCAGGATGAAGACGGAACGATTCTGGGGCAAAAGGTGACCCCGTTGGACCGTGCCGGTTTGTATGTGCCGGGTGGTAAGGCTGCGTATCCTTCTTCTGTTCTGATGAACGCCATTCCTGCGAAAGTTGCCGGTGTTGGTGAGCTGATTATGGTGGTTCCTACGCCGGATGGCGTGGTGAACGATATGGTCCTGGCCGCAGCCGCCATTGCCGGTGTTGACCGTGTGTTCGCCCTTGGTGGAGCGCAGGCAGTAGGTGCTCTGGCTTACGGCACGCAAACGGTGCCCGCGGTGGACAAGATTGTTGGTCCGGGCAACATTTTTGTGGCGACAGCCAAGCGTGAAGTGTTCGGTGTTGTTGGTATCGACATGATTGCCGGTCCGTCTGAAATCCTGGTGATTTGCGACGGCAAAACCGACCCGGACTGGATCGCCATGGACCTGTTCTCTCAGGCTGAGCATGATGAGCAGGCACAAAGCATACTGGTAAGCCCGGATGCGGACTTCCTGGATGCCGTGGAGGCGAGTATCAACAAACTCCTGCCAACCATGGAGCGCGAAGAGATTATCCGTACATCCATGACCAGCCGTGGTGCGCTGATCAAAGTGGCCAACCTGAAAGAAGCGGCTGAAGTTTCCAACTGTATTGCCCCTGAGCACTTGGAGCTGTCGGTAGAAGAACCACAAGCCATGCTGGAGGATATTCGTCACGCTGGCGCGATCTTCATGGGCCGTTACACAGCAGAAGCCCTTGGCGATTATTGCGCTGGCCCAAACCACGTGCTGCCCACTAGCGGTACCGCTCGATTCAGTTCACCTCTGGGCGTCTACGACTTCCAGAAGCGTTCATCCCTGATCGGTTTTACGCCTGAAGGCGCCGATCGCATGGGGCGTGTAGCTTCGGTTCTTGCCCGTGGCGAGGGACTGACAGCTCACGCCCGATCGGCGGAATATCGCGTCAAAGACTGAGATATTGTGCGCAGGGCGGTTTCGGGTTGGGTGCTTGAGAGCATGGCAAGAAAGCCTTTCCAAAAACCGCTCCTTCGGCACGTCCATGTGACGCTTCTGCTCCGCCATCCATGGTTCCGCACATTTTTGGAAAGGCTTTCTTGCCACACTCTCCGAAATCTTGTGCATTGCCGCCCTGCATTAGCGTCACCATTGAATTCTTGTTACAGCACCAACTCGGAGTGCGTGAATCATGAGTAAATACTGGAGCTCACTGGTCAGCGAGTTACAGCCGTACGTGCCAGGCGAACAGCCTAAAATGGCGAACCTGGTGAAGCTGAACACGAACGAAAACCCTTTCGGGCCTTCACCGAAAGTTATCTCGGCGATTAAGTCTGAGCTGAACGATAACCTTCGTTTATATCCGGACCCGCAAGGGCAGGCTTTGAAAGAAGCCATCGCCTCTTATTACATCGATTTTGGTATAGAAGAAAACCAGGTTTTTGTGGGCAATGGTTCTGATGAAGTGCTGGCCCACATCTTTCAGGGGTTGTTGAAGCAGGACAAGCCGATCTTGTTCCCAGACATTACCTACAGCTTCTATCCCGTTTACTGCGGTCTGTATAAAGTAGAAAGCAATATCATCCCGTTGACCGAGAACTTTGAAATCAACCCGGATGATTACAAAAGTGCGAATGGCGGCGTTATCTTCCCGAACCCGAACGCCCCGACAGGTCGCTACCTCGGACTGCAGCACGTAGAAGCGATCTTGCAGTCGAACATCGACAGCGTGGTGGTGGTGGACGAAGCCTACATCGATTTCGGTGGTGAAACTGCGATTCGCTTGGTTAACCAATACCCGAACCTCGTTGTGTGCCAGACCCTGTCCAAAGCCCGCTCCTTGGCCGGCTTGCGAGTTGGTTTTGCCGTTGCCAATGAAGAGCTTATCGAAGCTCTGAATCGAGTTAAAGACAGCTTCAACTCCTACCCGCTGGACCGCTTGGCTCTGGCCGGAGCGGTCGCAGCATTTGAAGATCGCCAGTGGTTCGAAGACTCCTGTAGCGGTGTGATTCGTGAGCGTGAGAAGGTTGCCAAAGGGCTGGAAAATCTCGGTTTCGAAGTGCTACCGTCAAAAGCCAACTTTGTGTTCGCCCGCCACCCTGAACACGAAGGGGCAGAGATCGCGGCGAAGCTCAGAGAGCAGGGCATTATTGTTCGTCACTTCAGCAAGCCACGGATCAGTGATTTCATTCGAATTACGATCGGTACCAGTGATCAGAACAACGCCTTGATCAAAGGTTTGGACTTTCTCTAGGCGATAAAGAAGTTGATCAGTGAAATGACGCGTAATCAAGTTGGTTGTAAGGCCTTCCTGTGCCTTACTGTTCACCAGAATAAATGCACTGATCCGATCTCAAAAGTTCTGAAAGATAGAGGGATGCAACATGGCAAACCGGAATGAGATCCTGGCGAAGATAAACGAATGGCTTCAGCCGGAAAACTTCCAGGACTACGCTCCAAATGGCCTGCAGGTTGAAGGCAAGGATGATGTCCAGACAATTGTCTCCGGCGTGACCGCCTCCCAAGCGCTGATCGACGCCGCCGTAAAGCAAAACGCAGACATGATCCTCGTGCACCACGGATACTTCTGGAAAGGCGAAGATCAAGCCATTCGCGGAATGAAAAAGCGCCGCATCAAACAGTTGCTCGACAACAACATCAACCTCGTCGCATACCACCTGCCATTGGATGATCATCCCGAATACGGTAACAACCGACAGTTGGCAAACGTACTGGGTATTCAAAACCCGCGCCCGGCAGATGGCTTGGTTTGGCAAGGCGAGCTAACCGATCCCATGACCCCGGAAGACTTTGGCCGTCAGATCGCAAACGCGCTGAACCGACCGCCGCTGCACGTAGGTAAGGGCGCAGACGTCATAAAAACCGTCGCCTGGTGCACCGGTGGTGCCCAAGGGTTTATCACCAAAGCATTGGAACTCGGTGTCGACGCTTACATCAGCGGCGAAATATCCGAACCAACCACCCACACTGCACGGGAGTCTGGCATCCACTACTACGCGGCAGGCCATCACGCGACCGAGCGTTATGGAGCCAAAGCACTGGGTGAGGCGTTAGGGAAAGCGTTTGGGGTGAAGCACCAGTTCATCGATTGCGATAATCCGGTGTAGGGGCAGGCTAACTGCCCCAACCTAATTCCAAAAGATGTCTTACGTCAGATTAAGCAGGCCGCTTCTCATCCTTAGGCAGCCCGAAATCCTCAGCCAGCGTACCCTTCTCTTCAGGATCGGCCTTCGGCGCATAATCCCGAGGTGGCTCAGAAGAATCGGAGTCAGAGTGCTCAATACGCCCTGACACATCCTGCGCCAGCGACTCCGGCCACTCCTCATCATTGCACAAACGATTCGCCCCGCGCGCCATATGCTGATTCACATCGCGATAGGCATCATTGAACCGCTCCATTAACTGTGCCGACTCAAGAAAATGCTCATTCACCTGAGCCTGATAGCGCGTAAACTCACCACGAAGCTCGTCAATCTTCTGTTCAGCTCTCCGCTGACGCAAAGAAGCACCCTGGCCAGAGCGGCCAAAAAGAACCCCAATGATAATGCCCACTACCAGCGCGGCTACCGCCGCAAGAATCAGGTTCGTCATATAACAATCGTCCTAGTCAGTACATGCGAGAGAGCGAAAACCTATAAAAAGAGTATACGCCTCCGAAGCGCCAGCGCCCATGCCGAAACACTGCGCCAATCGTCGTATTGCTCCAAGGCCTGTGTGCCGTGGCCAAAAAGCACAAAATGAGCGACAATACCGCGCCCAGAAATCCACCCAGATGGCAGGAAAACCCTGATGACAGAAGCCGTGCTCACCGAAACTGTTGCGAACCTGACTCCTTGGCAACGTTACCAGCAGGATCTAGAACGCCCGGATTTTCACAAGGACCCTGCGCAGGAAGACGCCGTTCGCCGCCTACAAGCACTGTACGACAAACTGGTGGAAGCTGAAAGTGAGCGTAGCAAAGGTCTTAAAAAATTACGCCGCAAGCTGAAAAAAGGTAAAGAGACTCCGGTTAAAGGCCTGTACTTCTGGGGTGGGGTAGGCCGCGGTAAAACCTACCTGATGGACACTTTTTACGAAGCCCTTCCGTTCGAGCGCAAAATGCGCGTGCACTTCCATCGCTTCATGCAGCGTGTTCATGCCGAACTTAGAAAGCTTAAAGGCGAGAAAAACCCGCTGGAACAAGTTGCCAAAACCTTCGCCGGTGAAACGCGGGTTATCTGCTTCGACGAGTTCTTCGTGTCCGACATCGGCGATGCCATGATTCTCGCCACGCTGATGGAAGAATTGTTTAGTCGGGGCGTAACTCTGGTGTGCACCTCCAACATCGTCCCGGACGGACTCTATAAAGATGGGCTCCAGCGTGCCCGCTTCCTGCCGGCCATCGAACTCGTTAAAAAGCACACCGACGTGGTCAACGTAGATGGGGGTGTCGATTATCGCTTGCGCACACTCGAACAGGCCGAGCTGTATTATTACCCGCTGGACGAAGGCGCGAATGCCAGCTTGCGGGAGAGTTTCGATGCGTTGGCGGTTGAAGCTGGCAAGCACAGTAAATCCATGGAAATAAACGGCCGTAAAATTCCGGCGCAAGCCCACGCCGACGACGTGGTCTGGTTCGATTTTTTGGACGTGTGTGACGGCCCCCGCAGCCAAAACGACTACATCGAAATGGCCCGCCAGTTCCACGCCATCATCGTCAGCAACGTACCTGTCATGGGCGTAGAAAAAGACGATCAGGCTCGTCGTTTCATCAACTTGATCGACGAATTCTACGACCGCAACGTCAAACTCATCATCTCCGCCGAAGCGCCGATCACCGAGCTTTACTCCGGTGGCAGCCTGAGCTTCGAGTTTGAACGCACCGAATCCCGCTTGCTGGAAATGCAATCCCAGGAATACCTGGAAGCACCCCACAAGCCTTAGTCAAAAACTAGAAAGAACCAAAACAGAGAGGTCACAACATGAGCCAAGACAACGTCGTAATCGTGAGCGGTGTACGTACACCCATGGGCGGATTCATGGGCAGTCTTGCCCCGATTACAGCGCCTGAGTTGGGTGCTATCTCCATCGCAGAAGCCGTCAAGCGCGCGGGCCTTCAGCCTGCCGATGTGCAAGAAGTAATCATGGGTAACGTACTGCCAGCAGGTCTAAAGCAGGGCCCGGCTCGCCAAGCCATGCGTAAAGCTGGCCTGCCAGACAGCACCGGTGCGACCACCATTAACAAACTGTGCGGCTCAGGCATGAAGGCTACCATGTTCGCCCATGACCTGATCAAAGCAGGCACCAACGACATCATGGTTGCCGGTGGCATGGAAAGCATGTCCAACGCTCCGCACATCCTGCAAGGCGCCCGCCAGGGCTACCGCATGGGCCCCGGTCCAGCACCGCAAGACCACATGTTCCTAGACGGTCTTGAAGACGCTGAAACCGGCCGCCTCATGGGCTCCTTCGCGCAAGAGGTTGCTGACCAAAAAGGCTACACTCGCGAGGAGATGGACCAATACGCCATCACCTCCTTGAACCGCGCGAAAAAAGCCATCGACGACGGCGTGCTCAAAGATGAGATCATCCCGGTCACCGTCAAAACCCGTAAAGGCGAAGTGGTTGTCGCAGATGACGAACAGCCCCACAACGCCAACATCGACAAAATCCCAAGCCTGCGCCCGGCCTTCGCCAAAGACGGCACCGTAACCGCAGCCAACGCCTCCTCAATCTCCGATGGCGCCTCCGCTCTGGTTCTGATGCGTGAGTCTGAAGCCGAAAAACGCGGCCTCAAACCGCTGGCTCGTATCGTCGGCCATACTACCCAATCGCAGCTCCCTGCTGAGTTCACCTGTGCCCCCGTGGGCGCGATTGAAAAACTGTTCGCTAAAACCGGTTGGAGCAAAGACGACGTTGATCTGTACGAAATCAACGAAGCCTTCGCCATGGTCGCCATGATGCCGATCAAAGAACTGGGCCTCGACGCTGAAAAAGTAAACGTTCACGGCGGCGCTTGTGCTCAGGGCCACCCCGTAGGTTCCACAGGTTCACGCCTGCTGGTCACCCTGATGTACGCTCTACAGTGTTACGGTAAAAAGAAAGGCGTAGCGGCACTGTGCATCGGTGGCGGCGAAGCTACCGCAATGGCGATCGAAATGATCTAACGAGTATTCGCTCATTGTTGCCCGGACCGAAAGCAAACAGTCTGGGCGAACAACGCCGGGCTTCCTTCTGGAAATTTCGTAGGCCATGGATGGCCGGAGGCAAGCGCACAGGGATGTGCTCGTAGCGGTTTCCGGATATCCAGCCCGGTGTTGTTTGCTTGCTCTGTGTTATAGCTCCAGAAGAGCGGCTGTAACCTCGAATTCCCCCTCCAAAACTCCCCCAATGAGCTCACTTAAAACCACCCGCCCCAAAGTGGTTGCATCCCAGAATCTTGTCTATAGTGATGAGGTGCGAGAAAGACGGCTCACGAAGAGTGATAGCAAAATCATACTTTTGACTGATCAAAGCCGCGAGAAGCCTTAGCTATAGTGCTAGCATCACGGCATCGTATACATGGCCGCAGAATACCAACCAATAGAAGAATCGAGCAGCGACTCAGAACAACAACGGAGTAGCCTTCCAATGACAAGAAAAACTCAACCCTGGCAGCGCTGGACAAAGTTACCACTCGCGGTCGCCATCGCAGCTGGCGTATCCAGCCCGGCCTTTGCTATTTCGTACCCCTTGGGGAATGCCGGGCAGATTCAATTTAACACTACGCTGTCAGCCGGGGCTTCATGGCGTACCGAAGAAGCTGATAAGCGTTTGCTTGCACCCCATGACGGCCGTGGTACAGCGTCTACAAACAACTACGATGATGGCAACCGGAACTTTGATAAAGGCGATGTCGTTTCCAAAATTGTCAAAGGTAACAGTGAGCTGTTCCTGGATTACAGCGTCGACAACGAATACCTGACCCGTATTGGCGGGTTGCTGCGAGGTCGTTATTGGTATGACTTCGAACTGAAGGATGAGGATCGTAATTACCGCCCGCTAAGCAGCGATGGTAAAGATAATGCTTCGGGCGGCGAAATTCTGGATGCATATATCTTCTCAGATTGGTATTTCGGAAACGTTCCGGTCAGCATCCGATATGGTAAACAAGTTCTGAGCTGGGGTGAGAGTACGTTCATTCAGGGTGGTATTAACACCATCAACCCAGTCGATGTGCCTGCTTTCCGGGCGCCAGGTTCTGAGCTGAAAGACGCTCTTTTGCCGGTTGAGATGCTTTATGTGTCTGCGGGTGTCACCGAGAATGTTACCGTCGAGGCCTTTGTCCAAACTGACTGGGAGCCTGTGCGCGCCGACGATTGCGGCACCTTTTTCTCGACCATCGACTTCGTCTCTGATGGTTGTGGGCCGATTTGGCCAGCAGGAGATATTAGCGAAGAGCAGAGCGAAATCTACGATAAAAATAACAGTCTGGGGTTGCCTGGCGGTCGATATGCCATTGCGAGGGAAGGTGACAGAAGGCCTGACGCAAAAGACCAATTTGGGGTAGCGCTTCGCTGGTACGTGCCCGAACTGAACGACTCTGAGTTGGGCTTTTATTTCATCCAATACCATAGTCGCTTGCCCTATGTCAGCGGTATTGTGAATGATGGGCCGGGACCTCAAGCGGGTGGTTTTCCTGAATATTTCATGGAATACCCGGATAACATCAAGCTCTATGGTGTGAGTATCAACACCACGACCCCAGGTGGTTGGTCGTTGGGCGCGGAATATAGTTTCCGTGAGGATGTGCCGTTGCAATGGAACGCTTTTGAATTGATATATGCGGGTCTGCAGCTACCTCTGCCGGATGGCACCCCGGTGAGCATGCTGCAACGGCAGCGACAGGAAGAGCTCGGAACCACGAATGTGGATGGCCTGGTTGCGAGCGGTAACGATCGCTTTAATGTGTCTCAGTTCCAGTTCACGCTCATCAAATTCTTCGATCAAGTCATGGGGGCTAGCCGGCTATCGCTTATCAATGAAGCCGCCGCTACATGGGTGCATGATTTGCCCGGTTATGATGAGGCGCGTTACGGTCGTTCTGGCACATTTGGCGTAGGCCCCGTGCCGACAGCCAGTGGCGATGCCTGTTCCCAGCCAATCGTTGGTGGGAAGGCGTTGAACTTGAATACGGATTACTGCGAAAACGATGGCTTCACTACCGATTTTTCATGGGGTTATCGCACACGTCTGGTTTGGGAATACCCGAATGCAATTGCCGGTATAAACCTGAAGCCACAGTTGGCATGGAGTCATGATGTCGAGGGCTACTCTCCGCAACCGGGTGGTGCGTTTAACGAAGGTAGTAAATCTCTTGGTTTGTCTTTGACAGGCGTTTACCAAAACCGGATCACCGGCAGCATCGGCTACACCAACTACTTCGGTGGCAAACCCTACAACGAGAAGACCGATCGCGATTTCGTAAGCGCGAGTGTTTCTTACTCATTCTGAATCGGACAGATTTTGTTCCAAGAGGTGATTTAAATGAAACTGAACAAGAAACTATTGGCTACAGGTATTTTGGCTGCAAGCATGTTCGCTGGCCAAGCCTGGGGTGCAGTTTCTGCCGGCGAAGCAGCCAAACTGGGTGACACATTGACCCCTATGGGTGCAGAAAAAGCCGGTAACGGCGGCGCCATTCCAGCTTGGGACGGTGGCATGACAACGCCGCCCGCAGGTTATAAAGGTGACGGGATCTATGTAAACCCCTTCCCCGACGAGACGCCGGAATTCGTGATTGATCAAAGCAACGTTGATCAGCATGCAGATAAGCTGTCGCCGGGTCAGGTCGCGATGATTCGTCAGTACGCCGATTATAAAATTCCGGTGTACGCAACTCACCGGACTGCGACTTACCCGCAAGACGTGATGGACAAAACCGTTGCGAACGCGAGCAAAGTGGAGCTTATTCAGGACGGTAACGGTCTTGGGAATTATGAAAGTGCGACGCCATTTCCTATTCCTCAGAACGGTCTTGAGGCGATATGGAACCACATCACCCGGTATCGGGGTGGTTCGGTCCAGCGTAACGTAGGGCAGGCTACGCCTACGGCCGGTGGCGCATACTCGATTGTGCGGTTCCAGGATGAGATTACTTGGAATAGTGCATTGTCTGACTACGAGAAGGGGCAGGATGATAACGTTCTGTTTTACTTCAAACAGGCCATTACTGGGCCGGCACGTTTGGCGGGTAACGTACTCCTCGTTCACGAGACCATTGACCAGGTAAAAGAGCCTCGCCGTGCGTGGGTCTATAACGCGGGTCAGCGTCGTGTTCGTCGTGCGCCTCAGGTGGCCTACGACGGACCAGGTACCGCGGCTGACGGTATGCGTACCAGTGATAACTTCGACATGTTTAACGGGGCTCCAGACCGTTATAACTGGGAGTTGTTGGGCAAGAAAGAAATGTACATCCCGTACAATTCCTACAAGCTGGTCGATCGCGATCTGAGCTACGACGAAATCATCAAGGCAGGGCATATCAATCAAGATTTGACCCGTTATGAACTGCACCGGGTGTGGCACGTACGCGCTACGTTGAAAGACGGTGAGCGTCACGTATATGCCCAGCGTGATTTCTACATTGATGAGGATTCCTGGCAAGCTGCGGTGATTGATCACTACGACGGTCGTGGAGAGTTGTGGCGTGTAGCGGAAGCACACGGTATGCAGTTCTATGACAAAGACGTTCCTTGGTACGCTATTGAGGTGCTGTACGATTTGCTCTCGGGCCGCTATTTGGCGTTGGGTCTGACCAACGAAGAGAACAATCCGTACACCTTCGGGGCCGAGCGTCATTCGCGTGACTACACGCCGGCTGCCTTGCGCAGAGCAGGTACGCGTTAATCGCAGAGTTGACGTAATCAAAAAGGCGAGCCACAGGCTCGCCTTTTTTGTGCCTGAAAATAATTGTCTAAAATGTGATGTATATCACATACATACGTTGCAATGGCGAAAAGGGCCATTTTTTGCTAATGGCCCGTAGTTTGGTTTACCCTCTACCCGTAATCTCATACTAAAGGCGACCCCACGTAGGTCGCCAACGCTTAAATGCTTAAGCGAATCATAGTTGTACCGGGCGGCTCGAAATTTGGCCCGGTTTTGAATGGGGCAGAGCGTGAAACCTTTAAGCGACGGTTGTGCAGCCAATGATGAATATCAGATTGCCAATGCAGGCGTTCAGCATGGTGAATTGGTTCGTGACCTTTTAGAGCATCGACTTCAACTACCGACGATACCCGCAGACCGGCTGCTCCGTCCCGAGTTGGATCAGGCAATACGCGCAGCCTTAAGTCCAGGCCATGTATTGTCTATTGACGCGCCCGGTGGGTATGGCAAAACCCATGCTCTCGTTAGTGCGCTTATCGGCACTGCAGAAGCCCCTGACGCGCCGTCAATACGTTGGATATCTCTGAGTGCCGCTGATAATGCGCCCTCGCGTTTTCTCTCCGTCCTGGCTTCGGCGTTTAAGATCTCTTACCGGGTCAAAGGGAATAGCAAAGCGTTTGAAGACCATCTGGCTTTGATGCTTGTGTCTAAGGCGCGACAGGCTAGCAAGCAGGCCGAAGTGCTGGTGTTGGATAACCTTCAGCACGTAACCAATCCTGCGGTCGTTGGTTTGCTTCAATACCTGGTGACGCATATCCCTGGCAATCTCGCGATTGCGATGGTGTCTCGTTTACCGTTGCCATTTGCCAGCCACACACTGCAACTCAATGGGAATTACGAGCGAATCGGAGTGGATCGCCTTGAATTGACTCGGTCTGAAACCTTTGAGTTTTTCCAGAAAGCCAAGACGGAACGGCAGATCACCAGTGTCGCAGTCGATCATCTCTATAACCTGACGGAAGGCTGGCTAACGCCTCTGGCATTGTATCGTCGGGAAATGGAAACCGCAGAGGATCGTCGCCCCATTCAGGAAAGCGCCTATGTGGAACGCTTTCTGAAAGACTCTGTGTGCCAGCCTCTAACAACAGCGCAGATCAAGTCTCTGAAAAGCATTGCAGAACTGGATAGTTGTTGTGATGAGCTGTTTTATGCAATAGGCGGTACCGACCTCGGCTCCGGTTTAACGCCGTCTCAGGCGGTGGAGCTTGGCTTGCCACTCAAGCAAGTACCGGGGCGCGGTCGTTGGTTCCGGTTAAACCCGTTGCTACAGACTTTCTTACAAAGCCCTCCTGTCGCCGGTCGTGCAAAACGAATGCTCTTGGCCAGTCAATGGTTTGGCCAGCGAGAGCAGTTCCCTGAGGCACTGAAGTGCGCGGTGCTGGCCGGTGACAATGATGAAGTAGTGCGTATTGCATCGGAAGGAACGGAAGCGCTGTTGCTGGGGCAGGACACGGCTTCGCTGCTTACGCTCCGAAAAAATTTACCGGAACATCTGCTCGAACGCAGCGCCAGATTGAGAATTGTGTACGGCTGGGTTCACGCCATCGGTGGCCAATTTCGACAGGCACGGCAGCTGTTGGAGGGATTTGCTCCAGAAGGTTGGAGAGAGCACGAGTCGCGAATTTTCGCCCTTAAAGCCTTTATTTTGAGAGGTGAAGGATTTGTTCAGCCGGCCTTGGCGATGGCGGACAAAGCGCTCAGCGCCGGAGGTTTGTCTGCTCAGGCCCAGTTGGTTACACACATTGTGCGCTCCAATGCTTTATGTGCTGCAGGCCGTTTTCAGGAGGCACGAGAAGCCAATCGCCATGCGTCAAAGCTGGCGAGGGAAGCGGGCGACTCGGGGTCAGAGGCACTTGCCGTGTATTCGCACGCGCGAATTGAATTGAGCAAGGGAGCTTTGGGGCATGCAGAAAACCTGTTGCGTACCGGTTTGGATGCTTCCCTGCAGGAACTTAGCCGACCAGCGCGCATTGGCGAGACCCGGCTTCAGTTAACTCTGGTGCTGGTGCTGTGGCACCAAGGCCGGATGAAGGAGGCTGACCGCATACTGGTGAGTTGTAACCGGCATGCGGAGCAAACAAGGGATTTGGGCCTGCTTCTTGGCATGGCGCTCAGAGTATTTATGTGCCGAAGCCAGGGGCTGCTTGACGACGCCTTTGTTTGGATTGGTCGTGCGGAGCGCACCATGCATGCCTGGCAAGTCGATGAGGCGCTTTATGTGCCGGTGTTGGAAGCGCTCAAGGCCAGTTGTTGGCTGGCATGCGGCCAGCCAGATAGCGCTAAGCAGGCGATTGCGAAGCTTGAACCTTATCGTCAAGACGGCTGTGTGCCAGAACTGTTCCCCACCATGCCGGGGTTGATGGATTGCCTGCACGTACGTGAGGCGATTGCGTCGGGTGATCTGGTGCGGGCGAGAGAAAATCTCGACGGCATCTATCAGCGCTATGGCGATGCGCTTCCATGGGGATTGCAGCTACACGTTGGTTTGCTGAACTCGGTGTTGTTGCAGGCTGAGAAGGGGGTTCAGGCTGCGAGAAAGCAGCTGGAAGTCTTGGTTGTTCAAGCCTCCACAGAGAACTTCATTAGTCCATTCATCGAACTGTCCAAAGAGTTGGCGCCGTTAATGGAGAAAGCTTTTTTCTTCTTGCCAAAAAGCGAGTTTACCAGTGCGCTAGGTGAATTGTTTGGTTGTGAAGTTACGGGCACTAATGAGCAGCTGGCTGAGCCCATCAGTGAGCGAGAGCAAGGGGTGCTGGAGTTGATTGCGATGGGGTTGTCGAATCAGGCCATCGCCGACAAGTTGCATATTTCACTGCATACGGTGAAAACCCATGCCCGGCGGATTAATGCCAAATTAGATGTGAAATCCAGAACTCAGGCGATTGTTCGGGCCAGAGAATTGGGGCTGCTCTGAGCCCCGATTCTCGGCTTATGTTGCGTTAAGCTCCATTTTTCAGCTGGTCGATCCGAGCATCTTTCTCGGCCCAAATCGCGCTGACCCAGCGCTGAAATTCCACCCGCATTTTCCGGTCCCCCTCATAGTTCATGCCCAGAAATTGCTCGGGTATCTCTCGAGTTCGGATGTCCACGACGATCTTCTTTACGCGACCGCACATGTAATCCCAGATCCCGGCTTGGCCGCCGGGATAAACAATCGTCACATCCAGCATGGTGTGAATCATCTCGCCCATCGCACCAAAGACAAAGGCCGTGCCGCCGGCTTTGGGTTTCAGCAGGTTGTTGTAAGGCGAGTTCTGGCGCTGGTGTTTTTCGGGGGTGAAGCGGGTGCCTTCCATGAAATTAAAAATGGTGACTGGCGTGTATCGGAATTTCTCGCAGGCTGCTTTGGTCGCCTCGATATCCTTGCCTTTCAATTCCGGGCGTTTGGCGAGCTGCGCCTTGGTGTGGCGGTGCATGAATGGAAAATCCAACGCCCACCAAGCGATGCCTAGAAGGGGCACCCAAATAAGCTCTTTTTTCAGGAAGAACTTTAACAGAGGAATCTTGCTGTTCAGCACATACTGAATGGCGGTGATGTCAGCCCAGCTTTGATGGTTGCAGGTTACGAAATACCAGTGCTCTTTACTTAGTGTTTGCGCGCCGCGTACATCCCATTCCACTTTGTGGAAAATCCGCATCAAGGTGTTGTTGAAACCGATCCAATACCAAGCGATGCCGTTAATGACGATGGTACAGCCCTTGCGAATAACAGTGACGGGCAAAATCAGTTTGATAATGGCAAACAACAGCAGGAACGGCAGGAAAGTGACCGTATTCAGAACGATGAGTAGCAATACCAGAACCCCTTTCAGAGGGGCGGGCAAGAAGTTAAGCATATCGCAACGTCTCTGTTGATCCAGGTTACAGGGTTAGTGTTCGAGTGAAGTTGTACCAGCGTTGCCGGGCAGAAGGGCTTCAGCGTTGGCGGCAGTGGCCAATTCCCGCAGGCGATCTGAAGACTGGTCTGCGAGTAACGTCCGGAACTGTTTGTCGTAGAACCCGAGATTGTTATATCGGATCATCGCCCGGATTTCCTCAACGTAGTCTTCACCGCGCTCGGAGTAGCCGAGAAGCCCGTCTGCCATGGCCACACCGGACAACGATTTATTGGCTTGAAGGGTTCGCTGGCGAACGTCTCGAAGCCGCTGGTAAGTCGGGTGGCGGTTCAAGTTCTGGATGTATGCGCGAATCGATGCATAGGGAGAGGAGAACCTGGCGACTTCGTGGCTGGCACCGGACACGCGGCTAAGGGGCACCAGACCGCAGCCTTTAGAAAAACACCATTGCCCAAAAAGATTGTTGCCTTGGGTTGCAAAGCGCGAAGTGCCCCAAGCGGATTCATTGGCGGCTTGAGCGAGAATGAGAGACGGCGGTATCACCCCTAAGCGCTTCTTTAGCAGAGCGAATTGTGCCTCACTCCCGTTCGCCTCATCAACGCGCAGCCGAACCGCGTGATCGGCCAGCCACTTCCGTTCGGTGTCGGAAAGTTCTGTTTTAGTGCGCAGAGCTTCGAGATATTGTCGTTCGATCAAAATGCGGCTGTTGGCCAGCACAATGCGAGGATACAAAAAGGAAAAAAACGCGGCTTTTCGCTCCGTGGTGTCCTGGATGGCAGAAAAGTCCGGAAGGGGCGCTGCGACCCAAGAGGGGAGATTAGGCAGTGTGCTAAGGGCAACGTCGCTTTCGTCACCAATCTGACCGCCGAATGGCGTGTAAAGCGCGCCTGCGCCGGCAAACAAAATCAGTGGAACGCAGAGCAACAGTGCGCGGTGAACAGCCGTCATAAACCCCTCTCGACAATCGATATAGCGGGAATTATAACAGGTTATGTACCTTTTTCCGGCTTACGAGTCGTCTTGGCCTATTCTGGAATCCGCGTGGCTAAAAGCAGACCTGCGCGCGGATTGGTTCTGGAGGTATCTTTGATCGCCAGAAAGACCTGATCGGCGTCTCCGGTGTAAAAACCGTCCAGTTGGAGGCCGGAAGTGATGGATGTTAGCGCGAGGCTGCCTTCAGGTGTGCTGGTGTAGTTGAAGATCTCTGTTATGTCCGAACCCTCTGGGCCGGTCACCTGTCGCTCGCTTACGCTATGACTCACGTTGAATTGTGTCGCGGTGAGCGTCGCTTCGGTGCTGCTATTGAATGTGAGTACGCCGCCATTCAATTGTTGGAGTTCGTTCGCACTGTCGGTCATCGACAAGAGCGCGCCTTGAATGCGATAGCGAGCGTCGGTTTGCAGGCTCGCTGACGGCTTATTGCCTGCGATCAAGATCCCGTCGCCCCAACTACTGTCATCGAGATTAAAGACCAGCAAGGTGCCATCGGGGGAAGCCGCGCCTTGGCCGCTGTCGGGTTTGGTGTAGTCGGTGTCGGGGCAGGTGGAACATAAGCTCAACCGGCCCATAAAGAGGGTTTCATTGCTTAGTTTTGAACGGCGATTGGCGATCTTCAAAGCTTGTGAGTCGGTGCCTGAGATAAATGATGTCGCCCCGTTGGCTGCGCGAGACAGTGTAAACGTGTTGGCGCTGATGCTTGCGGATAGCTCGTTGTCGGTGACGTTCCCCGCGTTAAGTGTGCCTGAGCCTGTTTCAAAAACAATCGGATCGGGGCCACCAAAGCGTCCCGAGAGATACACTAAATTAAAATCACCCGGTACCTTGGCCAGATCGAAGTCTTTGCTCCGTAATAAGTGCAGTTCGAAGGCTGAAAGGTAGTGGTTTTCCAGCGTATTACTGCGCTTCAGCTGACCGTCCTGGTTACTTAGTGCAATTGCTTTGCCAGCGCTGAAGTAACTCGCCAGAACCCGGTTGGGGCCGGTTTCCGCATTGCTTGGTTTTGTTGTGTAGGCGTCAAAATAATACGGGTTTCGAGTCCAGCCAATAGGCTGGCTATCATCGGGGTAGGTGATGCTTTGGTAAAGGGCGCGACCGGAAAGCAGTCGTGCGGGCTGGAGGTCATCATCAGAAGATGATTTGGGGGTCAGAGTGGCCGCTCCAGGTGAGCTGGAATGGCTATTACGCAACCAGGCCTTGGTGGCAAATTGGTTATCCGGCGTGTGCGTAACGGTTTGCCGATCATACGGCATGTCAGTGGCCAGCGAGGTCACGCTCAAGCCAAAGGCATCAAAGGTGGTTAGGGTTAACGCCGGATAGAGAAATGCTTCCGCGTTGTTATTGGTCAGATCTTCTTCCTGCGTGGAGCGTAAGCCCCACTGGCCGGCCGCAGACGTACCGTCACTCTGTAGAGTCTCTCCGAGTTCCAGCCCGAAAAACACCGAATTATAGTCGGCTGAACTGGCTTTGATACTGCCTGAAGTGCTTTCATTGAGCCGGGCATATTGGGCGATACCGTCGACATAGGTTGCAAAGTCTGCACGGTCTTTCAAGCCAGCGAGGGCCGTGGCCAAATTGGCGCCAGTTGGAATATCAATCTCGAAATCGTGTACCTGATCGGCGAGGGTAGCCCACACATATTTGTTCAAGCACAAACCGCCGCCGGTGTCGTTCACACAGTCCATCACGGTTTGAAAGTCGTTAGCCTGGTACTTGCCCAAAGTCTCTTCAACCACATAGTGAGAGAACGGGTTCACCTTCACATCACGGTCGGAATCGGCGGCTAGTGCTTTCATGGTGATGCCACCATGGCTATTCCACGTGGCTTCGATGACGACGTCGGGGCCAATGGGAAGTCCGTTATTGAAGCCAACGATGAAATGGCCGTCATCACCGGTGTCTATCGTGTGGTCAACGTTATCCAGTTTCTGCAGCGAATGATTGGTTGTGTATACCTGAATGCGGTCGGGAACCACGATTCTCAGGTTGCGGCGTGTGGGTTTTCCGTTGGGCGCAAAGTAGGCAGGCACTTCCATCGTGACGCGCACTTCATTTTCTTTCAGACCCTTGGCGTTGCTGGAATCACCAGTGCTTCCGGTACTGAAATCATCGAGCGCGTTGACCGTGTTACCAAACCGGTTGGGGATATCTCTGGCCCCATCAATCGCACTGTCACCGCCGCCGCAGGCAGCAATAACCACGGATGCAGAGAGCAGGGAAGCAAGCTTGAAATTCATGCCAAGGCCTATCCAAGTACAGAGTATTGGGAGAGCCTAACAGCTAAATGGGGGAAAGGGCGTGAAGGGGTGCACGATTGGGTTACCCGTAAGGTGTACGGGTAACCCAAGTGACATAGGCGGCAGATTTAGAAGAAAATCTTAATGCCTGCCAGAATGCCTTCGTCCAGGTTAACGTCTGGGCTGCCGGCAAAATCCAGTTCGGTGTTCAGGTAACGGTAACCGCCGAAGACTTCGGCGTTGCGGATCAGTCGGTAGCTGGCGCGTAGTTCTAAGCTCGTCATCTCGTCGGAATCACCGAACGATAGGATGCTGGGCGCGTAGTGCAGACTGCCGCCGAAAGACAGGCCGGGAACATCCGGAACATTAACGGTCGCAAAGCCACCTACGCCAATCGCACCGCCGTCGAGGTGATCATCATCCCAGCCAAGACCGCGCAAGCCAATGCCGGCGGTAGTGGGCAGGTTGCCCAGTGCAGTGCGACCTTGGGCATGAAAATCAACGTTGGCAATGTGACGACCGCCTTCGTGGTAGGTGTAGCCGGCACCTACTTGCAACTCTTCCTGAGAACCAAAGAAGTTGACCTGGCCTTTAACCGAGTCGGACGTCAGGCTCAGATCCAGATCAGATGCCATAACAGGGGCCGCGGCCAAAGAAAGGGCCAAAGCAGAGATGCGGGTAATTTTCATGTGTACACCTTTGTAACTGTCGTTATTAGATGCAGAGCGGGTGTTGGTTGCTCGCATCGGTGATCATTCTGACGGAGCACGATGGTAACACCTGTTCCACGCAGTACAACTTAAAAGCCCGTAAGCCGGCGGAAAGGGACGGGGTTAGTGGAGCTGCCCCTCGTGGCCCTGATCCAGATCTTCGGGCGATACATTTTCAGCAGGCACGCGGTATTCTTCATTGGCCCAGGCCCCAAGATCAATCAGTTTGCAGCGCTCGGAACAAAATGGCCGCCAGGCGTTGGCTTCAGTCCATTCAACGGATTTTTTGCAGGTGGGGCATTCAACGTTCATGGGGATCAGTCCGGGCTGTGTGTATGAGCTGCCGGTCATCAATTCTCGGCAGGTGCGTGACAGTATTGTTCCAGCACTGCCCGTAGCATTTCAAGGTTGACAGGCTTGGCAACGAACACATCCATGCCCGCCGCGCGGCAAAGTTCTTCATCTTTTTCCATGGCGCTGGCGGTCAACGCCACCACAGGCACGCGCAAGCGATTGTTTTTCTGTTCCCAGATACGAAACCTTCGTGTCGCTTCAAAGCCGTCCATTTGCGGCATGAGGCAATCCATAAAAATCAGGTCAAATGGTTGCTGTTGCCAAAGCGACATCGCCGCTTGCCCGTCGTTAGCTGCGGTTACCTCGCAGCCCAGTTTTTCAAGAAGACGCTGAGTGAGAATCCGGTTTACCTGGTTGTCCTCAACCAGCAGAACCCGCATGCGCCCGCAAGGCAACTCCCGGCGGATAGAACCTGAGTCACTCAGCCCTTTCAGTGAGAAACGGGTAAGGAAGCGCCGTTCCTGTTGCTCGATATCACTGAACAAGTGATTGAGGATCGGGATTAGATACGATTCCCGCAAGGCCTTGCTGAGAAATGCGTCGGCCCCGGCCTGACGGAAATGCTCGGCATCACCGCGCTGCGGGTTGGAGGATAAAATCAATAGCCGGGTTTCGCTCCATAATGTGTTGCTGCGAATCTGTCGGCAGAGAAGGTCGCAGTCCATATCGGGCACAAACCCATCCAAAATGATCGCGTGGAAAGGGTCGCCAGCATCGCAGGCTTGCCGCAGAGAGGTGAGGGCTTCGCCGGCAGATTTAACCGCTTCGATCTGCAGATCAAAGCGGGATAACATTTCCAATGTGATCTTGCGTGATAGTTCGTAAGAATCCACCACCAGAATGCGCCGGCCACGCACCATGCTGGAATCCGGCCGGGTACGTGTTGCACTGTCACTGACCTCTTCCAGATTCAGTTCAATCCAGAAGGTGGAGCCTTCACCAAGGCGGCTCTCTACATCCAGAGCGCCGCCCATCCGGTCAATCAACTGTCGGCAGATGGTCAATCCCAAACCCGCTCCAGGCAACTGTCGTGTGAACCTTTGCCCAAGCTGCACATAAGGCTCATACACTAACGGCAGTTCATCGGGGTTGATGCCTTCGCCTGTGTCTTCCACCGCCAATCGTAAGCGAACCTTGCCATTCTTGCGGCCGAGCACCTCTACGCTCACCAGAACGTGGCCGGAATCGGTAAACTTGATGGCGTTGGCGAGCAGATTAACCAGCACTTGCCGGATACGAACGGGGTCCCCCGTTACCGCCCACGGCAGGCTTTCGTCCACCCGCATTTCCAGCGCCAAACCTTTCTCTCGAGCTCTCTCGCCCAGCATATGAACGAGATCGTTCAACGTTTCGCGAAGGTCGAACGGAATTTCTTCAAGTTGGAGTTTTCCCGCTTCCATACTGGAAATGTCGAGTAGGTCATTGAGAATGGCAGAGAGATTTTCAGACGCATTGATCAGCGTGCTGACGTATTCTGTTTGTTCTTGATCCAGCGGCGTGTCGGCCAACAGATGGGCGTAACCCAGCACGGATTGTAGTGGTATGCGCAGCTCGTGGCTGACATTGGCCAAAAACTGATTCTTGGCCTGATTTGCACGTACCGCTTCGTCCCGCTCACCACGAGTCTTCACAGAAATTTGGCGTAATGAGCGTGTGTCTTCCAAAATCTGCAGCCGCATTTTGTTCAATGCCTGTTCCAGTTCTGAAAGTTCATCCGGTTGAGCCGGTTTCTTTCGACGCAGCTCCAGCGGGGCAACCAAGGCGTCTAAGTTGAGTCTGGCGGCATAGTCCGCCATGGTTTCAAGGTGTCGGGACAGTGCAACGCGCACGATTAATAACAGGCCCAGTGTTCCAAGCATCACGATAATGGACTGATACAACAGATTGGTCAGAGCACTGGCCAGAATTTCTTCATAAACGCTTTCAACGGAAGAAACGATTGTTAGCTCGCCTACCCGTTGGGGCTGTTTTAAGTGGCTGCTTTTGAAATCCAGCGGGAAGGTTTGAGAAATGATTCGGCCGGCCGGGGAAGTGCCGGCGCTGAACTCCTGCTCGGTAGACGTTATTACGCGGGAATATTGGATAGAAGGTACGTTGCGCAAGTCATCGAGATTAGCGGCTACTTCACTGTAATTCAAAACCCAGAGGTTTGAGCTTAGCGTGCTGGAGATGAGCTCTACGGCTCGGCTTTGATTGGCTTCTAACCGCGATTTCTGGCGTTCGAATTCGCCAATCATCTGAACGCCCGTGGCGACCAGTGATAATGCAAGGCTGTACAGCAGCACCCACCCGAGTAATCTCAGGGCCAGTGGGCGAACACCCCAACGCGTTAAAAAGCGGTTTGAAGGCAAGTCACGAATTCCCTGTGTCGACAACAAGTTAACCTGTGGCAGTTTAACAGATGGACACTACTTCCACACGCACCATTCCGCCCGCAGTAATAAAGCGAAAACGCACGTTCAGGTCATACAAGTGCGCGCCGTAAATGCGGTCTTCGTCTCGTCCTCGGCGAAAAGAAGGGCGGGGATCGTAGCTGACAACATCTTCGATCAAACCCTGAAGATCCGGGTAGTCAGTCGGGGACAATGTTGCCAGTGCTGTTTCCGCCTCTGGCGTAAAACCTACGTCAACGCGGTCTACCGGCGGCGTGTCTGCCCAGCCCATAGATGCGTCCGGCAGGGCATCGGCAAAGGGCAGGTAGGGTTTGATGTCGAGAATCGGTGTGCCATCAATGAGATCGTGATCGCGAATTCTCAACACCAGGCGGCCATTCTTCCGCTCAAGCCCGTCGTTGCGCACCACCGACAACCCGAGACTGTTGGGGCGAAAAGGCGAGCGGCTGGCGAACACGCCAATTTTCTTGTTGCCTCCCAAACGGGGTGGGCGCACGACCGGCCGCCATTCGGCACGCACGGCTTCGTGAAACTGGAAGGTGAGCCACAGATGGCTGGCGGTTTCCAAACCCCGAAAGGCATCTTCTCGATCAAACGGGGGGGCGATGACCAATTCCGCATGGGCGTGACGGGTGAGCCCAGGTTGGCGTGGAACCCCGAATTTATCCTTAAAGCAGGAGCGGGTATAGGCAATGGGGGTCAGGGTTAAGGCTTCGGCTGCCGGTCTGCTTTTGTGTTTGGGTCGGGTCATGTCAGTCTCTATCAATGGTGCCGGCGAAGTACATCTCGATACGGAAAATCACAGAAGCCTGGTCTTTAAAGCTTTCTTCCCGCGGGAATTCCAACGCGGGAATTAGCTCCGCAAACAACCAGTCCTCGAACACCCGGTAGCGCCATGTGACATCCGCGAAATAAGACGTGGTTCGCCATGATGGTTGGCTTTCACCAAGGACACCGATTCGGGGTGAAACAACGGATCGCGAACTCAAACGTTTACGAAGACTGAAGAGCTGCGCCGCCTCAAATTTGCGATCGCTGTGCACCCACTCCAATTCGGACGATGTGAAGAAGTGCCAGCCGTTCCATGCGGGCCGATCCGCGCCGAACCAGGAGCGGGAGCCCCAGCCGGAGGTGTGGTAATAATAAGCCCGTTGTTTCACCCCTATGCGCCAGTTGTCTGCAGCCAGCCAGCGCTTGCCTGCCTCTAAACGCCAGAACATCTCGGGCGGAAGTCGAAGCCGGCCACCGACATCCATCGATAAATTGATGGCGTCGCCCACATCCGTCAAATAACGCAGAGCGCCGGTGGTGTCGGTATCGGTTCGCTCCGGTTCGGTGAGCTGGCGGTCCCGCTCGCGCTCGCCCAGCGGAACCAATTCGTCGCTGTCACTCTCGATGACCAAGCGGAGCTTCTTTTTCGTGGTGGGCAAATCAAGGCGAAAGCGTACTTCCGGCTTAAATTGCGCAGGGTTACTGTATTCGGACTCCGCCGCAAAGCCTAGCCGCAGATAACTCTCGTTGTTCGGCAAGGCATGTTCAGAGCCGGATAAGGTGCGGTCGGCCCATTTCCCAATGCCTTGAACCTTGCTGCCATGCAGGCGTTCCTGATGGATAACCCAGTTGCTGGCATTCATCCACCAGGAGTCCACCGGTTCCGCCCAGTATTCGTCTGGTTCAACCGTGAAAAATGAAACCGGTAAGCTGTAGGGCGAGAGTTTGTCTCCTAGGGATTCGTCCTCAATAACCACCGGACCGGCGCTGCGGGCATACGGAGATACCGCCAACGCCAGCGGCAAGAGAAGAACAAAAAACGGGAGGTAACGCAGACAGAGCCCCTTAACTGAAATCAAGCACCCACTGATTATGCAGCTCGGCAACCTGCCGCTCAACCTCAACCAAAGGCTGGTTGTTATCAATGATCGCGTCTGCTTTCAATCGGCGATCCTCCCGAGGCATCTGCGCCGCCATAATGCGCTCCACCTGTTCCCGGGAGTTGTCGTCCCGAGCCATGGTGCGCTCGAGCTGCACCGACTCCGGCACATCGATCACGAGCACTTTGTTCACGAGTTGGTGCTGGTCCGTCTCAAGCAGTAACGGTGACACGAGTAAAGTATAGGGCAGGGCATAGTTCTCTGGCTGCAACTGTCGAATCAGTTCCTTGCGAATAATCGGGTGAAGTAAGCCTTCCAGCCAAGCCCGTTCCTCCGGCTCCGCAAACACCCGCTGCCGCAACCAAGCCCGATCAAGCGCGCCGTCTGCCAGCAGCACTTCACCGCCAAAGTGCTCGGCAATGGCCTTTAAAGCTGGCGTACCCGGCTCAACTACCTCCCGAGCCACATCATCCGCATCTACCCAGTGCACGCCTAACTCACCAAATAGCCGCACCACCGTAGATTTCCCAGAACCAATCCCGCCCGTTAATCCAACAATTGCCAACTTACTCACTCCCAACCGTTAAACCCCAAGGAACCCGTACCAAGCACCAATAATTTCCGCACCAAACCACAAACACATCACCCCGGCCACCGCCAAATACGGGCCAAAAGGAATCGGCACCTCCCGGCCATGCTTTCGGAACACCATCAAACTAATGCCCGCAATCGCGCCCACCAGAGACGAAAGTAAAATCACTGCGGGCAATACCTGCCAGCCCAGCCAGGCGCCAAGGGCCGCTAACAGCTTGAAATCGCCATGCCCCATACCTTCCTTTCCGGTTGACAGCTTGAACAGCCAGTACACCGACCAAAGCGATAGGTAGCCGGCTACGGCGCCCCAGAATGCGCTTTCGAAATCCGTCAACATTCCAAAGTAATTCAGCACTAAGCCCAGCCACATCAGCGGCAGTGTAATGTTGTCTGGCAGCAGCTGCGTATCAAAATCAATCACCGTCAAAGCAACCAGGGCCCAAATTAAGGGCAACGCCCATAGTGCAGCGTCCGTTGGGCCTAGTAGGTAAACCGTGATAACCGAAGCCGCAACGGTAAAAGCTTCGATCAAAGGATAACGAGCTGAAATTCGGGTTTTGCAGGAAGAGCATTTGCCTCCGAGCATTAACCAGCTCATGACGGGGATATTTTCCCACGCCCGGATTTTGTGCCCGCAGGACGGGCAGGTGGAGGCTGGTTTTGACAGCGTGATCAGGGAATCGGTGGCGCGTTTTTCATCCGCTACTTCAAGAAACTCTTCACACTGACAGCGCCAGTCTTGATGCATCATCTTTGGCAAACGCAGGATGACCACGTTCAGGAAGCTGCCGATGCAGAGGGAGACGATGGTGACGGTGGTGTAGAGGATCCATGGGGTTGAGAGGAAGGTTTCTAGTGATGGCATCGGAGACTCGTAGATAAAGAATTCAACTCCCTGAGGAGTGTAAACACAAATTTAAACTACCCACTCCTCTTGCGAGAGAGAGGGTAGAGTCGTTCGGTCAGGCATTTTGGAGAGTGGGTGCGGTTGGTTAACCGACAACCTGCCCCATTTGAAAGATCGGCAGGTACATGGCAATAATCAAGCCGCCAACCAGCACGCCGAGAACTGCCATAATCATTGGTTCCATTAGGGTTGTTAGGTTATCCACCATGTCGTCGACCACTGCTTCGTAATGCACTGCCACCTTCTCTAGCATCTCGTCCAGATTACCGGACTCTTCGCCGATAGCCGTAAGCTGAACAGCCATGACCGGAAACACGTCTTGTTGGCGCATGGATGCTTGTAGCTGAGTACCGCTAGATACATCGGTTTTGATATTCATGATCGCATCGCGGTAAACCGCATTACCGGTTGCGCCAGCCACGGAGTCCAGAGCATCCACTAATGGGACGCCTGCAGCAAATGTCGTTGATAGAACCCTGCCAAATTTTGCTACGGCTGACTTATCGAGGATTTCGCCGACAACTGGAAGCTTCAGTACGTACTTATCAACGAAATCAGAAAACTTCTGCGATCGTCTTTTGGATTCCTTGAATAAAAAAATGGTTCCAACAATGCCTAGGAGTACGATAAACCACCAGCTCTGCATCCATTCCGATAGGCGTACGACCATCTGAGTGAAAACGGGAAGTTCCGCTCCAAATCCTGAGAATAGACTTTGGAACTGAGGGACCACTTTTATCAGTAGTATTGCGGTAACGATAATTGCAACCACAATAATGGCAATCGGGTAGGTCATTGCTTTCTTAACTTTTTTCTTGAGTAGCTCTGTTTTCTCCAGATAAGTAGCAATGCGGTCTAGCATGGACTCTAATGCGCCGGCTTGTTCACCTGAGTCGACTAAGTTGCAGTATAACTCATTGAAATACTTTGGATGTTTCCGCAAGGCTCCGGCAAAGCTTGTGCCTGAAGAAATGTCATTCCGGATCGACATCACCAGTTCTTTAAGACCTTTGTTCTCAAGACCATCCGCCACAATGTCAAAACTCTGCACTAAGGGCACGCCCGCTTTCATCATTGTCGCCAGCTGGCGTGTAAGCATGGCGATGTCGAAAGGTGAAATTCTCTTACTTCCACCAAATAGCGGCTTGGGCTTTTTCTTTACTTTGTCTGGTATAACACCTTGCTTGCGAAGCTGGGCCTTTACCAATGCCAAACTCACGCCGTTCAGCTCACCCTTGGTCTTGTTGCCCTTTCGGTCTTTGCCTTCCCAAACGTACGCTTCCAGCTTTTGTGATTTTTCTGCCATGCTTAATCCTTCGTCACGCGGTTGGCTTCCTCAAGACTGGTCACTCCCTGAATTACCTTCATCAGGGCCGACTGCCTGAGAGTGCGGAAGCCTTCGGCCTGCGCTTGTTTAGCAATTTGAATCGAGCTGGCTTCTTCCATAATCATATTTGCCAGCTCAGCTGTAACCTTGACCACCTCGTAAATGCCGACGCGGCCTTTATACCCACCACTGCATTTATCACAGCCCTTGGGGCGGAACAACGTGAACCCTGTATCAATTTGTTCCTGTGTGAACCCTTCGGCTAAAAGTACGTCTTTTGGCACATCTGCCGGTTGTTTGCAGCTACATAAGCGGCGGCCGAGGCGCTGGGCGATAATCAAGCTCACGGAGGTCGCAATGTTGAACGCGGGAACCCCCATATTCATCATGCGAGTGAGTGTTTCTGCCGCGCTGTTGGTGTGTAAGGTAGATAAAACCAAGTGACCGGTTTGGGAGGCTTTGATGGCTATATTGGCAGTTTCCAGATCACGAATCTCGCCCACCATGATGACGTCTGGATCCTGCCGCAAGAAAGCTCGCAAAGCTTCAGCAAAGCCGAGGCCAACTCGTGTGTTTACGTTAACTTGGTTGATGCCTTCCAGATTGATCTCAGCCGGGTCTTCGGCAGTAGAAATGTTCCGCTCATTGGTATTGAGAATGTTCAGGCCAGTATAGAGAGATACCGTTTTACCCGAGCCGGTGGGACCTGTAACCAAAATCATGCCTTGGGGCTGTTCAAGTGCCTCCAGATACAATTGTTTTTGATCTTCCTCATAGCCAAGAACGTCGATGCCCAGTTTTGCCTGGCTGGGGTCCAGAATCCGCAACACAATCTTCTCACCCCATAGCGTGGGCAGCGTGTTAACTCGGAAATCGATGGCTTTCGTTTTAGACAGCTTCATCTTGATCCGGCCGTCCTGAGGCACTCGCCGCTCAGAAATATCCAGCTGGGCCATGATCTTCACGCGGGCAGAAATCTTAGGGGCGAGCTTGATAGACGGACGCGACACTTCTTTCAAAATCCCGTCAGTGCGATAGCGCACGCGGTAGGTTTTTTCGTAAGGCTCGAAGTGTATATCGGACGCGCCGCCGCGAATTGCGTCTAGCAGCATTTTATTGACGTATTTAACGATAGGCGCATCGTCAACTTCAGCAGTCGATACGACGTTGTCTTCTTCATTCTCGCCGCCTTCCGTTTCAACGCCTTCTAAATCTGCATCGTCAAGGTCGCCCATGGATGTGTCGTGGGACTCGAGATACTTGTCTATAGCGGCTCGGAGTTTTGCATCGTCTACCAGAATGGCATCTGTACTCAGGCCGGTATTGAACTTGATTTCGTCCAAGGCTTGAATGTTCGTTGGATCAGAAACCGCAATGAAAAGGCGGTTACCTCTTCTATAGAGGGGGAGTGCGTTGTGCTTTCGAATGAGTTTCTCGTCAACGGTCTTATCCGGCATCATCTCAGGCAGAAAAGAATCCAGGTCGAGAACGGAGATTCCAAACTCCATGGCGGCGGAAAAGGCCAGCTTCGAACTGTCGGCCAAGTCGTTCTGGGTGAGGTAGGTGATCAGTGGGATCCGGTTCTCGGAGGCTTGGATGAATGAATCTTTAGCGATGTCCTCATCCAAAAGACCGTCATCCACAAATCGACGGGCCAGGCCCGTTAGTGTTACGTTTCGGTTGCTGCTCGCCATAAATACTCTGAGAAAAGTCTTATAAGTGGCTGAATCACGTGTTTATGGGCACTGAGTTTAGATGTAGTAGCCGAGTTTGGAAAGGTTGCTGGGCCTCTGGTTTTGGTTTTTGTTGGGGTTACGTGTGAGCGTGTTGAGGTTTCACGGGATCCATTTTGTCAGGCGAGTGACAAAAACTGTCACTCCCGGCCGCTTAGCGACTCAAGAAATGGACTGATCTTTTGTGTGATTCGTGTCACGCGGAGCCTTTAACTTGTTGAGTCGGCGTTAATTATAAATGTTGTCTTGCATTTGGCACGCTCGATGCTTAACTTAGCTTAAGCTCAAAGGGGTCACCAGGTAATACGTCACCGCCCCGGAGTTATGAAGAACCAAAATGACAATAGAGGTCGAATTATGCAAAAGATTCAGATGAACAAAGGGCAGCAGGGTTTTACTCTGATTGAACTGATGATCGTTGTTGCGATTATTGGGATTTTGGCAGCAGTTGCTATTCCTGCTTATCAGGATTACACAGCTCGTGCCCAAGCGGCCGAAGCTGCACAGCTTCTTGCTGGATTGAAGACGCCTGTTGTGGAACATTACAATACTAATGGTCAGATTCCAGATAAAACAGCGCTTGGTAACGCTACGTTCTCAGGGCAATATGTTCAAAAAATCGAATTTGCCACCGACACTTACACTGCAACTTTCAAAGGCGTGGGTAGTGTGAGTGAAAAGCTTGCGGGCAAAACTGTTGCAATGCAGTTTGTGACAGCGAGCAATAGTTTTACATATACTTGTGATGGGACTATGGATAGCGCTATCCAGCCAAAGATCTGTAACTGATTTCGTGTTTTAGAATTCTAGTTGAGAATGTTTAAGTGTCGTCTAACCTTATGGTTAGGCGGCATTTTTTAATGGTGTAATGCGAATGGTTGCAATTGATAATCGGTTTTTATGTGCCGCCATATTTGCAATTATTGTCATTGCAGGGATAGTTTGGTGGCCGGCAATGTACGGTCAATTTTATCTCGACGATTGGCCGAACCTTTCTGGGTTGGGCCAGATAAATGACGCTCGTTCATTTGTTGCCTATGTGTTGGATGGGATCTCCAGCTTTGTGGGGCGTCCTCTCTCGTATCTAAGTTTCGCTTTTCAGTTTGATTCTTGGCCAAACTCGCCCTTTAATTTTAAGGTTGTGAATTTAGTCATACATCTTGCCAATGGTATATTGGTAACGGGTGTTGTGGCGTACTTGTTAAGGCTAAACGGAAAAGCTGCCAGGGAAAGTTGGGTTTTAGCGATTGTTGTTGCTGGTGTTTGGCTTATCCATCCTCTTCATGGATCAACTGTGCCATACGTTGTTCAAAGAATGACGTTATTCTCAGCTTTTTTTTCTCTTTGCGCTTTGCTTTTTTACTGCTGTCTGAGGTATGAGAGGATAAGTTGGGGATGGAAAGAAGTGTCGCTAATTTCGTTAGTGATTTTCGGCTTATCCAGTCTCGGCATTCTATCTAAAGAAAACGCGGTTCTCACTGGGATGTTTATTCTAGTGGTCGAAGTTGTTGTTATAAATCGCCCACCATTTACTTTGTTTAAGTACTGGGTTTTCTTTATATCTGTAATTCCTCTTGTGGTTGTGTTTGTTTTTCTTGGTGTGCTTGGTCATTTTGATGGCGTCGAGAGTTATAGGGGGTTTTCTGTTTTCGAAAGATTGTTGACCCAAAGTAGAGTGGTTGTTGATTATTTGAGCGCTATAGTGTTGCCCACTCCCTCAAAAATTAATATTTATAATGATGGTTATGAGGTTTCTCGGAGTCTTACTGAGCCAGTGTCTACAATTTTAGCTGTTTTTTTTATTTTTATTTGCACCATTTTTTTATTGGTATTTAGGAAAAAGTTTGAGTGGTTTGCTTTTGGGTGGCTGTTTTTTTTGGTTGGGCATCTTTTAGAATCTACTATCTTGCCTCTCGAATTGTATTTTGAACATAGAAATTACCTGCCTATGTTGGGTATTGTTGTTGCTATCGTAATTCCTTGTGCTGGTTTGTTTTTATTGCCGAAGTTATCTAGACGAATTTTTTTTCTGATGTTTGGGTGTCTTTACGTATTATATTTGGGGGCAGTCGCGTATTCGGAGTCAATAAGCTGGTCTAGCCCATATAGGTTCGTTGTGGCGGCTGTCAGTGAGCGCCCTGAGTCGCTGCGAGCACGCCAGGAGGCGACCAATTATTATATGTTAAAAAGAGATTATATAACCGCGTCTAAGCTCATGTTTTCTCTGCAAGAGCAAATGGGAGAAAGCCCAGGTGTAACTTTGCAGCTCAGAATTATCCAGTGTTTGAGCCCTGAAACACTGAGGTTGAAAGATTCTGATGTGGTTCGAATGATGCGATATGGTCAACGTGACAAGCTCGCGGTGCAGGCACTGCACGAATTGTGGAAAATGGTTAGAGCTGGTGGGTGTGAGGACGCTGATATGCAGGTTGTAAATGGTTATGCTGAAGGGTTGTCAAATAATCCTGCGTACCGGCCTGTGTCCGAAAACTTGTCCTTAGTCCATGTCTTTACTCTCGCGGATATGCATCGTTTTGCCGAAGCGGCGGAGTTGATGAATTCTAATCTTGAGCGTTTTGGGGTTGAATACGGAATTTTGTGTGCTCGGTTGTTCGATGCTGCTGGAGATATCGATAGTGCCCTTCGGACTCTCGATAAAATAGATAATCGATTTTCGGGACAGGTTAAGTTTGAGGTTGCGTTCAGGGGGTACGTCGAGGAGATTCGAAAAGCTATACTTAAAAGGGGTCAACCTTGAAATTCTTGAACAGGTGCCATTGAAAATATGAGTGATTTTTGCGTTGTTATACCAGCAAAGAACGAAGGTTCGATCATCGCGAAAGTGGTTGCTGATGTTATCGTTTTGCCTAATTGCAAGGAGGTAATCGTAGTAGACGATGGCTCAGATGATAATACGGCTATTGCTGCTGGAAAAGCAGGGGCACGAGTTATATCTCACCCCTATTCCAAGGGTAATGGTGCTGCTATTAAAACGGGTGCTAGAGCAGCTCAAGAGTCATTGGTCGTATTTATGGATGGGGATGGGCAGCATCGAGCAGTTGATATTCCTCGCTTGCTCGATAGGCTAAGTGAGGGGTTCGATCTCGTGGTCGGTGCAAGAATAAAAGGGTGTCAAGCTAGTTTCGGGCGGAAAGTTGCTAATCGCTTATATAACTGTCTTGCCAGTTTTATGACAGGGAACCGCATCGAAGATTTGACCTCGGGTTTTCGTGCAGTGAAGCGAGAGAAGTTTCTGGAGTTTATTAACTTGCTACCGAATGGTTTTTCATATCCGACGACGAGTACTATGGCCTTTTTTCGTACCGGATATTCGGTTGATTATGTATGGGTAACTGCAGATAGCCGTCAAGGGAAAAGTCATATTAAGCCAATTCAAGATGGCATTAGGTTTATGTTGATTATTTTTAAAATAGGTACGCTCTATTCCCCGCTGAAGCTATTTGTTCCTATTTCATTGATATTGTTTTTTATTGGGTCGGCCTATTATGGTTTTACATTTTTCACAATGGGTCGCTTTACAAATATGAGTGCGTTAATGTTTACTACCTCGCTGGTGGTGTTCCTAGTTGGCCTCGTATCGGAGCAAATTACAGCGCTGATGTATAGTAAATCCGGATGAAGCTTTTAATACTTGCTTCTACCTACCCTCGCTGGGTAAACGACCACGAACCTGGGTTCGTACACGAGCTTGCTAAAAGGTTGGTCGGAAACTTTGATGTGACAGTGCTATGTCCGCACGCACTAGGGGCCGCCGTTTACGAGGAGATGGATGGTGTATCTGTTATTAGGTTTCGCTATGGACCGGGTCCACTTGAGCTATTAGTGAATAATGGTGGAATCGTTAACAACTTACTTAAAAAGCCTTGGCTTTGGGCCATTCTTCCGTGTTTTTTTGCATCTATGGCGTTCTCGATTTTTAGGCTCAATCGGCAGTTCAGACCAGATGTCATTCATGCTCATTGGATTATTCCTCAAGGTTTAGTGATAGCCTTGCTTAAAATGCTGGGGGTACGGCTTCCTCCTATTTTATTAACATCTCATGGAGGTGATCTTTATTCGCTGGATCGACCTGTGTTCAGGAGGTTAAAAAGGTGGGTCATTTCTAACGTCGCTGCCTTTACGGTAGTCAGTGAAGCTATGAGAAGGTTTGCATTAGGTCTAGGGGTTCCCAGGGAGCATGTTTCAGTTCGCTCTATGGGGGTCGATCTCAAGAAGCGCTTCAGATTGGGGCATGAGTCTCCCGGCGGAAAGCCGAACATCTTATTTGTAGGGCGGTTTGTGGAAAAAAAAGGGGTTGATGTCCTCCTTGACAGCCTCCCTTTTGTGCGAAAAGAAGTCCTAGGTGTGTCTGTTACTTTGGTGGGGTATGGGCCAGAAGAGGTTGACCTAAAGAAAAGGTCTTGTGAATTGGGGCTTGCTGAAATTGTTCGATTTGCTGGTGCTCAGAGTCAAGAAAGTGTCGCCGGATTCTATCGTGAAGCTTCGGTTTTAGCCGCACCTTTCGTGCGAGCCCAGTCGGGCGATGCAGATGGGTTGGGGCTTGTGGTAGCAGAGGCTTTGGCCTCTGGTTGTCCCGTCGTTACTTCGGATTTGCCAGCTACTGCAGATCTTACCTTCGGCATGGAGGGGGTGCTAACGGTGCCGGAAGGCGATTCTCAGGCGCTGGCTTCTGCTCTTGTTGGCGTGCTTCAGAGTCGGACTGAGTGGAAACAGAGAGCAGCTAATGATAGGGTTCGTCTTGTTCGTCAATTGGATTGGTCTTTTGTGGCGGATGATTACGGACGGCGTCTTGCTTCCTTGGTTAAAGCTAGCGTTTAAACGCTTGTTTGTGGCGAATTATGTCTTCGCAAACGTTTCTGGCGCGCTCTTCCCAAGAGTGACGGTTCTGTTTGTTCTTCACTTGTAACTTTGCACGCCTAATCATCCATGGTTTTGTTCTTAGTTCCATAAGGAAGTGTGGGATTTGCTTGAAGTCTTTGACCCATCCTAATCCTTCCTTTTCGATGATTCGGGCAGCTTCTGAGTTGGGTGTGGATAATACAGGAACTCCGTGACCGATCGATTCAAAAAGTTTCACCGGGACAGCAAAATCTAAGTAATCGTTAGGGTGCCGAATTAGTGTTTGGATGTCGGCTTCTTTGTATAGGTCATTTAGCTCTTTACCTGATTTATGGACAATTTTTATGTGTTCTGTAAGTTTTCTTTCATAAAGGTGCTTGTATTTGTGCCACTCTGTTTTGCGGCAGCATATTGTGAGCTTTGTGGAGCTCGATTTTTGCATGCTGTCTAGTAGTGGGGTTAGGTCGTATATTGGGGGCTCTATCCCCCCAATATAAAGGAGTTTTAGGGTGTCATCAGGCAGGGTTTTGGTTTCAGTAACGTGTGGGCTGGAGGCCGGGGGGAGCGATAGCACTTGAAACTGGTAGTTTGTGTCAGGAAGGTGAGAAGCCATCTCTAATGATGGTAGGTAGAGCAAGGTTGTGTGGTTTTTGATTTGTTTCCAGTCGAAATGGTATAGGGGTATGGTGATTAATCGGGCCCACCAAGGAAGCTTCTGCGCATATGAGTTGTCTCTCCAGAAAATATCACGGTAAAACATGGCGACTGGTATGTTGTTTCTGTCACAGAAAGAGAGGAAGTTGTGGTCAAGAAAGGGATGAGTGGGCAGTCTATGAGCCTCTGACATTGCAAACGGAATCGAGAGGCTTTCTGAGTAGACAAAATCAAAGGTTTCACCGGAATCGACTCTTCGTTTTATGGCTCTTATTTTCTGGGACCTTTGACGGGCATCACCAGTCACTTCGGATACATTAATCC
The DNA here is from genome assembly GCF_034669625.1 of Marinobacter sp. Lineage (GTDB taxonomy): Bacteria > Pseudomonadota > Gammaproteobacteria > Pseudomonadales > Oleiphilaceae > Marinobacter. Next base: position 35,270 of record NZ_JAXMOY010000010.1, read on the forward strand.
CAGCCTGGCGGAAAGCGCAAAGCATTTTGTAAGGCCGAACCTGGCTTCCGGAGTTTCCATCGCTTTTTAAAGTACTAGGGTGATGGAAAACCATGTTCAATTTAAATGGTGCGCTGGTCATAGGATAAAGCTGCTTTCGCATCTGGTGGGAAAACTTGATCGTTTGTAGTCATGGCCATTTAGAGCATTCTACTTTCGGACTGTCCTTGGCGCTAGGTGCTATGGGGTGATAGCCGAGTAGGGCTGCAATCCCCCCATTTTGAAGCGCTTAAACTTTACCGTACTTATTGGGATGTCAAATAGATTGAAAGTGCTTGCACTTGTCGATCCAATAGTTTGGTGGCAACTGGAACCATCGTAGAATTGCTTTCAGCTGAGGTCATCTTCCTAAACCGCCTAAGTGCAATCCCCAAATACTCCGCAGGCTGCCCAGCCAGCCTAGGCATACCCCGAAACCCCTGAGCATCTTGCCCGTGACAACCTCGCAACGTGTTTTAAACAGCGATTCACCCGCCTCGATAAGTGCGGTATCGGGGCTAGGGCGGGCCTTTGCCGTCCGCTGGCTAAAATAAACAGCAATATTGATTTGCTCTTCCACGGATAAGGTTTTCGCGAGTTTAGACATCACATAGTCTTCGCGAGTGCCGTTGCCGAATTTTTCAAATTGGTTGAACAGGTATTGCGGTTGCTGCGCAGCTAGATTGGGAATGTAGTCCCGCTAGTTGTTGCCGTCCTCCCCATGCCAATAACCGCAAAATCGGATTCGTTTGTGACCAGCTTCGTATGTCGATTGCCGTTGTTTATCGTCGGCCATAATCGCTCGTAATTTCGCCATGGCGTCGCTGTTCTCCGCCTGAACCATCGTAGGGCAGCTGATGCCCGCCAAGCAAACCAATTGTCTCACCCGAAGACCAAAAACCATATTGCACCCTGTAGTCTGAAAAAGGGCGGAGCTTAGCTTTGTCTTCGGAGTGAGGCCTTGAGAAAGGTCAATGAAAATCCAAAAGACGCTTGGCTCAGAAGCATAGAGCCCTCTGTAAAGCCAAAGCCGCATCTTTGACGGTCTCTTCAGGCAACTCCTCCATCGGAATATGTCCTCTTGTCGGGTGCACGATCAGCGAAAGATTTTGTAGTGGATCGTGGGCGCTTGCCGTCTTAGTTTAACCAATTTTCACGCTAGGTTTGCACCAAGTGCCTGCCGTGCCATTGACGCGGTGGCCTCCAATCTCCCAGCTACGCTATTCATAAGTGCAGAAGTATGCCGTATCAACTTCAGCCTTAACCTTAAAGCTGGCATTCGCGGCCACTTTAAACGTATCGCCGGCCCCATAACGAATCCAGCTGTCACTACCCGGTAGCTGAACGGTCAGTGCACCCCTAACAACTGTCATGACTTCCTCTTTCTTAGTGCCGAATTCGTATTCACCTGAGCTGATTACGCCCACAGTGGCAGGCAGTGTGGCGCCCTGAAAGGCAATGGATTTCACTTTACCGTCGTAGTACTCATTTACACTCAGCATGGCCATGATTCCTGATAAGTTGGGCGGCTAATATACTGCAAATACCGATGGATAGGCACGTGGTAATGATGCGCTATTAATATGGGGGGCAGATCCCCCGATACATTTCGCTGGGCAGAATGTGTTCGAGTATAACCCTTGGCACGGTTATATATAACTGAGGTTTGGAGTGGCTGACTGCGGAGCGTGTAAGTTGGGTCACAATGGTCTTGGTTGGCGCTCTGACCTCGCGCCCGATATTGAACTAAGCTGAAATACAAAGCCAAAGAATGGTGGGAATGCTATGAAACTTCATTTCCTAGGTGGTACGGGCACGGTAACTGGCTCTCGGTATTTACTCTCTGATGACAGTCACCGGTTGTTGGTGGATTGCGGTATGTACCAAGGCGTGAAAACCCTACGCCGGCGTAACTGGGCACCTTTTCCGGTAAAGCCCTCGACTATCAATGCGGTAGTGCTCACTCACGCCCATATCGACCACTCCGGTTACCTGCCGGCACTGGTGAAAAACGGCTTCAAGGGCAAGATATACTGCACTAAAGCCACCCACGAGCTGTGTAAGGTGTTGCTGCCGGATGCAGGCTTCTTGCAGGAAGAAGATGCTCGGTATGCTTTCCGAAAGAAATTCTCCAAGCACGAAAAGCCCGAGCCGCTTTTTACCGAGAAAGATGCATACGAAGCGCTGAAGCATTTCGAGTCGTTGAACTACCACGAGAGATTCGAACCGGTGAAAGATTTTGAGGTGTCTTTCACGCCCGCCGGCCACATTCTGGGTTCAGCGTGTGTGCATGTGCATCACAAAGACGCTAATCGCACGGTTGTGTTTAGCGGTGACGTGGGGCGGCAAGGCGACATCATCATGCGTCCACCAGAGCCGCTGAAATATGCGAATGTATTAGTGTGCGAATCCACCTACGGCGACCGCACTCATGGTGAGTCAGATCCCGAGGGTGATCTTGAAAGCATTATCACCAAAACGGCCAGTCGTGGCGGAATTGCCCTCTTGCCCGCCTTCGCCGTTGGTCGCGCACAGATGTTGCTCTATGTGGTGCACAAACTGATGGAAGAGGGCCGCATTCCGGAAATGCCGGTGTATCTAAATAGTCCGATGGCGATCAAAGCCACCGAAAGCTTTTGCCGATACCACGCGGAGCACAAATTGAGCCGCGAACAGTGCGCCTTGGTCGACCATAAAACCACATTCGTTCGCACTGTCGATGAATCCATTGAACTGGATGCCAAGCGCTATCCGTGTGTGATTGTTTCAGCCAGTGGCATGGCTTCAGGTGGGCGGGTGCTTCATCATTTGAAAACTCTGCTGCCTAATCCTCGCAACAGCATCGTCTTTGCTGGCTTCCAGGCGCCGGGCACTCGCGGAGATGCGCTGGTTAATGGAGCGGAATCGGTCAAAATCCACGGCGAATATTGGCCCGTCAAAGCGGAGGTGTTCTCGTTAGACTCCATGTCTGCCCACGGCGACTATCAGGAAATACTCACGTGGCTGGAGCAAGGTAGCTTAAAGCCCGATAAGGTCTACGTTACCCATGGCGAAGCCTTGGCGAGTGATGTCATGCGCAAACGCATCACTGAAAAGTTCGGTTGGCCCGCGGAAGTGCCAGAGTTGTTCGAAGAAGTGGAAATATGAGTCTCTAAGGTTGGCAGAGGGTCTGCCTCCCGAAAGTTTGTTAATATGTGCAAAGGCCAAGCAGGGAGCGAGTGATCATGCACTACAGTTCAATACTACCGGATGTCATTAAAGTGGCAGATGAAGCCAGCGAACGGGTGCTGCACATCTACCAATCCGATTTCAAAGTGCAGTACAAAGACGATCATTCGCCCATCACGGCGGCCGATATGGCCAGCCATGACATTATTGTGAAAGGGCTTCGAAGCATCAGCCGGGATATCCCGATTCTCTCGGAAGAAGGCGAGTTGGTTCCTTGGGAAGAGCGCAAGCATTGGCGCCGATTCTGGTTGATTGATCCCATCGACGGCACCAAAGACTTCACCCAGCGCACTGGAGAGTTTACGGTAAATATCGCTTTGATCGAGGACGGCGAGCCCGTCATGGGTGTGGTCACAGCTCCGGCATTGAAAGAAGCGTTTTGGGGTATCAGAGGTGAAGGGGCATACCGGCGCGATCGCACGGGGCGAACCCATAGAATTCACGTGGCTGAGCCTAAAGTTATTAAACGCGTGGTTGCCAGCAAAAACCACTTAAACGATGAAACTCGTGCTTTTATCGAAACTCTGGGCGACCACGAAACCCTCCAGGCCGGCAGTTCTCTGAAATTCTGCCGAATCGCCGAAGGTCACGCCGACATATACCCCCGCATGGGCCTCACCTGTGAATGGGACACCGCTGCGGCCCACGCTGTGCTCTCCGCGGCAGGCGGAAAAGTGCAAACCCTGGACAACACCCCGCTGCAATACGGGAAAAAAGACATACTCAACCCGCACTTTATTGCCGCAGGCAACTGGTACTTTTAACTTTCGGGGCCAAGCTCGGGGCCCTATATCGGATTATTTATGACTTGGTACGCGCTTCAGCACAAGCCGGCACAGAGTGATCGGGCGGTTCAGCATTTGCAGAATCAAGAGATTGCCTGTTTTTACCCGAAGATCGAAGTAGAGAAGATTAAGGCGGGTAAGCGCGTTAAGAGATTAGAGCCGCTGTTCCCCGGGTATATCTTTGTGAGGCTGGAACAAACCGACCCGGTGTGGGCGAAGCTACGGTCCACCCGCGGTGTGTTGCGCATGGTCAGTTTTGCCAACAAGCCGGCGGCGATTGCCGACGAGGTGATCGAACACATCAAAGCCAGCATGGGCAAGGTGGCGGAGCAAGGAGGTATTAAAGCCGGGCAAGCAGTAGAGCTAGAAAATGGCCCTTTTAAAGGCTTGGGGGCTATTTTTCAGGCTTACGATGGCGAAGAACGAGCTATCGTGCTGATCAGCTTTATGCAGAAACAGCAGCGGGTGAGTGTGCCGGTGTCGGCGATTCGGTCTTAAGCTACATGTGGCCTAGGCGCCGGCAACTCTCAAATGTATCGGGGCCAGGTCTCATATTGGGTCTTTACAAAAGTTTACGTTGCTAACCCATTGATTATTTATATGCAAAAGTAATTGTCACTTGTTTGTCACGTAGCTTCTAGTAGAATTCCCCACCGCTTCGGAATAGTATTTTTTTCAAAAACCTGACAGGGATCACGTTAGGGCCTTCCTTTTTTGGCTTTTCCCTGTCCATCAGAAGTTTATTCTATGACCTTAAAACACTGGGCCCTGGTCGGTGGGGCGGTAGCGTGCCTGATCTGTCTTGTTACCACCACGACCACCTATGCCTCACCTTGGATCGAACCCGGCGATGCTCGTGCCCGCTTTGTACTGCAAAAGCTGGCGGACCGCGGCCATTTTGATCGAACCGTATCTACCTGGCCGGTGATGTGGAACAGCGTAGCGAAAGATATCAGCAGCACTGTCACCTCCGATGCCAACGCAACAGCCGGTGCTGTGGCCTATTTGAAGGCAGAGCGGCAGGCGCAATTCTCAGGCGGGACCCAGGTTGAGCTTACCTTGGCAGGCAGTTCTGAGCAGTCACTAGTTCAGGGGTTTGGCGACAGCCGGCAAGAAGAAGCGCAGGCAACGTTAGATGTTCAATGGCAGGGCGAATACTGGGCGCTTGGCCTATCGCCTTCGGTTGTCGCTAACCCAGCAGACGACGAAGAATACCGTTACGATGGCAGCTACCTCGCTGCAACGCTTGGCAACTGGGTGTTTGGCGCAGGTGCTATAGACCGCTGGTGGGGGCCGGGTTGGCAGTCTAGCTTGATTCTTTCTAATAACGCCCGGCCGATGCCTGCGGTGTGGCTTAATCGAAAGCGGGATCTCGCGCCCACGACATCGTGGCTGAGCTGGATTGGCCCTTGGAACTTCACCCTTTTTGCGGGCCAGTTTCAGGATGAGCGAGTTATTAACGACCCCAAGCTCATCGGCATGCGCGTTACCTTTCGCCCAATACAAGGCCTCGATATCGGCCTCTCGCGGGCCATTATGTTCGGCGGCGAGGGTCGCCCCGAAAACGGTTCCGCTCTATGGAATGCCCTAACAGGTAGAGATAACAGCCAAGATGGCGGCGAAAACGACCCAGGCAACCAGCTTGGCAGTATCGACATCCGCTACGGTTTTGCCGTGGGCAGCCAGAGTATGGGGCTGTATACCCAAATGATGGGCGAAGACGAAGCGGGGGCTTTCCCCGCACGGAAATCCTGGTTGTTAGGGCTAGATTGGACTACGGATTTCCTCAACACAGACCAGCAATGGTTCTTGGAATATGCCAGCACCACGGCGGACGACCTCTTTGGCGACGCCATGCCTAATGTTACGTACAACCACTTTAACTACAATACCGGTTACCGCCACCACGGTCGGAACTTAGCGACTACCTTTGAAGGTGACGCCGAAGCTATTTCTCTAGGCGCGTTTCAGTTTTTTGATAACGGCGACAACCTCTCTGTGACAATCAGCTACGCAGAGCTGAACAGCGACGGCGTTGTACGCACCGTGATGCCGGACCCCAGCGTGCAGTACTTTATTCCAGCCACTAATCAGAAAGTCGGCATTCTGAATCTTGGTTATAGCATTGATCTCTTCAAAGGCAGGCTGAAACTTAACCTACGCGGCACCGATAAAAAAATCGAACTGGCCAGCAGCGAATTAGATCAGTGGTCTGCTGGCGCGAGTTGGCATTATCGCTTCTAGGGATTGCGTTTTAGCATCCTAGGCATGCAACAAAGTAAAGTTCCGGTTATTATCGGCTCCCAAACAACCAAAATCGCCCCGGCACCACGACTATGTTTTTAAGGATTTTGCTCCCTTTCGCTTTAATAGCTTTGCAAGGCTGCGCCTTCGCGCCTGGCTCGCACATAAGTACTGGCGGCTGGAATGCCGATTACCAAAGCCCGAAAGAAGAAGACCTCACGAGCTTAGTGAATGTCAGCCGTATTGGTCCCGATACCTTACGCCACGCCATCGTGGCTGAAGTGCCCGCACCCCGCGCCGAGCTTATCCGCGAAGACAGCGAATACGAGTATCGCATCGGTATTGGTGATGTTCTGCAGGTCACGGTTTGGGATCATCCGGAACTCACCATACCCGCCGGCTCCAATCGCAGCTCTCAAGAATCCGGTAATGTGGTTAACGAAAACGGCACCATCTATTACCCTTATATCGGCTATGTAGATGTGGCCGGACTGACTACGTTGGAAATTCGGGAAGAAATCGCCAATCGGCTTTCAACCTATATTGAATCGCCACAGGTAGATGTATCGGTAGCTGGTTTTCGCAGCCAGCGGGTTTATGTCAGTGGCGCGGTTGAGAAGCCGGGGGTTTACCCTCTTACTAATGTGCCTACACGCATCGTCGATGCCATCAGCCAGGCAGGTGGTTTGGATATGTCGGAAGGTGCAGATTGGCGCAACGTTACCCTCACCCGCAATGGCGAGGATTTTCGCCTTTCATTGAAAGCTGTATACGAGCAGGGCAACAAGTTGCATAACGTATTGCTACAAAGTGGCGACGTGATTAACGTTCCTCTGGGCGACGATCAAAAAGTGTTTGTGTTGGGTGAAGTGGGCACCACGAAAACCCTGCCGATGGGGCGGAATGGGCTAACTCTGGCCGAAGCGATCTCCAATGTGGGTGGTCTGGATCAGCGCCAGTCTGATGCAACAGGCGTTTTTGTAGTCCGGCGTTCAGGAAATGCCTCACCAGACAGTGAATACTTGATCGACATGTATCAGTTGAACTTGAAAGATGCGACAGCCTTGGTATTGGCCGACAGCTTTAACTTGCAAAATCGCGACATGGTCTATGTTACTGCTGCCCCTCTTGCACGTTGGAACCGTGTAGTATCGTTGTTGGTGCCATCATTCTCGGCCCTATTCCTGGGTGATCGGGCCCTCAATCTCGGTAACTGAGCCTAAGCGTCATGTTTGATCATATATTGGTACTTTGCGTGGGCAACATCTGCCGTAGCCCGGTTGCAGAGGCATTGTTAAAAAAGAACCTGCCAGACAAGGCCGTTGAGTCTGCAGGATTGGGTGCGCTCGTTGATCATGGTGCAGACGCAACGGCTTCTGGCCTGGCAGGGCAGGCGGGTCTGGATCTCAGCCAGCATCGCGCAAGGCAAGTGACTATCGATCACCTGCGGCGAGCCGATCTTGTATTGGTTATGAGCGAAGGCCAGCGGGCCCAAGTTCGCACGCTGGACCCAACCGCCGCCGGTAAAACTATGCTGCTCTGCCACTGGCTACCCGGAAAGCCGGACGTTCCTGATCCCTATAAAAAAAGCCGCGAAGCCTTCGTGCACGTACATCACTTACTCGAAGAAGCCGTACACGCGTGGCTTCCCCGATTGAAATAACTTTAAGAGCGACGAATGACTCAAGTAAGCAACACTTCAGCGCGTACCCGCGAAACCGCGCAAGATAACGATGAAATTGACATTGGTTTTCTGCTGGGTAGCCTGTGGGACCATAAGATATTCATCGTCACTCTGACGGTTGTTTTAGCGCTGGTCGGTCTTGTCTACGCTACTTTGGCAACGCCTGAATACAAAGCCGATGCATTGGTGCAGATTGAACGAAAATCCGGCACCATCGGAGGCGCTGACGTAAGTAGCATGCTGGGCGAACAGGAATCTAGCACAAGTACGGAAGTGGAAATTCTTCGTTCTCGCTTAATTCTTGGGCAGGTGGTTGATCAGACTGACTTAGATATAGCTATTGTTCCCAATACTTGGCCGGTAATCGGAGATTGGTTGTTACGCAAAGGTATCAGCCGGCCCGGTTTAGCGAAGGGCGGGGAGACGGTGTGGGCCGGCGACACACTGCGAGTAGGTGAATGGGTCACAAACCACAACAGCCAAACTTTGCAACTTACTCTGCGATCGGAAGGAAATGGGCGCTATACCTTGTTAAGCAGCGAGGACGATAGCTTAGGGCAGGGAATAGTTGGCAAGAAACTCACCGTAGAAAACCCCTGGATTGAACTCACCGTCAGCGAGTTAAACGCCCCGGCCGGCGCAACGTTCACTTTGGTCAAGAAAAGTCGGCTTGCTGCCATTCGAGGTCTGCTGAATCGTCTGGAAACACTCACACTGGGTAAAGATACCGGAATGCTTCGCTTGGAATTAACAGGGCCTGATCAGCGTGAGCTAGTAGCCAGCCTCAACGCCACCACCGAAGTGTTCCTGACTCAAAACATTGCCCGCCAGGCCGCCGAAGCCGACAAGAGCTTGGAGTTTTTGGAAGAACAAGCCCCCAAGGTCCGAGAAAAGCTCAACGAAGCCGAAAACCGCCTAAACGAATACCGTCTGCAAAGTGACAGCATTGACCTAAGTTTTGAAACCCAGAACGCCTTGAATAGCTTGGTTGCTATAGAAGCCAGCCTAAACGAACTCCAGCTACAGGAATCGGAGCTGGCCCGGCGCTTCACTCCCAACCATCCGGTGTATCGCTCATTACTGGAAAAGAAAGAGCAGTTGCAACGGGAAAAACAACGTTTAGAAGAGCGCACCGGAAACCTCCCGGAAACCCAGCAGCAAATCCTGCGCCTGAGCCGCGATGTAAAAGTCACGCAGGAAATCTACGTGCAATTGCTCAACCGGATGCAAGAGCTGAGACTGGCTCGCGCAGGTACCGTGGGTAATGTGCGTATTCTGGACGATGCCGTAGTACAAGGGCAGGTTGCCCCCAAGCGCAACTTGATTGTCGCGGTGGCAGGTATGAGTGGTCTGCTGCTGGCCGTGATCATTGTGTTGTTGCGAGCGGCCTTTAACCGTGGACTTGTCTCCCCTGAACAGTTGGAAGAGTTGGATCTTCCAGTGTATGCAACGATACCGCTTTCCGAAGAAGAAAAACGCCGCAATGAGAAAGCGAAGCAGTCTCGGGGCAAGCGGGCAAATGGCGGCCTGTTAGCCGTGCGCAACCCGGCTGATCTCTCGATTGAAGCCATACGAAGCCTGCGTACTTCCTTGCACTTTGCCATGATGGAGGGCAGTGATAACCGTTTGGTGATTACAGGCCCAAGCCCGAGTATCGGCAAAAGTTTCACCTCCACTAACCTTGCAGCTATCTGTGCACAAGCAGGTCAGAAAGTGGTAGTGGTAGACGGCGATATGCGGAAAGGCCATGTACATCAAGAGCTGGGCCAGGACTCCAAAGATGGATTGTCAGATGTGCTCTCTGGAAAGTTGGAGTTCGAACAAGCTGTAAGAGTCTCGGAATTGGAAGGCCTCAGCTGGGTAAGTCGGGGCAGTGCACCACCCAACCCATCGGAACTACTTATGCAGGCGCGTTTTACTGAGTTTACGAATTACCTGAGCCAACAGTTTGATTTAGTGATCATAGACACTCCCCCGATCTTGGCCGTAACCGACGCAGCCATCATCGGCAAACAGTGCGGAACCACGTTGATGGTTGTACGTTTTGGTGTAACGACACCTAAAGAGGTCCAGATAGCCGAAACCCGCTTGGCGAACGGTGGTGTTCCTATCAAAGGCGTGATTCTAAACGCCATGGAAAAGAAAGCGGCCACTAGTTACGGCTACTACGGCTATTACAACTACTCCTACAAATCTGAATGAAAAATATGAAACTACTAATAACCGGTGGCGCCGGTTTTATAGGCTCTTCGGTTATCCGTCACATCATCAAAAAAACCAAAGATGAAGTGGTCAACCTCGACAAACTTACCTACGCCGGAAACCTCGAAAGCCTGACAGAAGTAAGCGACAGCGAACGCTATATTTTCGAGCAAGTAGACATCTGCAATCGAGCCGACGTGGACCGCGTGCTGGCCAAACACCAGCCAGACGCCGTTATGCACCTGGCGGCAGAAAGTCACGTAGACCGCTCGATAGACGGCCCGGCCGAGTTCATAGAAACCAACATCGTAGGCACTTATAACCTGCTGGAAGCCACCCGTCAGTACTGGCAGGCACTGGAATGCAAGAAAAAAGTAAACTTCCGCTTCCACCACATCAGTACGGATGAAGTATACGGCGATCTACCGCATCCTAGTGAAGTGGCCAGTGCAGAAGAACACCTGTTCACCGAACAAACCTCTTATGCTCCAAGCAGCCCATACAGCGCCAGCAAAGCCAGCTCAGACCACCTAGTACGAGCCTGGCTAAGAACCTATGGCTTGCCCACGTTGATCACCAACTGCAGCAACAATTACGGCCCCTACCATTTCCCGGAAAAGCTCATCCCGTTGATGATCCTCAACGCGCTAGATGGCAAACCGCTCCCGGTATACGGCAAAGGCAACCAGATCCGCGACTGGCTCTACGTAGAAGACCACGCCCGAGCTCTTTACAAAGTGGTCACCGAAGGCAAACCCGGCGAAACCTACAACATCGGTGGCCACAACGAAAAACAGAACATCGAAGTAGTCCACACCCTCTGCGACATTCTTCAGGAGTTACGCCCACAAGAAGGCAGCTACCGAAACTTGATCACCACTGTAAAAGACCGCCCCGGCCACGACAGGCGTTACGCCATAGATGCTAGCAAAATCCAGAAAGAACTGGGCTGGGTGCCCCAAGAAACCTTCGAAACCGGCATCCGTAAAACTGTCGAATGGTACTTAGACAACCTCGATTGGTGCCAACGAGTACAAGACGGTAGCTATCAGCGTGAACGCCTCGGCATAGACAACTGATGATCGGAGTCTGGCTCTAGGAGGACACTCCTCTTGCGGCAAACCTAAAGGATATAAAGTGAAAGGAATAATCCTAGCAGGCGGATCCGGCACCCGCCTTTACCCCATAACACTCGGCACCTCCAAACAACTCCTGCCGGTGTACGACAAACCCATGATCTACTACCCGCTCTCCGTACTCATGCTGGCGGGCATCCGGGACATCCTCATCATCACCACCCCGGAGGATCAGGCCGGTTTCAAACGTGCCTTGGGTAACGGCGAACAGTTTGGGGTTAACCTGAGCTACGAAATCCAGCCAAGCCCGGACGGCCTCGCGCAAGCCTTTATCATCGGTGAAGAATTTATCGGCAACGACAGCGTGTGCCTGGTGCTGGGTGACAATATTTTCTACGGGCAGGGGTTCACCCCGAAGCTGAAACAAGCAGCCCAACGAACCGAAGGCGCCACGGTATTCGGCTACCAAGTGAAAGACCCGGAACGCTTCGGCGTAGTAGAGTTCGACGAAGACAAGCGCGCCATCTCCATCGAAGAAAAACCCCAACACCCAAAATCGAATTATGCAGTAACCGGCCTCTACTTCTACGACAACAGCGTGGTAGACATCGCCAAACAGGTACAACCCAGCCATCGCGGCGAACTGGAAATCACCTGCGTAAACCGTGCCTATCTGGAACAAGGCAACCTGAACGTAGAACTGCTGGGCCGGGGCTTCGCCTGGCTAGACACGGGCACCCACGAAAGCCTGCTGGAAGCAGCGCAGTTTGTAGAAACCATCGAAAAACGCCAGGGCTACAAAATTGCCTGCTTGGAAGAAATCGCTTTTAACCAGCAGTGGCTCAGCAAAGAGCGACTACTGGCCCAGGCCGATCAGCTCAAAAAGAACGGCTACGGCGAATACCTGACGGACATAGCGAGAGACGCCTAATGATACCGGTAACCAAGCCCTACCTCCCCAACCGGGACAAGCTCAAAGCTTACATCGACGGCATCTACGACCGCCAATGGCTGAGCAACAACGGCCAACTGGTGCAAGAGCTTACCCAACGGCTGGAAGCCTACCTTGGGGTTGAAAACCTGCTACTGGTATCCAACGGCACCCTGGCACTGCAAATTGCCTACCGCGCTCTGGGCGTGAGCGATCCTGACCGTAACCAGAAACCCGAAGCCATCACCACGCCGTTTAGCTTCGTGGCAACCGCTAGTTCCCTTAAATGGGAAGGCGTGCAACCGGTATTTGCAGACATAGACCCACACACCTGGTGTCTGGCCCCCGATAACATCGAAGCCGCCATCACCCCCAGCACCCGCGCTATCGTGCCCGTGCACGTATTCGGCAACGCCTGCAACGTAGAAGCTATTGGCGAAATTGCCCAAAAGCACGACCTGAAAGTCATCTACGATGCAGCCCACGCCTTCGGTGCCACCTACAACGGCGGAAGCCTGCTTAACCGCGGCGACGCAGCCACACTGAGCTTCCACGCCACCAAACTATTCCACACTGGCGAGGGCGGGGCGATCATCTTCAAACGCAAGGAAGACCTGGAGCGGGCGAAGAAAATGATCAACTTCGGCATCACCGGGCCGGAGAGCATTGATGAGCTGGGCATTAACGCCAAGATGAACGAAATCCAGGCTGCTATGGGCCTGTGCGTGCTGAACGAAATGGAAGAAAACCTGAAAGCCCGCGAACAGGTATGGCGGCGCTACCAGCAAGCACTGCCGGCATACCTGCAACTGCAGGCCCGGCACGAAGCCCTCGGCTACAACTACGCCTACTTCCCCGTAGTGTTTGAAAGTGAAGAACAGACCGTGCGTGTCGCCGCCACTCTCAAGGAAAACGGCGTGCTGGCAAGGCGTTATTTTTATCCTTCGCTGGAATCGTTGGAGTGCCTGGGTGCGCAGGCGGCACAGCCGGTGTCTCAGGACATTGCCAGCAGGATACTTTGCCTGCCGATCTACGCGGAGCTTGCACCTGAAGCCCAGAACCACGTAACCCATCTGATTGAGGCGGAGCTAAAGGCATGAAGCTGGCGGTAATGCAGCCTTACTTGTTTCCGTACATTGGCTATTTTCATCTGATTTGCGCCGCCGACCTCTTTCTTATTTATGATGACGTTGCATACATAAAGCGTGGGTTCGTCAATAGAAATAACGTGTTGTCTCCGAGCGGAGTGACGCGCTTTACGGTGCCGGTCCCCGGAGCTTCTCAGAATAAATTGTTCTCTGACCTAGAATTTTCTGAAGACGTAGATAAGGTGCTTAAAACCACTGAGCATAGCTACTCTAGGGCCCCTTACTTTGAAAATGTCTTTCCGATAATTCGGGAAACCTTGGAGCATCCGGATCGGTCAATCGCATCTGTATGCAAGAAAAGCTTCGAAGAAATTTTCTCGTACCTTGATATCGAAAAGAATTTTGAGAAGGCGAGCGAAATCGATTACGACCGTTCCATGAGCGCTCGTGATCGCTTGATAGCGCTTTGCCATCACTTCGATGCAGATGGCTACATCAACGCACCAGGCGGGCGAAAGCTATATAGCAAGCAGGACTTCCTCGAGAAAGGAGTTGACCTGGAATTTGTAGACTCGTTGCCAGTGGAGTATCACCAAGGCAGAGAGGACTTCGTACCAAACCTGTCAATTATTGATGTTTTGATGAACTGCTCGCCAGAGGAAGTGAAATGCATGCTGCAAAGCTACGAATTGGCTTGATGAGCTAACTGAAGTCACATCATTTCTAACGGCGAATGAGTAACGTTATGGCTAAAGAAGAACAGCGATCAGAAAAGTTTTCGCGGGTCTCCGATCTCGAAACTTTGCTAGCAGAGTTGAATGGCAATCTTGCTGGTGCCAATGAGCAATATTTGGAGAATGTGTCAGAGGAATTCTCAAAGATATTCGTCGTGGGCCCACTCCGGTCGGGCACTACCTTGTTCACACAATGGCTAGCCAACACCGGCCTCGCTGCCTATCCAACCAACATGCTCTCCCGCTTTTTCGGAGCGCCACTGGTAGGCGCAAAAATCCAGCAACTGTTGACGGACCCGCGTTACAACTTCCGTAATGAAATTCTGGATTTCAACTCCGACATCAATTTCAGCTCCGACAACGGCAAAACCAAGGGCGCGCTTGCCCCGAACGAATTCTGGTATTTCTGGCGCCGTTTCTTGCCCTTCGATGAACTTGACAACCTGCCCGGCGAGGAATTGCGTGAGAAGGGTAACCTGGCTGGGTTCCGTGATGAGTTAAACGCGCTGGCGAACATCTTTGAGAAGCCGTTCGCCATGAAAGCCATGATCATGAATCAGAACATCCCCGAACTGGCCGAACAATTCGACAAAGCCCTGTTCATCTGGATTCGTCGCGATCCAATTTTTAACATTCAGTCAGCATTGGAAGCTCGCAAGCGCCAGTATGGTGATATCAATACCTGGTATTCCTTTAAAATCAAAGAATACCCCGAATTGAAGAATCTGGACCCTTTGGAATCCGTAGCGGGGCAGATTGCTGCGATTAACCGTTCGGTTGAGCAGGGTATTGCTAATCTGCCAGACATCCAAAAGCTTGTGGTGCAGTACGAAGACTTCTGCCAGCGCCCCGAACACTACTACAACGAAATTGCCCGACGCCTCACCGAGCAAGGCGGTGTTGATGCTGTGCCTGACTATTCCGGAGAGGCTGCGTTCTCAAATACTAACCGTTGGCGGTTGGAGGAGTATTCGCAGGGGGAGGCGGAGCGGGTTTGTGAAGCTATGAGCGATAGCGGTGTTAATGAGACAAGGTAGATGGGGGCGTTGGGGAAAATAAATATAAAAATAGACCTAAGTGATGCGAATAAAAAAGAGCTTGCCTGCATTTGAGACTGTTCAGTAGACGGATTTTTTAAAGCCCTTTCCGCCCACTCATCAGCGGCGCTGAACGAATATGTTTCAATGTTTTTAGGCCAAAAGATGTTCAGACGTGGCTCAGATCAAAACGAATATCGGTTGTTTCCCCTGATTACAACAGTCTTTGGAAAGTTGTCAGTGCAAAGTCTGTTCTATGCTTAGCGGCTTTATTCGAAGTTGCGAGACAGTAGATCCTGACAGGAAAACGATGGTGCTCTCTGTTTCCGGTATTTCTGCCCAAAAGTAGCGATAGGAATTTACGAAGGTTCTAGATGAAAAATAGAAAATTAGTTTTGCATATTGGTTATTCGAAATGCGGTTCCACCACTATTCAAGAAACACTGACTGGAAACTATGGCCAACTTTTGGAGAGGAATGTTCTTTTTCCGAAGGTGTTGTCAGATTCTCCGTCGTGGCTAAGATTTTTTTGGGAGCCAAATCTTCCTGTTACATACTCAGAGGAAAGGGTTAGGGCTAAGTTTATCCATTTTGTGGATAGGTTAAAAAAAGAAGTCAGCGATTCAGATGCTCAAACGATAATTTTATCTGATGAAGGCCTGATCAGCCTGCCATCGTCAGGGGTATCTGCTTTAAAGGAATTTCTAGCTAAGTTTTTCGATGGATATGAAGTCGAAGTGGTCTGTCTTGTTCGAGAACCAGTTTCATTCTTTACATCAAGGTGTCAGCAGTTTATTTCTGATAGGTGTTTTGATGATGATTCAATAAGGCAATTTATTGAGGGTGCCACAATTGAAAAAGGTGAAGTTCGAAGTGACTGCTACGCAATGAACCCTGAGTTTTTTTTCTCGAAAAATATTAGGAAGTATCAGGATTGCTTTGGTGATGTTAAAGTTTTGAGTTTTGAAGCTGCAATAAAAGATGATGTTGGGTTGGCTAGCTTTTTTTTAAAAAGTATAGGTTTGGATAATAACTTCAGTGATATAAAGTTAAATGAAAGTCGCTCTGATAAAGCAATAGCTATTATTTCTTATATTAACTCGGTGATGCCATTTGATGCTCGGTCAGGTCGCTGGATGCATAGGAGGTACGGTGATTTAGGTGTGTTTTGCAAGTTTAAAGGTGAAAAATACACCCTGCCTTCTGACTTGGAAGTGACCGTCAGAGAAAAAACCAAAAGCGAAGTTGAATGGCTGAATGACAATTTTGGTATAGATTATCGCCTCAAGGAAATTAAAAAATCGTCATCTAGATTTGATTGGGAAGAAGGCTTTTTCGACGAAGTTGTAGATATGTTTCCTGGGCTGCCGTTTCACCTGAAAGTATTCTTTAAGTCATTTTTATTAGTGAAGGCTAGTGATTCGGGCTATTCGGGTGATTCTGGTGTTCTTCTGACAATATCTTGGATCAAAAAAGAATACCCTTTGGTTTATGCTTGTAACGACAGGCTTGCACTTGATTTTTTGAGAGCAAAGAGTGGTTTAAGGGGTTTGTTAAATGATTTTAAAGGTTTTGTTCGTCCTTTTTATTATCGGTTGCACACAAGGCAAAGTTTTAGATCGTAATTAGAATGGAAGTATAAATGTCATGATTGCTTGCCAATATTTAGACAAGTTTTGTTTTTGAAAAACCTAGTTGGCTGAGAACTGCTTTAATTGTAATTTTTTAGGAAAGACAAAATCGATGCTGAGCCGGGTTAAATGAAGACAATGAACCGAAAAATCGGCGCCGGTGTATTGTGGAACCTTGCGAGTTTATTCTTAACTCGCGGTGCCAGCACCATTTTTATGCTGTTTCTGGCCCACATGCTGGCGCCGGAGGCCTTCGGCTTGGTTGCCATGGCGGCAGTGGTGTTCGAACTGGCCAATGCTTTCATTAACTCGGGGCTGGGCGCGGCATTGATCCGCAGTAAAGAAGTGTCTGAGGCCGACCTCAACACCGTGTTTTACACCAACCTCGGCCTCAGCCTCGCCGCGTATGCCGCCATTTTCGCCGGGGCGCCCTACATCGCAGCCTTTTATAGCCAGCCAGAGCTGACGGCACTGGTGCAGGTGATGGCCCTTGTAGTGTTCATCAACGCCGCAAAGATTGTTCAGTTAGCGGTGCTAAGCCGCAAGATGGACTTCAAAACCCAAATGAAGGCCAACACCCTGGCCACTGTCATTTCTGGTATTCTGGCGGTGACAGCGGCTTACCAGGGTTGGGGCGTGTGGAGCCTAGTGGTGCAGATGCTCAGCCAGGCCGCTGTTTCTGCAGCGATCCTCTGGATGGCCAGCAACTGGCGGCCGGCCTGGCAGTTTTCCACTGAATCGTTCACACGGCTGTTCGCGTTTGGGCGAAACTTGCTCGCTGAGGGGCTGCTTCAAGTTGCATTCCAAAACTCGTATGTTTTGGTGATTGGCCGTTTCTTTAGTGCAGAGCTTACAGGCCTGTACTTTTTTGCAAAGAAACTCAGCAAACTGATTTCAGAACAGCTAACCGGCGCTGTTCAGCAGGCAACGTTTCCGGCGCTATCCACCTTGCAAGACGACAACGCAATTCTGAAGTACAAGTATCGCCAGATCATGCAACTCATGATGTTTCTGATTGCGCCGATCATGATGCTTTTGGCAGCATTGGCGCCCCTGCTATTCAGCCTGGTTTTTGACGAAAAATGGCAAGGCGCAGTGCCATACCTGCAACTGCTATGCGTGGTAGGAATGATATACCCCCTCAACGCCCTGAACATGAACCTGCTCAACGTAAAAGGGCGATCAGATCTGGTTTTCAAAGTTGGTCTGCTTAAAAAAGGCGTCAGCCTCACCATGCTGTTACTGGCCATACCCTACGGTGTATTCGGAATTGTTGTATCCCAGGTGATCGCCACTTTCCTGGCGCTTATACCAAACACCTATTTCTCAGCCAGACTGGTGGGCTACTCCACCGTTGAGCAAGTGAAAGACGTAATCAAACCCATCGGTGCCGCAATGCTGGCCGGAGCATGTGCATGGTGGAGCGCGCACGCCATACCAGCGCACCCGATGATTGTGTTGATGCTCTCCGGGCTTGCTGGGGCGGGAATATACATACTCGCCAGCTTCATCATTCACGCCGAAGGAGCTTTGATGGTTTGGGGTAAAGTGTCCGGCCAGTTTCAGCGTGCATAGGTTTTTTGAAAAGTAGGATTTTATGTCAATTGAGCATTTGAAAGCGGGCGATTTGGTGCCTAAGCCGCCGGAGCCGAGGTCGGAAGCGGAGATTATGGCGGGGTGGAAGGGGGAGGTGGATAAACCTCTAGTATCGGTTGTTTGTCATACCTATAACCATGAACACTTTATAAGAGATGCTCTAAATGGTTTTTTGATGCAGGAAACTGATTTTCCGTTTGAGATCATTTTAAATGATGATGCCTCGCAGGATGGAACCTCAAAAATTGTTCAAGAGTACCGGAAGCGCTACCCGAGATTGGTCCAGGCAACTATCCACGAAGAAAACCAATTTTCTAAAGGAATAAGTCCAAGAAATTATTCGTTTCCAAAGGTCCGAGGAAAATATATAGCATTGTGTGAGGGGGATGATTACTGGATTTCGCCTAAAAAGATTCAAGAGCAAGTTGAAGGGTTTGGACCTGATATCTCGATAGTGTTCCATGATGCATTAACTTCATCAGATGAGTATCTTCTGGATAATGGTTATTACGCTAAGGGAGTAGAGCCGCTAAATGGGTATACGCCAAACCAAATGGCGAGAGGGTGTAAAATTCCCACGGCCTCAGCATTATTCATATCGCAGCCTTTTCAAATAGATGACCATGAAAGTGTTGTGAACGGTGACCACCTTATCTGGGCAACACTTGCTTCATTTGGCAGTGCAAAGTTTTTGCCTAAAAAATACTCTGTGTATCGTTATCATCCTGGAGGAATTTGGTCCTCTCGCTCTGTTCTGGATATGGTTGAGCCCGCGCTAAGATCAAAAAGAGTTATTTTTCAGTGTGTTGATCAGAAATTCAAAACTTCAGCAATGACCGGTTTTTGTAGTACTGCTATTGCACTTGCTGGTCGATTGGTGAGCGAGCGACAGCATGCCCAAGCATTGTTATTGATTAGGCGCCTTTACCTTGAAGTCCTTAAAATGAGTCCGAAATTAAGGATATATAATCTAAATAGTTTGATAGATATTGCTTTGGTTTTGAGGCAGCTAGGGCTGCGCGCTCCAATTGTATGTATAAAGGCGATAGGGTATGGGCTTTTCTGTGGAAATCCTAAAAAGAAAAAAGTTATGTGAGGATGTTTTTTATTTTAGTCGAATGCTAAGTGGGAATAGGTTCCTCATTGGTAGCATCTGAATATTTATTGATGACATTCTTAGCTTAGAGCCTGTGTTGTGAAAAGCGGCTCATGGAGTTCGTGATTTTTGCGCTTAACCAAGTTGAATATTATTTATGCATATACTCATACTTCCTTCATGGTACCCTAGAGCCTCAAACGACGTCGGAGGTGTCTTCTTCCGAGACCAGGCCATGGCTCTTCTGAACTATGGTCATAAAGTAGGAGTGCTATCTCCTCAAATGAACTCTTTGCGGAAGTTGTTTCGCCGCCCCCATGAAGTAGATTTTCCATACTTCGAATTTGATTCTAGTATAGCAACCTATCGAAAAGGAGTGCTCGCAGCGCTACCGCGTGTACCCTATGGCAATTATTGGCTTTTCGCCCGAGCGGCTAGAAAAATGATGCGAGATTACGTGCGGGAAAATGGCACGCCGGATATCATTCATGCACATTCAGCCTTGTTGGGTGGAGCAGCTGCAGCAAAAATCGGTCGTGACTGGAATATTCCTGTTGTCTTAACTGAGCACAGTAGCGGATTTGCTAGAAATATTTATATGAGGTGGCAGTTGCGTTTGGCTTCTAAAGCGGCAGAATCGTCCCATACGTGTATATCCGTGAGTCCCGCTTTAGGCGAACTGCTTACTAAAAAACTGTCTGCACCGAAAGTTTCTTGGAATTGGGTTCCTAACGTGGTTGCGGATAGGTTTGGAAAGCCTGCGCCTGAAGAGCGAGCCAATCGCCCCATCCGGTATTTGAATCTTGCATTGATGACAGAGAATAAAGGTCAGAAAGATTTACTGAACGCATTTAGACATGTGCTTGAAAGTGGAGTAAGCGCGGAGTTATGGCTAGCGGGTGATGGCCCCATTCGTTCGGAACTAGAACAGCTTGCACATGATTTGTGTGTGTCTGATCACGTTCGCTTCACTGGCCTCATACCGCCCGGGGAAGTGCCGGCTTTAATGGGTGAGGTGGATGTGATGGTTGTCTCCAGCCACTACGAAACATTTGGCGTAGTTGCTGCAGAAGCTCTAATGGCTGGGCTACCTCTCATTGCTACTCGATGTGGCGGTCCCGAGTGTATTGTTTCAGAAGGCGATGGATTACTGGTTCCCCCGAAGTCACCTTTAGCCCTAGCCGATGCAATGATTCAAATTGACGGCGACATCAACAGTTACGAGCCCGACAAAATTGCGAGACGTGCAAGAGAGCGGTTTTCTGGGCCTGCAGTCGCTAAGCAGCTAACTGAGATTTACGAGGGGATTCATCGGGCGAGGGGATAAGGGGTCGACGTTATTTTCGAATCAAACCGTATTTTCGCTAGCCTAGCTTGCCATCCATTTCAATAGATTAAAATTTAAGAAAAGAGGGTTACATGAAGAAGTTTGCTCTCATCGGTGCCGCCGGCTACATCGCCCCGCGTCACATGAAGGCCATTAAAGACACGGGCAACAATCTTGTCGCAGCACTAGATAAAAACGACTCCGTTGGAATAATCGACAGCTATTTTCCAAACGCAGACTTCTTTACCGAATTCGAGCGCTTCGACCGTCACATCGACAAACTCCGCCGGGCCAACGGTGGGCAGGCCGTAGATTACATGTCCATCTGTTCTCCTAATTACCTGCACGACAGCCATATGCGCTTTGCACTGCGTGCCGGGGCCGATGCCATCTGCGAAAAGCCGTTGGTGCTTAACCCGTGGAACATAGATGGCCTGATTGATATCGAGAAAGATACCGGTCGGAAGGTGAACACCATTCTTCAGCTGCGCGTACACCCTTCGATTATTGCATTGCGTGACAAAGTTCAGGCTGAAAGCCGGGAAACTAAGCACGAAGTAGACCTGGCTTACATCACTTCTCGGGGGCACTGGTATCTGCAGTCCTGGAAGGGTGACAACAAGAAGTCTGGAGGTATCGCTACCAACATTGGTGTGCATTTTTATGACATGCTGCACTTCATTTTCGGTGAGTTGCAGGGAAACGTAGTGCATCACAGCGATGAAACTATGGCCGCCGGGTACCTGGAATACGAGAAAGCCCGCGTGCGCTGGTTCCTGTCGGTGGATTACAAATACGTGCCAGAGAGTGCTAAAGCCCAGGGGCAGCGGACCTATCGGTCGATTACTGTGGATGGCGAAGAAATTGAGTTCTCGGGCGGTTTTACCGACCTGCACACTCGCAGCTATGAAGAAATTTTGGCTGGCCGGGGCTTTGGGCTGGAAGAAAACCGCGTAGCTATAGAAACAGTGTCGCATATTCGCAATGCCACGCCCGTAGGCTTGACCGGTGACTACCACCCATTCCTGAGTAACTAAGGGAGTTTGTATGTCAGTCAGTATTCACCCCAGTGCCATTGTAGATGATGGGGCGCAGATCGGTGACGGCTCCCGCGTGTGGCACTTCGTACACGTATGCGGTGGTGCTAGGATCGGTGAGAATGTCTCCCTAGGCCAAAACGTATTCGTGGGAAACAAGGTGACCGTTGGCGATAACTGCAAAATTCAGAACAACGTGTCGGTTTATGACAACGTGCATCTTGAAAAGGGTGTCTTCTGTGGCCCGAGCATGGTGTTTACCAATGTGTACAACCCTCGCTCGTTAATCGAGCGTAAAGACGAATATAGGGACACACTGGTGAAACGCGGCGCCACATTGGGCGCTAACTGCACCATTGTTTGCGGTGTGACTATTGGTGAATTCGCTTTCGTGGGTGCCGGGGCAGTGGTTAATAAAGATGTGCCACCGTACGCGCTGATGGTGGGAGTGCCTGCTCGACAGATTGGCTGGATGAGTGAGTTTGGCGAACAACTGGATTTACCCGTGTCAGGGAACGCTGAAACTGCTTGCGTCCATACGGGTAGTGTATACAGGCTTAAAAGCAATACTGTTACTAAGCATTAATTTTGCAAAGGTTTTAGTCCATGCAATTCGTAGATCTAGCTGCACAACAAGCAAGAATCAAAGACAAGATTGACGCGAATATCCAGAAAGTTCTGTCTCATGGCAAGTACATTCTTGGCCCGGAAGTCGCGGAATTGGAAGAAAAGCTTGCAGCTTTTTGTGGGGCTAAGCATTGTATATCCGTTGCCAATGGTACTGATGCTTTGCAAGTTGCCCAAATGGCGCTGGGTGTCGGGCCAGGTGATGAAGTGATTGTACCTGGCTTTAGCTATATCGCAACGGCTGAAACCCCAGCTGTACTAGGCGCCAAGCCCATTTACGTAGACATAGACCCTAAAACCTACAATATGGATCCTGCGCTTCTCGAAGAGGCTATAACGCCACGAACTAAAGCGATAATTCCTGTGTCTTTGTATGGCCAGTGTGCGGATTTTGATGCCATTAACGCCATTGCCAGTAAGCACGGCATCCCGGTGATTGAAGACGGCGCTCAAAGTTTTGGTGGCAGTTATAAAGGCACTAAATCGTGCAACCTAACGACAATCGGGTGTACCAGTTTTTTCCCGAGTAAGCCATTGGGGTGCTATGGAGATGGCGGTGCTATCTTCACAAACGACGATGAGTTGGCTTTGGTGCTTCGGCAGATCGCTCGGCACGGCCAAGACCGCAGGTACCATCACCTGCGCGTAGGGGTGAATAGCCGGCTGGACACATTGCAAGCAGCGATACTACTCCCCAAGTTGGAAATTCTTGCTGAAGAAATCGAACTTCGGAATCAAGTCGCTAAGCGGTATACGATGTTGTTGAATGATGCGGGCGTACAGACAACCCCTCTGATAGAAAACGGCAATGTTGCAGCTTGGGCTCAGTATACGATTCGCGTGGAACATCGCGATGACGTTCAGGCCAAACTGAGCGAAGCTGGTGTACCTACAGCTGTTCATTATCCGATTCCTCTGAATAAGCAGCCTGCTGTGGCTGATGCTAGGGCTAGATTGCCATTTGGAGATGCGGTGGCTGAGGTGGTTTTGAGTTTGCCTATGCACCCTTATCTGCTTAGTTCTGAGCAGGAAGAAGTTGTTTGTGCTCTTGGGTTGATGTAGTGCCACGAGGCGGTTCCGTTTGATCCTATATACAGCGTTTATTAATGTTCGTTGCGCTTTCTTTTCCCTTTTGAATTAATGCAAATAGATCCTCGTCGTGAATTTTTCGCCCTTTTTACTATATAACGAGTTTTAAGAATTTAAGTAAGGTGTTTATGAAAAAACCAGTTTTGATAGTTTCGATACTCTACAAGTCTCGTGGCGGTGTGGGGGGGATGGCACAGAGGTTTAGTTATCTTGGTGGTTATTTAACTAGCAGATTGGATGGATTTGAAGTTCTTACAACGAAAAGCTTAGTAGATTCGCTTGAGCTAAAGGTTAATGATAAAGTTAAAGTGATAGAGGATGGAGGGGATCTTTTTTCATTAAAAAATTTTTTTGTCTTGTCTTTAGTTCTGTCACGTATTTTATTTCGTAAATACTCTCAGGTTCATATTGCTGGAGCTGGTCGTCTAATAAAGATAATAATGCCGTTATGTAAGTTCTCAAATACAAAAGTTTCTTGCACATTTGCCTCTAGAACCTTAGAAATGGCGAGTTATGGTGATCGGAATGCCAAAAAACAATGGGTTGAAGTTCTTGAGGCGGTTGACGCTATTGATGTGCTTAATCCGAGTCACGATTTGAAGGGGTGGGCTGAAAAAATATCTGTTTCCCCTTGTAGTTTTCCATCAAAAAGGAATTTGATTGATGCATGCTTTTCTGATATGAGGGAAGAAACAGTTGTATTTTGTGGCGCCTTAGAGAAAACCAAGAATCCAATCTTAGCGCTTGATATTGTGGACCGCTATCTCGAATTATATGGTGGCGGCCTTTCTATCGTGATCTTCGGTAGCGGAAGTCTCAAGGAACAGGTCGAAAACTATGCACAGAAATTGAACGAAAAATATGTGAGAAACGTTGTTGTATTTGGTGAACAATCGCAGCTAGTCAGCACGCTTTCTAAGGCTTCTGTATTTTTTTCGCTTCAAGAATACGATAATTATCCGTCTCAATCGATGATGGAGGCCATGTTGTTAGGATGTAAGGTTATCGCCACCGATGAGGGTGATACACGTTTAATGCTGCCTAAAGATGAGGCTATGAATGCGGTTGTTGCATCAAGGGAGTCTGAGGACTTCATGTTTAGCCTTCACGCTGCATTGTCAGATAGCACTGCATCAAAAATTAATTCCAAATTTATAGATGAGTCCCACAGCGTAGAACGATTTTCTGATTATTTTTGTGGCTTTGTTGGCTTGAAAGAGTCTTGATTTGTCGTTTTTCTTGGGATAATCGTATGTGTGGCATTGCAGGTGTTCTAAGTGGTCGTGCTATTTCTTCTGAGTCTGCCTTAGTTAATGACATGATAGATGCGCTCAGTCACCGTGGCCCGGATGAGGCCGGTTATTGGAGCGATAAAAACAATGGAGTGCTTCTTGTACATCGCCGCCTTTCTATTTTAGACATTACGGCGGCTGGCCAGCAGCCCATGCACAGTCAATGTGGGCGCTACGTTATTGCTTACAACGGGGAGATATACAACCATTTGGCCTTAAGGGAAGCGCTACAAAAGAAGGGGGCCGCTCCGAAATGGAAAAGCCACTCCGACACGGAAACGCTTTTGGAGTGCCTAGCTTCCTGGGGCGTAAGAAAAACTCTTGAATCTCTTGTTGGCATGTTTGCATTTGCTTTGTGGGATAGGCAGACGAACACGTTAACGCTAGCTAGAGATCGGATGGGGGAAAAACCGCTGTACTGGGGGAGGCAGAGCGGTACTTTGCTATTTGGCTCAGAACTAAAGGCGCTTAAAGTCCACCCAGATTTTGTAGACGAGGTTGATCGCAATGCTCTGTCTGTGTACCTGCGCCACAATTATATTCCTGCGCCACACAGTATTTATAAAGGTATACAGAAACTGCCCCCGGGTTGCTTTGTGCAAATATCAGCTTCCGATAATGGCCTCTTGCCGGAGCCAGTTCCATACTGGAGCGTTAACAAATCCGTCGCTTCCGGCTTGGCTACCCCTTTTGCTGGCAGTGCAGAGGAGGCGGTAATTGAATTAGAGCGCGCTATTACCCAAAGCGTGCAGGGGCAAATGCTGTCTGATGTACCGCTTGGAGCATTTCTCAGTGGTGGTGTCGATAGCAGTCTCATTGCCGCATTGATGCAGTCCCAGTCTTCCAAACCGATTAAAACCTTTGCGGTTGGTTTTGATGACCACCGTTACAATGAAGCGGAGCATGCCTCAGCAGTCGCTCGGCATTTGGGTACAGAGCATACCGAGTTTTATGTGTCTGCGAAGGATGCTTTAGATGTAATCCCCAAGCTGCCTGACATTTACTGTGAACCTTTTGCAGATAGCTCTCAAATACCGACTTATCTGGTCACTAAGCTTGCTAGGGAGCATGTAACTGTTGCTCTTAGTGGTGATGGCGGCGATGAGTTGTTTGGCGGGTATACACCTTATCAATTTGTTCCGAGATACTGGGCCGCATTGACCAAAGTTCCGTTGTCACTTCGATATGGGGTAGCCGGTATGATGGAGCGCCTCCCCTTGCCGGACAAGTATCTGAAGCTTGCGGGAGTGATGTCGGCTAAAGACCGTGAAGGATTTTACAGGGCAGTTATTTCCCATTGGCTGAGCCCCGACTCCGTGGTTCTTGGTGGTACGGAGTATCCGACAGTTCTTAATAGTTCTCGGCATTGGCCCAAGACAGATGGCTACGAGCACTGGATGATGGCAATGGAGAGCCAGATGTATATGCCAGAAGATATTCTGGTCAAGGTTGATCGCGCTGCTATGGCGAATAGCCTCGAAACCCGTGTGCCGCTTCTGGATCACAGAGTGGTCGAGTTGGCTTGGCGCTTGCCTTTGAGCATGAAAGTACGTGAGGGGCAAGGAAAGTGGGTACTACGGCAGGTGCTTTATCGACATGTCCCCCAATCGCTGATCGAGAGACCTAAAAAGGGGTTTTCCGTACCCATGGCTCACTGGTTAAGAGGGCCTCTGCGCGACTGGGCGGAAAGTCTGTTGGATGAGCGCCGCTTACGGAATGAGGGGTATTTCCAGCCGAAGATTGTACGAAAAGCGTTTGAGGAGCATCAGTCCGGAAGGCGGGATCACTCTAATCGTTTATGGAGCATTTTGATGTTCCAGGCTTGGCTGGAACATCAAAATGGGTAAAAAAGTTCTTCACGTTATAACAGGGCTTGGGGATGGCGGTGCGGAAGGCGTTTTAAGTCGCATTTGCCTCAATAGCCATGGTGCGGAGCATGTCGTTATTTCTTTGACGGATGAAGGTAAGTACGCGTCGATTCTTCGCGAGGGGGGGGTAAAAGTCGAAGCACTGGGAATGATCTCTGTGAGAGCTAGTATTGGTCATTTCTGGCAGCTTATAAAAATGATTCGCGCGGAGAAACCCGATGTGGTGCAAACGTGGATGTACCACGCGGATCTTATCGGGGGCCTTGCAGCAAGATTTGCAGGAATTCGAAATGTAATATGGGGAATTCGACAAACAACGCTTGGTCGAGCAATAGCAAAAAAAAGTACAATTGCTATTGCTAGAGTGTGCTCGGTCTTATCTTATATTGTGCCCAAAAAGATTGTCTGTTGTGCAGAAAAAGCGCAAAAGGCCCATGTAGGCTTGGGATACTGTAAGAATAAGATGATGGTGATCCCGAATGGTTACGACCTCTGTAAGCTGAAGCCGAGTACTGAGGCTAGAACCCGAATCCGCGCTCAAATTGGTGTTGATTCGGAAGAGTTTCTTTTGGGAATGGTTGGACGATACCATCCTCAGAAAGATCATAAAAATTTGTTGGAATCCTTAGTGCTTTTGAATAAGTGGGGGTATTCCATAAGGTGTGCTTTAGTCGGCACAGGCTTAACGGCTGAGAACCAAGAGCTTAGGCGCATGATCTCTAAAATGGGGCTTGATAATACGGTGCTTCTGTCAGGTCCTCGGCGAGATATCCCAGATTTCATGAATGCATTGGATGCACATGTTTTGTCCAGTTTCAGTGAGGGGTTCCCAAATGTCGTGGCCGAGGCGATGGCGTGCGGAATCCCATGCGTATCGACAGATGTTGGTGATGCATCAGTTATTATCGGTGATACCGGTTTTTTGTGCCCCCCCGAAAATGCAGAGGCTTTAGCTCGGGCCATAGCGTCCTCACTTGAAGAGCGTTTGCATTACCCGGAAACCTATTTTGATCGTGGTGAGCGCAGCAGAGCTAGAGTTATGGCGAGATATTCACTCAATCATACCGTGCAGCTTTACGAATTGGCTTGGAACTTGGGTGATTAATTACTCGTGAGCGATATTAGCTGGGTTTTAGGTGAAGGCTTTGCAGGCATGCGTTTTTACGACATGCCAAATTTTTTGTTATGTACATTGTTTGTCCTATCTTTTGGTAGGCTGCTAAAAGTCGAGCCTATTGTTCAGGTGGTACTGCTGTTACATTGTGCTCTCCCATTTTTTCTTAATGGCGTCCTTTTTTCATTTAGCTATATGCCGGATGCGTTTAAATATTGGAGGGTATTTAA
The DNA here is from genome assembly GCF_034669625.1 of Marinobacter sp. Taxonomy (GTDB): domain Bacteria; phylum Pseudomonadota; class Gammaproteobacteria; order Pseudomonadales; family Oleiphilaceae; genus Marinobacter. The sequence continues at coordinate 63,204 of NZ_JAXMOY010000010.1, forward strand.
TGCTATTCGAACAGGTGATTTGTCTATAGTTGACGCTTGGAGTGGTGGGAATGTAGAGCAAGCGTCGGTGTTGTTCTCATTTATTCCATTTCCGTTTGCTATCACGCCATTGAGCTTAGGCTTTTTTAATACATTTCTATGGTCAGCGCTATTTTTTTGGCTGTTTGCTAAGCGTGTCTTTACACCAATCTCTCTCTGGTTTTATTTGCTTTATCCCAGTTTGGCACTCTATACGGGGATGGGGTTGCGAGACACGTTAATTTTTATATGTATGGTAGTGGCGGTTCAGTGGACAAGAGAAGGGCGGTGGTGGTTTGCACTCTTACCTTTGTACTTTTTACACGCTATCAAGTTTCAGAATTTTTTCATCGTGGGGCCAGTTCTTTTGGTTTACGTGTTGTTCGGTATCCGTAAAAGTGGTATTGCAGGCAGTCGGGCGATAGCCGTTGTGGTTGGAGCTTTGATTACGTTGGTAGCAGTATCGCCTATTGCGCTTCCCGAGGTGAATAAATTCCGGGGATCCATGTATGTGGAAGATGGCGGGAATGTTGAGGATGTTGAGTTCATAGGTAGTCCCGCAGAATTTGTCGCCGAAGGCATGGTGAGCGGGCTTTATTTTTTGGCTAAGCCTTTCCCCTGGGAAGCGAGCAATTCTCTTCAATTGATACAGGCCGGCGAGAACCTGTTGGTGCTGTGGTTGCTTTTTCTCATTGCAAAGGTTGCCTGGAAGCAGGTGCCTAGAAAACTGATGTTCTGGTTGTTGTTTATCGCTCTGGCGCTTTCGGTTTATGGGTTGGTGGTGTTCAACTACGGTACTGCAGCCCGCTACCGCTATCCTTTCGTGGTGTTGTTTGTGTTGTTTGTGTGTGCGGATTGTCGTGTGCAAAGAATAATGCCTTTCACTGTAAGACGGCGCAGCCACAGACAGCCCTTGTCGTGACCTAGACTCCCGATGCGGACATTGGCAGCGCGGCGAGTAAGCTGGGGTATAAGATTTGTGAGGCTATTGCTAAGGCTATGCATTGGAATATAGAGCATTGAGCAAAATTACAGGAGCACCTTTGAAGTCGGTCGTTTTTCTTAGCTCGAACACCTCTTGGTATTTATACAACTTTCGCCGTAGTACCATTCGCTCTTTGCGAGAGCAGCGCAAGCGGGTAATTTGCCTATCTCCGCCGGACGACTTCAGCCAGCGACTGGTAGAAGAACTGGGGGCGGAACATATTTCACTGCCACTGGATGGCAAAAGCACGGGCGCGGTTCAGGAGCTTCGCAGCTTGCGATATATCTGGAAGGTGACGCGGGAGCATCGGCCGGACTTTGTGTTCAACTTTACGGTTAAGATGAACATCTATTGCGGCTTGGTATGTGCACTTCAGAAAATCCCGTTTGCCAACAACATCTCGGGCTTGGGCACAGCGTTCATTCACGATACTTGGCTATTTCGTCGTGTTCGGCAGGTTTATGGACTTGTGAACCAGCGGGCGCGGCATTTGTTCTTTCAGAATGAAGAAGACCTTTCTGTTTTTCGCGATCAAGCGATGTTGGGGGCCACCCCTTATACCTTGTTGCCGGGTTCTGGAGTCGACTTGCAGCGGTTTCAGGCGTCGCCCTTGTCCCAGTCTGGGCCGATTACCTTCATTATGATAGCCCGCTTACTTGGCGACAAAGGCGTTCGAGAGTATGCAGAGGCCTGCGGGCAGCTGAAGGCACAAGGCCTTGAAGTGCGTTGCCTGCTGGTCGGGCCGCTGGGTGTGAGCAACCGTACTGCCATTACTAGGGAAGAAGTTGATCGCTGGGTTACTCAGGGTTGGCTGGAATATCTCGGCGAAACGGATGATGTGCGGCCATTGATTGAGCAAGCTCATGTGCTGGTGCTGCCTTCCTATCGTGAAGGTATGCCTCGCACTGTACTGGAGGCGGCTGCCATGGGACGGCCTGCTATCGTGACGGATGTGCCAGGCTGCAGGCATGCCATAGAGCCGGATGTGACTGGGTGGTTGTGCAAGGTGCGCAGTGCTGAGTCTTTGGCTCAACAAATGAAGCGGGTATTTGAATTAAATCCATTCGAGCGGCAGCGGGCAGGTGATGCTGCGCGCCGGCGGATGAAGGAACATTTTAGTGAAGATCGGGTGGTTCAGGCTTATCTGGATTGCCTCCCCAATTGAGGATGTTATGTCGGCTTACCAAGAATTGAAAAGCGCTCTTGCGGATAACCCCAAAACCTGGTTGATCACTGGCGTCGCCGGTTTCATTGGCTCCAATCTTCTGGAGCATTTGCTGAAGCTTAATCAAACCGTTGTCGGTCTAGATAACTTCGCCACTGGCTATCAGCATAATTTGGATGAAGTTGAGTCTCTGGTCACTGGTGAGCAATGGGCACGGTTCCGGCTTATGGAAGGGGATATTACAAATCTTACGGATTGCCAGAGTGCCTGTGCCGGCGTGGATTATGTGTTGCACCAGGCCGCCTTGGGCTCGGTGCCGCGCTCTATTAATGATCCGATTGCCAGCAATGCCGCAAATGTCTCCGGTTTTCTGAATATGCTAGTGGCGGCGCGGAATGCCACAGTTCAGAGCTTTACCTATGCGGCATCCAGTTCTACCTATGGCGATCACCGAGCTTTGCCGAAGGTGGAAGATGTAACCGGTAACCCGTTGTCGCCTTATGCGGTCACTAAATATGTAAACGAGCTATATGCGGACGTATTTGACCGTACCTATGGTTTCAAAGCCACCGGATTGCGTTACTTCAATGTGTTTGGTCAGCGCCAAGACCCGAACGGCGCCTACGCGGCGGTGATTCCAAAATGGGCTTCTGCAATGATTGCGGGCGAGCCGGTTTTTATTAATGGCGATGGCGAAACCAGTCGGGATTTCTGTTTTATCGAAAATGCTGTGCAGGCGAACCTATTGGCGGCTACCGCGCCTGAGCAGGCAAGAGGCGAGGTTTATAATGTGGCCGTTGGCGACCGTACCACGCTTAATATTCTGTTTGATTCACTGAAGGCGTCGTTGACGGGCATTGGTTGCCCTTATACTGAACTGCCGGTGTACCGGGAGTTCCGGGAGGGAGATGTTCGGCACTCGCAAGCCAGTATGGAGAAGGCCCAAGATCAGTTGGGTTATGAGCCTGAGTACCGGATTCAGGAAGGGATCGCGAAAGCCATGCCTTGGTACCGGGCCACTGTTAAATAAAGTAGGTTTTATGAACGTTTTTGACGTATTCAACGGCGATGCTGACGGCATCTGCGCCCTGATTCAACTCCGCCTAGCGGAGCCCTGCAAGTCCACACTTATTACCGGCGTAAAGCGGGATATCACATTGGCTAAACAGGTGCCGCGAGATTCCCCCGCCCGAGTGAACATTCTCGACATCAGCTTGGATAAAAACCGTCCCGCGGTTGATAGTCTGCTAGCCGCTGACTGCTCCGTGTTCTATGTGGATCACCACTTCCCGGGCGACACTTTGCCGGATGCGCCTGGTTTCAAGGCCCTTATCGACACTCAGCCGACTACCTGTACCAGTTTGCTGGTAGACGAGCACTTGGGCGGCCAGTTCCATCACTGGGCGATCACAGCAGCCTTTGGTGATAATTTGAATGAGGTAGCTGAGGAGTTGGCTCAGGAGGCGGGTTTGTCGTCTGAACAGGCAGCTCTGCTGAAAAACCTTGGAGTGTGTATTAACTACAACGGGTACGGTTCTACGGTTGAGGATTTACATTTCCACCCCGCTGATTTGTTCCGGGAGTTTTTGAAGTTTGCTGACCCGCTGGACTTGATTTTCTCGGAACCTGCTGCCTGGCAACAGTTGCGCGATGGTTATGAGGCCGATATGGCGGAAGGCCTTGCTGCGCCGGTTCTGTCAGAAACCGACACGTCGTTGGTGGTGAAGTTGCCGAATGCAGCTTGGGCGCGCCGGGTGAGTGGCGTGTTAGGTAATGAGCTGGCGAATCGCAACCCGGATAAGGCATGCGCGATCGTTACGGAGACTGGAAGCGATCATTACTTGGTGAGCATTCGGGCGCCTTTGAATAACCGCACTGGCGCTGACGAAGTGGCTCGGAAATTTCCTACCGGTGGTGGGCGTAAGGCGGCTGCAGGGATTAATGAGTTGCCCGTTGCTCAGTTGGATGAGTTTGTTGGTTTGATGGCTGGGTTTTGGCGGTAGGTTCAAACTTTGGGTGAGGTCAGACCCGTAGGGTCTGACACGTTTCTAGCCTGCCGGGAAAGTATTTCGAACATAATCTGGATTTAAGAAATGACATTAACCCCCCCTAAGAAAACCCACCTCAATCAGCTTGAGGCGGAGTCGATTCATATTATTCGCGAAGTGGCGGCCGAGTTTGATAACCCGGTAATGCTGTATTCCATCGGTAAAGATTCCGCCGTCATGTTGCACCTCGCCATGAAGGCGTTTGCCCCCGGTAAGCCGCCGTTCCCGTTGATGCACGTAGACACCACCTGGAAGTTCAAGGAGATGATTACCTTCCGGGACAAGATGGCCGAAAAACTGGGTATGAAGCTGATTGTGCACACCAATCAGGAAGGCGTGGAGCAGGGTATTGGGCCTTTCACCCACGGCAGTGCGACCCACACGGACGTGATGAAGACCCAGGCGTTGAAGCAGGCGTTGGATAAGTATGGTTTCGATGCTGCGTTTGGTGGTGCTCGCCGGGATGAAGAGAAATCCCGAGCCAAAGAACGGGTGTATTCATTTCGTGACAAGTTCCACCGCTGGGATCCGAAGAGTCAGCGCCCGGAATTGTGGAACCTGTACAACGGTAAGGTGAGTAAAGGCGAAAGCATTCGCGTGTTCCCTCTGTCGAACTGGACCGAGCTGGATATCTGGCAGTATATCTACCTAGAAAACATCGATATTGTTCCGCTGTACCTGGCCGCTGAACGCCCAGTGGTTGAGCGTGACGGTACCCTGATTATGGTCGATGACGACCGCATGCCTCTGGAGCCGGGTGAAAAGCCGATGATGAAAAAGGTGCGTTTCCGTACCTTGGGCTGTTATCCGCTCACCGGTGCGGTGGAATCCGAAGCGGCTACCTTGCCTGAGATAATTCAGGAAATGTTGCTGACAACCACCTCTGAACGTCAGGGCCGGGTGATTGACCACGATGCTTCGGCGTCAATGGAACAGAAAAAACGCGAAGGGTACTTCTAAGGAATTATTATGTCTCATGCATCGGCTTTAATTGAAGAAGATATCCTTGCTTACCTGGACCAACACGAAAATAAAGATCTACTGCGGTTTTTGACGTGCGGCAGTGTGGATGATGGTAAATCCACTCTGATCGGTCGTTTGTTGTTCGATTCCAAGTTAATTTTTGAAGATCACTTGGCGGCATTGCACAAAGATAACGAGCGTCAGGGTAACGCGGGCGAAGCGCTGGATTTGGCGTTGCTGGTGGATGGCTTGGCTTCTGAGCGGGAGCAGGGCATCACCATTGATGTCGCGTACCGGTATTTTTCTACCGACAAGCGTAAGTTCATCATTGCGGACTGCCCGGGCCACGAGCAGTACACCCGTAATATGGCCACGGGCGCATCCACCTGTGATCTAGCCATCGTGATGGTTGATGCTCGTAAGGGTGTATTGACCCAATCTCGCCGTCACAGTTTTATCGTTTCACTCCTCGGCTTGAAGCACGTGGTGGTGGCCATCAATAAGATGGACTTGGTGGAGTTCAGCGAAGAGCGTTTTAACGAAATTCGTGCGGAATATGAAAAGTTGGCCGCGCAGCTTGGTTTGAAAGATGTGTATTACGTACCCATCTCAGCGCTGAACGGCGATAACGTGGTAAACCGCAGTGAAAGCACGCCTTGGTACCACGGCGAAACATTGATGAATATTCTGGAGCAGGTTGAACTGCGGTCTGATCAGAATGTCATCGACTTCCGGTTCCCGGTGCAGTTTGTGAACCGGCCAAATCTGGATTTCCGTGGCTACTGTGGCACGGTCGCCAGTGGTGTAATGCAGAAGGGTGATGAATTGGCTGTGTTGCCTTCCGGCAAGAGTTCTCGAGTGAAGGGTATTCACACCTACGAAGGTGAGCTCGAGCGGGCGTGGCCGGGTGATGCGGTGACCATTACTTTGGAAGATGACATCGATATCTCTCGTGGCGATTTGTTGGTGCACGCGAACCAGCAACCTGACATGGGGCAGCGCTTTTCCGCCAATGTGGTTTGGATGAGTGAAAAAGCTTTGGTGCCGGGCCGCGAGTACGGCATCAAAATTGGCACTAAAGTGACCGGCTGCTTCGTCAACAAGGTTTTGGAAGAAATTGACGTCAATAGCCTGGAGCGGAGTGCGCAAACGGTCAATGGTCTTGAGCTGAACGGCATCGGTGTCTGTGACATTGAACTCGCAGAGCCCGTTGTCGTGGAAGGCTATCAGGACCACCCGGGAACAGGGGCCTTCATTCTGATTGACCGCCTTACGAACGTGACGGTGGCAGCAGGCATGGTTGAACGTGCGTTGGATAGTGCCGGTGGGCTTACTGAGCGTGAGTACACCGAAGCCGAGCGAAACCTGAACATGTATGTTCGTGAGAATTTCCCAGAGTGGGGGTGCAAGGAAGTATGAGCAACATCGTTTGGCACGATCATAAAATTACTCGCGCGGAGCGCTCAGCCAATAAGAACCAGAAGCCTTGTTTGCTTTGGTTCACTGGCTTGAGTGGTTCTGGTAAATCTACTATCGCGAATGCGTTAGACGTCGCTCTACACCAACGGGGTTACCATACTTTTTTGCTGGACGGTGATAACGTACGCCACGGTCTGTGCAGCGACTTGGGTTTTTCTGACGACGACCGTGAGGAAAATATTCGCCGAGTTGGCGAAGTGTGCAAGTTGTTCGCCGATGCCGGGTTGATCGTGATGAGTGCGTTTATCTCGCCATTTACCAGCGATCGCCGGATGGTTCGCAAGCTGTTTCCGGCTGGTGAATTTATTGAGGTCTTCATGGATGCACCCCTGGAAACTTGCGAATCCCGTGATCCAAAGGGTCTTTACAAAAAAGCGCGCTCCGGCGAGATTAAGCATTTCACAGGCATCGATTCTCCCTACGAAGTACCGTCTCACCCCGAGCTTCGCTTGGATACTTCCCAGAACACCGTAGAGGAATGCGTGGATTCGCTCATCGCGTACTTACTCGACCGTGGCATGATTACCCCTAACTCATAACGCTGCGGCGTCAGACCTCGATCTGGAGTGCTTCAACGCATGGAATGGCAGGCCGTTTTTACCCTGATCACGCTAATTGCCGTGCTGGGCACTTTGGCTTTAACGCGGCTGTCGGCTGATTTGGTGCTGATGGCTGCGTTGGCGTTATTGTTAGTGTGCGGTGTGCTGGGGCCTGTTGCGGCGCTTTCGGGTTTTGCGAGCCCGGGTGTGATCACCATCGCCACATTGTACGTGGTGGCGGCGGGCTTGAAGGAAACGGGAGCAGTTCAGTGGATTGCCCGATTGTTGTTGGGGCACCCGAAAACCCAGCGTGGTGCGCAGCTGAGAATGATCGCGCCGACCGGTGTGTTGAGTGGTTTCATGAACAACACAGCGGTTGTGGCTATGTTTATTCCTGCCATTCAGGATTGGGCCCAGCGCCTAGGCATACCGGGTTCAAAGCTGCTGTTACCGCTAAGCTATGCCGCGATTTTAGGTGGTACTTGTACCTTGATTGGTACGAGCACGAATCTCGTGGTCGACGGCATGCTCCAAACCCGGCTTGGCATTAATCTCGGGCTTTTCGAACTTGCCTGGGTGGGCGTGCCTTTGTTGGTGGTTGGCGGTGCTTTCCTGGTATTTATTGGTCACCGGTTGCTGCCGGACCGAGGCGGTTTGAGCGAGGAACTGGATCAGGTTCGGGAGTACGGCGTTGAAGTTCAAGTAGAGGAGCGCGGGCCACTGGCGGGTAAAACCATTGCTGAAGCGGGTTTGCGAGCACTGACGTACGGTTACCTGACGGAAATTGACCGCGAGGGACGTTTGATCACGGCGGTAGAGCCAGACCGAACTCTGCAGGCCGGTGATAAGCTGTATTTCGTGGGTGCGCCTGAATGTGCCAGTGAGTTGCGCCGCATTCAGGGGCTCAAGCCTGCTAACGGAAGCGTCCACAAGCTCGAAGTGGAAAACCACCAGCGGTGCTTGGTGGAGGTGGTTCTGGGGCCGGAGTTCCCGGCATTAAATAAGACCATTCGCGACAGCCGTTTCCGCACGCGTTTTAATGCCGTGATTTTTTCTGTTTCGCGGGAAGGGAAGCGAGTGCCCGGTAAGCTGGGTGATATCACTTTCCGCATGGGCGATACCCTGTTGCTGGAAGCGAGTCATCAATTTGTTGAGCAGTACCGGTTTCGGCGGGATTTTTTGCTGGTTAGCGCGCTCAACGACTCCACGCCGCCTGATTTTCGCAAGGCGCCGAGGGCTTTGAGCATTTTGGCTGTGATGGTTGTTCTGAGTGCTTCCGGATTGCTTTCTATTTTGGAGTCGGCCTTTTTAGCGTCTGGCGCAATGATTGCTACCGGTTGCTTAACGGCAAGCCGGGCTCGCCGAAGTGTGGATTTGCCGGTATTGGTAGTGATTGCGTCGTCTTTCGCTTTGGGTAATGCCATGACAGAAACCGGTGCGGCTCAATGGGTGGCTGGGGGTTTGCTCGGTTTTGGCCCTCTTACCCCTTGGGTAGCCTTGGCTATGGTGTATGTTTTGACCGCGCTGTTTACGGAAGTGATCACCAACAACGCGGCGGCTGTGTTGATGTTTCCCATCGCACTGGCAGTTTCTGAGCAGTTGGGTGTTAGCTTTTTGCCATTTGCTGTTGCGGTGATGTTTGCGGCGTCGGCTTCGTTTATTACTCCGTTGGGCTATCAGACGAATTTGATGGTGTACGGACCAGGGCGCTACCAGTTTTTGGATTATGTGCGTATTGGTGCGCCTTTATCGGTGTTGGTGGCGGGTGTGGCGATTGGATTGATACCTTTGGTTTGGGCATTTTAATGATAGGGCTGCGTACTTTAGTCGATAGTCATCATATTGTGATTTAACAAGTGTTATTCTGTTCCGCCATCACCGGTATATCGAATGTAAATGTCGTTTAAAGTGATGCTTTGATTAGGCGATGTAGATGTCATTCAGGAGAGTTGTCCATGGAAGCGGCTAGTCCGGTTGGTCTGATGGCCGTCTTTTTTTCTTACGTATCCCTATTTCTGCTTCGCCCTGTTGCGCATCATTTGCGACTAATGGACACGCCAGACCATCGAAAGTTGCACAAAGGGTCGGTGCCCTTGGTGGGTGGGTTAAGCGCATTCTTGGGTGTTTTTATAGCGTGGGTGATATGGATGCCCATGCTGAATGCCCATGGGCTTTTTTTGTTATGTGCTGCGCTGCTGGTGATTGTGGGTGCGGTGGATGACGCCCGCGATTTACCGGCGAAGTTGCGATTGGTTATTCAGGTGGTTCTGGGGGCTGTGCTGACGTTTGGTTCCGGCACGTCGTTAACCACGTTTGGCAACTTGCTGGGCCTTGGCCCCGTTGAGTTAGGAATTTTGGGGCCGCTGGTAACCATTGCGGCGGTTATCGGCGCCACGAATGCGTTTAATATGGTGGATGGCATAGATGGGCTGGCCGGTAGCTTGTCTATGGTTGCGCTAGGATCTCTGGCATTTTTGTTTGGCTCAACCTCTGGTTTCACTCCCGAGTTGGCGCTAGCTATGGGTATCGGATGCGCCTTGGTGCCCTATTTGATGGCAAACCTGAGGATTCCGCCTTTCCGGCTTCGCATCTTTATGGGTGATGCCGGGTCGATGTTTATTGGGTTTGCGGTGGTGTGGATGCTGGTCAACGCAACCCAGCCAGGTCATACAGCTATGCGCCCGGTGACTGCGTTGTGGATTATTGCGGTTCCGTTGATGGATATGGTTGCGATTATGTTTCGGCGTGCCCGCAAGGGGGAGTCTGTGATGAAGCCAGATAGAGATCACCTGCATCATATTTTCATGCGTGCGGGCTTTACGGATCGTGAAGCATTGGTGGCCATCACGTTGGTTGCGTTGACTCTAGCCGCCGCCGGGCTATTGGGTGAGGTCTACCAGGTGCCTGAGTGGTTTATGTTTGTGGCATTTCTTGGGTTATTTGGGTTATATGACTGGTCGTTGAGGCATGTTTGGAGGCTTTTGGTCGTGTTTAGAGGGCGCGGGACAATTTGAAAAGGCGTATGTGCGGGGCTAATGAAGCGGGGCGTTGTCCCCGTTTTCTTTTTTTAGACGAAGTGTAACCTTGAGATCCTGAAAACCTTCGGCGAAACGCGTAAAATGGTCGACCCATTGGCATTGGCGCAACCATCTTCAAGGATAAGGTATTGCAGTTTATGGTAGACAAGCTAAAGAATCAGGAACCGTGTGTTCGCAGCGAACTTTCGGTAGTGGATATGGCGGTCACGATTATTCGGCGACGTCGAGCATTTCTGGTGGCGTCGATCGTTGTATTTTTTGCGGCTCTTGGTTTTGCTGTTTTGCCTGCCGACGAATATGAATATACGAGCTTGGTGCAACTCGCGAAGGATGCTGAAGGTGAGACAATCGAGCCTGTCGATACGTTGGTTGAAACCTTCGAGAGGCGATGGCTTCCGCAAGTGGAACGCTCGTACGAAACGGAATTTGGAGAGATGCCGTTTGAAGTGAACTTCAAGGCTTCGCAATCGGGCGAGGTCATTCGATTGACCACGTTGGCTGCTGACGAATTGAGTAGCAAGGTGGAAGAAGCGCACTCTGAACTACTCGATGTATTTATGAAGAGACAGGAGTTGCTGGTTAAGAGACAACAGCAGGTAGCAGCCCGACAGATCCAATCGTTACAGGAGCTTAGGAGTTCATTGGGAGAAGCCCGGCCAAGCTCTGATGCTGATACGTCTTTAGCTGCCCGTATTGCAGAGTTGCAGGTCGATGCGGATGCATTGATTGAAGCGGAAGTTATCGCAGTAAGTAAACGTAGCTTCCAACCTAAAGGGCCGCATAGGTTGTTTATTGTGGCGGTTGGCATTCTCCTTGGTATTGTCATTGGTGTTTTGACGGTGTTGCTTTTAGAGTTTGGTAGCGCCGTTAAGACGCGACTGAGGTCAGGTGAACCTTGCTAGTCATTAGAGACGATAATCGTGGCTCGATTCGTTAGGGCGTTTGGCGCCAGAGTGGTTTCAGCTGGCGGCAGTCTGGTTATCGTATTGGTTCTGGCCAAGTTCTTTGGCGTAGAAGCGCTAGGGGTTTTTGCGGTTGCCCATGCATTTTTCGTCGCTGGTTCACTGGTCGCGACTTGGGGCGCAGGCAATGCGTTAATGAAGTTTGTGGGCGCCGATCGTGTAAGCGCCGGCACTTTGTGCATTGTCGTTTTCGCAATCAAGCGTGCAGTGTGGGTTGGGGGTGTTTTGGGGGCGGTGTTGGCCGCTTCAGCCCCTTGGCTAGCCGACCGTTTCGATATGGCGGAGTTGTCACCCATTCTGATCGGGGTCGCTGTTTCTATTCCTCTGATGGGATTGGTGCGGGTCCTCTCGGGTATATACAAGGGGCTGGGTCGCGCAGACATCGGGTGCTTATTGGATAATGGCGGCGTCTTGCTGGCAATGTCGTTATTGGCCTTGGCCAGCGTTTGGCAAAGCGGCGAGTTTGCAATCACACTTGCGGTGTCTTACGGGGTTGCGACGCTCGCGTTTCTTGTATTCGGCCTGGTTGGTCTTCTGGGGTACTGGAAGCAATTGTTGGCTGCTTCAGCCGAAGTGGATACCTTCCGTACAGGCGCGCATCGTGAAGACTATAAGCGCTATAAAAGTGTTGCCCAAGATTTCCTGTACGTAAATTGTAGCAGTCTCCTGATGCATTCTGGTGCCTTTATCCTGGCTGGTTTATATCTGAGTAAACAGGACGTTGGTTTATTAAAGGCTGCTCAGCAGGTGGCGGTTGCCGTTGAGTTCGTACAAATGGTGCTGAATGCTATCTATCCGCCGAAGTTCGCTCGGGCATGGGCTAAGCGTAATACCGCCGAACTACGGTCGTTAGTGCATAGTTGTTTTGTGTTGGGTTTTTGGGGCGCTTTCCCATTTTACATTGTGATTACTTTGTGGCCCGGGGAGGTGTTGAGTTTGCTTGATAGGGGCCTGGCACAAGGCGGGGGCGTGTTGATACTCGTGGCCACGGGGCAGATGATCAATGTGTTAACTGGCCCCGGAGCTCAACTCTTGGGAATGACCGACTATTCCCGCCGGATGCGGAATATTTCGATTGCCTCTTACGTTTTGTCATTTTTAGTGATGCCCCCGTTGATCGATGCGTTTTCTGTGGAAGGTGGCGCGATTGCGTTGCTGTTGTTTATCGCTCTTCCAAACGTTATCGCCTTATATTACGCCTCTAAGCTGGTAAGTATCAGAGTTGTTCCAGGTTTTCGGGATTTCTGGGGCATCACCAAGCGCTGCGTTGCAATCAATCAAGGGCGTACTTAAAGCATGATGTTCATTGAACGGAATAGTCTGCTGGTTTTCCTGGGGGCTTTCTTTTTTTATGTTCTCATGGCATTTGGCGGTTTTTTCTCGTTTTTGTCACAGTATGTTTTCTTTTCACTATCTGTATTGTTGATTTTTTTTGCATCGGTGTTTTTTTATCTGCTTAAATCTCGTGGATCTGAGTTTGGTTTCGTCTTTTATGTGTTGCTTGTATTTAGTGTTTTTCTGCTGATTGGAGCAGTTCGGAGCTACGAGCCCGTTTACGCGTTAGAGAAGTTCGATGCTTTCATTGTTGTGACCTTAATTGCGTGTATTCTATCCGGAAAACTCATATCAAATTACGGTCAATATCGATTCTGGCATTGTTATCTCCTTGTTTCGCTGGCGATTCTCGCGATGACCATCGTGTTCAAGTTGAAGTTTGGGTTAATGGATCGTGATGTTCGGTTCTTTCTGAACGGTCCGATCGTTTTTGGTTGGTTAATGGGGTTTGCCGCGCTGGTATCCTACGTGAATTTTCTTCGGCGACAGAAGTTGCACCTGTTTCTGGTAACGGTGCTGTTTTCATTGGCGGTGGTTTGGACAGCTTCGAAGGGGCCGCTTGTTGCCTTGGCTTTTGTCTTCTTCTATTTTTCTTTGGCCCACCGAATTGGTCGGCGTTATCTACTGCTGGGTGGTTTTTTTGCGATAGGTGTCGCAGCCGTTTTCTTTGATGTGTTATGGGCGGCGTTTTTGGATTCACGATTTTCCGGTGTGTATAGACTAGCGCAAGCAGATGTAACTCAGTCTGACTGGGGCTCTATCGGAATCCGACAGGCGATGTTGTTTGATTCCTTAGCTAAAATTTTGGAGTTCCCTCTGCTTGGTATCGGTTTGGGAAATTATCAGTACGACGTTTTGTTTTATCCACACAATGAACATTTGGAAGTGTTTTTAGAGCTGGGTGTATTTGCGGGTTTTTTTCACATTGCGGTCGTGATGTGGATGCTGGCAAAAAGTAACGTCGAGTACAGAGGCTATATTTTATTTTTCTTGTTGTGTACGTCGTTTAGTGGCGATATAGGTTATCTTCGGTTCGTTTATGTGCTTGGCTTTTTGGGTGTTATCCTTCGAGCCTCGTGCGTTATGAAAGAAACTGAAACTGTTAAATAATGCATGAAAGTGCTGTCTTAAAGATGGCGCTAAATTACCGGATAGGTTTGGCTTAATGCGAATTGTTTACCTGCACCAATATTTTAATACACCGGATATGGTCGGGGGGACCCGTTCATATGAAATGGCTCGCCGGATGGTGATGGCCGGCCATCAAGTGGACATGGTTACTTCAAGAACAGACAATGCTTTCACTGGTAACGAGTGGGTGAGGGAAACCATTTCGGGTATTAACGTTCATTGGTTGCCGGTTCAATACAACAATTCAATGAGTATTGCGCGGCGACTTCTCGCATTTACGGAGTTTGCTCGAAAGACCGGAGCTTATGCGGCGAAGTTAGAGGCTGATGTTGTTTTTGCATCCAGTACGCCTCTCACGATAGCGCTTCCAGGCGTGCGCGCCAGCCGAAAGCGAAAAGTCCCTCTGGTTTTTGAAGTCAGGGATCTGTGGCCGGAAGTGCCGATTGCGATGGGAGCACTTCGTCTACCTGGGAGCGCTTTCCTCGCTAAGCGGCTTGAAAAATGGGCGTATGAGAATTCTGAGAGGATTGTTGCTCTATCACCTGGTATGCGCGAAGGGGTGATCAACGCGGGCATTGATCCCGCCAAAGTTTCTTGCATACCCAATAGTGCGGATTTTGATTTGTTTAACTGCGCGCCGTCGGTTGGTGAGGGCTTTAGGGCCAGTCGCCCTTGGCTTGGAGAGCGCCCCCTTGTTTTGTACGCCGGGACTTTTGGCCGTGTAAACGGGGTAGATTACATGGTGAAGCTTGCCGAGAAGATGCTGGGCATTAACTCTGACGTGCGTTTTCTCGCGGTTGGAGCCGGAGCTGAATGGGATAGCGTGCGGAACCTGGCGAGTGCTTCCGGTGTGCTCGATGTCAATTTCTTTATGGAAAGCGCGGTGCCTAAGAAAGAGGTTGCTCAAATGTTCTCTGCGGCGACAATATGCTGTTCTTGGGTGATCGGGATGGAGGAGCTTTGGAAGAATAGTGCGAACAAGGTTTTTGATGCCATGGCCGCAGCCAAACCCGTTGCTATAAACCACGGAGGGTGGCAAAAACAACTCATTGAAGATCACGGCATTGGCGTGGCTCTGCCGACTGAAGTCAGTGAGGCGGCGGCTATAAAGTTAAATGAGTTTTTGCTGCAACCCGCGCTGGTTGAGTCTGCCGGGCAAGCAGCATTTAAGCTAGCTGAGGCTGAGTTTTCTAGGGATATACTAGCCAAGCGCCTAATCGGCGTTCTTGGAGAGGCAGTTGAGTCGTGATTAAGCGTGTGTTTGATGTTGTTGTTTCTGGGGGGGCCCTGCTGGTTCTGTTTCCTCTTTTAATGATTCTTGCGGTTGTTGTTGCCTCTAAGTTAGGCCGACCTGTGTTGTTTTCGCAGTTGCGCCCAGCGTTGGGGGGCAAGCCTTTTCGTATGGTGAAGTTTCGCACGATGACGGATCAGCGGGATGCGAATGGCGAGTTGCTACCGGATTCGGAGCGTATGACCGGCTTCGGCCGGTTTTTGCGTTCGACGAGCCTTGATGAGCTTCCGGAACTTTGGAATGTCTTGAAAGGTGATATGAGCCTTGTTGGGCCAAGGCCGCTGTTGATGAGCTATTTGTCGCTGTATTCCGAAGAGCAATACCGTCGCCACGATGTTCGCCCTGGCGTGACGGGTTGGGCACAGATAAATGGCCGTAATGCGATCTCTTGGGAAGAGAAATTCAAGCTGGATGTATGGTATGTGGACAACCGGTCGTTGTGGCTGGATTTAAAGATACTGTTTTTGACCGTGAAAAAGGTTCTCGTGCGAGATGGAATTAGTGGTGAGGGGGAAGTTACTATGGCACCTTTTACCGGTAGCGAAAAAAAGGATATGAAGTGATATGGCCGAAACACTGGTAGGAATTTACGGTGCAAGCGGGCTAGGACGCGAAGTCTTGCCCTTGGTCCGCGCCCAGCTGCAGGCAGTCGATGCTGATTTGGTTTTTGTAGACGACGGTGACGTTGGTGCTTCGGTTAACGGCTATAGGGTTCTGAGTTACGAACAGTTTTTGGCTTCTGATGCACCGGGTAAGCAGATTGTTTTCGCGATCGCTGATGGAAAGATCAGAGAGTTGCTCGCACAAAAGTGTGCCAACGACGGTGTCTCTGTGCTTTCAGTGAGAGCTGACAATGTGGTTGTGCTTGACGACGTATCAATCGGAGAGGGAGCGATTCTTTCTCATTTTACTCAGCTTACTTCCAATATTCGCATTGGTAAGCATTTTCACGCGAATATTTACAGCTATGTAGCCCATGATTGTGTGATTGGAGATTATGTGACTTTTGCTCCATCAGTACGCTGTAATGGCAACATAATGATTGAAGATCATGCATATATTGGAACAGGGGCTATCATCAAGCAGGGCGCCCCTAATAAACAACTGATCATTGGCCGAGGTGCGGTTGTTGGTATGGGGGCCGTGGTTACAAAGGATGTCCCGCCGGGCGTTACTGTGGTTGGCAACCCTGCTAAGGTGTTTGCGCCCCGAAAAGCGTAAAGTGCGCCTCTGTATTTAAGCGTAAGTGGTTGTCTCATTTTTCAATCTAGAAATAGAACTCGTTAATTATGTTAAACGGTCCGTTTTCCCCTTGGCCATCTTTCACCGATGAAGAGGCCAATGCTGTACGCGATGTGCTGTTGTCTAATAAAATCAATTATTGGACTGGGCAGGAGTGTCGTGAATTCGAGCGAGAATTTGCCTCTTTTGCCGACGCAGGACACGCCGTTGCCGTGGCGAATGGTACGGTGGCATTGGACTTGGCGTTGAGGGGATTGAATATTGGGCCGGGAGATGAGGTTGTGGTCACGCCTCGAACCTTTTTAGCGTCCGTTTCAAGTATTGTGACTGCTGGAGCTATCCCGGTGTTTGCAGATGTTGATCGGGATAGTCAGAACATTACGCCCGGTACCGTGCGCGAGGTGATTACTCCCCGGACGAAGGCGATTATCTGTGTGCACTTAGCCGGCTGGCCTTGTGACATGGATGGCTTTATGGCGTTGGCAGAGGAATATTCCCTTTTTGTGATTGAAGATTGTGCCCAGGCCCATGGTGCTCGATATAAAGATCGCTCAGTTGGAGCTCTTGGCCACGTGGGGTGTTGGTCGTTCTGTCAGGACAAAATCATGACGACTGGCGGCGAAGGCGGCATGGTGACGACCAATGATAAGGCCCTGTGGAAGCGTATGTGGGCTTTCAAAGATCACGGTAAAAGCTGGGATGCCGTTTATGAACGCGAGCATCCACCTGGTTTTAGGTGGTTGCATGAAAGGTTCGGTACGAACTGGCGAATGACTGAAATGCAGGCTGTGATTGGCCGTATCCAGTTGCAGAGGATGGATGAGTGGCATCATCTGCGTATTCGTTATGCTCAGAAAATCTGGAGCACTGCTTGTGCACTCCCGGGGTTACGAGTCCCCGATATTGACGACGATATCGAGCATGGTGCATACAAAACTTATGTATTCGTAGAACCCGAAAAGTTGGCAGAAGGCTGGGGACGTGATCGCATTCAGCAGGCCATTGTCGATGCCGGTGTGCCGTGTTCCTCTGGCTCTTGTTCGGAGGTTTACCTGGAGAAGGCTTTCGATAACACTAATTTTCGCCCTGATCAGCGTTTGCCTGTAGCCCAGGATTTGGGAGAAACCAGTTTGATGTTTTTGGTGCATCCAACGCTTACGCTGCAGGAGATCGAGAAAACCTGCCGCGTGTTGCGTGATGTGATGGCCGAAGCAGCTGAGTGAGTTGGTGTGCTTTAAAGGAGTGTGGAGTGTGAGAAATAAAATGATTATGAAAGTTCTGCACTTTTCACGGCCAACAAAACGAGCGATTTCCGTGATCACGGACATTGTGCTGCTGTTAGTGGCGATATGGGCAGCCTTTGCTTTACGGTTTGAGAGCCTTTCTTGGGTGCCTAGTTGGCATCAGTTGTGGGTATCGGGCGCGACAGTGCTCTTCACTGTTGTGGCTTTCGTGAAACTCGGTTTGTATCGCGCTGTCATTCGATACCTGAGTGAGTACGCCTTTCTCGCCATCCTTTCGGGGGTGGTTATATCCAGCATTTCATTGATTGTTTTTGGGTTTCTATTTCAGGCCTTGGTGCCGCGTTCGGTGCCTGTTTTATACGGCGCGTTTGCATTTTTATTGGTTGCCGGAACGCGGTTTGCAGTGAGAAGTATTGTCCGCCAACCGGGGCGGAGCTCCAAGGAGGCGGTGCTGATTGTAGGGGCCGGACCGAAGGGGATGCAGCTGGCTTCAGCGCTTGCTCAAGGCGTTGAGTTTAGGCCTGTTGGTTTTGTTTCGTTGGTTGAATCAAATCATAAATCGCTAATTGGAAACCTTCCCGTTTTCTCTATCGCGCATATTGAAAAAGCCGTGCGCAAGCAGGATGCCTCTCGAGTGTTGCTTGCCCTTGAAGATAGCGCGCCGGTTAATCGTAAACAGTTAATGCAGGTTCTTGAACGGTTGTCGGTGCCCGTGCAAACAGTGCCATCCATGTCGGAGTTGGTGGCAGGGCAGGCCCGCATTAACGATATCCGAGATTTGGAGATTGAAGACCTATTGGGGCGGGACCCGGTTCGCCCTGATGCTGCCGCTGTTACTCAGAGTCTTTTCGGGAAGTCAGTTCTTGTGACAGGCGCGGGAGGTTCTATCGGCTCGGAGCTGTGCAGGCAAATTCTGAAGCACAGGCCAAAAACGTTGGTGCTGTTCGAGCAATCTGAGTTTTCACTTTACTCCATTGAGCGCGAGCTCCGAACAATTAACCAGATTGAAGGGTTGAACGTTTCGTTGCACGCCGTTCTGGGCAACGTTGTGCACCGTCGCCGGTGTGAGACAGTTATGCGTTCGTTTGGCGTTCAGGCGGTCTACCATGCAGCAGCGTACAAGCATGTGCCACTCGTTGAGCACAATGTCATTGAAGGTGTTCAGAATAATGTATTTGGTACTTGGCACGCGGCGGAAGCGGCGGTAGCGGCGGGCGTTGAGCGCTTTGTGCTGATTTCAACCGATAAAGCTGTGCGCCCGACAAATGTGATGGGGGCGAGTAAGCGCTTGGCAGAGTTGGTGTTGCAGGGTTTGGCGCAGCACCAGAGCAAGACGGTGTTTTCTATGGTGCGTTTCGGCAACGTGCTGGGTTCGTCTGGCTCGGTTGTTCCTTTATTCCGCGATCAAATCCGTGATGGTGGGCCAGTGACAGTTACGCACAAGGACATTATTCGTTACTTCATGACGATTCCGGAAGCCAGTCAGCTGGTATTGCAGGCTGGCAGTATGGGCAAGGGAGGAGAGGTCTTTGTGCTGGACATGGGCGAGCCCGTCAAAATCGCTGACCTGGCCCGCAAGATGATTCATTTGATGGGGCTGGCAGAAAAAAACGACGAGAACCCTTCAGGCGACATTGAGATTGTTTATTCGGGGCTACGCCCCGGCGAGAAACTGTTTGAAGAGCTCTTGATCGGTGATGACCCGCAGGGTACTGAACATTCGCGCATCATGATGGCCAAGGAGGTCTCAATGCCGTGGGATGAGGTGCGTGTTTTGTTGGATAAGCTTGCCGAGGCGAGTCGCGAGTTTGATTGTGGTAGCGTTGTGGCGATGTTGCGTGAAGCACCGACTGGCTACTCACCGAATGGGGAGGTGGTGGATCTGGTTTGGTGCAATAGCGAGCGTGGTCAGAATGACCAAGATGCTCGTATAGCGAAAATTCACCATCTGCCTGGCGTTAATTCGTACTGAGATTGACTCCGTTGGTGCATAGAACCCTTCGTACAACAAGGATTGTTGCATGATTGAGATTAGTCACCATGGCGCTGTGAATGGCGTCATCGGTTCCTGCCAAGAACTCTCTATATCCTCGGATGACCAGCTCACTCAAGCTGGAACCCTCATAGACTGCGGCGTATTCCAAGGCAATGAATCCAAACACCGTGCGACCGCTGAAAACCTAGCAATAGATTTCTCCAACGATCACATCCGCGCCTTGGTGGTCACCCACGTTCATATCGACGACGTTGGCCGCATTCCCTATTTGTTAGCCGCTTGGGTTCGACCGTCCAATTATTTGCTCCGAGCCTTCCGCCGTGATGCTCCCAATGATTCTGGAAGATGCGCTGAAGATTGGCTTTACGCGGGACCATCGATTAATCGAACGTGTATTGGGTGTGATTCGCGAGCGTCTGGTGCCGGTACGGTGTTGATCCCGGCGTTCAGTATTGGGTGGACTCAGGAATTACTGTATGAGATTGAGCGACTAATTACGGAGTTCGGTGATTCGAAAATCGTACAGGCTAAGAGTGGTGCGGCTCGTATCTGGGATAATCTAGAGGTTGTGGTCGATTCTCCGCTGGCAGTGGAGTTCACCAACATATACCGTAAACTAAAGCCCTATTGGGACGAGGAAGCACAAACACTCGTTAAATCCGGCCGCCATCCGCTGTCGTTTGAGCAGTTATCGGTGATCAATTCTCACGATGAACACCTGAATGTCGTAGAATACCTCAGCAAATCTCATCGCCCGTGTGTGGTGTTGGCCGGTTCCGGCATGTGCGCCGGTGGCCGGGTGGTGAATTATTTAAAAGCCATGTTGGGCGATGCGCGCAACGACGTTTTATTGGTTGGTTGTCAGGCTGCCGGCACACCCCGGCGGGATATATTGACCTACGGCCCGGAAGGCGGCTGGGTTGGGCTAGATGGTGAACGTTACAACGTCCATTCGAAAGTGCATCAAGTAAGCGGTTATTCAGCTCGCGCGGGGCAGGACGATTTGTTGCGGTTTATTGGCGGCATTCCAGTCCCGCCCAAAGAAATCCGCATCGTGCACGGCGATGACGACGCAACGGCAGCGTTTAAGCGAGAACTAGAAACTCGCTTGCCCAACACACAAATTTTAATACCTAGGGCCAGGCCCACAGACATTTAACCGATTGAAATGTAGCCGGGGGCTGACCCCCATTCGGGTTTTTGGAGGAGTGATGAAGAAAATTGCGGTTGTAGGCTTGGGCTATGTGGGGTTGCCACTGGCTGCGGCGTTTGGTGAGAAGCGTGAGGTGATAGGTTTTGATATCAACACCAAACGTATTGAAGAGCTGAAAGATGGGGTGGATTTCACCCGCGAGTTGTCCCGCGAAGAACTGGCAACCGCCACTCAGTTGTCGTTTACGGATTCGGTGGACGGTATTGCCGATTGTCACGTCTACATTGTAACCGTGCCGACTCCGATTGATGAATTCAAAACCCCGGATCTGACCCCGCTGGTCAAAGCCAGTGAAACCGTTGGCAAGGTTCTGAAGCAAGGCGACATCGTCATTTACGAATCCACGGTATACCCTGGTGCTACGGAAGAAGTCTGTGTGCCGGTGCTGGAGAAAGTATCAGGCCTGACGTTCAACAAAGATTTCTTCGCCGGTTATAGTCCAGAGCGAATTAACCCGGGTGATAAAGCGCACCGTGTGACGACCATCATGAAAGTGACTTCTGGCTCTACGCCGGAAATTGCCGAGGAAGTGGATGCGTTGTATGCGGATATTATTACTGCCGGTACTCATAAGGCCAGTTCCATTAAAGTCGCTGAAGCGGCTAAGGTTATTGAAAACACTCAGCGCGATTTGAACATTGCGTTGATGAACGAGCTTTCCATGATTTTCGCCAAGCTAGGTATTGATACTCATGAGGTATTAGCAGCGGCTGGTACCAAATGGAACTTCCTACCGTTTAAACCAGGTTTGGTCGGTGGTCACTGTATAGGTGTAGACCCGTATTATTTGACCCATAAAGCTCAGGCGATTGGTTATCATCCGGAAATCATTCTGGCTGGCCGCCGGGTAAATGACAATATGGGGCCTTATGCCGCTTCTGAACTGGTTAAAGCCATGATTAAGAATGGCCAGTCCGTTTCAGGCGCGAAGGTGTTGGTGATGGGCCTGACGTTTAAAGAAAACTGCCCGGATTTGCGTAACACCCGGGTTGTGGATGTGATCGCAGAGCTGAAAGATTATAACTGCGAAGTGCACGTAACCGACTGCTGGGCAGATAATGCCGAGGCAGAACAGGAATATGGCATTTCTTTGGTAGATAAGCCTGAAAATGGGTATTACGACGCAGTATTCCTGGCGGTGCCTCATAATGAGTATGCTGCAATGAGTGCTCAGCAATTGAGAGCTTATGCAAAAGATAAAGGGATACTTTTTGACCTGAAAGGTATTTTGCCATTGGGTGAAGCGGATATTCGATTGTAATAATAGAGTCTGTTGTATTTAGAAGCCGACCATCGTGTCGGCTTTTTTGTTATATTTGATTAATCTACTTTGCTAAAGCTCCATTTATTCATTAATATTCACCCTGACTTTCCAGTCATGTTTTTTTTGTTTAAATCATCAAAGATAAGGTCTGACTTCCATGGCGAAGATCAACGATTACTATCAGAAAAAACAGCTTATGGAAAAGCTTGCAGCAGAGCTGGAGCAGCTCGAAAATGACCAAGCGCTTAAACGCGAGTTGGAATTTGAAAATAAAGTTCGTGATTTGATGACCGAATACGACAAGTCACCAAAGAGTGTATTGCAAATTCTGGCCGCGATTGATCCTTCTATTGCCGGTGCTAAAGCGGAAACAGCAACAGGTACTCGTGCCAAGCGCCCGATGAAGACCTATAAAAACCCGCACACCGGTGAAGTGGTTAAAACCCGTGGTGGCAACCACAAAACTCTGAACGAGTGGCGTGAGAAGCACGGTAAAGAAGCGGTTCAGGGCTGGCAGCAGGACTAAGTCGCTTAGGTAGCCCCCTTTCCCCGCAATGGGGGAGGGGCTATGAATAAATCACTACTTTATTTCGCCCGCCTTCTTTCGCTTTATATAAAGCCTTATCCGCCTCTTGCATCCACTGCATATAATTCTCCCGCGTACCGGTTAATTGGGCTATCCCCATACTGATGGTGTATTGGATATTACCGGCGCTTGTGTTTACCGTGCTTTGTGCAATGGTTTCCCTAATGCGTTCGCACAGGATACGCGCGTTTTCCGCATCGGTTTCGGGCAGGATAAGACCGAATTCTTCCCCGCCGTAACGGCCGGCAGAATCGGATTGGCGAATGCTGTCGTGGGTGACTTGTGCGGTGTGGCGAATAACGTCATCCCCGGCAAGGTGGCCGTAGGTGTCGTTTACTGATTTGAAGTGGTCGATATCAAACATCACCAAGGTGGTGGTTTGGCCATATCGGCCGTAGCGTTCGTATTCTGCATCCACCAGGTTTTCCCAAGTGCCTCGATTGAGCAAACCGGTTAGCCGGTCGGTCATACTCAGTTTGGCCAATTGTTGGTTGGCCCGTTCCAGTGCCCGTTTGCTGCTGGCGAATTCGGTGACGTCGTATATCAGTAAGCAGACCTTGTCGACTTTGCCCGCCGAGTTTGTGAGTGGGCTGATGGTCAGGTTTTGATACATGAATTCCTCAGTACCCGTGATGGGGCGGGAATTGCGAAACCTGAACAGGTAAGGGCGCTGCTCCCATGAGGTAAAGGTGCGAGTGTTCAGTGTGGTGACCGCATCCACTTTGCGGGTGAGCCAGGCTTGGGGAATATCCGGGAAGGCGTTGAAAATCTGTTGGCCACGAATTTGAGTGGCGGTAATGCCGCTGTGGTTTTCCATAAAGCCGTTCCAGGCTTGCACACGGAATTCGAGATCCAATACCACCAGGCCTACTTCCACGGTTTCGATCATGTCGGCAAGCCAATGGAAAGCGTCTGCGTTTTGCGTTTCAAAAGCCATGGTCAGTCCACCAAATATTCGAGACGTTTTTCCAGAAAGGGTACGGAGTCTTCGGTAAACAGCACCAGCATGTCACAGCGAATGTCCCGATTTTCGATGATGTAGCAGATTTCCAGACACAGCAACTGCTCTTCGCGGCTGCTGTGGTGTTCCAACAGTTCGTTGATCGGGCGGTGTTGACCCAGCACGGACGGGTGGCCAAGGCCTAGCTTGATGTCGAGTTGATCGCTCACGCCGTTCAGGAAGGCTCCAAACAGAATGCTGGACATGTCCATCAGCACTTCTACATCGATAGCGTCACCTTCTACGCCTTCGTAATGCAGTAGCTCTGCCATTTCCTCAAAGCTGGCGTCATCGAATAACAGCAAGGCTTCGCCGGCCAAACCCGCGCCAGTGAAACCCTGACATACGGCTGAAAAGGTATTGCCCGCCTCAGCGGAGGAGATCGCCATGTGAAGTTCTGAGCTGGCGATAAAGGCGACTTTCGGGATGGGTTGCTTGACGAACACGCGCAGCAGTCGAGCCAAAAGATCAGACGACCGCCCCATAGCGACGTTGGCAGTTTCCTGCAGGTATTCGGTCAGGCTGATAGAGATTTCCGGGGTGTGGCTTGGTTCCGAGAATGAACTTCCTTGAGCGGCCAGTGCAGCGAGCTCTTCTGGGCGGAAAAAACCGTATTCCTGCAATAGGTCTGCGACAAGTTCGGTGCTTGTAGGTTTTTTGATGAAATCGATGGCGCCAAGTTTACGTACCCGCTCCCGTGCTTCCGGCTGAATGTCGCCGGAGACCACAATTGTGAGCACCGAAAGATCTTCTTTGCGGATATGTTCGAGTACCTGGTAGCCGTCTAAACCCGGCATGTTTAAATCCAGAAACAGCAGTTCCGCTTGGCCTTCGCGCAGAATGGTAAGGGCTTCTTCGCCGTCTTGGGCGAACAGTACTTGGTCAGCGAGCCCGGAGGGCAACGCGCGGGCCATTTGTTTGCGGGCGAGCGCGGAGTCGTCGCATATCAGGATTTTGGTGTTCATGATGTTTGGTTTGGTGCCCGAATCGTCGAGTGACAAGAATAGCCTATTTTGATGTGTATGTATTTGCTACGTTTCGGGGGTTGCGCTGGATTTGAATTAAAGATGTGTGTTCTCCGATGTCTGGCAGGCTGTGATGTGGCTCACTCTATTGGCTGTTGGCTCTCGGTTATAGTGGGTCAGTCGGGCGTCGAAACTGACTTATAAACGATATTTAGAGACATTATCTATGATTAAGTGTGCGTTCGGATACGCTGCCCTTACCTTGTTTTGCTTGGGTATTTCGCCCGTTTCCCAAGCTGAATTAGCACCTATTACCGATGACGCGATGGGTGAGGTGACTGGGCAGGCGTTTATGCAAATAGAAAACATCGCCGACCAGAATCATGATTTTACCCGAATGTCGCTGGGCGTGGATGTAGAAACAAGGGTGAATGTTGATGAAGTGAAAATCGGCGAGCTCAATGCTGGCATTGACTTCGCGGCCACTCATGTTGCCCTTGGTCACATTGCACGTACGAACGGAGAAATCTACAACGGCGTTACCTATAACGAAGGCGATGCTGTTCCTTTCGAAGCCTATAGTCCTTATATCGAATTGGCTGAAGACGCTGCCGGTTTGGCGGGCTTCCGCATGGGCTTTCAGGAAGCCCGAGGGTCGATTTCTTCGAACACCACAAGTTTTAGCGGCAACATCGGGATGAAAATTGAATCCGGTGGTCAGATTTATGACGCTCAGCTGTTTGACGGTGCAGGGGGCGCGGCAACCGATTACCGCGCCACGCATATTGGCTTGGCGCCGGATGACCGGAATACAGTGGCCAGTTGTGACGTTGCGACCAATTGTGCGCCGTTAACTCAGCTTCGTTCGATCGATATCGGCGAAGATTCCGGGCAACCGGGCGTGGCCGATTTCACCGACGGATTCTTTGTCAGCTTTCTGAGGGATGACAGTGTGGCGTGGCAAACTCTGGATGGGACGAGTGCTATCAGCGTTGGCCAAGGTGTTTACATTAACCTACCCACGAACATGACGGTTGATGTTCAGCAACTGATCGGCCCGGGTATCGATCGCCTCCGTACTCATCAGGTGGATATGGGGACTAAGTTGTTTTGATTTTGTTAGACTCCTGCTAATCATTCACAAGGTGGGAGTCTTCCTTTGATTCGCTCTTTTTACTGGCACGATTACGAAACCTTTGGTGTAGACCCGCTGCACGACCGGCCCTCCCAGTTTGCCGGAGTTCGCACCGATGCGGATTTGAACGTGATCGAAGACCCGTTGGTGATTTACTGCAAGCCCACGGATGACTACCTGCCTTCCCCCGAAGCCTGTTTGATTACTGGCATCACACCGCAAAAAGCTGTGGAAGACGGGTTCCCCGAAGCGGAATTCATTGCCCAGATAAATGAAGCCTTCAGCCAGCCCGGCACTTGTGTGGTGGGCTACAACAGTCTGCGCTTTGATGACGAAGTCACCCGCAACACCCTCTATCGCAACCTGCGGGACCCGTACGCACGGGAATGGCAGAACGGTAACTCCCGGTGGGACATCATCGATATGGTGCGGCTGACCTACGCGCTGCGCCCTGAAGGCATCAACTGGCCTCGCAAAGAAGACGGCAGTCCAAGTTTCCGCTTGGAAGAGTTGACCGTGGCCAACGGGATTGCCCATGAAGCGGCTCACGATGCCATGTCAGACGTGTTGGCGACCATTGCCGTGGCCAAGCTGATCAAAGAGAAACAACCCAAGCTGTTTGATTTCGTTCTCAAGAACAAAGACAAACACGCCGCTCGTCAGATGCTGGATACCGCCACGATGAAACCGGTGTTCCACATCTCTGCGAAATTCCCAGCCAGCCGCGGCTGTTGTGCTTTGGTCGCGCCACTGGCGGAACACCCCACCAACAAAAATCAGGTCATTGTCTACGACCTGCGCGAAGACCCCTCCGAACTCATCAACGCTACGCCAGAGCAAATTCAGGAGCGAGTATTTACCTCTCAGGCTGAACTGGGTGAGGGCGTGAAGCGGTTCCCCCTGAAAGGTATTCAGGTGAACAAGTGCCCAGTGCTCGCGCCGGCCAACATGCTTTCCACGCTCTCTAAAGAGCGCCTTGCGGAATTGGAGTTGGATGGCGATGTGCTGCGCGCCAATCTGGCCAAACTGCGAAATGCCCCGGATTTGCCTGCACGAATTGCTCAAGCCTTTGACCGCACTTTTGAAGGCAGCGATTTGACCGATCCAGACGAGCAGATCTACGCCGGTGGCTTTGTCAGCAACGCCGACCGGGAGCGGCTCAAAGACCTGATTGCTCAGCCAGTAGAGACGTTAGGCGAACATGATTTCAGATTCGATGATGAACGCTTGGGCGAGATGCTTTTCCGCTACCGCGCTCGAAACTACCCGAGCACGTTAACGGGTGAAGAGATGGAGCGCTGGGAAGCCTTCAGGACGGAACGGCTGATGAACCCGAAAAAAGGCTGGCGTTCACTGGAAGCCTACGGGTTGGAATTGCAGCGGCTGGCGAGTGACCCGGAGCTGACGCCCAGAAATCAGCAGATATTGGAAGATTTACATTTGTATGGGGAGTCTTTGATTCCCTATATGTAAAAAACGGGGGCCAGATTCTGGCCCCCGTTTTCGTTTATCTCCGCCGCTGAAAATAAACGCTCAAACTCTGCCCCATCAAGCTTTGCACTTCACTCCCCAGCGCCTCCGCCTGAATCTGCTTCTGTACCGGCGCAGTCGCCAAGCTGTGGCCATCCTCGTCGCGGGCTTTGACGAGTTTCCATTCCACTTCGTTGCTGACCAGCGCCAGCAGATCTTTTAGCTGGCTGGCATCCTGCGGGCGGAACCAGCGGTCGCGGCAGCCGCCCAAACTGTAGAAGGCTTCGTCTTTCAGCAGGTCAGCCCAGGTGGCATCCTGCTTGTTCGCAAGCACCATGCGGCGCAGTTGGCGCAGAGCGGTGCGGGTTGGCTGTAGGTTGTGCTGCACAATCAGGTGGCGGATGTGTTTGTCGCCTTTGGTTTGTTCGGCCATGTTGGTGTGCATATGAACAACGGCACCGCTGGTGGCGACGTTATTGATAAATGCAGCAACAGAAAGCTCCGTCATGGCGGGTGACGGCAAGCGGCCGACGTCTACCCAGTGTACTTGATGGCCATCGGCCACAAATCGTTGGGCGATGGACCAAGGCCAGAACACGATGTTATTGATGTTCAGGGTGCTTGCCATGCGAGTGGCTTTGGCGATGTTCGCCAGTGATTCGTCAACCGCGATCACTTCTACATCATCCAGATACTGCGCCAGCTCCATGGCCCGCTGGCCGGACTGTGCGCCACAGACCATGATGCGCTGGGTGGCAGGCAGGTGTTCGGTGTTCAAACCCAGCTCCTGTGCCATTACTGATTTCAGGCTGGTTTCGGTGCGGTAGGCCAGTTGGCTCCATGCAGGCCAGGCTTGCGGCACGTCGGTTTTGGCGAGGCAGAGTTCTTCTGCTTTCTCATCAAAGTTTTGTTTAATGGCTTCTTCGTCCGCCCGGTGGTAGTAACTGGCGGCCATCATGGCCTGCATAGCTAAAGGCCAGTCCACCAAGTTCCATTGGCCGAGGCTGGTCGCAAAGCGTTGATGGAATGGCGCGCCATACATGGCGCTGATCATCAGGCTACCGATCAAGGCTTCTGGCGGTTCGCTCATGGCAAATTGGGCGACGATGCTGTCGTTAATGGTGGCGATAAGGCGTTCTTCATCATCTTCGACCGCCAAGACGTACCCGGTGCGGTCGGCGTATTCGGCAATTGCCAGGCACAAAGGCTGGAGTTCATCCCGCAGGCTAACGGTTTGGACGACTTCGGCCAGAATGCTGCGACGAAGCAGTGTAACCAGTTCTTCAACCGCGGCGCTGGGCATCAGCGTGTTCGTGAGCGCGAGAATCAGCAGTTCGTCTTCTGCCGCAGCATCCAGAGAAATCTCGGCATTGGGGTTATCCAGGCCGTACTGCTGTTGAACGATGGCGCTCACAAACCGGCCGATTTCTTGATGGGGCAAGCCGTCGCGGCGGAGTAGGGCGATGGCATCTTGTGCCAAGTCAGCATCGGCTTGGTGTACCTCCAGATTCTGCGCGCAAGTCAGCATGCCGGAATAAACAGAATCCCATTCGGAACCGGTTTGCAGAAGTTTGCGGTAATGCAGGTAGGCCACATCGAACTGGCCTTGCAAGCGTTTGGCATGGGCAACACCGCAGAAAGCGGCGGCAGATTGCCGGTCGCATTCCAGTGCCTGCAGGAAGTGCTCTTCGGCCAAAGCTGGCCGCTCGGTTTTCAAGGCCCAATAGCCCAGGTTGCAATACTGCTGCGCTTGCCTCGGCTGACTGTTCAGGCTGGCATTGAACAGTGCTTGGGCTTTGTCCAGCTGGCCATCGTCCATCTCCACCCGGCCAAGCAAACCAAGCGCGGCGGCGTTGTCTTCCTCGATCACCAAGGCTTCTTCCAGATACTCACGGCAATCTTTGCGCGCTTGCAGTCGCTGGGTGTAGGAAAGCCCGTTGGTGTTGGACTCCCCATACGCCAGATTCGCCTGCAGCACCAGCCGCGCCGCTAGCGCCTGAACCGAACGGGGAAGATGAGCGTTGTTTTCTTGTACGTGCATGGAACACCTCGTTACCAGCCATTATCCGATGCGGCAAAGGTCTGCAGTTTTTTGCGGATTGCCGTGCTTTGGGGGGAGTATTGCGAAAGGTGTGCCAGCTTGGGGTGGGTCCGTGGATTTTGAACGTGAGGGAATGCACCAAATAAAAACGGCCAGGTAGTTAGCCTGGCCGCTTTGGAGTGCTGTCTTAATTTAGCCTTGCAGCAACTGAAGTACCTGCTGCGGCCGAGCGTTGGCTTGGGCCAGCACGGATAGGCCGGCAGACTGGAGCACCTGAGTCCTGGCGAGTTCTGCGGTTTCCGCAGCGAAGTCTGCATCGCGGATTCGGCTGTTAGAGGCCGAGAGGTTTTCCGAGGTGGTGCTTAGGTTCGCGATGGTGGACTCGAAGCGGTTTTGGACTGCGCCTAACTCTGCCCGATAACCGTTAATCGTGTCGATGGCGTAGTCTAGGGATATCAAAGCCAGATCGGCTCCATCACGTGTCGAGATGTCGACATCGTCAATCGAATAGTTGTCGGTCGCCGACGTGTTTACAGTTATCGAGAGGTCTTCGTCCGACCCGAAGTTGCCGTCATCATCGAGATCACCAGTTATGTCGACGCTGAATGGCGTGCTGAACTGTGATGAAAAGATAATCTCATCATTGTCGGAGTTTAGATTAGCGCGAATTCCGGTCGTGTTGGTTTGAGCATTGACTTGGCTGACAATATCGCCAAGGGATGAAACGTTGTTAAAAGTGAAGGTATCTCCATTCAGGTTTACCTCAAAGTTAAACGAATCGCCATCTGCTCCGAATAACGTGGGGGTATCTGAGAACCTCGCTGTTCCGTCATTAGCTTCAATGGTGACTGCTGGAGGGTCAAATTGACCGCTCGCAACATCAATGTCGAATGTGTTTGCGGCACTGTCAGCGAATGTCACAGTAACGCCGGTCGTATCAAATATTCCTTGAAGTTGGTTCGCAATATCCGTACCGGTGGCTCCGGCGGCAATTGCGTAATTTTCACCGCCTACAGTTAACGTGCCGCCGTTAGTGAAATTATGGCCGGCTATGTTGTAGTTGCCATCGTCGCTCGCCGCACCGGAAGAAGCGTCAATATTTGGTTCATCGCTAGAAATACTGCTGGCATCATTTGTTTGCAGGTTAAATGACGTTGCAATGTCTGTGCTGTTGGAGTTAGTGAAAAGTACCCCTCCAGAACCGTCATCACTTGTAGATATTCCGCTCAAGGCGGTTGCATCGGCACCCGATGCATTACTTATGGCTGTTTGTATCGAGGCGGCTAAGGTGTTGTCGGTGGCATTGTATGCGGAGTCAGGAATCGTGAGCGAAGCTCCATTAATCGTAATGGTTCCGCCAAATACTTCTGTACCGTCAAGAGCAAAGGTTCCTGAGAGATCTACAGTCGATTCAACGGCATTTCCTGTTCCGATTGCCGAGTTGGCAAACCCCTCTGTCTCGATCAATGTAGAGCCGATTGTACTACCGCGTGAATCCAAGCCACTGATGCCAATCGTTTCGCCCGCATTGGCACCTACTTGGAAAGTTTGTGTATTAAATGTTCCGTCTAGGACTTTTAAACCGTTGAACGAGGTCTGGCTCGCTATTCGGTTAATCTCTTCAATGCGCTGTTGAACTTCTTGGTTCAGCGCCTGGCGGTCTGAGATGCTATTGGTGGCGTTGGCAGACTGAACGGCCAGCTCGCGAATCCGCTGCAGGTTATTGGTGATCTCATCCATCGCCCCTTCAGCGGTCTGCGCCAAAGAAATGCCATCGTTGGCATTCCGCTGGGCCACATTCAGGCCTGAGATTTGGGATTGGAAGCGTTCTGAAATCGCCAGCCCGGCAGCATCGTCTTTAGCGGAGTTAATGCGCAGGCCGGATGATAGGCGCTCTAGTGCTGTATTGGCTTGGCTCTGTGAGGCGTTGAGGTTCCGTTGTGCGTTCAGTGACGCCATGTTTGTGTTAATTACCTGAGGCATATCGTTCTCCCTACTCAGAGATGCCGGAAGCTCAGAGCCTGAAGGTCAGGGCGCCGCGCCGGCAGAAAATTGTTTATTTGCCGTGTTGGTAGGGAGTAAGCGAAGGATGTGCCAAAACCTCCTGTATTTTTTAATTTATTGTTTTTGATGATTTTTTATTGGTTTTGTTTGTTCGTAGTAATGCCGTTTTGCCAACT
This sequence comes from Marinobacter sp., assembly GCF_034669625.1. Lineage (GTDB taxonomy): Bacteria > Pseudomonadota > Gammaproteobacteria > Pseudomonadales > Oleiphilaceae > Marinobacter. The sequence continues at coordinate 94,494 of NZ_JAXMOY010000010.1, forward strand.
TGCCGTCAGTAAAATCGGAAGCTGCTTGCCGCTTTTACATTCTTTTACAAAGAAATCTTCATTTTTCCTAAAGCAACTCGGCTGGGTGCCGTTAAGAGGAGTAACAGGGCGGCGCTACCACACCGAAAGTCAGGCGCCAGACCTTTTCCATGAAAGAACGACATCAGTCGAAGGGGAAGCATTATGGCTCTCGGAATAAATACGAACGTTGCATCCATTTCTGCCCAAAACCAGCTTGGTCAGTCTCAGAATCTGTCCAATCAGGCGCTGGAGCGCCTGTCTTCTGGTTTGCGGATCAACTCCGCCAAAGACGATGCCGCGGGCCTGGCCATTTCTACTCGGTTCCAGTCGCAGATATCGGGCTTAACTGTAGCCACCCGGAATGCCAACGATGGCATTTCTTTGGCGCAGACCGCTGAAGGCGCGCTTGAAGAAATTACCAACAACCTGCAGCGTATTCGTGAGCTTTCGGTCCAGTCAGCTAACGCGACCAACAGCGCTTCCGACCGTGAGGCTTTGAACGCTGAAGTTCAGCAGCGGGTTGCTGAAGTGAATCGGATTGCCAGCCAGACCTCGTTCAACGGCTTGAAGGTATTAGATGGTACTTTTGGAGACCAGGCTTTCCAGGTAGGTGCCAATGCTGGTGAGACGATTTCTATTGGTGGTCTGGATACTCGTGGTAGCGAGTTGGGGGCCACTATTTCTCAAACATCTGGGTTGTCGTCAACGGTCCTTGGCGCGGGTGATGCTGCAGAGACGACCGTAGATCTTTCTGGAACTTTTGCATTCGATGGTACTGAAACCTTCGGTGGGACAATCGACATTAACGGGGAGACCCTCACCATCGCAGACTCGGCTTATGCCGATGCTGATGCGCTAGCTTCCGCCGTGCAAACGGCCATTGACGCGAACACTAGTGGTAACCTAGATGGTATCACAGTGGATGATGACGGTTCTGGCGGTCTGGTCTTCACGAATGCAAACAACACGGCTGCGACTTCGTCTTTCAATCTGCAGACGGATGATGCAAACACCGTTACTGAGGATGTTTCAAACATTGACGCCAGTGCTGGTAGTACGACATCTCAAGATAACTATGATATCTCTGGGTTTGACTTCACTAACGGGGGTACCCTAACCGTTGACGGCACGGATATCACGATTGCCAGCGGGGCAAGCGGAAGTGACATTGCAAGTCAGCTTCAAGACGCTTTTGGCAACGCCAACACTACCGTCACCTACGATGCGACAAATGAAGCTTTCGACATCTCGGTGAGCAATGGCAATCAGTTTAATCCACCCGAGGTGACTATTGCTGCCAACGACGCGTCAGCGAGCTTTTCCGAAGCTCCCTCGATCGCAGCAGCTCCTACCTTAGCGGAAGCCTTTGAGGCTGGCGATACAGTCACGTTTGAAGTGACAGTGGAAGATGAGTCGTTCACGGTTACCGATGCGAGTAACCTGCAGGATGTGGTTAGCCAGATTAATGGCAAAACTACGGATACAGGTGTCTCCGCATTTTTGAGCGCCAACGGTGACGAAATTGTGTTTGCTTCTGAGAAAGGTGAAGATTTCACAGCGTCCATTACTACCGATCTTGATAGCAATGCGACAACTGTGGAAGTCAATCAAGCTATCGACACAGCTTCGGACGCGAGTTCAAGTGTATCTCTGAATAGTCTCGATATCAGCACTCGAGCGGGCTCTGACGAGGCGTTGGTAGCAATCGACTTTGCTATTAACCAAGTCAACGAGTTCCGATCAGACCTTGGTGCGGTGCAGAACCGCTTCGAGTCTACTATCGCCAACTTGGCAACGTCGGTCGAGAACCTGAGCGCTTCTAACAGCAGGATCCTGGATGCAGACTTCGCGGCTGAAACTGCGAAACTGTCCAAGGCTCAGGTGCTGCAGCAGGCTGGTATCTCTGTTCTGGCGCAGGCGAACGCCCGTCCGCAGCAGGTTCTGTCTCTCCTGCAGTAAGGGATTAACGGTAATCGCCGGAACCTTCGGGTTCCGGTTTTACGCCGTTTGAGTATAGCGAGGAAAAGCTATGAATGACGTTAACCTGAATAACCCGGAGCTGAAGATAGTGCGCTCTGGTGCCCCGGCTCCGGCTAAGGCAATGTCGTCATCTCAGGCCAAGGGCCAAAATGCTCCTGACCTTGTTTCACCGGCTGCTGGAAATCGTCCGATTCAGAGTGTTGGTGTTGCTAATGAGGCCTCTAAAGCTGAAAGGCTGGAGCAGGCCAATAAAAAGCAGCAGCAAGATTTGGATCAAGCGGTTAGTCAGCTGAACGACTATGTTCAGAATGTGCAGCGGGATTTGCAGTTTGAAGTGGATAGTGAACTGGGTCAGACCATCGTGAAGGTGGTTGACCAGTCTACCCAGGAAGTGATCCGCCAAATGCCGAACGAAGTGGCATTGAGGTTGGCAGAAAACTTGCAGCAGGATGAACCGCTGACGTTGTTCAACATTAAAGTGTAAAAGCTTGCCGCTTTAGATTTGAAGTTGGCAACGGCATTTCAGCACCGCCGCACCCCAAAGGGTGAGGCGGTGTTCTGCGTTATAGGCCTGGAAAGTGCGTCATGCTTGGGCTTATACGCGCTGTTACAAAAGTCTTGGTAAAAAGGGCAAAGTTTTGCCGCTTTCTGCCGATAACTGAATTACTGAACAGTTACGCCCCCTGCAGGAGGCATGGTTATGGCTAGTATTTCATCGTTAGGTATCGGTTCTGGTGTGCTCACCTCGGACTTAGTTGACCAGTTGGTGGAGGCGGAGCGGGCTCCAACCGATGCTCGTCTTACCCAGAAGACAACAGAAGCTGAGGCGCTGATTTCGGCCTATGGCACCCTGCGTAGTGCGGTGACTGAGTTGCGTCTGCCCATGCAGATGCTGAGTTCACAGGAAAATCTGACGGCTTTTTCCGCCAGTTCCTCCAATGAAGACATTGGCGTTACGGTTGATAGTGCCACGGCCAGTCGCGGCACATACAGCGTTGAAGTGACCAGCCTGGCAGGTGCCCAGGCGCTGGCTTCCCGTGATGTATTTGCGGATCGGGACAGCACCAGCGTTGGTCAGGGGACGCTCACCTTGTCCGTAGGAGACAACACCGTTGATGTCGTTATAGATGACAGCAACGACACCCTGCAAGGGTTGGCCAATGCGATTAATGACGCGGATGCGGGAGTCTCTGCCGGCGTAATTGATACCGGTAACGGATTTCAGTTGGTGTTTTCTGCAGATGAAAGTGGCACAACCAATGCCGTGAGCATTTCAGTTTCCGGGGACTCCGAGGGTACGGCTACGGATCATCAGGGACTGTCCCGCTTTGCCTTCAACACCAGCATGGATGCGGACTCTGGCCTGCAGGAGACCATCACGGCGACCGACGCTGTAATGTCGATTAATGGGGTCGAGATTACCCGCTCCAGCAACAGTTTTGAAAACGTTATAGATGGCCTGAGTTTCAACATCGCTGAAACCGGTTCATCTGTGATCAATGTGGAACAGGACTATGAGTCGGTAGCAGACCGGGTCCAAGGCTTTGTTGACCAGTTTAATGCGCTGCAGTCAACTATTGATGGGTTGGCCGGATACAATGCCGATGCCGGCGTTGGTGGGCTGCTCACGGGCGACAGTACGGTTCGCTCTATTCAGAATCAGCTTCGAGATGTGCTGACCCGGATCGTGCCTGGTTTGGAAAACTCCAGCGTGAGAAGCCTTGCGGATGTGGGGGTTACCACCGACTTTGAAACGGGTGGTCTGGAGTTAGACCGGGATACCTTCATTGAACAGCTCAAAGCCAACCCCGACGATGTGACGGCACTGTTTGCCGAGCAGGGCCGGACGACGGACAGCCAGGTTGAGTTTGTACGCAGCGGCCTGGATACAGTGCCTGGAACCTATGCGATCAATGTTACTCAAGCCGCGACGCAGGGCCGTGTGGCCGGTGATACAGCGCTTGCGGACGGTGTTGTCATTGACGGCACGAATGACTCGATCGAGTTTATGGTTGATGGGTCAACGAACTTTTCGATCCAGCTTACTCAGCAGACCTATGCAACGGCTGAAGAACTGGTTGCTGAAATACAGAGCAAGATTAATAGCAGTCCGCCGCTCAACGCTGCCGGCCAATCGGTTAAGGTCGACTTGGATCAAAGCGGTGCGCTCAGATTCACATCGGGTAGTTATGGTAGTAGTTCGAATGTGAGTCTTGTTTGGGCGGAAGGCGGTAATGATCTTGGTATTTCCGCTAAAACGGGCACGGTTGGTTTGGATGTGGCCGGTACCATTGGAGGAGAGGTCGCTGAAGGTGACGGTCAGGTGCTGTATCTGGGCAGCGGCGTCGGAGGGGCATCCGGACTCCAGGTTCGCATTCTTGGAGATCAGACGGGCAGTCGTGGTTCCATCACCTTCATAGAAGGGATCGCAGAGCGCACAGCGGATCTGGTCACCAGTTTTGTTGGAGAGGATGGTGCTCTTGACTCCCGGACCGTCAGCCTGAATCAGCAGTTGGTCGATATTGCAGAAAGTCAGGCGGAGCTGGAAATACGAATCGAGGCTTACCGGGAACGTTTGGTGAGCCAGTTTAGTGCTGCGGATTCATTGATTTCTCAGCTCAATAGCACTCGCGATTATGTGACTCAGCAGTTTGAAGCGCTGCTTTCGAGTAATAGTAATTGATCATCAGGTTTAACCTGTCAACGAACTGGCTGGGCCAGTGGGAAAGAGGCAAACTATGAACGGTTTACAGGCCTATCAGCGTGTTAATACCCAAACGAGCATCACCGATGCAGACCCCCACAAGCTGATTCAACTGCTGTACAACGGGGCCATTGAGCGTATCAATATGGCCAAGGCCCGTATGCAGGCGAAAGATTACGCCGGCAAAGGCCAGCTGATTGGCAAGGCCATTGAGATTATCGGTGGGCTGAAGAGTTTCCTCGACTTCGAAAAAGGTGGCGAGTTAGCGACCCGCCTTGAAGGTCTTTATGACTACATGGAGCGGTCGCTTCTTGAAGCCAGCGCGAAGAACGATATGGCCAAATTGGACGAAGTCATTGGCCTTCTTCGCTCGATTAAAGAAGGTTGGGATGGTATTCGCGATGAGGCATCTGCTCAGCCGGCCCAGGTCGGTTAAGGTTTAAATTCCGTGCCCCTCTCTCCCGCTGCGGGAGAGAGGGGTGCAACCTCCGAATAGCCAACTCCACCGCCATCCCGTACAATATGCCCCTTCTTTTCAATACATCCATTCTGTTCAGTCTGGAGCACAGACATGTCTGATATTAAAAAGGTGGTTCTGGCCTATTCCGGCGGCCTGGATACTTCCGTTATTGTTCGGTGGTTGCAGGATACCTACAACTGTGAGGTGGTGACCTTTACCGCCGACATCGGCCAAGGCGAAGAAGTAGAGCCGGCGCGTGCGAAGGCGGAAGCCTTGGGCGTTAAGGAAATTTACATCGAGGACCTGCGCGAAGAGTTTGTGCGCGATTACGTGTTCCCGATGTTCCGCGCGAACACCATCTATGAAGGCGAGTACCTGCTAGGTACCTCCATTGCCCGCCCGTTGATCTCACGTCGTTTGATTGAGATCGCTAACGAAACCGGCGCCGATGCCATTTCTCACGGCGCGACCGGTAAGGGTAACGACCAGGTACGTTTCGAGCTGGGCGCCTACGCTCTGAAGCCGGGAGTGCAGGTGATTGCACCATGGCGTGAGTGGGATCTGAACTCCCGCGAGAAGCTGCTGAAGTACTGTGAAGAGCGTGACATTCCCGTTGAGATGAAGAAGGGCAAGAGCCCTTACTCCATGGATGCCAACTTGCTGCACATCTCTTACGAAGGCATGAATCTGGAAGATCCTTGGGCGGAAGCTGAGGAAGACATGTGGCGTTGGAGTGTGTCTCCGGAAGCTGCTCCGAATGAGCCGACTTACGTTGAGTTGACCTACCGTAAGGGCGACATCGTTGCCATCGATGGTCAGGAGCTGAAGGCTCACGAAGTTCTGGAAAACCTGAACAAGCTGGCAGGTGCCAACGGCATTGGTCGTTTGGATATCGTAGAGAACCGCTATGTGGGCATGAAGTCCCGTGGCTGCTACGAAACTCCGGGCGGCACTGTCATGCTGCGTGCACACCGTGCCATTGAGTCCATCACTTTGGACCGCGAAGTCGCGCACCTGAAAGACAGCCTGATGCCACGTTACGCGGAAGTGATCTACAACGGTTACTGGTGGTCGCCTGAGCGTGAAGCCCTGCAGGCGCTGATCGATCAGACTCAGGAATACGTGAACGGTACCGTTCGCCTGAAACTGTACAAAGGCAACGTAGACGTTGTTGGCCGTAAGTCTGACGACTCGCTGTTCGATGAAACCATCGCGACCTTCGAAGAAGATCACGGTGCTTACGACCAGAAAGACGCAGAAGGCTTTATCAAGCTGAACGCGCTGCGCTTGCGCATTGCCGCCGGCAAAGGCCGCACGCTCTGAGAGCAGCCTTTCTGAATCAAAAACGCCCGGCACATGCCGGGCGTTTTTGGTTATACTCTGCTGAAAACTCTAACAGCCAAAGCCTGTGCCATGACCCCTCTGGGAACCGCTTCTGTAGCCGCACTTCGTCAATACGTTCGTTTCGCCGATGCCAAGTCGATTGCCGTGGGGGATTTGTTGCGCCAATCCGGCCTGTCTGAAGACATTCTGGAAAGCGATGATGGGCGCATCGACGGCGAGCAGTTCCAATCCTTCCTGCATTTGCTGGCAGAGCGTTCGAGCAATCCGATTCTGGGGTTGGAAACCGGCGATTTCGTGCAGCCAGGTTCCTACAGTGTGCTGGGCTATATCACCATGAGTTGCGCTACGTTGGGCGAGGCCGTTACCCGCATCGCGCCCTATGAAAAGCTGGTGGGCGATATGGGTACCACTCGCATGCAGATGGCGGGTGACACGGTGACCTTGGTGTGGCGCTGTAATTACAAGGACCCGGTGGTGCAGCCTCATGTGGTGGATAACGTGTTTGCGTCATGGGTGAATTACGCTCGCTGGTTGGCCGATACGAATGAGGCTTCGCCTTTGCGTGTGACCTTGCAGCGGCAATCGCCTGGGCCGGCGGTGGAAGGCGAATACCGAAAGCGATGGGGATGCCCGGTCGAGTTCGGGGCGGAGGAGAACACGCTGTCGCTGAGCAAGCAGCTGTTGTCTGAGCGGCTGCGACAGCCGGACCCGTTGCTTCGTAAAACTCTGGAAGCCCATGCCTTGTCACAATTGGCGGAACTGGAAACCGACACGGATCTGACCACCAAGGTGAAACAAGGAATTCAGCGGCAATTGGCACGGGGCATTACGCGGCAGGATATGATTGCCGAAGATCTGGGGATGACCAGCCGAACCTTGCAGCGCAAGCTAAGCCAGGAAGGGGCTTCGTATCAGAAATTGTTGGATGAAGTTCGACAGCAGATGGCGGAAGATTATTTGCGAGATACCCAGATGAGCATACCGGATATTGCTTTGCGGCTTGGGTATAGCGAAACCACGTCGTTTCATCGGAAGTTCAAAGCTGCGGCAGGGCAGACGCCGGGGGAGTATCGGAAAAGCATGCTCCAATAAAGAAAGCCAGCTCATTGGAGCTGGCTAAATCATAGTTGGAAAGAACGAAAGTGCCTGAAAAATTCGTTAATCCTGAGGGAGAGCACCCATACGGCGGCGGAGGTACTACATGGCTCCTCCGCCATGGGTGGGTACTGCTTGATCCCACAAATTTAGAATAGGACTTTTCGTGCTTCCGGTCTGTTTGTGATGTGTGTCGCAGTGTTACTGAATGTATTGGCTACACACTTTCCCGCAATTCCGGTTTGGTTTCCGTAAAGCGCCGGGTTTCGTAGGCGTCTACCAAGCCTTGCACTGCCGCGCGCTCTACCTCTTGTACCGTGGGCGTACCGTTTTCTGCGCTGGCGCGGCAGAGCACCATGCCGGCTTCCACGGAAATATAGCCCGCTGAGGTTTTCAGCGCCTTGTGGTTGATGCCATCGAAAATTCGGCGAAAGGCGGTGGTGGTGCAGTGATCGCTGTTGGGAAAGTACGAGACCGTGGCAAACTGGTTATCCCCCACGCGGCACAGGGCGTCGATCGGGCGAATCAATGTGTTCAGGCGGCGAGCAATGCCCACGCAAAGTTCGCTCATGATGCTGGGTGGATGTTTGCGTTTCAGTTCCTGCCAGTTGCGGATGCCACACATCACATAGGCGGTGGATCCGCCCCGAGATTCGGCATGGTGCAGCGTTTTCTGCAAACGCTGGCGCGCGTATTTGGCGTTGCACAGGCCGGTTTCCAAATCAATGATGTTGTTATCTTTCAGTTTCTGGTTGTTCTCGACCAGCAGGGCGTTGGCGCGTAACAGGGTGTTCTGGCGGTCTGCCATGCGGTCGGCAGCGAAGATTCGGGGAATCAGCTGTTTGGTCATGTCTGACTTGTAAATGAAGTCGTCTACGCCTCTGTCAAAGGCCTCCGACAAGGCTTCTACGCTTTCTTTGGCGGTCAGCAGGATGATGTAGGTGTAGTGATTTTCGTGTTCATCGTGCTGGCGCACGCGATCGGTAAGTACCAGACCGTCCATTTCAGGCATCAGCCAGTCGGCAATGAGCACGCTCACAGCGCGTTCTTCGAGCAGCTTTAAGGCGTCGGGTGCGTTGTTGGCCACGCGTATGTCACGGTAGCCAGCATTCCGTAACGTGCGGCCGACGACCATACTGCTGAATTTAGCGTCATCTACTACGAGAATGGGTAGGTCGAGATTGGGCATCGTGTATCTACTTGTTACCAGTCCATTGTCAGATGCGATTAGTCGCCGCTCTTGGTATGCTTTGGCGGCTTCTATCATCCAGAATTTAAAATGTCGCCCTAGTATACCCTTGGCGGCCTTTGGAGAATAACGACTATGCCTTCTTTTGATATTGTTTCAGAAATTGAAATGCACGAAGTCACCAATGCGGTAGACCAAGCCAAGCGTGATTTGGGTAACCGCTGGGATTTTAAAAACGTGGACGCCGGTATCGAGCTGGAAGATAAACGCCTGACGCTGAGCGCCGAGCAGGAGTTCCAGTTGGAGCAGTTGGTGGAAATGATGCGGATGGCATTCGCCAAGCGCAACATTGATAGCCGTGCACTGGAGGAAGACGGCGAAAGCAAGGCTGGCAAGCTGGTAAAGCAGCACTTTGCGCTGAAGCAAGGTATTGAAACGGATATGGCCAAGAAGATCGTGAAGATGATCAAGGACAAGAAAATGAAGGTGCAGGCCAGCATCCAGGGCGACAAGGTACGGGTAACGGGCAAGAAGCGTGACGACTTGCAGGAAGCCATTGCCATGCTGCGTGAAGCAGAGCTCGATATTCCGCTGCAGTTTAATAACTTCCGCGATTGATGAGTGTTGGGGCTGGGTGTCTGTTGCCCAGCCTTCGCTCTGCTCAGGAGACTAACCTATCCAACTCAGCTCCCTGCTAACCCTGCTGAAAGAAACGCTCTACACCTACAGCCGTTGGCAGTCGATTGCCATGCTGTTTCTGGGCTTTTCTGCCGGTCTGCCTTTTCTGTTGGTGTTTTCCACGCTGAATGCGCGGTTGGCGGACGTGGGTGTCGAGACGGCAACCATCGGGTTCTTCAGCTGGCTGGGCATTACGTATTCCATCAAGGTGATCTGGGCGCCGGTGGTCGATCGGCTGAAGTTGCCGCTGCTCGATCGATGGTTGGGGAAGCGCCGAAGCTGGATCTTGTTGGCGCAGTCTGGCATTGCGTTGGGCTTGTTTCTGATGGCCACGGTCGACCCGATAAAAACCCCGGAGCTGATGGCGCTGTGTGGCTTGCTGGTGGCGTTTTCCTCGGCGACACAGGATGTGGCTATTGACGCATATCGCATCGAAATTGCCGAAGAACGGCTGCAGGCGGCCTTGGCGGGGACTTACATATTTGGTTACCGGCTGGCGCTGCTGGTGGCCGGGGCGGGTGCTCTGTATCTGGCGGCGTTCTGGTCTTGGGAAGTGTCTTATCTGGTGATGGCGGCGCTGGTGGGGGTCGGGGCATTAACCGTGTTGCTAGCCCGTGAGCCTGAGGTGAATCACTACGCGGCCGCTCAGGATATTGCTCACAAGATTGAAGACGAGGCGAGTAAACGTACCCATTTGCCGCCTCGGGTGGCTCGGTTCGTGGGGTGGTTCTATGCCGCTATTGCCGGGCCGTTTGTGGATTTCTTTCGCCGCTACAAGGAATTGGCAATTGCCATTCTGGTGCTGGTGGCGGTCTACCGGATTTCTGACATCGCCATGGGCGTGATGGCCAATCCGTTTTACCTGAACTTCATGGGCTTCAGCAAAACCGAAGTTGCCGATGTGACCAAAGTATTCGGGTTCCTGATGACGATTGTCGGTTCGCTGGTAGGTGGCGTGCTGGTGATGCGTTACGGCGTTCGGCGTATCTTGCTGGCGGGCGCAGTGCTGACGGCAGCGACGAACCTGCTGTTTGTTTGGCTGGCCCAGAACCCGCCGGACTTGGCGACCTTGGCGGTGGTGGTCAGTGCCGATAACCTCAGTGGCGGCATTGCCAACGTCGCGTTAATTGCCTGGCTTTCCAGCATGACCAGCGCGTCCTTCACCGCCACCCAATACGCGCTGTTCAGCTCGTTGATGACTTTGCCGGGCAAGTTCCTCGGCGGCTTCTCGGGCATTGTGGTGGCGAATTTCGGCTACGCCGAATTCTTCGCCGTGGCTGCGGCAATGGGCGTTCCTGCCATTCTTCTGGTGCTTTACCTGTTTAAGCACGGTGCCCGGCTGGATGCTTTGGCTCCGGCTAAATAACGCCCCTCTCGCCTCTCATTAAGAGGAACAGCTGATGTTCATGTGCTTGCCCCACTCCGGGGGCAGGGCGGCGTAGCGCTCGAAATCCGGTTGTTCGTCGAACGGCGTTTCCAGCACCTTCAATAGTTCCTTCATTGGCGTGTAATCGCCGTTTTGAGCTTCCAGAATCACTTGCTGGGCCAGGTAATTGCGCAGGATGTATTTCGGGTTTACTTGGCGCATGGCGTGTTCCCGTTCGTCGTGGGCACGGGATTCTTTCTGTAAGCGCGATTCGTAGCGTTCCAGCCATTCGTCGGCCACGCTGCGGTCGACAAACAGGTCCCGAACGGGCGCATGGCCGTGACGATTCAGGTTGGAGATGCCTCGGAAGAAGTGGGTGTAGTCCACTTTGTGTTCGTGCAGCATGCTGAAGGTTTCCATAATAAAACTGAGGTCGCCTTCGTCGTTTTCTTCCAACCCGAGTTTGCCGCGCATGTTGTGCTTGAAACGTTCGTTGTAGGCGCTTTCGTAGCGACTCAGACTTTGGCGAATGGTGTCTTCTTCCATGACAGGCAGCAGCGCGCTGGCCAGATACTGGCAGTTGGTGAAGCCCATTTGTGGTTGGCGGTTGTAGGCGTACCGGCCGCCTTGATCGGTGTGATTGCAGATGTAGCCAGCGTCGAAATCGTCGAGGAAAGCGTAGGGGCCGTAATCGAAGGTGTCACCGATGATGGACATATTGTCGCTGTTCATCACGCCGTGGCAAAAGCCGACGGCTTGCCAGTCGGCGATGAGCCGCGCAGTGCGTTCAACCACTTCTTCCAGCCAGCGGGCGTGGCGTTGTTCTTCCGGCAGGTTGATCAGGTGCGAGAAGTGCAGGCTGATCACGTGTTCTAGCAAGGTTTTCAGGGCTTCCGGGCCTTCGTGATGCGCTGCGAACTCGAAGTGGCCGAAGCGGATGTGGCTCTTGGCCACTCGCATAAGCGAGGCGGCAGTTTCGATGGATTCCCGCCGAATCGGATCTTTTGCACTGACCATGAACAAGGCGCGGGTGGTGGCTATACCCAAACCATGCATCGCTTCTGAACACAGGTATTCCCGAATACTGGAGCGCAACACGGCTCGCCCATCGCCGAAACGGGAGTAGGGTGTGCTGCCCGCGCCTTTTAAGTGCCAATCCCAGCGAGTGCCGTCTGGATCTACGGTTTCCCACAGCAGCAGGCCACGGCCGTCGCCCAGCTCCGGGTTGTAAACGCCGAATTGATGGCCGGTGTACTTCATGGCGACAGGGTCCATGCCTTCCAGTAACTCTGCACCCGCGCCGATTCCGGCCCAGTCGTGCTCATTCTGCACATGAAAGCCCAGCCGGGCGGCAAGTTTGTGGTTGAAACACACCACTTCGGGTTCTGACAAAGGCGTGGGCTGCACCCTGCTATAGAAGCTGTTTGGCAGATCGAGGTAGCGGTGTTCCACTTGGAAGGCGTTGTTGCTCATACATTGGCCCGGTTATTGAATCGATAAACTGTAAGCGGCTCAGCTCCGGATACACATGTGTAGATGAAATGTCACCGGGCTAAGACTCAACAACAGAGTGCAGAGTGGGGGTGTCGAATGCAACCGCGACTGGTTGTTTTTACGGATTTGGATGGCACTTTGCTGGATCACCATAGTTACAGTTGGCGTGCGGCGTTGCCTGCGCTGGAGCGCCTGGCAGCGAACGGGATTCCTCTGGTGCTGAATTCCAGTAAAACCTCAGCGGAGATGCGCGTACTGCAGCGGGCCATGAGGGTGAGGGCGCCGTATATTGCCGAGAACGGAGCGGTGGTGGTGATTCCGGCGGGGTGTCTGGACAACCGCGAAGAGGAGATCGTGCATTTCGGAGTATCCCATCACGAGTTGATGTGCGCACTTTTGGTGCAGAGAGATAAGGGTGCACGGTTCAGGGGCTTTTCTGACTTGTCTGCGTATGAGGTAGCAAAGCTTTCGGGACTTAAAGAAGACGAGGCGGAGCGAGCTAAACAGCGCCTAGGCACTGAACCGCTGCTATGGGATGGATCCGATGCTGAGTTGGCGCAATTCCGCGCGGCGCTTGAGCTTGAGGGCTTGCGACTGGTGCAGGGCGGGCGCTTCTGGCATGCCATGGGCACCTTTGATAAGGCAAAGGGGGCCCGGTTCTTGCTGAAGCGTTATCAGGAGCGCTTCGGTAACGAAACGGTGATCAGCATTGCTCTGGGCGACAGCCCGAATGATCAGAGGATGCTGGAGGAAGCCGACATTCCGGTGGTGATTCGAGGGGTGAACAGTGACCAACTGCAGTTTTCGCCCGCCCGGCACGCCATGCGCTCTCTGAGCCCCGGCCCTGAGGGTTGGAACGCCTGCGTACTTAACTTGCTATTCGAGTACGGTTATCAGTAAAGGAGAGCCGCCATGGGCGACTTTTACCAGAACGGTATAGTGACCACCCTGCACAACCTCGTACGCCGGCCGGTGGAAGACATCGAGGCAGACCTGATGCGCTTTCGCGAAACCCGGCCCATGTCGCTGGTGCTGCCGTCCCTGTATTCGGAGCTTGAAGGACCGGCTCTGCAGAATATTGTCCAGGAACTCTGCAAAGTACCCTATCTGGATGAGGTGGTGATTGGTCTGGACCGGGCTAACGAGGAGCAATACCGGCACGCTCTGGAGTATTTTTCAGAACTGCCGCAGCCGTTCAAAGTGCTGTGGAATGATGGCCCGAGACTGCGGGCACTGGATTTGAAACTGCGGGAGCAAAATCTGGCGCCGACCGAGATGGGTAAAGGTCGGAACGTTTGGTACTGCTTTGGCTATGTGCTGGCATCCGGCGTGGGTGAATCGGTGGCGCTGCATGACTGCGACGTGCTGACCTACTCCCGGGAGTTGCTGGCACGGCTGATTTACCCGGTTGCTAATCCCGGCTTCAATTATATGTTCTGCAAGGGCTACTACGCCCGAGTGGCGGACAGCAAAATGAATGGTCGGGTGAGCCGGTTGCTGGTAACGCCATTGATCCGTGCTCTGAAAAAAGTCTGCGGGCCCAGTGACTTTCTTGATTATCTGGACAGCTATCGCTATCCGCTGGCCGGTGAATTTTCCTTCCGTACGGATGTCATTAACGATCTGCGCATCCCGAGCGATTGGGGGCTGGAAATTGGCGTGTTATCTGAAATGAAACGCAACTACGCCACCAACCGTTTGTGCCAGGTGGATATCGCAGATGTTTATGATCACAAACACCAAGAACTGTCGCCGGAAGATGCCAGCCGCGGATTGTCGAAGATGAGCATGGACATCTCCAAAGCCCTGTTCCGAAAACTGGCCACCAATGGTGAGATATTTTCTAACGAGAAGTTCCGCACCATCAAAGCCAGTTATTTCCGCATTGCCTTGGATTTTGTTGAAACCTATCAGAACGATGCGGTGATTAACGGCTTGAGTTTCGATCGCCATAAGGAAGAAAAGGCCGTGGAGCTGTTTGCTCAGAATGTCATGCACGCCGGTGCCCATTTTCTGGATCACCCTATGGATACGCCGTTCATCCCTAGCTGGAATCGGGTAACCAGTGCGATACCGGACATTCGGGAGCAGCTGCTGGAAGCGGTAGAACTGGACAATCAGGAGTTCCGACCGTGACACAAACGCTTGAAAGCCGTTTGGTGGCCATGCTGGATGTGGTCTATCCAGCTTTGGATTGCGAGTTTCTGGCGGATCAGCTGCTAGCGGCAATGGATCTGCAGCCGGATGCTGAAGCACCGTCTCCGCAGCAGCACCGTTGGAGCGAATCCGATGTGGCGTTGATCACCTATGCCGATACCGTTCAATGCCCCCATGAGAAACCTTTGGTCACCCTGAAACGGTTTCTGGATGGCTGCCTGCGGGAGGTGGTGACGGCAGTGCATATTCTGCCCTTCTTCCCCTACAGCTCGGACGATGGTTTTGCGGTGATGGATTACCTGGCCGTCAATGAATCTCACGGCAGCTGGGAAGATGTGGAAGCGATCGGGCACGATTACAAGCTCATGGCAGACTTGGTGATTAACCACATGTCTGTTCGAAGTCGATGGTTCGAGAATTTTCGCAAGCGGGTAGGGCCAGGTAAGGATTACTTCGTTGAAGGAAATCCCAAAGACGACCTGAGTCAGGTGGTACGGCCCCGTACCTCACCCTTGCTGAACCCGGTTCAGACCGACGATGGGGAGCGCTATGTATGGTGTACCTTCAGTGAAGATCAGGTGGATCTTAATTTCGCCAACCCGGAGGTGCTGATCGAGTTCGTTAATATTATCCGTTATTACCTTGAGCGGGGTGTGGTGATTTTTCGGCTGGATGCTGTGGCGTTTTTATGGAAAGAACCGGGCACGCCGTGTATTCATCTGCAGCAGACCCACGAGCTGATTAAGATTCTACGGTTGCTGATCGAACATCACTCCCCGGATGCCGTTGTGATCACCGAAACTAACGTGCCGAACCGAGAAAACCTAACCTACTTCGGCAACGGCAACGAAGCTCACGCCATTTATAATTTTTCCTTGCCGCCGCTGCTGATCAACACGTTGGTGACCGGTAACTGCCGGCATTTGAAAACCTGGTTGATGAGCATGCCGCCAGCACAGTTGGGCACCACTTATCTGAATTTTATTGCGTCCCACGATGGTATCGGGCTGCGACCGACGGATGGGCTTTTGGAGGAAGAAGAAAAACAGCGCCTGATCAATACTCTGGAATCGTTCGGGGGACGGGTCTCGTACCGGCGCACGGCCGACGGCCGTGACCAGCCGTATGAATTAAATATTGCCTTGTGGGATGCCCTGAAAGGCACCGCCGAAGGCGGCGCAGACCACTGGCAGCTGCAGCGTTTTCTGTGTGCTCACACGGTTATGCTGGCACTGGAAGGTATTCCCGCCTTTTACATTCACAGTTTGCTGGCGACCGGTAACGATTATGAGCGGGTGGAGCATACAGGCCGGCTGCGTTCCATTAACCGGGGTCATTGGCAGTTGGACGAACTTGAGGCGATTCTGGCTGATCCCCTCAGTCACCAGGCTCAGGTTTACCAAGAGCTTTGCCGCTTGATCGATATCCGCCGAGCACAGCCTGCGTTCCATCCCAACGCCACCCAGTTTACCCTCCACTTAGGTCTGCAGTTGTTCGGTTTTTGGCGACAGAGCCAACGTCGGGAACAATCCATCTTCTGCATCCACAATATCAGTGCTGACGCGCAACAAGTTGCCTTGAGCGACATTAACTTGATTAGCACTGATCAATGGACTGACTTGATCTCGGGGCAGTCCATTGATGACCTTGGTGGCGTGATCACACTCAAACCCTATGAGTGCGTTTGGTTGTCTAACTGAACACGAGTTGGCCCTGTGTGAACCAACGCACGTGGGCCGATCCCAGTGGTTATGATCGGCGCGCACTCAGGATGAGTCTGTTGTTATTTATAAACTTCAGGGATCGAAGTTATTCCCCATGCAAGCGGATTGCAGTTCATCCCCCGTGTTGGCGAATTCCCCTCAGACCACTTCGTGGTTACCAGCTCCCCACATTCTCCATGCTCGCCCAAGGTTCCTGAACTGGCAGCGCCTCACCTTTCTGCAGCAGCTCGATGGAAATATCGTCTGGTGTGCGAATAAACGCCATGTAGCCGTCTCTTGGAGGGCGGTTAATCGTAATGCCGTTCGCTTGCAGCTTTTCACACAGAGCGTAGATGTCGTCCACTCGAAACGCTAGGTGCCCGAAGTTACGCCCACCCATGTATTCCTCTGGGTCCCAATTGTGGGTGAGTTCAATTGTCGGGGCCTTGTATTCCCGTGCGCGAGCTTCGTCTTCAGGGGCTGCCAGGAAAACCAGTGTAAAGCGGCCTTTCTCGCTGTCTTTTCGGCTGATTTCGACCAAGCCAAGTAGGTCGCAAAAGAAGTGAAGGGTGTCGTCCAGGTTGCTGACTCGAATCATGGTGTGCAGGTATTTCATGGTGATCTCCTGTGTTGATGTTTGGCTAGCGATGGTTATGGGGCCAGTTATTGGGAACCACGAACCAGCGGTCTGCTTCTACCCAGCCGTTTAGTTCGGCTTGCCATGTCATATCGGCAAACAGGGCAGGGATGCCTTCTGCCTCAACCCAGTGAATGGTTGCTCGCGCTGAATCGGCATCTGGTGCGTCGCTTTGGTTCCACGGTCCTATCCAGTGCGGCTTGTTCAGGCGTACCCAGTGGCTGGTGTCTTCAGTATCGAGGTCTGCAGCATAGCGCCATTTCCCGGTTAAGTGGTTGTCGGTCACCGTGTCGGGGAGCTCAACCGTTTCCTTGCTAGGGTAGAACAGGTAGCCGGGCATGAATATCCGTGGTTTGACGGGGTCATAAATGCCGAGCTCTGCTAATACGTTTCGGGTTTCGGGCCGCTGTGTCATTTGGCTTTGATGAGACAGCATGTGGTGGGTTTTAAGGTCGAGCCGGTCTCGTGCGTTGGGCCCGTACCACTTGGTTGGGCCATTCGAGGTTGGTACGCCCAGATAGTATTTAATCGCGATTTCATGGTGTTCCAAACCAGCGGATACAGGGTTTCTTAGCAGAAAGTCCAGTTCCCCCAGTGTTTGCTTTTCAGTGCGGATTTGTTGATTTTTGAGAACAATTTCCCAGCCCATGAGATCGCCCAGCATCACTTCGTAAAGTCGTTCAACGTAGTGTCCAAGCCGTTTTTCCATGGGCGCGAATAGATAGGGTGGCGCCGTCTCCGGGTGATTGTCCCAGCGGGTCAGCGTGGTTAGGTAGTCCGCTGGAAGGAACTCGGAGGGCTGAAAGCTGATTGAGGTCGCCACCAATTGGGGTGCCTGACACAGCCAGGCAAGATGGCGTATTACGGGAGTTTTGAAGCGATGTAGAGCGAATCGCGCTGAAGTTGTATCCATGGGCTCAGGATACCTCAATCTGCGGATTGTTGAGAGCACGAAACTCAGTTCATTAAATAGCCGTAGCGTCCATAAGTTTAATCCGGAGAAGGGCACGCCGTGTGATCTTCGCCGCCTTAGCGCAACACCAAGTTTGTTAGAGTTATGGGCTGATCTATTCCCCGATGGAGAGCGCTGAAATGGAAGATTGGCAAGGATGCCTGGAACCTCAATGCCAGCAAGCACTGCTTGTGGCTCGAGACAATGTTGGGTAACGCGGCGGCTCGGTCATTACCGCAGAAGATTTCTTCTTGGCGATGCTGGATGTGATCGATACGGTGGCCCCGTTTCTGAAGCGTCAGGGCGTGGATTTTGACGAGCTGATTCGCACCATCCAGGGGGAGCAGCGGATCGTGGCTGAAGTTCACGGGGATGGGGATTTATCATCGCAGCTGATTTATTGGATTTCTGAAACTCGAGAAGTTGTTGGAGGCCCCTGGTTGAACTGGTCTCAGCTTTTACGAGGGCTTGTGACCTTTGCCGAATGCTTGCAAGACAAAGCCTACGTCGCTGTGTTGGAGTTGGTGAATGTCTGGCCGGATGATGTTGGAAGCCCGGCTCAGATGCGTGGAGTGAGGGGGCTAGAGCCTGTGCCATTAACGGTGCTTGAGCCGAGTTGGCTGGCGCTGGCTGAGAATGTCGCAGTTGCGCTAGCGGCTAACGAAACCGGGTTGATTTGGGTTCAGGGCGAGCATGGCAATGGTAAAGCCGCGTGGCTTCAATTGCTTCTGGAAACTCCGGGGCTCTGCTGGGTGCAGCTAGACTTGCGCAGACAGGCCGAAATCATGGCTCTGGAGCAACCAGCGATACCACAGCAAAGTGGACGGGGTTTGGGGTGGCCTGTATTGGTGCTGGATAACGTATCGCCGGTGGCATTATTGGAGTTGATGGCGCAGCCAAACGGTGTCGCGAGAGAGGTAGTCTCGGGCTGGCAAGGACCAATCCTGCTGCTTGCACCGGATGAGGGTGGCGACACCGGCGAGGAGCAACGGCTAAGCCATTTGCTCGGGAGAAGTCTGGACGTTGTGCCAATGCCGGCCGTGAGCACAGCGCAACGACGAGCGATTCTCACGGCTCATCAACCGTTAATTGAGAAAAGGTTTAACGTTGAGATTACTCTTTCTGCGTTGGAATATGCGGCCACCCGCCAAAGCCGCTGTGTTGCGTTACCGGGGGGTATGCTTGAGTGGGTCCGAAGCGCCGCCGCCCGTCTGGAGATATTTGCGAACCGAGGTCCGTTGGAATCAGTGGCACTTACTGGAACGCAGGACGTTTTCCGGAGGCAGTTGCTGGTGAGCATGGCGCGGGGAGAAGAGGGCATCGATGAGGATCTGGATCTAAAAGACCTAGAGCTGGCCAGAGCTGCTGCCGAAGTGCTGTGGTACGAACGTCAGCGTGCTGGCAGTTTGCGCAGGGTGATGGTGGAAGATCTTCGGCAGGAATTGGAGCGATGGCTTGCAGCAGGGCCAGAGCCGGTTCAATATGTGCGGCAGTGTGAGCAACAGCATGGAGATACCTTGGGTGCAGGATCTGGAAATCTATATTCGTGACCTTGAGCCGGGTGCCGTATCCCGGTGGCTTGAAGGGCAGCTTGATAATGTCCGGCTGGATGATGCCGATGTCGCCTCGGTTTCAAAAGGCACAGCACGGTTCAACGGAAGAAGTTTACGTATTACGTTGTATCCGGGCGCGTTCGGGAAACGATTCACATCGTTGGTAATCGAGGGGGATGAGTTGCCTTGGAACAACGATCTGGAGTGCGCACGGAGTGCCTGGAGAATGATGGAAGGCGAGATCCGCTGCAGCTTGGGAGAGTGGAAAGAAGGCGATTCGCTCGATGATGAAAAATGGTGGCGGTTAGATCAGCGTGGTGAGCAGCAGGTTGTGTGGAATTAGCATGGCCCTGAACGTAAAAAGGCAGCCGATTAAGGCTGCCTTTTTGTTTTCTCAGATCGAGATCAATCGCTCAGGATAGACACGTTGTCTGCCTGTAGGCCTTTGTCGGCATCAACTACGTTGAAGCGAACCAGCTGGCCTTGACGGAGGACGCGGCGGCCACGGCCACGGATGGCGCGGAAGTGAACGAAAATCTCGTCACCGCTTTCACGCACGATAAAGCCGAAGCCTTTTTTGACGTTGAACCATTTGACGGTACCTTCTTCGTCTCCTTCCGGAGTGTTGTCGTCAAAGTCATCGTCTTCGTCGTCGTAATCGTTCTGTGGCTGACTGGCACGAGCCGGGCGGTTTTGGGTGCGAGCGTGAGCAGCAGGAGCCGCTTGCTTACCGGCAACCAAAACAGCGATAAAACCGACGATGGCGAAAACAGCAAACGCCATCACATATGCGGCAATACCACCTTGGCTACCCAGAGCTTCAACGCCTTCGCCTAAGGCGAGCAGTTTCAGCGGTTCCGGGGTGGCAGACAGTAACAGGCCCAGTACAAACGGTGCCGGAATTGCGATCAGGATAGCAACAAGGATCGCTTTGGCTGGATTACGCATTAGTTGGTTATTCTCCATAATTAAACGCTAACGATAAAAAGCCGCACATCGGGTAAAATAGCATGTCCGGCAGTGAACACCGCCGCTGAATTCTGTGTGTAGAATATCTGGCGTTGGCGGTAAAAGGCGCCATGATACCAGATTAAGGAAAGGGCTGACCAAATCTCATGAGCAAAAAGACTCTCGAAGACCGGATTGCGGATCTGGAAATGCGACTTGCGTTCCAGGATGACGTAATCAACACCCTGAGCGAACAGGTGACAAAGCAAGAAATGGATATTCGGGAGCTGTGGGAGGCGAAGCGGCTGATGCACCAGCAGCTTAAGGATGTGTCGCCTTCCAATATTCGGCGCGAGGATGAGGAAACACCACCGCCGCATTACTGAGTGTGGCGTTTGATTTCGAAATCGGGGTCAGACCTCCGCGAGGCCCTGACCCCTCATTCCAAATTACCCTAGCAGTTCTACCAGAATCTGTTCGTAGATTTCGGACAGCGTATCCAGATCTTCCGCTTTCACGCATTCATCCACTTTGTGGATGGTGGCGTTGATGGGGCCGAGTTCGACCACTTGTGCGCCCGTGGGGGCGATAAAGCGGCCGTCGGAAGTGCCACCAGAGGTCGACAGTTCGGTTTCCCGACCCGTCACTGTGCGAATGGCTTCCTGACTGGCCGAGACCAGTGCACCCCGGTCGGTCAGGAAGGGGCGACCGCTGAGGTGCCACTGCAAGTCGTACTTGAAATTATGGCGATCCAGAATGGCGACTACACGTTCCTCCAGGCTTTCAGCGGTGTTTTCCGTGCAGTAACGGAAATTGAAGTGCACCACACATTCGCCGGGAATGATGTTGCTGCCGACACCGGATTCAATTTTGGTGATCTGGAAGGTGGTAGGCGGGAAGAAATCGTTGCCGTTGTCCCAGAATTCCTTGGCCAAGGCGTCGAGCGCCGGGGCGACCGTATGTACGGGGTTCTCGGCCAGATGCGGGTAGGCGACGTGGCCTTGGGTGCCATGAACGGTCAGGTAACCATGCAGTGAACCACGGCGGCCGTTTTTAATCACGTCACCCACTTCGTGGGTACTGGACGGTTCTCCAATCAGGCACCAGTCGATTTTCTCGTTCCGGGCTTCCAGCGTTTCGACCACTTTGACCGTGCCATCGTGTGCGGGGCCTTCTTCATCACTGGTGATGAGCAGAGCGATGGAACCGCGATGGTTTGGATTCTTGGCCACAAAGCGTTCACAGGCCGTGACAAACGCAGCGAGGCTGCCTTTCATATCGGCGGCACCGCGGCCGTACAAAAAGCCTTCTTCAATGACCGGCTCAAAGGGCGCATGGGCCCAGTTTTTCTCAGGGCCAGTTGGCACGACATCGGTATGGCCGGCAAAAGCCAGCAACGGTCCGTCGGTGCCCTTGCGGGCCCAGAGGTTGTCTGTTTCGCCAAAACGCAAGTTCTCGCCGGCAAAGCCTAGTGGGGCGAGACGGGACATCATCAACTCCTGACAACCGGCATCGTCCGGTGTAACCGATTGGCGACGAATGAGGTCCTTAGCGAGTTCGAGGGTAGGCGATAAAGTCATAGGGTGGCTCTTGCTTGGTCTGGAATAGCCCCTCTCCGCGGCGGGAGAGGGGCTTGTGCGGGTCTTAGTTGTTCGCGTGCAGTTCTTCGTTCAGCTCGATGGCTGTCTTGTTGGTTTTGCACTCAACGGCACCGGTCTGGCTGTTGCGGCGGAACAGAAGGTCGTTCTTGCTGGCCAGATCGCGAGCTTTAACCACTTCAACCAGTTTGTTGCTGTCATCCAGCAGGGCAACCTTGGTGCCGGCGGTGATGTACAAGCCAGCTTCTACGGTGCAACGATCGCCCAGTGGGATGCCGATGCCAGCGTTTGCGCCCAGTAGGCAGTTTTCGCCAACGGCAATGATGATGTTGCCGCCACCAGACAGGGTGCCCATGGTGGAGCAGCCGCCGCCCAGGTCAGACCCTTTGCCGATGATAACGCCGGCGGAAATGCGGCCTTCGATCATGCTGGTGCCTTCGGTACCGGCGTTGAAGTTGATGAAGCCTTCGTGCATCACGGTAGTGCCTTCACCCACGTAGGCGCCCAAGCGGACACGGGAGGTATCGGCAATACGTACGCCTTTCGGCACCACGTAGTCGGTCATCTGCGGGAACTTGTCGACAGATTTCACTTCCAGAGTGCGGCCTTCAATACGAGCCTGCAGCTGACGGGCTGGTAGTTCGTTCAGATCGATAGCGCCTTCGTTGGTCCAGGCCAGATTCGGCAGCAAACCGAATATTCCGTCCAGTTTCAGGCTGTGGGGCCTGGCCATACGGTGAGAAATCAGGTGCAGCTTCAGGTACACCTCTGGAGTGCTGGACGCGGTATCGTCGGTCGCCAGTACGGTGACAACAACCGGGCTTTTGCTTTCAGCGGCTTGCTCAGCCAGTTTTGCCTGTGCGGTTTCGCCCAACTGGCGGAGTGACGTGGCGAGCTGGGTCAGTTGCTCTGCGCTTGCTTCGATGGCCTGGTTGCCGCCCTTGTAGTTCAGCGCGGTTTCAACCACGTCGATCAGGTCTTTGCCAGGGGTCATAACCGGTTGCTGGTAGAACACTTCCAGCCATTCGCCCTGATTGTTCTGGGTGCCGATGCCGATGCCGAATGCAAAACTCATCTGGTGGTTGCTCCTGTTAATTAAGTGTAAAAAGCTGAGTTCTTTCCCCCTCTCCCTGACACTTCTCCCGAGAGGGGGGGGTGATAGGGAGAGGCGGTGTTAATTAGTTAGTTCGTCCACGCAGCCCATTCGTCTGCGTTGAAGCCCACGGTAACCGTTTCATGGTGTTCAACAACCGGGCGTTTGATGATGGAGGTGTTCTCCAGCATGACCTGGCGGGCGCTTTGGGCGGTCATGGTATCACGAACCTCATCAGGAAGTTTTCTCCAGGTGGTACCGCGTTTGTTGATCAGCGTTTCCCAACTTAGAGTCTGCTCCCACTCGGCCAGCTTTTCGCGGGTAAGTCCGTCTTTTTTGAAATCGTGGAATTCGTAGGCGATGCCGTTTTCATCCAGCCACTTACGGGCTTTTTTGACGGTGTCGCAGTTTTTGATGCCGTAGAGCTTCATGCCTTGAATCCTTTTACGAACTCGACAATGCGGTGGGCGGCTTCAACGCACTCGTCTACGGGCGCCACCAGTGCCATACGAACCCGGTTTTCCCCCGGGTTGTGGCCGTCCACAGTGCGGGACAGGTAGCGGCCGGGCAGTACGTGTACGTTTTGCTGAGCCGACAATTCACGGGCGAAGGTTTCGTCGTCGAAAGGTGTTTCCGGCCAGAGGTAGAAACCGGCATCCGGGAATTCCACGTTCATCACTTCGCGCAGGATGGGAACCACGGCTTCGAATTTTGCCCGATAAGCCGCGCGGTTTTCTTTGACGTGTTCTTCATCGTTCCACGCAGCGATACTGGCCAGCTGATTGTGAATGGGCATGGCACACCCGTGGTAGGTGCGGTATTTCAGGTAGCCTGCCAGTATCTCGGCATCGCCCGCGACAAAGCCGGATCGCAGACCTGGCAGGTTGCTGCGCTTTGACAGGCTATGGAACACCACGCAACGTTTGAAGTCGTTACGGCCAATCGCGGCACAGGTTTGTAGCAGGCCTTCGGGCGGGTTGGCTTCGTCCGGGTAGAGTTCGGAATAACACTCATCGGAGGCAACGATGAAGTCATGACGGTCGGCCAACTCGATCACTTTGGTCAATGTTTTCCGTGTGACTACGGCGCCGCTGGGGTTGCCAGGGGAGCATAAAAACAGAACCTGACACTTGGCCCAGACCGATTCGGGAACCTCGTCGAAATCCGGGATGAACCCGTTGCTGGCATCGCACGGCAAGTAAACGGGGTCGGCGCCCGCCAGGAAAGCGGCACCTTCGTACACCTGATAAAACGGGTTTGGGCTGACGACGGTGGCCGGCTCGCTGGCATCGACAACGGCCTGAACCAGAGAAAAGATGGCTTCGCGGGTACCGTTTACCGGAACGATGTTTCGGGCCGGGTCGAGCGAGCCTTCGCTCAGGTTGAAGCGCCGGGTTGCCCAGTCGGCGATGGTTTCGCGTAATGCTTCTATGCCCTTGGTGGTGGGGTAGTTGGCCAGTTTGTCCAGGTTGTCGGCCACCACCTGCTTTACGAATGCCGGGGCAGGGTGCTTGGGTTCGCCAATGCCCAGTGAAATCGGCGCGAGGTGCTCCGGCACGGTAATGCCGGCTTTGAGCTCCGCGAGTTTTTCGAAGGGGTAAGGGTGCAGTCTTTCAAGATTGGAATTCATTGAATGTCGTCCAGCATTTTGCAGAGGTGCTGTTGCAGGGCTTCGCACTCAGCGGGATCGCTCAGTGGTCGGCCTTGTTCGTCAGTGATGAAGAAAACGTCTTCAACCCGTTCGCCCAAGGTGGCGATTTTCGCGTTGGTCAGCCGCACCCTGTGCTCCAGCAGTACCTGGCCAATCCGAGCCAGCAGGCCGGGGCGGTCGGGGGTAATGACTTCCATCAACGTTCGTTGGTTAATGGTGTCGTTGGAGAAAGTCACTTCTGTCGGGAAGGCGAAGTGTTTGAGCTGCCTCGGGGTGCGCCGATGAATAATGTCCGGGTAGTCTTCCGGATCATCCAGCTCTTCGATCAGGCGCTTGCGTGCCCGCTCTTTACGGGCTGGATCGATACCCAGCGGTTGCCCTTGCTCGTCCAGTACGATGTAAGAGCTGATCGAGTGGGGCCCCTCGCTGGAGTTGATGCGAGCATCGACGATGTTCAGGTTCAGCTGCTCCAGTACGGCGGTTGTGGCCGCAAACAGGGCAACCCGGTCTCGCATATAGATGATAATCTGCGAGTAGCCGTCGGTCGGCCCGCCGCGGGTGTCGCGGATTAAGACCAGCGGGTCCGGGTTATCGCCATGGCGGATGATCGCGGCGGTCTGCCAGGCGATATCGACGGTGGAATCCTGGAGAAAATACTCTTCGTCCACGGTATCCCAGATTTGGTCGATTTGTTCGTCGGTCATGTTCTGGGCGTTGAGGATTTCCCTGGCCTCTTCGCGGGTAGCTTCAATCCATGCTTGCCGGTTAACCGGTGTGTCTATGCCGCGGCGCAGTGCTCGCTTGGCTTCTATGTATAGCTGGCGCAAGAGCGAGGCTCGCCAGGTATTCCAGAGCTTGGGGTTGGTGGCGCTGATGTCGCATACAGTCAGCGTGTAAAGGTAGTCGAGGTGAGCCTGGCTGGGTATCGCGCGGGCAAATGCCTGGATGATGTCTGGGTCGGAGATGTCTTTGCGCTGGGCAGTCATCGACATGAGCAGATGGTTTTCCACCAACCAGGCGATCAGCCGGG
Source organism: Marinobacter sp. (assembly GCF_034669625.1). GTDB lineage: Bacteria > Pseudomonadota > Gammaproteobacteria > Pseudomonadales > Oleiphilaceae > Marinobacter. The sequence goes on from NZ_JAXMOY010000010.1 coordinate 120,147, forward strand.
TGTCGCGTTCACTGAGATGGTGCCGTTCGCAGAAGGCTTCGGCATCAATGGCGCCGAGTTCAGAATGGTCACCACCGCGGCCTTTGGCTACATCGTGGTACAGGCCGGCGATATACAGGGTGTCCATTTTCGGCAAGCGGTGGATCAAGCGAGAGGCAAGGGGGTACTCGGTTCGCGCTTCCTCGCTGGTCAGCCTGACCATGTTGCGGATGACCCGCATGGTGTGCGCATCAACCGTGTAAATGTGGAACAGGTCATGCTGCATCTGGCCGATGATGTCGCCAAACTCCGGTAGATAGCGGCCCAATACGTTGTACTTCTTCATCGCTGAGAGCGTTTTGTGTAACGCGTGGGGCGTACGCAGAAGTTCCATGAACAGGCTGGTCACGGCCAGGTCAGACCGGAATACATCGTCGATCAGGTGCCGGTGAGCCCTGAGTGAGCGAATGGTGGTTGCTCGAATGCCTTTGATCTCCGGATGCTGTGCCATTAGCACAAAGATTTCCATGATGGCATAGGGGGCGTAGGCAAAGACTTGGTTATTGATCGCTTCGATGTAGAAATTCCGCATCTGGAAGCGTTTGTTGAGTGGGCGGATCTCGTCTTCGCTGCCGCTGCCGATGATCGCTTCGTCGTAATATTGCAGAATCACGTCGGTAAGTTCGGTCAAAGCCAGAACGGCGCGGTAGTACGATTGCATCATCAGCTCGACGCCGAGGCGTTTGCCTTCATCTTCATAACCGAGCAAGGAGGCAAGGGCCCGCTGATGATCGAACAGCAGTCGGTTTTCATTGCGGTCGGCGATGAGTTGAAGACCGAAGCGTAAACGCCAGAGAAAGGTTTCTCCTTCAAGCAACACTTGGTGCTCTTCATCGGTGATGATGGCGAAGCGGGCTAGTTCTGCGGTGCTCTCCAGCCGGAAATGCCGTTTGGTGATCCAGCCAATGGTTTGAATGTCCCGCAGCGCTCCGGGAGAGCCTTTGACGTTTGGTTCCAGATTGTATTCGGTATCACCATACTTTTGGTGGCGGCTTTGCTGCTCTTCCCATTTGGCGACAAAGTAATCTTTGTCTGACATCACATCGTCCAGGTAAACCTGTTCGGTGAGCTCTTCTCTCAAGCTGTCTGGGCCAGCGATGGTTCTGGTTTCCAGCAGGTTGGTAAGGATGGTGATGTCTTGCTTAGCGGCGGCGATGCACTCGTCGACACTGCGAACGCTGTGACCGATATCCAGCTTCAGATCCCAAAGCAAGGTGATGAAAGCGCTGAGGTCGTCTTGCCAGGTGCTTTCAGTGCCTTTGCGGGTGAGGATGAGCAAGTCGATATCGGAGTGGGGGTGGAGTTCGCCGCGACCGTAACCACCCACGGCGACCAGGGCGATGTCGGGCGAGTTGGAAAGAGGGTAGCGATTCCAGATCAATCGAAGAACCGTGTCTACCGTCTTGGCTCTGGAATGAACCAGAGTCCTGACGTCAGCACCTTGTCGAAAAGCTTCGGCGTCGGCCTCGTAATGATGCTGTAGAAATTCCCTTGCCGCCACGACCGGAGAAAGGTCGTGGCTGATGCGGTGTTCCAGCTCGCGTTGGTCCACTTAGAGCGACTCTTCTGATCGCTTGGTCAGAACCTCATAGCCGTCTTCGGTGACCAAGATTGTGTGCTCCCACTGGGCGGACAGTTTGTGGTCCTTGGTGACCGCTGTCCATCCGTCGGCCAGCAATTTAGTGTGGTACTTACCTTGATTCAGCATGGGTTCGATGGTGAATGTCATGCCTTCTTTCAGCTCAAGGCCGGTGCCGGGTGTGCCGTAGTGCATAACCTGAGGCTCTTCATGGAACACGGCGCCGATACCGTGGCCGCAATAATCCCGAACTACGGAGTAGCGATGTTTCTCTGCATGCTTCTGGATCACGTGACCGATATCGCCGAGACGGGCGCCGGGCTTAACCAGCTCAATGCCTTTATATAGACATTCCTGAGTGATCTGGATCAAGCGTTCAGAGCCGGGCTTGGGCTTGCCAACAACCCACATCTTGCTGGTGTCACCATGGTAGCCATCTTTGATCACGGTGACGTCAATGTTGATGACATCGCCGTCCTTCAAGACTTTCTTGTCGGTAGGGATACCGTGACACACCACGTGGTTAACCGAGGTGCAGATAGATTTCGGGAACCCTTTGTAGTTAAGCGGGGCTGGAATGGCTTGTTGCTTGTTCACAATGTGGTCGTGGCAGATGCGGTCAAGCTCTTCTGTGGTAACGCCGGGCTTGACGTGCTCGCCGATCATTTCCAGAACTTCGGCTGCCAGGCGGCCGGCTACCCGCATCTTTTCAATTTCTTCGGGGGTCTTAATAGAGACTTGCATCGGGCTTCCTGTTTATATACATCAAGCCAGCATTTTAAGGGCCCCGGCCAATAGGTACAAGGAAGGTGTTTAGTAAAAGTGATGGCTTTGCGGGAGTCAGGTATGGTATAAACGCGCCCGCCGAAACAAAACTCGGCAAATTCACACACGTGTCAGCACGTTGTCCCAGGGTGCCGGCTCCTGCTTTAAGGAGACAGGTTGGGGCAATTGGATGCGTGGAGGCCTAACCCAAAGCTAAAAGGTAAATATCATGGCTCAGGTAAATATGCGTGACCTGCTGAAAGCAGGTGCTCACTTCGGACACCAAACCCGTTACTGGAACCCGAAGATGGGTAAATACATCTTTGGTGCTCGTAACAAGATTCATATCATCAACCTGGAACAGACTGTTCCTGCGATGAATCAAGCGCTGGATTTCATTCAGCAGCTGACCGAAAGCAAGAACAAGATCCTGTTTGTAGGTACTAAGCGTGCCGCAGCGAAGATCATCAAGGAAGAAGCCCTGCGTTCTAGCCAGCCGTACGTTAATCATCGCTGGTTGGGTGGCATGCTGACCAACTACAAGACGATTCGTCAGTCTATCCGTCGCTACCGTGATCTGGAAGCCCAGAGCAAGGATGGCACTTTTGACAAGCTGACCAAGAAAGAAGCTCTTGAGCGTACCCGTGAGATGGATAAGCTTGAACGTTCTATCGGTGGTATCAAGGATATGGGCGGCCTGCCGGACGCACTGTTCGTTGTTGACGTAGACCACGAGCGTATCGCTATTAAAGAAGCGAACAAGCTGGGTATCCCTGTTATTGGTGTTGTTGATACCAACAGTGATCCTGACGGCGTTGACTACGTAATCCCGGGTAACGATGATGCGATTCGCGCTATCCAGATCTACGTGAAGGCTGTTGCTGACACCTGCATGGAGTCTTCCCAGGCTACCGGCGGTGCTGACGAGTTTGTAGAAGTTAGCGAAGATGCCCAAGGCGCTGCTCCAGCTGCCGAGTAATACTTGACCGTCAGGTTTAAGTTATAAGGCATGCCCCTTTCTATCCGGGCATGCCTTCCCACCGAATTTGTAACTGATTGAGAGGACTGAACATGGCTGCAATTACCGCTGCAATGGTCAAAGAGCTGCGTGAGCGCACTGGTCTTGGCATGATGGAGTGCAAAAAAGCACTGGTTGAAGCTGGCGGCAGTGTTGATGCTGCAATTGAAGAGCTTCGTAAGTCATCTGGCCTTAAAGCTGCCAAGAAAGCCGGTCGTACCGCTGCTGAAGGTGTGTCTCTGGTTAAGGTTTCTGATGACAAGACTGTAGCTTTCATCTTGGAAGTTAACTCTGAAACAGACTTCGTTGCCCGTGATGACAACTTCATGAACTTCGCTAACGACGTTCTGAATATTGCGTTTGAAAAAGGCGAAACTGACGTTGCGAAGCTGATGGAAGGCGATCTGGAAAGCAAGCGTGAAGCGCTGGTTCAGAAGATCGGTGAAAATGTCACGGTTCGTCGTCTGGTTAAGGTTGAAGGCCCGGTTGTTGGTGGATACGTTCACAGCAACAGCAAGATTGCTGCCGTTGTTGCTCTGACCGCTGGTACTGAAGAGCTGGCTCGTGACATCGCTATGCACGTTGCGGCTGTTAACCCGCGCGTTGGCAAGCCGGAAGAAATGCCTGCTGAAGAGCTGGAAAAAGAAAAGGAAATCATCAAGTCTCAGCCGGATATGGAAGGCAAGCCTGCCGAAATCGTTGAAAAGATGATGGGCGGCCGTATCAAGAAGTTCCTGGCTGAAAACAGTCTGATCGAACAGCCTTTCGTTAAGAACCCAGAGCAGAAAGTGGGTGAGTTGATCAAAGCCGTTGGTGGCGAACTGGTTGGCTTTACTCGTCTGGAAGTGGGTGAAGGCATCGAAAAAGAAGAAGTGGATTTTGCTGCTGAAGTGGCTGCTGCCGCTGGCACAGGCAAGGCCTGATCCATTTTTTGAGCGCATCTGTCAAAGACAGTAGCGCTACCTAAGTCTGCCACGTCAGCCGGGTTCGCCCGGCTTTCGTGGCGGGCTTGTATCTGAGATACCCCTTTTTTGCGTTAAGATGGGAGGGATATGTCAGATGCAAGCCTGCAACGGGTTTGACACCGCACAGCCAAAAGACGAAAAGGGGATCACCATGCCGACACCGACACCTTCAACTAATCAGCCCAGATATAAGCGTGTTCTGCTAAAACTTAGTGGCGAAGCCCTGATGGGGGAGCACGAGTTCGGTATTGATCCTAAAGTGCTTGATCGCATGGCATTGGAGATTGGCGCTCTTGTGGGTATCGGCGTTCAGGTTGCACTGGTGATTGGCGGTGGTAACCTTTTTCGTGGTGCAGCACTGAGTGAGGCTGGTCTTGATCGGGTGACCGGCGACCATATGGGTATGCTGGCAACTGTAATGAATGGCCTGGGAATGCGTGACGCTCTTGAGCGTTCGAACATCCGTACCCGGGTTATGTCTGCGATCCCTATGAGCGGTATTGTCGAGCATTACGATCGCCGTCGTGCCGTTCGCGACCTGAAAGAAGGCGACGTGGTCATTTTTAGTGCTGGTACAGGTAACCCGTTCTTCACCACCGATTCTGCTGCTTGTCTACGTGGCATCGAGATCGAAGCTGATGCAGTGCTCAAAGCGACCAAGGTAGACGGTGTTTATAGTGCAGATCCCAAACTCGATCCTACAGCCGTAAAGTACGACCGCCTGACCTATGATGAGGTTTTGGATCGTAAGCTCGGTGTGATGGATCTGACCGCTATCTGCTTGGCCCGTGATCATGGTATGCCGTTGCGTGTATTCGATATGAACCAGCCAGGCGTTCTCACCCGCATCGTGACCGGTGAGAAAGAAGGCACATTGATTGAGTAACGAATTGAGGGTTTTGACGTGATTGATGATATTAAAGCTGACGCTGATTCCAAGATGAAGAAGAGCCTTGAGGCGCTGAACTCGGCCTTCAACAAAATTCGTACTGGACGAGCTCATCCAGCAATTCTAGATAGCGTAATGGTGAATTACTACGGTCAGGACACGCCTCTGAAACAGGTGGCCAGCGTGAACGTAGAAGACAACCGAACGTTGCTGGTGGCGCCCTGGGAAAAGAACATCATTTCAGCCATCGAGAAGGCAATTATGATGTCTGATTTGGGGTTGAACCCTTCCAGCAACGGCGATGCGATTCGCGTGCCTATGCCCATGCTGACTGAGCAGACTCGTAAAGAAATGGCCAAGCAAGCGCGTGCCGATGCAGAGCAGGGTCGAGTGTCCGTGCGTAACGCTCGTCGTGATGCCAACGGCATGCTGAAGGATCTTCTCAAAGAGAAGGACATCAACGAAGATGAAATGCGTCGCGGCGAGGATGATGTCCAGAAGTTGACTGACAAATACATCGCCGAGATCGAAAAGATGCTGAAGGCGAAGGAAGAGGATCTGATGGCGGTATAACCGTCAGATCGTTCAGGAACAGAGTCAGCAGTGGTTGAAAGTGCCACTGCGCAGAGGGTTTCATGACGGATCAAATAACCGCAGAAATTCCGGTGACGGCAAGTAGTCGTCCCCGGCATGTGGCCATTATCATGGATGGCAATAATCGGTGGGCGAAAGCCCGGCGGTTGAAGGGTGTCGCGGGCCATAAGGCCGGAGTGGATGCGGTTAAAGCCGTTGTTGAAACCTGTGCTCGGCAGGGTGTTGAAGTACTTACCCTGTTCGCCTTCTCCAGTGAAAACTGGCGTCGTCCGAAAGACGAAGTGTCGGCGCTGATGCGGCTGTTTGTGATGGCGCTTGAGCGCGAAGTTCGAAAACTTCATCGCAATAACATCCGGTTAAGGATTGTTGGCGATCGCACTCCGTTTAACTCTTTGCTCCAAGAGCATATGGAAAAAGCCGAGGCGCTTACTCGCGATAATACGGCGATGACGTTGGTGATCGCTGCCAATTATGGCGGGCATTGGGACATCACGCAGGCCACTCAGGCGGTTGCAGAAAAAGTTCGCGCCGGTGAGCTGGCACCTTCCGATATTACCGATGATTTGATTCAGCAAAATTTGAGTATCGGTGATTTGCCGATGCCAGATTTGCTGATTCGTACGGCCGGTGAACAGCGCATCAGCAATTTTCTATTGTGGCACTTGGCCTATACGGAGTTTTACTTCTCCGATGTTTTCTGGCCAGATTTCAAAGCTGAAGAAATGGTGAAAGCATTGGAGGCCTACGGCCACCGTAAGCGTCGCTTTGGCCAGACAGACGACCAGCTTGCTTCTCAAGTTACAAAACAATAACGACATAGCGATTATTACCGTGCTGAAAACTCGAATTATTACCGCTCTTATTCTTGCCCCGATTGCGATTGGCGGTATTTTCTTCTTGCCGTCGTTTGGCTTTTCACTTTTCACCGGTGCAATCATTGCATTGGGTGCTTGGGAATGGGCAAACATGTCTGGCATTGAAGGGCAGGGTGGTCGTGTATCTTACGCTGTGGGTGTTGCTGTTTTGATGGCGCTGATATCGCAGCTTAACGTGTCGGCAACGGTGGTTTTGTCGCTCGCTTTTGTCTGGTGGTTGGTGTGTTTGGGATTGGTCAGCCGGTACCCTAGAGGCTCTGATGCTTGGGGTTCCACGCGTGTCAGGGCTGTGATGGGGCTGTTTGTGCTTCTGCCTGCCTGGGTTGGTTTAAATCATTTGCGCACCGGAGTTTTCGAGTTTGGCGCGTTGACCAACAGTTTGTTGGTGATCCTCTATATCTTCCTGATGGTTTGGGTTGCTGACATAGGTGCGTATTTTGCGGGTCGAGCGTTTGGAAAAGCCAAACTGGCTCCTCGGGTTAGTCCCGGAAAATCTTGGGCGGGCGTCTGGGGCGGTCTCGTTGCTGTTGGGGTGCTGGCCTTGGTGGCCAGTTATCTAGCGAGTGCGAGCACTGAAGAAACTCTGTTGCTGCTCATTGCCAGCTTGTTTACCGGCATGGTGTCTGTCTTGGGTGACCTTTTGGAAAGCATGCTCAAGCGCTTTCGTGGCATTAAAGACAGTAGTCAACTATTGCCGGGGCATGGTGGCATTATGGACCGGATTGACAGCCTCACCGCCGCGATCCCTGTTTTTGCGTTGATCATCACGCTGCTCGGTTGGCTAAGCGCGACCAGCGTGTCTCTATGACCCAGCGAAACGTTACCGTTCTAGGAGCAACCGGCTCCATTGGACTAAGTACTCTCGACGTCATCCGCCGGCATCCGGAACGGTTTTCAGTGTGGGCCTTGACCGCCGGCACGAGAGCGCAGGAATTGGCGGCTTTGTGCCGAGAGTTCAAGCCTGCCTTTGCGGTGATGGCCGATGCCAATGCCTCTCTTGAGCTGGTGGAGTTGCTGGCAGACATGCCGGAAACAACCGTGCTAAGTGGTGAGCAGGGTTTGTGTCAGGTTGCCGCGGCCAATCAAGCAGACACTGTGATGGCCGCGATCGTGGGTGCCGCAGGGCTGGCACCAACGCTGGCGGCTGTTCACGCTGGTAAGCGGGTTTTGTTGGCGAATAAAGAAGCTTTGGTGATGTCCGGTAAGTTGTTTATGGACGCGGTTACCGAATCTGGAGCGGAACTTTTACCAATTGATTCCGAGCACAACGCCATTTTCCAGTGCATGCCCGCCGATAAGGTCCGTAACCCCGTTGCGGCCGGTATAACTCGCATCTTGCTGACCGCTTCTGGCGGGCCTTTCCGTACCTTTTCAGCTGAGTCATTGAATTCGGTAACACCGGCTCAAGCCTGTGCGCACCCGAATTGGTCCATGGGCCAAAAGATTTCGGTTGATTCCGCGACCTTGATGAACAAAGGCTTGGAGCTCATTGAAGCCTGCTGGTTGTTCAATACCACCCCGGATCATGTTGAAGTACATGTGCATCCGGAAAGCATCATTCATTCGATGGTGGAGTACGCAGACGGTTCGGTGCTGGCCCAGATGGGAAGCCCGGATATGCGCACGCCCATCGCCAACGGGATGGCGTGGCCAGAGCGCATAGCCGCGGGTGTGGCGCCACTGGATTTGTTTGCCGTCGGTAAATTTCATTTCGAGCGACCAGACTTGCAGCGGTTCCCGTGTTTGCGGTTGGCTGCCGACGCCTTCGCAACCGGGGGGACGGCACCTGCCGTACTGAATGCGGCTAATGAGGTCGCGGTTGCTGCATTTCTTGAAGGTAAGCTGTCCTTTACCGATATCCCCGTTATCATAGAGCGAACGCTCGCAGCGACTGAAGTGGTGGAGGCCGATAGCTTCGAGACCATTTTTGCTAAAGATGCCGAAGCGCGTCAGCAAGCCAACGAACAAATTGGCTTGCTGACAGCCTGATATCGTAGCGGCATTTCGTTAAGTTGTAGCCCCAGACCAACACCGGAAAACCTATGCAGATTATTCAAAGCGTATTGGCATTAGCGCTGACTCTGGGAATCTTGGTCACCCTGCACGAGTACGGGCACTTCTGGGTAGCCCGGCGGTTCGGCGTGAAGGTTCTTCGATTCTCGGTCGGTTTTGGCAAGCCGTTATTTTCCTGGTATGACCGCCAGGGTACCGAGTATGCGATTGCGGCCATTCCCTTGGGTGGTTACGTTAAAATGCTGGACGAGCGGGAAGGTCCCGTTCCGGAAGAACTTCGGGATCAGGCGTTTACATCGAAGCCGCCTTCTCAGCGTATAGCTATTGCAGCCGCCGGCCCGGTCGCGAACTTTTTGTTTGCCATTCTGGCGTATTGGTTGATCAGCGTCGTTGGTGTCACGACCGTGGCGCCCATCGTTGGGGATGTCTCGGTAGGTAGTACCGCTGAACGTGTCGGTTTGCAGGACGGCATGGAAATTCACTCGGTGGATGGTCATCGGGTAACGTCGTGGCGTGACGTAAACATGCGCTTGCTGGAGCGCGCCGGAGAACATGGGCAGGTTTCTCTGGAAATTACGGATAGGGGGTCGCGGGGTGTTGTCTCAGGGCCGTTGAACGGATGGTCACTCAGCGACGACGCACCGAATCCTTTGGCTGAATTTGGTGTGACTCCATGGCGTCCTGAAGTCCCTGCGGTGTTGGGGCAGGTTGTTGAGGAGGGTCGTGCTCAGGCCGCTGGTTTGCAGGTGGGTGACCGGGTATTGGCCGTTAATGGGGAGCCTGTAGAAGACTGGTTTGCCTTGGTTGAATACATTCGCAACGCCCCAGAGCGGCCATTAATGCTGTCTGTTGATCGCAACGGCACCCGATTGGATGTGTCTGTAACGCCCGGTGCGCGTACCTTGGACGACGGTCAGGTGATTGGGTTTGTAGGCGCGGGTGTTGAGGCTATTTCATGGCCTGACGATGTGCTCCGTGAGGTGCAGTTCGGGCCTTTGGCCGCGATTCCCAACGCCATTCATGAAACTTGGGCTGACACGCGATTGACTCTGGTGGCCATCAAGAAGATGGTAACGGGGCTTCTGTCACCTACTAACCTGAGCGGCCCAATTACCATTGCTCGGGTCGCGGAAGCCAGTGTCAGTTCGGGGTTTGAAGATTTTGTTCGTTTCCTGGCTTATCTCAGCGTAAGTCTAGGTGTTTTGAATTTACTGCCAGTACCGGTGCTGGATGGTGGTCACATCGTTTATTACACCATCGAAGCTATACGCCGGAAACCCTTGTCGCAAAAGGCTCAAGAGCTAGGGTTACGAATTGGTATGGCTTTGATCCTGACTTTAATGGTGTTTGCTCTTTACAACGACCTGATGCGGTTGTGAGAATTGCGGGCTCCTTACCGCACATTA